>PKTK01000014.1 GCA_002869165.1 Candidatus Parcubacteria bacterium | reverse complement strand
TCTTAATTCTTAATTCTTAATTCTTAATTCTTAATTCTTAATTCTTAATTCTTAATTCTTAATTCTTAATTCTTAATTCAAAAAAAACAAGGTAACGTTAGGGTAACGTTACCCCTTTTAAGATTATAAAAAAGAACCACCCGGATTCCTAGGGTGGCTCTTTGTATTTTAGTATCAGTCTACGTGCTACTAAAGTACTGCGTCTTTAGCTGCTTTTGCTAGTCTGAATTTTACAACTGTTTTAGCAGGGATCTTGATCTCTTCACCAGTAGCTGGGTTTCTTCCCATTCTAGCTTTTCTGTGAGCTTTAACTAGTTTACCAAAACCTGGTACTAGAAACTCTCCATTTTTCTTAACTTCCTTGTAAGCTAGTTCTGCTAGACCGTCAAGAACGGTTGTTACATCTTTTTTGCTTAGCTCTGTTGATTCTGCTAATGCATTTAGCAGTTGTGACTTTGTCATTTTTGCCATATTTTTTGAATAATTATAAAAGAAGCTTAACTAGGAAAATTATTAAATATTAAACACCTAGGGCTACTTTTTAATTAATTATTAATTTTACTAATATTAAATAAATTAATAGTATTTTTTTACAAAGACTAGTAAAAATGGGGATAAATCCACCTTTCATATTATATATGTTAATAATTATAGCGCAAATCAACAAAAAAACCAAGCAAACGCCTGGTTTTTTGTATATTGATTAATAAAATACTTATGAGTACTTTTCAAGTGTTTCAAGTAAAGCCTCTTTTGATTGAAGACCAACAAACTGCTCAGCAATCTTTCCATCCTTAAAAACCAACAATGTTGGGATGCTCATTACTCCATATTGAGCTGCTGTAAGTTGATTAGCCTCTGTATCTAGCTTACCAACCACAGCTTTTTCTTTCATTGCTTCAGCAACTTCATCAATAATAGGAGCTTGCATTTTACATGGACCGCACCAGCTAGCAAAAAAATCTACTAGCACAGGTTTGGATGTTGATGCTTCAATTGCCTCCTTTTTAAAATTGTCATCAGTAAATTGAAATGCCATAAATTTCGTAAAATACCTGATAATTAAAGATAAAAATCATTTAATCGGTATATATTAATTATTCTTAATTAGTTCTTTAATAAGGTCCTTAATCTGTTCTTTGTCCTTTATTTTAACACTACCCTTGCGTCCTAAGCAAGATAAAGTATTATCCTCGATATATTTCTGCATTAAACTACCAGTAGCTGATTTTACAGCTTTTAGCTGAGTTATTACAGCTTTACAATCCTTATCCTCATCAATCATTTTAGAAATACCATTCAATTTACCTTTTATATTATTTATTAATTGTTGTGTATTTTTCATATAATAGCAGTATAGCACACCCCCTAGGGGGGTGTCAAGTATCCATAAAAAACAAATTATAGATAACAGACTACAAAAAATCAATCATAAAATCTTTTATCTGCTGTCTATACTCTATTGTCTGTTGTTTGACATCTGTTTCTCCCCCAAAGGCTCTCTATTATGTTTAGTAAAGAGCTTATATTCTTCACTTGCTTCACTAGTAATTATATACACTCTTTCCTCACCGTCACGCTCAACCAATATTCCCTTTGTTCCCTTTTCAAAATCAAACCAAACCTTCTTCTCATAACCTTGCTCAACCGGAATATTTACAAGCTCTGGATGCAAATAATTCCATTTACCTTCTTCTAGCGACTCCTTACGAGCCCAACCAGTATTTGGTAATTTTAAATCTTTGTCCTTATTGCCCCACAATTTCAACTGGATCCCCTGCTTTGTCTCTATTGGAAGTGTGGCTTTCTGGTGCCAAAAAAACGACTCAATCCGATCCTCGCTTTTGAATCTTTTAATTAAATCATCAGAATAATATTTTCTAAGCTCTGATTCTTTGATGTTTTTATATCTATATCCAACTCCACCACACATATGTTTAAATTTTTAAATTTCTCAAAAACTACTTGCCATATCGAACGAGGTGAGAAATCCCCTATACGATAACCATGCGTCGTTATTTAAATAAAATAAATCAATAATATTCTTAGGTAAAAAAATTAATTCCTATTTTTTTCAACAACCAATATAGAAACCAGCAGCCCATTCAAAACCGAAAACGCAATAATCAATATCGATATAATCACAGTATAAGCCAAACCAAAATAATAAATCATCACGGGAATAAAAGGTATTTTTACATTTCTATTAAAAAGCATCACTGCTATAAAATCATCCCTAACTCCTTTTCTTTTCAAATCACCAAGCATGGGATAAAGCAAATATGGCGCACCTGAGATAAAAATCCCAAACAAAGCAGCATAAAAATATTGCAAAAATTTATTTTTCTCACCAATATGCTTTTTGATTGTCTCAATCTTTAAATATTGATTCACTAAAAAATTTAACACAAATACAAAAATCAATATTGGTATAATTTTAACAAATAAAACAAAAGTATTCACAAAAGCTTCAAGTGTATAATCAAAATCTAAAACCATGGCAATAAGATACAAAACTATCACAAAAACCAAAAACTTTATCCTAAATGGTTGATTTTTTAAATATTTAAACATACGAAAGCAAAAATACGGTTAATATGGCAATAAGTATTGAAAAAACAAAGTTTAGTAAATTTCGCACGATCGCAAAGCGCTTGCCCAAAAATTTAGCTTCAAGCGGAAGCATGGCAACTCCTACCGTAGTCCATGTCAAAATAAAAGCAGTAACTGCCAATAAGCTGATGCCTATCCGAAGTAACTCACCACCAATAATATAGCTAATAATAGGCATTCCAAAAGAAATACTTCCTAAAATCGCACCAATCAATGGATCGATCACAAAATTGCCACTAAACACTTTTGGATAATACATCTCTAGCATTGGATTGAGTAAGTTAACCAAAAGCAACATGCTCAACATAATAGGAAGCGCCTGTTTATAATTATTAGCTGTTTTTCTAATAGCTTGTTTCATATTTTAATTATAACACACTAGCGTCATTGCGAGGAGGAACGAAGTGATGACGTAGCAATCTCAGTCTAGTGAATTTTGCTAAATTTAAAAAGTTCAAACTGATTATCTTTTATATTAATTTTGAATAAATAATTCAATTTTATAATTTTTGTCCACAGGACGCTTTGTAATTTTAAAAACTAAACTCTATTGTCGCCCGCCTTCCTCCTTGTCATTCCTGATTTAATCAAATAATTTATAACACAGAAACTTATACTACGAGATCCTTCGCTCCGCTCAGAATGACACTAAGTGAAGATATTCTTAATTCTTAATTCTTAATTGATAATTAATAATTCGTAATTAAATTAATCTATTTTCCTAAACCCAATCCTATCACGCGCCACATCGCCTGTGCCGAACATTTGTCCGCGCACGACTGTGAACTCTCCATACTTATCGTTTAGCTTGTCTACTGCCTTGCTTAAATCCTTAAGACTTAATTTGTCTTCAAACATGGACATTTGGTTTGTTGTTTCTGACAATCTAAAAACGGCCACCGCTATCATACGAACAGGAAAAAGCAGCTCAACTCGCTCAAACCAAAAACTTGCCAAATCAAAAATCTCTTCGGTGGTAAATATTTTTTCCACCACCTTCCACGACTTACCAACGCCACCACCTCGGGTATAGGCCATATAAATATTTATCCCTTGAGCTTCCCTGCCAGTATTGCGCAAACGTCGACCTGTTTTTTCACAAAGTTTATAAAGAATAGGCCTTAGATAATCTTTGTTGTTTGTTTTTTTAGGCAAGCAATAAGAATGTCCGACAGTCTTTGACTCTGGTGAGCCTTGATGAACTAAAGAAATTTCCAAACCATTTACATTGGCCCAGAGATAGTATCCATATCGCCCAAGAAAATACCTAATTCTGTCTGGGGAATATCTTTTTAAGTCCCAAAGATTATTTATGCCAAGCTGATTCAACCTATCTTCCATACGAGAATTTATACCCCAAGCTTCCTGAAGCGGGCAGTCTTTTAATATTTTATTCAACTCTTCTTCGTTGCGAATCAATAAAACACTCTTCTTAGGTGCAATATCTGAAGCAAACTTGGCCAGAAATTTAGTCCAAGAAATCCCTACCGAACAACTAAGCCACTCACCAACCTCATTTCTTATTCGCGTCTGTATTTCTCTGGCCTTTTCTTCTGCTTCTTCAAAATCCCGAAACCAACCCGTCATATCCATAAAAGCCTCATCTATGCTATATGGCTCAACTGTGTCAGTATAGCTTTTGAAAATATTAAAGATTTTCTCAGTGGTTGATCTATATTTGGCTGGTTCATTTTCCAAAATAACAACATCCGGATCAAGTAACTTGGCGTCCCGAACCTTGCAACCTGTTTTGACCCCCTTAGCCTTAGCCTCTATAGAGCTAGCTATAATAACCCCACCTGGTGAATCATAAGCGCAAACCCCTACACTACGACCACGCAAAAAAGGATTCGCCTGCTGTTCAACCGCGGCAAAATAGGAATTCATATCTATGTGAATGATGATTTTTTGTCTTTTCCCCTTTGTCATTCCCGGCCGAAGCGAAGCGAAGTGGGAAGGGAATCTCGTAAATAATAGTTTTCACAAGATCCCCTTCCCTCGCTTCGCTCGCCGGGGATGACAAATAAAATTACTTGTAAAACACCTCTTGTATCTTCCAGTTCAAATCTCGTGTAAAAAAAGCTAAACGAAAAAAGTTTGCCTCATCAGATACGGAAAAATAATAAATCATATCGTTTCCATCCCGCTCCTTATGCACCATATTAAGCTTTAGACTATCATAAACCCTGTTTTGCCAACGAAAAGCCGCAGGCATTACATCCCCGTCTTTAAAACGAGCGATTACTTCTATTTTGTCATTCATTAATTCACGCATACCTCTTTGTCATTCCTGCGAAGGCAGGAATCCAGAAAAACAAAATAAATAAAAATACTAAAGCATTTGCTCAAAATAATCCTCCCAACTAGGATTCATTTCTTCTATTAAGCGAAGTTTCCACTCCCTTTTCTATTTTTTTAATCGTTTTTCCCTTTGAATAGCATTATTTATATATTGATGTTCTTCATAATAAACCAATTTATCAACTCCATATCGAAAACTAAAGCTTTTCTTCTTTTCGCCTAACTTATGTTGGAAAGTTCTTGAAAACAAACTTTTTGATACACCAACATATAATGTTCCGTTCTTCTGGCTAGCCAAAATATAGACATAAAATTTATATTCTTTTTTGGGTTTTGAATAAAAATTATTGTTATATCTATAATTTATATTTTTGATAATAATTTTTAGTTTTATTTTTTTTCTGGATTCCTGCCTTCGCAGGAATGACAAAGGAAATGTTAGGGTAGCAAAGAGTATGTTAGGATGGAAAAAATAATCTATGCTCTGTTATCTTTTATATTATACGAACAAAATACGAAAGTCAAGTTTTAGCTAAAAATAGCTAATTATAGAAAACAAAAACAAAAATATGTTGACATTTTATATAAAATATGCTATAATTAAAAATCGAACATATACAAAAAAATAAAAAGATAAAAGATAAAACCAACCTGGAGGATCAAAAAATGGAAAACACCTTTAGAGTATTGTGTAGAATTAACGAAAAACATAAAATTTTCATGAAATCGCTTGATAATAAATACGAAAATAAAAAAGTTCGTATCAACGGTTACAAAAAAGAAAGACATGACGCCTTCAATGGTTTACTTCCGAATGACGGCGATGTTTGGAAATGTGAAATTGTCAAGGATACTGAACCCAATAATTGGTTCAGTGGCACCCTGTACGTCAACCTCTTAAACGATGGTTTTGTATGTCGTGAAAAAAAAGGCGAAATTCTCGTGCTTTTTCTAAACACACCCAGAGGTATCACAGGGCAAATAATCGAAGATGAACACAACCGAACAAAGATTGTATTTATCAATAATCATCCCAATGTATACGACGGAGATATGCCTAATCATTTCGAGCAACGTCTTTGTACTGTGGTACGAGATACAAACCCGCTAGTAAGAAACTTCGGCGCCTTGATTGTCGTTCCGAAATCAAAAAAAGAAACCGCCGTCTACCTGGAAACCCTTGAGGAAAAAAAAGAAAAAGAAAGACAAAAAGAAGAGGAGGAAGAAAGAAAAAAGGAAAGAGAAAGACAAGAACACCAAAAAAGACTGCTCCAAAAGGAAGTGGACCGGCAAGATAAAGAAAAGCTAAGCTACCCGGGACATGAAGTTATCAATAAACATTTCCCGGGTATAACCCTTCGCACTTTCATCAGCATCTATCTTGCTTGCCAGGCAGTTTCCAAAAACAAAGTACTGCCAGCTATCGTTGCCGGCATGAACAACGGTCTAGGTGCTTACCACGAAAAACTTCGCGACCTCAAATGCTGGCCAGAGGATATCACCATCACAAAACAACGCTATGAGGACATATACATCATTCAAAAAAATGATTGCCTCAGCGAAACAGAGGCCGGCCCCGATGCCAAGAAGTTTTTCCGGTGCATCTATGAATGGTTAAGTCGAGAAGAAAACACTTGTGATTTTCTCTTTGATCGTCTCAACAAAAAGATCAAGTGTGGCAACTGCGGACAGCCCCTGCAAAGAAAGAAAAAAGAAATCCGAATCGCCAGTAAAAACAACCAGGGATTACTGTGTGAACACTGCGGTCATTTCGGCCAAATACTGAACACTGCCTAAAAAAGCGGGAGAACGATTCTAAAAATCGTCTCCCGCTTCTTTTTTTAAATACATTTATATTTTATAATATTTCAATATCCAAATCAACTTTTATTGCATCCCTATATCGCAAACCAAATCTTAACCCATAACACAACCTATATTAACATACCCTTCGTTCATCATTTCTATACCAATATACCTTATTACCAATTACTACACTTTAAATTATTTTTTCTTCACTTTCAACAAAAAAAAGACCGTCTTAATAAAAACAGTCTTTTTTTAAAATAAAAATCAATAAGAATCTGGTCTAATTTTACCATGAGTTTTGGCTGCGTCTTGTCTGTCGCTTATATTATCGATACCACTAATATATTGACCAAAGTTATCAAGCCCTGCTTTTGCGTAATTTGCCCCTCCGACAAACAACATTGATGCAAAAAGCAGAATAATTGCAATTTTTTTCATTTTTTTAATATTACTTGGTAGATATTACTAATATTAAATCACTTTTTACTTTCAGTCAATATTAAACCCTTAGACTCCAACTTACTATTATTACATTATAAATCGTTTTAAAAAAATAAAAATATATATTCGAATATATATTTTTATTTTTTCACCACTATAATGTCTTTTTTAATTTCTTTTATCTCTTCATGATATCCAGTTGGATAATCCATCAAAGCGCTGTACAAAATATCTTTTTTATATCTATAATTTGCTCCATGTCTGGTGCCAGGATCATTGGTTATAAACTCATCCGTATTAGCATCGTATCCTTTGACGACTAGCATGTGTCTGGGTGGACCTGGTGGAGTAAAATAAGGGTTCTCAAGTATCTGGCCATCAACTGCCACCACCAAAACATGACCTTCAATAAGTTCAAATATCATATCATCCGCACTAACATTTTTTTTGAATTCTACATTTTGAAAATCAAAATAATCATCAAATATCCAATCAACCACATCTGTCATGGAAATATCACGATATTCACCGTATTTTTCTAATTCAAAATCAGAAATAGCAATTATTTCTTCCAGAGCTTTTTCTTTACTTAATTCCATATCCCTGGCCCAATACACGCTCATTAAAACAGAAACTTCCTCGCAACCGTCTTGTTGACGCTGGTCACTCCAATCACCAAAAGGCGCTTGAGTGACAAACGGTACGTCATGATCAACTGACTCAATAATCTTGATATTAGAAATATCCCCTTCACCTATTTCTTGTAAGTCATCATTTTTTACCCCCAAACCAAGTGTCTTCATTATCTCAAAAGCATCCTCTGGTCTTCCCAGGTAATAACGCAAATTATCATTTGGATTTACATACCAAGATTCACCATTTTGCTCAACCTGCAACAAGATACTTCCTGACTGCTTGCTAGAAAGACTATCGTCATGAATAAGCTTATTTTTTCCATTTGGCTGATAACCATTTTCAATCTCCTGCTTATCACTGTACCCATCATCATCAGTATCTTGCTTATTACTATCAGTGCCAATGGCATGTTCAAAAGCATCTGGCAAACCATCCTGATCACTGTCATCCCCGCTAAGATGTGCAGTAGCCACCGGAATCTTCTCGATATTTTCATTACTTATCCCAAGACCCAAGTCTCGCATAGCTTCAAAAGCATCTTCAGGTCTACCCAAATAATAGCGCCGAAAATCCTTTGGATAAACATACCAGGCCTCGCCATTATTCTCAACTTGCAACAATATCCTCCCTGCTAACTCAGGACCTGCTTCAAGCAACAAAGGAAATATTATTATAATTGATATAGAAAATAATTTTAAATATTTCATATTTACATTATAGCATAAATGGAAAAAAATTTTAGGTATTTCATTATAACATAATAACATAAAAAGAGCTTAAAATCCAAGCTCTTTATTTTATACGTTTAATTTTTGATTTTTTGTTTACTAGGCAATTTTTTTCCCAAACATCACGAACATTAATAGGTAGTGACTGGCATTTCTCCACTAAGCCGTTTTCGCCATATACTGTGTCGTATAAAAGGCTCATGATCTCAATAAGTGCACTAAGAGAATTTTTGGCTCTAAGTCGGATTGAATCTATTTGCCACTGTAATTGCTTGGCCAATTTTTTGTTGGAAGCACAGTAAGCAATAAATTCACAAATCATTCTTTTTCGTAAATACTCAAATTCCTCGGGTTGTTCTTCTATTATCTTTCTCCAATAGTCATAAGAAAAATTATTTGCCTTAAAAAAATGTGTTCGCATTATACGATAAAATTTGGTTTGATACTCTTTATCCAAACTATCAATATAAGCACAAATCCTTTTTGAGTCTGTTTCAACCGGTAAGAGCCGATAATACTGCAAAAATTCCTGCCACTCTTTGTTGTTAATTTTCTTTTTGTTTTCTTCAAATCTTTCTTGTGATTCATTAAGGATCAAAGCGTAACAACCGCTACTGTTTATTACTTCGTCAATTAATGAGGTTGTATATTGCTCAAATTCTTCTGGATCTCTTAAATACAAATCTCTCAACTCCTCATAACTATATTCAATCATCAATTCCCTCCCTTAAAAAAATAAAGTTATTCTCCAAGAAACAACAATATATACATTATCAAAAGACCGATTAAAAATATTATAAAGTGATATAAATTTTTTCTAGCATGTTCGCAAGCTTTAAATTCTGGTATTAAATCAGCGGCAGCAATATAAATAAAATTACCAGCTGCAAAAGGAAGTAAAAACTTGACCTCTACTCCATCACCGATAATCCACACAATAACTCCACCCAAAATAGTTGGAATACCTGATAAAAAATTAAAATAAAGAGCCTTAAGTTTATTCCATCCACCATGAATCAGCACACCAAAATATCCAAGTTCTTGAGGAATTTCGTGGGCAGCCACCGCCAAGGTAGTTGCCAGACCAAGACCAGGGTTAACCAAAAATGCCGCCCCGATAGCCAACCCATCCATTAGATTGTGTAATCCATCAGAAAAAAGAATCATATAAGTTACTGGTTGAACATGTTCACTAGGCATACGATGACAATGGTGCCAATGAATAAATTGCTCAAAAACCAAAAACAAAATAAACCCGAGTATTACTGCTATCATAACCGCTCGAACATTTCCAATTTCTTCAATAGATTCTGGTATCAAATGAAGCATTGCTCCACCAAAGAGAGACCCCGCTGATAAAGCCACTAAAGGTACTGTAATTTTTCTAAGAATATCCTCTCTCAAAACAAGCAAAAAAGCTCCAGTCAATGATACTAGAGTTAATACTACGGTTGCGATTATTATTAAAAATAATGTATTCATATTTTATGCTTTATTTATCTATATTTAACTACATAATAACAAATTTTGTCAATATCAACTAAAAAAAGGAGTTATTTTCATAACTCCTCTGTGATTTTACATTTTTTTATTATTCAAAAAATTGCAAATCATCATTTCTTCTTTCCTAGCTATTATTTCTCCAAATTCAGACCAAGATTTTACGTCTTTTATTTTGCTGGGATTTTTTTTAAAATATGGATTAAACCAAATTTTTTCTGTTTTTACTTCCTTGGATATTTTTTCCAGTTTTTCCAAAGTATAATCTAACAAAAAATCAAGTTCAAGGTCTTGGCAATATTTTTCTTTTGACTCACCGCTAGTATTTACTGCTTGTTTATGTTTAATTTGATGAAAATTTAACAGTTCCTTTGCTTTTTCGTATTCATCATCCAGCCTAGAAGTAACAATAAAAACATTGTGACCAAAACTGTTAAATAATGATATTGCTTTAATTGCCTTGGGTCTTATATCAACTTCCAGTGCTAAACTACCAGAATAATACAAACTCTTAAACTCGTTATAATTCTTTTCGCCAAAAAGATGAATCATGCTTTGTTTGTCAGTCTGCTCCGGTCGCAAACTAATACCAAATTTTTCTCTGGCCCATTTTGTTTTTACCTTAACAGGATTAGTTATTACACCATCAAAATCAAAACCAATGTTTAATGAACGCATTTTCCCCTCCTTTTTTTAGAAAATATAAAAAATATTATCATATATTCCTTAAAAAAGCAAAACGTTATTAAAAAAACAAAAAAACCGCGATGAACGCGGTTTTTTGTTAATATCTGACAGAAATAATTTATTTTTTGCAATCACGAGGACAAGTTGACCATGTCTCTCCTGGATCACATGTTCTGTTTCCGCAAACTGCAACCTGAGTACTATTTTGACAACTTGCCTCACAAGTACCAGGATTCACACAAGTATCTATTGTAGCGCTGTCTCCGTCATCACAAGTAAGATCACTTTAACAAGCTGGCACTTTACAAACACCACCACAGTTTATTTCATTATCTGCGCATGTAAATACAGGAGCAACTGGCATACCATAACCAGTATATATATCATAGCCAGTATCGCTTATGTCTACTGCCAAATCTCTTAGGTAACTCCTAGTAAAAGACCCATTTCCCTGCCACAATTTAGCGGCTAAACCTGATATATGAGGAGTAGCCATTGATGTACCTGAGCCATAGGCATATCTACCACCCAAAAATGTTGAATAAACATTATAACCTGGAGCTGCAAATTCGATCTCACCATCAGAAATAATTTCATCGTTCTGATCATCTATTGAACCAGGAATGGAAAAACTTGTTACATTTTTGTTTGCATCTATTGCTCCCACTGCTACCACTTCTTTGTAAGCTGCAGGGTAATTTATGGTTTCTATATTATCTCCATAATTTCCTGAAGCGGCTATCACTAAAACATCATTATCGTTTGCATATCTAACAGCGTCTTGTGTTGCTTGAGTAGAAACAACTGATCCTAAGCTCATAGAAATAATATTAGCTCCCCTATCAACTGCTTCATAGATCGCTACCACCAAATCATCACCCCAGCCTGTGCCATCATCATACAATACTTTTCCTACCATCAAATCAGCTTGTGGAGCTACGCCATAGATCCCTAGACCATCATCACCTCCCATGGCCAAAACCGTACCAGCTACATGAGTTCCATGTCCATTGCCATCATCACAAACCATTCCTACACTGTTGTCAAGAGTCTCAAAACAGTCTATATATTTTAGATCAAGATGGCTCTTATCGATTCCTGTATCAAGTATAGCCACTACAACATTGTCTCCACCTGATCCACCATTCACCATTTCAATTCCCCAGGGGTATTGATCGCTTGGATAATATTCCCTGGTAAGCACTGGATCTTCTTCATCTCCACCACAATCAGATGGACAGCTCAATATACTTTCAAAACCCTGGCAATAACCATCACCACATTTACTTGATGGCGGTGCGGAAATATTGAACTCTTCAACTTTTTCAGTTTTAATTAAACCTAATTTCTCCAAAGCCTTAGCTCTAGCTACTCCTTTGGTAGAAAAAGCTCCTTTAAATTCATGCTTAACTCCAAGCATTGTTTTATAAACTGAAGAATCACTATAAACATATAGACGTTCTTCGCTTGGTTTCTTGCCTGATGCTAGTACTGTTCCACTTAAAATAAACACTAAAAGCAAAGCAAATAAACCTGAAAACTTATACATTTTTTTAATATTTTTTTTATTATTATTATAAATATATTATAACACTTTTAAAAATATTAAAAAACAACTATTTCTTCATCATTATACAAGCATGGTGCGTACATTCAAGCCCATTTTCCTGACAAAAATTTATGGCTTTCTCACTTTCGCTACCTGGTTGCATCCAAACTCTCTTTATTCCTAGACTGGCAACTTCTGTTAAAACTTTTTCCGTAACAAGTGGCGGAACAACAAAAATTACCATATCAACACTTTTACTAATTTCAGAAATTTTAGCATATACTTTTTGCCCCAAAATCTCTTTTTCCTTAGGGTTAACGGGGATCACCTCTTGCCCCTTGTTAAGCAAATACTTCATGACCTTATAACCATATTTTTCCGGATTATTAGACGCCCCAACTACCGCATATATTTTTTCTTTTTTTAAATTCTCCATAAAATAATTTCTTAATTTTTATTAACTCTCCCAATCATGCAGGATACAAAGGATTTCCCTTTTTTCAACAAACTTTTTGCCTCTGGACTATCGACTGGTGGATAACCTAAAGTACTTAACAATTTTTTTCCTAAATTCTCCTCACCCTCAAATTCAACTGTCTGCTCATTAATATTGACCCTGATATTGCTTAAACCTGCCTTTTTCATTTCATTCTCTATTTTACCAGCGCACCCGCCACATTTAATATTAACAACTTTTATTTTATTCATATTTTTCATTTAATAATTAATTATTTTAATAATATCAAAAATATTTAAATTACTCCATATTTTATAAATACTGCTACGGCAAAAAACATTTCAAATAACTCAAAAAACATGATATTATTAGTTTATAAAGAAAAAATATGGAAAAAATTAAAATTGAACAAAACCCACAAGAGGAATTAAATTCCAAAGAAGAAGAACTGGAAAAATTTCTTAAATTTCGCAATTCCAGTCTAGACGCTAGACACTCGAATGATGCCAAAATAATCAAAGAAAAAGAAGCAGAAATAAAAAAATTAAAAAATGAACTTGGTTTAGATGTCCAGGAGGAAATGAATAAAAAAAAGGAACTTATTGCCAACTCAAAAAATTTTGAAGATCTTTATAAAACACTAGAGCATATTAAAAGCATCGAAGGTTCTAAAGAAGCTTTTAGTAGTGACCGTCTGATCACGATTATTGAAAAGATCAGACACAAACAGCTCCCTCTAAATAATATAACCAGAAATTTAGAATTAAGGAATAAAGTCACAGAACTGATTAAAAACGAAGAAGAAGATAAAACAATTCGCTCTAGCCCAATAAAAAAAACCGGGACAATTGAGAAAATTAAAAGCTTTTTTAATCTATAATTCAGCTCTATAAAGTAATAAACACACAATGTTATTTTTTTATATCCAAAGTGAATATTATACACTCTAGATCCGTAATAAATATTAGAAATAATTTAAAATTCTACAAAAACATTATAAATATGCTATAATAATAGTAGAAAAAAATTAAAAATAATCATATCTCTATGCGAAAAAAACTATCATTTATATCGCTAATGATAGCGTTTGCTTTTGTTCTACCCAACTTTAATGAACAGGTAAAAGCCAGCGTTGATTACAGCGGTCAACTTGTAAAAATGGAGGGGCTCTCCTCTGTTTATTATGTTGGAGCTGACGGAAAACGCTATGTTTTCCCAGATTCCAAAACTTATTACTCTTGGTTTCCTGATTTTGATGATGTAAACACAATCCCCAAAGAAGATCTCGAAAGCATGATGCTAGGCGTTAATGTTCGTTATAGACCGGGTGTAATTTTAATTAAAATCACCACAAATCCAAAAGTTTATGCAGTTTCCCAAAATGGTATTCTACATTGGGTAAAGAATCAAACTGCTGCCGTGGCTCTTTATGGGGAAAATTGTAATCAGCTGGTCAATGATGTGGCTGATGCTTTTTTTACCAACTATACCATCGGAGATGACATTGATTACATATCAGATTATGATATTAATGGAGAGCTAGAAAACACTGACAACATTGATGCTAATAGAGGTCGAGCAAATGCCAATGCCCTAAGAGCTAGAACCAGAAAATGCCAAATCATAAATAACGCTCGCGACTGCTCTAGCTATGTTTCGACTAGCAACTCCGAAGAGGAAGAAGAAACCACAGTAGATGATGATGGAATAGCTCAATATATAAATAACATAACAGTAAGCAATCAAGGACAAAGTGGTTATATTGATACCAATGACAAAATTCAGGTTGTTTTTAGTGAAGCGATCGACCCTGAATCTATCAATGAAAATCTTGAAACCGGAAACTTTATCAATAGCTTAAATTATAACAGTACCGGGGCTATTCAGGTTTACAGCGATGGACTTGTAGTTATAAACAACATTGCTTCTTTTGATATTGGTAAAGTAGATGAAGGCGGTACTTTTGCTGTTAAACTTGCCTTAGATTCCAGCTCAAAAGTGCTTAATATTACTATTATCTCAGGAAATAGCGTACAAATCCTTGATGAAGATTTCGAAGAAATCGATCAAATAGGTGGAACTATCAAAGATCTGTCTGGTGACTTAATGGAAAACGATAGCAATATTGATGATGCTGATGGAACTTTCGGTGGAGTCAATGTAAATGACGGTGTTGAGCCATACATCAGCTCTATCAAAGTTTACAATAACGGCAACGATGATTATATAGATATTGATGACCAGATTAAAATCACTTTTTCGGAAGCCATTGATCCTGAGTCAGTTAATGATGACCTTGATGAAGATGCAAGTGTTAGCAATGTGGATGCTAGTGATACTGGTGGTGTTACTATATCAACAAACGGGTTGTTGACGATCATAGATATTGCTAGCTTTTATGTAGGTGATGTAGACGATAGTGGAAGTTTTGATGTTGATTTAGCACTTGATTCAAGCGGAAAAGTACTAACTATCACACTAGTCGATGGAGATCAGATAGGTATCGAAAATGAGGACCTTGACGATGCTAGTCAAATTGGTGACGTCATAGAAGATAAAGACGGTAATGAAATGGATGATGACCCAAATATTGATGACCCGCTAGGATCTTTTGGTGATGAAAGCGCTGGCAGCGAACTCTACATTTCATACATCAAAGCTTATGACAACGGCTACAGTGGCTATATTGATGAAGGTGATCAAATTGTAATTACTTTCAGTCAACCAATCTATGATAATTACCTAAACAACGTTTATGCAGAATGGGATGAGCTTGGTGGCGTATCCATTGATGAGGATGGGGTTTTACTTGTTTCTGATATCTTAGCTTTTGATATTGGTGAAATCAAAAACGCCTACGAATTTGAAACCTTTCTTGAGCTAAGTTCTGATAATAAAATTCTGACTATCTCTTTATTAGCCGATGAGCCTGTAAAGATAATCAGTGAAAATTTTAGTAACACGGTTCAATACGGAGGCTACATCCTAGACGAAGACCAAGAAATAACCATGGAAACTCAATATGACATTGATGACCAAAGTGGGACATTTGGCGGAGCAAGCGCAGACAGTTCTCCTTACATTATTAGCATAGAAGTAGCAAATGGAAACGAAGCTGATATGATAGACATTGAAGATGAAATAACAATCACCTTTTCTGAAGCAATTGACCCTGATTCAATTAATAACGACTTAGAATTAGATGATTATGTAACTGGCGTTGACAGCGATGATACTGGTGGAGTTGAAATTGATGATGACGGATATTTAACTATTACCGATATTGCCAACTTCTATATCGGAGACGTTGAAGATGACACTAATTTCGATGTCAGACTAGATATAAATGAAATTGGCAATGTTCTAACAATAACTCTAAAAACAGGAACGGAGATTGAAATTAATTACCAAGATCTAGACGATGCTAGTCAAACTGGCGGCACCCTAGAGGATGAGGACGGCGATCTGATGGAAGAAGATCCCAGAATAGATGACCCTGAAGGAAGTTTCTAAATTAGCCAAATAAAAAGTAGACATTTTATGTCTACTTTTTTGTTTTAAAAAATAGTGTCTTAGTAATAACTCATCTCATTGGCTGGAATATTATAAATTTTCTTTCCTGGGTGATTATTTTTAAGTTCTTCAAGTGTTTTAATGTGTTTTTTTAATCCTTCTTCAACTAAATAAACTCTCTCGTCTCCTATTTGTCTGATTAGCTTATTATTATAAAAACGTCGAGTTGGATATTCAGAAAGGTCGCTGTAAGATAAATCAACAATCACTTGATCACAATATAAATGTAATTCTTCTAGATCCCAAATAACTTTTTTAATATCTCCTTTTATAATATAAATTCGCTTACTTTCGTCCCGTACCAAAGTATTTTCAGGCAATCGATCAAAGCCAAGAACGATTGGTTGTTCACTTTCTTCTGGTTCTATTTCTACTTTCTGCTTGATAGTAGATATATTTCCAGAATAGACACTAGCCGAAGACCCCCCACTCACAACAACTCCTTCATCAACTTTTTCATTATCAATGGGAACATTCTCCTCATCCTGAACGACTTCTTTGTCTGGTTGATTAGGGTCAGTACTAATATAACCAATAATCTCTGAACGAGCCTGACTTGCCATCGGAAATAGCAGACAGATTATTAATAATATATATTTCATAAACTTTATTCCTTTTAAATTTTATTTCAAAGAGTAAACAATAATAAATAATACTCAGGGCGATCACCAGATTACTTCGCTTCTCCCAAGAATAATAAAAAATGTCTATTTTTATTATTTTCTGTCATTGCGAACGAAGTGAAGCAATCTGATCGACAATTTGAACACTAATTTATCGATAAATTTGATTCAGTGCGTCAATCAGATTGCCTTTTTTCATTAAACACACTCCAAAATTCCCAAAAACCTACAATCCCGGCTCTTCTGTAACTATACCGTAAGAAGTGGAATAAGCGCCTGCTAAAGTGCCAACCGGCACTTTCATCTGCACCAAAATAGATATCTGTTGTCCAGCTAATGTTTCATTCTCGTCAAGTGAGCTTATGTTAGCACCAGCATCGGGATAAGTATCATCAGACAGAATTTCTACCCAAGACAAACCATTGTCGATACTATATCGGACATTTCCACCGGAAGATATAGAGTCTGATCCATTCCAGATATTAAACTTCATTTTAAGCTCGGTCTCTAGTGGATTCCATACTGTAATATCAAATTGCCATTCCCAACCATCTGCAAAAATATCATTAGCTCGTGCACTGGATTGAGTCATGACAATATTATCAACTGTAATACCACCACAAGGCAAGGTAGTAAAAGTAATATCATCGCTAAAGCCAGGATCTATACCCGCATCACCTTCAACATTTATCATATAATGATAAGTAGTATTGCATTCCAGATTTTCCAAAACCACTGTCACGTCCGTATTGGCCAAAACTGGCTGAGAAAGACTGCTGTTGCCATATACATCACTCAAGCCATAATCAACGCTTGCTATACCATCCGTATTTACCTGAAAGACAATTGAAGCAGAATCAGCTGTAATATTCTGTACAGGCTCATTATCAGGATATATTGTTATCAATACATCACCACTAACATCTCCATCCATTCCATCATCAAGTCCAGAGTTCTGCATGGTGGGCGTATCTAAAATTGTAAAATCAATTGAATTATCATCAGTATCATCGCCATCAATAATTCTTGACAAACTTTTACCAGCACTGATATTTGAAGTAATTGCTGTGCCTTCCCCATAAATCACAGCTCCCCAACCAACTGCATCTATTACTTCCACTCCCGGAATGTCTGGATCAATATCAGAATTACTGTAAACTAAATACAAGGCATTGCCATCTGCTAGAGCAAAATTTTCAGCCTTTAGGTCAGCTACATCTTTTAAACTTTGCATAGTATTATCATCATTTCTTACTACCAAAAAATAACCATATGCTGGTATAGTGCCACTTAGATCGGTTCTAGTTACACCACCACCAGCGGTCACTTTCTGAACACTCCAACCCAAAAGTTCGATTTCCGAACCAGTTGGGTTATAAAGCTCAACCCAATCATCATAGCTTGAATCACCAGCAGTAGCGAGTTCATTGATCACCAAATGATCAACAACCGCTGCTTTAGTTGGAACACTCCAACAAAAAAACAGGCCCAAGCCTGCCAAGAAAAGTATCCTCCTTAAATTCATACCTCTTGTGGTTCAAATGATAGAATACCTACTTACTCTACAATTTGAACATTAATAATAAATTAAAGATATATTAAAATATTATCAAAAAATATTTAATATGTCAAAAGAATACATAGTAAACAATTTACAATAGCGCAAAGATCGCTTTTTAAGTAACTTTTCTATCTGCAAATCTCTACTGACTTTAGTAAATATAATTAATAAATTCAATAAGAAAAGTTATGCTGAGTACCATAATTATATTCCAAATAAAAAAACCACTTTTATTATAAAGTGATATTAAACATACGGAATAATTTAATCCTCAAACTAAAGTTCAGTCCAAGTATCAGTTATTGTGTCAACTTCATTTCCAGATGAAGGACTGATTGAAAAAACTGAAAAAATCGGATTATATGTTACGGTTGAATTTGGCTCTAGATAAAGTTTTTCTCCCAGAGCTGTATTCAAGGCTCCGTTATTTTTAACTTTTAGCATGCCATGAAGCGCTGCAAAGACCACTGAACTAGAATTATTAGAAGCATAAATGGCTGGTGAAGAAGGATTTATATTTGTACTCATAGAAACCACCAAAACAAAGCTACCTGGTTCTCCAGATCCTGAAATACTATAATTATTATTTACTTCAATTGTCCCATCAGATATAACTACAACACTCTGTTTACCTAAGTCTGAATCTATACTTATAGTTCCGTTATTATCCATTATAATATCACCACTTATCCATAAATTTCCGTCAAGCTCAAGCGTAGCGCCATTTCCAATATAAAAATTAGCTTCAATCTTGCTTGAACCCAGGGTCTTGTTGTTAGTTACACAGTAATATCCACTTGATCTACTTGGTGGACAATCAGCAGGAGTCTCACCTAGCACAGGATTTCCCGCATTAATTATGTCATTTTTCCATATAGTAATAATGCCATCATCAATAGGAAAAGGCTTGGAATCTGGACCAGCATTTCCAGAATGACAATTTGCATTTGGGCAACTTGCTCCACCAACATCTGTACTTGAATCTATGTTTGTATAATAGGCTCCCCCATCAATATCCGAACGACTTATGTTTTCAGCATAAACATTTTCTGTAACATTTACCTTGTCAACCAGATTAGACCCAGCCGACCACACACTACCATTGATATTTCCGGTTGAACCACCCGAAGCTGGTAAAACTGAACCATTCGAATACAAGTCTCCAATAATCATAGAATTATTATCAAGATAAATTCCTCCGTTTCCGCCTTGTACAGCATAATCAAATCCACCTGCGTATGAATCTGTTACAACACTAACCTGAACTGTTCTTTGCTTGCCGCTTATTTGATCGATAGCTTGCGAGCTCACTATTCTTCCAAAAGGATTACCAGGATCCACTGATACAGTTGTGTTTATCTGAATATTATCTAGTTCAAAATTAATAGTTCCCGGACTAGGATTACTTATCAATCTATAGAGAGCCTCATTCAAGCCGGCCTCGGCTGCATAGAATGTCTCCTCAATAGAACCACCATCTTTTGACATCTCAAATTCTTCCATGGCCAAGCTAGTCACAACTGCAGTTATTGCCAAAAGCACCACAAACACCCCTAGAACTGTGAAAGTAGCTACTGCTCCTTTTTGATTAATTTTAATAGCTCTTGATAATAACATAGTATTTATTAATAAAATTCAGTCCTTGGTACAACAAAAGCACCAGTCGCAAACTCATAATCAAGGTCCAGCCAATAATTTTTCTCACTAGCACTTATTTCAAATTCAAATTCTACTCCATCACCACTACTTGCAAATTGAAAGCTATCCACCAAAACATCGTCACTGCTAAGCAATTCCCCACCACTACCAGTATCAAGATACACCATCTTGTCACTATTCAGCCAATAAATATCCATGGACGACCCATCAAATCTTGTAAGAGTCAACTTGTCAGAGCTTAAGCTATCAATTGACTTAGATGTTTTTATTTCTTGGTTTATACGAGTGATTATCAGTCTAGCGTTTTGATTAACTTTTTCTTTCAAGATGTAGTACTGAGCCTCTCCCATGGTATTTGTGATCAAAGAAAACAAAACCTGTATAACAAAAACAAGGACTACGGTATAAACCAAAACCTCCACTAGACTAAAACCTTTATTGTTAAAATTTTCTATCTTCATATTATAAATTCTCCCAAGCTGTTAATACTGTATCATAACTTGTAGTATAAATTCGTTCATTTTGAGTAGTGTAGACTTGAACATTTATCAGTTTGGTATTGTCGTCTATATTTGTGCCACTTGGATCAAGATCACCGAGAGAATTACGCATAGCGCTTTCAATTTTTACTTTGCGATAATAGGTTTGGTCACTAGTTATTTCTTCTGGAGATCCTCCCAAAGAAACGATTGTCCAGTTACCAGAATTGTACAATTTAAAATCTGTTAATCCTGAAAGCCCAGCTGGGTACCTTGTCCAACAACTATCATAACCAGGAAGCAAGGTACATGATTGACTATCTGCACTTCTCGTACAGGTGTCCCCCAGACAAGTATCGCTAGAACACTTACAAGCAAAAAGTGAGTTTTTCATTTCATTGATCAACTCCATACCTTCCTGCGCATAATGAGAATTTTCAAATTTAGTTTTACTATATTCTTGAATACGCCTAACACCCACAAAAGACTTGCTTACCATAGTAACCAAAAAAACAGTAAGCCCAATTACTATCAATATTTCTGCGATGTTAAATCCTGCTTGATTTTTTTTATTAAAAACTGCCATGATAATTATCTAAAGTTTTTCTGTTTCTATTTGTCCTTTACTGGAAACGGAAATTTTATATTGATCACCATTGTTTGATAAAATAATTATATAATGAGAATTTGCTTCTCCGGTGAGTCTTTCAAAAACTATACTTGAGTCAGCACCAGAAATAATCGAAGCTCCACCTGATAATTGATAATCTTTTTTTTGATACGGCGATGACCAGTCACCAGAAAATACTGAATATGAATCTGCATGAAAATATAAACCATGCTTGAGACCATATTTTGATACTAGTGAATCGTTTTGAGCATTTCGCAAGGCACTTGATATTAAATAGACATCATTTTTAACAGCAATGCGATTGTGCATAGCACTGTAGGAAGGTATTGATATGCTAAGAAGTATAGCCATTATTGAAACTGCAAGCAATATTTCCACATAAGTAAATCCATTTTTTTTAATAACTCTTTTCATATTAAATAGTTTCACTGAATTTCCAAAGTGGTGTTAAGATAGATACTGCAATAAACATAATTAGTAGTCCAACAAATATAATCAGGAATGGTTCGATAGTTGTTCCAATATTATTTAGTTTATTATTAACTGATCTTTCAAAAAAACCAGCAATTCTTTCAAGCATATCTTCTGTTTTTCCAGTCTGCTCACCAATTTCGATCATACCATAAACATTTGCCGGATAAAGCGAAGGATACCCGCGCCATGCTTCTGAAAGTGAAACACCCTTTCGTACCAATACAACACTCTTTTCCAAAGACTTTTGATAATGAATGTTGTTGGTAACATCTACGGCCAAACGCAATGCTCTATCAATAGACAGACCACTTCTTATGGAAGTTCCCATAGCTCTAACAATTCTAGCAATATTATATTCAATAATTATTTTTTTAAGAATCGGGGTTTTCAAAAAAATACTTTCTAAAAAATATTTGCAAAAATTTTGTTTTGCAAAAGCAATAAAAACCAAAATAAAAGAAAAAAGTCCTGCTAGTAAAAACAAGCTATGATTAACTATAAATGAACTCGTGGCTATTAAGAGTTTTGTTGTCCAAGGAAGTTCTCCTCCGTAGTCTCCCAAAACCTGAGCAATTGTTGGGATAACGAATGAAAGCATGAATACAACAATTGACAAAGATGCCAAAAGCAAAATAGCTGGATATATCATAGCCCCTCTAGCATTACTAATAAGTTCATATTCTCTTTCCTGTTGAACCAACATATTCTTCAGTATTTCTGACAAGGTGCCACTCTCCTCTCCCACTTTTATCATCTTGGAAAAATATTTCGGGAAATACCTTCTGTGTTTATCTAGAGCAGTACTTATGCTCTGACCATTATTTACTTCCTTGTTTAATTCTATTATTATTTTTTTTAATAATTTGTTAGGCGTTTGTTCAGCAGCAATACCTAGTGCTTTATCAACTGAAACTCCAGCATCCATGAATGCATGAAGCTGACTAATAAAATCTATTTTATCAGCTCTTGACACTCTGCCACCAATCGCTTGATTATACCAGACGTCTTGCGATTTGGCTTTTATATTTACAACAATAAGACCCTGTTTCTCCAAAGAAGAAACAGCTTTTTTTTGTGACCAGCTTCTGATCTCACCTTTTATAAAAGTGTTATCACCAATGGTAACCGCATTGTAGCTATAATTATTCATATTTAGTGGGCTTTAGTTACTCGAAGGACTTCTTCAAATGTTGTTTGTCCAGTGAGCGCTTTTAAAATACCATCTTCACTCATTGTTACATAGTTCTTAGCTTCCATGTGTTCTCTCAAGGTACTTTCATTTACATCTTTAGCAACCAATCGCCTAACTTCATCATCAAGTTCGAATACTTCATAGATTCCCATCCTGCCTTGATAGCCACTTTTGTGACAATGTCTACAACCCTTGGTTTTGACGATATCAAAACTTTCAATATCTTTACTTTGGATCAAACCAAGTCTATAGAGCTTTTCGATGGTTTTATTAATATTTAAATCATTCTCAAAACTTTCTAACACTTTGTCGTTGCTTCTTGATTTGATACTACATTTAGGGCAGGCTTTTCTGACCAAACGTTGACCAACAACCATTCTCAAAACTGAAGAAACCAAGTAAGGCTGAAGTCCCATTTCAATAAGACGCTGAGAAGCAAGTAATGCATTATTGGTATGAAGAGTTGAGAGAACCAAATGCCCTGTCATGGCTGAACCAGCAGCGATCTTGGCAGTTTTATCATCTCTAATCTCCCCCACCATGATCACATCTGGATCTTGTCTCAATAGCGAGCGTAGGCCTTCAGCAAAACTTAAACCAAAATCTTCTCTGATTTGCATTTGGTTTACATTATCTATCCCGTATTCAATTGGATCTTCAATGGTTGAGATATTTATTCCGTCCTTATTTATCATTTGAAGTAAAGTATAAAGAGAGGTGGTTTTACCAGATCCAGTCGGACCAGTAGCTAGTATCATTCCATCTGCCAAGTTTAAATTATCTTTTACAGTCTGTAAATGAATTTTATTGAACCCTAGTTTTTGCAAACTAAAACTCTTCTTATTCATTTCAAGAACACGCATAGCGATCTTTGGACCATTCAAAGTTGGAATGATCGAGACCCTAAAAGCAACTTGTCTGTCATTATATTGAAAATGAAAACGACCATCTTGCGGCACCATATGCTCATCAATTTTTAAATTGGCCATTAACTTAACTCTAGCAGCTACGGCTGGTAAAAGAGATTTAGGTAACTCTTGTGTTTTTTGCAAGATGCCGTCAATTCTAAAACGTACCGTAATCTTGTCATGATTTGGTTCTATGTGAATATCAGAAGCTTCAGCAGCAATACTTTTTTCCAGTATGTCATTCAGCTTTTTTCTAACAGGAATAACATCTTTTAGTTCATTTTGAGTTTTTTCACTATTCGCCTCTTCGTATTCTGGTAAACTCATACGTGAATATAGCGCGTATCTCTTAATTCCTTCTTCGATGTCTTTATTGGTAGTAATGAATAATTTTATTCTCAGGTCTGTTCTTTTGCTAAAAAAATCAAAAATAGCCTTATTCTCTGGACAAGTGGTAGCTACATACAGAGAATGTTTAGTTTTTTGAAACACTACCACTTTTAAATTGCTGGCTATTTCTTTGGGAATAGTAGATAGAGTTTGAAAGGGAATTTTTTTATTTCGAAGTAAAATAACAGGTAAATCGTGATATTCTGAAAGCATTTCCAAAGCTCTATCCTCTTTATCTATGGAAACTTCACTTAAAATCAAATCACTTAAAAATCCCCTATTTTTTCGAGAATTTTTAAAAACTATCTGCATTTGATCTTTGCTCAAACAATCACTTTTTAGTAGTTTTTTGCGTAAATTAGCAATTTTTTTACCTTTTCCAATTTTTATAATCATAATATTTTTTTAATAAAAAATTATATCACATTTTCACAAAAAAATCAAGTTTATTAAATAATCCAAACAATAAAAATTATAAAAAGTGATTTTTTATAAAAAAACAAGGGAAGTACGTAAATAACGCAATTCCCTTAAATTTACACAAAATACTATTTCACCCGACATTCACAGGTTCAGCACAGCAGTAAGTTATACCGTCTTTTTCAAAAACCCTTAATGCCATAAAGGGATATTCATCCCAATTATGACTTTTTTCCAAAACGGACCGACCTGACATTCAAACTGGCTTGAATACGTCTTGTAGTAACACTCAACTCGATAGTTAATCTTCGTAAATATTTTATCAATCAGGCTAGTAAAAATTCAAGAAAAGCTTTTTTAATTACCTCTTTTAATTTTTCTTCGATCCTGGCTCAGATCATAGCAGATTTGCTCATAAATTTATCTGTTATTTGGTATACTACAATTACATCCCATTTGTGATACATTACTAATAGCAAATTTAATAAAATAAAAAATCTCGTAACAAATAGTTTGTTACGAGATATAAAAAAAATAATGGCTATGGGAAAAAATATGAAAGTTCCTTTTTGAACGCACTCTCAAGTCTTTTGCCACCCATACGATAAGCAATCACCCCCACATCCATAGTATCGCCTTCAAGTGTCATTAAATGTTTATTTGCCCCAGGCAATACACGTTCAACCGCTTTGAGAAAATCTGATGAACCATCTATATATGATTTAAATAACAACTTATCCGATATGTCACTTTCAATATAAGTAGTCAGTAGCGTTATAAGCAATGACACATTTCTAATATACACGAAAAAACTACACAATTTATTCCACTCTTCAAACGACAATAAATCTGTCTGATCAACGATTTTTTTTCGTATTCTCCTTGCAAAAAGCTCAGTCGTAGCCTCATCTAATCCACCAAAATAATGTCTTCCATTTCTACAATTAATCGTATAGCCTTGTTGATTACTAACTGATTGTTTGCAAGGTGACAGCTTTTTGATTATTAAACAATAGAATGAGACAAGATGAGAAATTTCATGAGTCAAGTCATGAATAAACCTAACAATATCTTTGTTGACCATAACATAAACAAATCCCGTATGGCATTTGCCAGCGTCACTATCCCTCATGGCAACCTTTTCATCAAACTCCTTTTTGGTAAGTAGGCAAAATTGTTCTTTTGAGATATCAATTCTAGGAAATAATAAATCATCCAAAACCTCATTAGCAAAATAAATCACCTTGTCCAAAATGTCATTGAGAAAAGCTGTCCTTTGTATTGTTCTCACATTAAATAGTTCCTGCATTTGTGCGACTTTAAATCTTTCCATTGTATCCTGATCAAAATCACCAATAAATTTTGGCTTATAATTCCATTTTCCCACCCAGTCAGACATGAATCACCTCTTCAGTTAATTATTTTAAAGATCAGTTTATTTTCTTGAATAAAAAAATATAGCATGAATGCTATATTTTGTCTAGTGTGGGCCGGGTAGGATTCGAACCTACGAAGGCTGAGCCAGCAGATTTACAGTCTGCCCTAGTTGACCGCTTTAGTACCGACCCTATATTCAATTAAAAATTATTAACCTATTTTAATTGTTTAAAAAAATAAAAAGCTCTTTGGGCTTTTATTTTTTACTTAAATACTATATCACATGAATAACATTTTGACAATACTTTTATTTTCTCTTTATTTTTCCCCTCCTTTTCAAGGACAAGGTGAATCACAAAGTGAGAGAAAGTGCCCTAGGGCAGGAGTTAGGGTGATTATTAAATAATACTATTTAACAATTTTCCCAAAATTGTCCTCTGAAATACCCAAGGCAAAAGTCTTTACTATATCAATAAAATTACTAACATCACTTATCATTATTCGCTTAGCAGAACTTGGATCAATATACCAAAGTTGTCCTTTGTTTTCTACTTGAAGTAGTAACTCCCCAGCTAAATTTTCAGCCAAAATTTTGTCTGTTTCAAAAACCTCATCCACCTGAAATGGCGAGAATTCTGACATTATTTCTTCATAGTCACCAAAGCCATCTCCATCTGTGTCTGGATTTTCAATTTCTGTTCCAATAGACATTTCAATGTCATCAGGCAAACCATCTTCATCTGTATCAATGCCAAAAAAATGTGTTTCGTCTAACGGGATTTTCATTAACAGATTATCATCAATACCTCTGGCCACTTCGTCAAGCAATGGTCTAAAATCATTTTCATCTACCAAATAATAAGCTATATCTAAATTAGGGTGAATATAATATATTTCCCCTTTTGAATATGGACGTATCAAGAACCTTCCTCTTAATTTATCAACCATAGTATCATTATTTAGCTGAATGACTTTTTCAGTTATAGTATCATCGCCAATTTCTCTACCATCTATAATATTAATATCAATATCGGCTCTTGCTCCTAGATTTATTCCTACTCCGCTAGTATTACCCTCAGCTGGTAAAATAGCAAAATAAACATAACCTTGATGTTCACCGTTTAGTGCGTTAACTGGCGACTTAACATTTACCGTTACCCAAAGAGTTCTCTCTCCTTCGGCGAAAAATAATTCCTCTGGCTTAAAACTTATCCAATCAAGAAGTTCTTGTGAATCAACTCGCGCTACTACCTTTTGCTTTCTACCAGTATCACCTCTTAGAACTCTTATCCTCTGTGAAAATCCCTCTCCAGCTACCAATGACTCTGACTGCACATAAGGAGGAGAAATGCCAAAACCACTTGCATCCGTTTCTTTTTTTTGAAAATCTGGGGCAAAATAAATATTTACCATAGCTATTAAAATAGCCAGAGCTATGAAAAACGACAAAAGATAAGTTTCTTTTTTCATATTATATTGAGTTTATAACCTTGATCATCTCTTGATAATCTGAAACAATTTTGACAGGCTTGCCTTTTTTTAATCTAGAAACATCATGAAAACCAAAATCGACTGCCAGACTATGTATGCCTACTTCATTGGCTTCCAATATATCTCCCAAAGTATCTGTTACAAAAATTATTTCATTTTTTTCTAAACCGTACTCCTTCATTAAAATTTTAAATTTTTTTGTTTTTAAGGTATGTGTTTCTACTCCCAAAACTCTAGTAAACAGGCCTTTTGCATGATTGTTTTTCAAATAATCATTCATAGCAAGTTCCATGTTTGAACTTATTATAAAAAGAGAATACTTCTTGCTTAAACTCGTGAGCATTTCTCTTGTCTCCCTACACATTACTAAATTCTTGAACTCCTCGTTTTGGCATTTAAAATATTTTTCCAAAAAAGACTTGTTAGCTTTTTTGTTTTTTCTCACATTACCATTAAAAAAATCTTTATACTCCTTGGTGCTTAGATCAGGGTATATTTTCTTTACAATATTATAGGTTATTCTAAAAGTATCATGAATAACGCCATCAAAATCAAAGACAACTGCTTTTAACATATTATTATTTCCAATCTTCAATAATAATATTTTTTCCTTTTTGAAATAAATTTAATTTTTGCCCATCTTTGATTCTAAGAGAGGAAACGATCTCCTTGGGAAGACTAAGATAGTAGGTTCCTTGATTGTTTTTTATTACTTTTCTAGTGTATTTATACATTTTTTCATACTTTAAAGGGTATTAATAGGGTATTAATACCCTATTAATACCCTTTTTTAAATAATATCATAATATTAACACAATAACAATAAATACTTATTTATTTGATACTTAAATAGCCTAAAAAGAGATATTATTGACTTTATTTGTAATAATTGATTAAATGTAGAAAACAAACAAAAAAGGAGGAGCTTATGAAAAAAATTTACTTATTGTGTTTTAGTCTGTTGATTATTTTTTCGTCCATTTCATTCGCTGGAGAAATTCTGGTTATTAAAATAATAGATAACTCTCTTTATCAAAAAAGTTCCTTGGTCTTTAATTTAAATAAGGAAGTTGGAAAAAATGATACAACAAATTCTTACACTATTTCCAGCTTAGACGAAAAGAGCACACCTGTACTTGTAAAAAAAATTTTTACGGTCCCAGGAATCGTAAAAATTTCCTTAAGTGAAAGATATCAAATCTTTATACAAATCGGTGAAGCTTTTAATCTAGACGAAGTCAAAGAAAATATAATAACGACCTTAAAAAAACACTATCATGCTGACGAAGTAATGTTAAAAAAATAACAAACATAGATCCACAAAAAATGTGGGTCTTTTTTTATTTTTTTTCAATGCTATTCTCTATCAATTTTATTAAATTCTCTCGTGATTTTGAGCCAGTGGAAGTTTTTGAAAGTTGATTTATTTTCGTTGAAAACATCAACATAAAAAAAATAAAAAATAAAAATGGGAATATCGCACCAAAAAATTTTTCTAAACTTATGTTTATAGCATAAACGATTGCACCAAGACCAAGTAACAACACGATAAAACCAATAACTTTTTCATAAGTTGATGAGCTAATATCAACAAAATTATTTTTAAACGCTGACTTTATTGAAGATATACCAATAACGATAAAAATAAAACCCAATATCAAAAATTTGTTATCAATCGGTTTTTTGTTATTTTTTTCAACTCCTCCGACCAAGCTTGCTTTTTGCTGATTGGTATTATTTATATCATTTCGATTTACTGACGAAGCTCTAACCACACAAGCACCATCTTCACAAATATCATCACAAAAATATCCAACATGCTTTAGTGTATCGTTTTCACAAAAATACTCAATAAGTTCTTTTGAGTTAGTGCAAACATCTTTATAATACTTTCCCTCAAATAGAACTTGACCTTTTATAGTTGTCATGTCACCACCATCACTATCTCTACATTTTTTAAGTTTTTCATTTATAGTATAGTTAATTGAAAGTTCTATGTTCTCATATACTTGTTTACCATCAAGACTTACTTCTTGAAATAATATATCACCCGTATATGAACCTGGACTAGCATCCGAAGGCAGATTTAATGAAATATCTACATAAAAAAAATCTGAATCTTTTGAAATATTTTGTTCATATTTTAAATTTGGCATTATGTAGTCATGCTCAAAATCGTACTTAGCAACGACCAACTTCCTTTCTTCGCCTGTTGTACTATGATTTGAAAACTTGACCATTTTTAAATCTCCTCCTCCCTGATATGCCTCAAGATTGATAATATTTGTGTCCAAATAAAAATCTGCCCTTGCATATTCAAAAGATATTATAAAAAAAATTATTAATAATATTAGATATATTTTTTTCATTTATTTGTAAATAATATAATTATTTCTTTAATTATAACATTTTTACTCCAATAATAAAAATAAGGTTTCCCTTTATTTTATAAGCCGAAACCCTAGACTTGAAGCCCTGAGAAGGGCACCCCCTCATGTTAAATAGCGCTAGGTTTCTTCGTTGTCTTTCTTGCTAAATTTAATATCCTTATTTTTTACGTATAATCATGCTCGAGTTCAAGCACGATATCAACACAAAAAAATCCCCATCCGGGGATTATATTTTGAGCCGATACCCTAGACTTGAAGCCCTGAAAAGGGCACCCCCTCATGTTAAGTAGTGCTAGGTTTCTTCGTTGTCTTTCTTGCTAAATTTAATATCCTTATTTTTTACGTATAATCATGCTCGAGTTCAAGCACGATATCAACACAAAAAAATCC
>PKTK01000001.1 GCA_002869165.1 Candidatus Parcubacteria bacterium | reverse complement strand
TAGCTTTAAATTTTATTTGGATTCCTGCCATCGCAGGAATGACAAAAAAAGACCGCTTAGCGTTTAAAAATACGCTAAGCGGTTGTTTTTATTCTCGGATCAATTTTCTGAGATCAATGTACAGATAGGGAAATCCGATTCCCCAGCCTTTTGATCCGAGACCGTTTTTGTTTTTTGTTACCGTTATAGATCTTTTACTTCTGTACCCTATTTTAATAGCATCATTTTTCATAGAAAGATATCTGTAGTATGTGGTTACGGTTTTGTTGTTGTATGTCAAAACCGTAGTTGAGTCAATGGCGTGATTCTCAAAATAAACGCACCCACAGATGATCCCGGTTACGTATACAGACAACAATACAATTGACAGAGCGGTTTGTTTGAACATTTTATCTCCTTATTTTAAGGGTATAATTACGATAATTTAAAGATCAATAAACATTATATAATAGCATATTTATATATATTTGTCAAAGTAAAATTGATAAATTATTTAATATTAGCTATATTTTTATGCACTTGCCAAAATTAATAAATACGAGTATAGTAGTTTTTGTGGTTAATTATAATTCAAGAAAAAAAAGGAGGGATGTTATGCTTACGCTCAAAAAAGATGATTTTGGGGTACCATTTGCTACCGAAGTAAGAAATGGCGAAGCTTATTCTTTGTCAAAAGTATTTGAGCTTTGCCTGGGGCTGTTTAAGATTCATGATCCAAAAAAACAAAAAAAGAATAAATAAAAAAACCACCAAAAGGGGCCAAAAAGACCCCTTTTATTTTATCTAAAAAAACCAGTCAAAGAACTGGTTTTTAGTGAAATATTGTGATATTATTAATAATGTTAGGACCAGATATAAAAGCCGACTAGGCTTATTAGGATACCAAATATCGCGCCTACAGTAACCTGTAGGGGTGTATGACCAATTCTTTCAAGCAAGTGAGGGTATTTTTGATCAAGCATTTTATCTTCATCCAGATCTTGCACTAGTCGGTTAAGGGTTTTGCCATGTTCACCTAGATACATACGGATACCAACCGCATCCCTAATAGTCAAAAAGGCAACTATAAATGAGATAGCAAAAAGCGGTGAGTGCCAACCTTCTATCAAACCAACAATAGTAGCTAGAGAAGAAACAGTTGCGGCATGACCCGACGGCATGCCTGAATAAGCAGAAAGGTTTTTAAAACTAAATTTAAGATTGTTTTGCCTGATAAATATTTTTATAAACTGGGTCAAGAATCCGGCAAGTAATGGCAGGATGATTATTTGATACATAAAAATATGATTGTCATTCCCGGCGAACGAAGTGAGGGAAGGGAATCTCGTGTTAAGTAGTTTTAACGAGATTCCCTTCCCCTTCGCTTCGCTCTGGCCGGGAATGACAGATTTAGTATGGATTATTTATATACAATTATTTTGGGAGTAGTTCAAGGGATTACTGAATTTCTTCCTATTTCAAGTTCCGGGCACCTTCTAATACTTCATAATGTGCTTGATTTTGAAGTCTCTGATCAATTGGCGTTTGATGTTATGCTTCATTTAGCTACTCTTGCTTCGGTAGTGATTTGTTTTTGGTCCGAGATTGTGAAATTGGCTCGTTCTTTTATTTTTAGTCTTATAGGTAAGCATGATGAATATTCTCGTACAGCTTGGTTGATTGTTTTGGCTACAATACCAGCTGGTATTTTAGGATTTTTGTTTGACGATTTTATTGAAAATTCGATTAACAATAATGCTAGCGTTGGCATAATAGTAGTGATAACTATGTTAATTTTAATAGGTATTTTATTTATTTTAGTTGAAAAAATAGCTAAAGGTGAGTTAAAATATACTGATTTAGGCTGGAAAAAGGCTGTTTTTGTGGGGTTTGCCCAAGCTTTGGCTCTAATTCCAGGTACTTCTAGATCAGGTATTACTATTATAGCAGGTATTAAGACAGGAATGAAGAGGCAAGAGGCTTTGAAATTTTCTTTTTTATTATCTATTCCTATTATAATTGGAGCTAATATTATTAAAATTCCAAGCTTATTTAGTTCAGGATTTGCTACAGAGGAATTGACTGTTATGATGTTTGGAGCTGTATCTGCCTTGGTTTCTGGTGTGCTGGCTATTAGATTTTTTCTAAAATTTGCTCAGTCAAAAACCTTGGCTCCTTTTGCATATTACCGATTTATTTTGGCCGCAGTATTGATAATATATTTATTAGTTTTTTAAAAATAATTTAAACAATATAAAACCAGACATTTATTTAGTCTGGTTTTTTTATTTAGATAGCTTTATCTGTATTTTCTAAATTGCAAATTGGGCAAAAATGAGAATTTTGCTTGAAAGATTTGATTTCATACTCTCTGTAAGATTTTCTGCATTCTGTGCAGAAGTATTTATTCATGTTGTCAGATATTTTTGGGGCGCTGGCAAAAAACAGAAGCACCAGGAACAGCCCAATGGCCACGATATTTTTTGGCCAAATAAACACCCCGTCATAGTAAAGATAGACACATACTCCCGTGAATACAAGTAGTGTTGGGATGAGCCAAATTTTTTCTTTCCAAATTGCTTTATTAAGGTGCATTTTTCCCTCCAGTTTTTGATTTAACTTCATTCGTACTAAGGCTAGCACAATAAATTTTTATAGTCAAAAAAACAGACCGAAGTCTGTTTTTAAAAAAATATTTGATAGGAGTTTATAGTTTTTCAGTTAAAGAGTCTCTTTGGAAAATCATCAGAGAGCTAAAGGTGATTGAAAGCAGCATGATAAGCGTCCAATAAAATTCAGTGATGTGTTCAGCGGTATAGTCAACCAAAAGAAGAACAGCATATTCTACTTGCTCAAAACTCTCTTGTAGACCATTTTTGTTTATTAGATATTGGAGATCATTAGCTGAATCAGTACTTGCTATTACATATGAATTTTTTGCAGAGTTTGAAAGCAAAGCTTCATTTTCAGTATTTAGATTTATTTGATTTGAAGTTTTAATATTTGGAATACTTGTATTTAAGTTTGCTTGTGTGGACATTGGACTGCCAAAAATCTGTACAATCACGGTTGAGTTGGAGCCATTGAATTCATCAGTCATTACCGCCACTCCAATTTCTTGAAATTTTGGATTTAGAATGTTTTTTTTGTGGCTAGGGGAATCCATCCAGGCTTTCATAACTCCCTCTGAACTAACAAAGTCAATTGCAAGATTTTCTCCAACGTTTTGATAATCATAACCAGCATCATGAACCCAAGTTGAGAATTTTTCACCATTAATATTGTGTCCAAATTCTTGGGTTGAAAATATTGCATCTGCTTTGTCATAGGCAGCTTTGGAAAGTAATTGATTGGCATTCAAAGCCCCAAGTCCAAGCTCAGTTCTAGTTTGGTTGGTTAAGTTAATAATATTTTCATCATTTATACCTGATCCATAAGCAACTTCCGGTAATAAAAAAACACCCACAAGCATAACAAGCATAGTAGATGCACTTATCCGTTTAATAATTCGCCTTTTTTTAGTTGTCCTGAACATGACTGACTTTGTTTTTATTTGCATTTTTATTTTTGTTTGTCCCGCTATTTTGACGGTATTATATATCCACATTATAGCATTTTTTAGACTTTTAAACAAGTGGAAAACTAAAATAAAGCAATGTTTTAAAATATAATCTAATTTTAGCGTAATATTTTGTTTTGGTATTAAAATTTAAATATTTTAATTATGTGCTATAATTATTGCATAATTGTTAACAACTTAAAACTATGACAGAAAACAACTACACAGAAGCTTTAATGAATCTTTCTAGGGAGGCTTTGGATAATCTGCCGTTTGGAGCTTATGTGATTGATAAAAATGGAATCATTCTTTTTTTTAATCAGAACATGGTTAAAATGAGCGGAGTGGAAGATGCTAAAAAAATTGAAGGTCAAAATGTTTTTGAAGTGCCATCGTACAAGAAATATGGGTTACTTGATTTTATCAAAAGAGGTCTAGGTGGAAAATCGTTTAGACTCAAGGGTATCCAGTATATATCTCATATTGGCAAAAGAGAAAGTTATAGAGATTATTATGGCATCCCGATTAAAAGCGAGGGGGGTGAAGTAGAAAAACTTTTGTGCATTGTAGAAGATGTGACTCAAAGAAAAATTCTCGAAGAACAAGTAGTTGCTGAAATTGAAGAAAAAGAGAAGATTATAAAAGAAATACGAAAGAGGGTTGATGTAGATATGGAAAAAATTAATGAAGTTTTAACCAACACCAAAGGATTCCTTACTGAAAAAAAATAAATAAAAATAAAAAAGAGTGTGTTCTTTGATACATTCTTTTTTTGTATAATAGTTTTGTAATCTGTTGTGATTAGTAAAATTATTTGGTAGAATTAAAGAGTGTTAATTATTAAAATTTAATCTTCATGAAACTAATTATTTTTGCTGGAGGGATAGGGACTCGGTTGTGGCCATTGTCTCGCGAGAATTCACCTAAACAATTTGATAAAATTTTTAACGGGTATTCAACTTTGCAATTAGCAATTGCTAGATTGATTAAAAAATTTGAAATAAATGATATTTATATCCAGACTCTAGAAAATTTTGTTGATAATATCAAAGAACAGATCCCTGATTTACCTGAAGAAAATATTATCATTGAACCAGCTAGGCGGAATCTAGGACCAGCTGTTTGTCTATCTGTATTAGAACTAAAGAAAAGAGGCGTTACAGGCCCGATGGCAATTCTATGGGCTGATCATTTAATGGACAAGCCAAATGAGTTCACTGATGCTTTGGAAACTAGTGAAAAATTAATTAATGAGAATGGAGAACGTTTTGTTTTTTTGTCAGAAAAACCACGCTTTGCCAATAACAATCTTGGTTGGATTCATGTGGGAGAAAAAATAGACAAAGTTAAAAAGTTTGATTATTTTTCGTTTCTAGGGTGGAAATACAAACCAAGCCAGGATGAATGTGAACAAATGTTTAATGGCGGAGAATATTTTTGGAATCCTGGTTACTTTATCACTTCAGTAGAATTTTTGGAAAAACAATACCAGAATTTAGCTACAGGAATATATGAAGCTGTTAAGAATGGAAAATATGAAGAAGCTGAGGCAACGCATTTCGATAGAGCAATTATTGAAAAGGTAGATTTAGCAAATGCGGTGGTTTTGAAAACTGATATGGGCTGGTCAGACCCAGGTACTTTGTATGCTTTAAAAGAGGCATTAGCTGATGATTCAGATGAAGTGGTAGAGCAGGGAAATGTGACTACCTTGAATTGTCAAGATTCTTTGGTATATAATTTAAATGAAAATAATTTATTAACAGCAGTTGGTTTAAAAGGAATGGTGGTGGTTGCCACTGAAGACGCTACGATTGTAGCTAGCAGAGAAGAAGTTGTGAATATAACTAAACTAATCGAAAAATTAAGAGAGGAGAGTAAAAACCAATATTTATAATATGAAAAAAGTTTTATTTTTTATAATTTTTATTTTTTTGGCCTATATGGCTTTGCTTCAATACTATCATTTTAGCATTGAAAAGCATGGTGTAAACGAGGAAGAGATCGATTTTGTTATTGAGAAGGGACAAAACGTAGAAACAATTTCAGATAATCTTTTCAAGGCTGATTTAATTGATTCAACTTTGTTTTTTGAGACTTATATTTGGGAAACTGGTAATGGAATAAAATTGCAGGCTGGAAAATATATTCTTGATAAAAAAATGTCCATCAAAGAAATAGTTGACAAGCTAATTAGTGGAGATGTGGCTAGAGATGAAAAAACCATTAAAATATTAGAAGGTTGGACAATTGATGATATAGAAAATTATCTAGTGGAAAATGAGATCACAAAACCAGGGGAGTTTAGCGGTTTGGCTAAAGTATATATTGGAGATTGGTCTATGTCTTTTGCAAAGCCTGATATATTGGATGATGCACCAAGTAGAGTTGATCTTGAAGGTTATTTATTTCCTGATACTTATAGAATTTTTAGCTCAGCAACAGCTGAAGATATTGTTGAGAAGTTGCTTGGACACATGGAATTAAAACTGGACGATGAGTTAAGAGTAGAAATCAAGAAGCAGGGAAGAAGTATTCATGAGGTTTTGACTCTAGCTTCAATTATTGAAAAAGAGGTTGTGAGCGAAGAGGACATGGCAATCGTATCAGGATTATTACAAAAGCGAATGGAGATTGGGATGAAATTAGAAGTCGATTCAAGCGTTAATTATGCTACAGGTAAGTCCGATCCTAGTGCAAGTTATGTGGATCTGCAAATAGACTCCCCTTATAATACTTATAAATATTTTGGTTTACCACCCGGACCAATCTCTAATCCAGGCTTTCGAGCTATTAAAGCAGCTGTATATCCAGAAGAAAGTCCATATTTATTTTATTTGAACAGACAAGATACGGGTGAGACGATCTTTTCTCAGGATTATAATGAGCACATTAGGAATAAGAACAAATATTTGAAGTAGTTTTTGTTAGGATGTGAAAATTTGATAAATTATAAATTAAATAAACAGGCTTTTTTCTTCAGTGTCATTCCACTTAGAATGACACTTTTATTTTATGTAATATGTATTAAGCAATTTTTGTCTTGTTTAATTTTCTTTTCATTATCTTGAAAATATTGTATAATATAGCTATATGGGATTTGATACAAATTTTGACACAAACCAAGAAGAAGAACCTAGACTTGATTCTAATAAGGATAAGGTAGAGATTTATTTATTAAAAAACAAGAAAGCAATTAAGTCTTTTTTGATTTTTTTTGTTGCTTCAATCTTATCGTTGGTGTTTGTTTTTGCAATAATTTATTTTTTCTTGCCAAGAGACAACGGTGATAACGGTAATGAAATTAGTTATCTACCAGGAGATTTGAGCGGAGTAGATAAAGTGGATGATGATGAATATTTCAATGGCTTGAAAGCAGAGGAGCTCATGTTTGGTCATTTTTATAATGAAATCAAAGACTCATATAGACCGAGCTTGCTTAGCTATGACCTGCCAATTGATGTAAAAGCCGATGCAGAAAATTATTATGAAGTATCAAGGAAGTTAGACCTTGATGATTATATTGAAGAGATAAACGAACACGGTTTTGCTGTCATGAAAAATAGTTATTCAAGTGATGATTTTTATTCAGTTTATAGTAATTTGATTGCAGATGAAATTCCTGTTATGTTGACCAGTGATTTTCTTCTTTATTATTATCAGAATAATTTAAAAAATGTTTACGACGAAATTGAAAGAAATACTTTTTATAAAAATGTTTGGGATATTTATAGTGACCTATATTTGGTAGCCAGTGAAAGATATGAGAAGAGATTGTCAAAGGTAGGAGTGTCTAAGGATCCTATTTTGGAGGCACAGAGACTGGAAACTGCTTATTTGGCTGTTATACTCAAGCTTTTGTCAGCGGAGGATAATCAGATTAGTGAGAAGAAGTCATTGGGTGGTGACAATTACTTCACCATGACTGAGGACATATATTTTAATTTTGAAATACCTGATTACCTAGAAGAGGATGTGAATAAAGAATTAGCATTTATAAGAGCTAGGGCTGGAATAGACAGATCCCCTTTGTTTTTATACCCTCGTGATTATACAGCTTTTGAAGTACCTAAGATTTTGAGAAGCGATGCCAAACTTTATAATTTTTATTTGGCTAGAAGATGGTTAAATACTGTATTTCCTTTATATTTTAGATCAAGTGATTGCGAAGAGTGTTTGCTTGATGAGAATGATTGGCTTGTTAATACAGCAGCTGCTAGTTATTTAGCTCAAGATTTGAGCGCTCAACAAAAGAATAAAAATAAATGGGCGATTATTTACAAATTTATTTCATTTTTTACTGGTCTTAGACAGGACTTAACTTATCTGGAGTACGACAGAGCTTTGAAGGCCTTGTATGGTGAGGAGTATGATATCGAGACGATATTTAATCGTGAAAATTTTGGTGATATCGAGATTTATAAATTGCAAAAGGAAATTATTAGCAATAAATTCTCGGAGATTGAAGGTTCTTACACAAGGAGTGCAGGAGAGAATCCTAAAATTGGCATGAGAATGCTTCAAGAGGAGTACTGGCCGAATGAATATATTTTTGAAAATTTGTCTGGTGAAGAAATGACAACCAAAGCATCGAATTCCAAGGAAAAAAGAGCTCAGAGTACCTTGTGTTCAAGTAGACGATGTATTGGTACAGCAATGGATATTTTTGCAATTCATAATAATCTAAGTGATAATGACGACTATTACCCTGAAACAAATTACAATGGTTATGAGTATGCCATGAAAGAAGTGAAGAATATTTTTGCAGGTTTTAATGTTTTTACTTGGAATACTAATTTTTATTGGTCTACTTTAGATATTCTCAATAAGTCTCTTACTGAAGATATGGTTTCGTATCCTGTTTTTATGAAGGATAGATATTATTTTAATAACAAGGCTTTGGTAACATCTTTGGGTGCGTGGGCAAATATTCATTTAGATAAAGACGAATTTACGGTAAAAACAAATGTGGTTAGTGAAGATGAATATTTAAGACCAGTTTGTGATTTGTCTAATTTTGTTGAACCGAACCTCACTCTTTTAAATGAGATGATCTCGCGAAATAATATGGTTCTCGAGATGATGGATGTATTAAATGTGAGTCGTGATACAAATTTGGCAGCTCTTGATATCAAAGAAGTGAATACAAGCTTTGAGCAGATTAAAAAGATTGAGCAGAAAATCTTAAGTGGAAAATTATTAGATTATAGCGACTGTATTTATTTAAGAACTATGGTTAATAATACAGCGATAACAACAGATAATAGTAAGTATTTTTATATTACTGTTGGCAAAAAAACCATGAATGAAAGTATAGATGGAATGAAGTTGATGTTAGCAGTTTTTGGCAGTGGAGATAATATGGTAATAGCGGTTGGACCTATGTTTAATTACAATGAGTTTTAGCTTGACAAATATTTAATTTGTGTTAATATAAGTAAAGATAACCGCAGAAAGTAGGCATAAAATAAGACCTACCTAGGCTATAAAATAAGGAATTTTAGCAAATTTCTGTGGTTTTTATCACAGTTTTTTTATTTTTAAAATATTATTTACATAATTAATTTTATAATATTATGGCAAAAACTAAGTTACAAAAACAAGAGATTTTGCGCGATCTAGATCACAAGATCAAAGATTCAAAATCAATTGTTTTTACCGAGTTTAATGCTTTAGGAGTAAAGCAAAACGAGGAACTTCGTAATAAGCTAAAAGAACAAGATAGTGAATATCTAGTAGTTAAAAAAACCTTACTAGATATTGCTCTAAAGAACGGCAAATTGGAAGGATTTGATCCAAAAAGCGTTGCAGGGAAGCTATCAGTGGTATTTGGCTATCAAGATGAAGTTGCTCCAGCTAAAATTGTTGATGAATTCAAGAAAGACAATCCTGATCAAATTACATTTGTTGGTGGAGTCCTTGAAAACGCAGTAATTTCAGCTGACCAGGTAGAAGCACTAGCTAAGATGCCTTCAAAACCAGAGCTGTATGCCAAGATTGTTGGCTCAATCAACGCACCAGTATCAGGATTTGTAAACGTTTTAGCTGGAAATATGAGATCTTTGGTTTATGCTTTAAATGCAATCAAAGAACAAAAGAATTAACTAAAATTTAATTTAAAAATATGAGTGAAGAAAAAACAACAACTGAGGAACAAACAACTGAAGAAAAGACTGTTGAAGTTCCTGAAAAATTTAAGGCTCTAGTTGAGCAAATTGAGCAAATGTCAGTAATCGACTTAGCTGAATTAGTAAAAATATTAGAAGATAAATTTGGTGTATCTGCAGCAGCTCCAGCAATGATGATGGCAGGAGGTCCAGCAGCAGGTGCAGCTGAAGCAGTTGAAGAAAAAACTGAATTTGATGTTGAAATCACTGAAGCAGGTGGTAACAAGATCGCAGTTATCAAAGCTGTAAGAGCTATCACTGACATGGGTCTAAAAGATGCTAAGGATCTTGTAGACGGTGCTCCAAAGGTAATCAAAGAAGCTGTAAAGAAAGAAGAAGCTGAAGATATGAAAAAACAACTTGAAGAAGCAGGTGCTAAGGTAACTTTGAAATAAGATTATAAAATCTTAGATAAAAAAACTACTCGTTTTTTGCGAGTAGTTTTTTGTTTGACTTTTAGGAGTCTAGATGATAAAAATATAATAATTAAAAAAGTTCCTTTAAATATAAAACTAATCGGAGAGAAAAATGATAAGCAGAGATGAGTTTAAAAAGACAGTCCAGGAAAAAGGTTTATTTGAAACTGTGAAAAGTTATTTTGTTCTAGGCCTTGAAAAAAATCTAGAAGGATTAATATCAAATAAAGAAATTGCTAAGGTGGGCAGGATAGCCCATCTAAAAAGTTCAAATTTAGAATCAGATGAATCAAGTATTGTTACCTGGGCAGAAAAAAGATTGTACGAGATTGACAATTATAATGATATTTTTTCTGTTCTTTTAAGTCTTGATGTTGACGGTAGGATCTTTCCTTGGCAAATAGTTTTCAAGAGGTCCCTCCAGCTATCTAGCAATCTAGAAGAGTTTACTTATGTGGCTATGAGAGCTACTTCTCATGATATGGTTTTGGTGAGATCTTATTTTGAAGAAAAGAATGTTTCGTTCTTGTCGGATTCAGATAACTTGGAAGAATTGGAGGCGTTAAAAAGGTTTGCTGATAATTTGGTAAGAGAATTTCCACTTTTTCAGTTTGAAGAAAATAGATATGAAGCCGGCATTAATGAAAAAATTGCTGAGCTCAAAAATGATTAAATATAGAAAAATAATCTGTAAAAATTATATTGGTTTCTGGCAAACAAAAATCACCACAATCTAAAGAAATAAAAATGAAAAAGCAAAAATTGTTCAGTATTCTGATCATGGTGCAAGTAAGTCTTTTATAGATTTAGCGACAGAAGAAGTAGTATCCCCGGGTGATTTATTTGAAGAAGGTTGGACGTTGATGCGAGAAACACCAATGGGTGTAGCTATAATCTCTCCAGCAACAAACAATAGAATACTTGCTTCATTGTTGATCTTTGAAAAAGAAGCTCAAGACCCTGAGTCTTCAAAAGTAGACTGGTGGAGTATATTGTTTTTTTAAAAAAATAAAAACCGCAACATTAAATTGTTAGCGGTTTTTTTGATATATGTTTTGTGTTATATGTTTTGTGAATCAAAAATGACTGGCTTCAGTTTGATAGACTAGTGTTCCGTTTAGGAAATATAGTTTTTTGTTTTCTTCATTAACAACAAAATCTTTTAGATCATCAAAGGTTTCGCTCATGTATTGCATTTGAAATTGCCCGTCTTTACTATAAACTAACATACGACGATTTTTTGGTTCTAGAATATAAAGAAAGTCTTCTTCCTGAGATAGCTTTATTTTAGTAGGGGACTCAAGAGGTGGATCGCAAAGCTCAAGGTCAAAATCAACCTCAGATCCTCTTAGATATCGTTTAATACTGGCATCACTGAAGAGTATATAGATATTTCCGTCAATAGCAAGGTTAATTGCGTTTTCAATATTTGAGCCATCATTGATCCACGGAGTAGGTGAGCCAAAGTTATTGCCGGTTCTTTGGTGTCTATATATTTGACCAGCACTAGGGTTTAAGAGGTATATGTTAGAATTGTATATATCCATATCAACTACATCGGAGCTGGCTAGATTGATTGAGTATATTTCGGTAGTTTTTTCCTCAGCGCTTAATGAAATTAGGTTTTCTGCATTAAAATAAATAATCTCATTTTTTTCTTCCTCTTGAATTAATAAAGGATAATCAAGTCTAATAATCTCTTTATCAAGTTCAGCTATAGTTGTACTTTGTTTTTCAAAGATGTCAGTAATGTAAAAAGACTTATTGGTTGCATCAGAAATATATAGATTTCCTTTACTGGCAATTAGGGTTATGTTTTGAGGATTGGCGCGGGAGTTTAGATTGTTAAGGTTGTCAATAAGTGTTGCATCATCTAGGCGAGTGATCCGTCTGATTTTTTCCAATTGAACGTTAAATTTTTCTTTAAATTCATTGTATTGGCTTTGTTGTTCTTCGGTTTCGGTTGGTAATTCTTCGATTAAAGAATTGATCTCATCAAAAAGTTTTTTGGCTCCTTCGTCATTTGAGTATAATAAACTAGCTTCAGCTTGGTTTTGTTTTTTTTCAATCATTTCAGTTAATTCGGAATAGCTTTGTTCTTCAACGATTTTTTCATTTTTTTCTTTGGTTCGAGTTATATTAAAGATGAATACAACAATTAAAATTATACTTAAAGCAAGTAGTATTTTTCTTTTATTTAATTTTCCCCTGGCAAAGAAGTTTTGAACTTTTCCAAAAAATATTTTAAGTCCCGCAAGAGAAAAGATTGTTTTAAATATTTTTGCTTGGTTGATGTTTCTAATAATTCTGGAAAAAGCAATAAATAAATTGGAAAAGAAATTCGAAAGTAGTCCTGATATTTTTTTACTGGTTGATATTCTTTTGACTAATATTTTGTCTTTTAATCCTAGAGCTGATTTTTTCGCTTTGTTATTAGAAAAGGAGGAAAAGGGTAAACTAAGCACACCTAGCCATTTTTTGAAGTTTATCATGCCTGATGGAGTAAGTAATTGTTCGGTCTCACTTTCAGTGGTGTTTAGTTTGTTGATAGATTCGTTACTATTTATTTTGACCCTTTCTCGTGCCTCAACTTGAGTTTTTGGAGTGGCAGTACTTTTTATGATTACGCCCAAAAAAGAAACATAAGCATTTATGTTTTTAGTGATGTTTTTTATTTGTTCGGTAGCACCGATTGGTGGCAAGGAAGAGATAATTTCACTTAATTTATTCTTAGAAATATATTCTGGTAGAGTTTCGTTGCAAATAAGCAAAGCAGCTTTCTCTGGAATATGACCGCTTATGACATTGGAAAATATTCTATCGATTTTTTCTTCTTCGTGACCTGAGGATTTGAAGATGTCAACTAATTTGAATCTTTCTTGATTCTCTTCTGGTTTAGTATTGGGGATAATTAATAGAGCTTTGTTGGTGCCGATATTGGCGATATGAATTTCATTTTCAAAAACTACTCCGGTAGTAATGTTTAGATCGCTAGCATTGATCTTTATTCTTTCGTTTTTTAGAAAGTCTGTAAAATGTTTATTAGTTTTAGCTAAACTAGCTTCGAAAATATGTTCAATTTTTAAAGTAGATAAGCGTTCTCGCAAAATCAGCTTTTCATTTTGGTAAAAATTTTGAACAATTGAATCAAGTAAAAAATTAATAATCTTTAAACCCTTGGTATCTTTACTGTTTATCTCCAGAACCACAAAAAGCTTACCAGCCAATTCTTCTTTGTGAGAATCTGGTTGAGCTACAAAAACATCGGAAAAAGATTTAGCCTTTTTTCCTGGAGTTTGAATGAATTGGGCAAATTTATAGTTCATTTTTGCTTGATATACCTATATATACACAAAATCAGCCAAATAAGTTTTTGACTATTCTTTATATAACTATTATACTATAAATAGCCTATATATTTCAAATTGACTTTTAATACTTTACAAATTATTAAATTGCTATAAAATATAGATATAAGAAAAATAAATATGGCAGATTCTCCAAAATTTTTATTAAATAAATTATTCGGTTCAACTGCTCGAGTAAAAATACTCAAGCTTTTTTTAGCACATCCAAATGAGAGATTTTATATTAGACAACTTGCTCGAGATACTGGTTTACAGTTAAATTCTGTCAGGCGTGAACTTGATAATTTGGAGGATTTTGGATTGCTCAAGACTTCACAGGAGAGCGATGGTGTTATGGGTTCAGAAGAAGATGAAGAGAGCGATGAAGAAAAGAAACCCAAGAAGCCAAGTAAAACAGAAAAGAAATATTATCAAATAGAAAAGACTTTTATATTATACGAAGAAATAAAAGCACTCTTTATGAAGGCGCAAGTTTTGTATGAAAAAGATTTTTCCGAAAAAATTTTGGCAGCTGGTAGACCCAAATTAATGATTTTAACAGGATTTTTCACTAATGTAGACGATGCTCCATCAGATTTACTTTTGGTAGGGGCTTTGAACAAAACTAAACTAACTAAGATCATTAAAGAGTTAGAACTTGAATTAGGCAGGGAAGTGAACTATACTTTGATGGATATGAATGAGTTTATTTATCGAAGAGATATTACAGATGTTTTTTTGTATGAAATACTTGAAAATGAAAATGTAGTCGTGATAGATGAATTGGAAGCAGCTTGATATTTAATTATTTAAAATAATATCCCCGTGATTTTTGGTGGATATTTTTTGTTTTTTATGGCAAACATTCAACAGATCTTTGACAGGATCCAGGAAACAAAAAAAGAGCAAAAAGAGCTCAAGTCAATGTATAGAGATGCTCTTTCAAATTCAAAACAACTTCAAGAAGTGGTCGAAGCATTAAAAGAGCTTAGGCAGAAAAAAAAGGAGATTGAAGATAATATTAAACTTGATTTTCAAAAAGAACTTGAACGTTTAGATACTTTGAAGCTTGATATTGAAAATGATCAGATGCTTTTATCTGACGCTGCTTTGACGAAAGTAATGAAGGGCGAGATGATTGAGATTACTGATCAATATGAAAATAAATACGAACCGATCTTCAAGGTTCAATTCAAAAAACAAGGCTAAAGGAGGATTATTTTGCTTAAGGTGAAAATTGGAGTATGTAGTTACAGTAATATTTTTCTCGGGTGTTTTTAACAGTGGAGTGATTGCAACTTGTGTTATTATGGGCATTGCTATGACCTGTGCTGTTATTTCGGTTCAGACAGAAAAAAAGGAGATTCAGGAAGAATGAAAAATGTAATATATAAAGCGACCTTATAAAGGCCGCTTTTTTATATAAAACAAAAGTAGCAATTGTGGATTGCTACTTTTGTATGGGATTCCTTTTTTTGTTTTATATTCTAAAAGCTGAAAGCTAGAAGCTAATAGCTATTTATATATCAAGATTTTCAACCTTCTTAGCATGTGTTTGAATGAAGTGTTTTCTTGGAGCAACATCTCCACCCATGAGCATATCAAATATTTTATCAGCATAAGCAGCATCTTCTATGGTAACTTGGCTCATAACACGTTGTTCAGGATCCATAGTTGTCTCCCATAATTGTTCAGGGTTCATTTCACCAAGACCCTTATATCGCTGAATAGAGATTCTGGCGTTGGCTTTCTTTTTTGTTTCTTCTTCGTTTTCTTCCTCACCTTCTTCAAGTTCTTTTACTTCTTCATCTACGTGCCCACCCAATGATTTAATAATTTTTTCTTTTTCAGCTTCAGAATAAGCGTATTCTACTTTGGCACCTTTTTTGACTTGATATAGTGGTGGTTGGGCGATGTAAAGATGTCCAGCAGCCACTAATTCATTAAAGTGTCTAAAGAAAAGGGTTAATAGTAAGGTTCTGATATGAGCACCATCAACATCAGCATCTGTCATGATCACGATTCTATGATATCTGAGTTTTTCTATATCAAATTGATCATTGATGTTTGTACCTAGTGCAATTACTAGATTTTTAATTTCGTTATTGGCAAGCATTTTATCTAATCTAGCTCTTTCTACGTTTAGAATCTTACCACGTAGGGGTAGGATGGCCTGGAATTTTCTATCACGTCCTTGTTTGGCAGAACCTCCAGCGGAGTCGCCCTCCACGATAAATATTTCAGACTCCTCGGCTTTTCGGCTAGAACAGTCAGCTAGTTTACCTGGTAGAGTAATACCATCTAGAGCGCCTTTTCGTAGAATAGAAGCTCTGGCAGTTCTTGCAGCAATACGAGCTTGAGAGGCTACGATACATTTACCAATGATTGCTTCTGCTTCTTTGGGGTGTTCTTCTAAAAACGTTGCAAAAGATTCACCGAATATTTGTTCAACTTGAGTTTTTACTTCAGCGTTTCCCAGTTTTCCTTTTGTTTGCCCTTCAAATTGTGGTTCGGTTAGCTTAACTTAAACAATTGCAGTTAAGCCTTCTCGAACATCTTCACCGGCTAGGTTTTCGTCTTTTTCTTTGAGAAGCTTTTGATTTCTAGCATATGAATTGAGAGTTCTTGTTAGAGCAGTTCTAAAGCCAACTAGGTGGGTACCACCTTCTGGATTTGGGATATTATTGGCAAAAGGTAGAACAGTTTCATTGTACTCATCGTTGTATTGGAGTGCTATTTCAATCTTTGAGTTCTCAATTTCTTTTTCAACATAGAAAATAGTTGGGTTTTTTACAGTTTTATTTAAGTTTAAATTTTTGATGTAAGAAAGAACACCACCTTCGAAATAAAATGAATAATCTTTTTGGCTATGTTCTTTTCTGCGGTCGTGAATATTAACAGTTACTCCCTTGGTTAGATATGCTTGTCTTCTTAGATGGTCTAGAATGGTGCCCCATTTGAATTCGGTTTCAGTAAAAATACTGTCATCTGGCAAAAAGGTGATAACAGTTCCAGTTTTTTTGGTGGTGCCAGCTGATTTGATTTTTCCTTTTGGTTTGCCAATTTTGTATTCCTGGGTCCAGATTTTACCATCTCGGTGTACTTCGGCTTTTAAGTGTTTTGATAGAGCATTTACTACTGATACACCAACACCGTGAAGACCACCAGATACTTTGTAGCCTGATCCTTCGCCACCAAATTTACCACCAGCGTGAAGTTTGGTTAAAACTGTTTCAAGTGCAGATACACCAGTTACTTTGTGTTTGTCAACTGGGATACCACGCCCATTATCCTCTACTCGAACCATGCCATCCTCTTGTAGGGTAATAGTGACAGTATCAGCGTGTCCAGCCATAGCTTCATCAAAGCCGTTATCTACTACTTCCCAGATTAAATGATGTAGTCCAGAGCTAGCTGTTGAGCCAATGTACATACCTGGTCTTTTTCTTACTGGATCCAGTCCCTCCAAAACTGTAATCGCCTCAGCGCCGTAGTCTGATTTTTTCTTTATTACTTTTTTTTCTTCTTTTTTAGCCATATTTGTATTTGAATTTTATTTATATAATCAAAAAATCATACCCAATTTTTTGGGTATTTATACTTCTATTTTAACAAAAAAATAGGCTATTTGCAAGTTTAGGTGATTTGACAAAAATAGAAAAATGTATTAAATATATTGCATAAATATGTTACTTTTAAACTTAATAAAAGGAGGGAAAAATGGAAAATGAAGCTATTATATTGAATGTTCCAAATAAGGAATTAGGATTTTTTAAAGCTTCATTGGGGTCTATTGATCTAAAACGAACCGACTATAGTGTATTTTATAAGAATATGGGTGATTATTCACAAGTATCAATCTTTAGCCGTCATCCAAGTATTCAATTGGAGTTACAGAATGAAATTTTTTTAAATGGAGCATTTAAGAGTTGGTATGATTTAAGAGAAAACGAAAGCTAAGTTAAGATGTTGCTTGATAAGATTGTGAAAGAAATAAAAACAGAAAAAGAAGTCGCTATAAAAATATCAGGCTTAAAGAAAAATGAAGCGGAGGTCGTTGAGAAAGTTTTTGTTACAAAAGAGGCTAATGAAAATAAAACAGGATTTTATCCTGTTCGGATGACTTTATTAGTTGATAAAAAAGGCGATCTTTGCATGATTATAAAAGGGCACAAAAAAGAAAAAGTGTTTACTTAATAATTTTTTATAAGAGCTGGCGCTTGACCAGCTCTTTTTTTCTTGACCCTTTTGGTTGGTTTTTATAGTATTAAAGGAGATTGGTTTTTGGTAAATAAAAATTTATTTTACTCCCCCTTGTTCTCCTTTTTAAAACAAGAGAAAGAGACTAAATGTTAAAGTTTAAAGCATTTTATGTGTTATGTGATTTGTGATTCATGATACGTGAAAAATATGTCAGTTTTATTACAAGTACAAAATATAAAAAAATCTTTTGCCGGTCAGGCTGTGCTTGATGAGGTTAGTTTTTGTATTGGAGAAAGACAAAAGATTGCCTTGATTGGTAGAAACGGTGCAGGGAAGTCAACTCTTATGTTGATTATTAATAGGATAACTAAAGCAGATGAAGGTGAAGTGATTATTAGCGAAGGAACAAGATTGGGAATAATTGAACAAGAAGATGATTTCTTGGAAGATGAAACCGTGCTTGAATATCTTTTACGTAAAAGTGACAAAGAAGCTTGGCAATGTGCCAAAACCGCTTCGATTTTTAATTTGAAAAATGAAAGATTAGAAATGAAGGTATTGGAGCTTTCTGGAGGATTTCAGATGAGAGTTAAACTGACAGCCATGCTTTTGTCTGATCCAAATTTATTACTCCTTGATGAGCCAACCAATTACTTAGATCTTTCCACTATGTTGCTGCTTGAGAATTTTTTGATTAGTTACAAGGGAGCATGTTTGATAATTTCTCACGATAGACGTTTTATCAAAAATGTTTGTAAAGAAGTTGTTGATATTGAGAGAGGCAAGGCTTATCATTTTCCAGGTAGACTTGAGGCTTATCTGGCTTTTAAACGAGAAAAATTAGAAGAGGTACAGAAGATAAATAAAAAACTAGGCAAGAAAAAAGCTAAATTACAAAAATTCATCGATAGATTTGGCGCCAAAGCATCAAAAGCTAAGCAAGCCAAATCTAAAGAAAAGCAAATGAAAAGAATAGAGATGATTGCGATTGAGAATTCTTTGAAAATTGCCAATATAAAAATCCCAGAAGCAACAAATCGAAAAGGCTTTGCTTATCGAAATCTTGGTTTAGAGATTGGCTATAAAGACAAATCAGTAGCTAGTGATATCGAAGTGGAGATTAGTAGAGGTGAGCACTTGGCTTTGCTTGGAGATAATGGAGAAGGAAAAAGTACCTATTTAAAAACTCTAGCAGTAAGATTAGATCCGATTGCTGGTAAGATTAGATTGTCCAAGAATTTACGTATTGCCTATTACGCGCAACATATTAGCCGAGAATTGAACGGACAAGAAACTGTGGAGAGATATTTGGAGCGCAAAGCTGGAAATTTATTTCGTATTGAGCAGGTGATGAAGATGGCTGGAGATTTTCTTTTTTCTTCGCAGGATTTGAAAAAGCCGATTTCAGTTTTGTCTGGAGGAGAAAAAGCTAGGCTTTGTCTAGCCGGGATATTCTTACAGGAGAATGATATATTGCTTCTTGATGAACCAACTAACCATCTTGATTTTGAAACTGCTGAGTCCTTGGCTTTGGCACTAGCTGAATCAAATGCTACGGTTATATTTACTAGTCATGATAGAACTTTTACCAGTATTGTTTCTGAGGGAGTTTTGGAGGTAAAGAAAGGGCGTATTAAAAGATTGTATGGAGATTATATTGAATATCTAGAAAGACTGCTTGATGAATTGAAGATCAAGAAAACAGAAGAGAAGAAAAAAGAAGAGAACAAGAAAAAAGAAGAACGCAAAGCAATATATGAAAAAAGCAAGAAAAATGCCAGACAAATGCAAAGAATTGAAAAAAATCTAGAAGATTTAAAAAAAGAAAAAGATGAGCTCATAGGTTTTTTTCTAGAAAATCCAACTAGCATTGATCTGGAAAAACAAAATAGACTCAAAGAGCTTGAACAAATTATCATTGATATGGAATCAGAATGGATGAGTTTGGCTTATGAATATTGAAGAATTAAGAAAATTCTCCCCTTTTTTAAAGGGGAGTCCCGCGAAGCGGGGAGGGGTTTTAAGAATTAAGAATTAAGAATTAAGAATACTTTATCTTAGTTGTCATCTCGTAGAGAGTGAAGCGACTAGAGACCTGCCCGAAATGAATACATTCAGGCGGGGATCCCTTAGATGTGACGGCTTAAAACTGCGAAGGGATTCACCACAGGCACCTTGTCTCACTTGCGTTCGAAATGACAAAAATGGGGTATGTAAATATAGTTTATTATGAAAAAAAATACTTACAAATTATACTCACTTGGATGCAAGGTGAATCAGTATGACGCTGGGAAGCTAGGGTCGGCTTTGAGTCTGGGGAATTTAAAAGAAACGAAAGAAAATGCTGAGTATGCGATTGTTTACACCTGCTCAGTAACTCATAGCGCAGTAACCAAAAATAGACGCATGATCACTAAAGCCAAGAAAGAAAATCCCAAGGCAAAGATAATTTTGGCTGGTTGTTGGCCAAGAGTGTCTGAAATTGATAGTGAAAAATTGGGGGTTGATTTTATCTTGGATACCAAAGACCATAGTACTTTAGAGGAATTTATTTTAGGCACTTCACATAGCTATTCTCATGATTCGGACTTAAGTCAGCAGACTAGATCAAGATATTTTATCAAGGTGCAAGACGGTTGCGAGCAGTTTTGTTCATACTGTATTATCCCATATACAAGAGGCGGATTAAGTAGTCGAAAAAGAGAGGATGTTTTGTTAGAAATTAAAAAAGCAGTTCAAGAAGGATATAGGGAGATAGTATTGTCAGGAATTCACCTCGGGCTTTATGGGCATGATAGTGAGTACAAGTTAATTGATTTAATCAATGACATTTTAGAAATAAAAGATTTAGGTAGAATAAGGTTAAGCTCAATTGAAATAAATGAAGTTAGTGATGAATTAATTGAGTTGATCAAGAAAGAAAAAAAGATTTGCAATCATCTCCATATTCCACTTCAGTCTGGTTGTGACAAGATTTTGAAACTCATGAACAGGCCTTATAGATTAGAAGATTTTAAAAATAAGGTTTATGATCTAAGATCTAAGATTCCCGATATTGCTATTACTACTGATGTGATTGTTGGTTTTCCTGGAGAAGAGGACGGTGACCTTCTGGAGACTTATGAATTTTGTCAGGCAATGCAGTTTTCCAAGATTCATGTATTTTCATTTTCCGCTCATGAGAGAACCCCAGCTTATTCAATGCCCGGACAAGTAGATGTGAAAGTGATAAAACAAAGATCAAAGAAGCTAAGAGATTTAAGCGAGAACTTAGAAAAGAAATATAGAGACAGATTCAAGAAGAGAAGCCTCGAATGTATACTTGAAGCAATTGGGAATAACAAAGCCAGGCTAAAAACCGAATATTATTTTGATAGATTCGCTCGAGCAGAAAAATTTAAAAAAAGTGATATTGGCAAAATTTTTGAAAATTGATCTTTTATAAAAGTGAAAAGGAGAGATCCATGCCAGAATACAAAGTTTGTATAGAAGAGGGCGGAAAAAAGATTTGTGAGTTTAGTGCAGGAAGTATAGAAGAGTTGGAGCAAATAAAAGAAGGATTTTATGCAAGATTTAATCTTTTTCGAAAATCGTGCCCTAGTAGCTACATAGAGGGCGTGGATTTTCAAAAAAAAGCCATGTCGGCCTTGCATGCAGCTTACTTAGTCTCAGAAACAATCTCAAAAATTAAAACAAAAGAAATTGAAAGACTTTAAAAGTTGAGTTTAGTTGGGTGGAATATATAAGTCTTTAAAATATAGTAATTTTTAAACCGTCGCTATAAAAGTTGACGGTTTTTGTTAAAAATATTTATTTATGGTATAATGTTGATATATTATTAATATATTATCTAATATTAAACTTAATAAAACTGTCTATAAAATGAGCAAGGATTTTGGCATTGCTTTGATTGCTTTACTTTGTACAGCTATGTTGATGATGGTTAATGGCCAAATTACTTTACCATTCTAAGACCTCTTTTTAAAACTCAAGTAATTAGCGCTTGAGTTTTTTGTTGACAAAAAAGCCTTCAAATGATAATTTTTAGATGTATTTTGGAATTTTTCCAATAAAATTGTTATTTTAAGCAAAGGAGGTGAGCGATGAAAAAAGTGATTTTAGTAGTAGCTTTTGTTTTTGGTTTATCTGTACCAGTTTTTGCTGGAGGTGCTTTGGATTATGACAAAGTCTTTGACCTTGTTGTCGGTGACACACCAGAACAGGTATGTGAAAAAATGGGTATTGCCGATCCTGCTGGGTGTCAGGCAAACAGAGAGCAGATGACGCTTCAGTATGCAAGCGAGGAACTTGTCTTTACTTTTAGTGAAGACGGGCTCAAAAGCGTATGGTATGAGTGCTATGACCCAAACAAAGATATATCTGGATTTGCTTCCAGGGCACTTGCAATGACAATCAACAATGATGCATCAAAGAGCGCTGGAGTGGCCAGTGGAGGGAATAAAAGATTCGTTGTAATCGATTTATAAGAAATATAAAAGACTGGAGATTTTGACCAGTCTTTTTAATTTGCATTTTTAGGGGATTTAATATATACTAATTTCTATGAAATACAATAAATATAACGGTTTTAATAAAATAAAGCATAACGCGGGAATGGCTTTTGGCATTTAGCTTGAAAAGTCTTTATTTTATTTGTTTGTAGGGCTTTAGCTAAATGCTAGAAGCCTTTTTTGTTTATTAACACTAAAGATAAATATAATCTATTAATATTAACAATGTTCGTGACTGGGACCTCCGAGGTCCCGGGGACCTCGGAGGTCTATAGCACGTATGTGAATAATAATATTTGTAGATTTGCATTATAATTATATGAATTCAAACGTTTTAAGACAAAAATATTTAGATTTTTTTAAAGATAGAGGACATGCTATTGTGCCGAGCGCCTCGCTTCTTCCAGAAAATGACCCATCAACTCTTTTTACAGGTTATGGTATGCAGCCTATGGTGCATTATCTTTTGGGCGAGAAACATCCAGAAGGTGTTAGAATTGCTGATTCACAAAAATGTTTTCGAGCTATGGATATAGATGATGTTGGAGACAATAGACATACTACATTTTTTGAGATGCTTGGCAATTGGTCTTTGGGGGATTATTTCAAGGCCGAGCAAGTGCCTTGGATGTATGAATTTTTAACTAGTGAGCTTGGATTAGACCCTAAACGTCTTTATGTTTCAGTTTATCGAGGCAATGAAAAGTATGGTATCCCAAAAGACGATGAGGCAGTAAAATTGTGGCAAGAAGAATTTAAGAAAGATGGAATAGAAGCTAAAGCTGTTGATATGGCAGAAAAAAAGGGCATGCAGGGTGGTCGGATATTTTATTATAACGAAAAAGAAAATTGGTGGAGTCGGGTTGGTGTACATGAGAATATGCCGGAAGGTGAACCAGGTGGACCTGATTCTGAGATGTTTTGGGATTTTGGGGAACACTTACAGCTTCATGAGAATTCTCCTTGGAAAGATGAACCATGTCATCCAGCATGTGATTGTGGACGTTTCTTGGAGATTGGGAACAATGTGTTTATGCAATTCCAAAAAACAGCTAAGGGCTTTGAAGAGCTTAAAGGTAAAAATATTGACTTTGGTGGAGGGCTTGAGCGTTTGGCTGTAGCCGTAGCTGATAATCCAGATGTGTTTTTGTGTGATGTATTTACTGAGCTAAAAAATAAAATAGAAGAAATAGCAGGTAAAAAATATGGTGAAAAAGATGATGAGACTAGAGCTTTTCGAGTTATTATGGATCATTTGCGGGCTTCAGTATTTTTGATTTGTGACGGAGCTAATCCATCTAACAAAGATCAAGGATATTTTACTAGACGACTTATTCGTCGTGCTGTTCGTTTTGCATATGTCTTGGGAGTTGAGTCCAACTTTACATCTGAAGTAGCCAAGATTGTTATTAAAGATTATAAAGAAAATTATTCAGAGCTAGTTGATAATCAAGAAAGAATTATAGATGAAATGAATAAAGAGGAAGATAAATTTCGTAAGACATTAGTGCAAGGTGAAAAAGAATTTAATAAATGGACAATGTCCAAAATATCTGCCAATAAAATAATTCCAGGTGAAGTAGCTTTTAAATTATTTACAACCTATGGTTTTCCAATAGAAATGACAGAGGAAATGGCTCAAGAGAAAAACATGGAGATTGATATGAAGTCTTTTGAAATTGAAATGAAAAAACATCAGGATCTTTCTCGTACAGCTTCAGCTGGTAAGTTTAAAGGTGGTTTGGCTGATTCTAGTGAAGAAGTAACCAGGCTTCACACAACCGCTCATTTGATGCTTGAAGCTATGAGGAGAGTGCTGGGGGATCATGTACAGCAAAAGGGATCTAATATCACAGCTGAGCGATTACGTTTTGATTTTTCACATGGTGAAAAAATAACTGATGAACAAAAAGCAGAAATTGAAAGAATAGTAAATGAAGTAATAGAAAAAGACATGCCAGTAACATTTACTGAAATGAGCGTAGATGAGGCCAAAGCTCAAGGCGCAACTGGTGTATTTGAATCAAAATATGGTGAGAAGGTAAAGGTATATCAAGTAGGTGAGGGGGATGATATTTTTTCTAAAGAGATTTGTGGTGGTCCTCACGTAACTCATACAGGTGAAATTGGGGGCAAGTTCCGTATCGCCAAGGAAAAGAGTTCATCTGCTGGAGTTAGAAGAGTGAAAGCAATCATTGAGTAATACTTTTCTAATTCTCCCCTAGAAAGGGGAGTCCCCGAAGGGGGAGGGGTGTCTGTAATTAAGAATTAAGAATTAAGAATTAAGAATTAAGAATTAAGAATACTCTCCTTTAAGTGTCGTTCTGAGCGAAGTGAAAAATCCCGTGAATATTTGTAAAACGATATTTTTCGCTGGCGCTTTAGAATGACACTTTTTTTATTTGACTAGATTTGGGAGATTTGTTAAAAATATTATGGACAACCCTTGTACGTTATAATTTAAAAAAGGAGAAAAATGTATAACATTAGGCAATACAAAAATTACTTAAGAGCGCCTTTAGGAAAGATTGTCTGTAAGCTTGCAATTTTAACAATAATTTATTTGACAACTTTTTCTTTTGTTGTAAAATATTTTCCAAAAAATGAATCATTTCCAGTGATTATAGCAGTTATGAGCTTTTGTTTTTTTTATTCATTTATAGACTCAATATACTTTAATAAGTCCATTAGAAGAGATTATAAATGAGACAAACTTATCTAACGTTGTTATTGTTAGCTTATAGACAAACAATAACAACGTTTTTTTATTTAAAAATGTTGAAAGAAGGAAAAATTTCCAATTTCCAATTTCCAATTTTTAAACAGCAATGAGTTTAAAAGAATATATATTAGCTAATATTAGTAATTAATTCTTAATTCTTAATTTTTAACTAATAATTGTTTTATCTCTTGACATTTGAAAAAAATAAATATATAATAATTTTACTAAGTAATTAAAATTTACTAAGTAAACATTAATTACCGTAAACATTGGTAAAATTTTCTGTTTTGCCAAATTTTTTGTGTTTAGAGATAACACTAATAAATGAGTAAAAAAGACGAAAAAAAACAAATAGACTCAAAAGAGTTTATTGAAGTAAAAGGAGAAGTGCTAGAACTGATGCCAGCGGCATCATTTAAGGTGCTTCTTGAAAACGATCATGAAATTCTGGCTCACCTTTCAGGAAAAATGCGAATGAATCGCATTCGACTACTTCCTGGAGACAAGGTAAAAGTTCAAATTAGTCCTTATGATTTGACTAAAGGCAGAATTACCTTTAGACTGTAGTAGTCTTTAAAAAAACTACATTAATTTATGAGATGAAAACATCTCCTTATTTAATTTATTTTTGAAACCATGAAAGTTAGAGCAAGTGCCAAGAAAATTTGTAAAGATTGTAAAACTACCCGAAGAAAAGGTCGGGTTGTTGTGTTATGTAAAAACCCTAAGCACAAGCAAAGACAAGGTTAATTTATTAAATATTTAAATATTATGGCAGTTAGAATCGCAGGTGTAACAATTCCAAATGAAAAAAGAGTAGAGATTTCTCTAACTTATATTTATGGTATTGGTTTAAAAACTTCTCAAAATATTTTGGAGCAAGCAAAAATTGATCCAAATACTAGAGTAAAGGATTTAACAGACGACCAAGCCAACAAACTCAGAGTTTTGATTGAAAAGGGGAAAAAAGTTGAAGGTGATTTGAGACGTGAAATTGCTAGTAATATCAAACGTTTGAAGGAAATTGGTTCATATAGAGGTCTTAGACACACAAGAAACTTACCTGTAAGAGGTCAAAGATCAAAAACAAATAGTAGAACCGTGAGAGGTGGCAAGAGAGCTACAGTTGGGTCAGGCAAGAGCAAAGCAGGATCTCAAAAGACATAAAATAAATCTTTAAATAATATTTTTCAGTGATATTCATATCTATGAGTGAAGAAAAAACAACAAAAGACGCAAAAACTACTGAGACCGAAGGTGGTGACAAAGTAGAAAAAAAGGCAGATAAAACTGCTAATGTTGATGTAGATACTAAAGAAAACGAATCCGCCCAAAGCACCTCCGGTGCGGCGGATGAATCGCTTGCACGCGATTCAAAAGATGAGGTTAGTCTAAAAACCGAAAAAGACTCTTCAGGACTTGAAACTTTGCCAGAAGAAATCATCAAGAAATTAGAAAAGAAAAAGACCGAAAACGAGCAAAAGAATAAAAAAAGCAAAGTAAGAAAGAAAAAGAAAAAAGTAGCCAGAAAAGTTCCAACGGGAAAAGCTTTTATTAAATCAACTTATAATAATACTATAGTAACCCTTACTGATCAAAATGGCAGTGTTATTTCTTGGGCTTCAGCTGGTATAGCCGGGTTTAAAGGACCTAAAAAGGCTACTCCATATGCTGCTCAGATTATCACTAGAATTGCTGTAGGCAAGGCAAGGGAAGAGTTTGGTTTGTCTGAAGTGAGTGTATTTGTAAAAGGAGTGGGAACAGGCAGAGAATAAGCAATTAGATCACTAAATAATAACGGACTTGTAGTTACTTCTATTCAAGATGTAACCCCTAAACCACACAATGGTTGCAGACAACGCAAGCCTAGAAGAGTTTAATAAATAAGAAGTTTAAATAAATGGCTAAAGACTTAAATCCAAAATGTAAAAGATGCAGAAGAGCAGGTGAAAAGCTTTTTCTTAAAGGTGAGAGATGTAATTCTCAGAAATGTGCTATTGTAAAGAGAAATTACCCACCAGGAGTACATGGTTCAACTAGAAGAGCTAGACTTACTGACTACGGAACACAGCTTCAAGAAAAGCAAAAAGCAAAGAGACAATACAATTTGATGGAAAAACAATTCAGATTAACTTTTGATAAGGCTGGTAAGAAGTCAGGTAATACAGGAGAAAACTTTCTTAAATTACTTGAAACAAGGTTTGATAATATTGTTTATAGATTAGGTTTTGCAACATCAAGACCACAAGCTAGACAAATTATTAGCCATGGACTTTTGACTATCAATGGTCAAAGAGTAGATATTCCTTCTTATATCGTAAGACAAGGTGACGAGATTACCATCAAAGCTAATAAGAAGAATCTAAAATTATTCAAAGAATTGACTGATAGATTGAAAAATAAAGAGGTCCCAGGTTGGTTAAATCTAGACAAGAACAAGATCGTAGCTAAAGTATTGCACCAACCAGATATGAAGGATATCAATCCAAACTTCAACGTTCAAGTTATCGTTGAGTATTATTCAAGATAGTAAATTATATTTCATATAAGTTTTTATAAACTAAACAAATGATATGGGGAATATCGCATTACCAAAAAACGTAAAATTTGAAAAAACCAAAAAAGAAAACAACACTATTGTAGAAATTGGTCCTTGTTTTCCAGGTTTTGGAGTTACCTTAGGTAATTCTATTAGGCGTGTACTTCTTTCAAGTATGCCTGGTGCTGCTCCAATTGGTGTTGTCATTGAAGGCGTTGAGCATGAATTTATGGCTCTTTCACACTTAAAAGAAGATGTTTTGGAATTTGTTTTGAATCTAAAGCAATTACGCATGAAGATTCATGGTGACGAACCGGTTGAATTAGAGCTAGACATAGCTGGAAAAAAGGAAATTACTGCAGGCGATATTACCAAGAATTCCCAGGTTGAAATCATGAATCCAGATCTAGTGTTAGGTCACATAACTGATATGGCAGGTAGCTTGAAAGCAAAGATTTTTGCTAAAAAAGGCATGGGATTTGAAGCTGTAGAAAATAGAGAAGAAAAAGAAAAGATTGTAAATTTTATTGAAATGGATTCAGTTTATTCACCAGTGAAACACGTAGGTATTACTGTTGAAAATGCTCGTGTAGGTAAGATGACCAACTGGGATAAAGTTGTGTTAGATATTATTACTGATGGGACTATTAGTCCAGAAGAAGCATTTAATAAATCAGTTGATATATTAGTAGAACAGTTTGGAGCTTTGGTGGGAGGAGCCAAAGAGGAGAAAAAAGAAGATAAGAAAGAAGAAGATGCTAAAGAGGAAGAAAAATAATAATTTTAAATTAGATAACCATGAGACACAGAGTAAAGAAAACTACCCTAGGTAGAGAAAAAGCACATAGAGAAATGATGCTAAGGAATTTAGCAGCAAGTGTTTTGATTTACGAAAAAGTAAGCACAACTGAAGCAAAGGCAAAAGCCGTAAGATCTTTGGTAGAAAAAGCAATTACTACAGCTAAAAAAGAAGATTTAACAGCTAGAAGAAGGTTGATTGAATTATTTCCACAAAAAATGGCAGTAAAAAAAGCTATGGAAGTGCTAGGTGGTAGATACAAGAAAAGAGAAGGTGGTTATACACGAATTACTAAGCTTCCACCACGATCACGTGATGGCGCAGCTATGGCTGTTATTGAATTAGTTAAATAAAAAAAGATGGCAAAAACAGTAACAAGAACAATTCATAAAATTGACGCTGAAGAAAAAAGCGTAGGTAGAATCGCAACCGAGATCGCTACACTTTTGCGTGGAAAAAATAAACCAGAATTTGAACCTCATTTAGATTGTGGTGATATTGTAGAAGTTGTAAATGCTGACAAGCTTAGTTTTACTGGTAAAAAACTAGATCAAAAGAAATATTTTAGTTATTCAGGTTATCCAGGAGGATTAAAAGAAAAGAAAATGTCAGATTTAAATAAAGCTAATCCAGCTGATATTATTAAAAGAGCTGTTAGAGAAATGTTACCTCCGGTAAAATTCAGAAAAGACATGTTGAAAAGATTAATTATCAGATAAATATTATATGACCAAAGATACTAAAGAGACAACAAAAAAGACTGTAGAATTACCAAAGCTAAAAGGTAAATACATCGCTACTATTGGACGAAGAAAAGTAGCTATCGCTAGAGTAAGAGTTTATAAAAAAGGTGATGGCGCTATTATCGTTAATGGTATGGATGCTACTGAATACTTTTCTGAATATGGCATGAAAATAGTTAAGCAACCACTTAAACTATCTGGTAACCTTAAAGATTTCACAATTTCTGCTGTGGTAACTGGTGGTGGAAAATTAGGACAAGCCTCAGCCATTAGACACGGTATTTCAAGAGCTTTAGTTGAGATGGATGAAACATTGAAACCATCACTAAGAGCTAAAGGCTGGGTAACCAGAGATGCTAGACGTAAAGAAAGAAAGAAACCAGGTCTAAAGAAAGCTAGAAGAGCTCCACAGTGGTCAAAGCGTTAAAGACTCTCACGACGGAACCGTCTATATTCCGTTTTACATATTCAAAAAACTCCTCGAATAGGGGAGTTTTTTGTTTTTACAAAATTCTCACCTTGAGGGAGAGTAAACTTTTTTAATGAACGAGGTGTCACTTTTTGTAATTATTTTTGTAATTTCGAGTGCAGCGAAGCAAAGGGACGAGGATAATTGCGAAGCAAGATAGGTGCCCTGGGGTAGAAATCCCTTAGACGTGGGAATAGTAAAGCATTGATAATTATCTGAGTATAAGGGATTTCTCCCTTCGGATCGAAATGACAAAACAACGTTATATTCTAACAAAAATATTTATAAAAAAGATGACAAGCTGTTCATAATGTATATCAGGAGGGGAATGTAAAAAACAGGTATCAATACCCTATTAATACCCTATTGATACTGGTATTAATACCCCTGCTATATGGCTTGACAAAAAGTAAAAAATTTGCTTAAATATTAGCATAAAATTTTGGTCTTTAAAACAATAAAATAGCAGGAGGTAGAATTGAAGGATTATATTAAAATTTTTTTTGGAATAATAGTTGTTGTTGTAATATTGCTTTTAATAATTAAGGGTTTATTGTACATAGATAATTATAAAAATGTAAGCATTGCTGAAAAATCCATTTATAATAACAAAAAATTAACAGTAGGTGACGTAAAAACATATAAAAAAAACAGAAAACATTTTGATGATCTTTTTGGAAAGAAAAGAATGTGTGAAAATTTAAGATATTTTCATGATGAAGAATGTGATAAATTGCTTGAGCTTGAAAAGATGGAAGTTGAATGGGAGTCATACAAAAAAGAATCAATTAATTTGAACTAAGATATAAATAACAGAGGGATGATGTATTTTTCTAAAAAAGAACAGGGGGAACAGTATGAAAAATTGCAGTGAAAAGATTAGTAGATTTGACTTGGTAGAAATTTTTATTATTTTGATTATTTTTTTAGTTGGGGTGGGAATAGGCATGAAAATAAAACCTGCTAAGCAGGAAATTCAGGAGAATGCTTTGCAGGAGAGTATTGTTAAAGAAGTCTCTCATTATCCGGTGGAAATTGATTTTTTAAGCAATAAACAAAACGTAATTGTTTATTTGCCTGATACGTACTCCAAGGTAACAAGATCATACACAGAAGGAATAAAACACTGGATTTTAATTGAAAACCATAGACCCAATAAGGAATTAAAAGAGGCTTATCTTTTTTATTTTACTCAAAGTCAGCTGAATAATAGAAATATTATATTTTTAGTAAAAAACTAGGAGAAACAGACAATGAAATTGAAAGATCTGAAGGAAGAATTCAAGAAGTTTATGTCAGAAGAGGATTGGGATGGTGCCTTGAGTGTTCTCAAAGATATTCATGATGCTTTGCCGGAAAACCCAAATCAAGAGGACTGGTATGATCATAATTCCAGAGCTTTGTTTCAGGCATATTGCAAAATTTGCGACTGGGTAGTAGCTAAAGCTGTGGTTAATATTACAGTCAAGCCAGGTAGTAAAGAGGGAAGAATAAAGCGCCTTGAAGAACTTTCTGGAATGACTTATGGTGAAATTAACTTTTTTGATGATTAAAAAAAGTCGCTAAAAGACATTGTCTAGGCAATGTCTTTTTTTATTGTTATAATAATAAAACTAAAAATTAAAGAAAAAATATGCCGACAGAATATTTAAGCATGATGTTTATCTTTGCTATTATCGCAATAATTTTACTTATTGTGATGAGGTCAGTTTTTAAACTTCATAGAGAAGAGTTTAAAAAAACTGGTAAACATCCCAAAGGGCATTTTATGGGACAGGGAATAGCTATTGGTTTACCAATTGGCGTTGCTGTGGGTGTGGCTACTGGAAATATGGGAGTGGGACCTGCAATTGGTATTGCTATAGGGGTAGCAATTGGTGCTGGTATGGAAAAGAAAAATCAAGACAAGATAAGACCGCTTACTGAAAAAGAGATTGAATTGAAAAAGAAGTCAGCGATAATTAGTAGTGTATTACTTATTGTTGGGATAGGAGCGCTAATAGTTGTTTTTCTAGTTGCAAAATAAATTAAAATATAAAAAAGAGACTGGCTTATTAGTCTCTTTTTTTATTTAAATTTATTGAGATTTAAGACATTAGTTTTTTTAGTATTTCTATCACTTTTTTAGGATTAGCCTTTCCTTTTGTGGCTGACCCTAAAGGATCGATCGAAGAGATTTACGACATTTGTTTTTTTAGTATTTCTATCACTTTTTTAGGATTAGCCTTTCCTTTTGTGGCTAACCCTAAAGGATCGATCGAAGAGATTTATGATAATAGTTTTTTTAGTATTTCTATTACTTTTTTAGGGTTAGCCTTTCCTTTCGTGGCTGACATGGTTTGACCAACAAAGAATTGGATAACGTTTTCTTTTCCGCTTTTGTATTCTTCGACTTGAGAAGCGTTTTGGTCTAGAATATTTTGAATGGTTTTTTCCAGTTCAGCTTCGTCATCGATTTGCTCAAGGCCGAGTTCTTCTACGATATTGCTAGGATCTCCTCCGTCAGTGGCCATTTTTTCAAGTACTGTCTGGCCAGCGCTTGAGTTAATCTTGCCTTGATATATTAGCGTGATTAGTTCAGCAAAATTTTCTGGCGTGATTTTCTTGATTACTTCCATACCATCTGCTTTGATATATTTAAATAGTTCAGAAGTTAGCCAGTTGGATGCTGTTTTGGCAAGTTTTTTCTTTTGTCTTTCCCAGTCATCACCATTTGAATCAATCCAGGCTCTTAGTTCAGAGATTGTGTTTTCGGCAAAGTTAGCAATTTGCTTGTCGGCTACAAGTATCTCAGCAGTATCAGCGTCAAAGTCATATTGCTCTATGAAGCGTACTTTTTTCTCTGGTGGCATTTCAGTTAGTTTGGCTTTGATAGCTTCAATTTCGCTAGCTTCAAATTTGATTGGAGGAATATCTGGTTCAGGAAAGTATCTATAGTCAGCTGAAGTTTCTTTGGTTCTTTGGCTTACTGTTACTGCTTTGTTTTCGTCCCAACCACGAGTTTCCTGTACAAGCTTTTCACCATCTTCTAGAGCTTCAATTTGTCTTTTGATTTCGAAGTTGATAGCCTTTTCCACGGCTTTAAAAGAGTTGATGTTTTTGACTTCAACTTTTGGACTTAGTTTATAATCTCCGATTGGCTTGATTTCACAATTTCCCAAGTATTCCCATTTACCTTTCTCTTGCACTGAGATATTTGCCTCACATCTCATTTCTCCTTTTTCCATATCAGCATTAGAGATATCCAAGTATCTTAAGATTTGTTGGTATTGTTGACAGAATTTTTTAGCTTGTTCTGCTGATTTTATAGTTGGCTCAGTTACCATTTCCATGAGAGGAGTTGATGATCTATTGAAATCAATCAATGAATAGTTCTTGCCAGCTGGATGAGTGTTTTTGCCAGTATCTTCTTCTAGGTGAATCCGAGTAATAGCAACCCGTGTATCATCAACCTGCATATAGCCATCATACACAAAAGGCAAGTCATACTGAGAAATCTGATATGCTTTTGGTAGATCATGATAGAAGTAATTTTTTCTATCAAATTTTGATAATTTATTAACCTTACAATGTAGTGCCAGACCAGTTAAAACTGTCCATTCTATTGCTTGTTTGTTTGGAATAGGCAAACAACCAGGATGTCCAAGACAAATTGGACAGGTATTTTCATTTGGTTTTTTACCCTCCGGATTGTTATCACATTCGCAAAACATTTTTGATTTGGTTTTGAGTTCAGCATGTATTTCCAAGCCGATAATTACATCGTATTCCATATAGTTAAAAGTTTATAAAGTTTGTAAAGTAGAAAGTGAAATAGAATAATTTACAGTTTTTAAGAATTTATTAGTTTAATATTAGATAAAAAACTAAAAAATCGCACAAGATATTAGTGCATTTATATACTAATAATAGCCTAAAAATAATAAAAATGCAAGCTGTAAAAAAAGAACGACTAAGATTAGTCGTTCTGGTTTTTTGTTGAGCTTATGATCCTGAACTGATAATAAGCGATTTGAAAAGCTGAAAATGCTAAACCAAATATAGAAAAAAAACAGATAAAAAGAGTTTTCTGGAATTCTAATCCTAAAGCTGCTATTTCATCGAGACTTAGACTGAAAATGTTAGCATGACACAATATTGCCAAATTTACGGTTGAAAATGAGGCACCGATGATAAAAATTACCGAAATGATCTTTAGAAATACTAAGGTTCGTTTGATATTTTTGGTTTTATCATCTAGCGGCTTTTTTTTGGTGCCGAGAATTTTATCAATTTCTTTGTTGATTTGTTCAGTGGTTTTTAAGTCCTTATCTTTTATTAAGGTTGTTACTTTAGGTTTTTTCTTTTTCAATGTACACCTCCTATTTGTTTATATTTTACTCATTATTTTGATGATTTTTTCTTCAAGTTCTTCAATTCCACCGTTATTTTCGATCTTGTAGTCAGCTGATTTGGCCACCTCGGATACTGAACTTTCAGTTTTTAGAGATTCCTTGGAAGCGAATTCTTCAAAACTTGCTTCTGATTCACCAGCTTTTTCACCTCTGCCTACACTTCTTTCGTATCTCAATTTTTGATCAGCAGTGACGTAGATGAAAGTAAAGTTTTTGCCAAATGCTTCTCGAAATGATTCAGGATCTCCAGGCATTCGGAAACCATCAACTATCACCAAATCAGTATCTTCTCCTTCCACATCTTTTATCATTGCCTTGCTTAAAACATCATCACCAAAACCCTTTTTCAAGACTAGAGCCATATTGATGAGATTATCTCTACTAGCTTCTAGGTGAAGAGAATCTGTAGTACGTCTTAGTATATTAGAATAGGTGAGCCTGGAGCCACCATATTTATTTCTGATGATATCGGCAGCAGCTCCTTTGCCACTAGCCTGTTCACCGATTATTCCGATTATTTTTTTCTGTTGCATTGTTTTATTTTTGTCATCCTGGGGCTCCGGAGCGGAGCGAAGGAGAACCCGGGATCCATTGTGTTATAACGTTTTCTGGATCGCGAGTTCTTCAACAACGCTTTAGTCCCAGGATGACAACTAACTATTTAATATATTTATCAATTTGTTTAAATAATTCTTCTGTGCTTCCTTCATTTATCACGGTATAGTCTGCTCTAGCTATAGGTCCACCTTTGGCAATGTTCTCAATTTCAGTATAGTCTCTTTTTTCGAAAGTTTCAATGTCTTTGATTGGTCTTTCGTTTTCTCGACTACTCAGACGTTCAAATCTTGTGTCAGGTCCAGCAAAAACTGCCAATACCTTGAAATTGTCTCCATATTTATCTTTGAATATTTTGTATTCATCCCAGGAGTAGAGGCTTTCGATTATGACTGTGTTGTTTTCTTTTAGTAGATTTTCTATTTTTTCTTGAGCAAGAATTGCGTAAGCTCCCATGCCTAGTTCGGCTCTGATTTTTTCTCTAGTGATTTTTTCGTTATCATAGTTTAATTCTAGTCCTTCCTCTTTCATGCGATCAAAGGTGGCTTCACCTAGATAGACTTTTGGGGCGTTTAATTTTTTCATGAGATAGTTGGTGGCGACTGACTTGCCTGAACCACACATTCCAACTATGGCGATTATTTTTTTATTCATATATTTAATTCCCCTTTGAGGTGTGTATTTGTCAAATGTTATTACCGCTTTTGTCATCCTGTACGCCGAAGGCGATCCGGGATCCAGGAACGTGTTCATTGATGATAACGTTATACTTACCTAGAACGTTGATGGATCCCGGGTTCTTTCATCTTTCTTAGTTTTTTACTTTGTAAAAAACATACTTCAGTGAAAGCCCCAGGATGACAAATTGTATATTTGTGGTGACAATACTATCATAATGTACAGAGGTGAGGGGACTATTTATGGTGAGGGGTGTTATTTACCTGGTAATTTCTAAAAACTTTATTTTGTATTTATCGTTTTCAATCCCTTCTTCTTTGATTATTTTATTATATCTTGAGTAGTCAGGGAAGTAGACATCAGCAACTGGAGCATCGTCAACAATACTTAAGTATAGTTTGTTAGCAAAGTCTAGTCCAATTTCGTATATTTGAGCACCACCAATAATAAATATTTCATCAGAACCATCAGAAATTTTGGCTTCACGGATAGCCTCATCCATAGAGTCAACTACTTGGCAACCACTGGCAATATAATTATTTTGTTTTGTTATAACAATATTTGTTCTTCCAGGAAGAGCATGTCCGATGGACTCAAAAGTTTTTCTGCCCATAATAACAGGGTGGCCAGTAGTTAGTGTTTTGAATCTATCCATGTCTTCGGGGATGCTCCAAAGAAGCTTGTTTTCACAACCAAGTTCACGATTTTTTCCAATTATGGCAATTATTGAAATCATAAATTTTAGAAGCCACCCACATTAGCTACTTCACCACGAAGTGGTGGGTGGTGTTCATAATTAACTAATTCAAAGTCTTCAAATTTAAAGTCATCAATATCTTTTATGTCAGGGTTTATTTTAAGTTCTGGAAAAGGCATGGGCTCACGTTTGATTTGTTCATCAAGTTGTTCAAAGTGATTAGAATAAATATGTACATCACCGAAGGTATGAACAAATTCTCCAGCTTCAAGGCCAGTTACCTGAGCTACCATGAGAAGTAGCATGGAGTAGCTGGCAATATTGAATGGCACTCCAAGAAATAAATCAGCTGATCTTTGGTAGAGACCGAGGTTTAACTTACCGTCAACCACTTGAAATTGAAACATAGTGTGACAAAAAGGTGGAACTTCATTGCGGTTTTTTTCTGAAGCCATGGCGTATATAAAGTCAGGGTTCCAACCAGAAACTACATAGGACTTTCTGTATGGCTTGTCTTTGAGGCCTTGGATAACCCAGCAAAGTTGATCGATTTCTCGACCATCACTTGCAGGCCAGCGTCGCCACATTTTTCCATATGCATATACGAGGTCGGCCCACTCAATCACCCAAGGATCTGTAGCTGGTAACTCACGAATCTTTTCGATAAAATCTTTTTGACTCATATCCTTTTCGGGCTCATTTTCTAGGCAATGTTTGTGGTAGCGCTTCCAGGCCCAATCATCCCAGATAGGATTTTTCTGATCTACAAGGTATTTGATATTGGTAGAGCCTGAGAGGAACCAAATAAGTTCAGTCAGGATTGATTTAAAAAATGTTTTTTTGGTAGTCAAAAGAGGAAAGCCGTCTTTCATATTCCATCTATGTTGGCGACCAAAAACAGACAAAAGATAAGGAGGTTCTTGCCCCTTTTTCTTGTATTCTTCTAAAACTTCAGGTGTAAAAAAAATTTCTTTTTTAGCCCCATTCTCCTTGATATCTTTGACTAAGTCTAGGTATTGATGTTCTGGATGCATATTTTTATCACACAGCACATATCATAGAAGATTTGATTTGTGTTGAGTGTTATGTGATTTATTATATTTGAACTTCTTCTCCCTCAGTACTCACCCTTCCGCCTTGCCATTGACCACGGTATTGATTTCCTTCGCCGAGTACTTCTTGGAAAGTGATGTGAACCACACGAGCACCAAACGATACTTTGATATTGGATTTGCTCATATTACAGATACCAAAAGTAAGCTCTCCAGAATAGCCTGGTTGTACAATACCATTAGCCAGAACTAAGCCTGAGCGGAACAGGGTAGTGCGAGGGAATATTATTCCTGATAAGGTAGTTGGTAGATTTACCTTCTCCATGGTTTTTACCAGGTAATATTCACCAGGTTTAAAAATAAAACTGTTTTCTTCTTCTGATTTACTTGGATCATCCTTGGCTACAAGACTAGACTTTGGAGTATCTCGATTTTCAACACCCAAAAAGCCAGAACCCTCGAGTTCATAAACTTCTGCTAGACGTAAGTCAAAGCCAGCTCCTTCTGGATTTTCTTTTTCTCTCGCGCATAGATTTTCTACCAAGTTTTTTTCTTTGACTAATTTATGTAGTTCTTTTATGCCTAATATCATATTTCATGTATCACGTATCACATATCACATATCAGAGTGATAAGCAGGACGTGAAATAATAATTATTTGATTTTGTTGAGAAAGTCAAAGCCTTTTTTAATTGCATTTTTCATCTCATCACTAATATTGTATTTATCTATGTCTTTTTCTTCAATTAATTCAAAGCTGTCTTGTTCTTCTGAAAGCTTTACATCGTTAACATTGGATTCTGATTTACAGATGTATTGTATATCAATGGTATGTTTATTTTTAACATTATTTACATAAGAGAAAGTAGAGTAAGGGGAATTAACTTTAATATCTAGGCTTGTTTCTTCTTTAACTTCTCTTATTAAGGCATCCTCCGGTTTTTCACCATATTCGATTTTTCCTCCCGGCATTTCGTAGTAATTTGGCAGAAAAGATTCATTTGCTGCTCGTTTTACAATTAGAAGTTTATCGTCAACTAAAATAAATGCGCTTACACCAATTTTTTGTATATTAGCCATATTTTCAAATATTTGATATGTGTTATGTGTTTTGTGATTAAAATCCCCACTCGCTTCTATTGTCCTTGCCTTTGTCTTCGCTCACACAGTAGTCGTCAGGGAAGTCGCAGAAGACTGGTCCTGAGTATTTGCGGATGATGATATTTCTTTTTTTGGCTAGTTCAGTTGATTCTATTTCTAATTCTTCACCAGCTCCACCGTCTTGGATTCTTTTGTATACTTTTAGATAAACTAGTTCGGCAATACCGACGTTGTTTAGTGCTTTCATGCAGTCGTAGCAAGGGAATAATACAGTATAGATTGTAGCTCCTCTAAGTCTCTTGGTGTCTTGGCAGTTGATTATACCATTAACTTCAGCATGAGCACCGCGACAACGCATAAGTTTGCCTGTTTTTGGGTCGCCATCAACTTTGGCACAACCAATATCTAAGCAGTGTTCATCGCCTTCGGTGGGTCCATTGTAGCCCATTGAGATAATTCTTTTGTTTTTGTCTACAAAAACAGCGCCTGTTTCATGAAATTTACAAGATGCTCTCTTGCTAACCAAAATAGCTAAATTCATGAGAGTTTCATCCCAGTTGAGTCTTTTTTTCTTGGGATTTTTGAGGTCAGCCATATATTTTCTAATAATATTAGTGTTTATTTAGGTTATTTTATTTTAGCAAATAGTGGGGGATAGGGCAAATTGTATCAGAAAACAGACAACAGAAAAAAGAGGCTTTCGCCTCTTTTTGTATATAATACTCTGTCGTCTGTTTTCTGTTATCTATTATTTCGGAATCATTACCTTAATACCTGGCCCCATGGATGTACTTAGAGAGATGTTTCTGATATATATTCCTTTTGATTTGGCTGGTTTGGCTTTTTTGATACAGTCAATCATGGCATCAATATTTTCTTTTAGTTTTGCTTCATCAAAACTTACTTTTCCAACAGATACATGAATGTTTCCACCATCATCGTTTTTGAAGCTGATTTTACCTTTTTTGAGCTCAGCGATTGCTTGAGTTGGATTTGGAGTCACAGTTTCGTTCTTTGGGCTAGGCATTAGGCCACGAGTTCCAAGAATTTTAGCTATTTGAGCTAATTCACGCATCATAGCAGGTTCTGCTACAGCTACTTGGAAGTCAGTCTTTTCAGTCTTTTTGATTTCTTCAATCAAGTCAGTATTTCCTACGAAATCTGCACCAGCGTCTTTACATTCTTTGATTTTTTCATCAGACACAAAAGCAGCAACTTTAACTGATTTACCAGTTCCGTGAGGAAGTGATAGGGCAGTTCTGATTTGTTGGTCTCCTTTTCTAGGATCGATTCCTAGTTTGAAATGAAGTTCAACAGAAGCATCAAATTTTGCTTTGTCTAATTCTTTTGCTAGTATAATAGCTTCTTCGATAGAATATGATTTGAATCTGTCAAATTATACCTTGTTTTTTGTCTTTTTTTCTTCTGTCATGTGTTTTTTTAGTGGTAAAGCGGATCATCTTTTTGTCATTTCCAGTCGGAACGAAGTGTAAGGGAAAGGAATCTTATCAAGATTAATCTTCACGAGATTCCTTTCCCTCCCTTCGGTCGCCAGGAATGGCAAAAGAGGAGTCCTCCCACCAGTTAATTTTTAGTAACGTACCAAGTAACGTACCATGGTACGTTACTAGATTTTATATTTCAATTTGGTAATTGATTTAAAAGGCAAGTATTCTTGCCTTAGTGTTTTTAGTCGTTTTTTACAATAAGATTTCCTTTTCTTTTTTGATATTCTATATAAATGCCTTGGCATACACACAGCAAAATATAGATAAGAAAGGAAATAAGTGCATTTTTGCAGGTTAGCAAATTATAAGTTTCCATTACTGCCCAAGCTATGAATAGTAGAAGAGTTAAGATTTTTTGATACAGATCTATTTCTAGATCTAGTTTTTTCTTATTTGTAATCCTAAAACTCATATTCCCTCCGGAGTTGTAAAATAAACAATTTAAAGGTTTTAGTCTTTAATTTCAACACCCATTTGTCTAGCAGTTCCTGCAATAATTTTCGCTGCCTGTTTAACATCGTTTGTATTTAGGTCAGGTAATTTGATTGCAGCTATTTCTTCTAGCTCTTTTTGGGTGATACTTGCTACTTTATCAGTTAAAGGTTTTTGTGAACCCTTTTTTAGCTTCAAATGTTTTTTTAGCAATGCTGAAGCTGGTGGGGTTTTTGTGATAAAGTCGAAAGTTCTGTCTTCATAAACTGTTATTTCAACAGGAACAATATCTCCCATTCTATCTCTGGTCGCGTCATTGAATTTAGTACAAAAATCTTGAATTTGTAGCCCGTGTTGTCCAAGTGCAGGTCCTACTGGAGGAGCTGGATTAGCTTGGCCAGCTGGGATTTGCAACTTGACGATTGTCATTACTTTTTTAGCCATATATTTTTTAGCTTCTAGCTTCTAGCTTTTAGCTATTAGCTTTTAGGTTTTTAAGTTAAAAGTGAAAAGTTTGTAAAGAGAAGCGTTATTATGTAATAACCTTTATAAACTTTATGCCATTAACTTATGTTGTGTTAATAATGGAGCTAAACAAATTGTTTAGCTCCTTTTTATTCGAAAATTACTTTGACTTAAATCATCTACACTATTCTTACCAGAATTGGTAATAATTTTATTGAGTCTAGTTAGCAGTGAAATAAAATCTTTAGCACCCTCGCTAGTTTTATTCCTATTACCTTTAAGTTTGAATTTTCTTGCTAGAGATTTGTTGACCATTTTTAATCCCTTTTTTTGTTTTTGCGTCGATGTTTTGCATTATTCTTATCATTTTAATCAAATCATCGCGCAGTTTGTTCCTTTCCTTAACAAATCTCTCCCTCTCCTTATTTTTCATTTCTCTCCCGCTTATCTGTTTGATTGATTTTTAGAACATTGAAGTTATTTTCCAAATTTTGTTTTATCAAGCTTGGTAAATATTTTGCCAGCTTCGATTGCATAATCATGTCTTTTAAACAAAGACTTTATTGCAATTGAAAATTTGGTGTTTTGAGAAAGTTTTCTTTTTAGTCTTTTTCTCGAGATAACAGTTGCTGTTAATAGATTATTACTCATAATTATTACCTCATTTATTTTTAAGAACAGTGGTATTTGAATTACTTGTCATCTCGAACGAAGTGAGAGATCTCTTCGCCGTAAATATTTACGTATAAGGGATTTCTCCTTTCAGTCGAAATGACAAGATGTTGAGTGCTTGTTAAAATTTATATGTTTTTTAACAATTTAACAATTGAATAATATAGCAATTTACTATATTTTCTTAATCTGCAAAAAGTCCAATTCAACTGGTGTCTCACGGCCAAACATAGACACTAGTACTTTACATTTTCCTTTTGCTTCATCGATTGAAGTAACCTTTCCTTCTAGATTCTTGAAGGGTCCATCAGTGATTCGAACTGGAGTATCAATTGAAATATCGATTTTAAATTTAGGCTCCTCAACTCCCATTCTTTTTTGAAGTCCTTTTACCTCTTTTTCAGAAATTGGAGTTGGAATAGTTCCGGTTCCAATAAAACCAGTTACATTTGGGGTGTTACGCACCACGTACCAAGAATCATCGTTTACGATCATTTCTACCATTACATAACCTGGGAAGATCTTTTCTTCTACTACTTTTCTTTTTCCGTTTTTGATTTTGATTTTATTCTCAGTCGGAATTAAAATATTAAAAATTTTGTCTTCCATATCCATAGACTCAATTCTTTGTTTTAGATTTTTTTCAACATTTTCTTCGTAACCAGAATAGGTGTGAAGCACATACCATCTTCTACCTTGATTTAATGTTTGTTTGGCCATATTTTTATTAATTTAATTTTTTTGTCATTTCGACTAAAACGGAGTGCAGGGAGAAATCTCTTAAACGGGAAATATTTACAACGAAGGGATCTCTGTCTCAGAGCACTCTCTCTTGCCTCCGGTAATTCACCTTGTCGATTTCGCTCGAGATGACAAACTATATGATGTTTATTATTAAATAGTTGATACAAGTAACTCAAAACCTTGATTAAAAACAAAATCAACCGCACCAAGAAATAGTGCTACTGCCACAGAAATTCCAATAACTAATATTGTGTAGCTTTGAGTTTCCTTTTTGGTAGGCCAGGTAACTTTTTTCATTTCCTCGATTGAGCCTTTGATGTAATTTGTTAGCTTATTAGCCATATAATTTAGCTTTTAGTTGCTACCTTTTTAACTTGTAGAAGATAGCAGTATTTTAAAATATTGTTAATTTATTGATTAGAAACGTAAATTACTTAAAAATGTCTAATATTAGTAATTTTTAAGTAATTAAAAACGGCCCCGCTTGGGTCCATTTATTAATAACTTAATATTAGCTTATTTTGTTAGATATGTCAATATTATACCATGTTTAGAAAATAAAAAGGCCAAGTGTATTTTTTAACACTTGGCCTATGATGATTACAGATTAAATACTAGTTTATTTGCATTTTTTATTTGCCAGTTTTTCCGATTTTTGGTCGGTGTAACAAATAGGACTGTATTCCAGATAAGGGATGACACCCTTATGACAGAAGTGCCAATATCTTTTATGCCCTTTTCTAAGATACCATTATCACAACACTCTGAATCAAAATAGGGTTGATCACACCAATCAGGTTTTGTTACAAATATTTTTTCTGTGAGGTGGCAAAAGGTAGCTGTTAAAAGACCCCCCGTGACACCAGAAACAATAATTAGAACCCCTTGTATCAGAATGCTTAGTTCATGACTTATGATAAGGTCATAAAATAACCAGGCTGTTGTGATCGCTACGATAAAACTTGGTAGGCCTGTTTTGTTGTTCCAGATAATAGCAGTCCAACTCATTTTGATTAAGAAGAGCAATGGAAAGTAAATGAATATGGAAGCCATGATAACTGCCATTGTAATGAAAAAATAAAAAAACCCTATATAGCCAAGCAAGGCCGCCCAAGAACCAAGCCAAGTGCATTCAAGTAGAGTGTACAAGAAATAAAAACGTTTATTTCTTTTGTATTTGGCAAAATATGACGATTCTTTCTTGATAAACCAAAGGAACGTTATTTTATCGATATTTGCTATTAGAGATAGGCCTGCCAGTAGAAAAGAAATAAGGATTGTTCCTGTTGGATCTGTTGGGTCTTTTGGGTTTCCCGCAAGACTACTTGTTATCAGGGCAAGCGAAGTCAGAAAAACAATACAAGTGGAAGTTATTACAGAAATGAGATTGTCCATGAAGATTTTGTTTATTTCAAAGTCAATCCACTCTGAAAATCTCCCGGGTGCATCTTTTGCATGCTCGATAGTGCATACTGCAGCTAAAATAAGCCATTGGTAGCTTATTCTGAGCGCTTTTGGAAGATTCAAAAACGGGTAGGCGATGATAACGATAGTTCGGTCGATGAGGTGGTATAGTTTTTTGATTCTTTTACCAAGATGCCGCAGCCATACTTTGACAAGACTGTCGTTTTTTACGGCTTGACCCACTCCCTGTTTGCTTATTATATCTATGGCGTAACTAGTCTTCTCGGCAATTATATGGTAGCAATAGCCAAGCGAAAAGCCGATAAAACCAAAGACCAAAAGCAAATAAAGGTTTTCAGTCAAAAGTGCCGGTGGTAAACCAATTATTGACGTTAAAAAACCGCCCCAAAAAGCCTGTTTTACTCTGTCGTCCATGTTTTCCTCCTGTTTTTTTGTGTTTATTTAGTTGTAAATATACTAGTTTTAATATTTATTTATAGTATATATTTTTATTTTTGTCAATGATTTGACATATAGTGCACATATGTTATATTAATAATACCTACTAGTTTAGTAGGAATTATTTGAATATGAAATTTTCAACCAAGACAACCTATGGAATTCGGGCAATGACTAGTTTAGCTAGAACTTATAGAAAAGGAAGTTTGTCACTGGCTACCATCGCCAAGGAGCAGAATATTTCTTTGTCTTATTTAGAACGAATATTTTCTAGTTTAAAAAAGGCAGGTTTGGTAAAAGCAGAAGTTGGTGCTTCTGGAGGCTACACACTCAGTAGATGCGCGAGAAATATAACTGCTTTGGAAATTGTGGAAGCACTTGAAGGACAGGTTAGCCCCTTTAAGTGCATTCATAAACATGGTGAAGTTAAGTGTAGGGCTGGTAAGTATTGTGAAGTGCCAAAGGTTTTGATCAAGGTTCAGGATGCGGTTGTTTCAACTCTATCCAAAATCAATCTATCTGATTTGATAAAATAAATCTTCAAATATGAAAATCCCCAAAATATTTTTATTTGCAGTATTAATTTTTTCACTAGGAGTGCTAGTTAGCAGCGCTTCAGTTTTTCGTGATGCTGATATTGATGGTGTACCTGACAAGGATGAGATTGAAATATATAAAACCGATACCGAAAAAGCAGACACTGATGATGATAATTATTCTGACTGGACGGAGCTCAACAATGGATATACGCCTCTTGACTCTCGACCTTTGAAGTTAGAAGAAAGTGATTTTGATGGTGATGGTCTAAGTGATAGAATGGAACTCAATTTTCATACAGATTTATCAAATATTGATACAGATGGAGATGGGCTAAGGGATGGTATTGAGATAGCTAATTTTTTTGATCCTTTGAAAAAAGGCACAAGTAGTTTAGAGAAAAGAATAGAAGTAAATACTGGCGCCCAGGAATTAAGTATATTTCTCGGTGGAGTTCGCATGAAGACTTATACAGTTTCAACTGGTAAGCCTAGTATGCCTACTCCTAAAGGTCATTTTACGATTTATAATAAACTTCCTCGGCCATGGTCATCTGCTTATGGTCTTTGGATGCCTTATTGGCTTGGTATGAACTATGGTAAATTCGGCATTCATGAACTTCCAGAATGGCCAGGCGGTTACAAAGAAGGTGAAAATCACCTAGGAACACCAGTATCGCACGGTTGTATTCGTTTGGGGGTTGGAGAGGCAGAGGAAGTATATAATTGGACAGAGGTAGGGACAGAGGTGTTTATTTATTAATTTTTCACATATCACATAAGACATAGCACATAACATTATTGGTTGATTGCTATGTGATGTGTGATATGTGTTATGTGATTTAAATATGTACAGTGAAAAAGTAATGGAACATTTTCGTAATCCGCGCAATCAGGGAAGTATGGACAATCCTGATGCTGTGGGACAAGAAGGAAATCCAACTTGCGGAGATGTGATGAAAATTTATTTGCGCATTAAAGATAATCGAATTGAAGATATAAAATTCGAGACTTTGGGTTGTGCTGCTGCAATTGCTGTTTCCTCGGCCGCAACTGAGCTTGCTAAGGGCAAGACTCTAGAAGAGGCGCTTGCAATGAATAAAGATGACATTGTTAATGACTTGGGGGGATTACCAGCACCAAAGATTCACTGCTCAATGCTTGGAGTGGATGCTTTGCATTCAGCTATTAAAGATTATCAAAATAAAAAGAGTTTATAAAGTTAGAAAGTTTGTAAAGTAGAAAGTAACTTTATAAACTTTTAACTTTTTAACTTTTAACTAACAATATATGAACGAAAAAGATTTAGAAAAAAAAATAAAGAATGCTTTAGAAAAAGTACGTCCTAGCCTACAAGCTGATGGTGGGGATGTTGATTTTGTGTCAGTCGATGAAAAAACTGGCGTTGTGCAAGTCCAATTAAAAGGGATGTGTGTAGGATGTCCTATGGCACAAATGACCTTGAAACAAGGAATAGAAGCAGAATTAAAAAAAGAGGTTCCCGAGGTGAAGGAAGTAGTAGGGATTTAGTTCTTGAAAATAATTGTATAAGAAATATTGATTATAGAAAATACCCAGTCTGCGAAAATACGAATCTACGAATAATTTTATAATATTCGTTGAAGTTAGATTCGTAAATTCGTACAGATTCGTATTTTCGTTGACAGCTAAAATATGAGAAAAGTATATTTCGATCATAGTGCCACCACCCCAGTGGACAAAAAAGTTTTAGAGGCAATGATGCCTTATTTTTCTGATACTTATGGTAATGCTACCTCAATTCACAGTTTTGGACTGGATGCTGCAAAGGGGCTTGATATAGCCAGAACTCAAATGGCAAAGTTTTTGAATTGCTCTGAAACGGAGGTTATTTTTACTTCAGGGGCAACTGAGTCTGACAATTTAGCTATCAAAGGATTTATTAAGGCTATAAAAAAACAAGGTATAAAAAATCCACATGTAATAACGTCAATTGTAGAACATGATGCTGTACTAGAGCCTTTTATGGAACTGGAAGCTGAGGGTGTAGAGGTAGACCATGTAAAAGTTTTACCTAATGGAGTGGTGGATGTAGAAGATTTTAAGAAAAAGCTAAAAGATAATACAGTTTTGGTTAGTATAATGCATGTAAATTCTGAGGTCGGGGCGGTAATGCCTATTAGAGAAATCGGTAAAACCATAAAAAAACACAATGAATCACGTGAGCGAGAATGGAAAAAATTATCCGTTAAAGAAAGAGGAGAAAGGCCACAAAAAGCTTATTTTCATGTGGATGCTACTCAGGGAGTTAATTTTTTCAAGCAAGACGTGAAATGGAACTATGTTGATATGTTATCTATGTCGGGGCATAAAATTTATGGCCCTAAAGGAGTAGGGGCTTTGTACTGTCAAAAGGATGTACCAATGGAGTCTTTACAAAGAGGAGGTCATCAAGAATGGAATAAACGAAGCGGTACTATAAACGTAACAGGAATAGTCGGGCTGGGTGCAGCAGTTGAACAATTGGATGAAAAAACATTGGAAAAAGATAATAAAAAAATTGCAAAATTACGTGACAAATTAGTGGATGGAGTATTAGAAAAGATCCCTGATGTTGTCTTGAATACTGACAGAGAAAACGCTACTCCGGCTCATGCACATTTTTCTTTCAAAGGATGCGAAGGAGAGGCGGTTCTAATGTCACTTGATATTGAAGGAATTGCCGTCTCAACCGGCTCAGCTTGCGCATCTGGTTCACTTAAGGCTAGTCACGTTTTAATAGCTATGGGTATTAAGAAAGAGATTGCACATAATTCAATCAGATTCAGCTTAGGTAAGCACAATACAGAAGAAGAAATTGAATATTTACTGGAGAAATTACCACCAATAATTGAAAAAATCAGGAAAATGAATCCGATATACAATACATAGCATATATTCTATAATATACATCACACAGAGCAGACCTAGTGGTCTGCTCTTTTAATTTATTTACTTAATATTAGCTATATTTTATTATCATAAGCATTTGTTCTGCTATTTATTGGAAAGTTTTGTAAATTTGAAATCTTGTTACTATTGACAAAATATCAAAAATATGATAGATTAGAAGGTCAAAATTTATTATATTATTTAATTCATTTATATGGAAATCAAGGAGTTTATACAATTAATAAGAAGAAAGAAGCAGACTATAGCGACTATCATGATTACGGTATTGGTACTTAGTGCATTATTTACATTTTTGCAACCTTTAAAGTATTCAAGTACATCAAAGATCATGGTGGTGCAAAGTTTTAGCGCAGGGAGTGATCCTTATGTTACTGCTAAGTCAAATGAATATTTGAGTAATGTACTTTCAGAAGTCATTTCATCTAATTCATTTTTCGTAGAAGTAATGAAAGCTGGCTTTGATATAGATACTGATTATTTTTCTGGTAATGCTCGTGAGCAAATGAAAGAGTGGTTAAGTTCAGTAGATGCTAGTGCAAATGCTGCTACTGGTATGATCGATATCGTGGTATATCATAAAAATAAGTGGCAAGCTGAAAAGATCTCACAGGCAATTAATTATACTTTGCAAACCAAGCATAGTTCATATCATGGTTCAGGAAATGATGTTGAGGTAAAGATTATTGATCAACCATTGTTATCATCATGGCCGGTAAAACCAAATATTGTTATGAATTTTTCACTTGCTTTTGTATTCGGTTTTGTTATTAGTATTGCTTATATTTATATTTTGCCATCCAGAGATTATGACATTAGACTTTTTCCTGGTTCCAAGAGAATTACAGAGAATAGTTATGTAGCGGCTCATCTAGATGTGAGCGAGTCGATATCTCACCAAAGCATCGAAGAAAAAAGAAAACCTAGTATAGAAGATGTATTGGTTGATGAAGAACCTGTAACACACAAAAATAATCGTTTTGCAAATAGTAATTATAAAAATACTAATAAGCATAATAATCAAAACAATAAAAATATTAGAAATAATAGAATTAACAATTCAAATAATAATATACAAAAAAATCCTAGAGACAAAAAGAATATTAAAGGTAATATGTCTAATGTTTTTAGAAACTCAAATTATGACGGTTAATTAACCGTCATAGCTTGAGAGTCTAAGAAAGATTCTTGTTCATTACAATTGCAGATTTAATCGTCACGGTCAAATTGATTCGTGATAACTTCAAATTGAAGAAAAAGGAGACCAAAAATGAAAGCTATAACAAGATTGTCTATTTTGATCGTTTTGGCCGTAGCGCTTAGTTCGTGTGGAAAGACATTGCCAAATCACGCAATTACTGATATTGGCGCAAACATTTCAGCCCCACATCCTGTGGAGCTTGAAAAAACCAATACTGACTACGTTACTATTTTTCCAGTATTTCTGGATCCGGCACTGTTAACAGAGTCGGTCGGAATGTCTGGAGTCTATCCAACACTTGGATATGACAATGACAAGATATATCACGGTTATGTATATAACTGGGATATTTCACCTGATGGTGATCTTGTGGGATTGGCAATCGTTGCTCATAAAAAGAGTATTTTGATGCCAGCGAAATTTGTAGTATTCAACGCTGATGCCGGCTATGCTTATGCACTGACTGGTGAGCAGCTTGAGTATTATCCCGAAAAGATTGACAACAAGGCTTACCAGAAGGAGTTTTTCTCTAAAAATGGTCAAAGTCTTTCGTCTATCAATCAGGTCTGGAAAAATTATCTTGGTAGAAAGTCCGAGAGTATCTACGATATTAAAGTCGGCTCAGAAGTCTGGCAGGCGTATCGAAAAGAGTTTGAAACAAAATTTCCCAATAGCTATGTAATGGCTGACGGGAGTGTTCGTTCAAGCGTACTTGAGAAAGAAGAATTTCGTATGATGGCAACTGAAAATCCTGGCTATACAGTCGGGCAGAGAGTTGTTAAGGGATTCAAAATTTCTTTATTTGCTTTGCCGAATTTACCTTATCACACGATTGATAAGGTGCTGGCCGCTCTGATCGATAGTGATTGGACTGCTCGCACCGCTAGATCAAAATGTGTAAGATATGACCTGGCAAACGAGTTTCGGGCAGTGGTAAAAGCTTATAAAAAAGAGTTGGACGAAAGAAATCAGGTCATAAAAGGCCTGGTTAATCAGCTTGATTTATCCAAATAGTTTTGCCAAATTGGTGAAACATACTCAAATTGAGAAGGAGATAAACATGAGAACGATAGTTTTTATTATCATTTGTTTGTTTACTACCAGTGCTTATAGTGCTGAGTGGCGAGAACATAAAGTTGTTTGGGGAGATACAATTTCCGAGTTTGCTTGGACCATGAAAATTGACCGGGCAAAGTTAGTAGAGTGGAACCCCGAGTTCGGTACCAGGAATATTAAACCTGGTGATGTACTTCGTTACAAAACCAAAGCTGACGAGCAAGCCGAGATCATGGCTAAGCTCAATGAGCTTTCAGTGTCTTTGCAAGACAAAAAATTTGACACTAGAGAAGATCTGGTAGAAGAGATCAAAACACTAAAGACTCAGTTGAATGGGGATTTGGTTAGTGTCTCAGAAAGACTTGAAAGTCTGGAAGAGGTAATCAATAATCTACCGACTAAGGTCGCTAGTGCTACAAGTATTAACGAAGGCCGTATTAATGCCAGTTTGCAAAGTTCTGCAAATGCATTGAACAATTTGGAAAAGACCGTGAAAAATAGTCTCGAGTCTATCCCCGAGCAAGCCTCTCTTAAATGGGCGTACGCTCTAGTTATCGGTTGTGCGGTGATTTTCTTGATTCTTGCAGTGGTTGTCATGTTTATGATAAGTGCCAGCAAGAGAAGATCAAGCGAAGAGAATGAAATAATTCTGGAAGCAGTTTCAAATGTTTCCGGAATAACAAATGTAGTAAAAAATGCAATAATTTCGCCTCATTGGGCAAAAACACCGGTTAATGTTAATGAAAAAAGATATAAAATATTTATTGACGTGACCGATGAAGGTAGGTATGTTTGTTTTCCTGATGAGGAAAAGCAAGAAAGTTACACTTTTTTTAGTCCATCAGATGCTCGGAAAAGCGGAAGAACATTTCTGATAAAAAACCCGGGCAGGATTCAAGCTTTAATAGATGAAGGAAAAGTAGAGGAAGTTTAAAATTAAAATAACAGGAGAGAAAGCATGAGGAAAATTGCATCATTTCTGATCTTCTGCTTACTGCTTGGCCTGATGGTAGGCCAAGCATATGCAAAAGATCCGCCAGATGAAAGGCTTGTTCATACTGTTAAACGAGGAGAAATCCTGAGTTTGATTGCGAACAAGACCTATCATGTTTCCTGGCGAAAAATGGCTGAAGTAAACAAGCTCAAAAATCCGGATCTTATATATCCGGGGCAAAAGCTTGTTGTACCTGAAAAGTTCGTATATTCAGGAAAAGAAAAACCAATTCCGGTTTTAATACCCGCTGGAAAGAAAGTAAAATTCCAGGCAAGCAAAATCGAGGTCAAGGACCTGCAGAGTGTGTCTGCCCAATCGAATTCCTTTATTTTCCCGCCGGTACCCCAGCACCAGATTGTACAGGACAATGAAGATCAGTACGACAAGGATTATCAAAATTTTGCTTTGATCGCTGGCGCAGGTTGGTACGAAAAAGCCAAGAAAACAGCTGAAAAACCAGGTTCCCACAAAGGAAACTATCAGTGGCTCAAGGCTCGAGGATATCTCGGCTGGACAAGCTACAACGGAGTTGACTACGGGGGAGGTATATTTGGCTTCCTGGCTCGCGGTAAAGGAAAAGACAATGGTTACAAATACGACTGGTGGAAGTGGGTTGTAGGCCCGACTGTCAAGATGTATGGTGATCATTGGGACGCTGACATTGACGTTGGTCTCGGTATGCAGTATGACAAGGGTGGGATTGATCTCTATAAGAGTAAACAATCCACTCCGATATTCCTGGCTTCTGCTCATCTGAACATGTTCAATCTGTTCACGGATAACAGCAGTGAATGGTTCAGGAAGTCTGAACTCAACCTCGAGTATGTCAAATCTTTCTCAGAAGACCAGAAACATTCCTGGAACGGGGAAGCTCTCGAAGCTGACCCGACTGAGATCGAAACGGTTGAGCTGGCGCTTCGTCAAAGTATCTATGACATCAGTCTGACTGACACTTTGCGAGTTGTGCCCGAGATCAATCTGGCCCTGGGTGAAAATATAGCCACGGATCAAGCATATTTCAAGTTCGGTCCGAGTGCTAGCCTGGGCTGGTATGGTCAGGACATCTTCAATCTGGCGCTTTTCAATTATGAACTGGCACTGAGTGATGGTGGTGAAGATAAATGGCACCCCGTTGCTTTCTACATTGATGCCGGTCAGGCCTGGCGAGCATATCAAGCTCACCAGATCAGAGAAGCGACCGATGAAGATCTAGTGGTAAACTGAAGCATGATTAAATCTGTAAACAGCAAATAGTCAAAAAAGACAGGTGATGATGGAGTGAACTACAAATTGTATGTGACTTCATGATTATTCGCGGATCTACAAATTGTAGAGCGCTCTATCAAACTGATGGATAAGTCTAGACTAGATGCTAATAAGCAGAATTTTCTCAGAAAACCTAAGATGTAGACAGGAGAGAAAAAACATGCTAAGAAAAAAATTCCAGGTGATGTGTTGGATTAACACAACACATCACCTGTTTTTTACAAAACTAAAAAGAAGATATTGTAGATAAAAATATTTGTCTAGAAAATTGTTCTTTGTAGTTTAAAGAGCATTGGCAAAAGAAATCAGCTCAAACAACACATAAATCCAAAAAGGAGGACAAAATGAAACAGAGTCTGATTATTACATTGGCAATGGCGGTCATGCTTACTTTTGGACAGGCATGGGCAAACGGTAACAACATCATCCAGACTGCGAATGAGAAGTTTGTATGTACTGGCGGTGATTCCGAAGGTGGATTTGAGGTTTTTCACATGGAAGACGGGTTCGTCGAGTATAACTTCAAACTCTACCCAGAGCAACTTGAGGAAGACGGAGTCAAGAATCCAGTTTACCAGGGTTTTATTTCGGTGTTTTACCTGGGAGACAAAGATGGTGAAAAAAAATGGATTCCCATTCCTGAAGACGAGAAGGAATACGCTGTTGAAACAACCAAGATTGATGATGAAACCCTTCGTCTCAAAATCAAACTGACTGGTTCACCGTATAATATGTATGCTGTCAGGGCCTGGGCAAATATTGACAAAGACAGGAAAATTTATGCCTGGATTAGCCTTGATGACAAATTCTGCAGAAATTCAGAAGTTGAGCGTCTTGGCGTATTAATCAATGAGCCTGGCTATGAGGCTATCACCAAAAATTCTGATCCGATTTCGAATGTTCCGGTCAGGAAAGAAGGGGATAATCCTCAGATCTTTGTTCGTCAGTAATAAACACTGACTGCCGAAAAACCAAAAGCCGTATCGAAATTCGATACGGCTTTTTTCTTTTTTTGCTTATTTTAAATATTTTCTTTGCGAAATTTTTTGGTAGCAGGAGAGACGGCGAAAAAGCCACCTAGTATAGACCAATAGGCCCACATAAGAGCAGTGTTTCTCAAGATATTATCAGCTAAACTCATTACGAACAAGGAAGCGCTTATAGCTAGAAGCAGGAGAGAGATATTGACCACAGCTGAGTGAGTATTTTTTTTGAAATGTTCAAGTAAAGTAATCAACAAGGAAATAATCAGAAGTAGATATGAAGCAAGTCCGAGGATACCATTTTCTAAGGCAATTTTTAAATAGTCATTATGTGGGTCTGGAGAGCCCATTTCTTCACCGCGCTTACTCAGGATGAGGGTTTGTGCTAGTCCTGTACCGAAACCAGTAATTGGTTTTTCCTGGTAATACCCCAAAGCATCCTTCCATAGAGTTTTTCGCCAGGATATAGAGCTATCAGGAGAGCTATTAAAAAGATCATTAACTCTATTTTGAACAACAGGGACAAAAATATAAAAAGCGATTATAAAAACCAAAAATGCAATTAACAAACTTCTGAATCTAAGCACACCAATTATAGAAAACATTAGCACAATAGCTAGCCAAGCTCCTCTAGTATAAGTTAAAGTGAGCATAACTAAAAAGAAAACAAGAGGGATAGCAAAAAAGTAATTATTCATTTCTTTTCTTTTGTTGGAAAGCAGGATAAAAACTGACAAACCAATAGCTAAAACCAAATAGTAGGCAAAAAGATTAGGATGAGCAAAAGTTCCGTAAATACGATTGTAAATTCCCTCAAAAGGAAGAGTTATACCAGTTTTAGTAATGAATTGATAAACCGCAAAGCCTGAAGGAATTAAAGCAGAAAGAATAACGGTTTTGATGAATTGAGCGTAGTTGTGTTTATTAATAGTATTGTAAGCAATAAAAAATAAAGCAAAAATACTCAAGAGTCTTAAGAATTCACTAATACTTATTTTTAGTGACAGGGAAATAAAAGACGAGAAAAAAGCTGCCCCGAGAAAGATAAGCCAGGGTAGGGAGAGAGGAGGAGTTTTGGTAGATTTTTTCCAGATAATAATCCATACAGAGTAGGTAATGGTGGCTAAGGCAAACAAGGAAGCAGTATTTAGACCAACCCCCGTAATATTCAATATATCTTCAGAACCAAATATGTCTAGTATTGGGCGTATAAAAATAATCAGGAAAATACCGATTTTAGGAAATAAAAAAGCCAGTAAAAAAGTCCATAAAAACACTAACCAAAGTAAAACTATGCTAGCATTAGATGAAAAAAAAGGAACAATAGATACTAATATTAGGGAAAAAAGTATGATAATCCAAATTTTTTGTGAGGATATTTTACTTGACATAATTTAAAAAATATGTTAGTATTAGAGGTTAAAAGTTTTTAAATATATAATATAATTTTACCCTAATATTATGAAAATAACAAATAAAATTGATGAAATAGTACTAGCAGTGACCTATCGCTGTAATTCAAGATGCAGAATGTGTAATATCTGGCAGATAAAAAACCATGAAAATGAGTTTAGTTTGGAAGATATTAAAAAGTTACCTAGGAATTTAAAAAGCATCAATATAAGTGGTGGTGAGCCATTTTTGCGTAAAGATTTGGTTGATATGATTAAGGCTATTGTTGATCATTTACCCAAGGCAAATATAATTATTTCTAGCAATGGTTTTGCAAGTGATTTAATACTTGAAAAAACCAAAGAGATTATGAAGATAAAGCCAAATATCGGTATAGCCATTTCTTTGGATGGAATTGGTGAAGGACATAATGATGTTAGAAATATTCCAGGAGGCTTTGAACGAATACTAGAGACCATTGCTTATTTAAAAAAAGCAGGAATGAATAATCTTCGTATTGGTTTTACTATGGGGGATTATAATACTCATGAACTGAAAAGAGTCTATGATGTGGCTAATAGATTAGATATGGAAATGAGTCTAGCGGTTACTCACTCAAGTGATAATTTTTTTAAGGCTGATAATTCTTTGGATAATAAAGCTAAAATGATTGATGAGCTTGATTGGTTGATAAAACAAGAGCTATCAAGTTGGAAAATCAAAAGATGGGCAAGAGCATATTTTGCTCATGGCATGAAACATTACCTAAAAACAGGTCAAAGACTATTGCCGGACTATTCTGGAAAAGCAAATTTTTTCATTGATCCACAAGGAAATATTTTTGCCAATGATGTGTCAAGTGAGCTTTTGGGCAATATTAACAGTACCAAGCTTGAAGACCTGATGCAAAAAAATCACGAGTTTAAAGATTCTTGGATGATCTGTACGGCTAGACCAGCTATTAAAAAGCACAAGACTAAAGTTATTTCTTGGATGCTCAAGAATAAGATCAATAATTTTGTGAAATAATATTAAGAATTAAGAAATAAGATTATGTCTCTTTAGGTGTTATTCTGAGCGCTAGCGAAGAATCTCGAGGAAAGAGCGCAAGACAATGAGATTCATTACTCCGTTTAGAATGACACAACAAAATATACTTAGATTGATACAGCTATAATTATAAATTTAAAAATGAAAATACTTCAAATAAACAAATTTTATTATTTAAAGGGTGGGGCAGAGCGCTATATGTTTGATGTGTCTAAGCTTTTGGAAAAAAAGGGACACACCGTGATTCCGTTTTCCATGCAGTCTGACAAGAACTACTCTACTCCTTATTCCAAGTATTTTTTCAAGGAAGTGAATTTGGATAAGTTTGGTTTTTTGAATATTTTAAAGATATTTTATAACTATGACGCACTTAGACGTTTAAAAAAACTTATTCGAGATGAACAGCCAGAAGTAGCGCATTTACATAATATATATTATCAAGTATCCCCAGCGATTATTAAACTACTTAAGAAAAACAATATAAGGGTGGTGCTAACCATGCATGATTATTTTATGGTTTGTCCAAATTACCAATTATTTTGTAATGGACAGATCTGTCATGCTTGTTTAAACGGTTCTCTAATGAGTCTTCTTAAGCAAAAATGTATTAAGAATTCATTTTCTAAATCTTTACTTGCATATCTAGAATATAAATATAATCACAATATAAAAAAATACTATGATTTGGTGGATGAATTCATTGCACCCAGTCAGTATATGAAAGATGTTTGTGTGGCTGGAGGTGTGAATCAGGACAAGATCAGGGTAAATGTTAATTTTGTTGATCCACTTGATAAAGAGGATGAACCTAGTGATTATTTATTGTATTACGGCAGGGTTTCTAGAGAAAAAGGCGTTGACAAACTAATCAAAGCTTATAAAGAGTCTAAGCAAGAATATAATTTGCATATTGTTGGAGAGGGTGAAGAAAAAGATACTCTTGTTGAACTTATTAAATCAGAACAATTAGAAGATAAGATCAAAATATTGGGAGCAAAATATGACAATGATTTAGAAAATGAAATAAGCAAGGCCAAGGCAGTGGTTATTCCATCAATCTGGCCGGAGAACATGCCATATGTTCTACTTGAGTCATTAGCTAGGGGTAAAGTAGTTGTAGCTTCAAATATTGGTGGTATGAAAGAGGTGATAAGTGATGGTGAAAATGGTATTCTTTTCAATCCATTTAGCCAAGGGGAATTAAGTAAAGTGATTGATTCGTTGGTTGACAAAAATCTTGACAAAATGTCAAAAAATGCTAAGAATAGCCTACAATCTATTAATTCTTTAAAACATTATGATAAGTTAATGAATATTTATAAAGTAAAAAATGTGCCTAATATTAAATAAATAATTAGAAGTTAATAAAGAATAATTACTCTTGACAAAATATAAAAAATTTGTTAGAATATAATGTTTAGAAATAATAAATAAAATAATATGAATTTTAAACTAAATAAAACAAAGACAATTTTAATTGTTGCTTTATCCCTAGTAATGCTTTTTGTGGTTGTTAGTCCAGACTTACAGTCACGAACCAAGGTGTATTATTCAGGTGAAGCAATTACTTTTCATAATAAGCTAGTTTTTGCTACTACCAACACAGGTGCAGTAGAGCTTTTTGTTCTAGAAGATAACAATATCGTTAGAACAGCAGCTTTCAAACCAGAGTTTACCAGACTACCTAAGGGGTCTGATACATTTTATGATGTAGAATTTAGTACTGTAAACGGAAAATTGTATATGTATCTATCTAATGGTACATATTTGTCAAAATATGATATCAGCGATCCATATAGACCAGTTTTGGTTGATAAACTTAGAGATAATGCTTGGGATTGGATGATGCAGATCGAAACCACTGATGATTATCTTGTTACTATCGGTAGCAAAGAAATTAAGTTTTGGAATTCTGACATGCAAGTTGTAAATGCTTTTGACCTAGGTTATGAAAAAACCGAAAATATTACAATTTCTGAAAACGGTGAATATATTTTTGTTTTTGTAGGTAGTTTGGTTGAAATTTACAGCACAGAGAAAAGAGAGGTTGTAGCAGATATTTATTATACCAAGAACGAAGATAGCTCAAGAGGGGTTTACTATGACGCTGATAAACAAGAAATTTATTTAGTCGATGATGAAGCTCTAAGAGTTTTTGACATTAACGGTAATGAAATAAGACGTTTTAAACATACATCTAACTTAGGTTATGATGTTGAGGAATCAAGACGTGATTCAAGCGTATACTTTTCTGATGGTATCGGAGTTGTGAAAAGTAACAAAGAAGACCTAAAAGCACTTGATTGGCAGTACACTACTGAAATTGGTGCTGGTCGTGGCTGGGCAATGGATATTGAAGTAAGCGCAGACTCTAAGGGAGACAAAATAGTAATTTTTAATAATAATGAAATATTGGTTCTTGATGAAGATTTGGATTTGATTGATACATATGAAGCTAGAGAACTAGACTATGCTCCTATTGAAGATTTGAGCCTAAGTCTTGATAAGACAAATACGCTCTCATATAATTATGTAACTGTAAGTGGTCAAGGATTTGGTCTAAACGAAAAACTGGAGATCACAATTCCAGGTTACAGAGATGCCAAATGGAGTGCAAGTAGTGATTCCAATGGTAGATTTACAAGAACTATTTTAATTCCTAGAATGAAAGCTCAAACTATTGATATTAGAGTTGAGGGCATGGCTAGTGAATTAACTTATAGTATTTCATTGAATGTAAAATAATTTAAAAGATAACTTAAATATATGAAAGTTTTAATAATCGGACAAAAAGGTATCCCAGCAGTTTCCGGAGGAGTGGAGACTCATGTTGAGGAGCTAGCCACCAGATTGGCTAGTCGAGGTCACGAAGTCGTTGTTTATACCAGACCTAATTATACCGATAAAAACTTAAAAGAATATAAGGGTGTAAGACTTGTTAGTTTGCCTAGCATATCAAGTAAGAATTTAGACGCTATTGTGCATACTTTTTTAGCAAGCTTACATGCGATTTTTGTAGAAAGAAAAGTTGATTTAGTTCACTTTCATTCAATCGGACCTTCAAGTCTATTGTGGTTAGTGAAGATATTCAAACCAACAACCCCAGTAATCTCTACTTTTCATACTATGTGCTATACCCACCAAAAATGGGGAAGTTTTGCCAAGGCTTATTTAAAGTTTGGTGAACTAGTATGTAATAAGGTAGCTGATGAGGTTATTGGTATTTCTCGAAATATCCAACAGTATGCTCAGGTTAAATACAAGAGAACTGTTAACTATATACCTAATGGTGTTGGCACAGCTGAAAAGAAAGAGCCAAACAACATCAAAAAGTGGGGGCTAGAAAAAGATAATTATATCGTAGCTATTTCTAGAATCGTACGCCACAAGGGTCTTCAGTATTTAATTGATGCTTATAAGCAGATTGATACTGATAAAAAACTAGTAATCGTAGGTGATGGTTCATATACTGATGGTTTTGTTGATGAGCTTAAATCTATGGCCGATGGCAATGACAATATTATATTCACTGGCAGACAGTCTGGTGATACATTAAAAGAGCTATTTACCAATGCTTATCTCTTTGTACAACCATCAGAATCAGAAGGCTTGTCGATCGCTCTACTGGAAGCTATGTCATATGAGCAAGCAGTACTTGCTTCAGATATTCCAGAAAACGAAGAAGCTCTTAGAAATTCAGGATTTTATTTTGAAAATAAAAATGTGGATAGTCTAAGAAATATGCTTGTCAAACTTCTGGATAGCCCTAATATGGTGGACAATAAGAGAAGCCAGGGAGCTACAAGAGTTAAGATTCAGTATGACTGGAATACTATTACGGTAGACACTGAAAGATTGTATGAAAAAGCACTCGCATTAAAAGGATTTTTCTTTTCTAGAAAAGAAAAATTAATTTAATCCCCCTACGCTAAAAGCCACGGTGGGACAAGTATATTTTCGTTTTAATTAAAAATAGCCGGTTTATCCGGCTGTTTTTGTTTTCGCCCCTCCTTTTTTTTGTCATTCCTGCGAAGGCAGGAATTTTGAGAACATCGCAATAAACTATAATAATTTGTAAACTTACTTTTTGTAACCAAAAAGTAACAAAAAGTTTTGGGGGATTCCGATTCGCTAGTGTATGTTGTTATCTTCTTGCCACTACCAATGACGCGAACTCCATCCCCCAAACCCCCATAGGTAAATTTTAAAACATTCATTCTCTCCTGTTGTTCCCGCTTTCACGGGAATGACAGAATGAGTAAAAAATGATTATTCGTAGTATTGTAGTAAAATTAGTAGATTTGTAATCTAGTAATCTTTGTGTTAGTGTGTTATTAGAAATATTAAAAAAATATGAAACTATATATTGATACAAGTAAAAATGAGCATTTTAGTTTATCTTTGATTAAGAATGATAAAGAAATTGATTCGATTGAGGTTGAGTCTAAATACAGACAATGTGAAAAACTGCTGCCCGAGATTGATAAAATACTCAAGAAAAATAATCTAGATATTAAAGATATAAAGGAGGTAGAGGTAAATGATGAGGGAGAGGGATTTTCTGCACTGCGAATTGGGGTGGTGATCGCTAACGCTTTGTCATATGCTCTGGGTGTTCCTTGTAAAGCTAAATCAGGCGAAGAAATAAAGCTTGAAAATTACTCATTCGTAAAACCAAAATACAAAGCCGAACCTAATATTGGGTAGGAGGTAGACATGGTCAAAAAACATGTTGCATTTATTATTTCTGATAAGCCGATTGATTTGAGTTCTTTTAATGAAATGGAGGAAGGTGTTCAACATTTTATTCACGAGGAGCTTGAAATCAAATCGGGTGATTGTAGTGTTTATGAAATTGAGCACGAAATAACAAAATACATGGTAGATAAAGATCTTTATGAAGAGGATGGGAGTAAGCGCACCCTTAAATCAATGGGTGGTTATGTAGCAAAAGTAGTTCTTCATTGGTTGGAGGGGTTGACTTGTAGAACAGGAAGGTATAAACCACAGAGAGAAGTGATCAAAGATATTAAAAAGGAGAGAGTTAATGAGTGAAAAGAATGCAGTAATTGATATCCAAAAATATTTGGATAACGATGATGTTGTTGAAGTAAAACTGCAAATAGTCTCAATATTCAGAGATGTGAATGGAAAAACTTTTGATGACAACAAGGTAACAACTAACATTATTTTAAAAGAAAAAAAGAATGACAATGGTGTTATTATAACTCCTGATAAACCAGGAATATATGGAAGTGGTAACATCCAAGTTTTTTAAAAGCCAAAACCCTAGCTAAAAGCGCTAGGGTTTTTATTTGGCCATCCATTTCTTTCTTTCGTTTGCATTCATTTTTTCAATTGCATATCTTAGCATAGTTCGAGGCATAGTTTTATGGTGTTTTTTGAGAAAAGCGCGTAAGACCTCGATATCAATTTTACCCATTTCTCGAAGCATCCAACCAACAGCCTTGTGCATGAGATCGTGAGAATCATCTAGTGATTTTTCAGCAAACTCTAAAATCAGATCAAAATTACCATTTTTAATAAAAGTGTAGGTGGTAAGCACAGCAATACGTCTATCCCAGAGATTATTTGAATCAAGCATTTTTCGCAGACCTCCGAGGTCTGCAGGATTATTGTATAAGTAGTCGCCGACGATTTTTGGGGTGGTGACGTCCACCAGGTCCCAATTATTGATATATTGTTTATTTTTAATATATTCTTTATATATTTCTTGCTTTTCTTTAATATTTTTGGTCTTTTGGTATTTTTTTACTAATATTAGTAAAGATGTCATTCTGTGTTCGTGAATTGGTGATTTTAGAAGTTTTATAGCTTCTTTTAATGAAATATCAATATATTTTTTAGCAATTTGGTGTTGATCTGGCATTTTTACGCCAATAAATACATATCCTTCACCATATTCTCCAGGCCTTGTTTTAAAAAATCTAGCTAAAATTAGTGCTTTTTGTGGGTCTGAGGCCTTTTTTAGATCTTTTTTAATATCTTCGCATGTCATACTTATAGTATTTATCATTATTTATAGCTTTATTATACATTAAAAAATTAATAGATTCTAAAATATTTAAATTGTCAATAAAAAAACCTCGTCTTCAGCGAGGTTTTTGCTATTTTAGAAATTTATTATGATTTCTATTTTCCTGGGCCTTTTCGGTGTTTTTCTGGATTTTTAATTAAATCATTAATACTGGCTCCAGTGCCAGTGAAGTTAGCTAAATTTATGGATTTGGTTAGTCTATTATCACCAGCGATTGGATCATTAGGTGATCTTTCAAAACAAAACAGGGTTATTTTCTTTTTTTTATTTTCTTCTGCCATTTTTTTCTCCCTATTTTTTAATGAACTATCTTTATACAGATAATATAGTATAAAAACATTAATAAATCAAGCTTATTTTATAGTTATTAACAGTTTGGGGAGAAAAATGTGGACAAGTATGTTGATAAGCATAAGTTTCTAGGAAGAACAGTTTTAGCTTGGCTATGTGTATAAGTCTCCACTTTTAAACACCTGGGTATTAAAGATATTTTTTCTTTTAACTTAAGACAAAAAACAGGTGGAGTGTCCAGATTGACTTTTGGGTAAAAGTGGTGTATAATAGAATCATAAGGGTGAAGAGTGGGGAACAGTGGTGAAATGAAATGTGAGCCCCATCCTGTCTCGCATGCAGGACAAAAACAAAAACCAAAGTTTTAAACCATAGGAGTTTCTAGACTCCAAACAAAAAAAGGCATGGGGATGCTTCAAAAACAAAAGTTTAAAATTAAGGCGAAGAAGGGAACTGATTTGTAAACTATTAAATCAGTTTCCTCCTCTGATCTTAAGACAAAAGAAGAACAGTATTCCTAAAAAAACCAAAATAAAAATATCAAAACAAAAATTGTCTGATCAAAATAATCAGATAAAAGCCAAAACAAAAACCTTAAAAACAAAAATATAAGTGAGCTGGCCAAGATAATGTGCTGACTCATTCAAGATTAAAAAAATTAAGGCGAAGAAGGGGACTGATCTAAACCAGGAAGGTCCGATCAGTCTCCTCCTGATCCTTAGTTCAAAAACAAAATCATGCTTGTCACATTATTACCTAATACAATTATTCATGTTTATTGGAGAATACAATCACAACTTAGATGTAAAAGGCAGGCTAGCAGTTCCAGCTAAGTTCAGAGAAAAGTTAAAACAAGGAGCAGTGGTGACCAGGGGTCTTGATAACTGTCTTTTTTTATATACGCGTGATCAATGGGAAAAGATCGTAGAAAAACTGGCCAATCTTCCAATCAGTCAATCTAAGGCCAGGGCTTTTTCACGTTTAATGTTGGCTGGAGCTATGGATGTAGAGTGTGATGCACAGGGACGCATTAATTTACCTGAGTATTTACGCAAGTATGCGGGTCTTAATAAAAAAACTATCGTAGCTGGTCTATTTGATAGACTTGAGATCTGGGATGAAGAAAATTGGGACAAATACAAAACAGAAGCTGAAGCAGAAAGCACAGAGATAGCTGAAGCTTTGGGTGAACTGGGAGTTTAAAAAAAATATAAAAATAAAAACAAAAAACATGCTTAAAAAATATTACATTTTTATTGTACTCCTTTCTTTATTTTTGATAACTGGGAAAGGAGTTTTTGCTGCTTCAGAAAACTATAATTATATAGTTAAGATATATACTTATTACGAAGATAGTGACTATATGATTACTCCTTTAAGTTCCGGAAGCGGTGTTATTATTGAAGATAGTGGAATAGTTTTAACCAATTATCATGTGGTTTCTGAAAAAGACTCTTTTGACAACGAAGTAGATGTGGCTTTATTAGTTTGTCTTACTACTAATACAGACACTGAACCGTTATGTTCATATAGTGCCGATATTATTGCGGGTGATGAAGATAATGACTTGGCGATTTTGCAGATGAAAAAGATTGAAGGCTTGGAAGGTGATAGTTCATATTTTAAATCAATAGAAAGAATTACTGAAAATAATATGACAGAAGAGGACACTGTCACTGCTTTGGGGTATCCGGCTATAGGTGAGGATACGCTCACTGTTACTACAGGTATTCTTTCGGGTACACTTGAAAAATATAATCAAAACTGGCTTAAAACTGATGCTGAATTTTCATATGGTTCATCTGGCGGTGCTCTTATTAATTCTGATGGAGAACTAATAGGAATAACAACACAGGCCCACTCTGATCTTTTAGGTTCACTTGGATATGTTATTGATATAACAGAAGTAAACGCTTGGATAGATGAAAACATGACCAAGATCGCTACTCCATTGTATCTTAATTTAAGAATGAAAGATTTTATTAAGATAAAACAAAGCGTTAATGACAGTAAAATTTTTTCAAGTTCAGATTTAGGTTTCAGTATTACGATAGATGGAGATTGGGAGTTTGCTTATAATGAAGAAAGTGCTTTGGAGGTAGTGAATGAAAGTGATTCTGAGGCGGGTTTATTTAATATCGTATGGACAAGAAGTCCTATTAATGAAGAAAATGTGAAGATTGATGATTACATGATGGCAGTGAATTTTTTATCAACGGTAGGAATGACAATATACAGTGAAGAAAAGATCGATTTTAAAGGACATGAAGGCTTTGAGGATATAATTGATATGTATGGGATGGAGCTTCATCAAAAAACCGTGGTTGTTGATGATTATATGTTTACTATTACATGTTATTATGGAGAGGATGATTATAGTAAAACAGAAATTGATATGTTTTTGGATAGTATAGTGTTTTCAGATTCACTAAAATCAGTGAATTATATAAATACCTATAAGAATGAAAGTCCTTTTTTTCAAATAACTGCAAATGAAAATTGGTTAGGAATGGAAGATAATTCCAAATCTTCTCCTGTTTCTTTTTCTAGTCTTGAAAATCAAAATATTGGATTCAGTATAGATATTTCAGAAATTAGCGAAGCAGTGCAAGCAATGAGTAATGAAGATTATTTAAAATATATAAAAAGTAAATACGATTCAAGTCTTTTCGTTTCTTTGTTGGAGGATGATTTTGATGTTGAATATTATGATAAATCAACCAGTTATTATGTGAATGCTGAGCTATATAATGAGGTAATGTTTACGGAAAAATTTGCAGCTAAAGATAGCGATGGTTTTGATGTTTATGATCTATATTATGAATTTAGAAGTGTTGATATGGCAATAGAAATAGATTATTCAGCTTTTTATGAAGCTGACGAAGGTAATGATACAAGATTTAAGGAAGATAGAAAGATTTTTGAGAAGGAAATATTGAGTCAATTTAGTCTAGGCTTTGATATAACAGATGAAGGAAAGATTGCATCGGTAAATAGTCAGGAAAATGTCGTTACACAAGATACAGCCAATTCTAGTCCAGAAACAGTGTTAAGTTTAGACCCTATTCAAATGAGATCACAGTTTGGCAAAAATCAAAAAGGTAAAATTCTTTTAGAAGTAGAAAATGAAGGTAGGGCTTGGTATGTGAATCCAGGCACAGATTTAGCATATTATCTAGGAAGACCAGCAGATGCATTTCAAGTAATGAGAGAACAAGGAATAGGAATCAGCAATGCCAACCTAGAAAAAATACCAATAGCCGTAGATTATTCCTTGGGTGAAGATAGTGATGGTGACGGTTTGTCAAATGAGTTAGAGGAAGCAATCGGAACTGACCCTATGAAAAGTGATAGTGATGGTGATGGATTTAGTGATAGGGATGAGATTAGAAATGGGTATGATCCGAGATTTTCAAACGGAAAAAAAATTGGTCTAGATAATAATTTTTCACAAAGCCAAAGTGGCAAAATATTTTTACAAGTCGAGAGCAATGGAGAGGCGTGGTATGTGGATCCAAAAAATAACAGTCGTTATTTCTTGGGAAGACCATCTGATGCATTTCAGGTAATGAGAGAGCAGAGCGTGGGAATATCAAATAGTGATTTTCAAAAATTAAATTAAAAATAAAACAAAAACAAAATGACAAAAAAAATAAAATGCCAATCTGGCAAAGCTGACAGAAAGTCAGTTAGAGTTAGAGTGATAAAAGCGCCATTAGTTAATACCGATGAACTAAGAACAATAGTTTTAGCTAGAGCCAAAGCGTTGGTAATTTAATAGAAATTAGAAAAGTGGTTTAGATGAAATACAAACATATCCCAGTATTACTTAAGGAGGTAATGGAGAACGCCTGTTTAAAGAAAGGAGATTTTGTGATTGATTGTACACTAGGTGGAGCTAGTTATACACTTGAACTAGCCAAGAAAGTGGGTGAAAAAGGCAAAGTATTTAGTTTTGATCTAGACAAGCGGGCAATAAAAAATGCTCAAGTCAAGATCAAAGAGGAGAAACTAAATAACATCGAACTTATAAATGCAGGCTTTAATGAAATTGATAATAGAATCAAAGAAAAAGAATTTGCACTAGTGGTGATGGACCTTGGGATATCTAGTGCGCAAATTGACGATCTAGGCAGAGGAATGTCCTTTCGCAGTGATGCAGTTTTGGATATGACCTTTGAAGGGCTAGGAGAGGAAGATAATGAAACAATTGAAATAGTTAATTATGCAAAAGAAAAGGAATTAATTCGTATTTTAAAAGAATACGGGGAGGAGCGTTTTGCTCGAAGTATTACTAAGTCAATTATCAGAGTAAGACGTGAGAAAAAAATAACAAAGATAAGTGAATTACTGGAGGCAGTACGGGGAGGAGTGCCAACTAGTTATTTACACAAATCAAAAATTCATTTTGCTACCAAAACTTTCCAGGCTATTAGAATCGCTAGCAATCATGAGATAGAGAGATTGGAATCCGCTCTACCTCAGGCGCTTAATAAATTAAAAGAAAAAGGGCGTTTGATTGTAGTTAGTTTTCATAGCCTGGAAGATAGGGTGGTTAAAAATTTTTTCAAGGATGAGTCTCGTGATTGCATTTGCCCACCTGAAATTCCGGTGTGTAGATGTAATCACAAGGCAAGACTAAAAGTAGTCAACAAAAAACCTTTGGAAGCAGGCAAAGAGGAGCTTCTAAAGAATCCAAGAGCTAGAAGCGCTAAACTGAGAGTAGCAGAGAAATTATAGTTTTTGGTATAAAATAAAGTGTGTACGTGATTCAAGTTATCCGCCCAAAGTGTCTTCGGCATGGCGGATGAATTGCTCACACGCAATTCAAAACAAAAATAAAAATTCAAACAAAATGTCTTTTCCCCATAAGACATAGGATAATAATGACAAGAAATTCAAAAATACCTATTTGCGGGGCAAATAAAAACAAAACGTCATCTTTTAGTGATAGAAGTCTTGAAATTATTAAGGCAAATCGAGAAAGATTGCATTCAATATTAAATAAAAGCATAGCTTTATTGATTGTAGTATTTATGGTAGGATATGTTGTAAGTATAAACGATCTATCAATTAAAGGTTTTATCTTACAAGATTTAAAGGTAACAATAAATGAACTTCAAATTGAAAATGAAAGATATGAGTTAGAAGCAATGGCTTTGGAATCGTATGAAAATATAAATGAAAAAGCAAAAAAAATCGGTATGGTAAAAGTGGATAATATTGATTACTTTACAGTGGTTGATGGCGTTGTGGCAAAAAGGTAGTTAAAAAAATATGATTTATCGAGGCAGCGGTAAAAAAAGAAAAAGAAAACAAGGAAATAAGAACAAAAATAGTCGTTTGAATATTTTGATAACGATTATTTTTTTATTTGGTTTTGCTTTGATGGCTAGACTAGCTTATTTACAGCTTTTTAAAAGTGATTTGTATATAGCTTTGGCCAATGATCAGCATTTGGTGAATAACGAGATAGAAGCGATGCGTGGTAGAATTTTTATCCAAGACAAAAGTGAAAATACCGAGGTGGATCTTTATCCTATTGCCACTAACAAGGATTTTGCATTTTTATATGCGATACCAAAAAAAATAAAAAATCCTGATTATGTGGCCAATGAATTATATAAAATTTTTGATGAAACAAGAGTTGTTGAGGAACTGGATGAGGAATTGAAAGCTGACGAATATTTTAAGGCGCTTTTTCCAGAGGAATGGGAAGATGATGGAGAAAGTGAAGAGGTTGCTCTGAATGTTCAGGAGTATGAAGAATTAAAGGAATTTTATGAAATAAAAAAGGAGGCCGAATTAAAGATAAGAAAAATAGAAGCTGTTGAGTCATATATGGCTAGACTCAATAAACCGGATGACCCATACGAACCAATTAAGAAAAAGGTGGAGGATGAGGATCTAGAAAAAGTTTTGGCAATTGATACAGAAGGACTGGACTATATGTATGAAAAACATAGGTATTATCCAGAGAAAAATTACGGTTCGCAGCTTATTGGTTTTGTGGGTTATCAGGGAGATGAGGAAGCTGGCAGGTACGGATTGGAGGGTTTTTTTGATGAGGAGCTTTCCGGTAGAAGAGGTTTTATCAAAGCCGAAAGAGCAGCCAATGGTGATCTGATAATTATCAATGATCGAGAATATGAAGAAGCGCGTGATGGTAGTTCTTTGATACTAACAATCGATAGATCGATTCAGTATGTTGCTTGCAAGAGATTGGAAGAGGAAGCAATGAGGTATGGCGCTGATGGAGGGACTGTAATTGTAATGGAACCAAACACTGGGGCTATATTAGCTATGTGTTCATGGCCTGATTATGATCCAAATCATTATAACGAGGTTGATGATACAAATGTGTATAATAATCCAGCGATTTTTGATGCTTATGAACCTGGTTCAATTTTCAAGACAATCACTTTGGCGGCCGCTATTGATGATGGAGTAATAGAGCCAGAAACAACTTATTTTGACAAAGGCTATGATATGGTTGAAGGTTGGGATAAGCCGATCAAAAATTCTGACTATGAAACTCATGGTGGTCATGGTAATGTTGACATGAAAACTGTGCTGGAGGAATCTCTCAATACGGGAACAATTTTTGCTGTCGAAGAATTGGGTTATGAAAAATTTTCTAAATATGTAAGAAAATTCGGGTTTGGTGAGAAAACTGGCATTGAATTAGAAACAGAGGGCGTGTCCAATATTGAAAATTTACTTAGAACCACAATGCGTCCGGTAGAAATTGCCACTGCTTCATTTGGACAGGGTATCACAGCTACTCCTTTGCAAATTATATCAGCCTATTCGGTAATTGCTAATGGAGGGATGCTCATTAAACCTCACTTGGTTGCTGAGATTGTAAACCCAGATGGCACAATTTTCAAAACTCAACCTGCTCAACTTGGACGAGTAGTATCTGAGCGCACCGCATTGTTAGTTTCTGGGATGCTTGTGAATGTAGTTGATGGAGGACATGCTACTCTAGCCGCTGTTGACGGCTATTATGTTGCTGGCAAGACAGGAACAGCTCAAGTTGCTGGAGTAGGAGGTTATAGCAATAAAACCATCCACTCTTTTGTTGGCTTTGCTCCAGTTGATGATCCTAAGTTTGTGATGTTGGTCAAACTTGATGACCCCAAAAGTGTAGAATACTCAGCTTCATCAGCCGCTCCGCTTTTTGGCGAACTTGCTGAGTTTATATTGAATTATTATCAAGTTGATAAAGAGAGATGAAAATCAATTACGAATTACGAATTAACAATTACGAGTTAATATTTAAAATTAAATAAAAATTATGAAAATAAGGATGTTGGTATCAAGTATCTTTTTTGCAATATTTTTATGTGTAGGAGTTCAGGCTCAGTCAACTGAAAGTCTTCCTGATTTAACCATTGATAATGTAGAAAAAATTCTGGAAGATTCTTCTTTTTCTGATAAACAATCATTATATTTTAAGGTATATATAAAAAATTTATCTGAAATCTCTGTGGATAGTGATTTTTCAGTTTGCGTGACAACTGAACCAACAGCAGAGTATTGGGGAGGATTTAAAAGTTGTTCAAGTTTTTATGTTGAAAACTCAGGGGTGAGCATGGAAAAGGATAAATTATATACAGTTACTTTATCCGGATCTTATATTTTTTCAAATGATTCAAGCATCGATGAAACTTTTACTTTTCGAGTAGATAACAATATTATTAATGAGGCTAAAAGCAATACAATAGAGGAGTTAAATGAGGAAAATAACACATATAAAATGCAAGTGAAGATAGGAGATGGAGAGCCACTTTCTGTTCCAGTGTGCAGCGATTCTGATAATGGCTTAAATTATGATGAATATGGAGTAGTGCTAATGGGAGAGAGGGAGTATAATGATGCTTGTGCGCTCAGTGAGGATGGAGTAATAAAAGAGCTTGTCGACAAGTGTTATGGAATTAATTGTCTAGTAAAGGAAACAGTTTGCGACAATAATATACCACGCAGTAAATATTGGCATTGTGCATATGGTTGCAACATGGGTGAATGTATTCAAGACGCCGATAGTGAAATAAAGGATTTTGAAGCAATAAACGGTGAATCAGAATGTGTGGACAGTGATAAAGGAACTAATGTATATAAATTTGGTAGAGTTACTATTAATTTTGACAATAATTTGAGGCATTACAATGATGTATGTGTGTTTTCAGGAAAAAATAGTTCGGGTGGATATAGTTTTGAAAAAGATGGAAAGTTTTATACAAGCTATAAAGAAATATTTGGTGAGACGGGCAGCAATACTTGTGAAGGTGAAGATTGCTATGTGTTAGAGGGGTCTTGTAATATTAATGATATTGATGAATATACTGGCTCGGACGAGATATTTAGCTTAATAAAATGTGTAGATGGTTGCAGTGAGGGAGTATGTAAAAAAACTCAGGATATTATTGACATTGAGTTAAGTGCATCTCGTCTCCACTCTCAAAAGCTTGATGAAATTCTTTTAGAATTGCATGAGTCACAAGACGAAACTCGTGAACAAGAAGCTAGAATTAAGTATTTATCAAACCTGACAAAGGACACAAATGAAGTGTCAGAGAATATGCAGAACGCACTTAACAACTTTATTACTTACGGAGTAGATGAGAATACCAAGCAATTAGGTGAGTGCGAAAGAGCAGCTGTAATATATTCGTATAAATCAGCCTTTGATAAGTTGCCTGAAAATGAAGAAGAATTAGCTGATGCTATTAAAATAGCTAATGGTAGATGGCCAAGTATAACAAACGAAGAAGCTGAAAAGAGGGCCAAGGAACAATTCCAAAAAATATACAAAAGAATTGCTGATATGAATGTAGCTAGCGATAACGCTGCAGTTACAGTTATGGCTTATGGACTAAGGCAAAAAGCAGAGAATAGAAACTTAGACTCAGAAACTCAAGGAATTAAAACATTTAGAGCAATTTATGGCTATAATCCAAGTTCAACCGATGACTGGAATATTATGCAGGCTATTACATATTCAGGCGCTACTAGAGGAACTGATACTGATGGTGACTTATTGATAGATGAACGAGAAGATGAATTAGGTACAGACAAAAATAATCCAGATACAGATGGTGATGGATATGGTGATGGAGTGGAAGTTGCTAATGGTTATAATCCAAAGAGTGAAGGGAAGATGGAATAATAATTGATTTAGTTTTTTTATTCATCATAGTTATAAATGATGAACATACCATAGTATGTTCATTGGTATGTTCATCGTTAGTTTTTTCTATTGTTTGCCATGTGTATCTTTAAAGATATCTTTAAAGATACACAAAACAATATTATGAATTTGAATTATATTATAATAATTAACATGATTTTGCAGGGAACAAAAAACAGCTTTTAGTTGTAGCTGTTTTTATGCTATGGTCGATATTTTTTAGTAAGGGTTAAAAATATAATAATTTGATGGTAAAGTGTTTATTAATATCATAAGAATAGCATATAGAAGCAAGGTAATAATGATAGATATTTTATAAGTTTTAAAATTATGTTTATATTCACGTTTGGTTTTCTTTTTAATATAAAAAGTTTTTAAATCTAGTACACCAAAAACTACTAAAGGTGTGCTTATAAGAATTGTTGGAATGTAAAATAATGCTATTTTAATGATAATATCTATTTGAATAAATAGAAAAAAATTTATTATAAAAAAACATATCGATAATAATATATTTACAATAGCATATTCAAAATCTTTTTTGAAAAGGATATTAATTATTACTGTCGTTACTAGCGAGACAAAAGGAAGCATTATTAATGCAACTATACCGCCAACACTCGTAAAGGATTGATTCGAAGGTGAAAAACTTTCTACTATACGACCAATAGTAATAATAATTAAATATGTAATACCAACACTAAATATTGATAGAAGATATATTCTTGAAAAACGCAAAAATCCTTCCATATGGTTATTTTATGAATTATATTTTTATTTTATCATAATTATATTTATTCTTCTACTAAATTATTCTTGATTAACAAAGAAAAAATAAAGAGATGAAAAATAATAGATAATATTAATATATTGATATGAATTTGAATAACAATCTTAAAATTTCATCATTAATTCTGATAATGTCAAACATGGCTTTGGTTTATGGTGTGTATAATCATAATTTTACTTTGTTCACGCTTATGTTTGTGTACTGGTCAGAAAATTTGATTATTGGGATATTTAATGTATTTAAAATTCTTCTTATAAAAGAGACAGTCGTTGAAGCTAATCCTTTAGTGTCTAAAGTAAGAAAATTGACTAGCAAGGTTTTTGTTTTGCCTTTCTTTATAGTTCATTATGGGGTTTTTACTTTGGTGCACGGGGTTTTTGTATTTACTTTATTTTCAAAATACGGTTTTAGTTGGCAAAGTGTATTTATGGGATTTTTGGCTGTACTTGCAAGTCACACATTATCGTTTTTTATAAACTATATTGGAGCTAAAGAGTTTGAAAAAAAACGTCCATTTGATTTGATCTTTGCTCCTTATAAAAGAGTGATTTTTTTGCACATAATTCTTATCGCAGGAGGATTCATAATTGCTTCTACCAATCAAACATTGCTATTTTTATTAGCTTTTGCCATACTAAAGACAATAATTGACCTATTTGCTCATATTTCAGAGCACAAGAATATTAAAACACCAGTGTCTATTGGGACTTGAACAAATTATTGTCCCTTGGTATCTCGAAAGGAGGAGGATAAATGAAAATATATGAAAAAATTTATTGAATTAAAACTTCGGTATTGGGCTAAACTGATACTGAAAAAATATCAACCAGCAGTGATTGCTATTACTGGTTCGGTTGGTAAAACTAGTACTAAGGAGGCGATATATAGTATTTTAAAAAAAGAGAAGCGCGTTAGGCAGTCAGAAAAAAATTATAATAACGAAATTGGTCTACCACTTACAATAATTGGCTCTTATTCTCCAGGTAAAAATATTTTCGGTTGGATTATTATCGGTTTTAAAGTTCTTTGGCTTTTGATAGTAGAAGATAAAAATTATCCTGAAATATTGATACTGGAAATGGGGATAGATAAACCAGGAGATATGGATTATTTAACAGAAATCGCCAAACCTATTATTGGTGTTGCTACATTGGTTGGTTCGGTTCATCTCGAGCATTTTAAAAACAGGGAAGCACTACAAGCTGAGAAAGGTAAGTTAATTTCTTCAATTGAAAAAGCAGGTTATGCAATTATAAATTTTGACGATGAAGGGACAAAGAAAATGGCAGAAAAATAAGAGGCTAGAGTTATTTCTTTTGGACTAAGTGAAAATTCTGTAGTGAGCGCTAGAAATATCCATTTTAACTACGACAAGGAAAATAAATTAAAAGGTGTTGGCTATGAGCTTAAATATCTAGGAGCTAGACATAGAGTGGAATTACCCAATGTGATAGGTTTGGGTGCAGTATATTCAAGTTTGGCGGCAATTTGTGTGGGTATTATTTATAACGTGAATTTGGACAAGGTATGTGAATATCTGCGAGATTACAAATCTCCTGTGGGAAGACTCAATGTTGTAGAAGGTATCAAGCACACTAGTATTATTGATGATACTTATAATTCTGAGCCAAAATCAGCTTTGTTGGCAGTTAGCGCATTGAAAATTGCCAAAATAGATGAAGGAGCAAAAAAGTATGCAGTGCTTGGAGATATGCTTGAACTAGGTCCTGTTAGTGTTGATAGTCATAGGCAAGTTGGTGAGTACGTTGCTAAAAGCAAGATTGATAAATTGGTAGTAGTTGGTGAAAGGGCAAAGGATATAGCTAGAAGCGCCAAAGAGAATGGCATGAGAGAAGAGGATGTATTTGCTTTTGATAAATCTGAAGAGGCTGGGAAATTCTTGCAAAATAGGATTAAGCAAAATGATCTTATGCTGGTTAAAGGTTCACAAGGAATGAGAATGGAAAAAATAGTTCTAGAACTAATGGCCGAACCATTAAGAGCTGAAGAATTATTAGTTAGACAGGATAAGCAGTGGCGGGGTAGGTAAATCTATTTTGTTAGATAAATTGTTAAAAAAATATGTTAAAAAAATATTTAATCCTATCAGTATTAATCCTAATTCTCCTATTATTGATTGGATGGCAGTATATATCTATTAAAGGAATTGACTTAACTTGCACGGAATGCAAACAAGGTGATTTGGATATAGAAATAAATGACTTTGACACTTGTGTGCAGGAAGGCAATCCAGTGATGGAGTCATATCCTAGACAATGTCGTAGTGGTGACCAGTTGTTTGTTGAGGAAGTAGATTTGGGACCAATTGAAATCAGTGAAGTTGTATTAGATTTACCTAGACCCAATCAAGTAATCACAAGTCCCTTAAAAATTGTGGGAGAAGCAAAAGGAACTTGGTTCTTTGAAGCTACGATGCCGGTTGTTTTAACCGATTGGGACGGACTTATAATAGCTGAAGGATATGTAACTGCTTATGGTGATTGGATGACCGAAGAAATGGTCGCTTTCAAAGGCACTTTGGAATTCGAAAAACCTGATTATAAAAACAATGGATCACTAATCATACAAAAAAGTAATCCAAGTGGTTTAGCAAAAAATGATGATGCATATGAGATTCAGGTTTTATTTGAGTAGTTTTTATTTTTTTGCCAAATGTGGTATAATATAGCCATGGAAGAAAAAAACAATCAAGAAAAAATAAATATTGCTGAGAAGTTCGATTTAAAGGATTTTGAAGCGCCTATTCATGAAGACCCAGGCCTAAAAAAGTCTATACCTGAAAAGTCAGACAATGCTTTTGAAAACGAAAAGACCTTAGAGGACTTAGTTGAAGAAGATGGAAAAACAAATGCAGAAATTGCTAGCCCTACTAGCATTGTTTCTCAAAGTCAAAGCAGGTTTCAGCATGAAAAAGAGCTAAAAGAAATAGAGAATATACTAGCTGATGGCTTAGAAGGGCTTTATATAAAAATGGACCCAGTTCAAAGATCGCAATTCAAACAAGCTGGTGAGAATGCCACTAGAACTATTAAAGATATTTTAAATAATGGCAGGAATTCAGCTAGGAAAATAATGGATGTAATTAAAAAATGGCTTTCAATGATACAGGGAGTAAATAATTTTTTTCTTGAACAAGAAGCTAAAATTAAAACTGATAAAATACTCAAACTTCATAATACAATATGAGTAAAAAAGACAACAACGAAAACAATAACGATATCCAAATAAACCTTCGCGATTCTTCAGTGACAGAGTTTACCAAAAAACCAGTTCCAAAGCAGAATGAGGTTGAGGAATTCGAAGAGATTATTGAAGATGAGGCAAGAGATGAAGAGATTGATCAAGGTTTAACCGAGATTTATCAAGATGACGAGGGTCATTTGGTTGATGTGCACAAATTAGAAAAAATAAAGAAACATAGCATTATTCTGTCTATTGTTAATTTTTTGTTTGTAATTATGGCTTTGGGCGGAGGTGGTTACTGGTTGTATGATAATTGGTACAAGAATGCTTCGTTTGATGCTAGTAAAATCAGTATTAAAATTGAAGGAGACAAAGAAGTTGTGGCTGGCGAGGAATTCGAGTATAAGTTGGTTTATGTAAATGAAAGTCGAGTGACCTTGGAAAATGTTAGAGTAAATGTAACATTACCAAATAATTATATTCTCCTTGAATCTGATGATGATTTTCAGAATAATTCTTGGGAAGTAGGCAGGGTAGAGCCATTTACTAGGGGGGATATTGTACTCAAGGGGCAAATGCTAGGAGCAAAAGATGCAAATGGGGTTATTTCGGCATATTTAACATACTCACCAGAAGGATTAAGCTCAGAATATAAAAAGGAGGCTTTTGTTACTACTATGATAATTGATACGGGATTAGATATAGATTTTGATTTTTTAGAAACCGCTTTGGTCGGAGAAATAGAAGATATGTCTATTCATTTTTCAGCTAATGAAAAATCATATATCAAGGATTTTCGGATTAGTGTGGAGCCACAAGAGAACATCGAAATTTTTTCATATATTCCTGATGATATAAATGATAGCGAGCAGAATTATGCAAGTTATACCATTGATAGGGCTGGTATATGGGAGGTGAACGGAGTTTTAGATGAGGAGCAGGTTTTGCCTATTCAATTTAAGGTTGTAGAAAAAAATGAAGACAAGCAAAAACTTATTTTTAAGTTCGAAAAAAAGGATAATATAGATGAGGAATATTATGAATTTTACAGAGAGGAGATTGAATTAAATATCATGAAAAGTGATTTGAATTTAACAATGATAGTCAATGGTGAACGAGAGTCTAAAGGGGTTGATTTTGGTGAGCTTTTGAATTTTTCTATAGTCTATAATAATAAAGGTGATTCTGATGTAAATGATGTAGTGGTTATGGCCGTTTTGGATGGAGATTTTCTAGATTGGACAACTTTACAGGATTTAAATCAAGGCAGAGAACGAGGCAATACTATCACTTGGAGCAAAGAGGAAATTCCAGCTTTGGCGCTTGTGTCTCGTGATCAAGAGGGAGTGATTGATTTTTCTATCAATGTTGCTGATTTTGGAGCGGTAGATTTGGAAAAAGATTATGGTATAGAAACATATGCCCAAGTTAGTTTTGGGGGCGAAGATATTTCTAGCGACGAGCAGGATAATAAAAGTAATGCTATCAAACTACAGATAAATAGTGATCTTAGTTTTACGGAAAGTTTGAGGTACTTTAATGAAGATAATATTCCAGTCGGTTCTGGGCCAAATCCTCCACAAGTTGACAAAACTACCACATATAAAGTTTATTGGGATATTGAAAACAATCTACATGAATTGAATAAGTTGGCCGTTAGTTTGAAATTACCTGACTACATTAAATATGAAGATAAATCAAACGCAACCATTGGTTCCTTGATCTATTCTGAAGAAGGTCATGAGTTAGTCTGGAATATTGGGCGTTTGCCAGTTTCGGTGTATGAAGCCAGTGCTTATTTTAGTGTTTCAGTTACGCCAAGCGAAGATGACGAGAATAAAATAATGGTTGTCTTGCCAGGTTCAAACGTACAAGCAGTTGACGCTGTAACTGAAACTGAGTTAAAAATATCCAGTAAAGCTAAGACTACCAAACTAGAGGATGATGAGATCGGTGGTAGTCATGGCTTGGTAGAATAAAATAGTATAATCCAAATACTACAAATGGTATCCGAATACTACGAATAATTATATATTTGTATTATTCGGATACCATTTGTAGTATGGGAATTATTACATGTTAAACATAATTAAACAATCAAATATTACAAAAGCTCGGGTGACAGAGCTTAAAACTCCCCATGGCATACTTAAGACACCATTCTTTATGCCTGATGCTACTCGGGCGGTACTCAAGGGCTTGTCACAGTCTGAAATTGAAGATTTAGGCTTACCCGCAATGGTAGTAAATACTTTTCATCTTTATCTCCAGCCTGGCGCCAAGTTAATTAAAAAACAAGGAGGAGTCCACAAGTTCATGAATACCAATATCCCTTTGATTTCTGATTCAGGCGGCTTTCAGGTTTTTTCATTGATACATAGAGGTGAAGGGAAAATGGGAAGTATTAATAACGAACGAGCTAGGTTCAAATCACCGATTGATGGTTCGTGGCACGAATTAACACCAAAAAAATCTATTCAGATACAAATGGATTTGGGAACTGATATGGTAATCTGTCTCGATGATTGTCATCCCAATGATGCTTCAGAAAAGAAGCTTGACCAAGCTATCAATAGAACCATAGAGTGGGCCAAGGATTGTAAGCACAGCTTTGAAGAAGAGTTGATAAGACGAAAAATAAATAAAAAAAATCGCCCTTTACTTATAGCTGTTATTCAAGGGGCAAAGGATATTGATAAAAGAGAGTTTTGTTCTTTAGAGTTACAGAAAATAGGTTTTGATGGTTATGGTTATGGAGCTAGGCCGGTTGATGAAGAGGGAAACTTTTTGGATAAGGTGATGCAAGCTACAGCCATTTCTATCCCTACGAATAATTTTCGTTTTGCTTTGGGGGTAGGTACACCAGAAGATATTGTCAGGTCTGTTCTAATGGGATGGGATATTTTTGATTGTGTTATACCAACTAGGGAAGGACGACATGGCAGGTTATTTTATTTTAGTTCAGAAAAGTTGGTCGGTGCCAAAGGGAAAGTTCTTAAGTTTTAAAAAACATTAAATATTGCTAATTCAAAATATTTTAGTGATGAGTCAGCTATAAATGAAAGTTCAAACTTGTCTTTGTTGCGAAATCATTCGAAAAGTTATCTTCATCATCTGCAAAAGATCAAAGATCCACTCGGAGCCAGACTTGCTAGCTTACACAACTTGGAATTTTACACTACTTTAATGCAAAAAGTTCAAAATGATATTTTGAAAGATGAATTTTAAAAATATGCAAAATTCAATAACATTTTTAATGAGCAACGAGCACAAAGTGATATTCGCCAAATTTAATAAAATTTTGGATGGATCTGTTGTAGATAAAAAAGAAATGCTCGAACTTATCAAGAGCTTTAAGGATGATCTACTTGCGCACATGAAACTAGAGGAACAGGCGATTTTTAACATAGAAGATATTGGAAGTAATGAAATGAAGCAAATCTTTGTCAAACTCTTGGAAGAGCATAGTCAGATTAGAAGAATGTTGGTTGATTTTGCTAGACTTGATGAGGAAACTGTTGATGACTTGAAAGATATCCTGGCTAAACATGAAGCTCTCGAAGCAGGTACTCTCTATCCAAAACTTGATAGGGAATTGAGTGATTATTTGAAGGAGGAGATATTAAAGAAGTTGTCGGAGGGAAGTGTTTATGGAGTGTAGGGTTGGATTAATGGGTTTATCAATTAAGAATTAAGAATTAAGAATTAAGAATTAAGAATTAAGAATTAAGAATACTTCTCCTTAGTGTCATTCTGAGCGGAAGCGAAGAATCTCGAGAATATTGGGATTAACTATGATATTTTTTGACTTCGTTGGGATTTGAAAGATACAAGGATATAAGAAACAAACAAATTAGAAATAAAAAATAACCAAACATTAAATATTGTTTGGTTATTTTTGTTGGTATTTTTTTATCTTTGTATTTTTATGCTTTGTAAACCTAGTTGTTTATTTCTTGATCAAAAATCAAATCAGAATTTTTTTCTATTATTTCAAACTTCACTCTGCCAATTATTTTTTCATCATCAGTAATCACATCAACTCGCCATTTTCCAAGTTCCAAATTAGTTTTATATGTATATCCACGGTAACCTCCATCTCTACCACCAGATATTGAATAACCAAGTCTATCACGTTCTAACCATTCATTGTTTTCTTCGTCATAGATTTGCCATTTGTGGTATATTTTTTGCTTGAAGCGAGTAGGAGCAAAGATAGCTGAGAAGATATAGACTCTTTCTCCTTTTTGCCAATGGTAGGTGCTAGAAGTTTCTTTCCAAAATTCATACCAGGCTGGCTTTTCAAAAAAAAGTTCATATCTTGAATCACTCCGATTGATTCCGTGGTAGACGCCAGCAGATTTTAAACTTAAAGGTATAGGTGGAATAAGGTTGGTAAAATAGAGGACATTGAAAAGTGCGTAGATGAAGATAATGCTTCCGAGTAGATAATCCTTGTTCTTTTTTATGGCTTCAGGGTCAATTCGATGAAGTAGCAGTATAACTACAATTATCAAAAGCAGACTAAGACCACCGCTAGCCATCCAAATATCAACATCTATTCTTCCTACTAAGACAGGTACCGCAAAAACTGAATAGGCAAAGAAAGCTAGGTATAATATGCTAAGGTGAAAATTTAGACGTTCATAGCGCTCACGAAAAAGTTCATTTCCAATTAACATTGATACGAGGATCAGGAGAAAAGGCCAGCTAACAAATAAGGTAGCACTTCTGGAGTAAAAAACCATAAAAGCACTGAAGAGGCCACCAAAAACAATTTGTAGAATAAAAGGTAAAATCAGATTTAGCAAGGACAAGAAACGGTTTTTATATTTTTTCTTTTTGTAAATATTTAGATAGAGAATAGAAAAAACAGCAATAGAAAGATAAGTGATAATGACCAGGTTCTCAATCCAAAGATCGATTCTTTGGAGTGTTAGATTGTCAATAACAAAACCAAAGCCCATGGCAACGGGCGAGAGGTATTTTTCATATTTATCAAGCCAAGCTTTAGTTTTTTTGTAGATTTTTTTGATCATGTTTTAATTGTATCATTCTCACAAAGGAAAGGCTAGGGTTTTGGATTAAGAATTAAGAATTAAGAATTAAGAATTAAGAATTAAGAATTAAGAATATTTCTTTTTAGTTGTCATTCTGAGCGTAAGCGAAGAATCCCTTGGACGTGGGGATAGGCAGGTCACCACAGGTGACAGCCATCATGAACAAAGTTCTTCCACTTGTCATTCTAATCTGTTAGCTTGCGGAGAAGAATATTATAATTTATTGCGACGTTCTTGGGATTTTTTACTTCATTCAGAATGACAAGCGAAAATTGACAAAAGCACTTAAATATTCTAATATAGGTAATCAAATAAATCGTTCATTTAAAATAGGAGATGAAAATGTTCAGAGAAAAACCCGCAGTAGTTTCTTATGGACCAAATTTTACTAGAGGATTGATTTTAGCCAACATGAAGTCATTAGTAGTTGATGGGCAACTGACATCGATTTACTTTGGAATACTTGCTGTGCTTGCGAATTTTTTCATTCCATTAACTTATATGAAAATACCATTTCAAGTAGTGATGGTATTTATGATGATACTTTTTGCAATATTTTCCTTCAAAGACGACGTAGAACTTGTTGAAATAGAATATAAATTTAAGGAGAAGATAAAAAAATGAACACAATCGGCAGTGTCTTAATTTTTTTTGGAATATTTATCGGGATAACCTTTAGAATTCCTGAGTCATATTTTGAAAAAGAAGAAAAGGTAACACTAGTTAATAAAATTATTGTTTATTCCAGTTTTACTTTAGTTTTTTCGGGGTTAGGTTGCTATATTTTTAAGACGGCACTTGGATAATAAATTTTTTTCTAAGAAAAGTAATTTTTTAGAGGAGAAATAATGAAAGAAAAAACTGTAAAAAGTATTCGAACCGTAATTAAGCTGATATATCTGGCAATAGTATTAGTCGTTGCTGCCTGGATTTGTTATGAGAATATTCCACTGGTAGTGATAGCTTCCATAGTATCATTTATTGCATTTGTGGTATGTTTAGATATTCTCGTTGAGCTTGACTATAGTTATAGAATCGAGCAAGGGGAGGTCAGTCCAGAAATTACCCTCTACAAGCAGAAATTAATAACAAGTTTTCCCATTGTAGTGTTATTCTGTGGATTACTGCTACATCTGATGTATGATAATGGTGTTATGGGGCGGCTGTTTGGGGTTTTTATGTTAATTCCATCTATAATTATTCTTTGCATGGTTTTAGGCAGAGAAGCAGAGATTTTTGAAAAAGAGTGCGAGTTTGAAAGAGGAGAAAGGGAAAAATAAGAATTTAAGCGTATTTCTTAATAAGAATACGCTTTTTATTTTTAGATAATTAGCTAACATTAAATAAAATCATAATATTTGAACTTGACTAATTAAGCATTTTTTGCTATGATATTATATATTCTTTTTAGAAGATTGTGTACTTTTTATTAACAAATTTAAGGAGAAGAGAGATGACAGATATTGAGATTATGGCGAGTGACGATGTAGCATTTGCAGAAATTAGAGTAGAAGATTTTTCATTAGAGATTAGTCTTCAGTGGATTATTCCACTGCTGTTATTGTCAGCGTTATCTTTTTACAAGTCAGTTGTTGTCGGTTCAATTTGCCTGCTGCTTGCAATTGGTGTTATTATAAACGTCGTAGTGAGCAAAAGGAAAATCAATACCATAAAATCACAGTTAGAAGAGGGCGCGAATGAATCCTGAAATTGACAAAGCCAAGGTGCTCGAAGGAAAGTACGAAAACCAGCGAATATGGAAGGGTGTCTATGGGATCTGCATGATCGCTTCTTTGCTTTGTTTCTTGATCTCATTGAGTAATTTATTCAATGAAGATTCAGGCGGGGCGTTCTCAGTTATTTTTTTGATTATAATTTTTTTGCTTTTTTTTGAAAGAAGGAGAGCGAATAAAAACATAATCAAAACAAAAGAAGAGTTGGATTCTGCATATGCAAAAAATATGCGAGAAGCCAAAGAAGCTCCTTAAATAAATACAACCCAAAAGGGTGCAGTTTTGCCCTTTTGGTTTTTTCAAGGCAGATATATAGTTGCCTCGTTTCAAAATTAAAACGGGGAGGAAAGTCCGGACTCCAGCCAGAGCTTCGCTCTGGTTATGGGTAGTGGATAACATCCACCGGGGGAAACCCTAGGGAAAGTGCCGCAGAGACTATACTAGTTTCGACATATGTCGAGATAAAAGGTGAAAAGTTTTTAGGTGTTATTTGTTCTCGAGACAAATGGCTACTAATTTCGACTGCTGGTGACAGCATGTTCGTGGTAAACCCTACCTGGAGCAAGAACAAAGCCAGAACGAAGTTCTAGAAATTCTAAAAAATACTCTTGTCATTTCGCAAGGAGCGAGAGCGAATGGAGAAATCCCTTAGACGTGAAGCTATTTGCATTTAAGAGATCTCTCCGCTTCGCTACGAGATGACAAAACAGTATTTAGTTTGGAGTTTGCAGAACTTCGCTCTGGTTATAAGTAGTTCGCATGAGCTTACTGGTAACAGTAGGCCTAGATAAATAACTATACATAGAAGCTACTGGCTATAATTTCATTGCAAAATCATTTTAAATTTCGGTAAATTTTTATTAAATTTTTTTGACCAATATATCCATATTGCTAAAAAAAATTTCAAAAAAATTTCCTCAAAATTTAAAAGTGATTTAATCAAAGTAATTATAGCCAGTAGCTTCTGACAGAATCCGGCTTATTTCTGCCTTGAAAAGACCAAAAATGATACTAATCTATAATTTTATCCGGGTACTACGAATTATATTTTGTAGTATTTGGATATTATTCGTAGTATTAGAATTATAATAAATATGAAGCGTTCAGAATTATTTTTTTCATTTTTGTTAGTTCCACTAGATTACATTGCGATAGTACTAGCTGGACTAACAGCATATTATATTCGTTTTGCCGATTTTACTACTAGTATAATACCGGCTATTTTTACTTTGCCGTTTAGAGATTATTTAAATGCACTTTTTTTAATTGCCCTTCTTTGGGTAATTATTTTTGCTTTTTTAGGTCTTTATAATATCAAAGGAACCAAAAAGATTGTGAAAGAATTTTATGCGGTGGTGTCAGCTTGTTCAACTGGTTTCATGTTTATTGTGATATTAATTTTTATGCAACGAGAGCTATTTGACTCTCGTTTTATTGTATTAGCCGGATTGTTATTTGCTATTCTTTATATTTCTTTATACAGAATCTTGATTAGACTTTTCCAAAGGCTTCTTTTTAAAAAAGGTATTGGAGTTAGGAATGTTGTACTAGTGGGAAATACAAAAACTACCGATGTCTTGATGCAGGAGTTTTCAACTAACAAAAGAATTGGTTATAATATCGTAAAAAGAGTTAGGGATTTTAAAATAGAAACTTCTCAGGAAGTATTCGAATTTTTGAAAAGCAAGGAAGTTGATGAGATTATTCAGTCAGACCCAAATTTAAGCAAGGCTGAAACTCTATTACTTTTTGATTTTGCAGATGAAAATCATCTTACTTTTAAATATGCAGCAGATTTACTTGGCACCAAAGTTTTAAAGACCGAAGTGTCTGAACTATCTGGTATCCCCGTTGTAGAAGTTAAGAAGACACCACTTGATGGTTGGGGGAGGATAGCCAAGAGAATAGCTGATTTTTTAGCAGCATTAATCTTGATAATTGTTTTGTCGCCAGTAATGCTACTAGCTATAATTGCTATCAAGATTGATTCAAGGGGGCCAATACTCTACCTTGATTATAGAACTGGCCAATATGGCAAAAGATTTTTGTTTTTTAAATTTAGATCAATGGTCGCAGATCTTTGCGATGGTGAAGGTCCCTCAGCCACTGACGCTGGCAATAAAGCTATGCAAAAGTTAGCCGCTGATTCTCGTCTTAACACCAGAAATGATCAACAGCTTCACAAAATCAAAGACGATCCTCGCATTACCAGGGTAGGGAAGTTTATCAGACGTTGGAGCATTGACGAGTTACCTCAACTATTCAATGTAATACGAGGAGACATTTCGTTGGTTGGCCCCAGACCCCACATGACCATGGAAACAGCGCTTTACGAATCAAGACATAAGAAAGTTTTTGCCATCAAACCAGGCATCACTGGTCTTGCACAGATTTCAGGAAGATCCGATCTTAGCTTTGATGAAGAAGTAAAATTAGATACATATTATATAGAAAATTGGTCAATGCTTCTTGATTTATCAATTTTACTTAGGACTCCTTTGGCTGTCATTCGAGAGAGAAAAGCCGAATAGTTATCAATTATGAACTACAAATTTTGATCTAAGCGTGGATTTTTAATGTCCGCGTTTTTTTATTTGCTTATCAATAGTGTCCTCTATAGTGGTAGCTATAGTTACCACTATAGAGGACACTATTTTTATTTAGTTATTTTTTATAATTTATATTATTGTTTTCTTGATAAATAATAAAAATAAGAGTATTATTAAACTAGTTGAAGATTTAAAAGTTTGTAAAGTTAAAAAGCTAAAAAGACTTTATGAACTTTTTAACTTTTTATTTTTAAACTAAATTGATGAAAGTAGCTTTAGTGCATGATCATCTAGCGCAACAGGGAGGGGCAGAAAAGGTTTTGGAGGTCTTGGCCGAGATGTATCCGGATGCGCCTATTTATGTGCTTTTATACAAAAAAGAAGTGGTGGAAAAGTATTTCAAGAATAGAACAATTTTAGCTTCTATTATTCAGAAACTTCCTTGGGGTGTGAAACGCTACCGTTGGTATTTGGCACTTATGCCAATGGCGGTAGAGTTTTTTGATTTGTCTGATTATGATTTAGTTATTTCAGATACCAGCTCTTTTGCTAAGGGGGTAATTACAAAACCCGAGACTGTTCATATATGCTACTGTCATACGCCAACTAGATATTTATGGAGCGACACCCATCAATATATTGCTGAGCTTAAGTATAACAAATATTTTAAGAAGATTATTTCTTTAGTCTTAAATTATATACGTATTTGGGATAAACTGGCTGCTGATCGGGTAGATTATTTTATTGCTAATTCTGAAACTGTTCAGAAAAGAATTAAAAAGTACTATAAAAGAGATTCAGAAATTATTTATCCTTCAATAGAAGAAGAAAAGTTTTACATTAGCAATAAACAAGGGGATTATTTTTTGGCTGGTTGTAGACTAGTTCCATATAAACGAATTGATATTATAATAGAAGCTTTTAGGGGAAGTGATAAAAAGCTTAAAATTTTTGGTGATGGGCTTGGGCAAGATGACCTCAAAGCAATGGCTAAGGATTGTGATAATATTGAATTTCTGGGTCGGGTTAGTGACGATGAGCGAAATAAATTATTTTCCGAGTGTCAGGCCTATATAAATCCTCAAAAAGAGGATTTTGGGATTACGATTGTTGAGGCTATGGCTTCAGGCAGACCAGTAATTGCTCTTGGACAAGGGGGTGCTACCGAGACTGTTATCCCAGGTGAAACAGGGGAGTTGTTTGAGAATGAAACAGTTGAAGACTTGAAAAAAGTTATTCAAGATTTTGATACTAGTAAATATAATCCAGAAAAGATCAGAGAACATGCTTTGAAATTTTCCAAAGATAATTTTAAAAAACAAATAAGAGAATTTGTGGAGAGGAAAACAAATTTATCCGAAGATTAATATGCGTATTGGCATTGATATTCGAACATTGATGGATAAACATTATAGTGGTATTCCTGAATATAGTTATAAAATTATTAAGAATATTTTAGAAATTGATAAGGAGAACGAATACGTTCTTTTTTATAATTCTTGGAAGAATATAAGTGATTCTCTGCCTGATTTTAAAAAACCTAATGTTAGTTACTATCGCACTAAGTTTCCCAATAAGATATTTAATTATATTTTACAGAAAACATTGAAGTGGCCCAAGATTGATAAGTTGCTTGAAGTAGATGTGTTTTTTATGCCCCATATCAATTTCATAGCTTTGAGCAATAAGGTGAAGAAGATTGTTACTGTTCACGATCTTTCTTTTGTGATGTATCCCGAATATTTTTCACTACGGAAAAATATTTGGCATAAAAGCATTGGTCTTGAAAAAATGTTGGCAAGTTTTGATAAAATTATTTCAGTTAGCAAAAATACAAAAAATGATATTGTAAAATATTTGGGTATTGATAAAGAAAAGATAGAAGTAATTTACTCAGGAATCCCCAGTGAATATAAAAACATTGATGTAATGGATAAAAAAATAAACGAGGTAAGAGATGAGTATAACTTAAATAAGCCTTATATTTTTTATTTAGGAAATATTGAACCAAGAAAAAATATATTAGGCCTAATTAAGGCTTTTGAGTCTTTACTTGAAAATAGCCCCAGGTATAATAATTATGAGCTTATAATAGCAGGTGCTAAAGGATGGAAGTATAAGAAGATTGTTAAGTACTGGCAAAATTCCAAAATTAAGGATAAAATAAGATTTTTGGGTTATATCAATAGCGACGATAAAAAATATTTATATAATTTAGCAAGCGTGTTTGTTTATCCTTCTTTTTATGAAGGCTTTGGTTTTCCTCCACTTGAAGCAATTGTATGTGGCACCCCTGTAATTACTAGTGCTAATTCTAGTTTGGCAGAGATTCTTGGGCAGAGCGCTTTGTATGTTGATGCCAAAGATGTTGTAAGCATAGAATTGGCCATGAAAGAAGTTTTAGATAATAACAAATTGAAGGAAAAAATCCTTAAAGATAGTCAAAAATTTGTGGAAAAATACAATTGGATGAACACAGCCGAGCAAGTATATCGCGTATTTGAGGGGACATAATAAATAAAATCTAAAAAAAATAGCTAATTTTAGTTAATTTTTTTTGTGAATGTAATTAGACAATCTTTTCTTATTTTGGTAATATTATTATATTAGTAATTAAATTTAACAAATAATAAAATTATGGTTGAAGCAAAAAGCAAAAAAGCAGAGGAGAAAAAGTCAGTAGCCGAGAGGGTTTCTACTAAAGCTATTGATAACACGATCTATGGAGTGATCGCTTTAATTTTTTTCTTGTGCCCAATATTTTTTACAGGCGTAGTAGCTCAGGGAATTGCCTTTGAAAAGATGGCAATCTTTTATTTTCTTGTGTTACTCGGAGCTGTTCTTTGGGTAACCAAAGGTGTATTTAAGGGGGAATTAGATATCAAGAGGACTCCACTTGATTATCCGATTTTAGCAACATTTGTTCTGTTTGCATTATCAACAATATTTTCAATTTCACAAAAAGACTCATTTATTGGAGCGTATGGCTCACCAGCCAAGGGCTTGATTGCCTTTATTGTTTTTGCGCTATTTTTCTTTTTGGTGGTAAATAATATTGACAAGAAAAGAGTAAGACTTTATTTTACTTCTTTTGCTGCCTCAATGTTCTTGTTGGCATTGTATTCATTCTTTCAGTTAAGTGGGTGGTTTGTTTTGCCATTTTCATTTTCAAAGGTTATTAGCTTTAATCCAATTGGCTCGCTATCAGGTCTAACCATGGCTTTGACAATAGCTTTACCGATTTTAACAATACTAGCTGCAAAGACAGAAATGATATTTGCAGGAATGAAAAATCAACTAGTAATTTTGATTAAGTTATTATCAATAATCGCCGTACTTTTATCACTCTATGTGCTTGGAGTACTCAATCTATTCACATTTTGGCCAGCGGTTATCATTTCATCAGTGATTGTTCTTATGTTTTTTATGGCCAAAATTATTCCTATCAATACAGGGAATTTGATGATAACATTGTTAGTATTTTTGGCCTCAGTTATTTTCTTTGTAATGGGCAATTTCAGTGTTAGTGATTTGCAACTTCCAACTGAAATCAGTTTAAGTAGAGGGGCAAGTTGGAATATAGCCAAGGCCAGTATTATGGAAAATCCAGTATTTGGTTCTGGTCCCTCGACTTTTTATTACAGTTTTTCTAAGTTTAAATCCCCAGAGTTTAATGGCACTCAGTTATGGAATGTAAGATTTGATTCAGCTTCTAGTTCATTTTTTGAACTATTGGCAACTGTTGGTGCTTTGGGAACTTTGGCTGTTTCAGTGGTTGTACTTATAGTATTTTCTTTGATATTTTTGACTTTGATAAAAACAAAAGAAAATGACTCTAATCCGATTATGCTAGGTATGTTTGCTAGTTTTATTGCTATGGTTTTATTGTCACTTTTGTTTGCTCAAGAGAATTCAGTAATACTTTTAAATGTTTTGGTGGCAGTGCTATCAATAGCAATTGCTATAACAATTTATCCTGAGAAATTTGCTAATATTAATTTATCTTTTAGAGCCGCTCCTAAATATGCTCTAGCGCTAGCGGCAATATTTCTTTCAGTAAGTGCTGGTGTGGTTGTGTTATTTACCATGGGCCTAAAAACATATATGGCAGATATGTATGCCAAAGATGCTTTGTTAACAGGCCAAAATGCTAAAAAAATAGAATTGTTGAATAAATCAATCTCTTTGGCCCCATATCAGGATAAATATTATTTATCACTTGCCAATGCATATATGGCGCAAGCTAATCAGGCTGTAATAGATGGCAAGGATGCTAGCACTATCTCTTCAGTTTTGTCTCAATCAATTGATTCTGGTAAAAAAGCAATTGAAATAGCGCCCAAGAGTGCTAGTAATAATGAGTCATTAGCACTTATATATGAAAATGCTTCCTTCTATACCAGAGGAGCGCTTGAGTGGGCTGAAAAATTATATAACGAACTGATTGTTCTTGAACCAACCAACCCAACTCCATATATGAGAATTGCTTTGGTTAATATGGCTAGGGCAAATTCTGAAACTGATCAAGAAGAGAAGAAGTATTATATCAACGAAGCTTTAAAATATTATGACAAATCAATTGAGAAAAAATCTTATCTAGCAGCAGCGCATTACGGAAAAGCAGTAGCTTACGAGAAGTTGTCAGACATGGATCAGGCTATTGAGGAAATGAAAAGTGTTAACTTGATTGCTGGAACCAATATTGATTATAGATTTGAGTTAGGTAGACTTTTATTCAATCGTGGTATTGCTAATGCTGGTATCAAACAAACAGCGGAAGCAGACATTGCCACCAATGACATTGATCCAGAAACAGGTGAACCACTACCCGCTGATGAATTAAGCGTAGAGGGAAATACTAGTGGGGAAGTAGTGGAAAAGAATGATGATTTAATTGCAGCTGAACAAGTATTTTTAAGCATACTTACAGTTAGCCAAAATCATGCTAATGCTTTGTATTCTTTAGCTGTTTTGTATGATAAGATTGGAGAAACTGATAATTTAAAAGCAGTTGTTACTCAGCTTTTGCAGGTAGTCACTGACCCAACCACCAAAGCAGCCATACAGCAACAATTTCCTAATTCTTTTTAAAAGAGTTAAAGAACTTAAATAAAAAAACTCCTCGAAATTTCGAGGAGTTTTTTGTTTTGAATAAAAGTTTTGTATGGTGTATTTTAATTTTATATTTTAGTATTTTTTGTGATTCCTAATTTCATTTTTGTTATTCATGATGAATATAATTATCCCTTTGATATAAATTAGAATAGTATTATCACCACCTTATAATATTTCTTACTTTTTTTGTCATTCCTGTTTTCGCAGGAATGACAAATGGGTATAATTTTTATTTGTAAACAATGGTTCGTGCTGTGTGTTTCAGTATTCAGTGATTTTTTTACAGAAAATAATTTACTATTAATATTTGTTTATTATAATGGTAGCAAAGAAAATAATATGAAAAGTAATGAGAAACAAATTTATTCAATAATTTTTGTATTGCTAGCAGTTTTATTTATTGTAGAAATTAATAGCTATTTTAAATTGGAAAAAATTGAATTAATGATTTTGTCAAACAATAATGAAGAGGTGCTAAAGAATAGAAGAAATATTGCCAATGCTTCAGAGTGGAGATTGGAAGATTATATTGTAAAGCCATATAGTTATTTTAGCAGTAAACAAATAGTACAATTAAAAAATTACTTGAATGACGAGTATAAGTATACAATGACAAGTGTTTTTTGGGCAGGAGAGGGCGCAGACGCAAGCAATGATTATATAAGCAATCGTGAAAGCTATTGGGATGTTGATTGGATGGAGAGTTTTGGAGGAATTGATGACCCCAATAATAGATGTGGATATTGGCCATGTGAGTTTGAACCGCAAGAAAATCCTTTTTATTTTGCCTTGCCGTATGGTGATTATGATGAGGATGGAGAGCATAAGGATAGTTTGAGGGATTTGAATTGGTATAGAGGTGAAGACATTGATGAGTCTATTTTAAAGAACCGTTGGATAGAAATAGTTTATAAAAACCAAGTCTGTTATGGGCAATGGGAGGATGTTGGTCCGATGAATACTGATGATTATGATTATGTGTTTGGTTCTGCGATGCCAGAAAATGATTTTGGTGTGAAGGCTGGTCTGGATGTGTCTCCTGCATTGAGAGATTGTTTGGGGATGGAGACAAATGTTGTTACTGCTTGGCGATTTATTGAAGAAGATGAAGTTCCGAGCGGACCTTGGAAGACGATAGTAACTGAAAGCCAGGTAAATTATTAATTTTAGGCGTGTTTTAAATTATTAGAGTAAAATTTTTCCAGATTACCGTTTCTTTCAACTTTGTTCCAAAAAGCACTGGTCCCTTCTATAGCTTTGATAAGAGATTTGATGACAATATAATAAAGGATTTGTCTGTAGAAAATTCTTTGGGCAGGTATGAGTAGAAGCAAGTGCCAATTTTTCTTTTCATTGCCAATGAGAAAAGCTGACCCCGCATACAAAATATCAAATAAAGTAAAGAAATTATAAGCAAGTAAAGCACCATGGAATTGGCCGGTAAAGATAGCAAGAATAGCAAACAGATCAATCATTGGCGAGAAAAACGGGACAAAAGTGTTATATAAAAGTATATTTGGCATGATCATCATACCCAGATTTTTTCTCTTTGGATTAAAGAGAAATTTTTTGTATTTCCAGAAGCATTGCATAGTACCATATATCCATCTAAATCTTTGTTTGGAAAAATCTTTGATATTGGTAGGGGCTTCGGTATAGCATAGGGCGCGCGGTTCATAACGAATTTCAAACCCCTGACTAAGTATGGCCAGAGTTAAGTCCTGGTCTTCTACCAGTGTGTCTTTTGAGTATCCACCAAGCGCATTTACGACCCTTCTTTTCCAAGCACCGATTGGGCCCGGCACCACCCCAACAGCATTTACAGTACTAAAAGAGGCTTTTTCAATGTTTTGACCTATAATATATTCGATTTGCTGAAAGCCCCCAATGTAATTCTTCTTTACAATAGCTGATACCTTGCCGGCTACAGCAGCTACTAGTGGGTCATCAAAATTCTTTATCAAATGGCCGATAGCATTCTTTTCAAAGATTGAATCACCATCCATGCAGATCAGAATATCTTTTTGAGAGATTAGGAAGGCGTGATTCAGGGCTCTGGCTTTACCCCCGTTTTTAAGATTAAATAACTTTATTTGCGAGTATTTCAATGCTAAATCTTTTACTATTTTTTTTGTGCTGTCAGTGGATCCATCGTTCATTACTATTATTTCGTCTACCTTATAGGTATTGTTTAGTACACTTTTGATAGTTGAAGCAATGCTAGCTTCTTCGTTATAGGCAGGAATTACTACGGCTACACTTGGAGGGGATTTGTCAGGTTTTTTCTCTCTTTTGAATTTTTTGAGATTATCAATATTAAATAATATTAAAACAAAAACAAGTCTAAGAAGAGCCAGTATCACCAGGGCTTTTATAATAATATCAATAAACAGGAAACTAAAAATAGTTAGAAGATAAAGATAAATAGAGTCTAGTTTAGCTTGGATGGTAGATAATAGGGAATTGTTAGTCGTTTTAGTTGTCTTATCTTCTTTTAAACCAATAATATCTGATACTGTTGTGAAGGTGTAGCCTTGATCTTTGTATTTTTTTATAATAGTGTCTAGCGCATAAACCGTGTGTCTAACTTCTTTTCCTCCATCATGAAGAAGTATTATATTGCCATTATCAATTACCTTATCAATATTATCTACTACCTCTTGAGGGCTTTTTACATCCCAGTCTTTAGGGTCTATATCAGCGCCAATTACAATATAACCCTCAGCTTGAATTTGGTCTAGTATAGGAATATTGTCTTGGGGAAAGTAGATTGGATCTCCACCAACATCAAGTAGAAACGGTGGTCGGTACAGAAGAGCTGGCTCTCCTGTGATATCTTCCAATAATTCGCTGGTTAAGTTTAGTTCGTATTTCAACCTAGTTGGAGAACTGTGAACATTTTTCGAATGAGTAAAACTGTGATTACCGATTTCCATGCCAGCTTCATAGACTTGTTTGACTACATCATGGTTGCTAATAATATTTTGCCCTTGAAAGAAAAAAGTGGCTTTAATATCGTTATCGTTTAGGACTTTGAGGATTTTTAGCGTGTTTCTTTTATGCGGACCATCATCAAATGTAAGGGCCAGTTTTTTTTCTTTGTCATCAGTGTAATAAGCACTATAATCAATGTAGATTTCCCCATATTTAGTGGTAGCTAAACTAATGGCCAAGTTACCACTTAGTGCAAAAAACATAACTATTAAGAAAATTATAATAATTCTAAACAAGATTTTTCTTTTGTGCTTTTTATCAAAAAATATCATAAAGTATCCAGATAATTTATTTTTTCGCTAATATTATTATAAAATATTAACATTGGATTTACTTAAAAGTATGGTTAAGTTTTAGTAAATTCAGCTCTTGACAAATTATTGTAAATATGATAAAAAAATATACTTTAGTATAAAAAAGTAATTAATGCAGTTCTAATTAAAATTTGTTAATATTAAATTAGATTTTTATTGACAAGTGCTTAAAAAAACTGTAATTTTAATAGTAAGAACAATTTTATACACAATATAAATATTATTTACAAAAACTTATGAGTAAAAGTAAAAAACACATAGGAGGGTTTAATTTTTACAAATGTTTAAACATTTTCACAATGTTAGTGCTCATCTTCAACATGTCATTTTTAGGCGTGTTTTTTAATATTGAAGATGCTAGTGCTGTATCTTCAACTATTCAGTATAAGTTAGAAGGTCAAACAAAGGCAGGAACATTTACTACTGGCAATATTTGTCAAGCTGGTTCTTGTTATTCTGAAGGAGATAACGTACCTTTTAAATTAACTATTGGGGGTTTAACTTCAGGTATGAGCTATGAGCTAGATATTCAGCATGACTATCAAGACAGTACAGGATTGGTGGGTTATGAAAATTTTAATACTCCTGGTACATGGGATGGTAGTGCTAGTGGTATTTCTTTATCAGCGGGGACTGTTAGTGCAAGCCTGCCGAATACTGTTACCTATACATTGTTTTTTACCGCTGATTCAAGTGAAGTTGAATTGCAATATTATGGTTTGTTGGCCGACAATGCAAGTAATTGGAGCGGAGCACAGCTTCATTCAAGATTAATAGACGGTGTTAATAATGAAAGTGTAGGAAATAAAGACGTGCCTATACAAGTTAATAAACTAGAGATCTCTGGTTGCACTGACCCAGAAGCAAATAATTACAGTGAATCAGCCACTGAAGACGATGGTTCATGTGAATATCTTGGTTGTACTGATGATACTGCTGACAATTATGATTCAGGCGCTAATATAGACGATGGTTCATGTGAATATCTTGGTTGTACTGATGATACTGCTGACAATTATGATTCAGGCGCTAATATAGATGATGGTTCATGTTTGTATTATGGTTGTACAGACGACTCTGCAGATAACTATGACCCAGGAGCTAACTTTGATAATGGTTCATGTACTTATCCTATTCTTGGTTGTACCGATGAAGAGGCTTCTAATTACAATTCTTCAGCAACTGAAGACGACGGTTCTTGTATTTATCCAATAACTGGCTGCACTGATCAAAGTGCGATTAATTATAACACAGAAGCAACCGAAGACGACGGTTCTTGTATAGCTAAAATTGAAGGTTGCACAGACGAAGAAGCAGATAACTATGATCCAGAAGCTAATTTTGATGACGGTTCATGTACTTACCCAGTTTATGGCTGTACTGATGAGACTGCTGCTAATTACAATCAAGGTGCAACAGACGATGATGGAACATGCGAATATTATGGTTGTACTGATCCATTAGCTGACAACTACGATGAATCAGCTGATGTAGAAGATGGTTCTTGTTATTATTTGGGTTGTACTGACCCAGACGCTGATAATTATGATGAGAGTGCAACAGAAGATGATCAAAGTTGTGTATACTCAGGTTGTACAGATCCTGAAGCAACAAACTATGATGAAACAGCAACTATTGATGATGATTCATGTGTTTATCCAGTTTATGGTTGTACTGACCCAGAAGCTAACAACTATGACCCAAGTGCAACTGTTGATGATAAGAGCTGTACGTATGATGAAGTCTGTGACTACTCAATTGAAGGATACAAGATGCACGCTAATGATAGGCAGTATTTGTCAGGTTGGGATATTCAACTTTGGCAAGATAATGAATTAGTATTTGCTACAACTACTGACGAAGAAGGTTATTACTTTTTTGAAGGATTGTGCGCAGGTGACTTTGAAGTACATGAGGTGATGCAAGACGGTTGGAGACAAGTTTATCCTTATGAAGAAACTAAGCAGTATTATTATGATGTTACCTTGGGAGAAGTGGAAGCAGTAAAGATAAGTTCACTTTCTGATTCTGCAACTATAATTCCTGGTGATGCATTTATTGGATTACCACCTAGTTTCGAATCAGGATTAGATTTTTATAATGAACCAGGAATCTGTGGTTATAAATATAATTATAATACTGATGCAACCGTAGAGGGTTGGCCTATTTACCTTAAACAGATTGAGACTTGTGAAGAAGGTGATGAATGGGCAGATGAGGTTTATGGCTACAATTTAGTAGGCGAGATTGCTGATGACAGAAAAGACACTAGTCAAGCACTTGGTGAAAATGATGATGTTTTTGTTTCATTAGGATTTGGTGGTGAAATTATTTTGAATTTTGAAAATAGAGTAATAAATGGTGATGGCGATGATGTCATGGTCTATGAAACAACTAATGGAGATGCCAGTTGTGATGCATATCCAGAATACATTGAAGCTTTTGCCTGGGATGAAGACGCAAGTGATTGGGTAAGTCTAGGAGAACCTGATTGCCAAGAAGGCGATAGCACATTTGATCTTGGAGATCTTGACTATACTTATAGAATTAAGCTAGTTGATGCTTCAAATCCTGAAGATTTTGATGGTGGTGATGGTTATGATGTAGATGCAGTAAAAGCCCTACATTGTGGTTTTGAAGAGATTGTTGACGAAACAGTAACAGATGAGAATGGTTACTATTGTTTCTTCCCAGAAGCTGGCGACTATAGAGTAGAGGAAAAGATCGGTGGTGATTGGGACTATGGAGATTGGAATTTTTATGAATACAAATACATGGATGGAAGTTTTGATGGCATTGATCCATGGTTTGTAAATTTCTATAATATACCTCCAGAAGATAATGATCCAATTTGTGGAGACGGAGAAGTGAATCAAGATTGGGAAGAATGTGATGACGGACCAAATGGTTCTGATTATTGTACTTCTGACTGTGAAACCATTGGCGGAGGTTCTGATGAATATTGTGGCGACGGCTATGTAAATCAAAGCTGGGAACAATGTGATGATGGAAATCAAACAGATGGTGACGGTTGTTCATCTGATTGTACCACTGAAGGTGGTGGAGGTGACGAACCAGTTTGTGGAGACGGCATAATAGAAGGCGATGAAGCTTGTGATAGTGGAGCAAACAATGGTCAAGAAGGTTATTGTAGCTCTGACTGTAGCACCGTAACTACCTCTGGTGGCGGTGGAAGTACTGGCGGAGGCGGTGGAACTGGCTGGAGAATAACCACTACAGAAATAAGCACATCCGAACCTACTGAAGAAACTCCAGTTGTTTTAGGTGAAGAAGGTGCTCCAGTATTGAATATCGTTAAATCTGTTGATATAAACAATGCTAACCCAGGAGACGAATTAAATTATACTGTGGTGGTAAGCAACACTGGAAGTCTAGATGCTTTCAATGTAGTGGTAAATGATGTTTTGCCTGCAGGATTGACATATGATGATGATACTACTAGCAAGTCATGGAACTTGGGAGATATCCCAGCCAATGAAAGCAGGGAAGTGACCTTCAAAGCTATGATCGATGCAGATCAAGCCGCTGGTGTTATTACAAATACAGCTACAGCAATAGCTGATAACTATTCTGAAGTAAGCTCATCAGCTGATGTCAGCGTGGAAGAAGTAATGGTTCTTGCTGAGACTGGTTTTTCAGTAAATGAACTCATGGCACTAATGATGTTTGCCTTAACTTCTTTGGTTGGCGCTAGAGTTGGAAGAGAAAAATTATTAGCCTAGAAATATATATTTAAATATATATTAAAATATATAGAAAAGACTCGCCCAATAAAAGGCGAGTCTTTTTTTTATTTTCTTTATCATTCCTGTTTATATTCATAATTTACCAAGAACTCCCTTCTTGAGAAGGGTTGGTTGTCTAAAAAATAAATCTTATGCCAATTCACCGTATAGTCGTTATTTCAAGATAAGCGTGCTAGGGGTGTGTTATATTTGATATTAGATAATTAAATAATTCACGGCCTAACACCCCCCCCTTGGGAGCACCCCACTTCAAGGGGAGAATCATATTTTTTAGCGAATTAGTTAACATCTACAAAAACAAAAAAATAAAACTTACAATTTTAACAAAAATATAATATAATTTTAGTATATTTATAATAATGAAATTTATATGTTTTCTGTTATTTATTTGTGTTATAATAAAATTATGAATATTAACAAGCAAAAAATATTAAAATATTTTATTTATGGATTAGAGATTTTAGCAGTTTTAATCTTGCTTTATTTGCTTTTATTTCCTTTTTATCCCTGGTTGGTTTATAAGTTTAAATATGAGGATAAAGTAGAATTTGTGCCATATGAGAGTTCGAATGCCACCACTAGCCTAGAAGCGCACAAAAGGGTCATAAATAGCGTTTTGCCTAGTATTGACTACGATGTATCCCCAAATAGGCTTATAATCCCTAAAATAGGCGTAAATGCCCCAATTGTGGAGTCTGATAATGAACAACAAGGACTTTCCATGGGTGCTTGGCGAGTGCCAGATTCTTCTACGCCTGATCAAGGAGGAAATACTGTTATTACAGGCCACAGGTTTAAATATCTACCGCCCCATAATGTGACTTTTTATTCTTTTGATAAACTAGAGAAAGGGGACTTAGTTACTGTTTTATGGAATAAAGAAGAGATAAATTACCATATAATCGAAACCAAGGTGGTTCCTGAAACAGAAATAAGCATCATGGACCAGACTGTCGAGCCTAGATTAACCATGTTTACCTGTACTCCAATTTATTCAACTGAAAATCGTTTGGTTGTTATAGCAGAACCAATCGAGAATTAATATTAATTAAGAATTAAGAATTAAGAATTAAGAATTAAGAATACTCTTCTTTAAGTGTCATTCTGAGCGGAGCGAATAATCCCGGTTTAAAATTATTGAGCCATGTGATTCTTCACTTACGTTTAGAATGACACTTTTGTTTTGTGTTATGTGATACGTGCTTCATGATATTTGATTTTTGTGTTATAATATAAATATGAAAGATAAAAAGAATAAAAAACATGGAATAAAGTTCTGGGTGTTTTTTGGCATCAGTTCTTTTTTGTTTTTGAAGAAATTGGGGTTTTTTAATAAACGATTAGGACATATTGAAAAGAATTTCAAAGAATTTTTAGGCAAAGAAGAAAAGGAAATAAAAAAATATGAAAAAGATAGAGAAGGCTTTTATGATTTTTGTAATCATTCTTGTTCTATTTTGAAAGAATATTTTGTTCCTTGTGATTGTAATAATCATTTGCCACGTATTTTAAAAACCAAATCATTGGCAATATTTGTTTTGCTTTCTATATTGGTAAAAATATCAGTTGTGTCATATTTGTATTTTATTTTTCCTAGTAAAAGTAAAGCGGATGATCTACTTATAGCCAGGATCCTGGAGCTTACCAATCAATCAAGAATTGAAAATTCAGTTCCTCCACTAGAGAAGAATGCTCTTCTCAGTGGCTATGCTTTGAACAAGGCCAATGATATGGTTTTGAAAAATTATTTTTCTCACACCACCCCCGAAGGTTTAAAACCTTGGGATTTTATAGATAGAAGCCAGTATGCTTACAAGATTGTAGGAGAGAACCTGGCCATGAGTTTTAATACCGCCGAAGCAGTTCATTCAGCGCTAATGAATTCAGTGAGTCACAGAAAGAATATTTTGAATAAACAATACAATGAAATCGGATTAGCATTAATTCGTGGAGAGATTGATGGCAAGGAAACGAATGTGTTGGTTGAGTTATTTTCCGAACGAGACTTGGGTCACGAGAGCCAGAACTTGGTTGAAGCCACCCAGGTAGAGGAGGAAATAGTTGAAAAAGTCGAAGAGATCAAACATCCAATTGGTGAAAAAATTGAAATAGCTAAAGTTGAGGCTGATACTAAAGAGCCAGAGACTATTCAAGAAGACGATTATAATATTCAGGCATTAGAACTTCCCAAAGGCGCTTTTCTTGAGAGTAAACAAGATGAAGAGAGTGAGGTACTAGGAATAGAATCAGATATAGCTACTCAAGAGCCAGAAGAAGAAGTAAAAGCGTCTAGTGAACCGATTGTCCAGTCAAGCAAGGAAGATTCCACCCCTCTTAACATAAACAAAGATCAAGATGTCTCCGCTACAATGGATAACTCTGAAGAAATTCCAGTTGAATTAATAAAAGTATTCAGACATAGTAATGACATAGCTCTGTTAAGTGACCCCAGAGAAAAAGCTGTGAATGTTGAAGCAGATGAAAAGAGTCTACCAATTGCTAGCATTGCCACTGAATACAGCGATAAAAGTAATTTTATATTCTCATCAGAAGCCGTACATTTATCCCAAATCATATTAGCAATTATCCTTTGTATTTTGATAGCATCTTTGACTATCAAAATAATTGTTAGGTATGAAGTCCAACACAAACCAGTCATAGTCCAAACTCTGACAGTGATCATCTTGATAGCCGGTTTGTTATTTGTAAATTTTCATTATTTGGAAAGTGGGTTTGATGTGATTTATTTATTGTAAATAATTGTATCACTCCCGGCAACCTGCCAGTTGGCGGCTCGCAGATAATGACAAAAAAGGAGGCTTGAATGATTATATTAGTAAATTTGTAAGCTATTTGTAAAATAGCGGGCGATGAATATATGAGTAAACCAAAACAAAAAGTACTAGTAGCAATTTCTGGCGGTGTTGATAGTAGCGCCGCTGCTTTTTTATTAAAAAAACAAGGGTATCAAGTAGAGGGGGTTTTTATGCGAATTGGAGATAATTACCAGGAAGCAGAGCTTGCTGCAAGAAAGGTTTGTGATTTTTTAAAAATTAAGTTTTATCCTGTTAATGTCAGCCAAGAATTCAAAAGAGAAATAATTGATTATTTTATTGAGTCGTATGAACAGGGGCAGACGCCAAATCCATGCGTAAAATGCAACAAGGTTATAAAATTTGGTGAGTTGATGAAGTGGAAAGATAGATTGGGAGCGGACTTTTTAGCAACTGGGCATTATGTGATTAATAAATACAACAAAGAAATAAAAGAGTTTGAGATTTTTAAGGGTATAGACAAGACCAAGGACCAAAGTTATTTTCTTTATAACCTAAAACAAGATCAGCTAAAAAATATTTTGTTTCCTTTGGGTAATTATGAAAAGGAAGATATTAAAAAGATGGTAAAACAAGAAGGAATCCCAATACTTGAAAAGGAGAGCATGGATATTTGCTTTTTGACCGAATCTGGAAAAGCGATTGAACAGAATGATTTTTTAAAAAAGAAGTTAAAGTTAACAAAGGGAAAAATAATATTAGTTACTGACAAGAAAGAAAAAGACAAAAGAGTAACAAAAGAGATTGGCGAACATGATGGTTTACCACTTTACACTATTGGCCAAAGAAGAGGGGTCAATATTGGAGGAACAGGCCCATACTATGTAGCAGGTGTGGATAATGTTAGAAATATTTTGTATGTCGTAAGTGATCCTGTGGATAGTTTGCTCATGAGTGATTGTTTGGAATCAGAAGAAAATAATTTTATTAGCAATAAAAAACCAAAAAAGAGATCTGATTGTGAGGCAGTAATTAGGTATAGACATAAGCCCGTTAAAACAAAATTAATAATTAATAATATAATAAAATGGCCAATATTAAATAAAATATTTAAAAATGGGAAGATTGTAAAGTCAAGATTTTATGAAAAACAGCGAGCTATCACTGTTGGCCAGAGTGTGGTTTGGTATCAGGGAGACAGGCTAATAGGGGGAGGAGTTATAAGTAAAAACTGCGGATGCGATATTCGGCAAAATGTGTTATAATTAATAATATATTAAATTAATAATCAAATTGAAGACAAGTCTTCAAATAAAACTTTTATGAAAAAGGAAAATTTTAAAATTTTTACAATTGTTTTTTTTGCAGTTGCAATCACTCTAGGACTTTCACTTTCTTTTCAGGGTCTTTTGGCCGCCTGGACCTCTCCAACTGATGCTCCAGTTGAAGGTAATGTACCAGCTCCAATAAATACCGGTGATGACACTCAGGCTAAATCAGGTAAATTTCAGGCTGAAGGTGGTTTAGTTATTCAAAAAATGACAGGAAGTGATCTACCAGCAGAGGTTGAAAATGGTAGCATGTGGTTAGTTCAGTAAATTATTTTTCTGGCTGTTTTAATGAGAATGTCAGATAATAAAATAATTAACTATAAATTTGAAATATGAATAAAGATAAAATAATTTGGATTGTATTTGTATTATTTGCTGTAATCGCCCTAGGAGTGCTTGCTTTTTTTGTCTTCAAGAATGACAACTCAGACCAAAATGCAAATCAATCAATTTCCCAGATTCAAAAGAAAATTCCTAGTGATTCTGATAATTTTGCTTCCGCTGTTTACTCCAAGAATATCGATGATTGTGACAAGATAAAAAGTGAGAAAATGAAAGAAAACTGTAAGCAAGCCATAACAGATATTCATTATTACAATCAGGCTCTAGCAACTTTGGATGAATCTTTTTGTGAAGCTATATCAGTAGCTGATCAAATTTCTGCGTGCTTGTTAGCCCTTAGGTCAAAAGAAGCTTATTTGAGAGAGAATTATCCAGACGAACTTGAGGCAATATACATAAGAAATAAAAATCTTAACAGAATTGAACTTCTCACAGAAAAAACAGAAGCAGATGCTAGTGATATAGATTCATTTCTATCGTTGGCTTTAGCTTATGCTGAAAAAGCCCTTAACGATCAGGCAATGGGTGGTAGTCAGGATGAGTATGTAGAGAAAGCCTTTGAAGCAGTCGCATCAGCAGAGCAACTCGATCCAGAAAATTCTGAAGTATTTAGAGTAAAAGCTTATATTTATGAAATAGAGCCACACTACGAAAATGCAAAAGACAATTATACCAAGGCAATAGAGTTAGACTCAGAAAATTTTAAAGCTTACGCAGGTAGAGGGCATAGCAATAGAATGTTAGGATTATTAGATAATGCAGTAGAAGATCTTGAAACAGCCAGTGAGTTAGATGACACAGACAAACATTCTTTTATTTATTCTAACCTGTGCAATTTGTATGTTTCAAAAGGGGAGTTTGAAAAAGCAAAATTAAACTGTCAAAAAGTAATAAGTAACGAAAGTTCAGATTCAGGTGAAAAGATGAATGCTTATAGGGTTTTATCATCTATTGATTTAAGAAATATGAATTTGATTGGTGCTAGGGAGAATCTTGAAGAGGCCTTGCTTATGGCGCCAATGGAAGCAAGTTTATACGTTGCTTTTTCAAAGCTTAGCATATATGAAAAAGATTATGATTCATCAGTAGATTACGCTAGAAAAGCAGTTGATATAAACACAAATCAAGCTGGAAATCATTTAACTTTAGCTCAGGCATTGTATATGCAGGAAAAATATGAAGAGTCGATTGGGGAAGCTGAAAGGGCGATAGAATTAGTTTCTAGTGATGTTTCAATATTACTTCCAGAAAAGGAAAGTCTCTTGATAAGTTCTTATTATCAGATTTCTTTTGATTATAGGGAAATGGGAGATAGTTCAAAACAAGCTGAGTATGAGGAGAAGGCTAAAGAATTACTAAATTAAAATTTAATAATATGCATAAAAAAATATTTTTAACCATCTTAGTTTTTGCTTTAGGTTTTCTTACCTTGCCTTCAATAGTAAATGCAGCTGATAAATGTCCTAGTAATGTAAATACAGCTTCTCCTTCCAATTGGGATCCTGCTTGTTGGACAGAATCAGTAACTTCTTGGACAGAGAGTTGTTGGGATAAGATTGATACTTCGTATAAATGTTCAAGCCCCAAAGAAGATTGTTCAGATAATGGATATACAGGTTGGTTATATTTTACAGATGGTGATGGTAATACGTATGTCAAGGATCCTACATGTAGTTCAATAGGTTGTAGTAGTAAGTCATTTTATGGAAATTATTATAGAGACATATGTCCTTGGAAATCAAACTATGAGTCTGGTGTGTGGTGTGATAATGCACCTCTCCCACACAGTAATACCTACACAGAAAGCAATATTACCAAGACATGCCACTATGTATCTTCAGTAAGTAATTTTTCAACAGATTGTAGTACTGGAGTACAACTAGCTGGAACTATTAATTGGAGTTCTACAGGTGGTACTAGTTGTTCAAATCAGGCAGATGAAGCAAGACTCTGTGGTAAGTGTAACAGCGACAGTTCTGATGATGTATATGCAGAAGTGAGTGAGATTAATTCAGCTCCATCTACTGATCTTTGTGAATTTGGTGATCCTCAGAGCTTATCATTTCCCGAATATGGAACAGAATGGAATTGGACATGTGGCTATAGCTCCAATCCTTATCTAAATCCTCAAGTAACATCGTATGATTTAACAGGCGATTATTGTACAGCTCAGAATTCATATATTGATATTGGTTTACGTATTTATGATGATGCAGAAGATGATAATTTAATCATTCCTTACGTAGAAGAAAAGACAAGCTATTCACCACTAAAGGTTTACAAAGACGGAAAAGCTTATAGTGTAGGTTTGGTTAATGACGCTTCACATCCATGGGCAACAAATGCTCGTATATATTCTGAGGGTAGTCCAAGAATTTTAGTTGAACCTAATGTTTCATCTCCTTGCTGTACTTTGGATGCCTCAGTATTTCCTTGTACTCTTTGTTCAGCTTCATCTCCTGAACCTCCTTCTACTTGTTCTTCTGTGACAACATATACCCCAGGTTCCTATACTTTTACTGTTCCAGATGATGTTGATTCTGTTGAGATTTCCCTTTGGGGTGGCGGTGGAGGTGGAAAAGGTGATGGTTTTTCAGCAGATGTTGGTCAATCAGGTGGAGACACTACGCTAGCAGGCTTATTCGCAGGAGGTGGGCACTATGGCGGAGATATAGTAGATGCAGTAGGCGGTGTTGCTATAGGTGGTGATATAAATATTGATGGCGGTGCAGGTTTGGGTAGAGTTGATTGTGCTACTGCTGGTGATGGTGGTGATGGCGGGAATGCACCAGGGACAGGAGGAGCTGGAGATACTGATATTACTGGACCAAGTTCTGGAGGAGATGGTGCTATTCCAGGCGGAGGCGGAGGCGGATCCGTATATAGTTCTTTTAGTTGTGCTACTGGCGGAGGCGGAGGCGGAGCCTATGTTAATTACACTTCAACTGTAGCAGCAGGAAACACTTACACCTTAGTAGTTGGAGCTGGTGGAGCTGTTGGACCAGGTCAATCCGTAGGAGGTAATGGAGCAGATGGTCAAGCTATTATCGAATATATTTGTAATTAAAATATATTATATTAAATAATAAAATTTATGAAAAACTATAAATCAACATTAGCTATTTCGTTTGTTACTGTGTTTGTTTTTGTCGTTTCCGTTGCTGTTTTGTCGCCTTTTGGATCTTATGTTATGGCTTATTTAAATAGCTACGAAAAGTCGTCTGGAGATTTATTATCTGTAGAGATGTGGAATAACCTTGATGATGACTTTGGTAAAATTAGTGGCGATTGTCGTGTGGTTTCAGGTGAAACATATGCGCAAGAAATGACTCTTTCTTGTGATGCAGATGAGACGGTTATTAACCACTCAATGATAAGGAGAAATGATTCTGGCTGTGATATAAGAGCATATGTTGGAGATAGTGTACGAGATGAAAGAACAGTTTGGTTTAGCATAGAGGATGTAAATTGTGGAATTCGTGCAAAGTTAATTTGTTGTGATATTTAAAATATAAAAAATATGAAAAATTTAAAATTTCTAACTACATCATTTGTAATCATATTTGTTTTGATTGTTTCCGTTGCCGTTCTTTTGCCTTTTGGGTCTTATGTTTTGGCATATCTAAATAGTTACGAAAAAGCAGAGGGGGACTTATTGACAGAAGAAATGTGGAATAATCTAGATGATGATTTTGGAGGAATCTCTAGTGATTGTCATATTGTTGAAGGCTTAGAATATGCAGAAACTTTGACTCTTTCTTGTGCTGCTGATGAAGTTGTTGTTAGTCATTCTATGAGAAGGGTTCCTGAGAGTGCTAATTGTGAAATGAAACATTATTTTGGTGATGAGATACAAGACGAAAGAACTGTTTTTTTTAGACTGGATGATGCTGATTGTGGCATTCAGGCAACATTGCTTTGTTGTAAATTGGACTGAAATAATTTCAGCTGGAAACTAGGTTTTATTTTAGCTTTAAACTAGGGATAAAATGTTTTGAACCCTATAAGTTTATTTAATTTTATAATAATAAAAAATATGAAAAATATTAAAATAAAATTGACGGCCATATTTGTTATTATGTTTGTTTTAATTATCTCGGCCGCTGTTCTTTCTCCTTTTGGAGCATATGTATTAGCTTATTTAAATAGTTATAATATGTCAGCTGGAGATACTGTTACCCAGACGATGTGGAATAATCTAGATGATGATTTTGGAGGAATATCAAACAAGTGTCGTGTAGTTGAAGGCTTAACATTTGACAAAAACTTGACATTAAGCTGTGACGCAGACGAGATTATAGTAAGTCATTCAATGAAAAGAAGACAGGGGTATGAATATCATGGTTGTACGGTGGATAAGGATTATGTTGGTGACTATATGCAGGATGAAAGAACCGTGCTATATACAATAAATGATACTGATTGTGGAATTCAAGCAAGACTTATTTGTTGTGAAATATAACTTGACAAAAATACTCAAATTATATAATATTAAAACATGACTCATTTTTGGGTCATGTTTTAGTTATTGGACGTATTTTGTCCTTAACTATACAAAAAGCCTCTGGCTTTTTATATAATTTATTTATTAAAATCTTTCATATCTAGAAAAACAATTCCTTCGCTAATATTAGTTTATTTATATCTCTTCTTCTTGTCATCTCGACGACAGGATGGAGGAGAGATCTATAATACGTGTTACTATTTAAATATTATAGATTTCTCCCTTCGGTCGAAATGACAAATTTTTAAGAAAAATGTTAAATCTTAAAATAAGAGAATTAAAAATTAGCGTGAATCTAGATAGAAGAACAAAGGAAAAAATATGAGTAAAATTCCTAGCATTGAACAAATGCTTAAGTCAGGCATGCATTTTGGCCACCGAACTAGTAAGTGGCATCCCAAAATGGCGCCTTTTATTTTTGGCAAAAGAAACGGTGTTCACATTATTGACTTAGTTCAATCTAAGCAAAAATTTGAAGATGCGCTTGCCTTTATGACCAAGCTTACAGAAGAAGGAAAAACCATTCTTTTTGTAGGTACAAAAATGCAAGTCAAAGAACTTATTAAAAAAACAGCTACAGATCTTAACCAACCTTATATTTGTGAGAAATGGATGGGTGGAACTTTGACAAATTTTTTGGTAATCAAAAAACTTATTAAAAAGTACAAAGACCTTCTTGATGATAAGTCAACTGGTAAATTAAGTAGATATACCAAAAAAGAGCAACTGGAAATTTCTAGAGAGATCGAAAAATTAGAGCTTAAGGTAGGTGGTTTGACTAATATGAACAAACTTCCTGATGCTTTGTTTATTTGGGACATCAAAATTGAAAAAACCGCAATCTTGGAAGCAAAAAAGAAGAATATTCCAGTAGTGGCGATTTGTGATACCAACACCAATCCAACTGGAATTAAATATCCAATTCCATCAAATGATTATGCAACTAAAACTATTAAATTGGTTTTGAATGCTATCAAAGATACATTGAGTGGAGTAAAAAAGAAAGCCTAAAAACTTTTGTCATTGCGAGGAGCGAAGCGACGTGGCAATCTCATGAATATATCGCTTGAATTTTTCGTAATGAATAAATAATATTTAAAGTCATTGTAAAAAATCGAGATTGCTTCGCTGTCGCTCGCAATGACATACGAATTCTATGGAAAAAATTAAATTACTTCGTGAAAAAACAGGAGCAGGCATGGTTGAATGTAAAAAAGCTCTTGATGAGACTGGCGGAGATATTGAAAAGGCAGTAGAGATCCTACGTAAAAAAGGAATTGCAAAAGCAGCTAAAAGAGGTGAAAGAGAAACCAATGAAGGTATTGTGTTAGTTGAAACAAATGAAGATAATACCGAAGGTTATGCTTTTGAAATAAACGCTGAAACTGATTTTGTTGTAAAAAACGATAAATTTCAAGCTTATGCCAAAGAGTTATTTTAAATTCTAAAAAGTAAAAAACCAGCTTCACTTGAAGAGTTAATGGCAGAACCCATGTCAGAAGGAACAGCTCAAGAAACCCTAGATAATCTAAGTGGAACAATTGGCGAAAAAATGGGCGTTAAAGGGATAGAAATGCTAAAATCAGAAAATGGTTCAGTAGCTGCTTATTCTCATATGGGTGGTAAAATTGGTGTTTTAGTATCATTTGACAAAAAGATCGATAATGAACTAGCTAAAGACATTGCCATGCATATTGCTGCCTCAAGTCCTAAATATATTGATCCTAGTGAAGTTCCAGCTGATGAAACAGACAAGGAAAAAGAAATATATAAAGAGCAACTTCTAAAAGAAGGTAAGCCAGAAAATATTATTGAAAATATTTTGAAAGGAAAAATTGAAAAATATTATTCTGAAGTATGTCTTCTAAAGCAAGAATTTATCAAAGATGATAAGAAAAAAATTGAAGATGTTCTCGGAGATGCTAAAATTGAAAAGTTTGTAAGATTCTCACTTTAAATTTTGATATAGAGAGCAGGAGTATTCCTGCTCTTCAATTAAAACTTAAAAGCTTTATACTTAACTTGTCATTTCGTAAGGAGTGGAACGACTGAAGAAATCCCTTATACGTGATAGAATGATACTGGATCCCGTGTTCTCTTCACTTCATTCCGAGCCCCAGGATGACAAAACTTTATAAACAATATAACAATTTAACCCTTTAAATATATGAGATTAGCTAAAGTACAATTTGCTTCTTGGGATAAGATCCATTTTTTTAAGCTCAATGACTTGGAAATATCTGAAAACGATAAAGTGATTGTTAAAATAGATAATGCAACTGAGATTGGAGCAGTTATCGGATTTACTACACTAAGCGACGTTAAAAAAGAGAATCCAGAAGTAACCGAAGAAGAAATAAATGATATTATAAGAATGGCAGCAATTCACGATACTGGTGAGTTGGCTGGGCCAAAAGAAAGAAACGAAGCGCTTGAATTTGCCAAAAGCTTGAAAGACAAATACGATTTACCCATGAAATTTGTGGATGTGCATTTTTCATTTGATAGATCCAGAATAACATTTGCCTTTATTGCTGATGGACGAGTTGATTTTAGAAATATGGTCAAAGATATGACCAGGCATTTCAGTAAATCAATCAGACTTCAACAAATTGGTATTAGAGATGAGGCCAATATTATGGGGGATTTGGGGGCCTGTGGAAGATGTTTGTGTTGTCGAGGATATTTAAAAGAATTATGTTCTATTACTTCAGATATGGCAGAAATGCAGCAATGTTCTCACAGGGGCTCTGATAGGATTTCCGGAGTGTGTGGTAGATTGATGTGTTGTCTTTCATACGAGCAAAAAGGCTATGAAGAATCTATGAAAAAATTACATGATATCGGAAGAAGAGTAAATGTGGACGGCAAAAAAGGCAAGGTGGTCGGTCATCATGTATTAAAACAATCAGTTGATGTAGAGTTTGAAGCTGAAAATGGAGATGGTAAGACAGTGATAGAGGTGGATTTGAATAGACATAATAAATAAAGGCGTAAGGATAAAAGATACAAACAAATTACAAGATATAAATAGAAATAACCAAACATAAATAAATAATGTTTGGTTATTTTTCTTATGTTTAGTATTAAGGCTTTGCCGAAGAATTCTGCTTTTTCCTCTTTCTACAAGATTCTTCATTTCGTTTAGAATGACAGAAGAAATGAAATTTTTCAATTTTTAATTACTTAGCCTTGCATCCTTTTTTCTTGGTATTTTTGTTATTTTATTGTTTTATGGTATAATATAGTGGATAAATAAATATAAAAATTATTAAGAAATTATTATGAATATCGCTATTAATGGGTTTGGCCGTATCGGTAGGGCCACTTTAAAGATTCTTTTGGATAAAAAGAATGCAAATCTTAATGTTGTTGCCATCAATGATTTAACTGATTCAGAAACTTTGATGCATTTATTTAAGTATGATACTTGCTATAAGCAATATAAGAAAAAAGTTGAAGTAGGAAAGGATTTTGTAAAAATTGCAGGCAAGAAAATACAGATTCTAGCAGAACGCGAACCGGAAAACTTGCCATGGAAAGACATGCAGGTTGATATAGTTCTTGAATGTACTGGGATTTTTAGAACAAAAGAAACAGCAAGTAAGCATATCAAAGCAGGTGCTAAAAAAGTACTTATCTCAGCACCAGCCAAAGGTGGGGGAGTAAAAACAATTGTTCTTGGAGTAAATGAAGAAAAACTAAAAAAGACGGACAAAGTTATTTCCAATGCTTCATGTACTACTAATTGTTTAGCACCAATTACAAAAGTTTTGAAAGATAATTTTGGCATCAAGAAAGCTATGATGACCACTATTCATTCATATACAGCTGATCAGCGTATTGTAGATGCCCCTCACAAAGATCTGCGTCGAGCTAGAGCAGCAGCTGCTAATATCGTACCAACGACAACTGGCGCTGCTATCGCTACTACTATCACTATTCCAAGTTTGAAAGGCAAATTTGATGGTATGGCAGTCAGGGTGCCAACTCCAGTGGCTTCGCTAGTAGATATGGTTCTTGTTACCAAGAAAAAAGTTGACGAAAAAACAGTGAATGCGGTTTTCAAGAAAGCAAGTAAATCAGCCAAATTAAAAGACTATTTATCGGTTACTGATGAGCCATTAGTTTCTTCAGACTTTATTGGTAATCCTGCTAGTTCTACAGTTGATTTATCGTGTACCAAGGTGATTGATGGAGATTTACTCAAGGTAGTAGCCTGGTACGACAACGAATGGTGTTATTCAGCTAGATTAGCTGATTTGGTTGAGTATATTGGGAAGAAAAAGTTAATATAACTTTTTAAAATCCTAAACCCTAAATTATAAATCCTAAACAAATACAAATTATTTAAATAAAAATGCCCAAAACAAAAAGCGCAAATTATTATGATTTGGAAGATAGGACATTTGCGTTTGCTAGAGATGTGAGATTATTGGTGAGAAGAATTAAGAAAGATATTTGTAATTTAGAAGATTCAAAACAACTAGTCAGATCATCTGGTTCAGTTGGGGCAAATTATATTGAAGCTAACGAGTCATTAAGTAAAAAAGATTTTATTCATAGAATTAAAATTAGCCGAAAAGAAGCAAAAGAAAGCACCTATTGGCTTAAATTGATAAATTTTAACGAAGATTTAGAGATAGAAAGAAAAAACTTAATAAAAGAATCAATAGAATTAACAAAAATATTCGGCTCAATCATAGAAAAATGTAAATAAATTAATAGAAATTTTTTTGAATTTAAAGAATTGTAATTTTGAAATTATTTAGGATTTAGGTATTAGATTTTAGAATTTAATATATAAGTATCTTCATATAACAAGGATAAAAACAAAGGAGAAACAATGGAGGATATTATTAAGAAAATTGAGAAAGCGAATTTAGTCGGCCGTGGGGGTGGCTGTTTTCCGACTGCAAAAAAATGGGAAATGGTCGCAAAGGCAATTGGTCCTAAAAAATATGTAGTGTGTAATTTTTCTGAAGGAGAGCCAGGGGTAAAAAAGGACGAGTATATTTTAAAGAATTATGCGCTTGAAATGATTGAAGGAATGAAGATTGCCATGGATACAATTGGTGCTGAAGATGCTTTTGTGTATTTAAATCCTGATTATTACAAAAAATATTACAAAAATCTCAAAGAGCTAAGCAAAGGTAAAAATTTTGAAATATTCAAAAAATCTCATACAGCCGGATATATTGGCGGAGAAGAAACATCAGCCCTTAATCATATAGAAGGCCACAAGGTTGAACCAAGACTTAGACCACCATTCCCAACTACTAATGGTCTTTGGAATATGCCTACTTTGGTAAATAATCCAGAAACCTTCTATCATGTATGTTTGATTTCGCAAAACAGATATGAAGGTAAAAGATTTGTAACAATAAATGGTGATTGCTTTGAAAGAGGTGTGTATGAAATGCCAGAATCACTGAATATGGATGAAATTCTTAAAAAAACCAATAATTATCCTGATTTTGATTTTTTTGTTCAGGTAGGCGGTGATGCTAGTGGAGTGGTTCTAAATGGCGATCAAATAAACAAACCTGTATTAGGGAGTGGTTCTATAACTGTTTATAGTACTTATAAATATGAACCAATTGAATTGTTTCGAAAATGGATCGATTTTTTTCAAAAAGAGTCATGTGGTCAATGTACTCCCTGTAGAGATGGTCTGTATCGTTTGAAAGAAATGCTTGTTGATGATGAACCTGACTGGGATGTGGTTGGAGAAATTTTAGATAATCTAGCGGAGTCAAGTTTTTGTGGTCTTGGTTGCGCAGCTCCAATTGCGATTCGAAGCTATATTGAAAATGTTTTGGTTAATATTCCAGAAAAGAAAATTGACCTACCTGATTATGAAAAGAAGATGATTTGTGATTGTTTTAGTTAGTAACATATCACATAACACACAGCACATATCACATAATAATATATACGGATATATATCCGTATATATATCCGTATATTTTTTATGAGAAGAAAAAATAATGATAAGAATATTAGAAAAATAAGTCGTTCAGGTGGTTATAGCTACGCTTTAACTTTACCAATGGACGCAATGCGAGATTTTGGTTGGCGGGAGGGACAGAAGGTAGTTGTGAAACAGGATAAGAAGCGGAAAAGGTTGATTATTGAAGATTGGAGATAACATTTTTATTATTAGTGAATAAAAAATAATTACTTTGTCATCCTGGGGCTCTGGAGCGTAAGTGGAAGAGGACCCGGGATCCACCATAAATTAACGATTCTGGACTCCGGGTTCTCCGGTTCCGCTCCGTTTCACCGGAGCCCCAGAATGACAGCAAAGATGCCAAGGAAGAAAATAAAAATTAAATTGAATGGCCAACAAGTCTCTTGTGATGAAGGAATGACTATTCTTCAGGTTGCTAGAGAAAAAGGAATAGACATCCCTACTCTTTGTCAGCATGATGATTTTCCACCACATGCAAACTGTCGGGTTTGTGTGGTAGAAGTTAAAAATAGAAAAAATTTACAAACATCATGTTCTACAAAAGTTGAGGAAGGTATGGAAATCGAAACAAACACCGATAGAGTGCAAAAATCTCGTAAAACCAATTTAGAACTAATTTACGCTGACCATGTTGAGAAGTGCCCTGATTGTTTATGGCGCTTTAACTGCCCGTTACTTAAATACGCTAAGGAATATAATTTAAATATAAATAGATTTGAAGATAGAAAAGGAGACAGAAAGGTATATAAATTTGCAAATGCTGTTGAGCTTGATGCTACACAGTGTATTGATTGTCGGAATTGCATTGATGCTTGTGCGATGCAAGGGATAAACTATCTAGAAATAGCTGGCAAGGGAGAAAATCAAGAAGTTAGACCAGTTAAGGATTCAAAAGTTCAGTGTATATTGTGTGGTCAGTGTGCTGTTCATTGTCCAGTTAGCGCAGCACAGGAGCAGTTTAATTGTGCTGATGTTGAAAAACTTATCAGTAAAAAGAAAAAAACAAAAGTTGCCATTTTTGCCCCTTCGATCAGAGTAAGTATTGGTGAAGAATTCGGTTTGGAACCTGGTGAAGAAACAACAGATAGAATAGTTTCATCTCTTAGACAGCTCGGTTTCGACTATGTATTTGATGTTAATTTTGCAGCAGATGTTACCACCATGGTTGAAGCAGGCGAGTTAATCGAACGTATTGTCGAAAAAAAGCCCTTACCTATGATGACTTCTTGCTGTCCTGCCTGGGTGAATTACGTAGAAATATATCGTCCCGATTTAATTCCGAATATTACCACTTCACGTTCTCCAAATATGCATATGGGGGGTATTATCAAGACTTATTGGGCGCAAAATATGGGCATAAAACCCAAAGATATTGAGATAGTGTCAGTGATGCCCTGTACAGCTAAAAAATATGAGGCGAGTAGAGGAGAGATGAAGGTTAAAGGTAGTTTGCCAGTTGATTATGTTTTGACCAATAGGGAACTAGCTTTTTTACTTAAAAAAAATGAGATTAACCTAGCTAAGATTAATCCAAGTCAAGCTGATAATCCTCTTGGCGAATATAGTGGCGCAGCTGCAATTTATGGGGCTAGCGGAGGAGTAATGGAATCAGCTTTGCGAACTGCTCAATATTTGGCTTGTCAGGGAAGTGATGATTCACTTTGTGACTCTAGGCTTGAATTTGAAGACGTAAGAGGCATAGATGGCTTAAAGGAAGCTGAAGTATAAATAGCTGGCAATAAATATAATGTTGCAGTGGTAAACGGTATTGGAAATATTAAAAAAGTTTTAGAAAAACTGGATGATTATCATTATATTGAAGTAATGAGTTGTCCGGGTGGATGTATTGGAGGAGGTGGACAACCAATTCCCACTAGCTGGGAGATAAGAAAAAAGAGAATAGAAGCATTATACAAGCACGATAAAGACAGGAAGATTAGGAAAGCCCACGACAATATGGCAGTGAAGAAAGTATTAGACTGGCTAAGGGCCAAGGGGCATCACTACGAACATAGTGTCTTGCATACAACTTATAAAAAGAAAAAAGGATATTAGTATGTATAAAGAAAATTCCAAAGTTATTTCTTTACCAAAAACTCAAAGTGCTAGTTTGTTTGTGGGTTTGGCTGTTTTTGCAACCATATTGCCATTTTTTATACATTTGCAATGGATAACAGGCCCATTGGTAAATGCAGTACTTTTGATAGCTTTATTTATTTTGGGGACTCGTAGCGCTGTAGTTATTGGTGTAGTGCCAAGTCTCATGGCTCTAGCAGGAGGACTTTTGCCTGTGATAATGGCACCAGTTGTACCATTTATAATGGTTTCTAATGCTTTGTTTGTTTTGAGTAGCAAATATTTTTACGATAAAATGTTAACAAAAAATAATTCTTATATTTATGCTACAGTTATAGCATCAATATTGAAATTTATATTTTTATATTTGAGTGCTAATTATATACTGCATTATATTGTAAAAAGTGCTGTTGCTTCAAAGGTGGTATTGCTTTTTTCCTGGCCACAGTTATCTTCATCTTTAATTGGTTCAATGATTGCTTTTGTGGTTTTAAAATATTTAAGAAGAATTTAATATGGGTGATAGAATACATTTAGCTACAATTTCAATACTTATTAAAGATCGCCAAACTCATTCAGGTGATGTTAATGATATTTTGTCTAAACATGGCAAAATTATCATGGCAAGACTAGGAGTCAATGTTCAGCGATCTTGTGTTGCTTATTGTACTGGTATGATTACAGTTGCTTGCGAGGGGAGAATCAAAGAAATAAAAGCTCTAACTAAGGAGCTTAATGATCTTTATGGAATAGTTGCTAAGGTGAATATTATGACAGACTAGATTTTAATGTTTTTTTAAGTTTGACCTGTTATTATAAAAGCGATAGTAAGAAGAGAGATTTTTGGGCTACTTGTTCTATGGAAAAAGGGATTTGTGAATGTACTGGAATAGCTAAAATTGTAATTTGGATTAATTTACTTTCGCCAAATTAATTCAAAGAGTAATTTGAGCATTATTATGTGCTTTTTCAGTTCAAGTCAAGGCAATTATCTCTCTCTTACATATCCCAATTGTACTAGCTCCTGACAGGGGAGTTTTTTGTTTGGGGAGATTACGAATCTACAATTTTTTGACTTTAAAAGCTAATTATATTATATTTTATATATGATTAATATTCCGAAAAACTTAGAGAATATAGTAAAAAAGCTTGAAAATGCTGGTTTTGAGGCTTTTTTGGTTGGCGGTTGTGTTCGAGATTATTTACGTAATGTTGAGCCAAAAGATTGGGATATTACTACAAATGCTAGGCCAGAAGAGATTTTAAAGGTATTACCAGAAGGAAAATACGAGAATGATTTTGGTACAGTTATTTATCCTGTGAAAAATAAAGATGCTGAAGTAGATGATGTTTATGAGATTACGACTTATCGAAGTGAGCAAGGCTATAGTGATAGTAGACATCCTGATGAAGTAAAATTTGAAAAAGAACTTGATAAGGATCTGGAAAGAAGGGATTTTACCGTGAATGCAATGGCCATGAATATAAATAATCAAAATATTGTAGATCTTTTTGGTGGGCAAAAGGATATTGAAAAAGAGATTATTAGGGCAGTTGGGGAACCAGAGAATAGATTCAAGGAGGACGCCTTGCGTCTTATGAGGGCAGTTAGGTTCCATGCAGAGCTAGGGTACACAATAGAGGAAAAAACTGAACGCGCTACCAAGAAACTGGCTGGAAGTATTAAATTTGTAGCCAAGGAACGTATCAAAGATGAGCTTGTTAGAATACTCAAATCAGATAAGCCGTATGAAGGATTTTTGAAATTATATCGTTTGAATTTGCTTAACTATATTATCCCAGAGTTACTTGAGGGCGATGGTGTTAAACAAAACCATCATCATATTTACGCTGTTTTAAAGCATAATTTTTTATCTCTTAAAAATTGTCCAAGCAAAGAGTGGCAGGTTAGACTAGCGGCTCTTCTTCATGATGTTGGGAAGCCTAGAACCTACAAGATAATTAATAATCAGGTTACATTTTATAATCATGAATATGTAAGTGAAAAATTAACTAGGAAGATAATGAAGAGACTTAAATTTTCAACCAAAGATTCTGATCGAGTAACTAATCTAGTGAGAAATCATATGTTTTACTATAACACAGGAGAAGTAACTGCAAGCTCGGTAAGGAGATTGATAAAAAAAGTTGGTAAAGATAATTTAAAGGACTTGATAGATGTTCGGATTGCTGATAGACTTGGTTCCAATACTCCAAAAGGTAAGCCATACAAGCTTAAACATCTCGAGTATATGTTTGAAAGAGTGCAAAATGATCCAGTGAATGTGGGAATGTTGGAGCTAAATGGAGATGAGATGATCAAGAATCTTGGCTTTGAACCAGGTCCTAAGATGGGGGCGGTTTTAGACTGTTTGCTTGCAGAAGTTATCGAAGAACCTAAACTTAATACCAAAGAATATCTATCCAAAAAAGCACTTGAATTAAACAAAGAAGATATTGAACAATTACGTGAAAAAGCTAAAGATAAAATAGAGGAAAAGCGCGAGGAGGAGGACAGAAAGATGAGGAGAGGATATAAGGTTAAATAGTTTTCCTTTTTGGTGTCATTCTGAACTCAGTGAAATATCATGTAGAAAGAAGAAGAAACGGGATTATTCACTAACGTTTTAGAATGACACAAGAGCAAAATGACAAAAGAAAACGAAAAAAAATATAAATTTCAGTACACAGTTAATATTTGTTATATAATCAACGAGAAGGGGGAAGTTTTGCTTCAGCAAAAGGCTAGGGGTTTTGGGAAAGGGAATTGGAATGGTCCTGGCGGAAAAGTGGAGCCAGATGAAACAATTGAAGATTCAGTAAGAAGAGAGATAAAGGAGGAAACTGATTTAGAACTTGGTAAAATAAAAAAGATTGCTGAGTTAGAATTTGTATTTATGGACCAGAATAATATAAACAATTATTGTTATGTGTTTATTTGTAAAGATTTTAGAGGTAAAGAGCGTAATACTGGAGAAGGGAAGTTAAAATGGTTTAAAAAAGAGGAAATACCATACGAAGAGATGTGGGATGATGACAAATATTGGTTAAACGATGCTTTGAATGGCAAATTTATTAAGAAAAGATTTTGTTTTGAAAAAAATAAAGTTAAAAATATAATTAATTTATAAATAAAATAGTTGTTATTATGAGAAAAATTCTACTAATATTAGTTATTTTTTCACTGACTGCCTGCACTCAGTCAGCGGATGTAATACTAGATGAAAACAGTGCAAAGCCTATGAATTCAAGTGAGTTATTAAACCCTGAATTAAACGCTTTGGAAAAAAACCAAACAAGCTCTAGTGCAAATAATCAGAGTCAAAGCACTCAAAACAAAGGAGATCAAACAAGTCAACAAAATAATACCTATAAAATTAACGAAGAAGTAAAAAATATGAATACAGCTACATTAACAACCAATAAAGGTAAGATTGTTATTAAATTATACACTGAAAATGCTCCAATTTCATCTGATAATTTTAAGAAATATGTTATAAACGGATTTTACGATGGTACAATTTTCCATCGTGTAATGTCTGGATTCATGATTCAAGGCGGAGGATTTACAGCAAATGGAGATCAGAAAAAAACTGAAGCACCAATCAAAAATGAAGCCAAGAATGGACTTAAAAACAATCGAGGAACACTTGCTATGGCCAGAACCATGGTGGTTGATTCTGCCACTTCTCAATTTTTTATCAATCTAGTAGATAATGACTTTTTGAATTATCAAGATGACTCAAATTATGGTTATGCTGTATTTGGTGAAGTTACAGAAGGTATGGATGTGGTAGATATGATTGCAGGTGTTAAGACTACGACAAACGGAATGCATGAAAATTGGCCAATAGAAGATATAGTTATCGAATCTGCTGTTTTAAGTGACTAATATGAATATATTTCTAAAATGGATAGTTCAGGCTTTGGCTATTATGCTAAGTGCCTATATTATTCCAGGTGTAAGTGTGGGAAGCTTTTGGATAGCTTTGTGGCTAGCTTTATTCTTAGCTTTTCTTAATATAGTTTTAAAGCCAATTTTAGTAATTCTTACTTTGCCAATAACAATAGTAACACTAGGCTTGTTTATATTTGTTATTAATTCTTTGATCATAGTTTTGGCTTCTTCGGTTATTCAAGATTTTAGTGTTGATTCATTTTTAACTGCTTTTTTATTTAGTATAGTTTTATCGATAATTTCATTTCTATTGCATAAATTATTTTCAACCAAATAAATTTGTATTTTTTTAAAAAAAATGTTAAATTTAATTGTGTAATATTAATAAAATGGATAATCAAAAAACAATATTAATTGTAGAAGACGAAAAAGCAATACAAGGAGCTTTTAAAAAAGGCTTTGAATCTTATGGTTATAATGTAATGACAGCAGATAATGGCAAAGAAGGATTAGAATTAATTGAAAGTATTGGTCCTGATTTGGTTATCTTGGATATTTTAATGCCAGAGATGAATGGAGAAGAGGTTTTGGAGGCTATGCACAAAAAGGGTCTTACTGAAAATATACCGGTTTTGGTTGTATCAAACAAGAGCGATGGGGTTAGTCTTTTTAAATGTAAGAAATTGGGCGCAAAAGAATATTTAATTAAAGTAAATGTAACACTTGATGAACTGCACGAGAAAGTTAAGCAGTATTTAAGTTGATGCAAAAAAGTTTAATTATATTTTTATTTATATTTTGTTTTGCCTTACCTACTCAAGCTGCTTCATTAGGAGAGAAGCTTTCTGGTAAGATTCTTTTGAATGTTGAAAAAGATGGTGAAGCTTGGTATATAAATCCAAGTGATAATAAAAGGTATTTTTTGGGGCGGCCCGCTGATGCCTTTTTTTTAATGCGTGAACTCGGACTTGGTATTAGTAATTATAATATTCAGAAATTAGCCAAAGAAGGTATGCCAGATGATTTGAAGGGTGATTTGGAATTGGCACGTAAACTTTCTGGAAAAATTTTATTGCAGATTGAGGAGAACGGTGAAGCTTGGTATATGAACCCTGATGATTTACGTCTTTATTTTCTTGGTAGACCTGATGACGCTTTTCGGGTAATGCGAGAATTGTCGCTAGGTATTAGTCGAGAAAATTTAGCGAAAATACATAAACCAGGTTTGAGCGAATCACTTAATTCTTATAGTAGTTATGAACACAAGACATTAGAGACTAGTATGGGAAATTTTAAGGCTGATATTGTAATAATCGATCTAGATAATCCCAATCTTGAGATTATCACTGATACAGCAATGGAAAGCGATTGCGATAGTAATTGTCAGGCAAAGACTTTGGGTGAGTTTGTAGTAGAGAATGATGCGACTATTGGTATGAATGGGACTTATTTTGAGGCTTATTCGTCAAAATTAAATTACTATTTTTCTCCGGTATATAATACTGAGGTAGGAGTTTTGATAAATGAAGATCAGCTTAAATATTGGACTACTGGTCCAGTTATGGCCTTTGATACAGAGAATAATCTTTATTATTATAAAGACTCAAGAGAATTTGAAAGTGTGGCTAGTTTTGAAAGTTCAACTGGAGCTACTTTGCAAGCCGCCATTAGTAATAAACCAAGACTTATAGAAAATGGCATGAACCAGCTTATCGTATGGGACGTAGATAAAAAACAAGAAACAGCAAAAGCAGCAAGGAACGCTCTGGCTTACAGAGCAGAAGAAGGAAAAAAGGGAGAATTATTATTAGTTATCGTTTATAACGCCACAGTTCTTGATCTGGCTGAAATTTTGAAGGAAATGGATGTTGATATTGCTTTGAATTTGGACGGTGGATATTCAACTGCACTTTGGTATAATGATGAGTATATGTCAGGACCAGGCAGAGATGTTCCTAATGTTATTCTTTTTCGAGAAAAAAATGATTGAGGAAATAAAAAAAGAACTAAAAAATAAAGGGGAAATTTATTTAAAAATAAAAGCAGTACCCAACGCTAGTAAAACAGAGTTTAAAGACAGAATGGCTGATGGGACATATAAAATTTCAGTTGGAGCGGTGCCTGAAAAGGGTAAGGCTAATACAGAGTTAATTAAATATTTGGTCAAAGAATTTGGTCTTGATAAAAAGAATATTAAATTGATAAGTGGTGCAAGTTCTAGATTAAAATTATTTAAAATTGTAAAAAATAAAAATTTTTAAAAATATGGAAGATAAAATAAAAAAAATACCAATCCATGTGGGATTAATAATGGATGGGAATAGACGATGGGCTAAAGAAAGAAATTTACCCACCATAGAAGGTCACAGAAGAGGATATGAGGTGATGATAAATTTACCTGAGTGGTTTTTTTCTTTGGGTGTTGAGATTGTGTCGGTTTATGCCTTTTCAACAGAAAACTGGAGTCGCTCAAGGGAGGAAGTTAACTATTTAATGAAACTATTAAAGAATGCTCTTACGAAAGATTTTGAAGCATTTAACGAAAGGAATATTAGACTTTTAATAACAGGTCGTATTGAAGAATTACCTGGAGATTTACCAGAAGTGTGCAGGGAAGCAGTAGAAAAGACAAAAACCAATACCAAAGGTATTTTAAATATTTGTATTAATTATGGCGGTAGAGCAGAATTAGTTGATGCTATCAAAAAGATGGTAAAGAATAATATTGGAGTAGATCAAGTTCATGAAGGAATGATAAAAAAATACCTCTACCAAAAAGATTTGATTGATCCTGATATAATTGTTCGTACTAGTGTAGAAAAGAGACTATCTGGTTTTCAATTGTGGCAAAGTAATTATTCTGAACTTATGTTTATAGAAAAGTATTGGCCTGATTTTGAGAAGATTGATGCACAGATTATTGTGAATGAATATGCCGAAAGAGATAGGAGAAGAGGAGGGGACTAGTCAATTAAGAATTAAGAATTAAGAATTAAGAATATTCTTTTTTAGGTGTCATCTTGAACAAAACGAAGCATCTTGTAAATAATAGAAAAAACGAGATTATTCGCATTGCTCTGAATGGCACTTTTTATTTGCTTGACATTTTTGTTTGAGCTTAGGCGTTTTAAGGGTTATAATGGGAATATGACTAATTATAACAAAAATCCATTAGCAGATCGGATGCGACCTGTTGATTTATCAGGTTTTTTTGGGCAGGAAGAGATAGTTGGGAAAAACAAGATATTAAGAAAGGCTATTGAAAGTGATAGCCTGCCTTCTATTATTTTTTGGGGACCTCCAGGAACAGGTAAAACTACTTTAGCTAGCATTATAGCAGAACAGACTGATTCTGAGTTTAAACAAATGTCAGCTGTTATATCTGGAAAAAAAGACTTAATGAGTATTTTGGAGATAGCCGAACAGGACAAACGTCTTGGTAAGAAGACGATTCTTTTTATAGATGAGATTCATAGATGGAACAAGGCTCAACAGGATGCCTTGCTTCCTTTTATTGAAAGAGGCACGGTTGTTTTGATTGGTGCTACTACAGAGAATCCTAGTTTTGAGGTGCGAGGAGCTTTGCTTTCTCGCTGCCGAGTTTTTGTATTAGAAAAACTTAGTAGCATACACATAGAAGAGATATTGAAAAAAGCTTTATCTAATAAGGATAAGGGTCTTGGAGGTCTAAAAATTAAAATCTCTAAAGAAAATATTTCTTTAATTGCCAAACTAAGTAATGGAGATGCTAGGACCGCACTAAATATCTTGGAGTATTCTTCCTCAGTTAGTAAGAGTATAACAGAGAAACTGATAAAGGAGGCTTTCCAGAGGTCTAATTTGTATTATGACAAGAATGGGGAAGAACATTATAATATTATTTCAGCATTACACAAATCTATTCGTGGTTCAGATGCTGATGCCGCTCTTTATTGGTTAGCCAGGATGATGGAGGCAGGCGAGGAGCCACTCTACATTGCTCGAAGATTAATAAGGATAGCCTCAGAAGATATTGGCCTAGCAAATTCACGAGCACTTGAACAGACAGTAGCAGCGTATCAAGCTTGTCATTTTATTGGTATGCCTGAGTGTGATGTGATACTAGCGCAAGCTGTAGTTTATCTAGCTAAAAGTGACAAATCAAATAAGTTATACACAGGGATTAAAAAAGCAAGAAGTGATGTCAAGGAATATGGCAACCTTCCAGTTCCTATGCATATTAGAAATGCGCCTACCAAATTAATGAAAAACTTAGGATATGGTAATGGTTATAAATATAGCCATGATTATGACTACAAAGAAGATCAGGAATATTTTCCTGAAGAGTTGAAAAAAAGAAAATATCTTTGATTAAAAAAACAAAAACTGCCATAGAGTTAGGCAGTTTTTTAAATTTAGTGCTTATATGAGTCTAATTCATCTATTGAATCTTGAAGATCATCAAGCAGTAGCTGTATTCCTTTTTCGAAATTTTTAAGTCCTTTTTTGATTGCTTCTTTTTCATTTTTATCCATGGTTTCCAGAAAGTTTTCATATTCCTTGGTTGAATTAAAAGATCTTCCATCCAAGACAATTTTACCTTTTTCTATTCCAATTCTTTCATACGTATGAATAATTTTTTTGGGCTCAGAAGGAGTATGCCCAATCGATGTACCATCTGTGCTGTCAAACTGGTTACTTTCTAAACACACATCTACCACTGAATTAATTTCATTTTCATTTTTAGGTAGAAATTTTTTATCGATTTCATCTAATACCTCTGAGGCAAAAATTGGCAAATAGTGGAGATTCTCTACAAAAAAAGAAATTATTAATTTCAAATCTTCATCTGAATATACAATAAAATGGTTTAAAAGATCGTCTTTGCTAGAACATTTTTTATAATTTATTACAATCCCATCATCTTCAACATCAATAACAATAAAATTTTTTTCCATTTTCCTCTCCTGTTGTAGTGGTTTTTTTATAATAAAGTATCGAATCTTTTGAAATATATTAACAAAAAATGTTTAATTTGTAAATAAACATTTAAAAATAATTTAAGCTTTGAAAAAAAGAAAAATATGTACTATAATTAGACTACTAAGAATTAATAAAAACAACAAGATTGAGTTAGTAAAATATATGGATATAAAAAAGAAATCAATTGATTTGCATAAAAAAAATAGAGGTAAAATTGAGATAAAATCTAAAGCTCCGTTAAAAACGCCCGAAGATCTATCCATGGCCTATACACCAGGAGTAGGGGCGGTGTGTATGGAGATACACAAAAAACCTAAAATGACTTGGGAATTGACCAATAGGGCCAATCAAGTAGCGATTGTAACTGATGGCACAGCCATCCTTGGTCTAGGTAATATTGGACCAGAAGCTGGGATGCCAGTTATGGAAGGTAAGTCTGCTATTTTTAAGGATTTTGCAGATGTAGATGCTATCCCTTTGGCAATAAACACAACTGACGTTGATGAGATAATTAAGTTTGTAAAACAAATTGAACCAAGTTTTGGGGGAATTAATCTAGAAGACATTTCAGCACCAAGGTGTTTTGATATATTGGAAAGACTGGAAAAGGAATTGGACATTCCAGTTTTTCATGATGACCAGGATGGAACAGCTATTGTAACTATGGCCGCTCTTATCAATGCTTGTCGAGTTACTGGAAAAGTCATGAAAGAGCTTAAGGTGGTGGTGAATGGGGCAGGAGCTGCTGGCATTTCTATTACTAGATTGCTTATGAGTTTTGGAGTTAAAGATATTATCCTGTGTGACTCTCAGGGAATAATCTATGGAGGCAGACGAGAGCTAAATAAATACAAAAAAGAGATAGCCAAAAAGACCAATCGAAAGAAAATGAAAGGCTGGAAAGAGGATGCTTTGGTTGGTGCTGATGTATTTATTGGTGTTTCAAAGTCAAAGCAACTAAATAAAAAAATGATTCAGTCAATGAATGATAATCCAATAATATTTGCCATGGCCAATCCTGAGCCAGAAATATTTCCTGAAGAGGCCTACAATGCTGGTGCTGCTGTAGTAGGGACTGGTAGGTCTGATTTTCCCAATCAAATAAATAATGCTTTAGTTTTCCCTGGTATTTTTAGAGGATTGTTAGATGCGAGAGTAAAGCAGGTAACTGAGAAAATGAAAATAAGCGCAGCTACAGCTCTAGCTTATACAGTAAAAAAACCTACGAAAAATAAAATTTTACCCAAAGTTACAGATAAAAATGCGGTGAAGGCGATAGCAGGAGCTATTTCAAAAAAGTAATTTTTTATTTAATATTAGTTAAATATATACTAAAACATTGACAAAAAATAACTTTTAAGTTAGTATATTTACACAGGTCATGAGTGCGTAATACGCAACATTTAGGATGAATTTGCCTTACTAGTGCAACTCCTATCTGGCTCTGGCCTTTTTCGTTTATAAAACTAATTTAACAAGTCTAAATGTAAAACTATATAGTTTCACTTGTTAATGCAAAAATATATGAGCAAGATTGCAATCATTAAAACTGGAGGAAAACAGTATAAAGTCCGTGAAAAAGAAAGTTTGAAAATTGAAAAACTTGATACAAAAGAAGGCGATAAAGTAAAATTCGATACACTTCTAATAGCTTCAACAGATGGTAAAGACGTGCAAATCGGTAAACCAAGCCTAGGAGAAAAAGTTGAGGCAAAAGTACTTGAAAACGCTAAAGACAAAAAAATCAATGTTGTAAAATATAAAAACAAGACTAGATACCTAAGAAATAAAGGACATAGACAACATTTTACAAAAGTAGAAATCATTTCCATCAAATAAGAAAAAACCGGTTCAGCTTGAACCGGTTTTTTGTTAATTAATAATAATTCAGGGTAATAAGCAAATGCTTATTTGAATTCTATTTAAACAAAGAACTGTCCCTGGGCTATACCTGATATCCTTTTTATTTTAATGTTATTAATTTATGTAAGTAAATTTGTATTAAATGATAAAAAAGTATGTATTCATAAAGTACTATTTTTGGTAAAAAATGAGACGTATAAGTACGTATTACCATTGCTATTGACAAAAATTTAAATAAATGTTAAAATAATTAGTTATTTTTGTACCTTAAAATATATAAATTCTAATAAAAAGGAGAATTGCAATGGTAAAGGATAAGAAAAGTTCTAAAATTTTTTGGGCAATTTTTATTGTGAGTCTTAGTTTTAATATAGTTTCTGGGTTTGTTTTTTATGAACCAATTAAGGTAGGGATTAGTAAATATTTTTCTGATATCATCGGAGAGGAAGCAGACGAAAATAAGTACTATCATACGCATTATAATGACATCGATGAGGCAAAAAGTGAGGCCTCAAAGATGTTGCGTGGAATAATACTTGAGAATGGTCATGGTGATATTAACAATAGCCTTAACAATCTGGATAATTTGTTACTTGAGCATGATCTTAACTACACTGATATTGGTTTTTCAGAAGAAAAAAAGGAAAGATTATTTAAGAATGTAAAAATTTCAGATCTAAAAAATGAAGCATATTGGTTAACTCTTAAATGCGATGGTAAAGGTAGTAATACTTATCATTGCCTTGAAGAAGGTTATCAAAAAATTCAAAACAAACTTACTGAATTGGGTTCTAGTTTTCAAGAGTCCGATATGGTGGAAGTAGAAGATAAGATTTTAGAGTCCCTGAAATACCATGGAGAGTGGAGGGTGTTCGAAATTGTTAAGGACGCAAAAAAAATTTCAGCATATTTAAACATAGAAGAGGATTTCTTGCTTGCTAAAAAAATAATGAGTGATCAAGACTTAGACTGGGGAGAGACTCACCTAGGTGAATCTGAAATCGCTTTTGCAAAATCCTACTTAGGTGAATAAAAAAGCTGATTGCTGTTTTATATAACGCATCTTTTAAAAAGGTGCGTTTTTATTTTGAGGTTTTCTTTGTAGCACTTTTATGCAGCTACTATAGATCATACTAAGACATTTTAATATCTTAAAGTATAGCTAAAACGTCTAAAAAAAGAGAGTTTGCTTAAGCGCTTGGGTCGATATATTGATATACCGACCCAAGAAGCAAAAAGGAGTATGATTGTCTTATTGATGGTATAAGTAAAAACAGAATGGAAGAATATTTACATTAAAATATTTGTACTCACATATAAAAAAATAAATACCACCAGCTTTTGCCGGTGGTATTTTATTTAAAAGCTACTAGGGACTACTAGTAGCACAAGGATCTTATATTTTATTTCTGAATTTCAGAGCATTGTTTAGAGTTTGTTCGTCAGCGTACTCAAGGTCAGCTCCCATAGCTAAACCTCTGGCCAATTTGGTGACAGTTACCTTGGGGAAGTTATTTTTGATTTGTTTGGCTAGGTAGATGGATGTGGTTTCACCTTCTATGTTGGGGTTTAGGCAGAGGATTACTTCGGTGGCTTTGTTTTCTTTGATTTTTTCTAGTAGCGCCTTTACCTTTAGATTTTTAGGTTCAATTCCTTTGATGGGATTTAGGACGCCTCCTAGAACTAAATAGATGCCGTTATAAGTCTTAGTTGACTCAATAGAAATCATGTCTCTGGTATTTGAAACTACTGAAATTAATTGATGGTTTCTTTTTTTGTCTACGCAAATATCACAAGGATTAGTATCGCTAACAGCAAAACATGACTTGCAAATCAGGGTATTTTCTTTGAGTTCAGCAATGGTTTGGGCGAACTCCTGAAGATCGTTGCTATTTTGCTGAAGAAACCAAAAAACGTATCTCTCAGCAGTTTTCGGGCCAACTGCGGGGAGACGGGTGAGCATGTCTATTAGATTTTGGATAGAATTTGGATAGTTCAGATATTTGTCATTTCGTAAGGAGTGAAACGACTGGAGACAAGGTGCCTGTGGTAAATCGCTTCACCATTACAAATTAAAATGTATAAGGGATCTCCCCGCTTCGCTGCGAGATGACAAAGGCAGGACTAGAACAGTCCTTGTAGTCCTCCCATTTCTTGCATTTTCTGAGCCATGATTTTTTGGATTTTTTTAGTAGCATCATTTGCTAGATCAGGAACTATTTTTTCTATTTTTTCTTTTTTAACATCATCTTCTATTTTAAGACTTGTTATTTTCATGTTTCCATCCATGCTTAGGGTGATTCCACCTTTATCTAGAGTTACTGACTCGTTTGATAGGGCATCTTGCATGGTTTTAGCTTGGTTTCTTAGGTCTTTTACTTGTTTTAGTTTGTTGAACATAGTAGGGTTACGAAAATACGAATCTGTACGAATTTACGAATAATAATTTATAGGGCAGATTAGAGTTTCGATATTAAATTATATTATTGTTATTTACTTATTATTGTTGAGGTGGCTCTTGGTAATCAACTCTAGCCATGTTTTTATAACTAACGGTTACTTCATCAAAGAATAGATTTACTTTTCCGGTTGGACCATTTCTGTGTTTGGCAACATGGATTTCACCAGCGTTCTTTTCTTCGGCTGATAATTCTTCTTTGTTGTAGTTCCTGTCAGCGGATTTTCTATAAATAAACATAACTACATCAGCATCTTGTTCAATAGAACCAGAGTCTCTAAGATGAGCAAGCTTTGGGATAGCTGGTTTGGTTTGTTCAACTGCACGAGAAAGCTGTGAGAGGGCAATAACTGGGATATTTAATTCACGAGCAATACCCTTGAGACCACTAGAAATTTCAGCTACTTCTTGAACACGATTGTCAGAATGTTTACCACGACCTTCCATGAGTTGGAGGTAGTCAATTATTAGCAAATCAAGATTTTTTTCAGCCTTTAATCTCCTAGCTTTAGTTCGAATCTCCATTACTGAGCAGTTAGGGGAGTCGTCGATGTATATAGGTGCCTCAGAAAGATGTCCCATACCTTCAGCAATTTTGGCAAAGTCATTATTGGCGTCAGAGTCAGATAGCTTACCAGATCTCATTTTCCATAGACTAACATTTGATTGAGCGCAAAGCATACGATCAACTAGCTGTTCCTTACTCATTTCAAGTGAAAATATTCCTACAGCTGCTTTGTGTGTTACGGCTGCTTGTCTGGCTATATCTAGGGCAAACGATGTTTTACCTACAGATGGTCTAGCAGCCAGGATGATCAAGTCAGATTTCTGTAATCCTGTTAGAAGATTGTCCAAATCACCGAATCCAGTTGGGATACCCCTGAGTTTTCCGCTCATTTTATGTAATTCATCAATTCTTTCAAAGGCATCATTTAGAAGTGTGTCAACTGGGGTAAAGGATTCTTTTAAGTAATTATGAGAAACGGAAAAAAGTTTTCTTTAAGCGTTGTCTAGTAGTGCATCAACTTCCTCATCTTCTTTTTGCCCTAGTTCTGTTATTTCTGAAGCAGCTTTTAGTAGACGTCTCAGAGTAGCCTTTTTTTGGATAATATGAGCATAGTTAACTATGCTAGTAGGAGTAATAGCAACATTTGATAGTTTGGCAAGATAAGTTCTACCACCGACTTGTTCAAGCTTGTTTTTTTCTTTTAAGAGATTACTAATACTAACAACATCAATTGGTTCATGTTTTGAATATAATTCAATCATTATTTCATAAAGCAACCTGTGTTTTGAGTCATAAAAATCATCAGGTCTGATCATGTCACCGACTTTGATGATAGCATCCTTGTCAAGCAAAATAGAGCCTAGAAAATGCTGTTCAGCTTCTAGGTTCTGGGGTGGTAATTTTTCTAATATTTGGTTAGACATATTACTCATAGTACAGGAGTTTTTAGCTTAAGACAAGCTTGGAATTAGCTTATTTTTCCACTATTTTTCCACTATTTTTAAACTCTTTACAAAATTTAATTTATTTGTTATATTAATAATGCAACTTCTGCCGTTAGGGCAGTTTGTTTTAATTTTAGCTATTATTAAATAAAATTTTAATACTTTTGATGTTTTTTTGTTTTATGATTTTGTAGTGTTTAAGGGATTTCTCCGCTTCGCTACGAAATGACAAAAATAAATATCATAGATTTAAAGCGCCTATAGCTCAGCTGGTAGAGCAGCTCCCTTTTAAGGAGAAGGTCCCAGGTTCGAATCCTGGTGGGCGCACAAAAAAAAGACGTCTCGAAGAGGCGTTTTTTGTTTTGTGTGACTAGCAGATGAGAACCTGCCCTGAGATGTTACTGAATTGTAATTACTAATTTAATAAAAAGGATTAAATTTAATCTTTTTATTTTAAAATATTAACAATAAATACAAATTTACAATTAATACTTGATTAAAAACTATTTTTGTGATAATAAAAATGAAAGATCTTTTAAAAAAGGAGGGTAGAAATGGAGGCTGTATTTCAAATCACATTGTCAGTCTTTTTGATGTTACTTACTTACACATTAGTATTATTTGTCTATCTTTTTTTCATAGCATTTATAAGAGTAATTATTTCACCTTTGTTTATAGAGGACTATTATTTTGAAGAAGAAGTCGGTGGGTTGCTAAGTAAAGGGATTTTTTGTGGAAAAATATTTTTAATATCATGTGTTATGTATTTTTACTTTTCAATTTTTATCCGGTGAAATTTAAAACACTAAGTAGGAAGTTTGTCATGACAAGCAATAAAATGCCTAAGTTTAAATTATAAGAAAAGGTAGTTGTCAAATGTGCTCATTGTAAGGGGACGGGAAAATCAGACAATGATTGTTGTGTTTGCGGTGGGGCAGGACAAAAAAGAAATTAAAACAAAAAACAGGCGATCTTAAAATAAGCGCCTGTTTTAATTTTGTAATAACTATAAATAAGAAAAAAATTGTTTAACACTTTATTAGTTTTTAGTAAAAAATACACCCCCAGAATTATACCTAAGATGGGCTAAACATCGTAATACGTGAAAATCACATGTGTATTAGTAATTTAGCAACCGTCTCAAGTACAATACTAAGGGCGTAATTAAAGCAAAGTTTTATTTTTGGAAATACTATATCTTGTATTATATTATCTATTTTACCACAACATATAGTATTGTCAAGCCCCTCTAAAACAAGGTGTTTTTGGTGATATGAATGGTTTTTGAATATAAAATGTCTTTTTATCCACAGTATTGACCTATTTTGAAATATTGTGTATTATAAGTTTTATTGAAAAGATAAATATTGATATTTAAATATTGATGTTAAATAATATGCCGACATAGCTCAGCTGGTAGAGCAACGGTTTTGTAAACCGTGGGTCATGGGTTCGAGTCCCTTTGTCGGCTCAGAATAAACAATCGTCTCGAAGAGGCGATTTTTTATTTTGAGTTGACAAAGATTATTCGAATCCATCTTGAGATGCGTAGAAGAAAAAACTAGCACTAAATCTAGGAATGGCTAACAATATAGTACTACAATGAAAAAATGAGGGTGTGAGGCTTCCGCCTCTTCGAGTCCCTTTGTCGGCTCAGAATAAACAATCGTCTCGAAGAGGCGATTTTTTATTTTGAGTTGACAAAGATTATTCGAACCCATCCTGAGAAGCGTGCAAGTAAAGATTGGCAGTAAATAGCGGTAAAACCAAAACAATTAATAAATTTTTTTTAAACAAATTACATAATTTATGTGGTTAATAGTATTCGTTGTGTTAAACCACCTTTATTTAAATGTTTATATTATGTAATTTGATGGGTTTGCTAAAATACCCATTTCTATTGTATAATTAAAACATGATGGAGGAGAATATAAAAAACAATCAAAATCCAAATCAAACAGATTCCGAACAAATTGAATTAGAGCCACCCAGTAGAGTTAATATCAATAGGTATCATGATCCTGAAGGCCTTAGTGTGGCTAAAATGGATTTTGGTTTTTGGATACTTAGCAATAAATCAAATTTAGTAAGCGCTTTTTATTTTAGTTTACTTCTCTTTGCTTTTGCTTCCTGGTCATTTTTCTTTTTTCAATTTTTTTCATATCTTGTTTATGGCATAACTGAAAATAGAGACGTAACTAGAGAAGTGATGTATAACAAGCTTCCTTCTATAGATTTTTATTATGAAAAAGCCGCCACTAATTTGATGTATTATCCAGTGCAGGTAATACCAGGAAATGGCACCAAAAGTGATTTATTGACACAAATAAAAAATCCAAACAAAGATCACTATGCTACTTTTAAATATACTTTTAAAAATAATGGTGAAATACTCACCGAAGAAGATGGCTTTATTTTACCTGATGAAACTAAACATCTATTAAGTTTGGGGTATGAATTAGACAGCGCTTTGGGTGGGTTACAAGTTGAAGTTAGTGATATTCAGTTCTATAGAACTAATCCTCACTTGTTTGGTGACTGGGATAATTTTGAAGAAACTCATATGGATGTTGATATTTTTAATGTAGTTTTTGCACCAAGTGGTAATACGCAGTTAAGTGAAAGAATACCGCTTAGTACTTTGTCTTTTGATATAAGTAATAATAGCTCTTATAACTATTGGAATTTTCCTGTAATAATCTCATTGTATAATTATTCTTATATTATTTCTGTATCAAAATATAATGTAAATGATTTTGAGTCAGAAACAGAAAGAAATGTTAGTTTTGCTTGGCCAGGTAAGTTAAAAGCCGTAACGGATATAAAAATTGAACCAGATGTAAACATAACTCAAGATGATATATATAAAAGATTTTATACACCTGTGGGAGAATTTAGATAGAAGAGCTCTTGCTAAATGAATAGACTATTTGTTTATCTAAAAAATTTTGATTGGATACTTTTCTCAGCAACTATTTTACTGATTAGTTTTGGTTTGGCAGAAATTTATAGTATTGCTTTGGGTAACGACACGATTGGTTTAGTTAATTTTAAGAAGCAATTAGCTTTTGCTTTTTTAGGGGTTGCTTTAATTTTCATCATATCATTTTTAGATTTTTTAAATTTTAGAAGCTTTAGTGTTTATTTGTATATTTTTGGCGTTGTAATGCTTGTATCAGTATTGCTTTTCGGTAAAACCGTTAGAGGAACTACTGGTTGGTTTGATTTTGGTGGGATAAGCATGCAACCGGTTGAATTTATAAAAATTATTTTAATCGTGTTTTTAGCAAGATATTATTCAGGTGTATCAGTTAAGTTAAATCCTTTTAGGCACTTGGTTCTTTCTGGACTAGGAACAGTGGTTTTTATAGCATTAGTTTTACTTCAGCCAGATTTTGGATCAGCACTCCTACTTTTTGCCTTATGGTCAGGTATGGTGTTCGTTTCAGGAATCCCCAAGAAGTATTTTGTTGTGATAGCAGGTGTAATTTTTTTGACTTTTTTAAGCGGGTGGTTTGTATTTTTTGAAGATTATCAAAAGGAAAGGTTGATGACATTTTTAAATCCAACTGCAAACTCTTTGGATGAAGGTTATAATATAACTCAGGCAATAATTGCGGTTTGTTCAGGTGGTATTGCTGGCAGAGGTATTGGTTTTGGTTCTCAATCACAATTAAAGTTTCTTCCAGAAAGTCAAAATGACTTCATTTTTGCAGTGGTAGCTGAAGAATTGGGGTTTTTGGGAGTAATGTTAATAATTTTGTTTTTTGCAGTTATTTTTTATAGATTAATACGAGCAGCTAGGCTAATAAACAATGATTTCGCGGTATATTTCCTTCTTGGCACCTGCACCTTGCTTTTTATTGAAATGTTTATTAATATAGGTATGAATATAGGCATACTGCCCGTTGTGGGTATTTCTTTGCCTTTTTTAAGTTATGGGGGCTCAGCTATTGTTGCTAGCCTTATATTGATCGGTATATGTGAAAGCATTATAATACGGTCCAAGTTTAAATATTAAGAAAGTACTAGAATTGTACGAACAATAAAATCATGACAAAAAAAATGAATTTAACTGCTATTTTGAGGTCAGCAGAAGATAAAAATGTAAATGAGTTAAGAAAAACAGGTCTTATTCCTGCCAATATTTACGGAAAAGGAATTAAAAATAAATCAATTAAGATTAATTTAGTTGATTTTGAGAAAATCTACGAGAGTGCTGGTGAATCAACTTTGATTGATGTAGAAATTGACAAAGAAAAAGCAACAGTTATTATTAAAGATGTTCAATTCAACGCAGTGAAAGACAAAATTGAACATGTTGATTTTTATCAAGTAGATATGAAAGAAACAATTGATGTAGAAATTCCACTTGAGTTTGTAGGCGAAAGCATCCTGGAGAAAGACTCTACTGTGTCAATTGTTAAAAATCTTGAAACAATTAATGTAAGGTGTTTACCAGGTGATTTAGTAGAAAAGTTTGAAGTAGATATGTCAAAAATTAAAAAATTCGGTGATACAATCAAAGTAGGGGATATCGCTTTGCCTGAAAGTTATAAATTGATCACATTGGAAACAGATGCAATCGTATCGACTTCAGAGGTTCAAGTTGTCGAAGAGGAGTCGACTGTAACTGAGGAAAGTGCAGAAGCTGTAGCAGAGCCTGCAAAAGAAGATGAGGCTCAAGAACAAAAATAAACTTTTTTAAATAGATGGAGGAAGAAAATATTTCTCAAGACGATTCTGCTGTTGAAAAAACAGATTTGAGTCTAAATGACGAAATCCAAAAAAGAAAAAAAAGAGCAAAGATATTCTTAATGGTTAATCTAGTCATTTTTGTTGTATCTTTGCTTGTTTTGGTTTTTGTGTTTTTTTATCTTTTTAATCAAGATAAGCAAGATGCTGGATTGATAATTGGTGATGCAAAAAAAAGTGAAATAGAAGAAGGGGAAAAACTGGTCAAGCGGAAGATTGATGGAGTGTTAGTTCCAGAAGGAGAAGATGCAAATTATTTAATAGCAGTTATGATTGATAATCATTGGGATGCTAGACCTCCAGCTGGACTTTCAAAAGCTCATTTAGTTTTTGAAGCTGAAGTCGAGGGAGGTATAACTAGAATAATGGGAGTTTTTTCTACTGGACAAGAAATTGAAAAAATTGGACCAGTTAGAAGTGCTAGGCCATATTTTATAGACTGGGCTAGGGAACTTTCAGCACTTTATACACATGTTGGCGGAAGTCCTGATGCGCTTGTCAAGTTACAAATGGATAAAATAGAATCAATAAATGAATTCTATAATGGTCAGTATTTTTGGCGAGATGACAATAGAGATATGCCTCACAATGTTTTTACTTCAACTGAACTTTTAGAGGAGTATATGGCAGATAGTAGCGTAGATTCAAATAGATTTATACCTTGGGAGTTTAAGGATGAGGCCAGCGAAGAAGAGCGACCAGATTCAGGTTCGATAAATATATCTTATCGCTTGGAAACGCATAAGGTAGAATGGAAATATGATAAAATAGATAATAGTTATATAAGATATGTAGCAGAAGATCCGTACATGGATGCTAGTGGTGAAATAATTACCGCCAAGAATGTACTTATTCAAATAGCGGAAGCAGAAGAAGTGGATGAAGAGCTTCGATTGGAAATGGAGAATATTGGCTCAGGAAAAGCCCTTGTTTGTATGGACGGAACATGTAAGACAGCGTCTTGGAAAAAAGAACATACTAGTGATAGAACAAGATTTTATACTGAAGAAGGTAAAGAATTAAAGTTTAATCCAGGTATGACCTGGGTAGAGGTGGTGAGGCCAGAGATTGAGTATAGTTTTAATTAAAATTAAGAATTAAAAATAAGGATGTTTTGTCTTAGGTGTTATTTTGAGTGAAGCGAATGATTTCGAGATTATTCGCTTCACTCAGAGTAACACTTTTTTATTTTTAAATTAGAAGTAATGCCGCCTTTCTAATTATTTAAATATTATAAAGTGTTACCTATGTACCTTAATAGTACATTAACAACTCTATAATATTTAGCGTGGCATTTTTTGTTATTCTTGTGGATGTTAACTAATTCACTGACAGCATTCTCTTTTCTCATTCCCGGCGAGCGATAGCGAGGGAAGGGAATCCAGGGGAGATCCGTAATAATATCAATTCAAAATAAAAACAGCAAAAAAAGTTAATTATATTTGTTTTATTTGTTAATATTTGTAGCTTTGATCCCTAGATTCCCTTCCCCTGCGCTTATTCGCTCCGCTCATAAGGCTCCGGCCGGGAATGACAACTATTTTTATTTTTAAAATATCTTTTTTGAGAAAGCCTATTTTAGCCAATAACTTATAGACTCAAATAGACTTTTGCACCACACTAAATGGTGCAGAGCTACATTAACTTGACGAAATGCGATGATTGTGATATTTTAATTTATTGTCCTTTTGAAAATTGTTTTATTTCTATTTAAAAATTTGGATAATAAAAATGTTGTTTTGAATATTTTTTATAATTTTAATCTAAAAGGAGAAAGTAATGAAACATTTATTTAACGCTAAAGGTTTTACTTTGATTGAATTAATGATTGCCCTTTCTATTGTTGGCATTTTGTTTGCTGTAGTAGCTGGTAGTGGTGGTTTTTGTATTGGGGATGGTGATCGCGTAGGGATCGTAACTAAGTTTTCACACAAAGGTATTCGTTGGAAAACTTGGGAGGGACAATTAATTTTAGGAGGACAGGGAACAGTAACTACCAACACATGGGATTTTAGTGTTGATAAGAATAACGAAGTTTTAATTGGATATATCCAGGATGCGTTAGAAAAACAAGAAATGGTTAAACTATCGTACCATCAAAATTTATTATTAAGGCCATGGCTTGGTTCAACTACGTATTTTATTCAAGATGTTAAACCGATTGTAAGAGAATAGTAAATTTTTTCTTCGCAAAATAATATTAAGAGCAAAGTTATAGATCATGAATTGTGGTCAAGTCACCATATAGATTAAACAAAATTAAAACCTACGAGCATTTAGCGTAGGTTTTTTTATTTTTTATTAGCGGATGAAAATAGATTTATTCTTTTCAAGATATTTTAAATCAACGGGAGGAGTGTCTGGTCTCATAGAGAGGCTACTGTTTTGTTTTAGGATATCGTTAACTGTTTCATCTATTTTGTTTCTTTCTGAAAGAATAAGATCAATTATTTCTTCGTATTTCACGATCCCCTCCTTTTAAATTAACAATTGATTGTCACAATTCTATCAAGACCAGCTAGGTCTTTTTTTATATTTATTTTAGCATTTGGTAATATGTGAAGTAAGCTTTTTTTGAATATTTTTGATTGCAAGGCGCCTATTTCACATAAAAGGAATAGGGAACTTGGCTGGTATTCCTGTGTGACATGTTTTATTTGTGTAAAAAGTTTTATATAAAGATCCATACCGTTTTTCCCACCGTCCAAGGCAAGTTTAGGCTCTTTGTGAATACTAGGCGAGCCTTGGATTTGTTCTTTGGTAAGATAGGGAAGATTAGCAGTTATTATAATGTCAGAATTTTCAATTTTCAATTTCCAACTTGCCCGTTCCGATTCAGGCGGGCTTACAATTTCTTTTAAAAGGTCACTTTTTTTCAGTTCAATTTTATTATTTAATCCATGTATTTTAATGTTTTGCTTAGCAATCTTTAATGCTTTTTTTGAAATATCTATAGCATAAAAATTAGTATTTTCTACATCAATATTTTTTAAAATACTAATAGGAATACATGCTGTGCCGGTGCCAATGTCTATCATGGTAATATTTGTAGGTTTATATGTACGTACATATGTACGTACTTCATCAACCATCATTTCAGTTTCTGGACGAGGAACAAGTACATGTTTGTTTACTAAGAATTCTATACCATAGAAGCTTTTTTTGCCTGTAATTGTGGCAACTGAAAAGCCAGCTAGGCGTTTTTTTATGTAATACTTAAATTTAATATATTCTAGAATGTTAAGCTTGGTCTCAGGATAGGTAAATAAAAAAATCTTGTCTTTTTTTATGGCATGAGACAGTAAGAGTTCAAGGTCTTGATTATTTAAAAGATTTTTTGCTATTATTTTATTATGTTCTTTTAATATTTGTTTTATGTTTTTCATAAAATCGGGAGGGGAGCAATGAATTTTTATAAGATTGAGATAAGAAGAGTAAGTAATTCTAGTTTTTATCGATCAATTGATTTCGTAGACAGATCTCACTATTTGGCAAAAAGGACTGCTTTGACAGTTTTGGAGATTTGGAATGAGAACTACAGAGAAGGGGGTTGGATCGTAGAACTAAAAATATTTTCCAAAGAAAAGGAAAAACCATTTTCAAGAAAAATTACCTACAAGTCAATTTTTTATCTAGACGCTAGATTAAAACCATTCAGAGATAAAAGAACCGTAACTGATATCAAGAGATTATTAGAAATTTGATTTTAAAAATTTAAAAACGATTTTCCAAAAAGGGAAATCGTTTTTTTATTGCCTTTGTTCTTTTTCTGCTTGTTTTAACGAGGCAAGGACATCGCTTAGGTCTCCACCAAGGATGTTCTGCATATTTGACCAGGATTTTTTTATCCTGTGGTCTGTAATTCTGTCTTGAGGAAAGTTATAGGTTCTGATCTTTTCTGATCTGTCGCCTGAACCGATTTGCGATTTTCTTTGCGCTGATTCAGTAGCCTGCTTTTCTTCATCGATTTTGGCTTGTAAACGACTTCGTAGTATTTGCATGGCCTTGTCTTTATTTTGGTGCTGATCTTTTTGGTCTTGGCATTGAACTACTAGTCCGCTTGGGATATGAGTGATTCTTACGGCTGAATTGGTGGTATTTACACATTGTCCACCAGGCCCGGAAGCAGCATAGGTATCGATTCGTAGATCTTCGTTTTTAATATCTATTTCTACTTCTTCAACTTCAGGCAAAACTGCTACTGTAACTGCAGAGGTATGTACTCGACCTTGTTTTTCAGTTTCTGGTACTCTTTGTACGCGATGAGTTCCTGCTTCGTATTTGAATATACTATAAGCGCCAGTTCCTTTTATTTCAAAGATGACTTCTTTGAACCCGCCAATTCCAATAGTATTTGAATCAAGTATATTTATTTTAAAACCATTTGTTTCAGCAAAACGTGAATACATACGAAATAGTTCAGCAGCAAATAGAGCAGACTCATCTCCACCTGTTCCGGCTCTGATTTCCATAATAATATTTTTTTTGTCGTTTGGATCATCGGGATTTAACTCTTCTTCAATTTTTTCTTCTAGATTCGCTTTTCTTGTGTTCATATCATTTATTTCCATTTCAGCAATTTCAGCTAGTTCAGAATCTGGTTCGGAGTCCATTATTTCTTCGTTTTCTTTTATAGATATAAGGATGGAATTGATTTCTTTGATTTTTGTAACAACATCTTTTAATTCTGATAGTTCCTTGGATGTTTTAGTCATTTTTGAAACATCAGAAATAATAGCAGGATCCTGCATTTGGTTTTCAAGTTCTTCGTATTTTTTTAAAATTTCTTCGTACATTTATTTCTTGTCATTCCCGGCGACCGAAGGAAGGAAAGGGAATCTCGTGAATATTATTATTTTAAAATTTTTCCACCTTTCTTAAAACTTAGAATTTAAAAAAAGCGGTCGTATTTTTATTATACTCTTTCTAAATAAAAAAATACAATAAAAATACAACCGCTTGTATATTTATTTTTCAGCTTTTTGTTCTTGCTTTTTGGCCCTTATAGCTCTTTTAGCAGTTTTCCCTTTTTTGGTTTTACTGATTTCAGCTTTAGCTTTTTGTTTGGCTTGGAATTTTTCAACTCTTCTAGCTGTATCAACCAATTTTTGTTTACCAGTATAAAAAGGATGACAGTTTGAACATAGCTCTGTAGTGATTTTCTCTTTGGTGGAACCAGTTTTGAAATTATGTCCACAAACACATTCTACTGTTGCCTCTTTGTAATCTGGATGAATACCTTTTTTCATACGGATGTATTGAAAACAAAAAAAAGCGCGAATTTCGCTATTTTTTGTTATAAATAAAAATTTAATTTAGCTATGAAAATACTAACATATTATTTACTTTTTGGCAAGGGTTTTGGTGTTTATGAGAAATATAATGAAATAAATGGTTTTTTGAATGCAGTTTTTGTTTTAAATTGATGTAATATTTGTGTAAAAATAAGCTATTTTTTTACGAATTAAGAATACCTTTCCTTAAGTGACATTCTGAGTTTTAGCGAAGAATTCCGTAAACAGTAGAAAAGACGGGACAGGCATAATGACACAGGGAGTGGCTCGAGAATGACAAAAATAGGACGCAAGGACACAAAAAACAAACAAATTAGAATAAAAAATAACCAAACATCATTAGATTGTTTGGTTTTTTTAAATATATTTTTAATAAAATATTTATATTGTTTTCCTAAATTGTGAAAATGTGTTATAATTACATAAGATAAAAAACTCTGTGTATAACTTTAATCCCTATGCCAGAAAAAAACAATCAAAAACTATCTTTTGATCAATTTTTACTTTCCTATTTTGATATCAAAGGAGAAGGATTGCGATTAGCGCATGAAAGGTTTGCTAAAAGCTTTAGAATTACTGGATTCGCGGAGTCTGCAAAAGCTCCACGTGTTTTAACGCATGAAAAAGTTGCTGAAGATTTTAGGATAGCTAGGTTGTATCAAAAAGCTAAAGATGAATTTATGCTTACCCATGAAAAGGTAGCTAAGGATTTTAGACTTAATAGGCTTTATCAAAAAAATAATAGTGATTTTGTCGAACTAGCTCAGAGTGAACCTGTTTCTGCTAGGTTATTCGCCAAGCAAAAGTTAGAAAACATTACCTTGTCTGAAACTTTATCAAAATTACCTGATGAAGTTGAAAAAAAGGATATTGAGAAGATTAGACACAAGCATGAAAGTGAATGGTATCATGCATTTCGAGATACCAAAGATAATCTAGTAAAAGAAACTATCAAAAAACATCAAAACAATCATGAGATAAGATGGAACTCAGACATGAAGGACCTTTGGCATTATATGGACGAAAGTATTGAGAAAGTTGTTTTCAGGATTGAGAATATTTTTCATCTTTTCCCAACCGCATCTAGAGTAATTGCTATTTACTTATTGGCTGTAGTAATTTCACTTCCACTTGTATTTTTATCAATCGACAATAACATAGATTTGAAGTATAATATTCTATCTGTAAAAGAAGAAGCTCAGAAAATAAAAAATATTACTCTAGATCAAAAAACAAAATCAATGTTAGTTGCTAATAATTCTTATAGTATTTTGAATGGAGAAGATGATATAGTTACTATTATTGAGGGTGAAAAAAAGGCAAGAGTTTTGGGTGTATCAGAAGAGATTAAATCAAACAATGTATTTTTGAATAAAATATTTAATACTTATGATTGGATGCTAAAGGTTAGAGAAGACTTGAATATTAAATTCGCAGATTTTATTTCTAAGTAAATACTAGCTAATATTAAATAAAAACAGGTAAAAACCTGTTTTTTGTTACCTAAAATACTTGACAAAATTTTAAAAGTATGATAGTATGTAAATCATAAAGAAATGAGAAAGGCTTTCCTTTGGTAATACACGCGGGATTTATGAGATCCAGCGAATTGATTCGGCAACGATGGAAGTAAAAAAGAAAAGTCCGGATCCACCTTAAAAGGAAAGAATGATATTTTTATCAGCTGTTGTTGAGGAAATTTCCGAGCGAAAAAATATGAAAGGCTCGGCTCCTGTTCATCCTCGAAACAGCGCACCAAAGTTGGGTATAGCGTCCTTCGTAGTAGAAAATTAAACCTTGGACGCATCATAAATCGGCCCGCAGAGCCTGGCACAGTTTATGAAACTTCGAAGCCTGGCCAATCGCCGACCGCGCGGAAGAAAAATAATTGTCCGCGAATTAAACCCACCATGGTGAAAGTTGGTCATGCCTGAAAACCCGGGACCGGCAGACCACAAAATTCCTGACTCATTTCTTCCCCCTAGGGCCACGACAAGCAACACGTCGTGGCCTTTTTCTTATACCAAGAAAAAAACCATCGATGGTTAGTCGATGGTTTTATTTTTTTTATCTAAGAAATAAATTCCTAAAAGCATGCACGGCACTAAAAACAACATAGCAGGCTGGCTAGTATTGAATATAAACAAAAAAGTCAGACTTATAGAAATGCCACAGATAAAAGTTAATAAAAGCACAACTAGTGACTTTATCTTGGAATAATGCAATGTATTTACAATATAGGATTTGGTTAAAAGGAGAGGGAATAGCAGATCCCCGGTTCCTAGGTAGAAATCAAAGTTGTTATTAGTTAAAATTGTTTGAGTTTTTTCTGAGTTTGTAGTAAGCACTTTTTGTATGATGTCTATTGATTTTTGTGCAGGTATTTCAATTAATCCAGGCGAGTTCATTTTTGCTAATTGGTTAGTGTAGGTTGTCATCGTGTCTAGGAAATAGACATTTATAAAATCAAAAAATGAAACAGCAACACAAACTATAATCATAATTCTAAGAGGCAAGCCTGGGCAGTAGAACATGAAGAACAGTAGAACAAATGCATTAATAAAATTTTTATTAATTTGTTTTGGTAAAAAAAACAATGAAAGTATTAATCCAAAAAATAACAATGAAAAAAAGATAAAATTTTTGAAATTAACTTTTTTAATAATTGCTAGGCCTGGTATACTGATAAATAGACAAAAAATAAGAATCGTTTCAATGCTAAAATTTATTTTAGTTAAGTATATCATTGTCAACAAAGAAATGTTTAATAAAGTAAAAACACCAATAAAAAGTAGAGCGTTATTTTTTATTACTCTATCCATCTTTTATCCTCATTTTTTGTTTTTACAAACCTTTTCTTGCTGTTTGTTAAGATAAAGCCAACAAGGTATTGCTTCGTATTTTCGCCATTTTTTAAGAGTTTGTATTCTTTCTATGGATATTTCAATTTCTTTTTTGAGCCTGTCAGCCTCATCACTATATAGTGATATAGTTTGATAGTAATGAATGGTTTCTTTGTATTTTTTAATTAGCTCATCATAGGTGTTTAAGGAATCGGAAACCAGTCTTTTCTTTTTTTTGATTGTATTGCAAAAACCTTCTGGATTTCTTCCAGTGGTTGTTTGCATACAACTTTCCTTTAATATTTTTTAAATTTCATAATATTTCTTATCTATTTGTTTTGTTATTTTATCAACTTGTTTGAGTTCGTCTACAGGGTTATTATTTTCTTTTGCACAAGATGTCTGTAATACCAGAATAAATACCAAGTATAATAGAATGACAATTTTTCTCATTTTTCTTTTCTCCTTTTTTTGTTAAGGTTCGTATTGATATTTTTAATACATATTATCTAATTTGTCAAAAGTTTTATTTGACTTTTTACTTGACAAACACAAGAAGAATTGATAATTTGCTAATACTAAAAAAGACTAATTAATTTTAATTTTAGCTTATTTTAATCTTAAAATTATAAAATATAAATTTATAAAATCTATGAAATTTTTTAGAACAACAACAATTGCAATTGTCTTGATTTCATTAGTATTTCCAATCTTCTCAGTCGAGGCTGCTTCGGCTAGCTTTAGATTTAGATCAACAGAAATTGGAGCTGGAATCAAACAATCTGCAAATTGGCAATATGAGATTCAAAACCAAAAAGATTATTTTGGGACTAATGAATCTGTTTTTGCCCTTACAAGGATTTTTGACATTTCTAATGTTCAAACTTTTCAATTCAAGTATGAACTAAGAGGCGCTAGTTACCAAAACAAGTACTCACAAGTTTATCGACCTGATGGAAACTGGTGGGCAGAAGTATGGAACTATGATGAGTTTGGTAGACTATCAAGCGGTCATTATAAACTTCACACCATGATTTCAGTAAACAGTGGTGCTTGGGTTTTGTATAACACTAAAGATTTCAATGTTGGTGGTATTAGTAATGATTATTATTGCTCAAATCCAAGATATGACTATGGTTCACTTGAAACAGGACTAGGAGTTGAGAATAATCATTCATTCGTTTATAGTATTACAGGTAGAACACAAGATTTTGCACGTAATGAAAATGTATATGCATTGGTTAGAACAAACAACCTACGCAGCGTGCAAAGTTTTCAAATAAAATTTGAGGTATATCTTGATGGAAAAAATTTACATAAAAGCAATGAGGTAGCTGTTATGTATCCAAATTGTGAAACATGGACAGCAAACTATTCTTATACAAATCTTGGTAAACTTCCAAGCGGAACTCATGAGATTAGAGCATACATCAAGTTAAACAACGGTTCATACAGAAGAATGGGAAGTAAGACTATTACAGTTGATGGGTATTTAAATGAAAACGATTATAGATACAGAAGATATGATGATGCTAAATATGGTTACAACTGGACTCAAACTGATACAGATATCAAGTATTATGGTAATTATAAATACGGAACAAATAATCCAAGAAATATCTTTTCTAGCAAGGAAGATGTAAAGGTGCTAACTAGATTATCAGACATTAGCAATGTAGAAAGTTTCAAGATTCGTCATGAGCTACATAGGAACGGCTCATTCTATACTAAGAAGGAATCTTCACTAAGAAAACCAGATGGAAGAGATTGGGAATATAACTATACCCAAAGTAATTTCGGTAGACTAAGCTCTGGAGACTACGTAGCCAAGACTTTTATTAGCATCGAAGGTGGTGCTTGGAAATATTTGGGAAGCGTAGATTTCAGAGTAAATGGAAGTGGATATAATAACGCAGAATTTAACTACGACTATACTCAAGTAGGACATGAATTTAATTATAACAATTATTATTATTATGGTTATGACTATCCAGGTTATGTAAACTATCCACTTAGCAGAAATCAGTACTAAACAGTAAAATAACTTACATAAATAAATACCACCAGTAAAACACTGGTGGTATTTTTAATAAAAAATCTCCCCTAGGAAGGGGAGTACCCGAAGGGGGTGGAGTGTTAGATTGCGAAACCTAGTCACCATTTGTCATTCCTGGCGACTCGCCTCCATCAGTTGGCGGATAATGGAGATGGAAGGGAATCTAGAAACTATAACCTTATACAAAATCAATTATTTCTTACGTAAAAATTTTTTTAGTAGATATAATTTAGTTCTAAATAATATTAGTCTTAAATTAGAGAAGAATAGGGGGTATTGACTTTCGTATTTTGTTCGTGTATAATATAAGTAAGCATGCAAGAAGGGTTGTTGATAAATCAACCTATAAAAATAGACTGGGTATTTGCTAATGAAGAAGGTTAGTATTTGTCTAAAGAACGCCTTTTGACAAAGAAGTATCTGGTTGTCTCAAAAATTTCCTTCTTGGGGATCTTCGCCTCAAGAAGGTCAAAAAACAAAAGGTTCAAATAAAATCCTTCTTGTTACAAGAAACTAGGCTTCATTTGAGGTTTAGTTTCGAGTATAAAGAAGGTAAAACAAAAAATAATTTTAAAAATATGGGAAATCAACTTACAAAACGGCAACGCGAAATACTTGATTTTGTAACTAATTTTATTGATAGTAATGGCTTTTCTCCAAGTATTCGAGAGATTGCCGATCATTTAAACTTATCCAGTCCAGCAACTATTCATGTTCATCTAGATAATCTACGTAAAAAAGGCTTTTTGAAAAAAGGCTCACACAACGAAGCTAGATCAATTGAACTAGTAGTGGCACAACCAGAATTTAGTGCTGGCATTGAACTTCCACTTCTTGGTTTAATTACGGCCGGAGAGCCCATTGAAGCTATTGAAGACAATGAAACTATTGGAGTGCCTGTTGATTTTGTAACCGATGCAGCCAATTCTTATGTTTTGCGTGTTAAGGGTGAGTCCATGATAGAGGAGGGAATACTTAGCGGTGATTATGTGATCATTGAACGCAATCCGTCACCTCGAAATGGTGATGTGGTGGTAGCTCTACTTAACAATGCTTACGCAACTCTCAAGAAATTCTACAAAGAAGCCAACCGTATTCGTCTCCAACCAGCCAACTCCACCATGGAGCCAATCTATTGCAAAGATCCATTGATTCAGGGGGTAGTAAGAGGGGTTATTAGAAAGTTTGCATAAATTTATATATAAAATAAAAAACTGATCTTTATGTCAGTTTTTTATTTTAGCTTCTACATTATTTAGTGTACATTAAAATGTACACTAAATAATGTAGTCTCTTTCATCTAGTAAATGATAAGTGAAATAATAAATATGACAATGACTTGGAAAAAATGTGAGGAATATGTTATAATTATGGAATGAAGAAAGTATATATTGTTGATAATCATGCGCACAATAATAGTTCATTGGAAGCGCTATTATCAGCTAATAATATTGAAGTTATTGTTAATGATGGCAGTAGCGAAGCTCATGTTTTGCATTCAGAGCTTTGTCACAAAATGCCAAATCTAGTAATTACATAATTAGATCACCCAAACTTAGATATTTGGGAATTTTTCAGTTTTCTTAAAGGAACAGAAGAAACTAAAAATATTACATTGGTGGTTTACACTCTAAATGATAAAGAAGCGATCAAGGAGCAAGCTGAGAACATGAACGTTGATTATTTTTTTAGTAAAAACAAAATTTCTGATATTGAGTTAGTTACAAAACTATTTAAAATGTATAAAAATAAATCCACATAATATGAGAAAAATTAGTGCCAAAAAAGCAATATTTATTCTAATGTCTATTGCTTTGGTTTTGGTAATTGCTTTGTATTTTTTAGCCAAAGATCAAAAGCAAATTAACTACAAAACCTTTAAAGTTACTAAGGGGGATATAATACAAACTGTATCTGAAACAGGAACAGTGAAGGCAAATTCAGAGATAGATTTAAGTTTTTTGTCATGAGGAAAGATTCAACGAGTAAATTTTAATGTGGGAGACAAGGTCACTGAAGGACAGCTTATTTCTGAACTAGACTACACCTCACTAGTTATTTCCAAGCAAGAATCCCAAGCAAATTATGACGTTGCTACAGAGAACTTAAATAAATTATTAGCTGGAGCTACTGGGGAAGATAGAGCATTATCACAGGCAACTGTTATCCAAGCAGAGTCAGCGTATAATTCGGCTATGAGTGAGCTTGAAAGAGTAAAGGCAAGCGCAGCTGAAACCATTGCCCAAGCAGAAAAAACCCTGAACGATTTGCTTTCATTTGAATCAGATAACGTTACACCAAGTGAACAGTCGGTAATGACAGCTAGCTCGAATCTTGACAATATGAAATCAACTTATTCTCAAGCTATCACCAATACAAGAGATTCTGTGCTAACAATTGCTGGAGACAAGACTTCAACAGCTAATTCTGCTTTGGACGCGGTAAATACAATAATATCAGATGATGATATTGATGAGTATTTAAGCGTAAAGGATCCTAGCTATTTAACGTATGCAAAAAGTTACTACAGCCTAGGTCTTACGCAAAAATCAACTGCTAGCGACAAAATAAATACAGCCAAAATTAATCCCAGTAATGAAAATGTTATATCAGCAATAAGTAACACCAAAAAATTGCTAGAATATACCTTGTTAGCTCTAAAAAATACTTTTGATGTTTTGGATAACAGCGTAACTACTTCAGGTCTTACAAAAACAAACATTGAAACACATAAAACAACTATTAATACACATATTACAACTATTAATACAGCCGCTTCTTCACTTGAAAGTTATGAGCAAGCATATAATGATGCTTTGCTTAATTATAATATTAAAGTTCAAGCAGCAGAAAGTGCTTTATCAGAAGCCAAAACAGTTTATGATAACGCTGTTATAAGCGCTGAAAATGCTTTGAACACTGCAAAAATAACTGCAGAGCAGCAGATAACCGTAAGTGAGTCAAAAGTTATGGCCACAAAAGAAGCTATGGAGGTAGCCAAAGCACAGAGAGATCAGGTTGTGGCGCCAGCCAATGTTCATGATGTGGCTTTAGCTAGAGCCAAAATCAGGCAAGCTCAAGCTGCACTAGATTCAGTAAATAAAAGAATTGAAGACTCTCAAATAAAAGCTCCATTTGATGGAATTATTACAGCGGTAGAGTTTGAAGTAGGTGAGCTTGTAAGTCAAGGACAAAAAGTAATAAGTATGGTTGGTGAAGGAGGTTATGAAATTGATGTTCATATTTCTGAGGCGGACATTGCTAAAGTAAAAGTTTCTGATGTAGTGAAAGTTACCTTGGATGCTTTTGGTGAGGACGAAATTTTTATGGGTAAAGTTTCTTTTATTGAGCCAGCTGAAACAGTAATACAGGATGTTATATACTATTTAGTAAAAGTAAATTTTGAAAGTACAAATAACGAAATCAAATCAGGCATGACTGCAAACGTAAACATTACTACTAACCAAAAATCAAATATATTAAGTGTTACAAGTAGAGCGATTATTGATCGGAATGGCGATGGTAAATGGATTAAGTTACTTATAAATAATCAGGCAGTAGAAAGAAAGATTATTTTAGGCATAAGAGGAGATGAAGGCTATACAGAAATTATCGATGGTTTACAAGAAGGTGATGTGGTGATTACACAAACTATAGAAAATTAATAAAAAAATATGAAAAATTTCGAAACAAATTTTGAGAACAATCAAGTCCAAGGAGAATTAAAAAATGAAATTACCACTGAAGAGGAAAAAAACAAAGAAAGAATGAAGGAATTAGGTGAAAGAGTTTTTAGTAAAGCATTTTCTAGATTTGAATAAAAAAAATGTATGGAAAATAAATTTAAAAATAAATTAAGAGAATTAGTAGAGTCTTCAAATTTAAATGAGAACAAAAAACTTCTTTGGGATATTTTTTTGAATATCTCTATCGCTGATGAAGATGAGGCTATATATGAAGCTGCTTCTGAATCAACAGAAAATCTAGAGTTACTTACTGGTCATTTGCGCGATAAAATATGGGACATGAAAGAAAATAATGAAAAGGCCTGGAAAAAATTAATTGCAGATGAAGAAAAATACGCTCATATTTTAGGTTAATTATGCTCATAGAGATACAAAATTTAAAAAAAGAATTTCGCAATGACAAAGTGGTGACCAAGGTACTTCATGGTATCTCTTTTAATATTGAAAAAGGTGATTTTGTTTCTATAATGGGGCCATCTGGTTCAGGTAAATCAACTTTGATGCATATTATCGGTTTACTTGATAGAGCAACGAGTGGAACATATAAGATTGATGATAAGGATGTGACGAAGCTAAATGATGACGAGCTAGCAGAACTTCGAAATGAAAAGATTGGTTTTGTATTTCAATCCTTCAATTTACTAGCCAGGACCACAGTGCTTGATAATGTTATATTACCTTTGATTTATGCAAAAAATGTTGGCAATGCCAGGGAAAGAGGCGAAAAAGTCCTGAAAAGCGTGGGACTTGGACATCGACTTGATTATTTTACAAATCAAATATCTGGTGGCGAAAAACAAAGAGTAGCCATTGCTCGAGCTTTGATTAATAACCCTTCCATAATATTTGCTGATGAACCAACAGGCAATCTGGATTCCAAGTCCGGGGTTCAGATAATGGAAATATTACAAAAATTAAACAACGAAGGTAATACGATTATTTTGGTTACTCATGAAACATATACTGCAGAACATGCTAAAAGAATTATTAACTTAAAAGATGGGTTAATTATAGAGGATACAAAGGTCAAGAAGCGTCGTTTTGCTACTGATGGTGAATTGCTTAAATAATTTTTATTTACTGTTTAAATTTAAATGTTCTTAGTACTCAAACAATCAATTGAGATAGCTTTTAAATCCTTGTTAACCCAAAAAGCAAGGAGTTTTTTAACAATGCTAGGTATTATTATTGGAGTTGGATCAGTTGTTATTATAATATCAGTTGGAGCGGGTGCTCAAAGTCTCATTCTTGGCCAGATTGAAACACTAGGAGCTAATTTGATAGGTGTATTACCTGGCGGTTCTGAGGAAGATGAACCACCAGCGTCAGCTATGGGTATAGTTATTACCACTTTAACTTATGATGATGCCATGGCATTAAGCAAGAAAAATAATGTCCCTAACTTAAAAGCTCTAGTAGCATATTCAAATGGAGCTGCAACCTTGGAGTGGGGGAATAATAGTTACGAAGGGACTATAAGCGGAGTTACGCATAATTATATGTTAGTTGAAGGTGGCAGCATTGAATCAGGACGTTTTATAAGTGAAGAGGAGGAAACTAATTTGTCAAAAGTAGTAGTACTCGGTTCAACTGTAAAAGAAGAACTTTTTGGTGAGTCAGTGGCTGTTGGCAAAAGAATAAAGATAAAAAAAAGATTATTTGAAGTAATAGGGGTGATGGCAGAAAGGGGAACTGTTGCTTTTCAGGATTATGATAACAAAATTTTTGTTCCAATTAAAACCATGCAAAAGGTCATAGCAGGCGTGAATCATATAAGTATGATTAGAGCAAAGGTAGATAATGAAAATAATATAGACAGGGCTATTGAAGACATGAAATTAACCTTAAGAGATCGACATGATATTACAGGCACAGAAAATGATGATTTTACAGTTAGGAGTTCTGCTCAAGCTTTGGATATGATTACAGTTATTACTAATGCGCTTAGATATTTTTTAGCAGCCATGGCGGCACTTTCATTAATCGTTGGCGGGATTGGTATTATGAATATTATGTTAGTATCTGTTTCTGAAAGAACAAGAGAAATTGGACTTAGAAAGGCAGTTGGTGCAAACAGATCAAGGATATTAGTTCAATTTCTTTTTGAATCTATCACCGTAACTTTGTTTGGAGGTTTTATCGGAATAGTAGCAGGTTTTATCATTTCGTATATTATTTCTTTTGTGGCAAATTTACTTGGATATGATTGGGCTTTTTCGGTTTCAATATTTTCGATTGTTTTGTCGCTAGGAGTATCTGCTATGGTTGGAGTGATATTTGGTGTTTATCCAGCTAACAAAGCTTCAAAACTTGAGCCGGTTGAAGCTTTGCGTTACGAATAATCATGAAAAATATAATTTTAATAAAATCTTCTTTTGATTCAATGATGGCTAATAAAACCAGAACAGCATTAACTGTTTTGGGTGTGGTAATTGGGATAGCCAGTGTAATAATTGTTTATTCAGCTGGGCATGGAATAGAAAGATTGATTTTAGGGCAAGTAGAAAGTTTTGGAACGGATATCATTGAAGTAGAGGTAAAAATTCCAACTAACAATAAAACAACTTCCAACGCATCGACTGCTGGAGCAGCTGATCTGGTCCAGGGAGCTCAAATAACAACTTTGACATTAGACGATATGGAAGATATTATTGATCTTCCCAACGTGGACAACGCTTATGCTGGAATAATGGGTCAAGAGCTAGTAAGTTACAGTAATGAGCAAAAAAAAGGTTTTATTTTCGGAACAAATGCTAGTTATATTGATATCGATCAAAGTGAAATTGAATTTGGTAGATTTTTTTCAGAAGAAGAAAATAGAACATTATCAAAAGTGGTTGTACTTGGTTTTAATATGAAAGAGAAATTATTTGGTGAGAGTGACGCACTGGGAAAACAGATAAGGATTAGAAAAACAAAGTTTAGAGTAATTGGGGTTATGAAAGAAAGGGGAGGAGTAATGGGTATGAATTTTGATGACTATGTTTATGTTCCTGTAAAAACATTACAAAAAAGGATAATGGGTATTGATCATATTCTTTATTTGATAGCAAATTTAAAGGATTTAAGTATTGCTGAGGAGACTGCTAGAGAAGCTAGATTAATTTTGAGAGAAAATCATGATATTAGCGTGGATGATGAAAATGAGTTTAATAAAGATGACTTTAGAGTTGTAACTATGGCAGAAATGATGAGTATTCTTGATACAATAACAGGAGCTATAACACTATTATTGTTGGCTATTGTGGCAATTTCGCTTGTTGTTGGAGGAGTGGGTATTATGAATATTATGTATGTTATAGTAAGTGAAAGATCACAAGAAATAGGTCTTAGGAAATCTGTGGGAGCTAAATATTTAGATATTATGAAGCAATTTTTGTTTGAATCAACAATCATAACAATTTTTGGGGGTATAATTGGTGTTGCTGTAGGTGTTTTAGTTTCTTTTTTAGTCTCAATCGGAGCAAATTCTGCTGGTCTTGATTGGGAATTTGCCGTGCCCCTAGAGGGTTTTGTGGTTGCGCTTGGCTTTTCAACTTTTTTTGGAATTGTTTTTGGTGTTTATCCAGCAAGAAAAGCAGCTAAACTTGACCCAATTATGGCTTTAAGACAAGATTAAAATGTTTAAATTATCAAAATCAAAAAACTTAAATTTACTATCAGTTTATCTAGGAGCTAAACATATCTACGATGACATACCTTACATCAAAAGGCGTCGAAGATTAAAAAGGGCCTTTTTTGTGCTAAAAATATTTTTAATATTATTTTTATTGTTCTTTATAATTGGTTTTATTTCTTTTGTTTTCTATTTTAAAGATGTAAAAAATTTGTACACAACCATGGTTAGTGGAAAGAGAAATATAGAAGAAGCAGTTAATTTACTTTTGAATGAAAATTTTGAAGAAGGAAAAATAAAAGCCGGTATAGCTCAGTCAGATTTTAGTCAAGCAAATGAACTTGCACAAAAGTATGATGATAATTTTTTGATCAAGAATATCTCATATTTTAATAATCAGATAAATGACGTATTATATTTAACTTCATCAGCCGAAATCATCAGTAAAACTATTGAACAAAGCTCAAATTACGCAGAGGCCTTTGAAAAAGTGTTGGCAAACAAAGAAAAGAATTTTAATAAGTTGAGCGAAGAAGAAAAAATAGCACTTCTAGATATTTTATTTAAAAGTACACCTGATTTAGTAGGAATTAAAGCAAATATTGATTTAGCATTACTAAATTTAAATTATTTAAAATTTTCTGGGATTCTACTTCCATACAAAACAAAAATATCCAATTTAAGAGAAAAGCTAGAAACAGTTAAAACTACCCTGGATACGATCATTCCTTTATCACAATTTGTTCCTATTATGTTGGGGTATCCAGCTGAGGCTGACTATCTTTTGGTTTTGCAAAATAGTGATGAGCTAAGACCCTCAGGCGGTTTTGTTGGTACTTACGGTATTGCTAAAACAAAAAATGGAGATATAGTAAATCTGGAAACTCACGACGTGTACCATCTTGATATTCCAGTTCAAGATATTTATCAAAAAGAACCGCCAGCACCTTTAAAGGAATATCTAGGAGTTGATAACTGGTATTTTAGAGACGCTAATTGGTATCCGGATTGGCCTAGTTCTGCTCAAAATCTTGAACAATTTTTTTATGAAGAGGATTCACTATTACCAGAGAAAAATAAAATTAATAACTATGACGGAAACTTTGAAGGTATTATCGCTATTACGCCAAAGATTATAGTTGATCTGCTTGAGCAAATTGGACCAATATATGTTGAGGATACTGAATTTAACCATACAAATTTTATTAACCTACTTCAATATAAAGTGGAGCAAGAATATATCCAACTCGGGGTTAGAGAATGGCATCGAAAGGAGATAATTGCTGAGATCGTTAAGGAAATAAAAATAAAATTATTCAACCTAGAACCAAATGCAATGTATACAATTTTGAATGTTATTTCAAAAAACCTAAACGAAAAAAATATTCAAATATATTTCAAAGATGTAGAGCTTGAAAAATTATTAGTTGAAAAAAATTGGGCTGGAGCGATTCAAAATTATAATGGTGATTATTTAATGGTTGTTGATGCAAACATGGCAAGTTATAAAACCGATGCTGTTATAAATAGGTCGATTGGTTATAAAGTAAGAAAAAACAACACCGGAGAGCTAATATCTAATTTAGCTTTGAATTATGCTCATAATGGTGATTTTGATTGGAAAACAACTCGTTACAGAACATATACAAGAGTTTATGTTCCTAGAGGTAGTCAATTGATAAATGCTACTGGAATGGATAATTCTGATATTAAAGTTTATGATGAATATAACAAGACTGTTTATGCTTTTTTCTTGAATGTGGAGCCTGGTGAAATAGGAAATATTTCAATTGACTACAAACTACCAGATGATTTAAGACAGAGTAGTATCTCAGGAAAGTATAACCTTTATTTGCAAAAACAAGCTGGAAATACAGTTGATGATTTAAAAATAGACCTTGATTTAAATGCTAATATTAAAGAATTTTCTCCGAATGGCTTTTTGGTGGATAGAATTGACAAAAACAATATAGTATGGGAAACTAGTCTAAGGTCAGACTTGGAAATTAATTTAAAAATAGATAATTAAAATATGATTATAAAAAGAATAGGAATTGATCTAGGAACTACTTATACTTTAGTACATTTGCCCAAGAGAGGTATCGTAATCAACGAACCAAGCGTAGTTGCAGTGTCAATGGAAGATAAAAAAATATTAGCTGTAGGCAACGAGGCCAAAGATATGCTTGGTAGAACTACAGATACTATCATAGCTATTAAACCACTAAAAGATGGTGTTATTGCTGATTATAGAACAACCGAGGCAATGTTGAGGTATTTTATTAATAAAGCAATCGGTGGCATTCGTCTTTTTAGACCAGAGGTTATGGTTGCAGTTCCAGCGGGCATTTCTTCAACAGAGCGAAGAGCTGTTATTGATGCCACAATTGCAGCTGGAGCCAAGGCAGCATATATCATCAAGGAGCCAGTTGCAGCTGCAATTGGAGCTGATATCCCTATTGGCTCTGCTAGTGGGCATATGATAGTTGATATTGGTGGGGGAACTGCAGAGATGGCAGTTATATCCCTTGGTGGGATAGTATCTTCAAACTCTGTGAGAGTTGGAGGAAATAAATTTGATACAGCTATTCTTGAATATGCCAGAAGAAAATATAATTTGGCAATTGGTGAACGCACAGCCGAAGAAATTAAAATTGAAATTGGTTCAGCCCTTTATTTAGAAGATAAATTAAGCATGGAAGTACGTGGTAGGGATATTTTAACCGGCTTGCCTAGAAGTATTACCATCACCAGTAATGATGTAACTGAGGCCTTGCAGAACGAACTTGAAGCGATTATAAGTTCCGTAAAAAAGGTGCTTCACGAAACTCCTCCAGAACTTTCAGCAGATATTATGGACAAGGGGATGGTTCTTTCAGGTGGATCATCGCTTCTTAGAAATATCGATCAATTATTATCAAGAACAACAAGTGTACCTGCATATGTGGCAGATGAGTCACTTTTATGCGTGGCTAAAGGAACAGGAATTGCTCTTGATAATTTAGATTCATATAAGAGATCTATATTAGCTACAAAATAATAATTATTTAAAATTGCAATTTTAATTGCAATTTTTATTTGTATGATAATAGGAATAGATGCAAGTCGAGCAAATAGAAAACATCGTACTGGCACAGAGTGGTATGCGTATCACCTGATAAGAGAGTTTGCTCTTCAGGATAAAAAAAATGAATATATATTGTACACAGATAACCCTCTTAGAGGAGGTCTTTTAGATTTGACCAAAAATGATGAGTCAGAAATTGAAAATAAAATTAAATATGATAATGAAGGTTATCAGGTGTTAAAATCCCCACATAATAATTTTAAAGCCAAGATTCTCAAATGGCCCTTTAAATATTTTTGGACTTTAGGTGGTTTAAGTCTGGAAATGGTATTCAATAAACCAGATGCACTTTTTGTTCAGTCTCATGCTTTACCCCTTGTAAGACCAAAGAAAACATTAATAACAATACATGATATAGGATTTTTAAAAGATTCTAGTTTGTTTGGAATTGATGAAATAGGACCTGACGTTTTTTCATTTAAAAAAATAATTTCCTTTTTTGTTAGAATTTTTACTTTGGGTAAATACGGCGCTAATTCGCTTGATTACCTAAAGTGGTCAACTAAATACGCTTTAAAAAAAGCCTCAAATGTAATAACTGTTTCTGAATTTTCAAAAAAAGAAATTGAAACTTTTTACAAGGTCAAAAAAGGTAAACTTACAGTTGTGCATAATGGTTACGATAAAAAGTTATATAAAAAAATAAATAATGAGGAAAAATTAAAATTTGTACTTGATAATCTAGGAATAGAACAACCATATATTTTTTATATTGGTAGACTAGAAAAAAAGAAAAACACTTCAGCATTGATTGAAGCGTATGCGATCATGAGAGACCGTAAAATTAACAATCACAAACTTTTATTGGTTGGTGACGCTAGTTATGGTTATGATGAAGCTAAGTACATGACAAGAGAATTTGACCTGGTAGACGATATCATAATGCCAGGCTGGCTTGATGAAGATATTGTACCTTACTTATACAATGGAGCTTCGTTGTTTATACTTCCTTCAAAATATGAAGGTTTTGGCATACCTTTACTACAAGCAATGGCATGTGGTACAACTATAATTGCTGCAAACACATCATCAATCCCTGAAGTAGCCAAAGATGCTGCTCATTATTTTAACCCTGATTATTCACTCTCTATAGCTGATTCAATGTGTGAAGTTTTAAACAAACCTGAACTTAGAGAAAAGTTAATCAAAAATGGTTATGAACGTGTTAAAGAATTTGGTTGGGGAAGAACAGCTAAAAAAACACTGGATATTTTACTTGAAAAATAAAATTGCTCCGAAATAGCTTGTTATGTTATAATATTAGTATGATTTTGGAGTTTTTTTGTATATGAAAAAAAAAGTAATTTATTTAATTTTAGCTATATTTTTATTTTCCCATCCTGCAGCAATATTTGCCTCAGAGATTTTTTACAATACAGCTTTAATACCTAATGATGCTTATTTTTCTAAGCAATGGTATTTAAAAAAAATAAACGCTATTAGTGCATGGGACATTGAGGGGAGTAAAAAAGACGTTACAGTAGCTGTTATTGACAGTGGCGTACAAATAAATCACCCAGACCTTAGAGACAATATTTGGTTAAACAAAGATGAAATACCTAATAATAATATAGATGATGATAATAATGGCTATGTTGATGATGTAAATGGATGGGACTTTATTAATGACACAAGTGATCCAAATCCAAAATTAACAATTGATTTTATTGATTATGAAATTACACATGGAACAGTCGTAGCCGGCATTATCACAGCTAGTACAAACAATCAAGAGGGGGTTAGTGGAGTAGCGAGATCAGTAAAAATTATGCCATTGCTTGTGCTTGATTCAAAAGGTGCTGGAAACAGTTCTTCTGTTATTAGAGCAATTGAATATGCGACAAAGAATGGTGCAGATGTTATAAATTTAAGTTTTGCTGGCAATGTATATAGCCCTGCATTAGAAGTTGCAATTAGGAATGCATATAAGCAAGGCATTATTATAGTAGCTGCTGCGGGAAATGACAAGGAAGCTCATTCTCTTGACGAACATCCAATGTATCCAGTTTGTAATGATGGTTATAACTATGAAAATCTGGTAATTGGAGTAGCGGCAACAGATGACTTGGATCAAAAAGCTAGTTTTTCAGCTTATGGCAATAAATGTGTTGATATTTCAGCTCCTGGCGTTAGTATCTACAACACTTCATTCTACTCTCCGCGAAGAGAAAACGGGGAATTAGTTTTAAATAAATATTATGATGGTTATTGGTCAGGAACTTCTATGGCAACGCCACAAGTTAGTGGAGTAATAGCACAAATTATTTCTACCAACCCCTCTCTTTCTAGAGATGAAGTTGTTAACATATTACTTGGTTCAAGCGATTATATAGAAAAGCTTAATCCAGATTATAAGAATAAGTTAGGTGCAGGAAGATTAAATTCGTATCGAGCTGTTTATATGGCCAAGGAGAACCTAGATAAGCAGAGTGTCTATTTTATTAATTCTGCTTATTCAGATAGAAAATCCAGTATTAAAATAACAAACAAAAACGGAAATTTAGTGAGCGAGTTTGATGTTTTAGACGGATATTATGGAGGAATTAATATAAGTAGCGCTGATTTGGATGGAGATAATAAAGACGAGATTATTGTTAGTCCAAAAGATAGCGGAGGCCCCCAAGTTCAAGTTTTTTCCCCAGATGGTAGACTGCTTAGTCAATTTTTTGCCTACGATGAGAAATTTAGGGGTGGAGTAGATATAGCTACAATTGATATCGATAATAATGGAATTTATGAGATCATAACAGGAGCTGGTGCTGGGGGTGGACCACACGTAAGAGTCTTTAATAAAGACGGTGGTTTGCTAAGACAATTTTTTGCCTACGATCAAAATTTTACTGGTGGAGTAAAAGTTGCCTCAGCAGATGTTAATGGAGACAATGTAACAGAAATTGTAACTGCTCCAGGTGAAGGGGGCGGACCACAAGTTAAAATATTTGATACCAAAGGTAATTTATTAAATCATTTCTTTGCATTTAGTGAAGGTTTTAGAGGTGGTTTAAATCTCAGTTTGGCAGATATTGATGGTGGGATAAGAAAAAAGAATGAAATAATAGTAAGTAAAGCAAGTCATGGGAAATCAGAGATAAAAATATTTGATTATTTTGGCAAAGAACTATCCAGTTTTTCTGCTTTTGGTGATAAATATAAGGATAGAGTAAATATAAATACTGGTGATGTTGATTTAGATGGTCAAGATGAGATTATATGTGGAGCTGGACCTGGAGGAACTCCTCATGTTAGAATTTTTGAAAGTAACGGCGAATTAATAGGAGCTTTTTATTCTTTTGAAGAAACATTTAATGGTGGCGTAATATCTCATATACTTATTAAGTGATAATTTATAAATATGCACAAAAAAGTAATCTTTGACAAAAAAATCTCTTTAGTTATTGGTGGAGCTGGTTTTATTGGATCCAACCTCTGTGAAGAATTATTAAAAACATCAAAAGTGATCTGTGTTGATGACTTTAGTTCTGGCAATGAAAAAAACATTGACCATTTGCTTTCGGAGCCTGATTTTGAATTTGTAAATCATGATATGTCAACTGAAATTGATTTAGAAAGTTTGCCAGAGCTTCAGAAATTTAAAATTAAGTTTCAAGGAATTCAGGATATTTACAATCTAGCTTGCCCAATGTCTATCAATGATTTTAATAAGAACAAAATAAAAGTATTGCTAGCTAATTCTTTAGTGGTAAAAAATGCCTTAGATTTAGCCTTGAAATACGAGGCTAAGTTTTTACACTTTTCTTCAAGTGTGGTTTATGGCGACAGATCAAAAAATCCTGGAAAAATAGAGGAAGCAGAAATTGGAAAAAGTGATTTTCTGTCGAGTAGGAGCTCCTACGACGAAGGAAAACGATTTGCTGAAACTATGGTTATGAATTATCGAAGAGAAGCTAGTGTAGACGCAAAGATTATAAGGGTTTTTAGAACCTATGGACCTAAAATGCAACTATTTGATAGTCAAATAATTCCTGATTTTATAAATGCAGCTTTAGAAAATAAACCAATAACTATTTATGGAGATGAAAATTTTACAACTTCATTATGTTATATTAGTTACTTATTGGATGCAGTAAATAAGATTATGGATTCCGATTTTTTTGGACCAGTAAATATTGGATCAGACGTTGAGATAAACCTAACTCATGTTGCTAATAAAATAAAAGAATTGACTAATTCAAGTTCGGAAATAGTTTATAAAAAAGAGCTTGAATTTCTTTCACCTTTGTGTTTTCCCGATATAAATTTAGCAAAAAAATCACTTGGGTGGTTACCAATAGTTACTTTAGAAAAAGGGTTACAGGAAACAGTTCATCACCTACAAGTCAATAAGGGCTTGAAAGATATACGAACAATCCAATTTGATAATGAATAATAAAGTTTACATTATAATTCCGGCATATAACGAGGAAAAGAAAATTTCCAAAGTCATTGATAATGTCTTGCTTAAGTATGAAAATGTTATTATTGTAGATGACTGCTCGAGTGATAATACTCTTGAAATTGTCAAGAATAAGAATGTTATTCTGCTTCATCATATTATAAATAGGGGACAAGGGGCTGCCTTAGAGACTGGAACTAAGAAAGCAATGGAACTGGGCGCTGAAGTTTTTGTTCATTTTGATGCTGACGGACAATTTTTAGCTGAAGATATTGAAAAAATAATTCATCCTATCATAAAAGGAGAAGCAGAGATCGTTTTTGGTAGTCGATTTTTAGATAATAAAACAAATTTGCCTTTTACTAAAAAATATTTAATAATGCCGGTGGCTAGATTTATTTTAAAAAAAATTTACAAATCAAGTTTAACAGATCCTCAAAACGGCTTTCGAGCATTTTCGAGAAAAGTAGCCAAAGAATTAAATATTGACAATGATGGAGCAGCTCATTGTACAGAAATAATCAACAAAGCTCATAAAAACAAATGGAAAATAAAAGAAGTTCCTATAACTGTTAATTACGATGATTTTGGTCAGGGAGTTTTTTCTGGAAAAGGAAGAGGAACAGGCGGAGTAAAAATTTTGATAGATTTATTTATTAATAAATTAATATCTTGATATGATTCAACAATACATTGCTATTACTGTTATAGCATATATTATCTTTCGTTTATACAAACAAAAAAAGATAAATAATCTAAAGTCGGGTGAATTCAATCTTTGGTTGTTTTTTTGGATGGCAATACTTTTGGTAATAATTTTTATTAAAAAAATTGATTCGTTAGTGGCTCAACTTGGTTTTTCTTCTGCTGGTATTGATGTTTTGCTGTACTTTTCTATTGCAGTTTTATTTTATCTTTATATTAAATTAAGAATTAAACTATAAAAAATAGAAAAAAATATTACAAAGCTAGTACGTGATGTTAGTCTAAAAAAATGAAGATTGCACAAATTGTATGTTCTTATCCGCCTTATAAGGGGGGCATAGGAAATGTTGCAAAACAATACACAAAAACATTAGAAGAAAGGGGACATAAAGTAACAATTTTTACTCCTTTTTTTAATAACAAAAAAACTAAAGATGATGTAAGGGAAATTAAGTCTTTTTTGCAATTTGGCAATGCTGCCGTTCTTTACAGGTTGTTAAATTCCTTGAACAATTTTGATATTGTATACCTTCATTATCCTTTTTTTGGCACAGACTTAATTTTATATCTTGATAAAATTATAAATAAAAATAAATACAAATTGCTTGTTCATTATCATATGGACACTTCAAGTTTGCCTGGGATAAAAAAGTTTTTGGCTGTTCCAAGTAATTTGATAAAAAAATGTTTGTTCAATAAGTCTACTAAGATTAGTTGTGCTAGTTTAGATTATATAGAAAATTCTGATATAAAAAAATATTATAAAAATAACAAAAATAAGTTTTTTGTAGTCCCATTTTCAGTCGACACCGAATTATTTAAACCTGATCAAGAAAAAAAAGAAAAGGAGTTAATAAATATAACTTTTGTGGGTGGCATGGATAAGGCTCACTACTTTAAGGGAGTGGATAATTTAATAGAAGTTTTTTCGGAGATTAATGACAAAAAAATAAAATTAAATCTGGTTGGCTATGGTGAATTACAGGCTAGCTATAAAAAACAGGTAAAAAATTTAGGAATAGAAAAAAAAGTTAACTTTTATGGTAAATTAGAGCTTGATAAATTGGTTCAAATTTATCAGAAAAGTGATATATTTGTTTTGCCCTCCATAAATTCCCATGAAGCTTTTGGTATAGTGCAAATTGAAGCCATGAGTTGTGGAGTTCCAGTTATTTCTAGTGATTTACCAGGAGTTAGAAGTGTATATGAAGATGGGGTTCAAGGTTTTAACATTAAAACAGGGGACAAAAAAGACCTAAAAGAAAAATTAAACAAACTTATCACAGACTACTCTTTAAGAAAAAAAATGTCTGATTCAGCTAGAATGTTGGCAAAGAACAAATATGATAAAAAAATAATTGATTCGAAGTTTTCTGACTTTATAGAAAAAATATAATGAAAATTGCTATAATAAACAATTTAAATAAGCCTTTTTCTAGAGGAGGAGCTGAAAGAATTTGCGAGTTACAAAAAAAAGGTCTGGAGAAGAGTGGCAATGAAGTTATAAATATATCAGTAAAACCTTATTTTTCTGAACAAAAAAATAATTCAGATAATTTTTATCTTAAAGGCTTTTTCCCTTATTTAAATAAAATTCCCAAGTTTTTAAGACTGTTTTGGCACATAGCAAACATTTTAAATTTTATAAATACAATAAAAGTTCTATACATTTTAAAAAAAGAAAATGTAGACAAGGTTTTTACTCATAATTTTACTGGAATTGGCTTTTTAACCCTATTTTTTGTCAGCAAGTTTTACTCGCAAATACATTTTTTACATGATATTGCCATGATTCATCCTTCTGGACTAATGTATTACCGAAAAGAGGATAAAATTGACTCATTGACATCCAGGTATTACCAAAAATTAACTATTCTGTTTACACTGACTATAAAAAATGTAGTTGCTCCGTCTAATTGGATAATTAAACTACATGAAAAAAAAGGATTTTTCAAAAAAGCAACTAAGCTTAAATATTTTAATCCACTTGATGATGACGAATTTTTTAATAGAACTCATAACCACACCAGAGATTTTATTTACATTGGTTTGGTGGCAAAACATAAAGGCATAGATACGCTACTAAAGGCCTGGCAAGATATTGATAGTAATATTAAAAAAGATATAAAACTAAAGATTGTCGGAAAACTTATCTCAAAAGACCTCCTTAAAAGTGCAGATAATTCAATTTTGGTTTTAGGTGAAAAAAATAGAAGTGATTTAAAAAAAGAGCTTGTAAATTCTGCTTGTTTGATAATGCCATCAACTTGTTACGAAAACTCGCCAACTGTTATTTACGAAGCAGGTATAAAAGGCTTAAATATTATTTCATCTGATATTGGTGGAGCTGGGGAGATAGCAAGGTTTTTTCATGCTAGTTTATTTGAAGCTTCAAACGTCAATGAATTGAAGGATTTAATAATAAAAGAAATAAAAAATCCTCAACAGTATATAATTGAGGAAGGTGAATTGCTTAAGCTAAAATTAAATACCTATATAGAAAATATTTTAAAGATTAATTAGCGAATATATTGTCTATGGTAGTATTTTCCTTTAACTCTCGTTCATTAATTTTATCAATGATAGTATTAAACTCCTCGGTTTTAATGTCATTGTTTTTTCGTAGATTTTGAGGAAAGTTTGATTCATCAAAGTTTATACTGCCATTGACATTTTCCATTAGAAAAAAATACAAATACACAACAATACCAATATTTGCAAATATAAAACCGATATAAACATACCTGAATACTATTTGTATTTTGGTTTTTTTTACCTTCATTTATTTATAAACACATTTGCTTTAATGCTTGCATTAATATTTGAATATGATTCAACTTGAGAGCTGTTTGTATTGAGTGATAAATTAGTGATATTAAAATAATAACTCAATGACTCAATGTTTTGGATGTAGCTTATAACATTGTAATAATTACCACTAACTGTAATATTTAAAGGAATTGAAACATAGCCTTCTTTTGTGTTATTGGTAAATGCTTTAAGATCAATATTTTGCTCTACATTATTTTTTGCAGCAACCCCCTCCAAAGTAGTGATAAATTCTAATTCTTTGTTCCGGTTTATGAACACCTTGTCTAATTGTTCTAATTGATCTTCTATTGATTCTAGTTTGGACTTTTGGGTGCTTAAATTCTCCTCTTCTTGAGTATTTTTATTGATTTCGATTTTTGTGTTAGCAATAGTAACTCGCTTTTCTTTGATTTTTTCTATTTGAGGGATTATAAGCAAATACACAAAAGCAAACAATGCAACTAAAAATATAATTACCGTAATTAGCATTATTTGTTTTGGGTCAGTAGTTTTTTCTTTAGTTTTTGGCGAACTCATCTAATTTAAAAGTTATGTTTAGATTGAATTTGATATCGTTTTTTTCAACTAAACTACTAATAGGTAAATTAACATCACTTAAATAGGGGATTGATTCAAGATTATCCTGATATATCAGTAACATTTCTCTGGTTTTTGCTTCTCCACTTATATTAATTAGCTTTCTTTCTGTGTCTATGGAAATTTGATCAAGCTTGATTGAAGGATTGTCTATTGTAGCAAAATCTTGCAAAACCCTACTTAAGTTAAAATTATCCTTTTGTATCCCTTTTATATAAGTAATTTTTTCATTGATATCTGCAATGGTGTTAGTGTAATTTTTAGCATCTTTACTTAAATCATTATAGGTAACAGAAATTTCTTGGTAATGCTTATCAAGGTAATAAAAAGAAGCATATAAAACTCCATAATAAAAAACGCAAAAAACAAAAACAATCACAAGAAACTTGTTTACCTTTGTTAATATTTTTTGCATCTCAAGTTTTTCCTTGAGGCTTTTTGGAATCAAGTTAATATTATACATTTTATAAATTTTCTCGCAAAGCTAAGCCAACTGATGTTACATAGCTAAGCGAGGAATTGTGCTTGCTTGAAATTGTTTCAGGTACTATAGAACTTTTTTTATTATTTTTAGAAGGCTTTGATAAAACATCTGTATTTAAATTATGTGTTTTTGTAAAACTATCAGAATATTTCTCTATATCTTCATTTATATTAGTAAATACATCTGCGTCTTTAATTTCAAGTTTTAATCTTTCTGCAATAGCTTCATGTAAACTATTTACATCAGATCCTCCTCCAGAGATAGATACAAACTCGATATCAGGAAAATCAGGGTAGTTGTCTTTGTAAAAGTTAATAATACTTTGAATTTTAGAATTCATTCTTTCAATCATTTCTTGAAGGATTTCATAAATAATTCCCTCAGCCTTGGTCTTATCTAATCCGCAAATTATCTTGGCTTTTTCTGCTTGAGATTCATTTATTTGAAGAGTAGTAGCAATTTTTTCCGTTATTTCTTGACCTGATACATCAATCCCCATAGACATGATAATGGATGAATTTGAAGATATAACCATAAAGGTTTCAACTGCGCCAATATCAATGATTGCGAATGTGGGTGCTTCATTGTTCTTACTTTTCTTTTCAGCTTTTTTGGTTAAAGCTCTGCAGATAGCTACTGACTCAGGCTCAATAGCTACAACTGACAAACCAGCTTTACTAGCATTTTCAATATAAGAGTCAACAATATATTTTGGAGCTGCGCTTACCAACACATCGTAATAATCCGAGTATTCATTGAAAATTTCCCAGTCGTAGTAAATATCATCTTTTGAAAAAGGAAAGTACTTTTCAATTTCACTACCAATTAGATCATCAATTGAATTTGGACCTTTTTCAATTTGAATTGATTTGATAAAACATTTTTTTTCAGGTAGAGACATGACTGCCAAGTCAGTAGTGATTGAGCCAAAGATAGGTTTTTTTATACACTCCTTTACAGAATTGACAAATTCCTCAGGATCCCTGATCTCTCCATTTACAATAACCTTATCCTTAAGTTTATATCTACCAATCGCCTGAATTTTGGTCTTGTCTCCTGATTTTTTGGTTTGAACTATTTTTAAGGTTTTATCTGAAATATCAAGACCAAATATATTTTGTTTTGAGTTAAATAACTTTAACATCTAGTTTTGTTCTAAATTAAATAGCCGAGGTAATTGAATACATAGGCATAATAATGGCGATAGCTACGCCGCCAACACCAACACCAAGAGCTAGAATTAAAACCGGCTCGATGATTGCTGGAAGATTATCCATAATAAGATCTATCTCTTCTTCATAAAAACCAGCTAGTTCCTCAAGAATACTATCAAGTTCACCAGTTTCCTCGCCAATGGCTACCATTTGCGCTACCACTGGAGTAAATAAATTTGGATACTGGCTAATTGTTTCATTGAGCTTTTAACCTTTTTTTATCTTTTGTGCCATAGCTAACAAAGCTCTACGATAATGCAGATTTCCAAGTACATTTGCTGTAATTTGAAATGATTTAATAATCATAATATCAGTTTTTAAAAGAGAACTTATATTTCTAGCAAATCTAGCAGTATTTATCTTTTTCATGATCGGACCAAAGATAGGTAGTTTAAGCAAAAAAGCTTGAAAAATAAATTTGCCTTTTTCAGTTTTAATTGCTTTAAAAAAACTAAATATAAGTACAGTAAGCAGTATTATAGTAAGTATACCATTATCAATGACAATTTCACTTGTTTTAATTAAAATTTTGGTTGGTAAGGGGAGTTCTGCATTCATTTCATCAAACATAGCCGTAATCTTTGGCACAACAAAAACGATCATGAATGTTCCGATTCCCAACATTGCAAATATGATAACAGCTGGATAAGTTAAAGCCCCTTTTACTTTGGAAATAAGAGCATTTTCTTTTTTCATTTGGATATGAAGCTGAACCAAAACATCTTCAAGCTTACCAGACAACTCTCCAGCTTCAACCATAGAAATAAACATATCACCAAAAACATTTTTGTGTTTTTTAAGACTATCCCCAAAACTGTTTCCTTTTTCAACTTCCTCACCAACATTATTTAGGATTTCTGCTAGTCTTTTGTTGCTTGTTTGATTGGCAAGAGTTTTGAGACCAATAGACAGAGAAATTCCAGAACGAAGCATGAGGCCTAGGTTTTGTACAAAAAAAACCTTTTCTTTTAGAGGTACTTTTGAAAAACGTAAAAGCCATCTATTGATCTTATCCATTGGCGACGAGTTATTTTCTGAGCTTTTCTTATTTCTTTTTTTTGAACTTGACTCCTCCTCCTCTTTGGAGTCAACATTCTTTTTTGAAAAATCTACAGGCATATACTTTATTTAATTTATTCTTTAGTAACTCTCAAAATTTCTTCTAAGGTGGTAACACCATTTTTTGCTTTAATAAAACCATCTTCAACCATCATAAGCATGCCTTTACTTAAGGCTTCTTTTTTTAATTCACTAGCACTTCCGTTGCGTAATATTATTGAACTAATTTCCTCGCTGTTTTCCAAAATCTCATATATTCCAATACGACCCTTGTAACCTGAGTTGTTACATTTCTTACAACCTTTGCCACGATAAAAAAGTAAATTTTTAAGGCCTTTCTTAGCATCCATGATTGATTTTTCTTTTTCAAGAGTATTTAGAATACTATCAATATCAAGCTGTTTTTCTAATTCTTTAATCTCTTCTTCTCCTAGGTTGTATGACTGAATACAGCCCGTGCAAATTTTACGAACCAATCTTTGAGCAACAATCAAGTTCATGGTAGATCCAATCAAAAAAGTCGGTACACCCATTTCAGCTAATCTAGGCATGGTTGTGGCAGCATCATTTGTGTGAATTGTTGATAATACAGCATGACCAGTCATAGCAGCATGAATAGCAATTTCAGCTGTTTCTTGATCACGAATTTCACCAACCATGATAATATCTGGATCTTGACGTAAAAAAGCTCTAAGTCCAGCTGCAAAGGTATAGCCAATTTTAGAATTAACCTGAGATTGATTAACGTGTTCCATGCGGTATTCAATTGGATCTTCGATGGTGGATATATTGACTTTGGGAGTGTTTAGGATTCCTAAAATTGTGTATAGGGTGGTAGTTTTACCAGAACCAGTTGGACCAGTAACAAGAATAATTCCATTTGGTTTTGCCACATTTCTTTTAACTATTTGAAATGGTCCAGGTTGAAAACCAAGTTGCTCAAGGGTTAATGTTTGGGCTTTTTCATTCAAAAGACGCATCACTATCTTTTCACCATCAAATGTTGGAAGTATTGAAACACGAAAAGAAACCTTATAGTCGTTAGTGGTTATTTTGAAACGACCATCTTGGGGTAATCTATGTTCGTCAACTTTTAAGTTTGAAAGAATTTTAATACGAGCTATAATACCAGATTGAACAGTTTTTGGAAGCACCATAACATTCTGCAATACTCCATCAACTCTATACCTAACAGACACTTTTTTTTCTTCTGGTTCGATATGAATATCAGAAGCACCTTCTAAAACAGAGTATTCAAGCAAGGTATCAACAATACGAACAACTGGCAAATCTTCGGCTAATTTTTTTAAATCTTTGTCGTCACTAACCTTCCCAAGTTTATCAGCTTTGTCTCCTGACAAATAATCAAATTCTGCTTTTAAACTTTTGTGATATTGCTTAATAACATCATTTATTTGAGAGGGGGAGGTTAGATTGATTTCTACATCTAAACCGGTTTTCTTTTTGATAAACTCAAGAATTTCAATATCCTCTGGATTACTCAAGGCAATTTTGATTTTTTTATCATCAGCATCAAAGGCAATTATCTTGTGAGTACTAGCAATTTTTTCTGGAATAGATAAAAGCACATCTTTTCTGATGGTTTGGTTTTTTAAATTAATAAAAGGAACCTTGTAATAATTAGCAGCATTTTCATATAAAGCATCTCCAGATATTATCTTTTTTTCAGATAGATAATTTTCAAGTCTTTTGCCTAAAGTTTTGGCTTCCTTAGAATGTTTATTGAAATCATCAAGGTTGATAATTTCATTGCTTACTAATATTTCTTTTATTTGTCTATCGGAAAACATAAAAAAATAACTGATTTATTTTCAGTAAAAAACAATAATAAATTGCTTGTTGATAAGATTATTATACCACATTTTGACAAATATTGAAAAATTTTTTCAAATTTATAAGTCTTCTTTTTTTTATTTTTTTATGCTAATCTAGTAATGTAAGTAAATTTACTATGCTGATAAGGGAAAAAATTATATATTATTTGCAAAATATTAAAGAAAATTGTTTTAATATTGCTTCAGAAATTTTCTTTTTTATTTTTTTTCGAATCTATCTAGCTATTTTTTTAGTGCTAAATTCAGCTTTATGGATTTTTTCAATCCTCATAAAAAATTATATTAATGAGCCCAGAATGGCTCTTCACTACAATGTAGATATTGGAATAGATTATTTCGGAGGCACTAATAATATTTTTATCTTACCTTTTTTAGGCCTGTTATTTTTTGTAATTAACTTAATAATTTTTATTTTAGTTAGAAATAATCAAGACAGGAGACTGATAGGTCACATTCTTTTTGTGGTGGCATTGATCTGTAATTTTACTTTATTAATTGGACTTGGTTCTATTTATTTAATAAATTCAAGATAAAAAATAAAAATAAATATGGAAAACTTTTACATTATCAAAATTCTTTTTTTAACAACCTTGTCATTTATTTTTGCAGTATCTTTGACTCCCTTGTTAACTCATTTTCTTTATAAATATAAAATAGGCAAACAGATTAGAGATGATGGCAATACACCGTTATTCACCAAAATGCATGCTCATAAATCAGGCACACCAACCATGGGTGGAATTTTGATATGGGCAACAGTTTTAATATTTTCTTTATTCTTTTTCTATGTATCAAAGCTACTACCGTTTGAAATATTGGAAAAAATTAACTTTCTAACCAGAAAAGAAACCCTGCTTCCCCTTGGAGTTTTAGTAGCATCTGCATTAGTCGGACTTATTGATGATTATTTGGATGTGAGACGCTTGGGTTACAAAAAAAGAGGGATTAAATTCTCGCATAAACTACTTATATATATAGCCATTGCGATGGTTGGTGCTTGGTGGTTTTACTTTAAGTTAGAATGGGATCTTGTAACTATTCCTCTGATAGGGACCTTTGAAGTAGGATGGTGGTATATTTTATTTTTTATTTTTATAGTAGTTGGGACTGCTTTTTCAGTTAACCAAACTGACGGACTTGATGGTTTAGCAGGAGGAACTTTGATGATATCTTTTCTTTCTTATGGAGTAATTGCTTTCTCAATTGGTAGATATGATTTAGCTGCTTTTTGTGGAGTTTTAGTTGGAGCATTGTTAGCATTTTTGTGGTTTAATATTAATCCGGCTAGATTTTATATGGGCGATACCGGTTCTATTTCTATGGGTGTAACTTTGGCTGTTTTCGCACTTTACACACATACTGAATTTATTTTACCCTTTATTGGCTTCATCTTTTTACTCGAGGCTCTATCAACTATTATCCAAATTGTTTCAAAAAAGTTAAGAAATGGCAAAAAGGTTTTTTTATCAGCTCCAATTCATCATCATTTTGAAGCTAAAGGCTGGCCCGAAACTAAAATTGTAATGAGAGCATGGGTTTTATCAGGTATTTTTTCTAGTATTGGTTTAATAATTTTTGTTCTCGATAAAACAATTTAATGTTAGCTACTAACAGAGCAAAACATAATTCAGAAAGAAAAAGGACATATCACGAGTCTGACAAGCTTTTGATAGGAGCAATTTTTTTAACTATTTTTTTGGGGCTAATTGCTTTATCTAGTGCATCTTCAATCACTGCTTATTCCAAATTTTGCGATGCTTATTATTTTTTTAAACATCAGCTTTTTGGTTTGTTTGTCGGAATGGCTGTTTTTTTGTTTTTAGCTAAAGTTGATTATCGTAATTGGAAAAACTATGCATTTTGGTTTTTACTTGGGTCAATTGGCTTATTGTTACTTGTGTTTATTCCTGGACTTAGTGCTCACTACGGCAAGGCTCGTAGTTGGATTAATGTCTTCGGCTATTCATTGCAGCCATCAGAATTTGTGAAATTGTCTTTTTTAATATATTTATCTGCTTGGCTTGAGTTTAGAAAAGAAGAGTTAGGGGAAATATCTCGAGGTATCATGCCTTTTGTAGGACTTTTGTCTGTTTTGGCAGGACTTATGATTCTGCAGCCAGACATTGGTACGCTTTCAATCCTTGCAGCCACTTCATTGATAGTGTTTTTTGTTGGTGGTGGTAAATTAACTCATATTTTAGGTATTATTTTGGTTGGTATTATTCTCTTTTTGGTCATGCTTCAGATTAAACCTTATCAAATGGATAGAATTCGTTGCATGATAAATCCTGATTATTCCGCTAATGATGTTTGTTATCAGATCAATCAGTCACTTATTGCAGTTGGTTCTGGGGGTGTTTTAGGACGAGGACTAGGGGAGAGTAGGCAAAAGTTCATGTATCTACCTGAAGTAAGTGGTGACTCAATTTTTGCAATTATAGCTGAAGAAACTGGTTTAGTATTTGGAGTAATTCTAATATCACTGTTTCTTTTTATATTTTACAGAGGGTTTCTGATAGCCAAGAACGCCCCCGATCCTTTTGGTCAAAACCTGGCCATAGGAATCGTAAGCTGGATATCTCTTCAGGCCATGATAAATATCGGCGGTATTATCAATATCATCCCCATGACCGGCGTACCGCTTCCTCTTATTAGTTACGGCGGATCTGCCATCCTTTCAGCCATGGCTGCTTGCGGGATTTTAGTAAATATTTCCAAGCAAACTAAAAGAACATAAATGATAGAAGTAACAGCTGCAGTGCTAATAAAAAATAAGCATGTACTAATAGGAAAAAGACTAGAGAATAGCCACATGGGCGATCTCTGGGAATTTCCTGGTGGCAAAATTGAAGCCAATGAAACCCCAAAGGAGTGCCTCAAAAGAGAGCTCAGGGAGGAGCTTGAGATAGACGCTGACATCCATGAACTTATCATGGAAACTGAGCACAAATACATGGACAAGACTAATGTAAAAATATACGTCTACAAAGCAAAGTATCGTTCAGGAAAATTCAAATTAAACGATCACTCACGTATCGCCTGGGTAGAAGCAGAAGACTTCGAAAATTACAAATTCGTAGAAGCGGATTTACCGATTGTGGAGTATTTGAAGAACTTATAGATATAACATTGTTATATGATTCTTGTCATCTCGAGCGGATGCGAGAGATCTATAATTCGTGCAATTTTAACATATTAAAGATTTCTCACTTCGTTCGAAATGACAAAATAATTAAATTATTAAGGAGGGAAATGAAAAAGGAGTATAGGTACTATATTTATATAGTTTCAAATTTTAATAGGACAACATACTATACAGGATTAACAAATAATATCCTTAGAAGAATTATTGAACATAGAGAAGGTTTCGGGAGTAATTTTACAAAAAAATACTCACTAAAATATTTAGTCTATTATGAGTATTACAGGTATATTGATCAGGCAATTAATAGAGAAAAAGAAATTAAAAAATGGCGAAGAGAAAAAAAGATTGCATTAATTTCCGAAATAAATCCTGAACAAAACGATTTAAGTGCAGAAATATTTGACAGCTACGGAATAAACAAAAATAACTATAAAGAAATTCTTGAAGACATAAAAAATTTGTCATCTCGAGCGGATGCGAGAGATCTATAATACGTGCCACTCTAAACGCATTAAAGATTTCTCACCCTAAAGGGATTCTAAATGACAAAATTAACCACCTCAACAATTTAGCACCAAAACAATTTAGCTATATAAATAAATGTCCATAAACATAGAAATCCAACCACTTATAATCATCATCTTCTTCCTTGGAATAAATTTAATTTCTTTCCTGATTATGATGATCGATAAAATCAAAGCTAGTAGTCAAGACTCTGAGAGAATCTCAGAGGGCATGATGTTCTTTTTGGCTACTATTTTCGGTAGTCTCGGGGTCTATGCGGGTATGTTTGCCTTCAGGCATAAGACTCGCAAATGGTATTTTTTGATTGGTATCCCGATGCTAATATTACAAAATTGTGCCATTTTATATTTAGTTTATAAAATATTTTCTTAGTTGATTTATAAGATTAAATAGGGTAAGATTAGGGTACCTTAAAAGGTACCTTTTAAGGTACCCTAAATTAACTTAAAAACTATGAGAAAAACTTTAGAAAAAAGAAGCATCCGTAAAGTTTATAAAAAATCTGGTAGTTACGGTATTACCTTGCCCATAGAAATTGTCAGATCATTAAAGATTAGGGAGGGCCAGAAATTAGTGGTAACTAAAAGCGGGAAGACTATTAAAATCGTTGATTGGAAAAAGTAAATAAATGAAAAAAATAAAAAAGAAAATAATATTTTCAGCCGGAGGGACTGCTGGACCAGTTTCGCCACTATTATCTGTAGCTGAAACTCTCAAACTTGATTCAAATTATGATTTTGAGTTTCTTTTTGTTGGAGTAAAAGGAGGAGTTGAAAAACACATGATTGAAAGAGACGGACTCAAATATCAGGCAATATCTGGCGGAAAGCTTCGTAGGTATTTTTCGTTCAATAATTTTATAGATCCATTTTTAATAGTGGCAGGCTTTTTTCAGTCCATTGCTATAATTTTAAAATTCAAACCAGACCTAGTAATGTCGGCTGGCTCATTTGCTTCAGTGCCGATTATTTGGGCAGCATGGCTATTTAGAGTACCTGTTTTTGTTCATCAGCAAGATTATAGACCAGGTTTAGCTAATAAACTAATGTCACCCCTGGCTACTACTATAACCGTGAGCTTTGAAAAATCTTTGGATGATTATGGTAAAAAAGCAATTTGGACAGGCAATCCTTTTAGGCAAGATTATAAAAAAATGAAAATAAGTCGCAGGGAAGCTATAAGTAAGTTTGGTCTCAGAACAGAAAAGCCAATAGTGGTTGTGATGGGCGGGGGAACAGGAGCGCAAGCCATCAATGATCTTGTACTTGAAGCTATGCCCAAACTAAAAAAATACTGCCAAGTGATACATATTACAGGCACAGGTAAAAATGACAAGAAAAATGATGACTTGATGGAGAATTTAGCTGAATATAAATACTTTGAATTTTTGGATATTTTTGGAGTAATCAAGGTTTATTCAGTAGCTGACTTAATCGTGTCTCGTTGTGGTATGAATTCTTTGACTGAAATATCTCAGCTTGGCTTAAATGCTATTTTAATCCCTATGCCTGATTCTCATCAAGAAGAAAATGCTAAGATTTTTTCTGAAGCTAATGCAGCGACAGTATTGCATCAAAAAAATCTAGATGCTCAAAAATTTACTGAAATTGTAAAAAATAAATTGTTTGATGGAGAATTAATCGAAGTTCATACTAGAAATATTCAGAATATATTAAAAGATGATGCCAATGAGGTTATTGCTTAATTGATAAAGGAGAGGATATAACTATTTATTTGTCATCTCGTAGCGAAGCTAAGAAATCTCTTAACTGTGCTATTTTCACGTTTAAGGGATTTCTACAGTCGCTATCGCTCCTTACGGAATGACAAAGAAAAAAATATGAGGAGGGAATATAAATTTTATGTTTATATAATTGCTAGCAGTAGCGGTACTTTATACATTGGGTTTACAAATTCACTAATTAGAAGAATAATAGAACATAGAGAGGGGAAGATCGAAGGATTTTCAAAAAAGTACTCATGCAAAAAACTAGTGTATTATGAAATATTTAAATATGTTAATGAAGCACTAGAAAGAGAAAAAGAATTGAAAGATTGGAATAGGCAGAAAAAAGAGAAAATAATTAAAGAGCTTAATCCACATTGGAAAGATCTTTATCACGATTTAATTTAAAAAACTTTTCATTTCGTAGCGTAACGAAGTGAAGCGAAGAAATCCCTTAAACGTGAAAATAGCACGGCAAAGGGATTCCTACAGTCGCTTTCGCTCCTTACGGAATAACAAAAAACAAAAAATGAACTTAAAAAACAAGAAAAAAATATATATGATCGGTATCAAGGGGGTTGGTGTATCTATGCTAGCTCAGTTTTTGGTTGAGAAAGGCTTTGAAGTAACGGGTTCAGATACAGCTGAAGTTTTTATGACTGACAAGGTGCTCAAAAAATGTGGTATCAAAGTACATCAAGGTTTTAGTATAGATAATTTACCAGAACGTGACCATATTATTATATATTCTAGCGCCTATAATGAAAAAACTAATATTGAATTCGCTGAGGCTAAGAAACGAGGACTTGAAATGTATAGCTTTGCTGAAGCACTTGGCTATTTCTTTAGCTCATATTTTGGTATTGCGGTAGCAGGTTCTCATGGCAAGACCACCACCACTGCTTGGCTCGGTTATGTTTTGGAAAAATCTTTTCTAGCACCAAATGTTATGGTAGGCGCTAATGTAGATCAACTAGGTGGTTGCTCGATTACTGGTTCGTCTGATTATTTATTGATTGAGGCAGATGAATACCAAAACAAACTAAAGCACTACAATCCTAATGCTGTTTTACTTAATAATATTGACTATGATCATCCTGATTTCTTTCCGACTAAAGATGACTACAATCAGGTTTTTGTAGATTTTATTACAAAAATTCCAAAAAATGGATTTTTGGTAGCCAACTTTGATGATGACACAGTTAAACGAATTGCTAATGTAAATACCCGGGCCAAAGTGATAAGTTACGCAATAAACGAGTTAGCAGATTATGTGGCATATAATATTGAACAAAGAGATGATAAGCAATATTTCAAAGTAAAGCTTGGTGTGGATCCTTTTGATGAAGACGAGGGACCAAATGAGCTTGGAGATTTTAGTATTTCCTTGAGTGGCGAACACAATGTATATAATGCTCTAGCGGTAATCGCAACTTGCATTGAACTAAATGTTCCACTTGTGCAAATAAGAAGTCATCTAGAAGATTTCAAGGGGGTATCTAGACGTATGGAAATGATGGGCAGATTCCGCGGAGCAACTATTATAGACGATTATGCTCACCATCCAACTGAAATTAGCGCAACTATTGCTGGGATTAAAAAGAAATATCCCAAAAAACATGTTCTGACAGTGTTTCATCCTCACACTTTTACTCGCACCAAAGGCCTTATAGATGAATTCGCTAAATCATTTTCTGACACAGACGAATTAATTGTATTAGATATCTACGGCTCAGCCAGAGAAGAACAAGGTGGAGTGCATTCTAAAGACCTAATCTTAAAAATAGAAGAACAAAACCCCGATTTGCATGTCATCTATATTCCAACTCTTGAAAAGTGCGAAGAATATCTACGCGGAAAGCTTGACCAAAATTATCTCTGTGTACTCATGGGAGCTGGGGATGTGTTTCGGATAGGGGAAAGGCTTGTAAATAATTAAAAAATGTCTATAAAAGAAAAAATTAGGGAAAATATTAGTTTGAAGGAATTCAATACTTTTCGAGTTGGAGGAGAGGTTAAGTATTATCTAGAAGTTAAGTCAAAAGATGACTTAATGGATGGTTTTCAATTTGCTCAGGAAAATGAACTTAAAACCTATATTTTAGGCGGAGGATCAAATATTGTTACACCAGACTCAGGTATAAATGGTCTGGTTTTACATATTTCCAATGACGAAAAACAAGCTAAGGGGGATCGACTGGATCTTGGAGCAGGTGTAAGCTTAGCACAAGCAGCTAGTTTAGCGCTAAATAGCTCTCTTTCTGGCCTTGAGTGGTCAAGTGGCATTCCTCGAGCTACTGTTGGTGGAGCCATAAGAGGTAATGCGGGTGCTTTTGGAACATGCATGCAGGATATTGTAGAAACTGTAGAAATATATAATTCTAAAAGAAATGAATTTGAGACTTTGAGTAAAAATATGTGCTTGTTTTCATATCGCAGTAGCATCTTTAAACAAAAACCCCAGTTTCTTGTCTGGAAAACAATCCTCAAGCTTGAACATAAAGAAAAAAATGAAATTGAGGAAAAAATGGAAGAATCATTGGAATTCAGAAAAACTAAATATCCACAACTTCCTAGCGCTGGCTCTGTTTTTACCAACATTGACCCAGAGATTGCCAAACAGGCTAACCCAATTCTATTTAATAGAGAATTTAAAGATAAAATAGGTCGAGAGGGCTGGTTGAGCGCCGGACTTATAATTGAAAAGGCTGGACTCAAAGGAAAATCAATGGGCGGAATCAAAATAAGCTTAGAACACGCCAACCACATAGTAAATACAGGCAAAGGAACAAGCGAAGAAATTATTATGATGATTAGTTATATAAAACAGCAAGTCAGAAATAAGTTTGGCATACAATTAGTCGAAGAAGTGACATATTTTGGATTTTAAGTCAAAGATATAAAAAAAACAGCTAAAAATAGCTGTTTTTTTGTTTATTATTAGCTATTTAAGTATATAGTTAATAAACATATAATATTTTCGTTAAATTTACATTTACAATAATTGCTATATACTTGACTTATTTATACATTTATGATATATTAATATCAATATTAACTAATAATTTTTTTAAAAGGTCAAGTGCCCATGGCTTGCGACATTATTTATATGTCAGACAATATCTCAATACTCGACCAAATTATTAACTCAAAGAAAGCTGATGAAGTCGGCAGTCTTGATGCTGTTGAAATCATTAATAACCTTTTTACTGAGTTATCAGAACGTGAACGAGATGTCCTAATCAGACGTCATGGTTTGCATTCAGACAAGAAGGAAACACTAGAAAGCATTGGCTCAGCTCATCAACTGACCAGAGAAAGAATTCGACAAATCGAAACTACTAGCATCAAAAAGCTACAAGAGTTACAAAATTTGAAGGAATATATCTCAGCTTTGAAAAATGTAATTTATCAACTACTTGATGAACATGGGGGATTGATGGAAAAAGAATATTTACTAGATTTGCTAGTTGGCTTTTCCATGGATGGGACTCAGGACAAAAATCATGACTCTAACATCCACAAGAATTATCTAAATTTTATGATTACCAAACTTCTTCATGATGAATTTGAAGAAATTATAAATCATAAACATTTTCTAGATTCATACAAGGTTAAGTTTAAAAACATTGAACACTTGGAAGAAATAGCTATTGAACTTTATGAAAAAGTAAAAGATTTTAAAGACACTCAAGCTACAAATAAGGTTATTGAACTTATTAAAGAGCTTGAATCTTTTAGAAAGCATGAAGAAAAATTAGCTATTCAGTCAAATTTAGATATTGCAAGATTTCTAGAAGATCCACATTTTAATGAAGATACCGATATAATCAACGAACATAAACCACTTTATGCTTTGGTTAAATCTCACAAGAAAATCAATCAAAATAAATTTGGTCACTGGGGAACTCACAACTCTAGAGAAATTAAACCAAGAACAATAAATGACAAAATATATTTGGTGCTCAAGAACAATGCTAAACCAATGCATTTTGCAGAAATAGCAGAAAAGATTAATAATGTTTGTTTTGACCACAGAAAAGCAAATCCAGCCACAGTTCATAACGAACTAATTCTTGATAAAAAATATGTTTTGGTTGGCAGAGGTCTATACGCTCTAAAAGAATGGGGCTACACCAAAGGAACAGTTGTAGATGTAATTGTTGAAATCTTGAACAACTCTGAACAACCTCTAAAAAGAGAAGAAATTATTGATAAAGTACTTGAATCAAGGGTTGTTAAAAAAGCAACTATCATCCTTGCCTTAATGAATAAAGACAAATTCTCAAAAGTTAACGGCAGATACATCCTAAACAGTTAATCTTCGATTTAATTTAAATATAAAAAACAACCCACTTTTGTGGGTTGTTTTTTTGTAAAATTCTGAGCGGAAGCGAAAAATTCTGTAAATAGATAAAAAGACGGAATTCTAAAACATCTCCTCAAATTAACAAAATTTATTTTTCTATATGCTGTGTGAAAATAATTGTAACAAAGCAATAAAATGTGTTATAATAAATAATAACTAAATTAATAAACCAAATCTTATAATCAAGTCGATGCTATTGGACTTTTCTTTTATTACTAGCTTAGCAAACATGTCACCAGAACAAATATTGTTTGCCGTATTGTATTATGGAGGCTGGATTCCTTTGGCTATTGTTTTTCTTTGGGGTATGAAGGAATTTTGGAAAGATTACATCAATGGCCAATGGCTCTCTGAGCAAAAGTTTATATTCTTGGCCATTGATATTCCTCGGGGAAATGAAGTTTCACTTCGATCAGTTGAGAATATGTTTACTTACTTTGCTGGTGCTCATGGTTCACACAATTTGATAGACACTTATTGGATAGGTGCTATTCAACTTGGTTTTAGCTTTGAAATAGTTAGTATTGATGGTTATACCCAGTTTCTAATTCGCACCCCCGCTTCTTTTAGGAATCTGGTAGAGTCGGCTGTTTATTCCACATATCCTGATGCAGAAATTACTGAAATAAATGATTACACAGAAAATATACATAGTAAATTTCCTGATTCTGACTATGATATCTGGGGCACAGAATTCATGCCTGTAAAATCAGATGCATATCCCTTCAAAACCTACCCTCAGTTTTATGATCAAACCAGTCGAGCAGAAATGGTTTTTAAAGATCCTTTAGCCTCTTTACTTGATCTATATAGTAGTATGAGACCTGGAGAACAAATGTGGATGCAGATACTATTAACTCCGACTGATTATACTTGGAATATAATTGGGGAAGATGAGGTGAAAAAAATAATGAAAGAAAAAACATCTGCGCCCAAAGAGAATCCGCTTGAATTTGTGCTAAGTATATTTATAACTGCAATTACTGAAATTTTTGGCGCACTTACCGAAGCCCTTGGTTTTGGTGCTGCTTCTAGCGAAGAAGCAGGGGATCCACTTACTATGATCCAACTAAAACATAGAGAAAAAAAACAAGTCGAAGCAATTCAGGAAAAGATGAGCAAAAATGGTTTTAAATCAAAAATTAGAATGATTTACGTTGCAAAAAAAGATATTATCAACAAGGCAAAAGCTGTTAATGGTTTTGTGGGATATATGAAACAATTTGTTGATTCAGATCTAAATAGTTTTAAACCCGATATGGACAAAACAGCTACCTCAACTGCATATTTCTTCAAAGATTACAGACTAAATGAAAGAAAAAATAAATTAATGAGAGCCTATAAAGCCAGAGATAGTTTTGTTGGTAGAACACCAAAAATATTTTCTACCGAAGAGTTAGCTACCTTATGGCATTTTCCATTTGAAGCTACTGTTAGAGCTCCGCTAATTCAAAAAGTATCGGGAAAACGCTCAGAACCACCTATGTCACTCCCTTTTGATATGGATACACCATCAACTCCTAGAAATATACCAGAAGAAGCTTCGTCGAATATATTTCAAAATGAAGTTGTTAGTCATGGTACTGGTAATGCTCTACAAAAAAAGAAAGAAGACACAGACAAAAATACAAACGAAGCACCAAGTAATTTACCATTTATATAAATATGAACAAAGAAATAACTGTTTTTGCAGAAACAACTTATAGAAATAGTCTTAGAAAATTTGGCATCAAACAAGATGACCGACGACGACATATGTACATAATCGGTAAAACTGGCGTTGGTAAGTCTACTGTGCTTGAAAATATGATAGTTGATGATATACGAGCAGGGAATGGAGTAGCTGTTGTTGATCCTCATGGAGATCTTGCTGAAAAGGTTATTCAATTTATACCTAGTGAGCGAATTAATGATGTTGTGTATTTCAATCCTGCTGATTATGAATACCCAATTGCTTTTAATATTCTCGAACAAGTAGAACCGCACCTTAGACATTTAGTGGCGTCAGGTCTGATTGGTGTATTTCAAAAATTGTGGGCTGATTCTTGGGGACCTAGACTTGAATATATTTTGCGTAATGCTTTACTGGCAACTCTTGACTATCCAGGTTCTACTTTGCTTTCAGTTATCAGAATGCTTTCAGACAAAAAATTTCGCAAAAAAGTTGTTGATAACGTTGAAGACCCAGTTGTTAGGGCCTTTTGGGTAAATGAATTTGCTGGTTACGCTGACAAGTTTGCTTCTGAAGCTGTATCTCCGATACAAAATAAAGTTGGACAATTTCTCTCAACTGCTTTGATTAGAAATATTGTTGGACAGGTAAAATCAACTATCAATATGCGAGAGATTATGGATTCAAGAAAAATTCTAATTGTAAATTTAAGTAAAGGAAGAATTGGAGAGGATAGTTCACAGCTTCTAGGAAATATGATTATTACTAAAATTCAATTAGCAGCAATGAGTCGAGTTGATATTCCTGAAAGTGAACGAGAAGATTTTTACTTATACATTGATGAATTTCAGAATTTTACCACTGATTCGTTTGCTAATATCTTATCTGAAGCAAGAAAATATAAACTGAATTTTATCATGGCTCACCAGTACATTGAACAGCTTGGTGATGTTGTCCGCAATGCTGTTTTTGGAAACGTTGGCACAATGGTAGTTTTTCGAGTAGGAGCAGCTGATGCCGAGGCACTAGTACCTGAATTTACTACAACATTCACAGAAGAAGACATTGTAAATCAACCAAAATACGAATTTTATTTAAAACTAATGATTGACGGTATTGCCTCTGAACCATTTTCAGCCAGAGGTCTTCATCCTTTAACAAAAGATGAGGAAACCGGGAATGTTGAAAAAGTAATCACTGTAAGCAGAGAAAGATACGCCAAAGACAAAGCAAGTGTTGAAGAAAAAATAGCCAAATGGCACAACGATGAAGAGGAAACTGCTCAGGCAATGATACAAAAAAAAGAAAACGCCAGGGCAAAAAAATCCCAAAATTTTCAAAACCAGAAAACTTTTCAAAATCCTGATCAACCAAGTATTGCTCAACAAAAATTAAGTCCAACACAAAATACTGAAGTATATAAAAATGAAACTAACTGCTCAATGTGTGGAACAATCACCAGAACCTCTTTTGTGCCTGATGGCATCCGACCCGTATATTGCAAAGACTGTTTAAACAAACTTAAAGATGAAAAAAATAAAGAAGCTGAACAAAGGAGAATTGCCAAAGAAGAAGAGTTAAGGAGAATCAAGGAAAAAAACAGCTTATCTCCTCAAAAAATTAAGCAAAACAGTGCTTTTAAACCAGAAGCTCAAGCTAAAGCTCCTAAAAATGAACCAGAACTCTCACTTTCTGAAGCTTTAAATATAGGAGCAGTGAATTTTAAAGGTAAAAATATTGACTCTGAAACAGAAAAAAAAGCCAAAGCAAAAGAAAATGAAAGTGTTGATATCAAACCTCCCGTTTTTAAACCATCTAATAAAAAAAATACTTCTAACGAAAAAGAATTTGAACTTAAAGATGGTGGAATAATAAAATTATAAATTATGTTTGACATATATGTAGGGGATTACCCAGTCTATTTTGTGTTTGTAAATATCTTACTTGGTTTAACACCCTTTTTTTTAGGTTATTTGTTAATCAAACTATACAAATCAAATTATAAATTCAAGTCATTTTTGCAATTTATAACATTTTTTGTTTGGTTAATTTTTTCACCCAATGCACCATATATGATTGTTGATATTCGGCATATAAATGGTTTTTGTGAGGTAAGTCAGACAAATATCTGTACTAATAATGCCTGGCATATAATATTCTTTTTTATTTTTGGACTGTTAGGTTGGGTGTTTTACTTTTATATGATCGATCAAATAAGAGTATACCTCTCAAAAGTACTTTCCAAAAACTTTGCTAAGTTATTTCCAGTTATAATAACTCCAATTATTTCTCTCGGCTTACTAATTGGCTTAACCGAAAGACTTAATACCTGGGATGTAATCTTTAACTTCACCAATGTTGTAGATGCAATATTTTCTTATTTAATGTTAGCTGAAAATCAACATAATTTAATAGCTTTTACTATTGGCTTGTATTTCCTTTATTATCTTGCTAAGATATTATTCATTCCAATAAATAAATTAAAATTAGCCAAAAAATGGATTACTTAAAAATTGGACGCGCAGATGAATTAAGTGGCAAAGACTATAAATTATATAGAATCCTGGAAATATTTCCAGGCTTTTTATCGTGGTTGACTTTGTTTCTTTTAACCGTTTTATCTTTTGTTTTTCCTGTTTATATTGCTTTTTTTATAATTGCTTTTGATGTTTATTGGTTACTTCTGGTATTGTATCTTGGTATTCATTTAGCATCTTCTTACATTAAGATGAAAAAAAACATAAAGTTTGATTGGCAGAAAAAATGTCAGAATTTAGGTAGTATAGACATTAAAACTAAATCTGGTATTAAGAAACTTAATTGGGAAGACTTACTTCAAATTGTTATTTTCCCAGCCTACAACGAAAGTTATGAAGTTATTAATACTAGCATCCAGTCAATAATAAATGGAAAATATCCAAGCAAAAACATTGTTTTGGTTTTAACAATAGAAGAAAGAGGAGGACTTGAGATACTTGAAAATGCCAAAAAAATAAAAGAACAGTACAAAGGTCTTTTTAAAAAATTTATTTTAAGCATTCACCCAGACGGCATTGAAGGTGAATTAAAAGGCAAAGGTGCTAACCAGGCTTGGGCTGCACAAATTATTAAAAATGACTATGTAGACAAAGAGAAGCTTGACTATGACAAAATATTGGTAAGCGTTTTTGATATCGATACCATTATCTATCCTGATTATTTTTTTAATCTTGCATATAGATTCTTAACCAATAAAAATCAATATCGAGCAAGTTATCAACCAATACCTGTATATCACAATAATGTTTGGCAAGCCCCATTCTTTGCTCGAGTTGCTGCTAGCTCAAATACTTTTTGGCAAATGATGCAACAGATTAGACAAGAAAAGCTTGCTACTTACTCGTCCCATTCCATGACCTGGCAAGCTTTGGTTGATATTGGATTCTGGTCTAAAACAATGGTTTCAGAAGATTCCAGAATTTTTTGGCACTGTTTTTGTTATTACAAAGGAGATTATACAGTTGAACCCATGTATTATCCTGTTTCCATGGATGTAACTATGGATGCCTCGTTTAAGGAAACAGCCAAGGCCCTGTATATCCAACAAAGGCGTTGGGGGTGGGGGGTAGAAAATTTACCATATTTAATGTTTAATACCTATAAGCTAAAAGGACAGATTCCAATGAAGAAGTTCGTAGGTAGAATTCTTGTTCAGCTGTACGGATTCCATTCTTGGGCAACAAATGCTCTTATTATAGGTGTGATTGGCTGGTTTCCGCTATTTTTCGGTGGAGATAGCTTTAATTCCACTACTCTTTCTGCTAATCTACCAGCAATTACGAGAACTTTAATGACTCTTGCTATGTCTGGCCTTGTTTTTTCTGCCATTTTATCAACTTTACTTTTACCCAAAAAACCAAAACATCTTTCAGTATTAAAATATCTGGTTATGCTAGGTCAATGGTTATTTTTGCCTCTTAGTATAATAATTTTTGGTTCAGTACCAGGTTTAGAGGCTCAAAGTAGGTTGATGATGGGGAAATACCTTGGTTTCAAGGTTACTCCAAAAAGTAGATAAAAATTTGGAAAAAATACGTAAAAATGTTATAATTAATTTAATTATAACTTTTTTTATTACAGAAAAACTCTTTATTAAATTAAAGGGTAAATTATATTATGGCAGACTTTCATTCACAAAATCTTAAAGAGATTTTCAAAGAATTAGAGACAAGTGAAAAGGGAATTGACTACGAAGAAGCAAAAAAAAGAATAAAAAAATACGGAGAAAACAAACTTAGTGAGCAAAAACCTATTGGCATGCTTACTATTTTTATTTCTCAGTTTAAAAATACCCTAATTTATATCCTGCTTTTCACTGGTGGTTTATCTTTGATTATTGGCGCTGGCAAAGAAGCAATAGTGATTTTTACCGCTGTAATTATTAACGTGCTATTGGGATTTTTTCAAGAAAACAAGGCAAATCAAGCATTGCAAAAATTAAAAAAAATGTCTGATCACAAAGCTATTGTTTTCAGAGAAGGAAAAGAACATGAAATTTTAACCAAGGATCTAGTTCCTGGTGATATTATTGCTTTAAAAGCTGGTAACAAAGTGCCGTGTGATGCAAGATTAATAATAACAAACGAACTTCAGATAAATGAGTCTGCCCTAACTGGTGAATCCATACCGAGTAAAAAAAACATAGAAGTTTTACCCGCAGGGGCTCCACTAGGAGATAGGTCTAATATGGTTTTTGCTGGTACTTTAATTATTCATGGTTCGGGAACCGCAGTGGTAACTACTACGGGAGAAAAGACCGAGATTGGCAAAATAGCTAGTTTAGTTAGAGAAGCTAAAGAAGAAAAAACTCCTTTACAAAAACGTTTGGAAGATTTTTCTAGATCCTTGGGGGCTATTTTTGTAGTTATATGTACTTTGATTGTCTTGGCAGGGCTAATACAAGGAAGGGGACTTTTTGATATGATAGAAACTGGTGTTGCCGTTGGGGTTGCTTCAATACCTGAAGGTTTAACAGTTGCTATCACATTTATTCTTGCTTTAGGAATGCAAAGAATTCTTAAGAAAAAAGCTCTAACCAGAAAATTAATTGCTGCTGAAACACTAGGCTCAGTTACAGTAATCTGTACTGATAAAACAGGGACCTTGACAAAAGGTGAAATGAAAGTAAATCATATTGTTATTGGCGAGAAAGAATTTGAAATAAGTAACCCAGGTTCTAGACAGGACAATAAAGAAGCTAAAATTGTTAGCCTTGCCTTGCAAGTTGGTATGATGTGTAATGATGCTAATATTGAAAATCCTGACAATGCCCTAAGTGACTGGAAATTTATCGGCTCATCCACTGAAACTGCTCTTCTGTCAGCAGCGATTCAATCTGGACTAAAAAAAGATGAGCTACTAAAAAATGAAAGGCTGGTAGCAAAATTACCATTTGACTCTGAAAAAAAGTACATGCTTAGCCTTCATCAAAACAAAGATGATGATTTTATTCTTTATCAAAAAGGTGCGCCTGAAAAACTTTTTGAGCGCTCTGTTAATTTTTATCACCAAGGAGTAGTAACCACCCTAAATGATGAGCACAAGCACAAACTTACCAAAACATATGAAAAAATGACTTCACAAGGTTTGAGAGTGATTGGTGTTGCGCTTAAGAATATTAAAAAAGACCATATTATATATACTGAAAACAAGGAAATTAATTGGCATGAAATAAATAATGAGATTACTTTTATCGGTTTTATAGCCATAAAAGACCCTCTTAGAGAAGAAGCCAAGGAAACAATCAGAGTAGCCAAGGAAGCAGGTATTAGACCCATTCTTATTACTGGTGACCATAAACTCACCGCTAAAGCAATTGCTTCAGAAGTTGGAATGGATGTTAATGATGAGAACATCCTTACTGGTAATGATTTGGAAATCATATCTGATGAAGAACTAAAAAAGAAGTTAAAAAAAATCAACCTATATGCTCGAGTAAGTCCTCATCACAAACTTCGAGTTGTAAGGGCGCTTCAAGACCATGGAGAAATTGTAGCCATGACCGGAGATGGTATAAATGATTCACCAGCCTTAAAAGCTGCTGATATTGGTATCTCACTCGGGACAGGAACAGATATCGCCAAAGAAACTTCTGATCTTGTTTTACTTGATGACAATTTCAAAACAATCCTTGCTGCGATCAAACAAGGACGAACTATTTTTCGTAATATCAGAAAAGTAATCACTTATTTGATTTCTGATAGTTTTTCTGAGATTATTTTAATAGTTGGCTCAATTATATTCCGAACTCCTCTTGCTATATTGCCGGTTCAAATTCTTTGGATAAATATTATAAATGATGGATTTTCTCACTTTTCATTAGCTTTCGAAGGATCAGATAAATCCATCATGAAACAAAAACCGATCAAAAACAACGAAGCTCTTCTAAATAATGAAATGAAATGGATGATCTTTGGTGTTGGTATTTTTCGTGATGTACTTATTTTTGCATTTTTTTATATCTTATATTATAACTGGAAAGGGGATCCTGAGTTGCTACCAATTTTACAAACAATCATTTTTGCAACTCTAGGCGTTAAATCATTAATGGCAATATTTAGTTTTCGTCACTTTCATACACCAATCTGGCGTTGTAATCCATTTTCAAATCCACTCCTTATTTTGTCAGTTGCTATGAGCTTCACTTTATTGTACTTAGCTGTTGAGTGGGCTCCTCTGCAAAAACTAATGTCAACTGTTGATCTTAGTCTAAAAGAATGGTCTATCCCATTTTTGTTTGGTCTAATTGGAGTTGCACTTACAGAACTTGTTAAGCTACACTTTACTCAAAACATTAAGAAAAGTAAAAAGAATGAAAAAGAAATTCAGAATACACAAGTTATTATTTAGTCAAATGACATTTACACTTTTAGGTTTGCTAATAATTATTCTTATTGGTATACCACTGTTTTCAAATATCAAAAAACAATTTGAAGTTAATGACGAAAAAAACAAACTAGAAGAAGAGATTGCAAAACTTGAAGGAAAAAATACAGAGCTCGAAGGCTTGATAGGTTATCTGAATTCTGACGAATTTATTGAGGAACAAGCCAAATTAAATCTAAACTAAAAAAAAGAAGGGGAAAGTGTAGTAATTATAAAAGATGAAGATGTACAAATAAAAAAAACCGAAGAAACAAGCAATAGTATCTACAACATAAAAGGATTGGAAGAAGCAAACAGAAAGAAGGAAACCCCTAATTACAAAAAATGGCTTAACTATTTTTTTAATTAAATATGGACAAACTAGTAGACGGAATAAAAAAAATAAATCCAGGAGACATTAACAAATCAAGACGAATTGTCCTTGATTCTATTGTCGAAGAAGCTGAGCAAAAACCAAAACCTAAAGCACAAGGCGAAAAGATGCTTGATGGTGTTTTTGGATTGAGAAGAAAACCCGACAAAGAAAAAATAAAAGAAGAAAATAAAATAGATCCTGTTAAGATTAAAAAGGCTAAACTAAACATTGATCAAGAGATAGCCAATGAAGAAGAAGGTAAAGGGTTAAACAATGAAAGTATTTCTGAAGAAAAGAAAAAAAGTCCACCCCCTAAAATAGAGCTCGACAAAAAAGCCGAGAAGAAAAGAGTTAAAAAAAGGAAAAATAACGAAAGCAATAAATTAAAAACTGAACAGGAAAAGAAGGAAAAAGAAAGAATAAAAGAAGAAGAAAAAAAGAAAAAAGAGGAAGAAAAATTAACACTACAAAAGAAAAGAGAAAATGAAAAAGCAAAAAGACTAAAAGAAAAGGAAGAGCTAAAAAAGAAAAAAAAGCAAGACGAGGAAAAACAAAAAAAGAAAAAAGAAGAGGAGGCTATACTTAAAAAAGAAAAAGCTAAGGCAAAATGGAAAAATTTCAAAAACAATTCTAAACAGTTTTATATAAATCTAAAAAATAAGTGCATACATAGCTTAAAATTAGTAATTATTGTGTTACTTATTATTGTTCTTGTCTACATGATACTTGCATTTGTGCTTTTGAATTATTCAAACCAAAGTAAATTTTTAAGAGCTATTACCAATAGATTAACCATACCAGCTATTATTAGTTCTGATGGCATAATGAATTTGAAAGAATATCAAAAAATCCAAGAACAATACACTGCTTCCAATAGTACAGAAAAATTCCATACTTATCTAGCAAAACAAATAATCTTAAATAAGTTATTTCTAAAATATTCAACTAGCGATATAGATTCTCTTAAGGAACAAATTATATATGACGAAGAAATAAACTTTGCTCCCTATAACCGAATTTCTAAAATAAAAAAACTTATTACTGAAGAAGGCAATTTCATAAAAACCGCTAGCAAACTAGGTGATGTTGGTCAGGCAACTGTATATAGAAACAAATTAGATGATTATGAATTTGCTAATGATGTCATAGACCTAAAAAAGAACGAAACCTCCGACATTATTGTCACAAAATCTGGATACTATATTGCTCACTGTTTTGACAAAAATAGCGAGAGCACTTCAATCTCTTATGTGTATATCCCAAACATTAGCTTGGAAAAATACTTATATGACGAGTCAATGATGTATAATTATTGGTCATTAGTTAACTTTTAGAGTCTGTTTCTTTTTTTCTAAATATGTTATAATTAATACGAAAATAATTAAAAAATAAAAAGAATCTGCAAAATATGAAAAAATCCCTAAACACCCTTATTTTTTTATTTGTTCTTTTTTTCCCGGTATTAATTTTTGCTCAGACTTCTGAAAACAAAGTTTTTTCTATCAGATTAGACAAAGAAACTATTGCCAAAGGTTACACAGTGACAGCCTTTGAGGACGCAATCAAGCTTTCACTAGTCCCCGGAATACTAAGTAGCTCAACCCCTGTTGAAGTAATCGAACTTCACGAAGAACTTCCTATGCCCTGGAGTCTTGATAGAGTGAGTTCAGTTTATCAATTTGAATTCAAAAACAAAGCGGCCTATGATGATCATAAGCCATTTTATATACAATTAGATTACGAAGAAGAGATTTCTAAATACAAACAAGTATTTTTTTATGATAAGAATTTTTCTTCTTGGCGACCATTACCAACCAAAGATTTTCCTGAGGAGCAATTCGTAAGATCTTTGATCCACTTACCTTATGCCAGAATTGCTGTTTTTTCATTTCCTGATACCCTAAACAAGGGAAAAGCAAGTTGGTATGCTTATAAAGGTGGCTTGTTTGCTGCTAGCCCTGATTTTCCTAAAGGATCAAGACTAAGAGTTACAAATCTAGACAATGACAAGTTTGTAGATGTTGAAATTAATGACTACGGCCCAGATAGATCTATTTTCCCGGATAGACCCATAGATTTAGATAAATTAGCTTTTGCTAAAATTGCTGATCTAAGTGAGGGAATTATTAATGTTTCTATTGAACCACTTGAAATCGTTGCTGATGACGAAGGATATATCATGGGCGTTCACCCAGATGTTGTAAGCACGAAACCTGAGCCTATTGCCACATCTTCTATTATAATAGACGCAAACACTGGAGAAGTATTGTTTGAGCAAGACGTAAACAAGAAAATACCTTTGGCAAGTTTAACTAAGATTATATCAATTTATACTTATTTAACTGTAAAAGATGATTTAGATGAAATAGTAACATATTCAAGTCAAGACGCACAATACAACTACGAATGGTGCAAACCATGGGAATCAGCAGAACTTGAACTAGGAGATGGTGAGAAACTTACTGCAGAAAATCTAGTTTATTCAGCTCTAGTGGGATCAGCAAATAATGCCGTAGAAACACTAGTAAGAAATAGCGGTCTATCAAGAGCTGTATTTATTCAAAAAATGAATGATCTTGTCGCGTCCTGGGGTGCAACTTCTACCAATTTCATAGAGCCAACCGGCCTAGCTCCGCTCAATTATACTACAGCCCATGACTATGCCATAATAGCTAAAAATGTCTTTGCTAATGAGTTTTTGGCTTCTGTTAGCGTAACTCCAGAATACGAATTTGACACCTTAGAATACGAAGTACATAAGCGCATTCGAAACACCAATCAGATAATAAAACAAAATCTTTACAACATTGAAGGATCAAAAACAGGCTACCTGGATGAAGCACTCTATTGCCTGGTTACCAAAGTAAAGATCTCTGACACTAAATCTGTGATTGTTGTAACTTTTGGATCTCCTGATAGAGCTACCAGTTTTAGAGAAAATGAAAAGCTAATCAAATACAGTCAAAGAATTTAACTAGTATGATAAAATTTGAAAACGTTATAAAATTATATTCAGAAAACATTACTGCTTTAAATAGGATAAACCTCCACATCAAACCAGGAGAGTTTGTTTCTATTGTTGGGCAATCTGGAACTGGAAAAACCACCCTGGTAAAAACAATGATAGGAGACGAGAAAATAGACAAGGGAAGCATTACAATTGGTGGTTGGGATATCACTGATATTACTCAAAGTGAAGTACCAATGCTCAGAAGACAAATTGGTGTGATATTTCAAGATTTTAAATTACTAAACAAAAAAACACTTTTTGAAAATGTTGCATTTGCCATGCAAGTGTGTGGAGGAAGCAGCAAAAAAATTAATACAATTGTTCCTCATGTAATGAAAATTGTAGGGCTACAGAAGAAAATGGATAGATACCCCCAAGAAGTTTCAGGTGGAGAAAGCCAAAGAGCTGCCATAGCCAGAGCCTTGGTTCACCGTCCCAAAATTCTTTTAGCTGATGAGCCTACTGGCAACCTTGATTCTCTAAATGCTAATGAAATAATTGAACTACTACTAAGAATTAACAAATTCGGCACTACTGTTATTTTAGTAACTCACAATAGGGAAATAGTAAACAGACTAAAAAGGAGAGTAGTCACCATAGATAATGGCACTATAATTTCTGACCAAGCAGTTGGTCGTTATATACTTTAAACAATAATATAATTTCTTCTCTTAAAAAAAAGGGGGGGAGCACAAAATATTCCACTATTACAAACTATGATACTTTCTTTTGCCAGAGTAATAAAATTTTCTTTCCAGGATATTTTTCGAAATATTTGGTTGTCTTTAGTTACTATTATTATACTAATATTAGCACTTTTTACCGTTAACATGATTCTGGTTGTGAAAGTTGTGGGGGATGCAGCTGTCGGTGCTATCAAAGATAAAATTGATATTAATTTATTTATCAAACCTGATACTAGTGAAAAAGATATTGAAATATTAGAATCAAGAATAAGACAAATCAGCAATGTCAAAGAAACTAGATATATCTCTAAGGAAGAGGCTTTGATACTTTTCAAGGACAAGCACCAAGACAATCCCGAGATTCTACAATCATTAACTGAGCTTGGTCAAAACCCATTAACACCCACCATAATCATAACACCAGCCAATCTAAATGAATTTGATAATCTCATCAATCAGTTAAATGCTCTTGATTCAAATATAATTGAGTCAAAAAATTTCACTAACTACGAGTCTATGCTTGAAAAAATAAACAGTATTACCGAAAGAGTTAGTGAAGCAGGTATTTTTTTGAGCACTATATTTGTATTTATAACCTTATTAGTTGTTTACAATTCTGTTAGGGTGGCAATCTATACCCACCGAAGGGAAATCACCATTATGCGATTGGTTGGTGCTTCAAATTGGTTCATACAAATGCCTTATCTTTTTTCTAGCTTAATATACTCTAGTATTGGTGTTATTGTTATCATGTTTCTTTACTACCCGTTTCTAGCACTACTCCAGCCATATCTCAAGGCTTTCTTTGTAGGCTACAACGTTGATCTAGTTAACTATTTTTACTCAAATATTTTTACAATTTTCGGTACTCAGTTCCTAGTATCAGCCATTATCATCATGCTTGCTAGCCTCTTGGCTGTGAGAAAATACTCAAAATCATAATCTATTTTTCAATAAAAAAGGCTATGATATTTCATAGCCTTCTACTTTTACACAAAACCTATAGTTTAGTTATTTTTACTTCTCTTATATTACTCAATTTCAAGCAAAAGATTCTTTTTTGTTACAGCTTCCACTTCTTTTTTTCTTCAAATTAAAAACAAGTCTTTTTCTCAAGACTTCTTCTTACTATTTTTGCAATATCCGAACCACTAAAAAGTGCTATTTTAGCAACAATTTTATCAATTTCAAAAACTTCAAAACAACCATCTACCTGGTTTTTTTCTCATCCTTATTTAAATGTATTATTATATTTTTATTTTTTGTCAGCGTTTTCTCTTAACCACATTTTCGCATCTGCTACACTTTTTACATCTACTAATTTCATTCCTGCTGGACCTGCCTTGGCTGCATAATTACTAACAGTTAAGCTAGTTAAATTCGCAACTTCTGGCTTAATAGTAATAAAATACTTAATTCCGTTATTTACAAACGCTGGGAAAATATCACTTCCTATAAAGTCTTGTATTTCTTGAGAGAAAACTCCCTTTGCTTTTGTGGAATCAACAATCCAGGCAACAGCACCTCGTCCTTGGATAAAATTAATTCCTTTATTTAGTATTGCGTCCTTAAATTCATCAAGGGATACATCGTATGTCTCCCATGTGTCTAGGACAGCTTTTGAGTCTTCCTCCCAGGTGGAGGCCATTTTTCCTGGAATTTTTTGAATAAGCATACTTTTTTTATTAATTATTAAAGTTAAATTAGTTATAATATATTACTTTAATTGTTGCTACTATATTCTGCTTATATTAATTTAGGAATTACTTACCCACCTCCATTCTCTTTATTTTGTTCTAGTTCACTTATTCTTTTCTTTAACTGTATCATTTTCATCTCTCTTTCAACGGCAATCTTATTAAATTTTTCCAGGTCCCTATTTTTTGCCTCCAAACTTTCTTTTGATTTTAAAAGTTGAGAGGTTCTTTCTTTGACCTTCTTTTCTAAAGTCTTATTATAATCAGCTAATTCTTTCTTTTGTTCTGATAGCTTTTCTGCCATGGAATTGAAATCATAACCAAGGTCTTCCATTTCATCGTTTGACTTAATTTCAACTCTTGCATTAGAAACATTATTACCCACATCACGGAAACCGTCATGTAAAATCCTGATAGGTTGAATTAATTTTTTACTAAAAATAATAGAAAGAAAAATTACAAAAAATAACAAAATTGCGATAGAAATAAAAATAATTTTTTCTATTCTTTTTTTAACGTTTTTTATTTCATTAATTATATTATATTTTTCTGTAATTAATTTTCCATCAAGTAGCTTTGCTGGAGCATTAAATTCATCAATGTATGTAGTTGCTGCTACTGATATATCTTTACCTTCTACCTGATTATTTAAGACTGTCATGTATAAATATTTATCACTATAACTACCATCTTCTTCTGGCCACTTATAATAACCAGAAGTATCTTTTGAATGATCATTAAATGTTACTTCAACAACTCGCCACCAATCATCCATTTTTGGATTAGATCTCAATGAATCTAGCATAGCTAATCCAAGAAACTCTTTATTTGGATGTGCTAGCATTCTTTGAATATCAATTTGAACAATCACGGTATAACCTTTTTTTCCTACAGACTGTACTCCCAATGTTTGAAATTCTTTACTCGTCACTAATTCGTCTAAGGTAATTTCAGGACGATTCTCGATATAATTATCAAGTAATGTTTTTGTTAAAATCGCTTGATTTTTTATCATTTCAGCTCCTAAATTGTCTAATGAATTAAAACTATCTTCTACCGCAACATTTTTCATGTATTCAACTTTTTCAAGTGCAGTTTTTTCCATGCTACTAAGATTATTAAGCAACAAAAAACTTAAAATTGACAAAGGGACAAAACTTAAGAGCAGTATTAATAAAGTAATTTTCGTGAGAATGTTGAATTTCATTTATTTTAAAAATAGTTAATTACATTTATTATAGCATATTTTAAGATAAAATAAATAAAAAAAATTAATATTAAAAAATATATTCCAAGAATTTTTAAATATATTTTTAGACAAATTAATTCTCACTTATATTACAACAAAAACGATTTTCTTACATCGTTTTCTTGATGGAAGCAGAGACAGGAATTCTCACCAACAAAGATGCTGTTATTAATAATTAAGCTAAAAATTTTATAATTTAATTTTTTTAATATGTGTGTTAGTAAGGGTTCTAAAGCCTGCTTCCAAACAAATTTAAAAACACCCAAATAGGGTGCTTTTAAAGTTGCTCGGGGTCGTGGACGAAGTCAGAACTAAAATAAGAAATCAATAATCACCTGAAGCTTCTTGGTTTGTATTGTTTAGGCTTATTTGTTCTCAAATTAAATCTAAGATGATCTAGTAATATCTTTATATCATTACTTTCTATTTGCTCTATAAAGTTGGATAAAAATTCAAAAGCAATTATATCAATTAAAAAATAATCACTTTTTTTAATTTTGTCCGCACCATGAGAATAATCAATTTGTATTTGAAAATTATTTTTAGCTGGTATAGCTTCTCCGTTGTCTCTTATAAATATTTTATCAAATGAATTTATAATTATAACTGGGTAATGAATTTCGTTATAACTGGAGTTTTTACTATAGTGAAGTAATGAATGAAGAACCTGCTCCTGTGCACTAAAAAATATATCATCCTTATATCCTTTTTTCTTTTCAAAAGACCATTTCCTACTAGCCTTATTGTCTTGAATGTAGTGATGAATGATGTTTGGGATTACAGATGTGTTTTTTAAGAAAATGTTTCTTTCTCTTCTTAAGATAAAATTATCCATAGCCAATTTTTCGGCTTTTTCAATATCCTTTTCCTCAAACCAAAAGACATTATGATTCGGTATATGCTTAACATCAATATATAGATTGATTTTTAATTTTTTTGAAGATTCCTGAAAAATATCACTTGCCGTAAATTCCTTTGATGCGATAATATCAATTTCCCTTCTTTTTTTAGTTATTATATCGACATAGTATTGACTTGGAAGTGTCTGCCAATCATGTTCAGAAAAAAGGCTAATCACTTTATCATGAAAATCATGACCACTATTTTCAATCAAAGAATTTATATCAAATTTTTCTTTTTTTGTCATATAATTATATCTATACTTAAATACTACTACTTTCTTATAAAAAAGCAACTAAAAAAAGAAGAAAGGCACCAGCGATAGACGCAAGTGCCTTTGTAGATTTTGTTCGTAGGGTTTGGGTTATTCTTTAAGATCAATGTAATTAATCTTTTTGTCCATTTCCTCGGGAACATATTTGTTGTATGGAGATTTTTGAGCGTATTCGTTGTACGCACGGGCTGATCGGTTAAATGATATTTGAGCGTTTGAAATATTCATTCGCAATCTGACAATTTTATCAATTAACTCTTTTGTACCACCCATAGCTTTCAGCTCAGGGTAATTTTCAAATAGTGCCGATAACTTTTCAGCACTCCTTTCCTTGACAGCATCGAGTAAACCGGTTTCATGTGAAAAATATTTTTCCACCAATACTTCAAGCTTCTTTTCCAGGTCTTCATACTGTTTTTCCAGAACGCCAATTTCTGCTTCTTCGCGCTTTACGTAGGTGTGAAGCTCTACGAAGTAGTTCTTTATGACCTGAACTACACTTAGCCACAGGGTACATAATGCAACAGCAAATAAAACACCGCCGAAAACAACAAGTGGCAAGTTGACTGCACCATCTCCAAAAATATTGGATAATGAGGTAATTGCCCCGACAACCATCAAAATCGCACTAACCAAAGAAGTAACGATAAACATTTAACACCTCCCATTTTAGAATTATTATGTTTTACTAAAACTTTAAATGACCGCTTAATAACATTATCAAAGATAATACATTAATATATCACATTTTTAATGATATGTCAACTGTTTTTTATGTATTATACTAATATTAAACAATAAATTACAATTCTTTATCTTCTCATCCCAATAATGTATAATTAATAGAATAAAAAACAAAAAAAACATATGCCAATATCACCTCAAAAATTCAAGGATAAATTGTCGGATTTTCGCCGACTTTTTTTAATGGAAAAGAGTATTTTTGATAAGTTAGTTGTGATATATAAGTATTTCCGGTATTTAAGCACTGAGCCACTAGCCAAAGAACTACTAAGGAAAATATATAAAGAATCAGAAGCTATGGGCACCTTTATTCATCCTGATGAAGTAGGTATTGAGGAGTTTTTAGAAATTGATAAAAAGACCATGTACTCCAAGCAATTTTGGATGTATATGGAAAATCTAGAGAAAATCCACGACAAAATGAAAATACTGAAAGAATGCAAGATGAAAGACAGAAAGTTATATGAAGATATTTGTGCTTGCTACTCAAAACCATATTCAGAAGACTTACTTGATTTTACTATGCAGATTGTTAACAGTGGCTTTTTTGAAAAAATCAGCGAGAATAAATTCATTGATGATAAGGAAGATGAAAAAACCTCGTTTGATGAAAAACGAGGCTTGCTTTATTTGAAAGGCGAAAAAATAACTATCAACAAGCAAGACAAAATAACTAATGCCTATAAAATACTGAAATACATTTTTATCACCAACAAAGACAATTTAACAGATGATTTCTTTTATTCTGAAATAGCTGAAAATGAATTTAATGAAATTGATTACAAGAACAGAAATAATAATTGGCAAAAATATCACACAGCCTGCAAAGACATCCAATCCAAGATTGAAAAACAAACAAAAGATAATATAAGTGATTTCCTCATATTCAATACTGGTCGAACTGGTAAAGTAAGTATCAATAAGAAATACATATAATCCCAAGCTATCCCCATGAAAAACCTGTCCGTAGTTTTTCTTGGGGATAGCTTGAAAGGATTAGATTGATTTTGAGGTAAATTGATTGTTTTTGGTCAATCAAAAAGGGGCTTTTTTATTTTTGAGGTAAAATTTATATCAAAGTACCTCAAGACTGTTTTCATATAATTGAAAGCAGTTTTTTTGTATTCTTTTTTCATTTCTTTTTATTAACTATTTTACTCACGAGGATTTCGTTTTTTCGGCCTCCGGATGCGACAGCACCGGAGCCGAAAAAACGGAACCGGAGTAAAAGCGGTAAAAACAGGAAAAAGAATAAAAAAGTACTTTACATATCTTAACTTGATTATAACCACACATCTAACGAAAAAGTTATTTGAGAGTAAAAACTAGAGATGATCAAAACATCTATTTGGCTTGATCTACAGGGTAACATCTGCTCGCGAGTGAAATGAGGATTAGCCAATAAACATATATATGAAGTTGAGATTTTAAGCTAAGCTAGTTTGTCAATTTTGCTCTCGTTACAATCTATAAGATATACATATAATCTGATAAACAAAATAATAATGCAATTTACCAGGGCACAACTGAAATCATTCATTGAACTCTACCGACAAGAGTTTAATGAAGAAATAAGTGAAGCAGAAGCACTTAAACAAGCGACTGCCTTGGTTTCGATTGTAAAACTGACTTATGAGCCAATGAGTAAAAAAGATTTTGAGAAATATAGTAATTTGTAAAAACTATTATTTATGATAATATGAAATTGAGACCTAACTATACAATTGAATACCAGAAGTTTTTATTTTATTTGTCCCCAGGAAGGGGCGGTTTGTGCCGACAAATATTACTTTTGGTATTGTTTAGTTGGGTCTCCACGACCGTCCCTTTTTGATTATCTAAAACATGACAATATGGTAAACCAAGAAAACAAAACTAAATATTTCGCTTATGTGAGAAAATCAACAGAAGGAGAAGAAAGACAGGCTCTTTCGATTGACTCACAAAAAGATAGTGTTAAAAAAACCTGTCCTGGTTTTGATATTGTTGAAATTTTAGAAGAAAAGTATTCTGCTTTTAAGCCGTATAATCGTCCTGTGTTTGAGGACATGATTAGACGAATAAAACTTGGTGAAGCACAGGGAATAATTGCTTGGCATCCAGACAGGTTATCGAGAAACGAAATAGATGCTTCAACTATTACCTACTTGGTACGAACTGGAATAATCCATGATCTCAAATTCGGCTCATATAATTTTGATAATAGTCCTGAGGGAATAATGATGTTGCAGTTGGCACTTTCTCAATCTCAGTATTTCTCATCAAAACTAGGTAAAGATGTAAAAAGAGGTTTGGAGAAGAAAGTGTCTTTGGGTTGGTTGCCTGGTGTTGCTCCTGAGGGGTACCTGAATGATATGAGACTGGAAAAAGGACAAAGGGCTATTATCACGGACAAAAAAAGAACTGTGCTACTGAGAAAAGCATTTGATTTGTTTTTAAGTGGAGCCTATACAGCTCAAGAGGTTTTAAATATATTGAATGAAGATTGGAATTATCGCACTAGGAAAAAGAAGAAATCTGGCGGTGGTAAATTATCAAGAAGTGTCTGGTATAAAATGCTAGGTAACCCGTTTTATGCCGGGATTATTGTTTATAGTGGAAAAGAAAGTAAAGGAAGACATAAACAAATAATAACGATTGATGAGTTTAACAGAATTCAGGAATTGTTAGGACAAAGAGGATGTAAAAGAAAGCCACAAAAACATGACTTTACTTATTCAGGAATGTTTAAGTGTGCTGATTGCGGTTGTTCAATAACTGCTGAACATAAAACTAAGTATATTAAAAGTAAAAATAAAGTAAAGGGTTATGACTATTACCATTGTACTCACAAAAGTAAAGAAGCTAATTGCAAACAAGGTTCTGTTGAAGAAAATGAGATAAAAACAGAAGTGTTTGAAAAACTCAAAAGACTGGAAATTCATCCCAAATTTCTTGATTGGGCATTGGAACATCTAGACACCCAGAAAGGCTCTGAGAAGCGAGAGGAAAAGCAAATTGAGGCTAATCAGAATGACAGAGCAAAGGAAATAGAAAGTGAGATTTCTAACCTAACTATGATGAGGGCTAAAAACTTATTGGATGATGAAGAATATTTGAAAGAGAAAATGAATCTGAAAAATGAACTCGAAAATTTAACTAAGAAAAAAGAAAAGAGAAACAATGAAGAAGATTTGATTGAACTGACCAAAGAAAAGTTTGTTTTTGCCACTCATGCTAAAAAGAAGTTCCTTAAAAGCGATAATTCAGTCAAAAGAGAGATACTCATTGATCTAGGTTCGAACCGAGAAATAAAAGACAAAAAAGTGCTAATCTCACTTTATAAATGGTATATGCCGATTTATGAGAACGCAAAAACTTTCAATGCTAAATTAGATAGGTTAGAACCGATGAATTCTCACTTAGATTACAACAAAAGCGATGCTCTCGCATCGCTTCGTCTTTCTTGGCTCGGAGACAGGGATTCGAACCCCGATAGCCAGGACCAAAACCTGGAGTCCTACCATTAGACGATCTCCGAAAATTCTCTAAATGAAAAACCACCAAATTGGGCGGCTTTTATATAAATATAATAATACTATTTTTTTACATTGTCAAGGATACTTATTTGACATATAAACTAAAATATACTAATATTTTAGTTAAATGTTCATTTATATAAAAAAACAAATGAGGGAGAATATGTGTAATATTGCCAAAATTAACTCAATTAGAGAAAAGGGTGGGATAGTAAAAGTAAGTGATGGCATTTTGAATATACAGAGAAGAGAGAATGTATTTAATATTACTCTTAGGTCAACAAATCCCTTAGTTTCTACTTTCCAAATTGTTGTAGATGCTCAAAGTGGAAAAATACATCAAAAAATAAAAATTGACAGTGGTGTATGGATTTTAAATGGAAAATTTTTTGACTCTATTCTGCAAAAAGACAAGAACAAAGCAAAAATTGAATGCTACATAGAAAGAATGAATTACTACCTGGCTCAAGCTAGCAAGTAAACCCAATTATAAAACCGTTAGAATATTATAACGGTTTTTTTATTTTATTTTATTTTGCTATAATGAATTTATTATTAATAATACAAATATGAAAATCTACAAAAACCTTATTTACTTATTACTAGTAATGTTTTCTTTGAGTGCTTGCTTGAGCAACAACATCGACAACCAAGAAAATAAATCTCAAATTTCACAAGAGGAAGAAGAATTTAATTATTCTGGCAGAGCAAAGGCAATTGAAAACGAAACAGATATGTGGCCAGTTTATGAAGATGAAAAAGTTGGCATCACTCTTAAATATCCACTTGATGTAGGGATGAATTCCATGAACGAGTGGCCAATATCTCTTCACGTTGAGTCTACAAAAATAGACAATCTAAATGGGCCAATGGGATTTGACCAAGATACTGCTAGAACCAATATGTTATTACTACCAACAGGGGAGTATGGTAACAGTGTTGATTTTCCATTAAAGGAAAGTAAAAAAGTTCGCGAAATAGATGATACTTATGCTCAAGAATTCATGGTTTTATCACGTTTCGATGTTTGTAGTGTGCTTTTTGAAAGATCATTGTACTTCTTTAATAACGACTATCAAATACTAATTACTTTAAAAGCTGATCCTGGCCAAATTATAAAAGAAAATCTAGAATATTTTCAAATTGACAATATGAATTGTGGTGATGAATCAATCTGGAATTTTGATAAGCAAGCAGAGTTTTACACTCAATTGGTCGAAAACAAAGGCAGTGATTTTGCTCAAGACTGGTTTAATAAATTTGACAAAATTTCTAACACGATTAAATTCATTCCCTTTGGAACAAAAGCTGAAGCCATAAAAGGGGAATGGGTCTCAGATGATGATGAAACTTATAGTATACAATTTAAAAATGATCTGAAAACTGACTACAGCCAAGGTGAAATTATTGCTAGTGCAAAATATACAATAGAAAAATCTGAAAATGACTCTTTTTTAATAGTTGAAGATAGTGATAGTGAAGTAAGATACAAAATCCTAGAGGTTTCCGAAACTAAATTATCGCTTATTTATCTTGATAGAGGAATCACTCTTAATTTTAGTAAAATAACTCAATAAAAATACATAGTCACCAAAAAACCTCTTTTTCAAAAAGGGGTTTTTGTTTGCATTAAAAAATGGTATAATAAAGTATATTTTACTTCAATGAAAAATTTTTTTTTAAAATCAATAAAATACTTCATAACTTCCATTATCGTTGTCTTGCTTGCTACTGCTAGTATCGATGCGGTAGATCACAGAGATGATATTTCAGAGTCGCTTATTGGTCGTATTATTCTTGGAGAATCAAACTCAAAATGCCCGAGTGACATGGTTTTTGTTCAAGCTTCTTGGGGTGATTTTTGTATAGATAAATACGAAGTATCTGCAAGCACCAACTGTCCTTTTAGCAACCCAACAAATCTTTCAGAAAGCACTGCCAACATAGACAATCCTAATTGTCATGCTATATCAAAAGAAGAAAATATCCCCTGGGCAAATATCTCTCAAAACCAGGCTTACTATGCTTGCGTTAAAGAAGGAAAAAGACTGCCTTCCAATAAAGAATGGTCTGTTGCTGCCTTGGGAACCCCTGACTTAGATAATGGTTGGGGAGAAAACGATTGTCAGGTTTCTGAAAACTGGCTCAATCAACCAGGATTTACTGGTTCAGGAAAAAATTGTTATTCTTTTTCAGGTGCGTATGATATGGTTGGTAATGTATGGCAATGGGTTGACGGTTCAGTTGAAGAAGGTGAATTTGCCTATAGAGAACTTCCTGAAGCTGGTTATGTAAATGGTATAAATCCAGATGATGCTTTTCCGTCCGAAACTAGTAATACACCAGATGAGATGTACAAAAATGATTACGTTTGGATAAAAAATACCAAAACCAGAACTATTGCTAGGGGAGGATACTATAACAACAAAGAAGAGGCTGGGCAATACACTCATTACATTGTATCAACACCGACTGAAACAAGTAATGCCACAGGATTTCGTTGTGTCAAAAATCCGAATTAGTTTTAAAATAAAGGAAAAAATGCTATAATAAAATTAAATAATAAATAATATAAATCTATGGCAGAAAAAAAACAAATAGGTATATTCAGCTTTTCATGCGATGAAGGCTGTTCTATATATCTAATAGAAATCTTCAATGAAAAGTTAGTACCTTGGCTTGAGAAAGTAGACCTAAGGTATTTTTTATCAGTTCGTGATAAAAGCGAATTTGATCATTTGGATGTTGCCTTGGTCGAGGGCGTAATATCCACTGAAAAAGAACTCAAAGAAATAAAAGAAATCCGCGAAAAAACTGATATTTTAATTGCAATGGGATCTTGTGCTATAACCTCACAACCATCAGGTCAAAGAAACAACTTCAACGAAGAGCAAACTAATGAAATAAAAGACCACCTTGAAAAATACCACTATCTGCCAAAAACATTAGCCGTAAAAGAAGCAGTTAAAATAGATGATGAAGTAATGGGTTGCCCAATAGATGAAAAAACATTTATAGAAACATTTGAAAAATACTTATAAACTAAATTTACTATTATGCATTCACATGATTTAGACATATCAATAAATAAAATATCAAAAATCGAAGGTCATGCTGATCTTGATATTAAGATCAGGGATGGAGAAGTTGTAGATGTGGATCTTCGAGTTATGGAAAATATGCGTTTTTTCAATCAAGCAGTTAAAGGCGCTGATTGGAACTCTGTACCACAACTTACTTCTCGTATCTGTGGTACTTGCTCTATTGCTCACATGACAGCTTGTATTGAGGCTGTTGAAAAAACTCTGAACATCAAACCTACTGAGCAGACAATGCGCATGAGAAAACTAACTATGCACTCTCTCATGATTAGAGATCATGCCCTACACCTATATTTCTTTTCTCTCCCTGACTTATTCGGAGTTGATTCAGCTCTTGATCTAGCTGAATCGCACAAGGATTTGATTAATGACTCTCTTCATATAAAAGCAGCTGGTAATAATTTATCAAAATTAATTGCTGGTCGATCTGTTCATGCTATTTATGAACAAGTTGGTGGATTTTCAGCCGTACCTGATATGGAAAAAATTCCAGCAATGATAGAAGAACTAAAAAGCATCAGAGAAATGGTTTTAAAACTCTGCGATATTTATTATGAATGTGACTGGAAATTAGAAAGGAAAACAGATTTTGTTGCTATTAAGACTGAAGATTTTTCATATCTGGAAGGGAATATAGTTTCTTCTAGTGGCGCTGAAGTGGCAGAAGCTGATTTTTGGGACCATCTTCATGATGTTGTAATTCCTTATTCTCAAGCAAAAGGTTTTAAATTTGAAGGGCACGAATACATGGTTGGTTCACTTCCTCGCTTAAACTTAAATAAAGAAGCTATGCACGCTAACACCAAAAAAGATGCCAAAAAATATCTTGATGTATTTCCTTCAATAAACATTTACCACAATAATCTTGCCCAAGCCCTTGAAACACTTCATTCAGTTGATCATTCAATTGAGTTATTACAGAACTTCGAATTCAAAAAAGAAGAACCAGTCAAACCAGAAACTCTTACTGGTGAAGGGGTTGGGGTAATTGAAGCCCCACGAGGTTCATTGTATTACTGGCTAGGTATTGATGAAGGGAAGGTTAGATACACAAATCTTGTTATACCTACTGCTCAAAATCTAATAAATCTGAGAGAAGATCTAAGGCAGATGGTTCACGAAAAGTTAAACGATGGGGAAGAAGTAATTAAAAAAGAAGCAGAAAAGATAATCAGAGCTTATGATCCTTGTATGTCGTGTGCCTCACACTTTTTGCGTGTAAACTGGGATGTAAAATAAATTACATAATACTTAAATATATCACATAAAAAAACGGCGCAAGCCGTTTTTTTTATTTGTCATTCCTGTTTGCCCCAACTTCTTGATGTGTAAAGGCATGGACTTAAAAAATCTATAGCGACATTAAATAGTTAAAACATTTTTATCAATAATAGCAATAACATCTTTTTTTATTTTATCCACATCTCCACTTGGAGGAATTCCAATAATAAAAAAAGATTTGAGTTTATTCATTTTTAACAACAATTTTAAATTAAAAGCCAAATCCCAGTCGTGAGCTGAATATATACTTTCTGTCTCTAGTTGCTTTTCATTTTCTATTGTTATAACATCGATTGTATTTATCACTACATCTAAAATAAAAATTCTATTTAAAACTGGTAGATTGTCATTGGGGTCATGATGTACAAATTTAATTTTTTCCTGAAAATGCTTTTCAAGCATTGGTACTAATTCAAAAGGTAAGGAATCCTCTTTCATAAGAGGATTACCACAAAAATATATTGTAACTTTTTCTTTTTTCATAAAAAACTAGGCGCTGTGCAAGCACAGCGCCTATTATTAAACTGCATTCTTAAATTTTGTTTCTGCATTTCTGGCAGATACAAGTATTTTTTGAAATGCAGCAGATTCTGCCTCGTCGTAAGCAGCTGGTTTCTCTATGCCATTTTCTTTTTTTCGGCGACGTACTTCAGAAATAACCTCATAGATATTACCGATAAAAGCCATAGGATATTCAGCTTTTAATTCTTCGGTAATACCTTCACCAAATGCTAGAATACGATACTTAAAAACATCCAGCACTTTTTTACTTTCACCGGAAATCTTGTCTGTTTTGATAATATGGCAGGGATATATTTCTGCCATAATAAGAGTTTCCGGTCTATTTCTTTTAACTGTTTCATTAAACTCCGCTATTGGACCAAATTTACACATATCAGATCACCTCCTTGGTTTTTTTAGAAAAGATCAAATTGATTTATTGTTAATACTATTATATCATAAAAACATAAATAAAAAAAATTAATCATACTAGCACATCCATCAAAATATAGCTTTTCTCACAGAATAGCCAAAAAATGCCGTAAAATCACTCAAAACAGGGGATTTGAGCTTAAATTGATAGATTTGTACCAGGAGCAAGAACAATTACCGTTCTTGGAATTTGAGGATATTAGAAAGCTTGAACCGCTAAAGCTAAGAAAAAAATATCAAGACAAGATTTCCTGGGCAGATAAAATAGTTTTTATCCACCCTATGTGGTGGTATATCATGCCGGCAATTCTAAAAAACTTCATTGACCAGGTTTTTACATCAGGTTTTGCAAATAGTATTCCAATAAGCTACCCGAGGGACTTCTAAAAGGGAAGCGTGCGAGTGTATTCCTATCATTAGATGGCCCTAAAATTATGTATTTTTTTCTGGGTATGCCATATTATGTAATTTGGGGAATTGCTTTATTTAAATTTTGTGGACTCAAAATCAAAAACATTGCGCTTTTTCAGGAATGAGGCATCGAAGCGACAAAGAAAAAGAAAAAATGCTCAAGCGGGTTGAAAAGATATTCAAAAAATAACTTAATATAGAAAACATATCTTTAAGATTTTGGTACTACGTATCGATACGTAGTACCAAAATAAAAACCCGTCTCATTTCGACGGGTTTTATTGATTTTGCTATTTTTCCAGACACCATTGCCAGAAATCTATCTTTATTGCAACATCAGCAATCTTCTTGGCTGATTTAGTGTGTAGTAACGGTATAGAATTCTCATACCATAACTTAGCAAATTTAAATCCTATGCTTTCCAAATATCTTGCTTGGAATATCATTTGAAGCAAATCAGCGTCTTTTCCGATTTTATCAATTATTTCTTTTTGCTCTTCAAATCTATTAAAGTAACTTAATAATTTTTCTTTCACTTCTCCAGGGAAAAAATCTGTAAAATCAGAAAAAGCTAATTTTTCAGCTTCTTTTTTGTTTGGGAAATATCGCTTGAACATCTTATCAGGATCTCCAGTTCTTGATTCGCCCGAATCATGAAACGCAAGTGAACATGCGGTCAAACCTGGATCTTCTCCTTCCAAAATTGCAATTATTATTCCAATTTTAACAGTTAAAGAGTCATGCTCAGCCACATTTTCAATCATAGCGAGTGGCACACCTACGCGTCTCCAGCCAGATCTAGGAGTTCGTAGAAGATCAAAGACCTCAAAAATTCCTACAGCAATTTTTCTGTATTTTTCTTTTTCCTTTCTTAAATTTTCCTTATACTTTTCTTGTTGACGCCTCACCTCATCTTCTGTTAGACCATCAATACTAATTCCTGTTCTATTTATACTATCCATTCCTCTCTCCCTTTTCTTTCTGGCCCCATAGTCACCAGTTATCACCGTAGTATTTCCTGAGCTTATTAATTCAACCATTTCTTCTCCGTTGTTTATTTTTGCAAAAATACAACTGTCACTATCAGTCCTATAAATCCGATTACTTTATTCAAGCTAATCCCGCCTTCAAGGTATATATGGTATATAGCTGGTACAGCAATCTGAAAGCAAATCATAATTATGAATATAATGCTTACTTCTTTGTCCTTTGTATTTGCTAACATAAGAGTCAAAAAAACTATACCGATTGCACTTAACACAGACCCTACAAGAACCATGGAAATATTTGCATTTCTTATTTCGCCTAAACTTGACCAAGCCATTGGAAAAAATATTATTATACTCACTAGACATATGAAAAATGCAGATACAAATCCACTCAAAAGACTTTTGTTCACAAAAAGTGGCCAGAGACCAAAACATAGACCGGAAATAACTGCATAACTGAAATTATTCATTTTTCCTCCATTTATATTTTTAAGATCGATTATTTATACTAGTATATTAACTTTTTAATGTCAAATTAAATCGGTTACATATAATTACGGTGGTGCATAAATATATTAGGTAATTATAAATATTAGCTAAAATGCAGTTTTAAACTAAAGCGCTATTTTTGTCATCTCGACTGAAAGGAGAGATCTGTAATACGTTTTTAAAAAAATAAAGCAAAATATGTTTTTTTGACCCATTATAGATGTCTCACTTCGTTCGACATGACAAAGTGGACCCAAAGGGTATTATATATCACGAAGCTCGCTTACCGCCTGCCTAACGGCAGGCAAGAACGGAAAGACAAGAGATCCTGCCCTGGAATATAATAAAATGATGTCAAACAAAAAACCCTGATTTTTAAAACCAGGGTTTTTATTATCTAAAAAGTATTTACGCTTTTTTGATTTGTGTTGCTGCAGTTCCTTTTGGTGTGTCAGATAGCTCGAATTCTACTGCATCGCCTTCACTTAATTGATCAAAGCTAACATCAGTTAACTCAGAAGCGTGAAAGAATACATCTTTGTCAGATTCAGAAGTAGAAATGAAACCAAAATTTTTGTCAGTCAATTTTTTGATTGTTCCTTGCATTTAAATGTAAAGATAAATTTTTAATCGGTAGAAATACTAAAGATCCGACTTATATCTTCACATATTACTACATACCAAAGCACTTCGCATTTGGCACTTTCAATGTTTAGTATAGACTAAAACAAAAGAAATGTCAATATTTTAAATTATTCGACTACTATATTGTTAAATGGCTAAAAAAATAGCTGACAAATATGTTTTGCCAGCTAAGAAAATAAACTATTTAATCCCAAGACGTTTTCTATCTTGTGTGTGTGCAAACACGGCTTTTTGCATCTCGGCCTCAAGAATAAACTTGCTAATTTCACCACCTGAAGAGTTTGCTTCCTCATGCGCTGCTGCTATACGACAGGCAAGTGGAGTTGTAGCAGTTAAATCCATACATCTTTCCTCCGAAATTCCTTCTTCGACAACTTCCTGATTTTCTCTGATTTTCTCAGTATAAAACTTGTCAAAATCCTCTTTACTTTCAAATGAAGTCCATGTAATTATTCCATGATACCCCCCCGCTTTTATAGTATAGCGTAATGCAACATTATACATTTCACTCATTTACACTCCTCCTTATTTAATTTTTTGTTTTGTACAATTTAACAGATATTTATCATAAAGTCAAATTTACTTTTTATCTACAAAACTTTGTTACATTAGTATTATTTTACAAGGGTCTTTGATTTTATTATACTAACTTTTTAAAAACTTCCAATCCTCTTCTGAGCTCCATTTCATTAACTGCAAATGATAGTCGAAAATAGCCGGTTTTTTGAGAAAAAACACCCCCAGGGATTACCAGTACATTTTCTTTGTACAATTGATCAAGAAAATCTTTTTTTCCTTCTGGAATTTTTATATAGGCATAAAAAGCTCCCTCTGGAATATTGAATTCGTATTTATCTTTTAGTCTTTCAAGCACTAAATCTCTATTTTTCCTATAGTCAAAACCCGTCTTTATTTCATCCAGTTGAGAAACTGCAAGTTGCGCAAAACTAGGTGCGCAAACATAAGTATACATCTGTAGTTTATTCATAGCTTCAATTATCTCTTTGGGACCATGAGCATAGCCAAGGCGCCAGCCTGTAATTGCTAGGTTTTTTGAAAAACCATTTAAAGTTACTGTATTATCATATATACTTCCGATACTAAAAAACTTCTTATCAAAATCAAAATCTTCATAAATCTCATCAGACATTACAAGTAAACCGTGTTTACTGGCAACTTGAGCCACTTCTTTTAATTCAGATTCTGAGTAAACTATTCCCGTTGGATTGTTAGGAGAATTTATAATTAACAGTTTTGTTTTATTGCTAATTAATGACTCGAGTTTTTGAGGATTAATCCGAAAGTCAGGATAAGTATCAAGATACACAATTTTAGCTCCTAGTAACTTCATAATCTGTTCGTATAGTACAAAATATGGATCAGGTAGTATTACTTCATCCCCTTCATTTATAATTGAACTAAACAAGAGGTGTATTGCTCCACTAACTCCAGCTGTGACAATTACATCATCCTCATCAGCGTCTATATTATTTTTCTCTTTTAGCTTTTTACAAATCTTTTTTCTAAGTGGCAAATATCCTTCGGTAGGGAAGTAGGAGTTATAGTCATCATTAATTGCTTCAGTTGCCAATTCTTTCAATTCTTTGCTTACCTCAAAATGAGGCTGACCAATAGAAAGATTAATAGACTTTTTCTTGTCTAGTGACATAGCCATTTTAAAAACCTTTCTAATACCTGACTCTTCTAGTTTTTTAATATTTTCTGATAGCATATTTCCTTTTTGTCATTCCCGGCCTGAGCGAAGCGGAGAGGAAGGGAATCTTGTGTTTATTAATACTAATGATTTGTTTTAGTGATAGCCTTCACAGGATTGTCACGTTACACTTCATTTCGCTCGCAACAATAAATTTTATTATTCTTGTGTCTTATAAGACTCATCGAGAATAAGTCTATATAACTTTTTTATAAATTTATCATCAAGACTTGTCTTTTCTTGCTTATTTTTTATAATATCATCTTCACGCTTTTTATCAACTATATCAATATTTTTAGCCTTTTTATATTCACCAATTTGCTTTGTGTGTTCTAATCTACTTTCAAGTAATTTCATGATGCGCATATCTATCAAATCTATCATTTCTCTTTGCTTCTCTAGTTCTTCTTTGTTTGAATTCATGATAATTTTTTCCTCTATCTTCAAGCCCGCATCCCGAAATATCTCTCTTAGAGGTGCTGAATAAGGATTGTAGTTGTTCATATCATAAAACAACTGCCAATTATCGCTTGTTGTGTGAGGAAGAATTGATAGTAAATCAATGTACCCTGGGGTAAATATTTCCTGATGTCCAATATTTGAAGCAAGCAAAGACCTGCCCACATAATGAACAAATGACAGGGTCTTGGCATTTTGCTTATCATGATCTTCTGGGCTTGTTTCAATAATTTTCAAATTCAAGGAATTTAAAAAACTTCGGATTTTTTCCAAAGTTTCTTCTTTTGTCCTTAGGGGGCACAAAACAATTTGCAAACCGTCAAGTTGCCAGCTTTGTTTTTCAAGATCAAATTTTGATGTTGTAGGACCAAACATTGGATGAGTGCCTACTATTTCGATATCTTCTCTGGTATTTTCTTTTAGCCACTTGCATGGCAAAACCTTGACTGAACTAGTATCAAATAAGAGGGAATCTGCCTTCATTTTTGGGGCAATTTTCTTGATAATTTCTTCAGTTTTTGAAATTGGAGCACACAAAACAACAACATCAGCTTGCTTTACTGAATTATTATCAGCAATTTTGGCTCCACATTTTTCTATTTGTCTTTTAACTTCATTGTTTACCGTTCTGGACAAAACAGAAACATCAAAATTTCTAGCCAATATACTAGTAGCCAATTTTCCAAAATTACAAAAACCTATTATTAATATTTTTTTATTTTTCATATATTTTTTTATTCATTCCTGCGGAGGCAGGAATCTACCTACTATGAAATTATATTTAAAATTTATAATTGAACAAAATTACTTTGCAAATATTAACATTACCATCTACCGCACTTTTCTTAATTCCTGCCTCCGCAGGAATGATAAAGAACATCAATATTAATATTTTCAGGTTTGCTTTGCTTTGTAGATTATCATTAAGATTTACTAGTAGCGCTTATAAACGAAGTATAATTAAATTTTAAATCTTGAATATCTTCTTCTAGAATTTCCAGACCATAGATAGGGGAGCAGACTTTAGGAGCAATTACTGCACAATCCTGATTGAGTTTTCCAGTACTCAAATCCTCAGCAGCTGAGGCAGTATCAGAATATTCCTCAAGCTCAACTTCTTCCCATTTTCTTTTTAGATACATTCGACATTGTTTGAGAGCCTGAGGATGGGATACGATTTTTTTAATATTACCAGCATTTGTTCCTGGTTTTATTAGAAGATTATGTTTAACATCAATCTCAAATATTTCTTCAATTATAAAAATATGGTTTGCCATTGCATACAAAGCCTCAATAACAGCTCCACCATTCGAATTTTCAATAGGAAAAATTGCTTTTCCAACTTTTCCATCTGTTAAAGCTTGTAAAGCGTTTTCTACGCCAATCAAAAACTGTAATTCACAATTTTCTTGTTTATTTTTTAGGCAGTAATAATTAGCTGCTTCCTCAGAAAAACTTCCTTTGTTTCCCGAAATACCAATCTTCATAGTGATTTAAAAGTCATTGTGAGGAAAGAAGTGACGAAGCAATATCTATTTGAAGACATTCGTTTAATTTCTTGAAAAATTCAATCAATCACAATGACTATATAATTTTTTAACTTTTTAAATAGGTGCCTATATTTTTTATAGGCACCTTATTTCTAAATATCAACAATAAACACTTCTTTTTGCTTTTTTTTAATATCAGGACCCAGATCAGCGCTACCTTGAGTTTTAATTATTTTCATTTCTTTATTTTTTGCGACTTGTATTTTTTCACTTTCTTCTTTCATCCCCAACAAGCTTTGATTGGCTGCTCTACCTGCAAATAAAGTCATGTTTATCCTCCTTTTGTTGATAAAAAGATATTTTAAAACAACAAAAAATGACCTTCATCTCTTTGAAGGTCAGTTCTAATTTTGAATCAATTTATACAACAAAAACTAACCTTCACGTCTAAATCCGTAAAAGTAAAACCAAAAGTTTCCTGTGTTTTTGATGTTTAAATTATTCATATAAAATATATTATCACGATATTTAAAATTTGGCAAGATTCTCAAAATAAAACCCTCTTTTTAAAATAGAGGGTTTACTTCTTTATACAAATTCTAATAATGTTTCTGGAGAAATGACTGTAATTACATCCATGTTACTGATAATTCTACATATTTCATCATTAGTACTTTCAGGCTTCAAAACATCTTTTACTCTGATGATTTTCATACCTTCATCGATTATACAGACCCGAACTCTCTTCCCTGGAAGTGCTTGTTTTAAACTATAGAAAGGATTAAGACTTTCGTTAGTCTTTTCAATCTCGAATGCCTTGATTGTGCCAACTTTCTTGTTTAAAAAATTTTTCACCCTAAATTTCATTCCTCTTATTTGAGAAGATGATAAATTAGTAGCCGTTATAAGTGTAGATCTTTGCTTGTTCATTTTTTCCTCCTTTTTTTAAATAGCGATTTTTTAAAATATCATAAATATTATAATATGTCAAGTCAAATATAAAACGGTGATATAAAATCACCGTTTTTGCCTAAATTACTCTTTATTGTTTGGAAGAATTAAATTCAAAATTACTGCTGAAATTCCTGCCAGGGCAATCCCTCCTAATTTAAAACTTCCAGCCTGGAATATCATTCCACCTATACCGAAACCAAGAGGTACAGCAGCTATTACCATATTTCTTGGTTTTGACATATCTACCTTGCCTCGAACAATATTTCCTATTCCTACCGATGCTATGATTCCGAATAAAAGAATCATTATGCCTCCCATAACTGGAACCGGGATTGTCGCCAAAACAGCGTTCAATTTTCCAACAAAAGCGAAAAGTATTGCACATATTGCTGCCCAGGTCATAATTGCAGGATTAACAGCTTTTGTTAAAGCCACTGCTCCTGTGACCTCTTAATAAGTTGTATTTGGTGGCCCACCAAGAAAAGAAGCTACCATAGTTGCAATCCCATCACCAAGCAATGTTTTGTCTATTCCGGGGTCAGTAAGATAATCCTTTTTAGTTACTGAACCTATTGCAATTACATCACCAAAATGCTCAATTGCTGGAGCAATAGCAACTGGAGCAATAAACAAAATTGCCTGCCAATTAAACTCTGGTAATGTAAAGGCCGGAATTTGAATTCATGGAACAGAAACTACTTTTGAAAAATCAATTAAACCAAAAAATACTGAAACAATATAGCCCGCGATAATTGCAGAAAATATCGGTATTAAGCTTAGAAACTTATTTCTGGACACAGCCACAAAAATAGCCACAATCAAGGTAATCATTGAAACACTTATAGCTGTAGGGTAGGGTACTAAGACAGCTGCGCCGTCTCCTGTTTTTCCTATAGCCATATTAACTCCCACACTAACCAGTAACAGCCCAATAGTCATAAGTACCGGACCTGTAACTATTGGTGGAAAAATTTTGTGAACAAAACCTACGCCAAAATACATGATAAGTAAGCTTAATATAATATACAGAAAACCTGCTGCCATTAACCCGCACATCGTTGCTGGAATTCCCCAGTTTTGAATACCGTATATCATTGGCGCGATAAATGCAAAACTTGATGCCAAAAATATTGGCACCTTTCCTTTAGTGCATACTTGAAAAATTAAAGTACCTATTCCAGCTGTGAATAATGCCACGCTTGAATTAAGGCCAACTATCAAAGGCACCAAAACTAAGGCTCCAAAAGCAACAAATAACATCTGCATTCCCAAAATTGCATCTTTTAAATGAAACCTGTAATCACTTTCCACTTTTTCTACTTCCATTTGTATTAGTATAAAGAACTACGAAATTATAATAAAAATATCATTATTATTATCAATAGTCAATTGACAAAATAGATATCTTTTTCTAAAATTTGTAGAACGATCATTTAAAAAAAGGAGGAATTATGGCTAATAAAAAAAATCACACTGTATTTGAAATAGAAACAAAAAATATTACTAGAAAAAGAGCTGAAATTATTGGCATAACCTTAAAAAACATACACGCTGAAACAAGCATCATTGATATCTTGATTAAGTACATTTTAGAATTTATTGCTAACAAAGGGAAAGTGCTAAAAATCATTCCAAATAATAAAAGATCTTTGATTATTGAATCAATTGTTCTTGAAGATGATTTATTCTTTCAAAATTTTCACCTAGACCTTCAAACTAAAAGTATCACCTCACTAGAACAAAAAAGCGTATCCAAAACCCACAAACCTATAAAAGGTATTATTATCTGGGAATATCTTGAAAGTCAGATAGTGTCCAAATTGGCTAAGCCCACAAAAAAGGATGTGGAATGGAACTCAAACAAATAAAAATTTACAACAGCTACTAAGTAGCTGTTTTTATTTTACTAACTGCACAAAAAAAACAAACAGCATCCGCAGTCCATTCATATTTGTGACCCCTAGGGGAATCGAAGAGGCGGAAGCCTCACACCCTCAAAATAACTAGTTTTTACTTTATGAAATTGGTCTCATATATTTGGATTTTTCTATTCCCAAGCATAATCACAAGGTGATCTATCCTACCTAAATATCACAAATAAAAACACCAGGTATTCACCCGGTATTTTTATTTGTGACCCCTAGGGGAATCGAACCCCTGTTTCAAGGATGAGAACCTCGCGTCCTAACCACTAGACGAAGGGGCCATCTTTATTTTTTTTCAAAAACTCTTTTTACAAATTTAACAAAATTTATCATAACATAGTTTTTTTTATTTATCAATACTTTATTCCTCGTATGTATATTAAAATGTATATTTTTAATGTATATTTACTTATTGTCTAAGTGTACACAATTTTTATACAGTATCCACAGCTTTTTAACAGCTTATGTACAAGTAGGGGTCTTGACAAAAAAATATAATAATGTATAATGCAAACACTTAAGTATATATTGATTTTACATCAATATCTTAAGAGGCTCTTGAACTCATTTTAAAGAGCCAAAAGCATGGGGATTAAAGCGCCCGCGCATCATATGATGTGCGGGTGCTTTTTTTCTTTAACATCTTTATGATAGAAGATATGAATAACCTTGTATAAAATTCTTGGCTTCAATAACTTTTTTACCTGAAACTTGAATTTTTTTAATCTCAACTGCGGTATCATTAAGCATTAAGAATAGTTGTTCATTTTTTTTATACAGATCACCGGCTTTCTTTTTCCCTTTGTCCGTCTCATTGCCAAGTTCAATTAATTTAATATTTTTATTTGCTTTTTCAATATAAATTCCTGGCCATTTTTTGTAAGCTCGATACATTGCCAATACTTTTTCTGAATTCATATTAAAATCTATTTTACCAGCCTGCTTTTTTATTATTGTGGTGTATGTAGCCAGATTATCATTTTGCTTTTTTGGCAACAATTCTCCTTTTACATAGAGACATAAAACCTCTTCAATATTTTGAGCACTTAAATCAGCCAATCTAATTACCAGCTCTTCATAATCATTATTGTTTATTCTCAATTCCTTTTGAGCAATAATTGGCCCTGTATCCATACCCTCATCCATTTGCATGAAGGTAACACCTGTTACTTCATCTTGATTCAAAATTGCTGACTGAATACAAGAAGCACCACGATATTCTGGGAGTAGGGAAGTGTGAATATTTACAAATCCATATTTTGGAATATCTAAAATATCCTTGGGAATAATCTGACCATAGGCCATTACTACTACTATATCAGGTTTAAGGTTTAAAATATCATTTTTTATATCCTTTATCTTTTCTGGCTGTAAAACATCTATATTATGCTCAAGGGCCCTTTTTTTGACTTCTGAAAGGCTTATTTCTTGCTTTCTGCCCACTTTTTTGTCCTTTTGGGTTATAACTGCCAAAACTTCAAAATAATCACTAAAAACCAATTTTTCAAAGCTAGGAACAGCAATCCTTGGTGTACCAATAAAAATTGTTTTTATTTTATTTGTCATTTTTAAATTTAATGTGTTAAGATATAATTAATAATAATTACATTAAAGCATGAATAAACTTACTTGGAAAGAAGCATATTTTTATTCACCAGGACCTAGAGCAAAGCTAGAGTTCTTGCTTTTATTTGCCAAAGGTATGGCAATGGGCGCGGCTGATTTGGTTCCAGGGGTTTCTGGTGGCACTGTTGCTTTTATTACTGGCATATACAAAAATTTAATGAATGCTGTTAAGTCAATAAATTTAAAATTCTTCTTGCAACTACTAAAATTTCAAATCAAGGAGGCATTATGCACCTCTCACTTTAGATTTTTACTTACTCTAGTTTCAGGTATACTTTTTTCAATATTTGTTTTTGCCAATCTTATTTCATTTCTCTTGCAAAATCAGGCTATTTATACTTGGTCGCTTTTCTTCGGTCTCATTCTTTCATCTATATTTATCATTGGTGAAAAGATAAAAAACATATGGGGATCTGGTGGACTCGGACTTTTGATTGGTTCATTTATTGGTTTCATAATTGTAAATATTATCCCAACAACCACTCCCGAATATTTATGGTTTATTTTTATTTCAGGCATTATTGCTATAACTGCCATGATACTTCCGGGAATTAGCGGATCTTTTCTTCTCCTCTTAATAGGGAAATATGAATTTATCTTAAATGCTGCCAAAAATCCACTCCAAAGCGAAAACATCATTATACTAGTGATCTTTGCCTCAGGGTGCCTGATAGGTGTTATTACTATCTCAAGAATAATAGCAAAACTTTTTGATAAAAACTACAATCTCACTTTAGCAATATTAACTGGGTTGATCATTGGCTCTATAAAAAAAATATGGCCCTTGAAAGAAGCCATTGATCAAAAAATCATTAACGGGGAGGTTTATACAATTGCTGAAAGGAATGTATTACCTGAAATCAACAAAGAATTCTTTATTGCAATTTTTATTATGTTTATTGGTTACTTTATTGTTCAAGTTCTCAACAATGCATCAAAGAAAAAGGAAAAAACAGTGGAAGAAAATTAAGCCTTCTTAATGTTTTTTGCTTTATCAATAAACAAAATTCCGTCCAAATGGTCAATCTCATGCTGGATAATGCTAGCTTCCATGTCTTTCGCTTCCAGCTTTTTATTTCTTCCTTTTTCGTCAATATAAGAATATATAATTTTCTTATGTCTACTTACATCTCCAAATGTATTAGGTACTGATATACACCCTTCTTCTCCTATGACTTTTGCCCATGACTTTTTATTGATTATTGGGTTTATCATAGCTGTTGGTCCATCGTAAGTATTTACAATTATCAATCTGATATTTTTACCGATCTGAGGGGCTGCTAAACCAACTCCATCTTTCTTTAGCATAGTTTTTTTCATATCCTTGAACAATACTAAAAAATCAGGATTTCTTATATCCTGAATATTAATCTCTTCTGATCTTTTCCGAAGAGACTCTGCTGGATGTGTAACAATATTGTAAATTTTTGACATATTTCTAAACTAAGATAAAATAGTAACAAAAGATTATAAAATAATCAAGTATGAAAGAAGAAAAAGATTTTTCCAATATAAAAGATATTTTTGCTAGCAAAATCAAGTCTAAAAAAGCACCAGTATACGAATGGCAAGATTTAGCTCTGCGCATCATAAAAGATCTTAGAGTTCCTAATGACAAAAGAAGTTCTGTTTTTAAGGTTTGCAAAGACTTCCCCAAGCAACACATTATTAATAGTCTGAATGACACAAAAGAACTGTGTCATTCCAGGGAAAAATGGAAATACTTTTTTAAAGTAGTGAATGACACGGACTAAAACTTAAAATTCATTGTCATGTAACCAACTCCAAACGGAGCTTCATATGATAGAAGCTTGGGGTTGTAGTTTATGTCATCCAGTATACCAAGTAAAATAAGAATTGATTTAAGTCCACATTCACCAGCTTCTACAATCAATCCTTCATCCATATTTATTATTTTTTCGATATTTTTTTCTTGAAGAAGTTTGATAAGTCTATTATCAAACTTTTTTCCTTTTGACGAATAACCGCCAGGAGCATTTTTCTCCAAACGATGAGAAAGATCTCCTGAGGCAATAATCGCAACAGGCTCTCTTCTTTTTAATAACTCCTTTTTCATGACTTGCCCAAATTTATAATGAGCTTCGTTATTGAGTCCAGAATAGTAAAGAGGTATAAGTTTTAAATTTGGCTTGCCTTCAGTTAGTACACACAAAGGAACGGAAGTTCCATAATCCAAATTCTCTTCACTTATTAACTGTAGCGGGGCAGTTACCTCAAGTGCCTCTCTTAACTTATGAGAAAGACCAACATTACCTGGCCAAGTACATTTAGTGGAAAAATCACCAAAATCTTCAAAGTCACACTTAAATTCTGGACATAGATTCATAGTGAAGGCATCATTTTGAATTATTCCATGAGGAGAAATAATCATAATTGTTTCCGCTCCACTATCAATAAAATCCTTGCGCAACTTTTCTATTGCCTGCAAAGTCTTTTCCAATTGACCAATATTTTCTTTACCAATTTGAGGTATTAATATAGGCGGATGGGGTAGTATGGCTGAAAATACAATTGACATATTAGTCTTGTGTAAATTTAAAATATGGATAAAGTATCTGTTGAACTTCTTCTAATGTTTCTTTGTCTAATTCTAAGTCATCTTGGTCAAGTATATACTCAGTTCCTGAAGCAATCAACATATTTTCTGAACCAGAAGCAATCAACATATCAATAGTAGTTGAAGCCATTGGATCGATTATTTCAATATCTGACTCTTCAAATTTTAGGCCCAAAATCTCACCTTCCTCATATAAATTTATAATATTTTCAGGTACAGTAATAATATTCTCCCATTTATAACCTAAATCCTCAAAAGCTTCTCCAGAAACGATTGGTCTTCTTTTATGGTTATCAATCACGTAAACAGCGGGGGAGTTAGTTGGTGATAACAACTCACCATCGTCAAATATAGCTGGTTCAACTGTTTTAAAGCTATCCAACTTCTCAGAGTCAACAGGGAATATTGAGTTCATCATAAATTTAGTTTCGAGCAAAACCCTATCCCAAAGAGGAGCCTTTGTTCCATTTCTAACAAAATATATTCCACCAGTAGCTTTATCTTGAAGTAAGGCACCGGTTGGATACATAGAATCTTCTGTAATTGATTCTATTTCATCATAAAGATTAATATCTTCCCAACTAGCATCAATTATCTCTTCTGGGTTAAAGCCAAGTTTTCTAAAAGCCTCTTGTGAAGCAAAACCTCTCCTAGTATCATCTACTAGTAAAAATATTGTTCCTCGAGGAGAACGAAGCAAGGAGTACTGAGCAAATTTAATAGGAGATCCTTCTTCATACATTTCCAAATCAGACTTAGATACTTGGATTACTTTATTTACATCATATCTACTAGTTAAAGCACCACGAGTCATAAAAGCTCTTCTTTTTCCGTCTTTTATTAACCAAACCCCATTTTCACCTTTTACTTGAAGCAGTGAATTATTTGGATATGATCTTGTGAAATACTTCGTCCAAAGTTTGAAAAAATTATAGTTTCCCCAATAAACATGTGGTGTATAATTATAAAGTGCTGCAGTAGCTTGATTTTGAATCGTTACAATCATAGCCGGTCTACCTGTGTTTGTGATACTGTAAGTTTTTCCTGCTTGAAAACCATAATTTTGTGGATTTCTCATGTAATCAGAAAACTGAAGACTAGCGGAATTTACCTGCCTACCAAAACCTTTCCAGCGTTGAATACTTGGGTCAGACATTGAACAATTATCACAAACCGCATATCCAGTTGCCCAAGCTAACTGTTTTTCTGTCGGAGACATTTCTTCGATTAAGCTTTGCTCTTTTTGTAATAAAACTAACAATAATTTTGGATTAACAGGAGCGTAACGACATTTATTAACTCTTTCAGTTCTATTTGGACTGTCGCTAAGTTCAACTCCTTCACAATCATAGTTGTGCGCTGCATTATATATGATTTGAGCAGCTGACATAAGTTCACCATCTGAACTCAAAAAATAATTCCTAGAAATATATCCTCCTTTTAACTTTAAAAAGGCTTCAATATCAGCCAATGTCATTGAATCTGCGTTAGTCATTTCTTCATCAGAAATAATATAAGCAGGGTCAAATGTAGCTGCTTCAGCTTTTACTGCGATTGTTAGCGAAATAATGAAGATAAATACTATCAACCATCTGTGTTTATTATTCATATTTTTTTAGCATGAAAGGATTAACTTTTAATTATTTACATTATACAATTATACAATATTTTAAATCTTATCACAAATTTTATTACATATCAGTTATCACACAATATATATCGTATAACAAAAAAAGATTTTTCGGTTAATTTTTTTGTTTTTCTGGATTATTGGATACCCATAACTGAGAATAAGAAGACATACAAAAACAGGCCTGAAGGCCTGTTTTTTATTGCTGAATGATATGCATCTCTACTTAACTTTCAACATCAATTTATGATTAACTCCGAGATCAATAGTTATGTTATCACCTTCCTTAACTTTACCTTCAATTATATCTAATGCCAATTCGTCTAAAATTGTGTTCTGAATAATACGTTTAAGTGGCCTAGCTCCAAAGGTGATATCAAAGCCTTTTTCAGCTAAATGTTTTTTAACTTTAGCGGCAATTCTAATCTTAATATTTTTATCCAACAAACGTTTTTCTACTTTAGCAAGTTCTAAATCAACAATTTCAGAAAGAGCTAACTTATCAAGGCTTTTAAAGATCACTGTTTCATCAATTCTATTCAAAAATTCTAACTTAAAATGATCTTTTAAAATATTCTCGATTTTTTCTTTCATTTCATTTTCACGATGTTTGATTTCATTTTGTTTATCAGAACCGTCAGAAAAACCAATAGAATAATGCTTGATAACCTCATTACCAAGATTCGATGTCATGATAATAATAGTATTTTTAAAGTTTACTTCTCGTCCCTTAGAATCAGATAATCTACCATCATCAAGAATTTGCAACAATATATTAAAAACTTCTGGGTGAGCTTTTTCAATCTCATCAAACAATATCACTGAATAAGGCCTTCGTCTGACTTGTTCGGTCAATTGACCACCTTCGTCATGTCCAATATAACCAGGAGGGGAACCAATAATTTTAGCCACTGAGTGCTTCTCCATAAATTCCGACATATCTAATCTAATTAAAGATGCTTCGTCATTAAACATAAATTCAGCTAAAGTTTTGGCTAATTCAGTCTTGCCAACTCCTGTTGGACCAACAAACAAGAATGAACCAATTGGCTTTTTTTCTTCAGAAATTCCTGCTCGAGAACGTCTGATAGCATTGGCAACTGCTTTGATAGCTGATTCTTGCCCTCTGACACGTTTCTCCAGTTCAACTTCTGCTTTGGCTAATTTTTGAATCTCTGACTCAAGCATTTTGGATACTGGTATACCAGTCCAACGAGAAACAACTTTGGCAATATCTTCTTCATCTATCTCTTCTTTTAAGATTCTTTGACCTTTCTTTTGAATACTATTTAATTCTTCTTCAAACTTCTGAACTTTTTTCTCATACTCAGGAATCATTGAATAACGAATCTCAGCAACTCGAGTTAGATCATCACCTTTTCTTTCAATTATCTCAGCTTCAGCTTTTAGTTTATCTATTTCTTTTTTAGTTTCACTAATCTTAGCAATAATATTCTTTTCATTATTCCAGTGTAACTCCAGTTGATTAGCTTCTTCTTTGAGTTCAGTTAATTTTTTATTGATTCCTCTTAGTTTTGAAGCTCCTTTTTTGTCTTTTTTAAGTCCTGCCTTTTCAATCTCTAATCTTTTAATATCTCTTTTTAATTTATCAATATCTTCCGGCATAGAATCAATCTCCATACGAAGACCAGAGGTTGCTTCATCCATCAAATCAACCGCTTTATCGGGCAAAAATCTATCACTAATATATCTAGCAGATAATTTAGCCGAAGCAATCAAAGCATCATCAGTTATTCTGACACCATGGTGAACTTCATACTTTTCTTTGATGCCACGTAGTATGGCGATTGTATCTTCTATGCTTGGTTCAGAAACAAAAATTGGCTGAAATCTTCGCTCAAGAGCTGCGTCTTTTTCAATATATTTTTGATATTCTTTGGTTGTGGTAGCTCCAATACTTCGAAGTTCACCACGAGCCAAAGCCGGCTTAAGCATATTGGAAGCATCCATAGAACCTTCCGAAGCTCCAGCTCCAACGATAGTATGAAGCTCATCAATAAAAAGTATTATTTTACCTTCTTGGGATTTAATTTCTTTTAGAACTGCTTTTAGTCGATCTTCAAACTCACCACGAAATTTCGCTCCCGCAACCAAAGCTCCTAGATCAAGACTTAAAAGTTCTTTGTTTTTGAGGGTCTCTGGAACATCTCCAGAAATTATTCTCTGGGCCAAACCTTCAATTATAGCAGTTTTACCAGTTCCAGCTTCTCCTATTAAAACAGGGTTATTCTTGGTTCTTCTAGAAAGAACTTGCATAATACGTCTTATCTCTTCATCTCTGCCAATTACTGGATCAAGTTTCTTTTTTCTAGCCATATCAGTTAAATTAGTTGCATATTTTTCCAAGACTTTATATTTTGTTTCTGGGTCAGGGGAGTCGACTTTTTGTGAACCCCTAAGTTCTGACAAAATCTTCATTACTGTATTGTACTCAATTTTTAGTCCGAGTAAAATCTTTTGTGCTTCTGACTTTACACTTATAAGCGACAAGAAGATATGTTCAGTAGAAATAAATTCATCTCCCATCTGGTCAGCTTCTTTTTTAGCCTTTTCAAGTACCATTGCTACTTCAGCAGTACCCTGAACAGTACCAGCATTAGCCGTAGCTACAGTCTTTGGCAAAGCTTCAATTTTGTCAAAAACTAAATCTTCAACATATTCTGGTTCAACTTCCAGTTTCTCTAAAATTGGTTTTACCAAACTCTCAGATTGAGTTAATAGTGCAGCCAAAATATGTAAAGACTCTATTTGCTGTTGACCATTATCTTGCGCTATTACTTGTGCGTTTATGATCACTTCTTGTGATTTATTTGTAAATTTATTAAACATGGTTTTATTATTTTTATGTATAAATATCCTGATATATATCTGGATATACTTATACTGTTATTATAGTTAATTTTAAATTAAAAATAAATGATATTTAGCACTCACAATAGGGGAGTGCTAATTTTATAATAGTATATACGCTTATTAGTGTCAAGATATTTCGGTAATGCATGCAAACATATCACAAAACAAATAATAAAAAGGCGCTTATGCGCCTGTTTTTTGATTTTTACTTTTGATTTTTGTTTTATTCTACAATATCCAAGCTCCGATCACAATTAAAACAATGTCCTTTAACATCCAATCTTTCTATTTGATACCCAAACCTACGGATCGCTAGCTCGCCACATTTAGAACAATAAGTATTTTCTTTTTGGTCTCCAGGTATATTGCCAACATAAACATAACGAACCCCAGCATCTTTAGCCACCTCGTAAGCTTCATATATGATATCCTCAGAGGTAGCTTCCAAATTCTTCATTTTCCAAGAAATATCAGGTGAAAACTTACTTAAGTGCCATGGTGTATCTTCATCGAGCTCAGTAGCAATAAAATCAGCAATTTCTGAAATAACAGAAATGCTATCCGAATAATCAGGGATAATTAAAGTTGTTAATTCTAAATGTACTTGTTCTTCTTTTAAAATACGAATATTATCCAAGACTGGTTTTAGTTTGGAATTACATATTTTTTTATAAAATTTTTCATCAAACGATTTTAAATCTATATTTATTGCATCTAAATAAGGTATAATATCATTCAATAACTCTTTAGACATATAGCCATTGGAAACCCAGACATTTTTAAGTTTATGTTTATGAGCTAACTTCATTATCTCAAGTGCATATTCAGCAAAAATAGTAGGCTCACTGTAAGTATAGCTAATTGATTTACAACCATTTCCCAATGCCTCTTCAAGTATTCTCATTGGTGTAACATAGTTAAGTATTTCATTCTTTTTTTCTAATTCCTCAGCTTGTGAAATATCATAGTTCTGACAATTAGCACATAGAAAATTACAACCAAGGGCTCCGATAGAATAAGTACTAGAACCTGGTAAGAAATGAAAAAATGGTTTCTTTTCTATGGGGTCTATATTCTGAGCTATTGGCTTGCCAAAATTAAGACTATAAAGCTTTCCGTTTTTATTAACACGATTTTTGCAAACACCAACTCCATTATTTGAGATAACACAATAATGATTACACAATTTACAAGTAACTGTTTTTTTATTATCACTTTTATAATATTTTGCTTCTTGCATAAGCTAAAATTTTATTTACTTTAAATTATCATATTATATTGCTAAAAACAAGTTTTTCATATATAATTAAATTATAAAAGTAGTTTTTAAGAACTACTATTTTTATCTAATATTAAATAAATAAATGGAATATTTTGATAAAATTAATGTTTTAGGGATTTCTTTTGACAGAGCAAATAAAAAAGTTTTTCAAAATAAAATAATCGACATACTCGCAGGAGAAAAGCAGTCTTATATCGTAACCCCAAATCCTGAAATAGTCTTAAATGCAAACCATGATGAAAAATTGCACCATATTATAAATTCTGCTACTTTGTCTATTCCTGATGGTATAGGTATCAAGTTTGCTTCTTGGCTTCAAGGGAAAAATCTTGTCCGCTGGGCTGGCTCTGATATTTGTCTTTGGCTACTAAAATACGCTGAAACAGAAGCTAAGAAAGTTGCTATTTTCAACTTGAAAAACGGACTTTCAAGCGGAAATGATATTAACTGGGCGCTCAAGAAAAAATATCCAGATCTAAATTTCGCTATCGAATCAATAGATAAAGAATGGTCATTGGCTTATTACCAAAACATAAATGTTTTTAAACCTGAAATAATCTTTATTACTACTGGCAGCCCTTACCAAGAAAAATTTATCTACAAAAATCTACCTAAAATGCCGTTTGTAAAACTTGCTATTGGAGTCGGAGGAAGTTTTGATTATATCAGTGCTAAAGTCAAACCAAGTCCTGCAATTTTAAAACTTATTGGTTTAGAGTGGCTCTGGCGTTTAATAAATATTAAAAGTTATGGCGATAAAAAATTAATAAGAACCAAAAGAATTATTAATGCTATTTTTTTATTTCCATATGAATATTTAAAATGGTTATTAATAAACCAATTTCAATACAGAAAAAATGTCGCCTGTCTGATATATAAAATTGACGAAGCAAAACAATATAAAATTCTTTTAATAAAAAGAAATGATAATGGGGCATGGCAAATTCCTCAGGGAGGAATAGATGGCGATTCGATTGAATCAGCCGCTATTAGAGAAATTCAAGAAGAACTTGGAACCAAAAAAATAAAAATTTTAGACACTTATAAAAACTTACATAAATACACTTTTCCCAAAAAAGAAAATCATCAATACAGAAACTACAAAGGTCAAAGTCAATCACTTGCTATAACAAAATACACTGGCGATGATTCTGATTTAAAAATTAGGGAATGGGAATATATTGAATGGAAATGGTTTACATTAGATGAAGCCAAAACAATTATAGAAGAAGTTAGGCAAGAATCATTTATTAAATACATTAAAAAACTACACAAAACAATACAAAAATATGAAAAAAGTTAGAACTAGATTTGCTCCATCACCAACCGGATACTTGCATATTGGTAGTCTGAGAACTATTCTTTTCGCTTATTTGATTTCCAAGAGTCAAGATGGTGATTTTTTGTTACGTATTGAGGATACTGACCAAAAAAGATACGTCAAGGGCTCAGTTGAAAAATTAATCGAAATCTTGAATTGGCTTGGTATTAAATATGATGAAGGCCCAGAAATTGGAGGAGACTATGGCCCATATATTCAAAGCGAAAGACAAGATATTTATGACAAATATATCAAAAAATTATTAGAGAAAGGTGAAGCTTACCACTGTTTCTGTTCAGCGGAACGCTTAACTGAATTAAGAGAAGCTCAACAAAAAGACAAATTACCACCTAGATACGACAGAGCTTGCAGGGGCTTAAGTAGGGAAAAAGTAGAAAAACGAATTCAAGCAGGCGAAAAATATACCATTAGACAAAAAATGCCTCTTGAAGGAGAAATAAAAGTTCATGATGAATTACGTGGTGATATCATATTCAAAGCAGCTGAACTTGAAGATCATGTGCTAATCAAATCAAATGGCATTCCTACGTATCAATTTGCTTCAGTAGTAGATGATCATTTAATGGAAATCTCTCATGTTACCAGGGCAGAAGAATGGATACCAAGTTTTCCTAAAAACGTTTTATTATACAAAGCTTTTAACTGGGAAATACCAAAATTTATTCATTTACCAGTTGTACTAAACAAAGGTGGAGGAAAATTAAGCAAACGCCAAGGAGATGTAACAGTGGAAGACTTTAAAAATAAAGGGTATCTAAGACAAGCCCTCATTAACTTTAATGTTCTACTTGGCTGGTCTCCATACGACAAAGATAAAAAAAATGACAAAAATGTTGAGATCTTAAGTTTAGATGAAGTCACTCAAATATTTGACTACAAAAAAATAAATACCTCACCAGCTGTTTTTGATCAAGATAAATTGGACTTTTTTAACGCGCATTACATCAAAGCCCTAAATGACGACGACTTGCTTAAAAATTGTTTACCATATCTAAAAACATATTTAGAAGAAAAAAATATCAACATTAAGAATTTTGATAAAAACTTTCTTCTCAAAGTAGTAAGAGTAGAAAAAGAAAGAATGAAAAAACTATCCGAAATAGGGGAGATGACTGAATTCTTCTTTTTAGATAAACTTGAGCTTGATAAAGAAATGCTTGCTTGGAAAAAAATAACTAAAGATGATGCGCAAGTAAACCTTAAAAAGCTTATTGTAGTATTAGAAAAAATTAGTGAAAACGACTGGAATAAAGAACACTTGGAAACAACAATTATTGAATATCTAAAAACCAATGAATATAAAATTGGCGAATATCTTTGGCCAATGAGAGTATCTCTGTGTGCTAGAAAAAACAGTCCTGGACCTTTCGAGATAGCCGAAATTTTAGGTAAAAATAAAAGCATTAATAGAATAAAAGAGGCTAGCAAATAGCTTGGTAAAAAAACAAAAAAATGCTATAATATACTTGAAATATAAATAAAATCAAATGAAATTAATCCCCAAAATATCTACCATCATCATCCTTTGTCTATCACTAGTTTTTGTTAACCTTGGAGAATTTGCCTACTCACAAACTTCAAATCAACTAAACTCTGAAGTAAAAATACTAAACGACGATATCAGCTCAAAAAAACAGGAAATGAAAAGGCTGGAAGAAAGACAAGAAGAGTATTCAGAGGCAATAGAACAAGCTCAAAAAGAAAAAGCGTCACTAAACAATCAACTTGCTATTCTGGATAATCGAGTTGCTAAATCAGAGCTTGATATTGAACTCACAGAAACTGAAATTGAAAGAATTGAATTGGAAATACAAAAAACAGATAAAGAAATTGATGATAGCAACAATGAAATTGAAATTGAAAAAACCAAGATTTCTAATATTTTAAAAATACTAAACAAGCAAGATAATGTTAGCTATTTAGAAATAATTCTTCTCAACGATTCATTGTCTGAATTTATGAGTCAAAGCAAATATCTTGAAGATATTAATGCTAGTATAAAATCTAGTCTTGATAACCTGTATGACCTTAAAGAAAAGCTAGATAAAAACAAAACAGAACTTAACAAAAAGAATCAAGCTCTTCTTTCTCTCAAGGAAGAGCTGGAACAAAATTTAGATAAATTAGAAGCTTAGAAAGAAACCAAGCAAATTGTCATAGCCCAGGTTAGTTCGTCTGAAAGTGAATATCAAAGACTTATTGAACTTAGCAAAAAGGAGCAAGAAGATGCAGCTGCTGAAATAGCCACCATGGAAAAACAAGTGAGAGCAAAATTAGCTGCTTTAGAGGGCAAAGACATAGAGTTTAATGATAACGGTATAGCTTGGCCAGTCCCTAAAAATGTGATTACTGCCTATTTTCACGATCCTGACTACCCCTTCAGAAGCGTTTACGAACATCCAGCCATTGATATAAGGGCAGGGCAGGGGACCACTCTAAAAGCTGCTGCTTCAGGATATGTTGCTCGTGTAAAAGATGGTGGAGCTACGGGATACAGTTATATCATGATAATTCATGGGGATGGACTATCCACAGTTTATGGTCATGTTTCCAAGATATATATTGCTGAAGATGAATATGTTGTCCAAGGTCAAACCATAGGAAAAACAGGGGGTCTTCCTGGTACACCCGGTGCCGGTAGATTGACCACCGGACCGCATCTTCACTTTGAAGTACGTTTAAATGGCATTCCGGTTGATCCACTAAGTTATTTACCTTAATAATTAATTATATAAAAAAATGGATTATTTATTCACCTCTATTTCATTATTTCTATTTCTAATAGTCATAAGTCTTAGACAAGTTAACCAATATCAACGAGGAGTTAAGTTTACCATGGGAAGGTATACGGGTATAATGAACCCAGGCTGGAGATTAGTAATCCCTGTTTTTCAATCATACCAAAAAGTTGACATGCGTATCAAAGCAGTAGATGTACCTGACCAGAAAGCCATTACCAAAGACAATATTTCTGTTCTTGTGAATGCCGTTATTTATTACCGAGTAGCCTCAGCTGAAAAGGCTGTTATAGAAGTAGAAAATTTTCGCTACGCTATCAGTCAGTTTGCTCAAACTACCATGAGAAATATTGTTGGTGAAGCCACGCTTGATGAAATTTTAGCTAACCGAGATGCTATTGCTGACCGTATCAGACAAATTGTAGATAAAGAAACAGATGGTTGGGGTTTAAAAGTTTCCAATGTTGAACTAAAAGATGTAAGTCTACCTGAAGAAATGGAAAGAACTATAGCTAAGCAAGCTGAAGCTGAAAGAGAAAGAAGAGCGGTTATTATAAAAGCAGAGGGGGAGGTAGCTGCTGCCAAAAATATGGCTGAAGCTGCCAGACTTCTTAGTGGCTCAACTGGTGCACTCCATCTTAGAACTTTGCAGTCAATAAATGATTTATCAAGCGATCAATCAAATACCGTAGTATTTGCCTTGCCTGTTGAAGTTTTGAGAGCACTTGAAAGTGTAACAAATAAATAAGTTTTTTACATAAAAATAGCGTACGATATTATTCGTACGCTTTTTTGTTTAGGAAAAAAGATAGATGTCTTTCCACTCTTTAATCAAAAAATCTCTTACATCATCGTCATCATTAGATTTTGATGACAGCAGTGTTTTTAGCTCTATTAATGCGCTATACCAATAACCAAAAGCAACCTGAGGTGGTTTATAGTTTAACATAGCATGAAATTCTTCACTTTCACTTAGGTCATAATTATAAATCATACCTTCAATGCTTGTCTTAACCAACATCTGTATGAACATTTACCCCTCCTTTTAAAATTATTATGGGTACAAAATTAAATATATATTATTATCTTATTTATTTTAAGTCAATTAATCCTTAATATCCTTGCCACTATGCAATTTCTTGTGAACGTCCTTGAGTTGCTTATTGGTTACATGAGTGTATATCTGAGTAGTGGCAATATTCCTGTGCCCCAAAAATTCCTGAACTAATCTAATATCAGCACCTTGGGCAAGTAGATCAGTGGCAAAAGAGTGTCTGATAGTGTGCGGAGTTATCATGGTTGAAAGGCCAGCAATTTTTACATATTTCTTTACAATATCTTCAATTGATTTAGTAGTAAGCCTTCTGGGTTCATTGGTTTTTTCTATACCGGGCTTATAGTTTATAAACAAAGCTTCATCTATGTCATTTCTTTTATTTAAATAATTACGCAAATGCTTGACAGCTCGTTCTGAAAAATAAATAGTTCGAACCTTTTCACCTTTACCCATAATTGAAATCTCTATATCTACAGTAGATGATTTTATTTTCAATTGCTCGGTGTTCAAAGCTACCAGCTCTGCAACCCGCAAACCCGTTGAGAAAAGTGTTTCCAAGATTGCTCGATCCCGAAGACCTATCCTAGAACTTGTTTTTGGAGCCAAAAGAAGCTTCTCAAGCTCCTCAAGTTTTAAATATTTAATATCTTTATCACTTTTATCCTTGGCTAACTTTACAGCAGTAGGGGAGAGAGAGCGAATCCCAAGTTCAGAGAAATATTCCAGCAAGCTTCGCAGGGCTATCAAATAGTAATTCTGAGTAGACTTTTTTAATGTTTTGTCAGTTTTTGGATCAGTATGTCGCGAAAGGAACACACGATATTTCCATACATGCTTTTCAGTTAATTTTTCTGGCTTGAGTTTATCTAAACCATTGTCTAGTAACCAATTAAAAAATTTATTCAAAAACCTAGCATAATTTTCTTGACTCTTAGAAGCCAAACCCTTCTGAATCTCCAAGTAATCCAAGTAGTCTGTTAAATATTCAATTATTGGTTTAGTTTTTTTACTCATTCTTTTGTCATTCCCGCGAAGACGGGAATCCAGATATATAAATCGTCTATTTTAATTAATTTAAATAATGAATAGTCTTACTGCTCAATAAGCACAATCTCTTCTTCTGGGATTTTTATTAATTCTAAATCCTCTTTATAATTTAACAACTTCTCAACTAAATCACTCCTGTCATCTGAAAAATGACATATGCTTTTTATATTTAACACACCCAAACCTTCGAATATTTCACCATTACCTCGTATATAGTACTTTGATAGAGCATAGACACCCGCAGAAGATCCAATCACAAACTTGTTCTTTAGGACATCTTTTAATTTATCTATCTTTTTTAAAATACCAACCAAAGGAACAACATCTTTACCGCCTCTTATAAAAATAATATCAGCTTCTTTTATTTGCTTTTCAAGTAATTATATTTCATCACTGGCCATAATAAAATTAATATCCAGAGCAGGGGAGGCACTAGTAAACCGTTCCTGTTCTTGTTTAAATTTAGTTTCCCATTTACTTTTATCATTAGCAAAATAAATACATAAAATTGCAACAGAATCTTTAAGCCCATCTAATATTTCCTTGTAAAAATTTTTATTATTTGGTGTTTTCTTACTAGAAGCACCACCATGTAAAATATATTTTGTCATTATTTTTATTTTTTTTGAAGAGGGGACTAATTTATTATTTTTAATTTAAAATGACGAATTACTTGTTGTTAACAATAAGAATAATTGCAAGCAAAATAATATAATCCATCCTTGTGTATCTTTAAAGATATCTTTAAAGATACACAAGGATAAATTATTAAAAATCATAAGTTCGTGTTTTGTTCGTGTTTAAACACGAACACCTACGAAGGAGTGGTGACTTCAATGACAAAGTATGTAACTAGACACTTAAACAGTCTTAAAAAGTTCCTAAAAAGCCAAATTTGAGTCTTTAAATAAAAAATCTAGTTTAAGCAAATAAAAATCAATAGATTTGTTAAATTTAAAATTATAAGTTAAAAACCGTTTATAAAACTGCAAAATTAAAAAATAAAAAATTATAATTAGAAACTCTAGATATCTTAGGGGAATTACTTGCGTCACAATTCAAAATAGAGTAAAAAGCGATATTTATAGCTAATATTAAATAAAAAAGACGACCTAGCATACCACTATATGATACTTCGCATAATGTAGATTAATTAACGTATTACCATTATAACACATATTTAAGCAGCGGTCATATGTATACCAAATAAAGTAATGCTACTCAACCAAATAAGAGAGATTTTTAAAGCTAACAAAAAAATACCAATGATTACTAAACAAAAAACTATGACAGTAAGTCCAAAAACAAATTTAAACGCATTTTCCATTGTATTTAAGCAGGGGAGTTAGAGAGAAGAAAAATTAAAAAAAGCTAACTCAATACGCTACTTGTGACTTATTTATAATAAACACTATCCCCTATTGTCACATCAATGTATTGACGCTTAAAAAAATCTTCTTCCAAAATCCCCTTTAATTTAATTATTTTATTAAGTTGTTTTTCTGTATCTCCATATATATCTATATACAAATACGGACCTTCTTTGATTTTAACATAAATTATATTGTCACTTTCCCTTGCTTCAAAAAAATCAATTTCAAAATCATTGTAGACTTTAAATTTCTCAATAAGATCAAGCGCCTCCCCTATTAGATTCTTATTAATTGCTACGTGATTGCCTTCAATAAAATTTTCTGTTACATTTTTATAAACTGGATAGTTCTTCTCCTCTGACTTCTCCCCTATTTTACTTACCACATAACCATTTTCATCAATATAGTAGTATAGCTCTTTTTCATACCATACCATGCTATAATCCTTTTCGTTATATTGAATAATAAGCTTGTCAGGTAGCTTTTTGTTTACAATTATATCATTAAATGAATATTTTAAATTCAAAGTTTCAATTAATTCGTTTTTGTTAAATAAGAAAATATTTTTTTGTGGCCACAAAACGAAATCAGAATCATTGATTTGCGACCATGCTAAATCATGAATCTCGTTTGGACTTATTCTACCCCCTCCCCTGGCCTCAATTGTTTTTATACTAAAATAACTTGAGTATACCAAAAACCATACAACTAAAACAATTACAGATAAAACTGCAAAAAATATCAATTTAATCTTCAAGGGAATGCTAGGAACATTGCTTTTTGCCCGCTTGTTTCTTTTACTTTCGAAAAAAGGATTAGAATAAGTTTTGGCTGAATATGTAAATTTCCTCCCTTTATTTGGTCTTGATATAAATTTATTTTTTTTATAATTTTTTTTCAACATATTTAATAATAGCTTCCTTAACTAAGCTTGCATAAACATGATGCTTACCAAAACGCTTTATATTCTTATTAATTTGATTATTTTTATATTCATACACAAAACTCTGACCAGCGTATTGTTTCTCTATTTTAATTAACTTAAAATCACTTTTTTCAAAAAAACCAAATCCAAGAACTCTTGCCTTTGACTCCACCAGGATTTCTCTAATTCTTGAATTATCAAAATTAGCAATTATTAAATCATCTTCAGTTAAAATATCTCTCATCATTTCGTATTCCTTAGCCAATTCATCCATGTCTTTAAAACTCTCCAAGTATCTTTGGGAAATTTCAGTTAAAATCAAAATCTTTGGTTTAATTATTTTTAATAAATAAGAAGCGTCCCCTGGATCAGACGTACCTATACTTAAAACCAAATACTTTGGAAAACGTCTTAAAAATATTTTTCTCGGTGCCTTTAGTATGGCTGGGATCCAATCTCGAAAACTATTATAACCACTAGGAAGTGACAAAACTGCCAATGGCAAACCAATCTCGGTATTAAAATTCTTAGGATTGGCTCTAACTGAATATTTCCTTTCTTCCAGAGCTTTTTTTACTTCTTCTTTTACAAAAGCTTTATTTATACTACCTGCAACAGCTATTATAATAGGTCGATGAACTACTAATACAATCTTGGTGATAAGCCCAAGATAATACTTTAAAAATATTTTTCCAATATACTTTAACATATTAACTAAAATAATCATCCAGCCTATTAAAGGCTTTGATAATATCCTCTCTACTTCGACCAAAACTTATCCTAACATGCTCTTCGCCATTCTTACCGAATGCAAAACCAGGCACAAAAGCTACCTGACACTTATCAAGCAAGTCAAGTGAAAAATCCCAAGAATTTATTTTGTGGTCATCTTTTGTTAGTTTATTTTTTAGGATTCTTGGAAAAACATAGTAAGAACTTTTAGGCTCGACAAAAGAAAAAACCTTATTAAGCCTCATAAGCCTGTTGACAGTTAAATCCAACCTCCTCTTGTATTCCCTGTTAAAGTTTTCAAGGTCTTTTTTGCCCATCTCCAAAGCACCCATTGCACCATACTGAGAGATAACTGGAGCACATGTAACCAAAGAATCATGAACTTTGATAATTTCATTCATTATCTTTTCATCACTATGCACATAACCAACTCTCCAGCCAGTCATAGCATAGGCCTTGGAAAAACCATATATCCTAATAACAAAATTTCTGTATTCAGGAATTTCAGCAAGCGAAAATATTTTTTGATCGTCATAAACAAAATCCTTATACACTTCATCAGAAATCAAAAATAAATTATATTTCTTCGCTAGTTTAGCTAGTTCAAGCAACTGTTCTTTTGTATATATTGTTCCTGTAGGATTATTGGGATTGCAATAAAAAATTGCTTTGGTTTTTTCATTTATCAACTTTTCGTACTGATCAAGTTCAAATGACCATCCTTTTTCTTCATTCAGAGGGGCAAATACTGGTTTGCAACCAGCCAATGTTATAACCTCTCTGTAGCTAGTATAAGTTGGCTCTGGAATAATAATTTCATCACCTGATTTGGTAATCGCTAAAATTGTTGCTGTGATTGCCTGGATCGAACCAGCTGTTACTACAATTTCTTTTTCAAAATCGTAGTACATATTTTCATTAGCTAATTGAAGTTCTATTAATTCACGAAGTTCAGGTAGTCCTGGAGAAAGAGAGTATTTTGCTACCACTCCCCTCTTGAGCGCTCGCTCAACTCGTCGTTTGATGCATGGAGGTGTATCAAAGCTAGGAATTCCTTGGGCAAGCGAAATCACATCCGGGTAATTACTTGCCCTGAGTTCAATTTGCTTTATAATTGAAAGTTTTAAATCTTTTGTTCGTTCAAACATGTAATAAAAACATGCTCAAGTTATTTTTTTTCAATCTTTGCCTTTCCTCCTGGCATAAATCTTCTTAGGACTTCGGGAACAATCACTGAACCGTCAGGTTGCTGATAGTTTTCAAGTATTGCAATCAAGGGCCTAACACTAGGTAAAGCTGTGTTGTTGAGCATATATACAAATTTATTATCGCCATCTTTATCCTTATAACGAACATTCAATCTTCTTGATTGCCAGTCTAGGAAATTGCTAGCTGACCCAGTTTCTCCCCATGATTCTCTGCTCGGCATCCAAGCTTCCAAGTCAAACATTTTGTACTTCCCTGCACTCATATCCCCTGTACAGATTTGTAAAACTCTAAATGGAAGACCCAGGTCTCTGTGAAGCTCTTTTGATATCTCCACCATTTCCTGGTGAGCTTTTTCTGCTTCTTCAATATTAGCTGTAGTTATACAGACTTGTTCAACTTTCATAAATTCATGAACACGATACATGCCTTTCACGTCTTTGCCATATGAACCAATCTCTGATCTATAACATTGAGAAAAACCGCAAAATTTAATTGGTAAATCTTTTTCTTCTAAAATTTCATTTGCATAGTAAGCAAGTAACACTGGTTCAGCAGTTCCTACTAAAAATTTATTTTCTTTATTTTTGTTTCCTTCTGCATCTAACTCAAAATTTTCGATTTTATAAATTTCATCTACTTCTGGATCAAAATTTTTACCAGCAAAATATCCACTACCAAATAACGGAAATTCTCTAATTAAGGTAGGTGGAATAACAGGCGTAAAACCTTTTTGAATCAACTTCTCCAGGGCAAACATCATGAGAGCCATTACTAGATTAACTCCTTCGTTTTTAAGATAATACCCACGGTAACCAGCAACTTTAGCTCCTCGCTCCATGTCAATAATATCCAGTTCTTTTCCAAGTTGAATATGGTCTTTGATTTCAAAATCAAATTTTGTTGGCTCCCCTTCCCTATAAATCTCCACGTTTTCAGAATCATCTTTCCCTAGTGGCACATCACTTGAAGTAACAGTCGGCACTGTCACCATGATTTCCATATATTTTTCTTCAACTAACTTTAATTTTTCTTCAATTGAAGCAATTTCTTCTTTTACTTTCTTGCCCTCCTTTATTTGCTCTGGGCTTGGTCTTTGTCCTTTAGCTGCTTTAGCAAGTTCATTTCTTTTGGCTCTCATGTCGTCAACGCTAGATAATAGTTCTCTTCTTTGATCATCAAGTTTTAAAAGACCATCTAAATCTACTTTTAAGTTTTTATTCTTGGCCGCCTCCTTTATTTTATCAACGTTTTCACGTATATATTTAATATCTAACATACTTATTCAATTAAAAATTAAGAATTATAAATTAAAAATTGTTTACCACCGCCATTGCGGGATCCCGCATCAAAAAATTAAAGTGCGGAACAAAATTGAAAATTAAAAAATTTCAAAATTAAATCTCTATCCCCCAGGGGGACGAATTCGATTTCGAATATAATATACTTTTGTTTAATGTAATTATTTCTTGTTTACGGGTATACATAAATATATTTGTTTTCAAAATATTCTTCATCATAAATATCACTAATAGCAATCTTTGATCCATTGTAATTTTCATTATCACCACTTATATAAAAAGCTTGTCCGTCTTTAACTTTAAGATTTTTTTTAGCTAATTTCATGAATTCACTCGGTTCAGTTACAGCTCGACCTACTACAAAATCAAACTTTTCCTTTATTTCATTGCTTCGTTTATTTATTATCTCTACATTCTTTAGATTTAACTCTTCAAGTGCCATCTCCATAGCTTCACACTTCTTTTTTCTTGAATCACTGAGAGTGAACTTACAATCTTCAAAAATTATTGACAAAGGTATTCCTGGAAGTCCTCCACCACTACCAATATCCAATACCTTTGCTCCATTTCTAAATTTTTTTGCCCTAGCGATAGATAAAGCTGTTAAAATATGCTTCTCAAGAACGTTCTCAATATCTGCTCTAGATATTATATTTATTTTATTATTTACTTCCCTGTAAACATCTGATAATTTGAGTATTTTTTCTTTTTTTTCATCACTTACTGAGGAAAAATATTTTTCAAGAATTTTCTCTGACTTGCTCATATTATAAATTAATTTCAGAAGAAATATTCTGTAGCGCTTTTAAGCCAATATCTAGAAAATCATCTACACTTAGACCAGTTTTTTCAATTTCTTTTATTAACTCTCTGTTACAATTAGCGGCAAATGCTTTTTGTTTAAATTTCTTTTTAAGTGATTTTAATTTTACAGACGCTAATTTCTTGTCTGGTTGCATTAAAGCATTAGCAACTATTAGACCAGTTAAAGTTTCTGCAGCTACTAGTGCATGCTCAATTCGTCTTGAACGAACTTTGTCCTGACAATCGCCACACATATCACTTCCATAGGTATGTGATTTAACCAAATTAATTAAATCATCACTAACTCCCTCAGATTTTAATATCTCAACTGCCTTAACAGTATGGTTTTTAACGTCATTCTTAGTCTCCTGCCAATCAATATCGTGAAGCAACCCAGCTATTCCCCACTTTTCTTCATCTTCTCCAAAATGCTTTGCTAAAGCACGCATAATAGCTTCTGACTCAATCATATGAAAACGAGTTATCTCGTCAGTAATATATTTATCAAATATTTCTCTTGCTCGTTTATAATCAACACCAAAATCTAGTTTATTATCAGGTTTCTCCACTTCAACGGATACTTCTGCGTCAATTTTTACATTTGTGCTAGCAGTTATTTCCATTTTTGGTCTTAGTAAAGGAAAAAGAGTTGTTTCCCTAATTGGTTTGTCTACCATCACTGAAAATAAACGCTCACCAAAACCAAAACCACAAGTAGGCGGCATGCCATACTCAAGCATCTCCACAAATTCATAATCAGGCATCATAGCTTCTTCGTCTCCTGATTCGATTAATTCCTGTTGAACATCAAATCTTTTCTTCTGTTCAATTGGATTGTTTAGCTCGGAGTAACCATTGCCAATTTCTGTACCAGCTAAAATAATCTGAAATCGTTCAGTTAAATTCAAGTTCTTTTTGGTTGATTTGGCAAGTGGTGAAACTAGCTTCGGATGATGAACTAAAAACGCAGGACCTGCTATACTTTTTCGACAATACTTCCATAATGAATCAGTCATTCTCTCTTTATTTTCACCATCATATTTCACCTGAAGTTCAGTTAACTTTGCCTCCATTTCCTTTTCTGTTGCCTTGATTACATCAATACCTGTTTGTTTTAGTATTTCATCCCTGTAATCAATCATTGGCCATTTATCTGACAAATCAAAAAGCATCCCCTTAGACTCAAATTTTGTAGTACCAAAAACTTTCATAGCAATTTCTTTATATAACTTCTCCACTAACTTCATTCCGTCTTTATAGTCTGCATATGCCCAATAAAACTCCATATTAGTAAATTCTTGAATATGGTCTGGGCTAGAGCCCTCGTTTCTATATGCTTTACCAATTTCAAATGTTTTTTCAAAACCGGCTGCCATCAATCTTTTTTGCCATAATTCACCTATAGAAATACGAAGATAAACATCTATACCAAAATCCTTGTGCTTTGTTTTGAAAGGATTAGCCTCGGCGCCACCTGTGGTAGTTTCAAGAGTAGGTGTTTCTACTTCAAAAAAACCTTGCTTTTTCATAAAATTACGAGTTACATCCCAAAAAAGACTTTTCTTTTTAAATATTTCTCGAGCTTCTTTGTTTAAAAGTAAATCAAGGTATCTTTTTCTAAATCTGTCTTCCTCATCTTTTAAGCCATGATATTTATCTGGTAAAGGTCTAATAGCTTTTGTAAGTAAAGTCCATTTATTAACCATAATACTTTTTTCACCTTTGTGAGTTACAAAGGCGGTTCCACTGGCTTCGATAAAATCACCCATATCAATAAGTTTTACAAACTTCTTATATTTATCAACGCCAAGGTCATTTTTAGAAAAAGCCAACTGAATTCTTCCTTCAGAGTCTTGCAAATCACAAAAAGTCAAATTACCATGAGTTCTTTTGCTCATCAGACGTCCTGCTAAAATAAGTTTTTTGGCTTCTTTTTCAAATTTATCAAAATTATCCAAAATCTTTGAAACTAATATTTTTTTCTTTGTTTTAGCTGGGTAAGGGTTTATTTTTAGTTCTTTTAATCTTTTTAGTTTTTTCAATCTATCATTCATTTCCTGATTAATATTTTGGTTTTGTTCGTTGTTACTCATATATTTTATTGTAATAAAAAATTAAGGAATTTTTGCTTCCATATTAAAAATATTACTATATTTTAGCCAAAAAGTCAAAAGCCGTAGATATGCTTTTCTACGACTTTTTTTGACTATATTTTATAATTTTTATGATATTTCTAATATCTCATATTCCACTGTTCCTCTTGGTGTTTCCACACTAACTTTAGTGCCCTTTTCTTTGTTTAAAAACGCTTGTCCCAATGGTGATTCGTTAGAAATTTTTCCTGTCAAAGGATCTGCCTCATTAAAACTAACAATCACAAATTCTTTTTCTTTATCGTTTGCTTTTACCTTTATTTTTGAGCCCATACCAACACTTCCTTTTGATTCACCGTTTTTAACAATTGTCAGGTTCTTTAGTGAATGTGTTATCTCAGCAATTCTTCCTTCGTTAAATGCTTGTGCATCTTTTGCTTCTGAATACTCAGCATTTTCACTTAAATCACCCATATCCTTGGCAGTCTGTATTCTTTGGGCGATTTCTTTTCTTTTAGTAGTTTTTAAAAATTCAAGCTCTTCTTTAAGCTTGTCATACCCTTCCTGGGTGATAATTTGCTCTGTCATAATTATTAAATTTTTTTAAAATTATATAATCTGTAATATACTATATCTTTAAATATTTTGCAAGTATTTATAAGATACTTATTAAGTTGTATTTTTAAAATCTTTGTCTTTATAAAAACTTAACAAAAACATTAATACCAAAATTGTTCCGATACCTATAGGATGATTTAAATATGGACTAAAAAAATTAATTGCAGAAACAAGAACAATAGAAGTGAGAAGTATGATTGGGGCTATATTTTTTTTGTTTTTTAAAAAAAGAAAAAAGGAATCCAAACATAGATAAATAAGAAAAACAATATATGAAACAACACCAAATAAACCAATTTTCAACCAAGTATCCAACCACCCCCACTCAAATGCGTAAGTAGTATACTCTCCATCCAAAGATTTTTCTCTAACACGAGGATCATTTGAAATATAAGTTACTGTCGTTCCGTAACCTTTTCCAAGTAATGGCTGGTCACTTATCTCATCCCATAATTCTGGTAGTAAGTTCCATCTAGAAGAAACTCCGGCTTCAGTTTTTACTTCTGTGGCTCTATTTCCTATCAAATCAGCCGTAGCAAAACCACCGATTGGTTTAGGATAAGGAAATTTTACAAGCAGAACAATTAACGCCATGCTTACAAGCAAAGATATAACTGTAACAAGTATGAAATTTACCAAGCCTTTTAAGCGATACTGCCAAACTGCAAAAACAAAAACCAATCCCAAAGCAACAATCAACCCTACCCAATTACTCCTCGACAAGGAGACTATTGTAGTCATTACTAATATCATAAAAATACAAGTCATAAAAATAATTTCTGATTTATCATTTTTCCAATTTTTCTCCTTATTGGACAACACTCTAATAGCAATATAAAAAAAAGCTAATAAAGCTAATAAAACAAAAATGTGTGATTGAAAAAATACCCTATAAAAACCACCTTGCATTTGAGTTATTTCTCCTACTCCAGTTTTCCTGATCCAGGTATAAAGTCCTGTATTTATAAATTCAAGTTTATGAGCAAATAAAAATAAAATAATCAGGGTCTTAGTAGATATCCAAATAATTGCAGATAAAATTACTGTAAAAAAACTATTTAGTGTCCACTGCCCTTCTGATTTAAGTTCTTTGTAAACAGAATAGAATGGTAAAACAAATAAAAAATAGAACCAAGCATTAATATCAAAGAATAAATTAAAAAACTGATTATGATTGTAAACGGCATTTAATAATCCCCAAAGAATAAAAATGAAAAGTACCATTATATACTTAAACCAGGGTTCTTTTATAATTTCTAGAATCTGTCTATTTCCTTTGAGTAAATCTATTAAATTTTTACTTAGAAAGACAGACAAAAATATCAACCAAAATGCAATTCTAACTGATAGAGTAATTCCAGACAAATCTAAGAAAAACAAATCTCCACTTTTCGATCCAATAATTAATTCTAAAACTATAATCAAAGCTGCAATTTTAAAATTCTTCAAACTCAAAAATAAAAAAGACAAACAAAGCAAGAAAAAAACTATGTCCTGAATTGATGGTAGGTAAAAAACAGCTATAGAAATAGTTTCAAGTAAAGCTAAATATAAAAAGGTTTTTTTAAATATATTTTTGTCTATCATTATATTTTTGCATGTTATGTTAAAAATTCGTTAACTTTCTTGTTTATTTTTTGCAAATCATTTTCCCAGAAAATTTTAGTTCCTTGTTTTTCCCAACGTCTCAACCAAGTCATCTGACGCTTGGAAAACTGACATATTGCAAAATAAAGCTTTTCCAGCATCTCATCTTGATCAAGCTCGCCAAGTAAATATTTGGCAATATACCTATACTCTAAACCAAAAGAATCAAGTCTTTCCCAATTCAAGCCATGCTCATTCCTAAGATTTATAACTTCTTCAATCAATCCTTGGTCGTTCTTTCTTTTTTTTAATCTTTCTTTTATTCTGTCTCTTAATATATCTCTTGGCCATGTCAAACCAATCACTAAAGCCTCATATTCTTTTTCCTTTTTAGGAGTTTCTTCTATTTTACCTTCTGACTTAATCATTTCAATGTAGCGTATCAAGCGCCGTTTATTTTTACTATCACTCTCATTTAAAGACATGGCAAACTCTTCATCTAATTCTTTTAACTTCAAAAATACATGCTCAGTATCTAGTTGCTCCATCTCTTTTCTTAGATTATAGTCTTCTTTTACTTTTGTTAAATCAAAATTATCTAACAAAGCCTGAATATACAGTCCTGTTCCACCAGCAATTATCGGTACTTTCCCGCGTTTCAAAATATCATTAATAGCTTTTTTAGCTTCTTTGAGCCACATAGCTAAATTGTAATTATCCTTAGGATGAGCCACATCAATCATATGATACGGAACACATACCTTTTTTCCATCACGAATTATTTCGTATTCTTCTAAATCCTTGCCTGTACCAATATCCATATACTTATAAACTTGCCTTGAATCGGCTGAAACCACTTCACCATTATACTGGAAAGCCAATTCAACGGCTACCTGAGTTTTGCCGCTTGCGGTTGTGCCTACTATTGCTATAACTTTTGGTTTTGACATATAATTTTTTTTATGTTATTTTTTCTTTTATAAAATAAATACAAAAAGGAGGAAGAAATGAAAGTTAAAAAACCTGTTCTTTTAAAAAATGTGCTTATCATGCATGATAATCCAGTTAAAATTGGCATAACAACTAGAGACGCGGGTAACTTCCGTATGAGCGACAAAAATTTTTGGATTAACATGTTTAATATAAGCAATCATCGGGCAATTCAAAGTGGAAAATTTAATTTCATGAAACCTGAACACGAAACTAGAATCAGATCAATTAAAGAAAATAACATTGATCATTTTTCTGGTGATGGTCTTTTTTATAAGCACCAGGATAGGTTTGTTGCTATGATCCACTGCAGTCACATAACCATCTCAAAAGGCATTATATTTAAAACCTTTAACAATATCAAGTCTTTTGTTTCAATAGATAAGTTAAACGCTTTTATTTATCCAGGAATTTGCCAAGACTGTTATGAAGTTAGAGAAGACGTCATTCAAAAATTCCAAGATCATTCTAAGTGTTTTAAGAACCATAAATCCGATTCTAGTAAAAAAATGATGGATATTGCTAAAATTATTCATGAACAAGTCTTTAAATCAGGCATACATGATAAAAATATTAATACCATAAAGACCTGCTCAGCACATACCGTGATCAGCTACACTCCGGCTTTCTATTCATGGCGAGCCAGAAAGGAAACCTCCAGAAATCTTATTTTTGTTAAATTACCTAATAGTGAAAAGCTTCTTTGTTCTAATACTGGAGATTGTCCTTATCTTTTTTTGTATAAATAAAAATAAAAATGCCTAAACATTTGCTTTAGGCGTTTTTTATTTTCCCAAAAAGACCAAAATCATTTACTTCGTCGATTTCTATTTCTACAATACTACCAATTAAATCTCTGTTATTTGACAAAAATTTTATGCTTTTATAATTCTCAGCTTTACCGAAAAATTCGCCTTTTTTATTTTTTCCTTCAACTAAAACTTTAATTTTTTTATGTAAATACTTCTTATTATTTTCTTTTTATGTTTTTCTTAAAATCGCCATTAACTCTTCTTCTCTTTTTTTCTTTTCTTCTTTACTTACATCATCTTTTAATTTTTCAGCCATTTTACCTGGTCTTGGGCTATACTGAGCAATATAAGCCATATCATATCCCACTTTTTCAAAAAGCTTTTTTGTATCCTTGAATTGTTCACCAGTTTCTCCAGGAAAACCAACAATAATATCAGTAGTAAAAGACATGTCCGAAATTTTATTTTTTACTTTTTTAATTAAAGCCAAATAGTCTTCTATAGAATATTTCCTATTCATAGCTCTAAGTATATAATTATTACCTGCTTGCGCTGGTAAATGTAAATGATGACAAAGCTTGTTGCAATCAACCATTGTATTTATTAATTTATCACTCATATCTTTGGGGTGACTTGTAGAAAAACGCAACCAGAAGTCACCGTCTAGATCATTTACCATTTTAAGTAAATCAGCAAAATCAGTTTTTTTATCACTGGAAATGTAGGAATTTACATTCTGTGCTATCAAGGTTATTTCCTTGTATCCCCTATTCAAAAGATCCTTTACTTCTTTTATAACCTCATTATGATCTCGGTACACTTCTCTTCCTCGAGCGTAGGGCACAACACAGTATGAACAAAAATTATTACAGCCGTTTCCAATTGGTACAAAAGCTGAAAAATCAGATTCATACTTAGCTTCAAATTTTAAATAATAACAGTCGGCATAATCCCCATGCAAGTCCTTTCCTGCAAGTTTATATTTAAGACTACCAAGATCTTTTATTGGTAACCAGATATCTACTTGTTCTTCAACTCTTTTTTTTACGTCCTCTCTTTCGGATAAGCATCCTGTCAATATAATACATGATTTTGGATTGTCTTTTTTAATTCTAGGAATTAGCCCATAGACTCTATCTTCAGCGCTTTGCCTGATGCCACAGGTAGTTATTACAACCACATCAGCACAAGAATCATTACTGGCCAGTATATAACCCAAACTTTCCAAATATTTAGCAATCCGCTCTGAATCTGACTTATTCATCTGGCAACCTATTGTAATTATATAATACAATTTATCCATAAAAAAATTAAATTATTTCCACACAGAATTATTCTTTAATAAATATAAATACATTTCTTTATTTTTTTCTTTAGCAACTACAAAAACCTCATCACCTTCTTTAAAACGATTCACTGAAGCCACTCCAAAATATTTTAAAACCATTCTAGTGTTAGCTGTCAAAAACATTATTTCATTCTCATTGGTTTCTCTGTTTAAAAATTCAAAATATGGTCTTCTAGCTGTGTATGCATTAGTTACAATCTCTAACTTGTCTACAAAAAGAGAACTAGCTAGAAAATTAGCACCTCCTCTTTGAGCAACAATCACAGTTTGTAGTTGATCTTTCTTGGTATTAACCCTAATACGCAATATATCATTTCTTTTTAGATCCCCTATTTGAGCGGGATTAATAGTTCCAGCAACAATTCGAAGCGAATCATCATAAGAATATAATTCATTACCTTCTTCGCTGGAACATTCTATTGTTTTTTCGACTAAATTTGTATTTCTAAATACACAATTAATCACATTGAAACTTTCTTCATGAAATGATAGATTTGTAATTTTATAAGCGTCTACAATTTTTGTATTTTTATTCAATTCACCATTAATACGAAGCTGATCGCCTGGCATCAATAATTTTTCATCTTGAAAATCACTGACAAGCAACCATTCCTTATTTTCTTGATTATCTTTAATTATTAAATATGTTAAACTACCCAACTTTTTAAACTCAAGAAGTTGGCCAATTATTTCTATTTCTTCCTTTCTTTCGTATAAACCTGTTTCCTTTTTTGGAAATTGACAGGGAAAATCATAAGACATGGCGACTCCAGCAATTTCTAATTCTTTTTGAGATGGATATGTTTTTTTATCAACTCCACAAACTCTGGTTTCTGGACCAAAGAAAAAATAAAATACAGGCACCAACGCTGGAGACATTAAAAATATTATTATTATTGCCAAATATTTCTTTTTTAACATTAACTTGCTCTATCCATTGCCTCATTAGCCAATCTATCAGCATGTTTATTCATTTCTCTTCTGACATGAGAAAAAGATATTTTTTTAAAACCTAAACTTATATTATATATTTGCACAAATAAAGGTGCTAAATCTTTATTTTTTACTTTATATTCTTTGTTTAGCTGTTTTACAACTAACTCAGAATCAAGATATGCTTCTATTTCAACAGCTCCTAGGTCTTTTGCCTTTTTTAAGGCAGCTAGCAAGGCTCTATACTCAGCTTGGTTATTTGTTGTCTCTCCAATATATTCTGAAATTTCCACTAAAACATTATCATCAGAAGACAAAAGCACCGCACCTATTCCAGCTGGCCCCGGATTTCCTCTAGCTCCCCCATCAGAATAAATTGTTATTTTATCATGATGCATTTTTTAAAATATCAAGAATTAATAATTGAGATTCTTTTTTCCCGTTAAACTCATTTATATCTAAATGATAAACGATATCAATATTGTCGCCGCTTTTTATGTCTTTCCATTTTTCTGTCTGTCCAAAACCAATTGCTCTAATCAAACTTGAATTACCTTGTTTAAGAACCAATTTTAAATGTTGCCCTTCAATACCCATACTTATCTTATCGAGAATTACAGCATTCTTGGAAACAAAAATAGGCTTAGGATTGCATTGCCCAAAAGGTTCTAATTTTTTTATTTTAAAAATTAACTCAATGTTTATTTGTGAAAAACTAAGCTCCATATCAATATCAATCTTTGGGCAAAGATCCTTGCCTGATAATTCATCTCTAGCACACCTTTCCATTTGTTCAAGAAACATTGACAAATTATTTTCATTCAAACTAAAACCACAAGCCAAGGGATGACCTCCAAATTTTTCAAGATAATCAGAATTTTTTTCTAGTGCTTTTGCTATATTAAACTCTGGAATGCTTCTGCATGAACCCTTATACCCTTCTTCAGTTTTTGTTATCACCATACATGGCTTATAATATTTTTCAGTAATTCTTCCTGCTACCAAACCCACTATTCCTTCATTCCATGGTTCATTAATTACACTAGAATCATTATAAAAAGCTGATAGTAGAAAATCTTTTGCATCAAGTTGCTTTTCAACTTCCAAAAATATCTCCTCACTACTTACTTGCCTCATCTGGTTGTAATGATTTAATTTCTTTGCTAAATCACTTGCTTCATCTTCATTTTTGCTTATTAAAAGTTTAAAAGCAGTATTGGCATGATCCATTCTACCAGCAGCATTTATCCTGGGTGCCAGCTGAAAACCAATATTCCAAGCATCCAGTTTATCAGCATTCTTTATATTACTTATCTCAACCAACTTAACTATGCCTGGCTTTCTACTCACACTCAATAACTCTAGACCTTTTTTTACTATCAATCTATTCTCCCCCAATAAACTTACACAATCTGCCACTGTACCAATTGCACTAAATTCAAATAAAGAATCAAGTAAAATATTTTTAGAGGATTTATCTAGTTTAGTTTTTGAGATCAAAGCACTGGCAAATTTCAAAGCTACTCCTACTCCACTCAAATATTTGAAAGGATAAGTTTCTTCAGGTATCGCTGGATTTATTGTTAAACAATCAGGATACTCATCTTTGGTGTTTGGCGCCTGATGATGATCGGTTATTATTACGTCTACACCGTTCTTTTTTAAATATTCAACTTCGTTTTTATTTCTAATTCCATTATCCACTGTAACCACAAGACAAACACCTTCTTTGATCATATAGTCAATTGCTTCCATATTTAAACCGTAGCCCTCACTAACTCTATCTGGAATATAATATTTTAACTGGGCTTTTAAAATACTTAAAAGATTATAAAGAAGTGCAGTTGAAGTTACTCCGTCAGCATCATAATCTCCATAAATAAATATCACCGATTGATTTTTTATATGCTTGATTAGTAGATCAATGCTCGCCTCCATGTCCCTAAATAAAAAAGGATCATGTGCATTTTTTGAATAATCAGCAAATAAAAAATCATTTATTTCCTCCTTGCTTTTAATCTCACGATTAAAAAGCAATTGTTTTAAAACCTGATCCATGTCAGGATATGTTTTAGCAGTTTGTTGATTGATTTTATTTTTTATTTCCCATTTTTTTCTTAACATAATGATATTCTTACATAAAAGCTACACCAACGGTCCAAAGAACCATAGAAAGAATTATCATAATGCTAAGCATTGACCAAACAAACTTAACAAGTGTTTTTTTCTTCATAAGTATATAATTATTTTTTTAATATCTTGATAAAAGTATCACTAGGTATATCAACACTTCCCTTGCCACCTGCCATCATTTTCTTTTTTCCTTTTTTCTGTTTTTCGAGTAGCTTTCTCTTTCTGGTAACATCACCACCATAAAGTTTGGCAGTTACATCTTTTCTCATAGCTGATAATCTTTCTGCTGCTACGATCTTCCCACCAATAGCAGCTTGTAATTTCAATACAAACATCTGTTTAGGTAAACTATCCTTCAATGTCTTAACTATTTCTTTTCCTCGTTTGTGAGCTTCGTCTTCATATACGATAACAGTTAAGGCTTCAATAGGCTCTTCGGCTACCAAAATATCCATTTTAACTACACTGGCTTGATTATAGCCTGACATTTCATAATTTATAGAAGCATAACCCGAGCTAGTACTTTTAATTTTATCATAAAAATCAGTCAAAATTGCACTCATTGGAATATAATAATGCAAAACTGCCCTGGTTTCATCAATATACTCAGTATTTTTGTAAATACCTCTTTTCTCTTGAGCTAAATTCATTACTCCTCCTACGTATTCTTTTGGGGTGATAATATCAAGTTTCACCCAAGGTTCTTCAATCCTGTCTATTGATTCTCTTTCCGGAAATTGTTGAGGAGTTCTAATAGTAATTTCTTCTCCATTTTTTTTAAAAATCTTATAAGCTACACTCGGAATAGTTACTATCAAATCTAAGCCATACTCTCTTTTTAATCTTTCCTGAAAAATTTCCAAATGCAAAATTCCCAAAAATCCACAACGAAATCCAAGGCCAAGGGCAAGTGATTGCTCTGGCTCATATGAAAGAGAAGAATCATTTAGTTTTAATTTTTCAATTGCATCGCGAAGTTCATTGAACTCATTCCCCTCTTTAGGAAAAATTCCTGCAAAAACCATTGGCTTTACTTCGTTATAACCCTTGAGGGCTTTAACTCTATCACTGAATTTTTTCAAAGTAATAGTATCTCCAACTCGACATTCACTTACGTCCTTGAAACCAGTAACAACATACCCAATCTCCCCTGCTTGTAAATTGCCAGTGGTATAATAATCAGGCTTAAATATGCCTACATCCAATGCTTCGCTTTCTGCAGTGGTTGCTAATAATTTAATCTTGTTACCCTTTTTTATTTCACCATCAATCACTCTTACATAAGCAACCACACCCTTATATTCATCATAATTTGAATCAAATATTAAAGCTCTGGTCTCCTCTTTGTTTATATCAATTTTGGGCTCAGGAATTCTTCTAATTACTTCATCTAAAATATCCTCCACGCCTTCCCCTGTTTTACCAGAAGCACATATTATTTCGTCTTCCTTACACCCAAGTAAATCCATAATTTCCTTTTTTGTTTTTAAAACATCAGAGGCCGGTAGATCTATTTTGTTAGCTACGGGAATTATTGTCAGATCCTGCTCCATGGCCAAATACAGATTAGCTAAAGTTTGCGCCTGCATGCCTTGTGTTGCGTCAACTAAAAGAATTGCTCCTTCAACCGCAGCCAAAGATCTAGAAACTTCATATGAAAAATCAACATGACCAGGAGTATCAATCAAGTTTAATTTATAATCATTATAATCCATAGTAACTGGTTGAAGCTTGATAGTTATACCTCTTTCTCTCTCTAAATCCATCCTATCAAGTAACTGATCCTTCATTTTTCTAGGATCAACTGTATTGGTTTTCTCTAGCATTCTGTCAGCCAACGTACTTTTACCATGATCAATGTGTGCAATAATACAAAAATTTCTAATATTAGACATAAAACAATCCAAAAAAACTATTTTAAAAGAGCCAAATTAGGCTCTTTTAATATTGAATTAATGCTTTTATATTACAAGTTTTTTTTTGTTTCGTCAATCTTGAATTTGGTCAAGAACTACACTCAAGACGATATTTTCGTCGCCTCTAATAACCGCTATATCAATTACCTCTCCTGGACTGTATTGAGCTATTAAACTATTTAGACTAGTGTTTTTATCTACTTTTAAACCATTTACAGAAACTATGATATCACCTTCCAAAATGCCCGCAATTTCTGCTGGACTATTCTTTTTTACGGCTGGATTATTAAGGTCCACATATACCAAGGCCCCACTTTTTTCGTTATATTTTTCGCTAACATCCAAAACAGTAGACAAATCAATATAATTAATCCCCAAATAAGAATTACTTATATTCTTCTTCTCTAGTAAACAGCTCACACAAGAAAAAAATGAACTAATCGGAATAATCTCACTTCTATCATCTAATAACGCAATCAAATCACCTTCAGTATTAAACAAAAAACCATCGCCAAAATCTTTATCAATTGTTTCTACTAACTTTATTTCAAGATCTAAATCATCGCTTGACTTTATTAATGATTCACTTGTACTTTTTTTATCAGCTACAGAAGTTAACCAAACTTTAGAATTCCAGTTTACTGCCAAAACAAGTTGACCTGCTTGGATATCAAGTATTTGCTCAAACTGCCTAACTGGTAAATCAGTTGAATCAATCTTCCAAAATGACACCATTGCTTTTTTATCATATTCAACATCTGTTATCTCGAATATTTCTCTGTCTTGTGTTATTATTGTCAATTCATCTAAATATTCTAATTCTAATTCTTCTCTAGTACTGGTTGCAAGCACTGACTCTATATTTATAAGCCTTTGAGGTAAGTAGGTGCTAATTAACCAACCATCACTTGTAACTACAAATGCTTGAGCTAAAGGATTTTCAAGTTTATAAAAATCTTCTAATAAAACGTCCTCGGTTTTCTTTTCTGGTTTTTCGATTTTTTCAAAAATAGCAACCATACTTCTCTTTGCGGAATTAACGGTTTCAAAAACTTTAGTATTTTGCTCAACAATAACTTTTTCTGGGCTTTCAATGATCAAGCTTGAACCTTGATATAGATTTTCAGGTACATCGATTTCGCCAAAAAGTGGCACACCATATAAATCTTGTAAAAGAAAAACCCGACTTAAAAGTTGTCCGCTCACTCCTCCAAGTAATCCAAAAAATACTGCTATTATTACCAATAACACAATTGGCACTCTTCTTGTGTTCATAATTCTATCCATCGAGCAGTTAGCAATACAAATAAAATACTAACAAACCCTAAACTTAAAAATGTTTTTATTATCTTCTTATTTAAAATATTCAACAAATGAAATCTTACCAAACCCATTATAATATAATACGCAATCGCCATCAATAAACCCAGGATATAATAACTTAATGTTAAAAATGATATTGCCCAAGCAAATTCGAACAAACACAAACATACTAACACGATATAAAAATATGAATTTGTGTTAAGGATTCTATGAGCCCACATAGCTTCGTATATTACAGCAGTTATAAAAAACAACATAAACAACATCAAGGTCCAGTTTGAAATATTCAGAAAAAAACTCATTCCAAATATTGCTGATGTCATTAAATAAACTGACAAATAGTTAACATAAAGTGAAAAATTTTCAAGACTTCCTTTTATATATTTTTTTGGACTTAATAAATATAAGTATAAATTTCTATAATAATAATATAAAAGAAATAAAACTAATAAAAATAAACCTTGAACCAATAGTTTTGCAAAAAAAGTACTAAGTGGCACTAGAATACTTAGAAGTATTGTACTAAAACTTAGATATAAAGGCAACAAGATTATATTATACCATCTTTCTTTAATACTACTGGCCAATATTAATTGCCTAGAAGCAAAAAGCAATATCAATAAAATAAAACCCATTGATAAATATAAAAGACCAGGATTAAAATAAAATGCTTCAAACAAAACAAAAACAAAAAACGGTACAATTAATGGTAAAAATCTATTATATTTCATAACTAACTAATTGATAAATTTTCTAATTCCTCTTGGGCATTTTCGTACAAATCTAGCCCATTCAACATATCATCTGGATTATTTGTGTCAAGATAACTAGCCAACAGAAACATTGATCTAGACATAAGCAAGTGATAGTCCTTAAATCTTTTAGGAACTATCAAATTTGAAAAGTCATTGTTTATTGTTTGTAGTTTCTCACCTTCACTTTCAAGTGCCAAAATAACTTCATCAGAATTTGCAACAGCGTCAATTTTTGTATTAAGACTCTCAATAAATAATTGATACTCTTCCACTATTATGGTTGCTTCTTGTTTGTATGCCTGTTCTTGTTCCTCCATAGGAATTGATTTACTAATTTGCTGAACAATTAGATTATCTGATTGATTGTCATTTGTAACTTTGTTATCGATTTTTTTAGCTTGAAGCAAGAAAATTGATACAAATATAATTATCAATAGCACTGTGGAACCTAGAACAATCTTAAAATTTTTCATATAAAACTTTTTTGTATATTATTGTAAATTAAATTCATTCGAATATATTCTTACATTTTTATTGCTACTTTCATCCCAAACCGATGCAACAATTCTATATCTTCCCAAAGGAGCATTCTCTTCTTCCTCTCCTGCAATGCTACATTTTAAAATCTTTTTATTCCAGAGAAAATTCATTTTTTTACCAGCTTCCAATAGTTGGCTCTTATCGCATGCCTCCATACATTCATTCGAACAACGCAAGACTGGCTCAATAGCAATCCAGCCGTCACTTGATTCATATTCAATAAAGGCAACTGAAAAATTATTTCCGATATCTTTTCTTGCCTTTACGGAAATTTGAGATTTCCCTTCTTTGATCGCCTTGGCATATCCCTGATATTCAAAATTAATATTTACATTTTCATTTTTCAGATACTTTTCCTTATCAGTTCTTATTTTAACGAGGTCTTTAGCGTTAGCCTCATTTGTCTTTATCATTTTTTGATAATCCTGAAAACTTGAAAAAACTTTATAATTGCTTGCTCTTACTATAGAAACACTTACTAAAACCACCATAAGAACAAACAAAGTAATCGTAAAAAAACTTAAATACAAAAAAATAGATTTTTTCAACATATATTTTTTTTAATATTTTATAAAACTTAACTCATTTAAACTGCTTAGTGAATTTACCTTTATGCCCTGATCTGAAAAACTATAAAGTGTGTTGTTTGCAAAAATGCCTCTTTTTATTGTTGATCCAGAATGATCAATTACTCCCTTTAAGCTAAAACCTGATCTGCTAGTATTTAATACCACCGCCCCTGTATAATTTGCTTCAGGAAATAGATCATCACTAGAATTTCTGATCTCAACTGGAAAAAATACTAAATTCTTGGGACGAGAAAAATAAAATGATCTTGGATTAGACATTAAAAGTGAATTACTTCCAGCACCTCCCATAGTAAAACTATCAATCAATTTAGGACTAACTACATCTGTAACATCATATAAATAAATATTAATGCCCTCTCCAGTGGCTCCTCCCCTGTTAACACCGATTAAAATATTATTGTCATAAGGGTGTAAATATTCAAGTTGAGAAAAATATGTTATTTCTCCCAGATCTTTCATTTCATTAGCTAGATTTAAATCAATTACATATAATGAACTAGGCTTTGATTCAAGTTTAACAAACATCTTATTCTGCATGAAACTAACTAAGCTAATAGTTTCACCAGAATACAAACCTTCTACTCGATTTAATTCTTTAAAGTTTTTGTCCAAAGCTAAAATAGTATAATTAGAATTTTCTAAATCATAAGTAATAGTGTATAAAACTCCACTAATTTCACTGGTTGTTGGTGCTCCTACAAATTCACCAGGAATAACAGCTGTACTTATATACTCAAGACCTTTGGCGCCTAAACTGCATTTATGTATTACCGAAGTATCTAAATCTTCTTTAATTTTAGCAAGACGACTTGCCAATTCTGTTTCTATTTCTGAATAAATTGCAATTTGTTCTTCCATGCTCAAAGAAAATATATAATCATTAAAAATATTTTTTATTTTTTCTTCTTTTTCGTATTTATTTAAAACGTAATCTTTTACTCTATAAATTTCCTTGACTTTTTTTGCTGCAACTTCGCTTAAATCAGTCAGTAAAAGTTTATTCATAACTTCAATTTCTAATTGACTCTGATCTAAATTTTTATTATATGCGATATAAAAATTAGAATCTGAAAAGAAAGTACTAAAATTATCCGAAAGTAAAAAATGTTCTCTATCTATAATTTTATTAACACCTGACAAATCTATAGTATATAAGCTAAAAAAATCAATTTTGTCATAAGGAAGCTCAAAATAATGAACTGCTTCACTCGAGCATTCTTCATCACCACATTCTGCATACTCCTCATTATTAACAAAATAACGTGGTAGAACTTCTTCTGTCTGATAATAAGTGTAATCATAAATAACTGATTCCAAATAATACTTTCCGTTAGAAATTCTTGAATCTAAATACTTACCTTCGTAGTCAATTTGTTTGTCTTCAAGAGGATTGGCTCTATTACTTACATCAAAAATCTTCAAATATGAATAAGTACTATTTCTTTTAAAAAGATGTTTATTTTCATTATAAAAATCAAAACTTTCGCCAAAAACTAATAGTTTGTTTTCATATACAAAGAATCCAATTGGTGCATTTTTCAAATCAATAATTGACAATATACTTGCTTCTTCAGCAGGATAGGCCCTAATTAAATATATTTTATTCTGACTTAGAACGTATAGATACTCATTATCACTTTTTATAATATATACATCATTTACTCCCAAACCTTTAATAATATTCTCGTCATCAATTTGCACCCCCTCAGAATTATAATTATAAATGTCTTTCTCACTCGAATAATTATAATCATAACTAATATTTACTTTATCCAACTCCTGCTTGGCCAAAAATGATTTTAATTCCTCATAAGACTCAAAACTGTTCATTTTTTCTTGATTCTTCACAAATTCTTTTTCATCCTGAAAAACAATGTCTTTTTCATTCTTTGTTTCTAAAATAGGTGTTTCAAATACATCATCATTGTTTAACTCTGGTGGTTTAATTTCTATACTACAAGAAGACAGCAAAAAAACTGTTAAAATACTAAATACTAAATTTTTACTTAAAGATCTTCTCATTATATATCTATTATTATTGTAGTAGGGCCATCGTTTGTTAAACTTACTTTCATTGACTCTTGAAAAATTCCATTTTGAGTATTTATTCCCTTTTCCTTTAAATACTTGCAAAATTTTTCGTAGTAATCCCTAGCCATTTCCGGTCTTGCCGATTCAATAAAACTCGGCCTTCTACCCCTGGATGTATCACCATAGAGAGTAAATTGTTACACTACTAGCACTGAACCATTTTTATCTTCCAATGATTTATTCATTTTTCCCTCTTTATCTTCAAATACCCTTAATTTAATAATCTTATCTGCTAATTTTTTGATAGAATCTTCTTTGTCCTCTTTGTGAATTGCAAGCAATACTAAAAATCCATGGCCTATCTCAGCAACAATATTTTCACCCACTTTAACATTCGCTTTTTCAACTCTTTGTATAACCGCCCTCATATCACATAGATGCAAAAGCATTTGACTCCATTTCCACCCAATCTTCACTGAGATCGTCCCATTTGTAAGCAATCATTTGAGTGGACCTTTCTGTGTCACTATATATATAAGTGACCTGTGTTTCTGAGCCAATCCTCTTTGAATAATTAGTTTTCTTTTCCAGAATTATCGGTTTTGTTACAAACTCTAATCTAATCTGCCCTATTGGGCTTTCAAATTCAATAAACTCAATCTCTATTCCCCCTTCTTCATCAATTTTTAGTTCCCCCTCGTTACTAACACTAAACTTATCCTTGATAGTGTTTTTTGTATCTTGCCATTTTTCTTGTAACATAAATTATTTTTTATTTATTAATACATTATTGATCCAGTTTCCAAATCTCTTGTTCTGTTTTCCATTGTTTCCTTAGAAATAATACCAGAACGATATAATTCTCTTATGGAATTATTCATAGTTATCATTCCTACATCAGAGCTTGTCTGAATTGCTGAGTCTATTTGCTCAATTTGACCTGTGCGAATCATGTTGGCGATAGCATTATCATTTATCATTATTTCTCTGGCTGCCACCAATTTTCCATCCTTGGTTGGCAGAAGTTGTTGCCCAATCACAGATCTAAGTACAGAAGATAACTGGTGCGCCACTTGAGACTGATACTGAGTTGGATAATAATCAACTATACGTTCAACTGTCTCGGCTGCTGAACTAGTATGAAGAGTTGATAAAACCAAATGGCCAGTCTTGGCAGCTGTAAGTACGGCTGAAACTGTTTCTAGATCACGCATCTCGCCTACCATTATAACATTTGGATCTTGTCTAAGCGCATATTTCAAGGCTGAAGCAAAACTATTTGTATCTCGTCCCAACTGCCTTTGCTCAATAATGGACTTTTTATCCTCAAAAGCATATTCAATTGGATCTTCGATTGTAATAATATGAGAAGCTCTTTCTTGGTTAATTATATTCAACATCACCGCCAAGGTAGTAGACTTACCAACTCCACAAGGCCCAGTAACAAGTATCAAACCATCATTCAAATGAGTCATGTTGTAGAGAGTTTCATTGAGACCAATATCTTCAGGTTTGGGAATATCTTTTACGATCAATCTAGCCGCCAAACCAATCTTGCCCTCTTGATAATGAATGTTTACCCTAAACCGATGATTAAAAAACTCAGCTGAGATATCAATATCTTTTTTTCGCAAAAACCTCTCCCTTACATCTTTATCAAGCAAGGAAAAAATTGAAAACTTTAATTCTCCAATAGGAATTTTTTCTTTGGTCAAATGGATTAGCTTACCACTAACACGTATTGCTGGTATAGAACCCTCTATCAAATGAAGATCAGAAGCATTTCGTTCAATTGCTTTTTTAAAATAATAAGATAAATTCATATTTTTAAAATATTTTAATAGTAAACACTTTTATTATCTATGTCCCTTTTTCTATTATCATAAGTCTCTTTAGAAATAATCCCTTTTCTATATAAAAATTCAACATATTTATTCATAGTAATCATGCCTTGTGATTTACTTGTCTGCATAAAGGAATTTATCTGTTCCATTTGCATGCTTCGGATAATATTGGCAATTGCATTGTTATTAATCAATATCTCTCTTGCGCAAACCTGTCCTCCACCAATCTTAGGTAACAACTGCTGTGATACAACAGCTCTTAATAATGATGCTAACTGATGAGCAATCATAGATTGATACTCTGCTGGATAAAAATCAATAATACGTTCAATTGTTTCAGCAGCCGTGCTAGTATGCAAGGTGGATAGGACCAAATGGCCAGTTTTGGCAGCATTTAGTACTGCAGCCACTGTTTCAGCATCTCTCATCTCTCCCACCATAATCACATTCGGATCCTGTCTCAAAACATATTTCAACGCAGAAGAGAAGCTGTGAGTATCTCGTCCAAGTTGCCTTTGCTCTACAATTGATTTTTTATCTTGAAAAGTGTATTCAATCGGATCTTCAATAGTAATAATATGAGATGCTCTTTCTTGATTGATGATATCAAGCATCACCGCTAAAGTTGTTGATTTGCCTACGCCAGCTGGACCAGTAACCAGTATTAACCCATCTCGTAAATGGGTTAACTTGTACAACATTTCATCAAGATTAATTTCCTGCGGACTTGGTACTTTATCCGGAACCAACCTAGCTGCTAAACCAACCCGTCCTTCTTGATAATGAATATTCACACGAAAAGAGATTTCAAAAAAAGTTAAAGAAACATCTATATCTCTTTTTCTCTCGAACCTCTCTTGTTCATGGTTATCTAAATATTTAAAAACCCCCTCCTTTAACTCACCTTTCCTAATCGGTTTATCATCTACCTTTACTAAATTTCCAGCTACCCTCAAAGATGGGATACTCCCCTCTACCAAATGTAAATCTGATGCTTTTTGCTCTATTGCTTTTTTAAAATAATTACTAATTTCTAACATATTTATATTTTATCTTTTAGAAAATTCACAGCCACAATAATTTTGTCTATAAAAATTCATCTCTCTAGATAAGTCATTAGACTTTTTGTACCCATCCTGTTTTTTAAAATCTTGGTCATAATATTTTAGACCAGTTTCTTTTTCAAGCCTTTGTCCGATACTTTTGATATATTTATAAATCTTGTGCGGGCTAACAGACAAGGTTGTAGCAAAATTATCAATCCCTAAATCAATGGCTTTATTAACCAAATTTTTCATTCGATATTCATAGCATTTAAGACATCTCTTCCCTTTTTCAGGTTCGGTTTCTAATCCTTTTATAAATTCTAACCATGCCTTGTGATTATATTTATCTTCATACATTTCCAAAGTGTAGTTTCTAGCAATTTTTTCAACATCATTTTTTCTTCTAATAAACTCTTCTTCTGAATAAATATTTGAATTAGAATAATATAACACCACCTCATAGTCTTTGCTAAGCAATGTACTTACATAGGCTCCACAAGTAGCACAACAAACATGTAATATAATTTTCTTTCTACTTTTTTGCATAATTATCGCCATAGACAAACAACAAAACTAAAATTACACCTATAATTGATGCCAAAAAATCTAAATCATTAGGGGATCTTCCTGGTACATATGCTTGTAAATACTCAAGCGACATAGAATATATTATACTCACAGAAAAAGCTGATAAATAAATAATTAACATCCTCCTAATCGGTACCTTGGGTCTTTTATTTAGGGGTTTATTTTTATTCCTGGCTTTTAATTTAATATTTTTGTCAGGATTTATTATAATTCTATCCTCGCCCACAGCTCGCAAAGTATAATAAATTAGAAAGGCAAAAACACCAAAAAGAATCGCATGGGTTATTTTATCAAAATAGGTTGTCTGTTCCTCATATGTTGTAATGGGCATAGGAGTAAGGAGCATTACAGCAATAAAAACACACCATGCGTAAGTTATATGTATTCTGTCTCTTAAATTAATTCTAGTTATCATAATATTTAAATATAATTATACTTTATTTTTGTCACCTAGGTAGAAAAAAATTAACAAAAAAATCATCACCAGTGTAAGTAAGCTCAAAGCATAGACTTTACCCCGGCTTTGCAAGAATAGAGCACTCAAACCAAAAGTCAAGGAAACCACATAATAGATTAAAACTGTTTTTCGTGCTCCAATACCAGTATCCAAGATTTTGAAATGCAAGTGACCGCGATCAGCAAACTTAAATGGATTTTTCCCACCACTCAAACGTCTGACAATTGTCCAAAAAACATCTAAAATAGGTATTACCATGACCAGTAGAGCAACAGCAAACTTTCCACCTGAGATAATAGCAATGACTCCCAAAGCAAAACCAAGAAACAACGAACCTCCTTCTCCCAAAAAAATTGACGCAGGATGCCAATTAAAGACCAAGAATCCCAAACAAGCAGCTGCTAATACAATGGAAGCCAAGGCAATATCTGGTTGATAATACCTTTCTGAAACTGTGAAAAAAAATATTATCAAAGCTCCAATTGAGGTAACCCCAGTTACCAATCCATCAACCCCATCTAGCAACTTGGTTGTATACATCATACCTATCAGCCAGAAAAAAATTAACAAATCTGAAAAAATAACAAAATATGTTATCTGACCAAAAACTTCCCCTAAGGGAATTTTGATTGCATCCAAATAAATAAAACCTCCCCCCAATGGGTTACTTATTTTCTCAATATTTATACCACTAGCGATTACAGCCAAAATTGCCAAAACAGGAAAAATAATTTGCCAAGTAGCTGACAGATCGAACTTATCATCCAAAAAACCACCAATCATTAAAATCAAAGCTCCAAAAAAAACTCCCAACCAATGAACATAATTCAAATCTCCAACAAGCAAATGTGATCTAAAAAAGTAAAGAACAATAAAAAATGTAAAAAATATTGCTGCCCCACCAAGTAAAGCTGTTTCTTTCTTGTGAAATTTCCTCTCCTTGTCTGGCTTATCAGTCAAACCAATCTTTTGAGCTATTATTTTTAGTACATAAGTACTAACTAAACTCAAAACAATAGTTACCAAAAAAACTTTTATATAAAACATACTTGATTGTCTTATGACAAATTATTAAAGTTTCACTCCTTTTTCTATTAAAATTTTTGCTTCATCAGTTAATACCACCTTATCTCTTCTCTTTAGCTCACCAGAAAGTATTTTATTAGCTATTTCGTTTTCAATTTTATCTTGCAATAAACGCCTCAAAGGTCTTGCGCCAAATTTTGGATCATAGCCTTCCTTTGCCAGTTTCATGACACCATCATCATTTATCTCAAATTCAATTCCCTTTTCCTCAAGCATTGATTCAATGCCACCCAACATTAACTTGGTTATTCGAAAAATATTATCTTGACTAAGCGGTTCAAAAACAATAATTCCATCAAACCTATTTATTAATTCTGGCCTCATTATCTGATTGATGTGCTCATTTATCAACTTATCACGAATTTCCTCTATCTCTACTCCCTTAAATACTGCATCTTGAATATAATCTGAGCCCGCATTAGAAGTAGCAATAATAATAGTATTAGTAAAATCAATTGTTTGCCCTTGACCATCAGTCAAACGACCATCATCCATAACTTGCAAGAATAAATTCAGTATTTCTGGATTTGCTTTTTCGATCTCATCAAGTAACACCAATGAAAATTGCGACTTTCTAACTTTTTCAGTTAAATAACCTTTGTTATCTGAGTCACCAATCATTTTCTTCACACTATCTGCATGCTGATACTCACTCATATCAACTCTAATCATATACTTCTCGTCTCCAAAATAAATTGCTGAAACTGATTTAGCTAGTTCAGTTTTACCAACTCCAGTTGGTCCTAAAAATAAAAAGCTTGCTATTGGTCTCACACCCTCTCTAAGCTCTGCCCTAGCTCTTCTTAGGCTATCTGACACCATGTCCACAGCCTCTTTTTGATTGATCATTCGTTCATGAATTCTCTCTTCTAAATTGAGCAATTCCTTTCCTTCTGTTTGACTCACTTTATTTACGGGCACCTTGGAAATTTCTGAAACAATCTCCCTGACTATATCTTTGGTCACAAATGGAAAATCCATTTTTTTCTTAGCTACTCTAACTGCAGCTAAATCAAGTATCTTAATTGCTTTTTTAGGTAAAAACTGATCATGTATATACTTATCACTTAAATTAACTGCTTCATCAATTGCATTATAAGAAAAATAAACTCCGTGATTAGACTCCATCCCCGAAATCTTGGAAGCAATTATCTGTATAGCTTGATCTTCTTTCTTCTCATTCACATCAACCTTTTCCAAGCTCAGATCAAGCGACTTGCCTTCCATGTATTTGAGATAATTTCGAGTCTCAACAGAAGCAAACACAAACAAAAGTTTTCTTGATAATGCGTTTGATAATACTTCTGACAAATCCAAAGCCCCTTCTGAACCACTAGATATTCCTATAATAGATTCAATATCTTTTACAAACAAAATAATATTTCCCGCCTCTTGAACCTCATCAACTATCGACATCATTCTACCTTCTGCTTCACTTGGATTCACTCCGCTAACAAGTCTAGCAAGATCTAATTCCATAAGACGCTTGTCCTTAAAAAAATTGGGCACATCTTCCTCAACCATTTTCTGGGCTACGCCATAAATAATCGTCCTTTTACCAACTCCTTCATCGCCAACTAGCAAAATTCCACTAGCACCACCCTCAACGTGATCCCAAATCTCATCAATCTCCTCATCACGAGCCACACAATAGTCCAACTTACTCCACTTAGCAGCTATTGTTAAATCATAATCATAACTATTTAAAATTGGCGTAGCTACTGCCGTATAAGCCCGATCCATATTAGAAGCTGGTTTGAACTGAGACAAACGGCGAAACTTTTTGTATTTAGCAATTTGAATTTCGTTTACAGAAAACCAATGGATAACATTAGCTATCTTAGCCGGATCTACTTCCATTTCAGATAATATATCAAAAATTGTTTTATCATATTTAACCAAGGCAAGTAATATGTTCTTGGGAGTAACTTTTTCCTGACCCAACTCACAAGAATCAATATAAGCATCTATCAGAGCTTGTCTGGTTTCGTTGGGAACTATGGTTGCCTTACTTGGCACGGCTCTATCACTTAGATGTCTTTTAATTCTTTCAAGTAAATCCTTCGCCTTGACATTAAGTCTACTTAGCACAGCCACTACTTCCTGATCACTCAAACAAGTGAAAAAAAGGTGCATAGGTGACATGTCTTTGTGTTTCAGCTTAGTGGTCAAGATATATGTATCATCAATCAGGCGCAAAGAAGATTTAGAAAATGCTTCAGATACATTGATTTTTTCCTTAGAACTTGCCAAGCGAAGCTCTTTCCAATTATTAGAAGTCTTCAGTCTAACATTTCTAGTATCATATTTAAATAATTTAATTTTTTTATCTTCAATAGCTTCACGACTAAAACGATAAATAATAAAAAAATCTGCAAAAACAGTTAACCAGAAAAAGAATAATAAAGGATGGTTTTTTGTCCAAAAAGCAAACTCTTCAATCCTGATAGTAAATGTAGAGACAGTGTAAAACCATACAAACAGGCATAAAACGCCAATCACTGCTACCACGATAGCAATAATATTGATAATAAAATTTACCTTATCACGAAATCTATCTAGTTCAATTCGAGCAACATTGAGCTGGGGTTTCCAATAAAAAAAATGATCTCGGTAAAAGGTTCCCACTCCCATACCCAAACAATTCGGACAAGTACGAAAAAGACCCTTTTTGCCAGTACCTGAACACTCTGGGCAAATCACATATTTGTTTTCACTTACTCCTTGATACATTCTCCTTGTTGCTATTTTTTAAAATACTATTTGATAATAAAGCTGATAAAAAGCATAAATCGGCACAGCTACCCAGGCCAAGAAAAGTAGCAAACAAACCAGAAGCCAAACCAGCATGGCTAATGCTCTAACTATTATTTGAACTATACGAATAAAAAAACTTATCAATCTCCCCTGCCAGTCTTTTTGTTGATACATGGGTCTATGAATGTTTTTTATCCAAACCCAAAGGGCCAGAGATTTCTGCATATTAGATAAAAACAAGATAAGTTTCTTACTAAAATAATAAAGTCCCTGTGAGTACCACCAAACAGGGAAATATAAAAAATCCCTGCTTATTTCAACCAAAATTTTTGCCCCGTAAAGGGCAATATTATTGCTAAGCATTAACGTGTGTATAAATAATTTTAATATTACTATTATAACATTTTTAATCGAATATTCCAAATATTAATCATTATTTTTTATAATCATATTATTCCTAAAAATTCGAAAGCAATAAAAAAGCGCTCAATCCTAAAAATTGAACGCTTAATAACAATTTGTTTATTTTTTTGCCTCAAAAACGTATTCACCATTAACCTTTTTCACGGTTGCATGCTTTATTTTGTTTATCTTACCTTTCATTCTAAATTTGACTAACCTGTTTTTAGAAAAAATACACACTGTAGGTTCAAGCTCCTTAAGATCAGCTTGTCCCATATTAATGTTTGTTTTTTCTAGCATTTTATTCAGATCAAGCTTACAATTTCGCTCAAACTCCTCCACAACCTGGGTAAAAATATCAACGTCACTGTTTTCTTTTAGTCTTGGCTTTAGAAAAAACTCGTCACCTTCATAAAGTTCATCTAGCTCAGTTACCCCTACTAAAATAATCGTGTTTTCATTTGGTTTATAACATACCAAATGAAGATAACTTGAGTGCATAATCGAATCAGAGACATTGTCTATATTCTTTATACCATAGACTATGTTAACACAAATATGAACAGCTTTGGTTATAGTACATCTCCGCAACTTATGCATTTTCACTAATTCCAAAATAGCCAACTCCAAATTCATTTTCATACCGAGCCCTCCTCTTTTTATAGTAAATAATTCTTTGGTTTTTCAAAAATCAATACCTAAAATTAACCTATTTTGATTATTTTGTCAAGTAATTAAAAAAGCACTCAAAAATATTAAGTGCTTTTTTGTATTTCAAACTAGTCTAATTCTTCGTATGAGTGAACTGTCAAGTTGCCACCAATAATTTCTTTTTCATTTAATCCTGGCCAACCCCATGAAACTAAATCGTTACCTGACCCTGGAGTTCCTCCATCCATAGCATAAAAGCTAAATTCATTACCTACTATTGTGTCAAAACTATCATAAGTTGCAAAACCTGAAAAGGTTGCTGTATCTCCTTCTATATTTGCTTTAGTAACTTCTACAATAATTTCTCTATACAAACTTCCATCTGGATTATATGCCCACCAATGATACATGCCCTTGGCAGGACCTTTGGCGCTTTCCTCAAAGGCATTAAACTCAGAAACAGCATAAGAAAGAGCTGGATTAGCTGGAACAGTAACTATAGTTCCTGTTACTTTTTCTGTAGGTCCGGCTGACCCGTTACCAGCTAAAGCTACTGTAGCTCCTAGCGCAAAAACTAGAGCTAGAATAAATACGGGAATAAATTTTTTCATATTTTTTCTTTAATTTAATTATTTAAATAAGTTAATTAGTTTATATATTTTATTTATATAACATTTAAATTAAAATTAAATTAAATTTCTTTAATTTCATATGCTCTACTACCCAAACCAATCTTTTCACCGTGAATAAGCGTCTGTTCGCCATTATAATGCTTGAATTCTTCGCAATGTTTGGTAATCATATCAAATGATGCCTGATCTATAGCCACGGGATCGCTAGAAATAAGCACGCCAATATCATCACACATGGGAGTTTGTGAAATACCCATACAATCACATTGTGGAACAATATTAGTAAGAAAATTAACATAAAAACAATTCTTACCTTTAATTGCTGCTTGAGCATATTCGGCTAAACTATTTTTAAAATCATCTTCTACGGTTGTACCCCAGGGAATATGTATAGCCTGTATTGGGCAAACTGCAATACATTTAGAACAACTAATACATTTTTCTTGATCTATAAATGCCTTATTGTTTTCATTATAACTAATCGCCTAAACTGGACAATTCTTGATACAAGTTCCGCAAATCGTGCATTCATTTTCTGTTACCTGATGTTTTACACCAGCGTGCATGTCAAGCTTGCCTCGTCTAGCAGCCAAGCCCATAGACAGATTCTTGATAGCACCACCAAAACCAGCTGCAATATGGCCTTTGAAATGAGATATTACTAAAAGTGAGTCATAATTTTCTAGATTCTTGCCCAAAAAATACGTCTTTGCTTCACCATTCTTATTTTCCCTAGACATTTCGATTTCTAGACTATTATCCCCTTCTTCACCATCAAAAATATCAATATCGGCAAAATCAAATCCATGCTTACGTGCTACTTCATTGTGACTTGAAGCATTTGATCTTGAACCTCTGTAAAGTACAGTAGTCTCAAGCATAGGAGGATAATTAACCATACTGGCTATTTGTTTAATAAGATCAGCTGACACAAAAGCATCATTGCCTTCTTCACCAAAATGACACTTTAGCCCCAGTTTCCCTTCGAACTGAGGAAGAACAGATCTTATTTTTTCTAATTCATTTAATTTTACAAAATACACTTTTGCCTTATTCTCCATATATTTAATTTATTTATAAATATTTAAATTATAACAAAAATCGCCCCAAAGAGCGATTTTTGCTATTTATAGAGAAAATATACTATCTACTATCTTTACCAGTTTCAATGAACATCACACATTGTCCTTGATTCTTGAAACCATAATTTTCCCAACCGTCCTTCTTACATTCATCCTTGGTGTCTGGATTGTTATCTATAGTGATCATTACTCTTTCAGAGCGAGCCCAATTACCAGCCAAGTCTTTCCCAGCAGCATAGACATAGTAATCACCGTCATCCATTTGAGATCTAACATCATCTTTCCAATACTCAGGAGCTAGGGTGTCTAGTTCCCACTCGAACAAGGTGCCATCTTCACGAACATAATGATATTGCCTGTCAGCTGAATCAAAAGGTTCGCTTACTTTGGTCCACCAAAAATTAATATAATCGCAATCTTCATTACAAACTGCTTCAAATGGAACTATGCCTTGATAGATAGTTCCATCTTCAGGATTGTTAAGGGTAATAGCTGGAGCACTGTTATCAACTCTAAACCAACGAGTTTCTCGTAAATCCTCTTCACCAGAATCATCCTGCTGGTTAAAAATAAAACAATAATCTCCATCAACCCAAGCTGAAGTATCGATTTGTGAATAAAAATCTGCACCATCCCATGTATAAGGAGTTGCGTTTCCGCCTGAAAAACTACCAACATTTCCCGCTACATTAGCTGAATTATCAGGAGCACAGGTTTCGAATCTTATTGCCCACGCAACACCATCATCCCCGTCTTCATCAATATAACTTGCCATAAATTCAACATCACCTGAAAACAAACTATTTTCAGCCGGAGCTGTAATTTCTGCACTTCTTTCAAATGGCAATTCAAATTTAGTCCAATCAAAACGTTCATCTCCTTCACCACCAAATAACAATCTAACTTCTACAAACTCACTAGGATAAAAAGTTTCAACTCTAGTTCCTGGACTTGATAAACAAAAATAAGGATACTCTTGCAAACCTTCACTTTCATCTGCAACTCCATAATACTCAAGTGGATGCTCTTCATCAATTACCTGACTGACATCTCCATCAGTTCGATATTCAAAACAAGAAACAACGTTAGTCCTTAGTTGTACAAATTCTAATTCAATTTCGCCTGAACTAACACTTAGCTCATTAACATGTGCCCAACCATTTGTTCGGTTTGCATCATTTGTGCTTGGTGCAGTATAAGCAAACACAATAGTTGATGTCAATGAAAATGAAATTGCAAAAACTAGTAAAAAGATTAAATATTTTTTCATAATTTTCTTTTTTAATTATTAAATTCTTTTCATTTAAAGATCAAAGTTCGACCTTTGAAGTAAATCCTCCTTTTATATTATTTTAATTATTTATCAATATCTTCTTATTCTTATTATAACAAAAATCGCATAAAAAGGCGATTTTTATATAGTATCAATTAGCCAGCCATGATGCCATTGGATTAGCATTACAAGTCATAGCAGCGTACGGAACTACGTCTGGAGTAAATGGGTCTCCCCCGTAGTCATAATGCCATATTACTATTTCATTACTAGTACCAGCACTTACATTGCAGCCACCAACTGATGGTTGAGGACAAGGTTCTGTTGAGTGAGCACCAACACCATTACAGTTGAGTTCAGTGTTTTGAAGAAAAGACCAAAATGATCCAATATAATCAATACAAGTACTAGCCCTACCAATAGCATTGCAAGATGCATGAACTTTTGCCTCTTCACCTGAACCTGGGCCAGTCGGCTCTTCTATTATTTCATCTCCAGAACCAGGACCAGTTGGTTCATCAGCTGGTATCTCATCCCCAGAGCCGGGACCAGTTGGTTCATCAGCTGGTATCTCATCCCCGCTTCCAGGACCGGTTGGTTCATCAGCAGAGACTTCATCACCAGAACCAGGACCAGTTGGTTCATCACTTGGAACTTCATCACCAGAACCAGGACCTGTGGGTTCATCAGCAGGTAGCTCATCTCCATAGCCAGGACCGGTTGGTTCATCAGCTGGCAATTCATCTCCCGAGCCAGGACCTGTGGGTTCATCAGCAGGTAGTTCATCTCCGCTACCAGGACCGGTAGGCTCTTGCATACTAGGATCGTACTCTGGGTCCCCTGGGATTATTTCCTATCCACTTCCTGGACCCGGTTCTCCTGGTCCATTTCCCCGATCAACTTCTTCACCACTGCCAGGACCGGTAGGCTCTTCCACAGTAACTTCGTCACCCGAGCCTGGTCCTTGATTTTCACTAGCATACTGATCCGCTGCATAATAAATTATCCACCCTATGATTACAATGGCCCCTCCCAAAGCCAAAGCCGCCCCTTTTGCACTATTCATATGTTTTATATATTAACTATTTAATACCCTTTTTCTTTCCTGTTATTGCAAGCGAAGTGAAGTAATCTAATTAAAACACTAACTTCTTCTTTTTGTAATTCTGAGTGAAACGAAAAATCTTAAACGTAGATATCGTTAGATCACCGCAGGTGATCGCTACTACAAAACAACCCACAAAAACCAAGTCTATTTTTTTCTGTTAATTATCTACAAAAGGATTCTCCATATCAAACACTATCAAGGGAGTTTTGTTATTTATGGTATTTTTACTAACACCATATTTTTCATTATACAAAACATCAACTGAACCAAATATTGCTTCACCATATTCAAACCCAAGTTTCTGAACAGTGTCTTTAACCGCTTCTGCGGTTTTTCCTTCTATCTCTATAAACGGATCCAAAAATGGCCAAGTATCTATCATGATCTCAACTCCATCTAACTCCCATAGTTCCCGCTTGGTTTCTTGATAGGCCTTTTTCTCACACCCCAAAGCCAAGACAAATCTCTCGGCCACTTGGTAATCATTAACCAAAAGCTCAATTTCCTTTTGATCTTCTATTTTGCTTCCATTTACTTCCTTGTATGACATTGTGATTCTATCCCCTTCATCTCTAACACGCACCCAAGCATGTTGACCATCTTTATAACTTCCAAGATTAAAAGTAGTCCGCTTTTGTAAGAATTCCTTTTTCTTCAAAACCGCCCCAGTCTTTTCAAGTCTAGCTCGAATATCCTCTTTGTTAACCTCTTTAAATGTTGCTTCGTATTCTATTTTCATATTTTATTATAAGTCTTATTCTTATTATAACAAAAATCGCCTACTTAAGCGATTTTGTTTATTTGATCATATTTTATAATTTTTATCTCTCAGGACATTCAGCATCTGGGTCAACACAGGCAAAAACACAAGATGGACAGGCCAAATAATTTGATGGTCGAGCGCAAGACTTGGTCTTGTCTCCTGGTTTAGGATCTACAAGTCCACATATACAGGCCTTGGTATATGAATAATGAGCTCCAGTTTCTCTACAATCTGACTGCACACAGCCTACTCCGCTCATTCTTTGCCATTCATAGCCTGGGCGACAGCCAAACTCGTCAACTGGAATATCGCTTAAACTTGTTACAAGTTCATCATCAGTATAGGGATTTTTCACCTCTTCAGCTTCATTATCTTTAACACCATCACTTAGTTCATTTACCTGTTCTCCCAGATCGCCTGACTCTTCGTTCATATTATTGGCTAGCTCTGCTAATATCGACTGGATCTCATCTCGTAAATTTCCTTCGAAATTGTTCTTATTATCTTCCAACATTTCCCTGATCCTATCCCTGACTCTATCCTTTAATTCATCCCAATTAAATTCTCCGTCATAATTATCCCGTTCATTAGCTAGCGCCATTTCAATGAGCGCGTCCAGACCTCTAGAATCCTGATCAGTTAAGATACGAATGATATCTGGATTAATTACATCAAATATTTCTTCCTGCAATTCTCCCAAAGCAACATTCTGTATTTCTCCTACCACTGAATTGAGTAGATTCTGCCCAGCTATTTTAACAATATCTTGGGTTCTTAAATTTTCCGCACTAGTATCAAATCTGTTGGCTGTTTGGTTCACAGTTTCGATCATTCGATCAAGCTCAATTGCTGTCTGAATATAATCATGCATATTTACATCTCTATCTATGAGTTGAGTGCGCAGGGTCTCTCTGGCTTCCTCTAGTTGTGATACATAATTCCTTAGCTCAGTTGCCTGGTCTCGATACATCTGCCTCACCTCCCCAGTTAATCTTCTCTGTTCCTCTACATCTTCGATCACATTATTGGCTCTACGGATATTAGAAAAGAGTTGACCAAATCTATGGTGTCCGGCCAAATTCTGAGTAAGCAAACCCGAAGCAATGGGTCCTAGCACTGGTCCCATCCACCTGGTAGCTTTGTCAGGTAATTTAACAATAAAAGTAGTTGCCCGACGAATATCATGAAAAAACTGCCGAAATAGATTGCGTGCTTGAGCCTCCTGTGGAATTGACGTGAACACCAAAACAGCGATCAGAGCTGTCAGAATATAAGTTTTGTAAAAACTTGATCTCATAAACTAATCTAAGGTTTCAACATAGGTCAAATAATCATTTTCAAAAATAAAAACAGCACCTGAACTTGCCCAGGTTTCTATACCTTCTCCATAGAAACCAGGCAACTCAAGAGCTGCGATATTTTTTTCACCTACTAAATTTTTAATTTGACTCAATGTAGTATACACATCAAAGTCACTTGGACTATACTGACTATGATTATAGCTGGCATCATCCGCTACTTCCAGTTCAGCCACATCAACTAAACGACCATTTAGAAAATTAACTTTTTGCTTACGACTAGGATAATACCAAGTCTCTTGCCTAACAAATTCACTCCCCTCATCACTCCCTTTTGGTAAATAAGAAATACTAAACTGCTCAGGACTTCCCAGGCTATCAACTATCTCTTCCTGGTCAGATGTCATAGCAACTCCATGGTCAATATAAACATAATAAACATAACCGACCACAAATATTATCGCCAGAACCAAAAATAATCGAATTAACCATTTAAGCCCTTTAAACATATATTTCTCTTTATTAATAACATTATAACAAAGACTTAATATTTTTCCAAGCTATTTTGTCAAATACCCTTTTTCTTTCCTATTATTGCGAGAGAAGAGAAACAATCTATTAATTTTTATACAGTTCCAAAAAATCAATCCAATCACTAATTTCTTCCTTGCTTTGCACATATCCACGATAATCAACTATCTCACCTTTTCTTATTCCTAGATGAAGATGTTTTCTTTCATAGTCAGTTTCTAGACTATCACCCTCTCCCAAAACAGCAAACTCTTCATCTTGAGACAATGTATCACCTACGTTTTTTACTATACTACTAAGCGACAAGTGACCATACAAAACTCTTACTGGTTTCTCTTCTATGACACATGTCTGGAGTAATACTCCACCATATCCATTTACAAAAGACCTAACTAAAACTTTACCATTACATATCGCCCGTACTGGCACATCTACATTCTCTTCTCCGGCTAATATCTCAAAATCTACTCCTACATGATAACCACTAAAACGCTCATTTTCAACTGGAGAGTTGCCCGGACTTACATATATTCCAAATGGTTTCACGCTAACTCGCTCAAGCGCATCATCGTGTGGCAAAGAAACCAACCTATCCTTCACATCATCCACCTCCTCCTCAGACATCATTATCTCATCTACTCTATCCACCATCTCAACATCATCCTCAAACACTTCCTCCTCAACAACCACAGACGAACAGGCACTTAAGGCAAGTGATAAAATAAATACTAAAAATGCCTTTTTCATATAACAATTATTCCTTCCAATCCTTAATATAAATCCCGCTTTTTCTCTTCTCAACCTCAACTTTCTGTCCATCTTTAAACTTAAAAGCTTTCATATATTTTTTGGGAATAGAAACATAATAAGTCCCTGCTCCATTTTTTACAATTTTACGAACTTCACTCATACATCTTTGTCATCCTGGGGCTTCGGAGCAAATGCGGAGAAGAACCCGGGATCCAGAAAAATAATTAGAGGGGTAACGTTAGGGTAACGTTACCCTATTAATACCTATTGTAAATTATCTCACAAAAACAAAAAACAGCCAAATCAGGCTGTTTTATTTATGCTCATGGACTCTCCTCTATTATCTTCTATCTTTATTTATTTTTCTTGCAACAAGAAGTTGCACCCAAAACTATTGATGTAATAATAGTAGCCGCAAGCGCTGACAACAGAGCTATCACAATCTTTTGCTTCTCGGGGTCAGCTTTGTCATATTTAGTCTTCAAGTTTTCTGCCTTATTTTTAAGTTCTTCGGCTTTACGTTTAACTACCTCGGTCTTTTCCTTGAAAATCTCAGTTTTACTTTTTTCATCACTCAAATCTCCTTCAGTTTTTGCTTTTAGCTTTTTAAGATAGGTTTCGAGCTCTTCGATCGTTGCCTTTAAGACATTATCTTCTTCTCTACTAGCCTCTTTTTTGTTATTCATATATTTTGAAATTAAATTTACAAGTAATATCATCTCTTTTTAACTACATTGATTATTGTAGTTTTATTAATAATTTTATTATAATTTATTAATATTAAATTAATATTAAAAGCCCACTTGTTTATATACAAGTGGGCTTGCTTCTTATAATGACTTTTCCCAAAAAGCTGAGAAGTCTGTGTCTATTTTTTATTCCAAATTTTAAAAATTCTAAGCTATGGCCAAAAGCCAACTATGTACAAAAATAATCCTGTAGTAATAAATACGAACAGATGCATTATATAAGGCCACCGTAGACAATAAAACTTAATACTAAATAATTTTTCAAATGATACAAATAGGATAGTCTGAAAACTCAAATAGGCTCCAGAACCTACAAATCTATTAAATGATGGCGAAAAACCATTTTTAGAATTATAATGAACCTTGCTATTTCTAGTTGCAATTTCCCATGCTGCCCACATCAAAATAAGCAACATAATTAGAATCCACTTCCATGGCCATATGTAAAAAATCACCTGCCAAACAAATGAGTGAATTGTTGATGCGGCAGGAATTGTAAAATCTTGACAGATATCAACGCCAGTTAACATTTTGGATTATTTATAAAATTAATTAAAGTTTTCTTTAAATATTTTTCTATTTTTATCCATAGTAATTAATTTTCCTATTTTAAGCTTACTATAATCAACTGGATTTTTTGCATACGGATTTAGTAATAAAAAAATATTGGCCTCTGGGGTTCTTTTATTATTGTTTGCATTTATTACATGTTGCTCACAATACATAATTCCGCTTATCTCTTTGTGCTTATCATTACAAAAGTAATTTGTTGGTATTTTAACTTCTTTTTCTCCTTTTTTTATTATTATAAACTCTCTTAGCTCATAAAAACCTCCTTTCATGCTACCATCTGGCATTCTTTTTATTTGATCATTTCCTCTAGCAAACACAGTAGCTTCTGCAGCCCTACTAGGATTTAAACTGTTCGTTTCGCTACCATTCACAGCAATAATAAAGGGTTCATCTTCCTTACAAATACTACCAAGATATCTTCTTTTGTATATATCATATTTTGTTGTTAAGGCATTGGTAATTCTGGCAACTCTAGGGTTTAAACTTTCATAAATACCACAGCTATTTGGAATACCTGCTGCATTTTTATCATTTCCTGGTGTTGTAACAACTGCTTCAATCCACAAGTTTTTTCCCTTGTATTCTATCTGTAAATCTGGACCGATGCCATTGTTAGGTTGTATTTTATGATTTTTTTCAAAAATTAATGATGCTAAATATAATTGCCAACTAAAAGAATGAAATAATCCGGGTTCTCTTATGTGCTTTATCAGGTCTGGTTCTGCAAATTTTTCATATTTTTCCCAAATGGATTCAAGCCATATCCTGGTTTCCTTTCTGTGAATATAGCAGTGTTGTAAAATATATTCTGGGTCAAAATTAGGATGATTATTTTTGTAACCCTCATATTCTTTATCTGATTTTATTTGCGGAAAAATATCATCATGTATAAATATTTTCTTAGACATATTGTCATTTATAGACGAATCAAAAAACCGCCCAAAATTAGGCGGTCTGTTAAGCGTTTGTTATTTGAGTAAATTGAACAATATTTTTCATATTTTTTCAATAAATTTTCGCCTTTATCTTACATCTTAATACTTTATTAGTCAATTATTTGTATTAAATAATAAAAAACCCAAGCTCATCTGAACTCGGGTCGTTTGATTGTTTAAAATTTATTTACCATGGAGCGGTATCCTCGTCATAGCCAGTGATTTTTTCATCATCTGCTTTGAGGGTTCTTCTGAAACGTTCCAGCCAGGTGGGATGATAGAAAAGCGCGATACTTTCGTCTTTTTCTCCGGCTAATACGTGGAGGGTTCCAGCTGGGGCCCAGTACTTGTCCTTTTCATTCCTAACTTCACCCAGGGTAACATTCTCAGCTTCCCCGAGCTTAGAAATCATCCCCTCAGGACCACAGACTATAAACACCCATTCATCATTCCAGGCCATATTTTCCATGAATCTCTTGAACCACTCAAAATTCACAAAATCTCCGGCAATCTGTATTTCACCGTCATCCATAGACTCCGCTATCACACGTATAAAACCTACGGTAGCGATATAATCGCTCGGCAATACTTGACCATGTTCATTCGGCATATCTTTTCCTCCATCCTAATATAGATTGGCTTTCAATAAGTCTATGATGTGATGGTCGACGAGATACACCCTCATCTCTTGTGACTTACCAAAACTGAAAGTGCCAGATTTATAGCCATCTCTAAATATCCTCCCGCGGTTTTCAGGGTGAACTGTCAAGCTAACCATATTCCTACTTTTGCACAATTTTCTAAATTTCGGAACGTCTGCGCGTCGGCGGAATATAATATTGATACTTCTTCAGTGAGCAATTGCTCCTACTACCAACATACTCTTAGCTTTATCACTTCTGTGCGGAGCAAAAAAGTAAACTCTTTTTGGTTTTAATTCAAAAGAATACTCAAGCTTCCTCCTGCTAGCGAATCCCGGCAGGTTGCTACCGAGCGCTTTCAACCTGACATCATTGGCACTGATCTCTTCATTGAGATATCGTGCCAACATATCACCATCAACACTGAAACACGAAGAATTTATTTTTGTGCTAAAACGATCACCGTCGATTAAAACCTCGAGGTCTTGGCCAACAAACTGAGTGGGATACCGAAGGCTCGGAAACCATTTCATATCATCTTTGTTCATTTTATGAAGATACGGGCAAGCATCTTTCATGCTTACATAGACTATCGCCATCTTTCCTACAGGAGTATCATTAGCCCACAGAATTATCAAACCACGCTCCTGCTCAAATGGCAAAAGATGAAATTCCTTTACATGCACATCCGTAGTTACTGTCAATGGAACAGTTGAGCCAATTACTAAAATGTTATAGGCTACGTTATTATCACCTATCCACACTTTCAACATTTTCCCATCCTTTGACTTCTCGGTTTTGATCATTTCAAGATCCAGGCTCGTTTTGTTTTTCATGCTCATCTCCTTTTTAGCTGATAACCAGCATTTTTGTGACTTACTGCCACGTTTTAAGGTTCACGCCTTATCATGTAGTTGATTTTGACCAACTGTCAATCAACCAAAGAACTACTAACCATAGCCCTTTATAAGACAAATCTTTTTAACATATTTACTTATTTTTGTCAAATATTTGTCTGGTATAAAATAAAAAACCCGCCTTTTTTTTGCGGGTTTTTAAGAGGGTCTGCTAGCTATGCTACAGCCAATTTTTTGCAAATCTCCCCCATTTTTTCTACGACAGCGAAAACAATAATCACTTTTTTAGCCTGTTTTTTTTCATGGCTTCCTGGTTGTGTTTTCTGGTTTTGATTCTCTAGTAGAGCGTCCAGTTCTTTTTCACACTTCAGGCAATACCTCTGAAGAGGTTTGTTTCTTTTGATATAACCCTCTTCTTGAAGTTTTTTAAGACACTTTAGAATTTCTTTTTTTAGAAATTCAATTCTTTCCTCTTTTTCGCTCATCTACAACCTCTTCTTATGTTTTTTCTATTTTGAAAAAGAATATTTGATATTAACATTTTTCTATAATTCTGTCAATATTTAAAATTTTCATTAAAAAACCGTCATTCTTTTTTGAATAACGGCTTAATTGTTTTTGTTATTTGTACTGAGATATTGCTTCGATTATCTTTGTTTCCAATTGATCTGCATAACCAAGCCACAACCTTGGGGTGATCAAAATACCTAGCACCATCATCACGAAATATTCCTCGATGTACATATTTGGAACTGATGTAGGCAAACTGAATTGACTCAAGCGTATTTGAGTCTAATTCAATAGCTAGGGGGTGAAAAAAACAATTCATAACAAGGTAACACCTGTTTACAATATTTGTTTACCATTGCTCTTCCTCCTCATATATTAATCAAGATAAAATATTTTACTAATATCTTTCTATGGCTGGTATAAATCTTTTCAAACCTTGTCTTTCTTTTTGCCTTTCCCTGAGTCTCTTCCCTGGAATGGGAATACAGGCCATGAAATAAAAGCCACTCACAAGCCCTAATATTTGCATGATTATAATTGTTCGAAGAAAAAAGTAAAAAAAATCCAGAGTTGTTCCTTCCGCAATACTAACCTTTAGAAATAATAAGTGAAATGAATCAATCTCCAAAGCAATAGCTATTGTGGCGACAATACTTATATATAGAGTTAACACACATATTACCAGAAAAATGTATCTAACAGGTCTCCAGACTTCTCTATGTTTGTTATAGCTTGCTACTTCTGATGCTTTATAATATTCTTTATTACTTTTCTTGCATAAGCTTATACATTTAAACACTAAAGTTAAAATAATTAAATCAATTAACAATAATACCATTCTAATACCAAGGCTTGTTACCTCGTTAAAAAATATATTACTAACAGCTCTTGGTAAAAAAATAACAAGAAAAACAATAAAACATTTCACGGCTAAAGAAAAACAAGTATTATTTAATCGCACATGGTACCATTCGCTTATTTTTTAGAAGCATTTATCTATCAAAAAACTGTCCATTTTTTCTCCTTTTATATTTTAAAGAACTGATTTTATTTTTATAAATTTTAACTTAGACAATTCCTCTCTCCCCCAAAACATCAAACAACTCACCCATATTCCTTTGTCTTCTTTCTTCCAATTTCTTTTTGCCTCTAGCGTTCCAGTTGATAGTATAGTTCTGCCACTTCTCTCTTCGCTTCCATTTTAGATGCTCGCCAAAAAATCTTTGGAAATTATTATCTAGTATTTTTTGCTCATCTTTTTCCTCAATTATAAGATATGGAATCTGATGCAAATACCGCTTACCTGCCGACATATAGGCTAGTAGTGAATGATGGCCATCAAAAAGAAAAAGTTCCTTGCTGGATAATTTAAGTATCTTAATATTGGGCATGCCTGATCTAGCCAAGGTATGTCTTCCATCTTCAATTGATTTTCGCATTCGACTGATCTTTGATCTATCCTTGAGGCCGCTCTTGTCGTGGATATTCATGATCGTAGAAAGCCTCACTCTCTTTTGGACTTTGTCCTTGTCCAATTCACTCATAAGTGAAGAAAAAATATTATCCTCAAACCACCCTACCGCACTATAAATATCGGCTGTATATTTGGTTTTTTTAATAGCCTTAGTAGCGGTATTTTCCATTCCTCGGCTTGTGTACCAACCAGGAATATTTATTTTTATTCTATATTTAATCATTCACGTTTATTTTAATTAAAACATCTTAGCACAAAAATATCTTTTTTCAAACCTTTGTTTTTCCTTATAAAAATTCGATTTTTGCCTCATTTTTTTTATTTTTATGTCATTTTTAAAATTAGTTGTCAAATATTGACAATATTTCTATTATTTGTTATATTTCTAATATTAAATATATATTTTACTAAATACATGAATCTTGCGTATATTCGCATTTTTTTGTTTACACAAGATTCATATAATCCATATGGCACATAAGAAAGCTGGAGGTTCCGCGGTAAATCTCAAAGATTCTAAAGGACAGCGTCTCGGGCTTAAGCTCTCAGACGGACAAACAGCAAAAGCCGGTAATATCATTGTTAGACAAAGAGGAACAAAAGTTCACCCAGGTGAAAATGTTATGAAAGGCAGTGATGATACTCTTTTTGCAAAGGTACCAGGAATTGTAAAATTTTCTACCAAGAAAATAATGAAATTCAACAACAAATTGAAAGACACAAAATTCGTTAGCATTGTTACCAAAAAATAAAATCTTTTAGATAAAAGAAAAAAACCTTGAACTTAAATGTTCAAGGTTTTTTTAATAGAAAAACCGCTACTTGGAAAAGTAGCGGTTTATATTTTATCTGCCTAATTTATCGATATTTTTTAGAGTTAATTTACCATTGCGGCTACATAAACAGTCCATAGAAATCCTGCCTCGATGAGATTTTCTGTAAATCGTAATCATCTCACGACCTTTATTTTCTGCATCTCTTATATTGCTTACATAATTATCATCATCAGTAATCACAAAAGCAGCGTCTTCTCTTTTTCTTGCTCTCACCTGACCATTTATCATGTCCCATTCTATTACTACTTCACTTTTTGAACTCGTTACCGCAAACCAATTTTCTCGTCTTTTCATTTAATTCCCCCTTTTGAATAAACTCTAAAACAAGTAGATATTTACTTTTTCTTTAAAGAAAGGCAGACTTTTACAAACTCTACAAATAATGGATGTGGATCAAGTGGTCTGGAAATATATTCAGGATGAAACTGAGTTCCTATAAAAAATGGGTGATCAGTAATTTCAATTGCCTCCACGATTTTATTATCAGGTGAAGTTCCAGCTATGGTCATCCCCTTTTCTTCGAATTCTTTTCGGTATGCAGAATTAAATTCATATCTATGTCTATGTCTTTCAGATACAGTTATTTTGTTACCAAATTTCTTTTCATAAGCTTTGGCCAAATGAGTTCCCTTTTTAATCTTGCATGGCCAGCCACCTAGTCGAATAGTTCCGCCATATTGCTTTTTGGCCAAAAGCTCTTTTTGCTCCGGCATAATATGAATAATCGGATTAGTTGTTTTTGGAGCTACCTCCTCAGAATTAGCATCTTTATAGCCACATACATTTCTCGCAAATTCTATAGCGGCCATTTGCATTCCGTAGCAAAGACCAAAATACGGCAAACCTTTTTCTCGACAATATTTTATCGTCTCAATCTTCCCTTCTGAACCTCTGGAACCCCAGCCTTGAGGGACTATTATACCATCATATTGTTTGAGAGATTTAGTCCCTTCCTTTTCAATATCTTCAGTATTTATCCAATGAAGTTTTGGTACTGCTCCATTGACCATACACCCATGTTTCAATGCTTCGATCACTGAAATGTAGGAATCTGACAAACAAAAATCTCCGGTAGTAAAATACTTACCAACTATTCCAATATTTACTTCTTTTTTTGCTCTCTTTACTTTGGATATCATTTTTCTCCAATCCACTAAATCTTTCTTTCTTGCCCTAAGTCCAAATTGTTTCAAAATTCTGGCTCCTAACTCATTTTTTTCAAAATTAATTGGTACATCATAAATCGAATCAATATCAGGAGCTGATATTACTGCTTCTTGATCGATATTACAATTTATGGCAATTTTTTTTCTACGTGGTTCATCAATTGATACCCTGGATCTTGCAACAACAAAATCTGGTTGAATACCAGCACCATTTAAAGTTCTAATTGCGTACTGAGTTGGCTTGGTTTTCATTTCTCCAATTTTGTTTGGAATTGGTAAATAAGTCACCATTACAAATGCAACATCTTTTGGATTATAGAGTTTCATCATTCTAGCAGCTTCCAAGAAAAGTAAATTTTGATATTCGCCAACTGTTCCACCAATCTCAATAATCATAATTTCGGCCTTAGTCTTTTCCACAGCTTTATATATTCTGTCACGAATTTCCATCGGAATATGAGGTACCACCTCCACACATTTACCTTTATACTCTAGATTTCTTTCTTTTTCGATCACGGTCTGATATACTCTACCAGTAGTCATGTAATTTTCTCTATATATATTCTTGTTTAAGAACCTTTCATAATTTCCGATATCTTGATCAGTCTCATCACCGTCCTCTGTTACAAAAACCTCACCATGTTCAACTGGATTCATGGTTCCAGCATCCACATTAATATATGGATCCACTTTGATTGCGCTTACATTGAAGCCTTTTGATTGAAGTATTCTGCCAATTGATGCGGTTGTCACCCCCTTACCAACACCAGACATAACTCCTCCGACCACAAAAATATATTTCGTGGCTTTGCTGCTTGTTTTTTTATTTGCCATAGTGATACTTCTCTTTTTTGTTCATCACAAAAAAGATATTAAATATTTTTAATTTATTATTCGTTTATCACTTCTTCTTCAGTGCTCGTAGCTATCTCTTCTTCTTCAGTAGGATGTGCCTGCTTATACTTGTCAATATCCAAACCGTTTGCGATAAGCTCTTTGGCGGCATCTAACTGTGGGTCTATATCATTTTGATAATCCTCGACAGTATAAGCTACTTCCAAATCTGGAGAAATTCCTTCATCATTGATACTTCTGCCATTTGGCGTTAACCACTTAGCAATAGTTACCTTAAGTGAAGAACCATCATTGAATTTCTCAACCGTCTGAACCGAACCCTTACCAAAAGATTGTTCACCAACTATCAAGGCCTTGTCATGATCTTGTAAAGCTCCAGAAACGATCTCAGAAGCTGATGCAGAACCCTTATTTACTAAAACAATAGTTGAAAAATCTTTTAGCCTAGCTCTACCTCTGGCTAGATGTTCATTTCGCATTGCTTCATCTGAAAATTCCTCGACTACAATAATACCATCTTCTACCCATTCACTAGCCATCTCAATAGCAGTTTCCAAATAACCGCCCGGATTATTTCTTAAATCAAGAATAATACCAGCAGCATTTATATCAATAGCTTCTCTGACCGCCTTAGAAAAAAGCTCTTCGGTATCGTTATTAAAATTACTTACTTTAATAATTAAATAATTCTCATCCGTAACTTCGGTATTGATACTACTTACTACGATCTTTCCTCTCTTAATATCAATATCCTCCAAATCTTGATCATTACGCATAATAGATAAAGTAACTATTGTTCCTTTTTCACCTCGAATTTTGTTGACTGCCTCATCTATACTGATACCTTGAGTTGATTCTCCATCAATGGCCAAAACCTTGTCCCCTGCTTTGAGCCCTGCTTTTTCTGCTGGCATGTCAGGCAAAGGAGCTATGATGGTTAAAACATCTTTTTTAATACCAATCTCAGCACCAATTCCTTCAAAGGTACCAGCTAAATCCTCTTGGAACTCCTTGGAAATCTTTGGTTCCATGTAGACAGTATAGGGATCTCCCACTGAGTTAATCATACCTTTCAAAGCTCCGTAAAAAAGCTTTTTGTCGCTTAATTCATCTCCATCAATATAAGTAGCCTTCAAACTATCCCAGACATCCCAAAAAAGTTCAAAATCAACATCTTCATCAAACTCTTCATCTTCAAATGCAGAATATTTATTTATCACTTCACCAACATAAGCAACTTCTTCTTCGGCTATTTTGTCAACATATTTATTTTTTCCCACACTGTATATTCCAGCAAAATAACTTATTACAACAACACAAACAATAATCAAAAAACTAATTATCTTTCTAAGTATTCTTCTTTTTTTTGGCATGATGGTAATTTTGTACATTTAATAAAAATAAAATTTATCCTGTTTTGAACGCAGGTTCACTTTCTTAATAATACCATATTTTTTTATTTTCTGACAAATAACAAAATATATTCAAAACTTATATATAAACTCTATGCACTTTTTGAAAATTATCCCTTTATTTTTATAATATCAATTCTTCTTTTTTCTACTTGAATTTATCAGTATTTAAGCTATACTGATATTAGAATAAATTAATTAAAAAAATGTCAAAATTTCTTATCAAGGGCCCTAATAAACTAAAAGGTGAAATAACAGTGAAAGGGGCCAAAAATTCCGCTCTCAAAATAATCCCTGCTTCTATTCTTTCTAGTGATGAAATAAAAATCACTAATTTGCCAAAAATAGAAGATGTTGATAAAGCAATGGAACTTTTAAGTGATTTGGGAGCTAACATAGACAAAAAAGAATCTCAAGCAAAAATAAGTACAGACACCATAAAAAAAACTGATATTAATCCCAAATTAGCCAATAAATTCAGAGCTTCTATTATGTTTGTCGGGCCACTACTAGCTAGGTTCAAAGAAGTTTCATTTCCACATCCTGGAGGATGCGTTATTGGAGCTGGCGGAAGACCGATTGATCTATTTATTGAAGGCTTCAAGGCCTTTGGAGCTCAAATTGAACAATCTGACGGTCTCTATAGATTAAAGACAGAAGGATTGAAAGCCTGTCGTCATTTCTTTCCCTTAATATCTGTTACTGCTACTGAAACATTTATGATGACTGCTGTACTTGCTGAAGGTACAACTATTTTGGAAAACTGTGCTATGGAACCAGAGATTAAAGCTCTAGCTGACTATTTAAATTCTTGTGGGGCTCAGATCGAAGAAGCCGGAACACCAAACATAACTATCAAAGGTGTGAAAAGAATAACAGCCAAAGATTTCCGAGTCATTCCTGATCGAATTGAAACTGGTTCTTTTGCTATCCTAGCTGCCATGACCAAATCAGAGCTAAAAATAACTGATTGCGAACCAGAACACGTCAAAGCTTTGTTAGTTGCCTTTGACAAAATTGGTATAAAATTTGAAACGGGTAAAGATTATATAAAAATATTCAAAAACAAAAAATTGATTGCTAATAGTATAAAAACTCATGAATACCCTGGCTTTCCTACTGATTTACAGTCTCCTTACACAGTTTTAATGACTCAAGCGGAAGGCATTTCGATTATTCACGAAACCATCTATGATAGACGCTTACTTTTCGTGGACATGCTTTCTCAAATGGGAGCTAATATTGTAATGTGCGACCCACATCGCGTAGTTATCAACGGACCAAGTAAACTATATGGCAAAAAACTGACCAGTCCTGATCTAAGAGCAGGTATTGCTATGATCATTGCTGCTCTCTCTGCTGAAGGAACTACAGAAATTGATAATATTTATCAAATAGACAGAGGTTATGAGAATATTGATGAACGTTTAGCAACAATTGGGGCAAATATAAAAAGAATTTAAATGACTTTAAAACAAAGAAAAATATTATACTTTACTTTTTTATTAGCGTTTTTCATAATAACACCAACGCTAATTTTTTATGCCCTGGGATATAATCTTGATTCAGGTTTTAAAATCCAAAAATCAGGTATTTTAGTGATTGATACCGAACCAAACGGAGCAAAGATCTATATTAATGATGAAGCTGCTCAAAAACTCTGGGGTAAAATTATCAAAGATGAATCAAGCTATATTAAAACACCTGCTAAAATAAAAGGTATTTCTCCTGGTGAATATGAAATTAGAGTAGAATTGGAAGGTCGTTGGTCCTGGGAAAAAAAACTAGAAATAAAACCAGGTCAAACCACTTTTGCTGAAGATATCTATTTGTTCAAAAATGATGAATCTAGTTTTGTTTCCAATTTATCAATTAATGACATCTATATTTCACCTGATAACCGCTACATGGCCAATAGAACGGAAAACACAATAAAACTATACAACTTAGATAACAATACCCAAAATGAATTTTTATTAAATAAAGATATCTATCAAGATATCGGAGCCTGGTCATATAATTCTAAAAAATTTCTTTATAGTAACTTTTTTTTCAAGGTAAATGAATGGGAAGAAGCCCAAAATATTTCCGATATAATTTCAGATAATTCAGAATATATTGCCTGGGACTACAACAATAGTAATAATCTTTATTTTTATCTGAATGGCAAACTTTTTCTTTACAGTTTCTCCAACAACTCAACTCAAGAGCTTTTAGAAAATAATTACATTCAATCATTTATTATCAAAAATAATTATATTTACATAATTGAAAAAAATGGATCTAAAAACACTTTAAAAGTGCTTGATCAAAATACTCTTAATCTAGTTGCTTCCACCGACTTGCCTTATTCTGACTATGAGTTCATAAAAATCGATCACCGACTCATCAATCTTATTGATTCAAAGCACCAAATACTTTATTTAATTGATCCTTTCTCAAACATCAGACCATTGATAGACGTTCTTTATGGAATTGAATATCTAGATTGGGTTTATGATGAAAAAATGATTTTTTCTAACGGTCATGAAATATGGCTTTTTAGCCTAGACAATCTTGAGAAAAAACTATTAACCAGAATTAGTGAAAAAATAACTGACCTCAAATGGCACCCAAGTGATAACTACATATTATTTTCCACTGTAGAAGGAGTATATATTCTAGAACTGGACAATAGAGAAAAAAGAAGTATTACCAAAATTATAAATACTACTGGGATTGAAGAAATGATATTAAACAAAAAGGGTAATATTCTCTACTACACAACAACCGCTGAAGACAAAAAAACGTTGTATAAGTCTTTTATTCAGTAAAATATTCAAAATTAAAAAGACCAGCCAAAAGCTGATCTTTTTTTTACAAAATTTACTTCTTGTTTAAATATACTCTTTTACAAATTCAAGAATTTCTTCTTTGCTCCCATGATCCATCCACTGGACAAAATTTGCCTTAAATAGACTGATTGGATCTCCAGTTGTATACCATTGACCATTTTCAACAGGCTTCACGTACATTGTTCCACCCCTAGCCACATATTCCTTTATAGCATCAGTCATCCAAAGTTCACCGTCTTTGCCACATTCTGTCTTTTTTAATATTTCAAGAATTTCTTGATTTAGAATCATGCGCCCAAAACTTGCATAATTCGATGGTGCTTCAATTATGCTTGGCTTTTCGATTATGCTAAGCATCCGGTTTTCTTTATCTGTTTCAACAATACCATAACGATTTACTTGGTCTCTCGGAACTTCTTGAACTCCAATAATTGGTGAGCCATGTCTCATATACTCGCTTATCATTTGCTTGGTAAAGGATATATACGACATTACAATATCATCACCAAAGCAATAAACGAAATCTTCAGTCTCTTTTATCCAATCTGCAGCCGAAAGAAGTGGTGCTCCATTGCCATAAGGACCTTTTTGTCTTATATAGGCAAAATTTGCCATTTCAGCAACACGACTTACTTCTTTCAGGCGATTGGTCTTACCTGATTTATCTAATTCATACTCCAAAGCTGCTGAATGGTCAAAATGGTCCTCCAACGGTTTCTTGTCACTCCTGGTTACAAAAATAATTTTAGTAATCCCAGCTTCTACTAATTCTTCAACTACTAATTGAATGATCGGCTTATCAATAATCGGCAACATTTCCTTGGGAAGTGCCTTAGTAGCTGGTAAAAATCTTGTTCCAGAACCTGCAACTGCTATTACTGCTTTATTTATTTTTTTCACTATTTGCAATCCCCCATTTATTAAGGTATTTCAGCCAACTAAGCGTATGCTGTCTGGCTAATTTATTTGTAAAGAACTTATACCACCTTGTTTTAGCACTATCTCTTGTGTGATTGTGAATTATTGACACAAGAGGAAAGTATACTACTTCCCATTCTTTTTGCCAAAATCTCCGGCAAAAATCAATATCTTCAAAATACATAAAAAATCTTTCGTCAAAAAGACCAACATCGTCCAAAGCTTTTTTATTGATAAACAAAAAAGACCCTAGAAGCCAATCAACTTCCTTGGTACTATTATGATCAAAATCTTTCATTAAATATGAGTCTAGGTCTTTCTGTGCGAATCGAAAATTTCCTAGTGGGGTTCGGCGATAGATTGGAGTCATTAAGGTTGGCCACCGATAACAGGAATTTTGTATACTTTTATCAGGGTTAAGTTGCTTGGGGCCCACAACTCCCACTCGCTTATTTTCCTCCATGAATTTAAAAAGTCCGGTAAAAGTGTCTTTAAAAGCAATCGTATCTGGATTCATTACAACTATATACTTTCCTCTGGCTCTTTTTATTCCCACATTATTTCCTGCTCCCATGCCTACATTAACATCGTTTTGAATAAAAACAACTTGCGGAAATTGCCACGCCAAAATTTCTCTTATCTTATCGTCGGAATTATTATCCACTACAATTATTTCATATTGTAATTTTCTATCTCCAAATTCAAAATCAGCCTCTGTAATTGACTTAATACAATTCATCACAAAACCTTTTGATTTGTAATTTAAAATTATAATACTTATATCCACTTTTTTAGAATTAAAAATTAAAATAAGGTATTAATATGGTATTAATACCCTATTAATACCTCTTTACCAAAAAACAACTATTTTCAATATACTAAAATAGCATCTTAATACGGGATTGGCAAGTTTTAATTTCCAGTCATTTATTTCTTGAAACTTTATCTCCCCTTGCATTAATTTCAGTATATCTCTGTCTTTGATTTTTCTAATTTCTTTAGTTTTTAATCTTTCCCTGTATAAGTAAATCCAGGTACTAGGACGAAAGAAAAAGCTCCAAACTTTGAGCTTTTCTTTAAACCAACCATTCCCCAAGGAAAAAAGAACCAAACCTAACTCCATTACAAAAAAGGCTGGGAATATTAAAACTAAAGTTAAAAATTTATAATTTTTCAAAATTTCAATTATTCTATTACGGTCCATGAAATAATATTGTTTGATTGATTTGGCAAATTCGTATTTGTGATATATCACCGCATCCTTTGCCAACTTAACATTATGACCTGCCAACCATGTTTTCCAACCTAAATCTTGGTCTTCATTATACATCCACATTTTTTCATCAAATAAACCAATTTCATTTAGAGACTCTGCACGAATCAAAATGGCTGAGCCAGAAGGATAAAATATCTCATCTTTTACATCATTCATAATCTCACTACATTTCTTGTTATAACCATTACCATACCCAAAACCTAAAAAATGAGTTTCATTGCCAATTGTATTTACTCGTTCAGGTTTATCATAAAGCATTACCCTAGCTTGAATGATAGCAGTGTCAGGTGTTCTCTCTGCGTATTCTATAATATTTCGTAACATATACTTATCACACACAGTATCCATGTTTATAAGCATTATATAATCAAATGTTTCTTGTAGTGCTAATCTAATTGAATCATTACATCCTTTGGCAAAGCCGTCATTCCCTTTGTTTAAAACCAACTCTGCTTCTGGAGCTAATTCTCTCAATAATTTATATGACTCTGGGCTAGTTTCGTTATCAGTGATAAACACCTTAATCTCCTCATCGAAAACCTGTGCACGGATACTCTCCATGCACTCTTTTAAATACTTCTTGGCATAGTCCTTGTAGTTAGGACTTATTACTAGGGCAATTTTTTTCATAACTATAAAATACTACTCACAAACACTTCCTTGTCATCTCGTAACGAGGGAAAAGACTGAAGAGATCCCTTAAACGTCAAAATAGTAAAAATGCTTATATTTCAACATCTAAGGGATTCCTCGCTCCGTTCGGAATGACAAAAATTAAGAATAACTCTTGAGATTGTTTACAATCACTAAGTGTAGTTATTAATCAGCTCCTTAAAAAATAAATATTTGTCTTTAACTATTTTTTTTGATTTTGGCAATATATCCAATTTATTCCAATCTTTCTCTATTTGTTTTTTTCGCTTTAAGATCATTTCCTCTAAGGAATCATTGGGGTTAAATTTAAAATAGGTAAAATAATAAAGTGAGGTGAAGTGAGACATAGCATCAGCTACCGCTACAATCTTTTCTTCCGTTTTTTTTGGCTGATAGCCTGACTTATTTCTATGATACTGCACACAACTAATAATCAAATCTTTTTCTTGTTTATCCATTTTATAAGGCTTCAATAACTCATCGGCAATTTTAGCGCTTTCCGTATGATGAATCTTATGCGCATCAATCATATTATTCTGTGACTCAACATAAAGAAGACTTACATCATGAAGCCAACAAGCAAGCGTTACTACCTTCTCATCGGAATTGTATAGAGGGAGTAATTGTCTAGCACACTCAACTACTTCTTTAATGTGAAGATTATAAAACCACATGGCATTATTGTGCTGTGCCTTTTTCACCATGTGTTTATTAATATCTTTATTTGCTCTTTTGTAAGTTTTGTCTAGCATATTATGTTTTGGCTTTAGTCTTTATTTTAAACAAGTCCACTAAATAAGCGAAAAACAAAATTGGCATCCAGGCAATATACAAAACTAAAAACGAAAAAGTACCCTGCCATTTCAAAAAGTACTTGAGCATTGAATCTCTAAAATATTTCTGAGTTTTAAATCTTTTTACCTGGATAAACGATTGTCCCACATAATCAATGCACTTGGCTACTGGTGTATAATACACTCGTCCGCCTTTTTCACGAACCATTCTACAAAAATCAACTTCTTCAAACCACAAAAAATATCGCTCATCAAGAAGCGGTAAGCCATCGAATTTACTTTTACGAATCATAAAAAATCCACCTCGAATAGAATCAACTTGTGATTCTGTATTATAATCAAAATCTACCCATAAATAATTATTTAAAACTTTAGGGAAGAAATGTGGTATTTTTAATACTATCATCATTTGATCATATAGCGTAGGAAAAAGTCTTACATGTTTGATGGTTCTCCCCTTTTCGTCTACTAAATGACAGCCTGCAACCCATGCTTTCTCCTTGCTACCAAACCAGCCTATCATGTTCTGTAATGTGTCTAATTTAACAAGCATATCAGGATTTAAAAGCAAGATATACTCACCACTGGCTTTTTTTATTGCTTGATTATTAGCCCGGGCAAAACCTAAATTCTCCTTATTAGCTATTAACTTAACTTGCGGAAAATCCCGTCTAATCATCTCAACTGTATTGTCATGCGAATTATTATCCACTACAAAAATTTCATAGTCAAAATCAACTCGACTTGCTTTGATAGCTTCTATGTTTTTCTTTAATTTCTTTTCTTTATTCCAAGAAACTATAATGATTGAGAGTTTCATTTTTTTAACGCAATTAAAAATATTCTTAATAAATACATTTCAAAAAAGAAAATATATACGAACAAGAACATCAAATGAAATAAAATAGATGTTTTTTGCAAAAAATTTTGATCCGACCAATGTTTTTTAAATATCAATATTTGATTTTCAAGTGACCATTGCTTAATTTGTCTATTTTTGCTTTTTCTATTCTTTAAAATATTTATCAATCTTCTCCCTTTACTTCTAGCCGACCTGTCATGATAGGCAAGCTGCGAGATAACACATCTTGACTTAAAACCCGCCTTATTTAATCTATAAGCTAAATCACAATCTTCTTTATACATAAACATTCTCTCATCATAATAACCATGGTCATCTTTAATTTTTCTAAGCGCATTCATGCGAAAAAGAGAAAATGCTCCACTAGCTCCCAATATCTCTCGATCATCATACTGCCCATTATCAAGCTCTGACTGACCTAGGTCTAAAAAGCGTAATGCTTTGGTCATAACGATACCACAAGAATCAATTATATTTGTTTGCTTTCTGTTCTCAAAATCCCATTCAAGAAGCTTAGGGCAAACCGAAGAAAGTTTTTCATCTGCCTTAATGGCTTTCATTAGCTCCTCTATAACATTTTCTGAAAAAATAATATCTGTGTTTAGCACCAAAAAATAATCTACCCCATTTTCTCTTGCCTTTTCCATCATTAAATTGTAGGCCCGGGCAAAGCCGATGTTTTTGCTTTGCTTTTCATAACAAATATTAAGCCCAGAACTTGCAATCACGTCTCTATTAATATTATTTCCTTCGTCACTATTATCTATTACATATATTAAAAAATTACTATAACTCTGCTTATTTAGACTATCCAAAAAATACGGCAAATATTTTGCCGTTTGATGGTTATAGGTAATAAAGCCTATTGCTAATTCAGTTTTATTTATAATTTCTTGCATTTATTTTTTACCCTTAACTTCTCGCCAAAATCTTTTAAAAAATCTCTCCATATACTCATGTCGTCCTACAGCTATCTCCCTGCCTGTTTTGGTTAACATTTTATCTTTGACAAATTTTAATTTTCTTTCCCATTCTAACGGAGCTGTGTCATCCATAGAATAATCATTGAATTCTCCACTTTTAGCCTGTTCTTTTTCTTTTCCACTATAGAGTGCCCCACCGCAACTAGAACCAGCAAACAAGAATATTCGACCAATACCAACCGCACCTAAAGAATCAAGCTTATCAGCATCATACAAACACTTTGCTTCCAAAGTATTTGGTGCTTCATCATTTCTATATCTATGACTAATAATAGAATGTAATATATTATTAAGCTTATCTTTGGGAATATCGTAATATTTCAAAATTTTTTTTGCTTCTTCTTTACCAAATTCCGCGTGACAGATTTTTCCTTTGGAACGCATTTCCCTTTTTCTGCCAATATCATGTAGATAAGTAGCCAACTCTACAACCAATAGATCAGCACCTTCCTTTTTGGCTATATGCATAGCCAAATTATGAACTCGTTCAACGTGAGCCCAATCATGACACCCGCTAGCATTTTTAAAATAGCGTTTGGCCTTTTTTTTAATTATTTCGACATTAAGCTTTCTCATTATAGTCTTTTCTTTGCTATTGCTTTTAGTTCAGCATTAAACTCTCCAATAGCTTCATCAATAATAGGGTCAAAATTTTTATAGATGGCTTTTTCTTTTACTATATTACCAGCTTCAAGCAAAGTATCGAAAGTTCCAGCGTCTAGCCAAGCACCCTTCAACATAGCAACATTTAAGTTCCCTTTACCCAAATAATGATTATGAATCTCTGTAATTTCCTTTTCGCCTCGTTCGCTTGGCTTTACCTCCTTGGCTACTTTCACAACTTCATTATCAAAGACATACAAACCAGTAATGGCAAAATCTGAGATCCATTCTTCAGGTTTTTCTTTGATCTGAGCTGCCTTGCCTTCATCGTCAAACCTAACAACACCAAATCTTTCTGGATCACTGACTTTTTTGGCAAACAAAAGACCGCCTTCTTTAAAATTTTTGATATCAAGAGAGAAATCATCTTCAAAAATATTATCACCTAGCACCATAGTCACAGGTTCATCATCTATGAAATCTTCTCCCAAAATAAAAGCCTCGGCTAAACCTTTGGGTACTTTTTGCACTTTGAATTCAAGTCGAATATCAAACTTATCAAAAATTGATCCTAGTAAATTCAAAAACTGCCCAGAGTGCTCTGGTGCTACAATTACTAAAATATCCTTGATACCTGCTTTCACAAGAAGGTTCAAGGGATAAAAAATCATTTGCCTGTCATAAACAGGTAAAAGTTGTTTTGAGGTTGTCGCTGTAAGAGGAAAAAGCCTGGTAGCTGTTCCTCCTGCGAGTATTATTCCTTTCATTTTGTTTATTTCAAAATTATGAAATTGAGAATTGTTTGAAAATTGAAAATTCCAAAATTGAAAATTTATTTATTATCCATACTGCTCCTTGTAATAGTTCTGATATTCTCCGCTTTTTATTTTTTTCCACCACTTAGGATTAGTGTTATACCACTCAATAGTTTCAGATAGACCCTTTTTGAAATCAATCTTTGGTCCCCAGTCCAATGTCTTTTTCGCTTTTGAATAATCAATAGCATATCTATGATCATGACCAGGCCTGTCTTTAATGAATTCTATCTCATCTTCAGTGAATGTCATGTATTCAAGAATCTTTTTTGCAACTTCAAGATTTGTAAACTCATTTCCTCCACCTAGACAATATGTCTCTCCTATTAGACCATTCTTAATAATCTTTTCTACTCCACGATTGTGATCATCAACATGTATCCAGTCTCTGATATTTTGACCTTTACCATAAACCGGAACCTTTTTACCTTCAAGTAAATTTGTAACAAATAATGGAATCAGTTTTTCAGGAAATTGATAAGGGCCATAATTGTTTGAACAATTTGAAATAGTTATTGGCATTTTATAAGTATAAAAATACGATCTTACCAAATGATCACTAGCAGCTTTTGAAGCACTATAAGGGCTTCTAGGATAATAAGGACTAGTTTCATTGAACTTCGGATCCTTACTTCCTAATTCGCCAAAAACCTCATCAGTTGAAACGTGATGAAACCTTTTGATATTGCATTTCCTAGCAGCATCAAGTAACACTCTTGTCCCTTCAACATTAGTTCTAATAAAATCTTCTGATGATCTTATCGACCTGTCAACATGTGATTCTGCTGCAAAATTTACAATTATATCTACTCCTTTACATATCTGATGAACTAAATTCGTATCACAGATATCCCCTTTTATAAAAAGATAATTCTTTCTATTTTCAACATCACTTAGATTCTCCAGATTACCCGCATAAGTTAAAAGATCTAAATTAATAACATTGTCCTTAGGATTTTCTCTAAGCCAATGTCTTATAAAATTAGAGCCGATAAACCCGGCTCCGCCTGTAACTAATAACTTCATTTTATTCTATGTTATTTGTAATTTTTTGAGCTACATCTTCTGCTTGTCCTTCTTTGTACTCACCACCAGGCCAATGCTTAAAGCCATCACCTTCTACCCTGGGCACAATATGAGCATGAAAATGGGGTATGATCTGTCCGGCAATCTGATCGTTGTTTATTATTATATTATAACCAGGTGAAGACAAACCATTTTTTATAGCCCTGCCTACTTTTTTGACTGTCTTATGAACTTCAGTTAAATACAACTCATCGATTTCTTCATTATTTTTAAAATGCTTTTTAGGAACAACCAAAGTATGACCTGGATTGGTTGGAGAAATGTCTAAAAAAGCCAGGGTATATTCATTTTCATATACCTTGTTACATGGAATTTCCCCATTTATAATTTTACAAAACAAACAATCTTCCATAATTATTTAATCGATTTTTTTATATTTTTAAGTAGCTCTTCAGCATCTCCATCAGCATAGCCACTCTGAGGCCATCTTTCCAGCCCGTCGCCTTCTTCTCTAGGTACCAAATGAAAATGCACATGGGGGACATGTTGATTAGCTGCGCTTTTGTTGTCTAAAAAAATACTATAACCTTTCACACCCAAGCCCTCTGTAACTGCTCGGCCAATTTTCTTCACCACTAAGCTCAAAGCACACATATCTTCATTTGTCAGATCCTCGAGATCAGCTACATGTTTTTTTGGTACGATAATGGTATGCCCACGTGATATTGGCAATATATCAAAAAAAGCCATAACCTTATTATCCTCATAAACAATATAACCAGGAATAGAACCATTAATAATTTTACAAAAAATACAATCCATAAAATTTCATTTAAACATTAAATCATTTAAACATATTCACCACATCTAAATACTTAAATATTTATATTAACAATTAATTAATTTATTGTCCCAGACTTCTAAATAGAGGCATACCAGTATCTGGGCTTGTTGGTACATAGATTGTTCCCTCCCTACTCTTTAAATCATTTATATAAAGATAATAAAGATAGTTTGTGCTCAAGCTTTCGTTAATGATCTTCTGAGCATCTCTTTGTCCTTCTGCTTCAATAATCTTTCTTTCCTTTTCTTTCTTTTCTTTTTCTAAAATAAAATCATATTTTTGTGCCTCTTGCTCAGCTTGTAATTTTTCCTGAATGGCATTGGCTAGATTGGTGGGTAAAGCCACGTTTCTAAGAAGAACATCTTCAATAATTATACCTCTATCAGCCAAACTTGCGCTCAATTCATCCTGTATTTTAGAAGCTGCCTCTTGTCTTTTCTCTGAATAAATGTCTTTTGCCTCATACTGGGCAATCACGTCTCTAATAGAGGTTCTGATAGATGGTCTAATAATTTTATCATCAATATCCTCTTTCATTCCAACGGTTGTATAAATATCAGAAGCTTTTTCTTCTTCTATTTTATAAAGGACTGTCATATCGAGATCAACATTTAATCCTTCTTTGGTAAGTGAGGTTATTGCATCTGCCCCAACTCTGTTACCTTCTCCTCTAGTGATACTCATTGTATATTCCTCTGTCCTGATACTCATTTTAGTTACCTTAGCAAGAGGGATTACCAGGTGAAATCCTGAACTTAATTCTTTTTCATTTACTCTCCCGAACAAAGAGTAAACTCCTGTTGTACCTGCTTCGACCACCACGATCGATGCAAAAAAGAGCCAGATAAGAAGAATTACAACTAAAGCAGTAATAAAATTTCTTCTAATCTTTTTAATAGCTCCGATTGAATTTAAATCAATTGCTTCTGACATATTTTTATGATTATTATTAAAATTATGTAAATTACCAAATTTCTTATGAAGATTAAACCTCCCTTTAAATCCACTCATTGATAAATAAACAAGTATAATTATAAAGATTATTAACCCCAAATTCTTGAATAGTCCTGTTAGAACAAAAAAAAGAAAAATCAAAGTTGGAATATTTTTAAGTAGTTTATCCTTATCCATTATTTTTATTTAATACTACTATAAATATAGCAATTATCATCCAAAAAATCAACAATAAATTCATGTTAATATAAGCAATTACCGAATTACTAATAATATATTACAAACCAAAAAACAATAATATTGTCAAACTCAAAGTGTAAAACAATTCATCGAATATTATTTTAACTTTTTCTTGCATATTATTTTTTTATTTTTTCTTTAATTAAACCCCAAATATTCAAACCCTCAAGTTCAATCTGCATTTTATCGATTTCTACATATTTCTCACTAGCAAGTTCTAAATTTGGTATTGAAATAATAAAACTGTAAGTCTTGTTTTCCCTATACGCCCTACTCAAATCAATAGGAACGTCCACTTGCTTCCAATCACCTTTCGCCTGAACAACTGGAACTCGGGCTATTAAATAATCAATATTTGTAAAATCCAAATTATCATCTATCTTTTTTATTTTTGGATCAAAGAACTGCTCACTTGAAAATGAAAAAACTCCGTTACCAGATATGGCCTGCCCTACTTTAGGAATATCTATTACTTTAAGTCCTGTACTGGCAATGCTATTATCCAATTCCAAAGAAAATTGCTTATAGGTTTCCTGAATTTCCAAACTTGACGAAGCTACTCTTATTATATTCAATCTATCAGGATAGATAGTAGTAACTCGCAATAGCGAAGAATCAGTATATAAACTAGCTTCTTTATCTCTTTTAGCTAAATTCAGAGAATCAACAAAAGCAATTTTTGACTGTTTGGTAGTAATTTTTTGCGTTATAATATCGTTATTGGCTCGCAATTCAAGCTTATAGACTCCTTCCGGCAATCTAGCAGTTTTAATTTGCAATTTTCTGGGCTCAGAAAACTGCCCATTATCACTTTCATTTCCATCATCATACAAAATAACATTATCTATTAAAACATCATCATAATATAAATTCACATCCACTCTATCCGCATCAGTATTTTTATTCTGGTCAATTACCAGGAAACTAAATTCTAAAGTTTCATCTTTGATATAAGTATAGAATTGGAACTGACCAACTATTGCTTCTTCTATATTTTTTTCCTGTTCACTTTTTTTGTACAGCTCTATAGTATATTTTTTATCTAGATCGTAATTATAAACTGCCAATTTATTCATATCTGTACTTGACGCTAAGTACTCTTCTAGATCCACAAAAGTCTCCTTTCTTTGACAAAAGATCAAATCACCTTCAAGTTTCTTATACCAATTATCACAAATACTAGACAAACTCACATTCTCAACCGGCTTCAAGTCATAACGCCAAAGAGTATTGTCTACTAATGTACCGGTTTCAATGATACCATTCTCTAAATTATCCTTATAGCTTAGACTCAATATTGCTTGAGAGAATTTTCTTTGTGTTTTTAAACTAAAATAGACAGGATTTGCTTTAATTCTAATAGTATCACCACTACTTTCACCTAATCTAGTATCAGGAGTAATTTTTGAAATAAAAAAATTATCACGGCTAAAATCATTTTCATATACTATTTTACCAAAAGGTACAATAGCCAAATAAAGCAAAATTGTTAAAACGCAAAATGCAATTGCAAACAACAATATTCTAATTTTATATTTGAAACTCATTATTATAGATTTTTCACTTATTATATGTTAAAATTATAATATAAAAATTAAATTATTCAAAATGAGTTTATAAACAATTGTTTAATATCTAATTTTAATTTTTGAATATATTTTACTTTATTATTATTAAAAATGTAACCAAAATAAGCTAAAAAGGCTTTTTTTATTTTAGGAGAAAACAATGAAAAAAGTATTAATTCTACAATTAAGACCTGAGGAAGTGCCGGTTCAAAATGAATTTGAAGCATTTCTTAAGTACAGTAAATTGGACAAGGAAGAAGTCGAAAGAGTGATGCTAACCAAAATAAATCCTAAAAAACAGGATGAGTGGCTTTATCTCGGCTTTCCCAAAGATCTTAAACTAGAAGATTATAGCTGTATTATTTTGGGTGGGGGTCCGCAAAATATCTCTTATCCTGAAGAGAAAAAACAAAACAATCAAAAAGAATTAGAAAAAGATCTTTTTTCTCTACTTGATAAGGTGGTGAAAAACGACTTCCCTTTCCTGGGTGCTTGTCTTGGGATTGGGCTAGTGGTTAGTCACCAAAAAGGATTACTATCAAATAAGTATAGTGAAGAAGTAGCCCCTATAGATATTTCAATAACTCCTGAAGGGAAAAAAGATGATTTGCTAAAAAATCTACCAAACATATTCAAGGCTTATGTTGGACACAAAGAAGCTTGCGAAAAATTACCGCCAAATGCAGTTTTGCTTGCTAGCGGCAAAAATTGCCCTAATCAGATGTTCCGGGTCAAAGAAAATATCTATGCTACTCAATTCCACCCTGAATTAGATGTAGAAGGGATTAAAGTTAGAGTTAAAGCTTATGATGGTATGGGCTATTTCAAACCTGGTGAAGGTGAAAAAATAATCAATGACAGTAATAAGGTAGACATCAAAGATGTCGGTTTAATTCTAGAAAATTTTATCAATAAGTATCACCGACAATAAAATTTGCTTAGAAAAAAATAAAAAAGGAATAGTTTAAACTAAAAACTATTCCTTTGCTTTTTACATAGTAGCACCGAAGCGCTTTAGAGAATTGCCAAAAACTTTCTGAAAATCAATTTCATCAATTCTTGTAAATTTATCCAATATTACTTTATTGGTATTATCCAATACTATTCCACACACCATTTGCTGACGCCAATTTTCCTGGACATCTTCCAGTGTTCTTTCTAATGCCTCGGGCTTATTTGAATAAAAATAGGACCAAATTGCCCCACTTATATCCAAGACAAAACCCACGTAACCTATATCCCTCTCAATATTCTTCATCTAATCCTCCAGTAGCTAATTTAAATGATTTTATACTAAGAAAGATTATAAAATATTTTTTAAATTTTGTCAAGGGTTTTATGTTTTTTATGGTCTCTTATTAAAGAAATAAATGAAAGAATGATTAATATAAAGACAAAAATGCTAAAATATGTTCCCCACATCATTATTCTGGCGTCATCAGTAGGCAGATCACTTATTTGAAAATTTTCAGAATTGTCCATAATCTCATTGCCCTGCTCACTAATAGCAGAAAACACCAACACCGGAATTGATATCAAAGAATTATGCAATATGTGATAAAAAATAGACCATGTAATCCCATAGCGCATTCTAATATAAGAAAGAATTAAACCAATCACAAACTGTGGTGCTACTAAGACAGGCATGAGCAACCAAAAATTATCCAGATTATAATAATTAAAAATATGCAAAAATGCAAAAATGCAAGCCAAAGAATAAAAAATATAAACAAAATAATTTTCAAAAATATATTCTAGTACAATTGAAAATTTACTTGACTTGATCGCTTGAGCCATAGCGATACCAATTAGACAGAACAAAACAAAGGCAACAAACAAAAACAAGTACCAACCCATACTTCTTTCTAAAATAATAAAGTTCTCTTGAATAAAACGACCAACAATATTATCACTTTGAGAAAAAAGTAAAAAAACAAAGAGAAGAAAGAAAGAAAAATTAATGGGACTATAACGCAAAACCAAACGAAAGGTCATTTCCTCAATTATTGGACCGAAGAAAAAAACTAAAAAAACAACTATCAAAACTGAACCATCCAAGAAGAAGTCTTCCAAATAATTATCCACCTCACCATGTTGAGTTTTTAACAAAGCGTAACTAATAAACAAACCGAACAAAAAAGCCAATACAAGTCCAAGTGACCAATACTGCAAAACATCAGTAAATTTAGATCTAATACTTTGTTTAGATGTCTTTATATCATGTCTAGGATTTCGCAAATAAGCAAACAAAGCGGATAATAGACTAGTATTTTTCTTTTCCATATAATAATTATAACACATTTCAAAAACATTGTATTTTTAAATATTTCTAAATTGAAAAATATTTAAAAAACATCCATATAAAACGGATGTTTTTTATTTGCCATTATTTTTATTTAACCTTGTAAGTCAATGTCACATTTACGGTTACTTCCATTTCTCCACTTTCAATATCGGGGATTGCTGCGCTGTCTGCCTCGAATATAGCAGACTCAGCATAAGCATAATCATTTCTATAAACTGGGGTGTAGCCTTCATATTCTGAAACATTTACCAACTTACCCAATTGAAGTCCTGATTCATCTGCAATCTCATTTGCTTTTTCTTTTGCTTCCTTGATAGCTTCACTTCGCGCTTGCTTCTTTAACTCATCAGTATCATCAATAGTAAAACTAACTCCCCCGGTTTGATTAGCTCCCATATCGGTTGATTCTTTGATAATATCACCAATCTTTTCTAGATCTCTAATCTTTACGGTTACACTCTGATTTAAAGTGTAGCCGACTATCATTCTTTTGCCATTATCTGTTGGTCTAATATACTCAACATTATCAATCTCCAAAACTTCGGAATTAACTTCTTTTAGGTATTCATACTTTGGGTTTAGACTGTACTGAGTTGTTTTGATGTCTTTTTTATCGACCCCTAGTTCCCCTAGTTTATCAATTACTTGGTTCATTTTTTCTGCCCCTTCTTGTACTGCCTCTTGTGCTTCCTTCTTGGTATCAGTTACCACACTCAAAGTGATATTGGCAATATCAGGCTTGGCGAAAATCTTTCCTTCAGCACTTACGTTAAATCTTTCCTGATCATTTTGGGTTATTTTTTCTCTGAGAATTGCCAAAGCCCCAAGGGAAAAAGCCCCAATAATCAACAAAGTAACAACTAAATTTTTTGATAAATAATTGTTTTGAGAGTTATTCTCCATAATTTTTATTTAAATAATTATTATATATATTTTATCATACGAATAATAAATATTAAAGTAACAAAAAAAGCGATTTCTATAAATCGCTTCTTGTTTTTGTGTAAAAATTTCTTTGAACTTCGTACTCTAAAATATCAAAGATTGTATTTAACCATTCACCAAAATAACCTATCTCTAATTCGTCTAGATGATCTATTAAGGCTGTAAACAAAGATTGATTATCTAACACTTTTTTATAATCATTGCTAGGTATAACAATATTTTGCGTCGAATCAAGATAGGCTAAATAAACTCCATCCTTTAGTATTCTTAAATATGTTTTATTGATTTCAAGCTTATAACCAAACACTTTTAAGACTTTGAGTTTACTTACTACTTCAGGATCTAAAAAATTTCTAAATGCTACCTGTTTAACCATACACACCTCCTTGTTATAATTTTTACATTTTCACCTAAAAAGAACCTTTTTTTTCTTCACTTCTAAACTATCCCAATTCAATACAGTTGTCAAATTTTTAGCATTGTTAACATTGGGGCAAAAGACAAAAGAACACAAGAAAACAAAAAACGTTACGATTATAATCAATCGTAACGTTTATTTTTTATCTTTTTGAACTTAAATCTTGAACTAATTCATCCATGAAGTTATCTGCTCTTTTTCCCTGGCTTGTGGTTACAAAGGAAATTCTGAGACTTTCGATATCTTTCATGAATACATGCCAGACATCTCCAAATTTACGATCCTCTTCTTTTGGCTCTTCTATAACCATAGATTCACTTTTGGCGCTTACGGTGGCCATCAACACTCCCATCAAATAGATCAGGCATTTGCCATCTTTATCGATATTGACAACATAGCCACGTCTTCTTCTAAGAGCTAGGACCTTTTGAAATAACACCGGATCAATCACCTTTTCCAACTGTGCAATACACCCCATACAGCCTCCGATTTAAGGTTTACAAAGTACATCTGCTAAAAAGCACTAAGAAAAAAATATCATGATACTACAAAATAGTCAAACAAAAAATCATTTTAAAATAAACTTTGTTTATTTGTAACAAAATAATTTTTCAACCACTTTATAGGTTTTGGGTATTTTAACATTACAAACAAAAATTAAATCCTCTTCCTTTTTTCTGATTATTTCCTCTAGTTTTTCTCGAATTTTTTCATCTGGTGTATTAATAAATGAATAAGTATCAAATTTGTTTTTAACAGGGTTAAGTATTCTAACTGTTCTTTTAATTTCATTTAAACAAATAATCATTTTTTCATCACTTAAGCTGAGTAACATTTTATACCCCATTATCTGGTCTCTGGCCACACGAAAACAATTCATTTGTATTAATACCCTGTTTTCAAATATCTCTATTATAGAAAAAACTTTGGTAAAATAAAGAGATGAAAAAACCAAATAGGTCACAAGTAATACAATAATGACAAACAATACTTCTGGGTCTTTACTGGTGGCGAATAAATAATACCCTGCACCAATCAAACAAATTAAAACCTGCAAGACAAAAGTACGTATTTTAAATATCTGAGACAAACGCATTCTTTTTTCTTTCATTTATCTACCTCCGGAAATTTGTAAAGGATCAAATTGTATGATAATTTATCCTATTTTTCTCAACTTGTCAAAAACCTACAAACTCCCTTCACTCAAAGCACTTAGGTCGGTATTAGTAATTCCCAGTCCCTGTTCCCGCATTATCCGATATGCCTCGGCTCCATTTTGCAAATAATGAACTCCTCTGTCTTGTGGTGATATATAAAATGCTTCACCATTTTCCTCTATCTGCAAAACAATTTTACCTATCAATCTATTCTTCAAGGCTTCATCACCATTCTGTAACTTGGCTAAATTTTCATTGCTAATACCAAGGCCAAAATTTCTCATTATTTCAAAAGCGGCAAAACCATCTCTCATGTAGTATCTCTGCTCAGTTTCGGGATCCACGTACCAAGCCTCCCCTTTTGATTCTACTTGTAAAAGAATATAACCTTTTGTTCGTGCTAGCATTCTTTTTCTTTCTGCTTCATCTACCCCCTTATTTACTCCCAGCCTAAAATATTCGCTACCATACTTACCACTGGCCGTGTTCTGACTAGTTTCATTTATAAGTGAAGAGCCTGCCCAGCCTATTGCTCCAGTCTTATCTTTGACTTTATACCAACCATCTGTATATGCTATCAGCTCTATTTCTTCAGAGGCGGGTAAAACTTTTAAAATCTCTGAACCTTCCATACATGGAATGTCACGCAAATAAAGGCCTATCTTTGGTTCACCAGTGTTGTTCCGCTTATAGATTGGATCTACCAAACATCCTCCTGCCTGCAGGCTTGAAAATGGAACAATAAAACAGGAAAACACAAAAATTACTAAAATCACTTTTTTCATAATTTTTTATTTAGACTTAATTAAACCTAATATTATTATAACATAATCACAAGCAAAAAAGGACCCACATTAAAAATAATGCGAGCCCCTACAATTCGTCAATGATCTTATTCATTTTTATTACCTGAAAAAAGAATTTTTTTACCTGAATTGAACATCTCATCTGTTAAAGTAAAACTTGTTCTATTTACTTCATCTCTTTCACCAAAACGTGTTGTACAGCTACCACATGTTGCTACAAAAAAAGAACCTATGCTTTCTCGCGAAACTGACTTGATAGTATAAATATTCCTTGTTCCACAATAAAAGCAAGGAACTATTATTCTCACCCTTCTCCTTTCAATGTTTAACAATTTTTTAAAAACTAATGTTGGCTCTTCTTTTAATGTTTTTTCTATTTCCTTAACTGAAACAGATCTCTTTAGAATACTAATACCTGCTTCTCTGGTTTTCATCTTTTCCGCTTCCATTTATCTTTCTCCTTGAGTTTAAAAGGTCAAAATCAATGTTTTAAATTAACAATTTTTTTTATTTTTGTCAATAACTACCCTCTTGACTAAAAACAAAATTTATAGTATTAATAATATATATAAGAATAACTTATTAGCCCGCCCAAAAAGCAAAATAAGTGCTTTAAAAGGCGGTTTTATTTTTTAATTTTCCAGACGTTCGACATCTGATCTTTTCCAGATGTCGAACGTCTGGAAATATAATTATTTATAAATATGGAAATCAGAAATATTGCGATTATTGCTCATGTTGACCATGGTAAAACCACATTAACCGATGCCCTGATGCAACAAACCGGCATGGCTGAAGAAGGAGTAAGCATGGATTCGAATTCTCTAGAGCAAGAGCGAGGTATCACAATTTATTCAAAAAACACCTCAGTAAATTATAAAGGCACTAAGATCAATATAGTTGATACTCCTGGACATGCTGATTTTGGTTCTGAAGTTGAACGAGTTCTTAGATCTATCGACTCGGTTCTTTTGATTGTGGATGCTCAAGAAGGACCAATGCCTCAAACTAAATTTGTTTTGAAAAAATCTCTAGATCTAGGGCTCAAGCCAATTGTTATTATAAACAAAATTGACAAACCAGCAGCTAGACCAGATGAAGTTGAGGAAATGGTATATGAATTATTCCTAGATCTAGGAGCTAATGATGAACAACTTGATTTCACTACTCTATATGCAATTGCCAAGCAAGGCCTAGCCAAGAAAAAAATGAAAGACGAGGCCAAAGACCTAAGCCCAATTCTTGATACTGTTCTAGAGCTTGTTCCAGTGGCATCAAAACCAGAGGCTAGCGAAAAATCTTTACTATTACAACCATTTAACTTAGCATATGACAATTTTTTAGGCAGATTATCAGTGGGTAGAATCTATGAAGGTAAAATAAAAAAGTCCCAAAACGTAATCATAAAAACCAAAGATGGTGAACGCAGTGGAAAAATTACCAAGCTTTTTACTTTCGAAGGTCTAAACAGAAAAGAGGTTGATGAAGCAGAAGCCGGAGATATCGTTATGACTGCGGGACTACCAAATATATTTATAGGTGAAACTATTTGTGAAAATTCAGATCAAGAACTACTCCCAGCTATTAATATTGACGAGCCTACCATCTCGCTAAATTTCCTAGTCAACAGTTCTCCCTTTGCTGGTCGTGATGGCAAGTTTGTAACTAATTCTCAGCTCAAGGAAAGACTAAAAAAAGAACTAGAAGTAAATGTAGGTCTCAAGATTGACTTCTCAGGCACAGATCACTACAAAGTGTATGGTAGAGGTGAAATGCACATTGCTATTCTACTTGAAAACATGAGACGAGAAGGCTTTGAACTCCAAATCTCTCAACCACATGTTATTATCAAGGATGTAGACGGTGTCAAATCTGAACCTTTTGAAGAAGTAACTATAAATGTACCTGAGGAAATGTCAGGCACTGTAATTGAAAAACTATCCAAAAGAAAAGGAACAATGCTTGAAATGAAACCAGAACACGGTAATACTAAAATAATATTTGAAATACCTACCAGAGGTCTACTTGGCTATCGCAACGAATTTGTAGTTGATACACGTGGCGAGGGTATAATCTATACCAGAGTTATTGGTTTCAAACCATACGCAGGTAATATTGAAAAACATGATGTTGGTTCTATGACATCAATGGCTACAGGTAAAGCTCTGGGATTTTCGCTTTACAATCTTCAAGACAGAGGTGTTCTCTATATCGGAGCTACTACCGAGGTTTATGAAGGTATGGTAATTGGCAATGTAAGCAAAGGTGATGATTTGACAGTAAATCCAACCAAAGGAAAACAACTCACCAATGTACGCGCCTCAGGATCTGATGAAGCTATTCGCCTCACTCCCCCAACTGAGCTCTCACTTGAACGAGGTATGAGCATCATGAGTGAAGATGAATACCTAGAGATTACTCCCAATAATATCAGACTCCGAAAACAAAAACTAAAAGAACAAGATCGCATAAGAGACCAAAGAGCTAAAAGAAAAGAATAAAATATATAAAATAATAAAAAGCACTTTTTTAGAAAAAGTGCTTTTTATTATGTCTATATTTTCTTTATTTGAATATCTCCGCTAATTTTTAAATTATCCTTATCTTTTTCCTGCCAAGAAAATTTATGTTTTTTTTCTAAATTATTTTTATCAATCACTACATTTTCTTGCATCTTTTGAATATCTGGAATTGCCATATAGACTGTTTCTTTTGCCTGTAGCTCTGGTAAAGCAAATACGCTTTCAAAAGAAAATCTTATTTTTTCTGCATCAAGGCTCGCAAGTATGCTTCCTTTTTTGTTTATCACCTTTTCGACATCTCCTTTGGAGCTTTTGAGTTTTGCTTTATTAATTTTAAAATTATCTAAATAACCCACACATCTTGGTTTTCCAAGTTGTTCTGCAACCTGACCTGTCTCCTCATCACTCAAATCAACTCCTAGTCCGCCAAGAAGTGAAGCAATATCCCCGCCTTGAGCCGAAAGAATAGAATCCAAATCAATCAAAAATTCTAAACCAACATCAACTAAATAATCATGACCTTCAACCTTGGCTTGAGATTTTGTGTTTATTATAATTTTATGACTTGGGTTTATTTCCTCTTTTTGCATTTCACCAGATTGATTCATGGCAGTTAATCCTTCAGAATATGCATTCTGCATATTCTTCATAGCATCTCCTATAGAACCCAAATCAATTACAAAAGGATTATTTGTCATACTATTTTTTCTTTCTAATCATTATTTGAGCTACTTTCATTTCTCTATCCATGTTAACATTTACAGTATAATCTTCAGCTTCATTTCCATTATCATATGAGCCAGTAATCATACCTGTGAGTTCTATAGCACTTGCATTCCAACCAGCATCTTTTAAGTCTTGAGTATAGTTACTCAGAGCATCATCAGTAACATCTTCAAAGTCCACAATCCATGATCCCATACCAGTTTCTGCTCCACTTATTTTTCCATAAGAAAAGCTGGGAACAACTTCTGGCATATCGCTTGGCCATTCAGCTTTAGTTATATCTTCATTATATTGTTCTTCATCATCATTCCAAACGCTAGATTCATCAAAGGAAGCGTCACAATTTTCTTTACACATTGCCACATTTTCATCTCCGCCTCCCCATTCTTCACATTGATTATAACAAGTATCCTCTGTAAAATTATCACCATCAGAAGAAGTTTGACTTGAGCTTCCTCCTCCACTACAAGCACTAAGGGAAATCATTAAAACTAGAGAATTAAATAATAGAAATCTTTTCATTTTTTTAATTTAATAATTAATTATTCGCAAAAAGCGCCAGCGCATTCATTTGTGTCATCAAGTCCATCCTCATTTGGCTCCCAATCCTCAGGATTCTCTGGTGGAGCCGGCACATCAGAAAGGTCGGCTGGAGCCATACCAGCTTCCTGCATTCTTTCGAGTTGAGCCTTTTGCTTATCATTCATGTTACCGTAAATTTGATTGTTAAAATCATCTACGACATCATCACTTTTGTTTCCGCATGCGCTTAAAGCAAAAGTAAAACACAAAATAATTGATAATGAAACAATTTTTTTCATTTTTTTATTATTAATTTTTAAAAATAGTATCCAAGTCAGGATGTTTTTCTTTGATTGTTTTTATAAGTACTCCATCCATACATAGTTCAAATAGGTCTTTTGTGGTTGTACCATCATTTATCATTTTTTCACATTCTATTAATGCATTATCACATATACCTTGACATTCTTTTTCAGTAACCACTCCATCAGTATCTTTTTCAGCTCTAACACAGTCCTCATAACAAGAAGCTGTTGAAAAATCTTGTGTTTCCTGAATGACTTCTTTTACATCTTCTTTTTTTATCTTCTCAGTCTTTCCTTTCATGCACTCCCCTCTAAAAAATGCCCATTCCTCACACTCAGAACCATCTTCAAACACACACATACCCACTTCACCATTTACGCCTTCTCTTATATCCAAATACCCCCCATTCTCCTCACAATTAACCGAAGCTGGGTTTGCGACTTGAGTAGATTCATTGCTTTTTTTGTTACTTGCTTCACTGGTAATATTTTCATTGCTTGAAGTCTGACTGCAAGCAGATAAAATTATTCCAAAAAACAAAGCTAATGCTAAAATTTTATTTTTGTTCATTTTTTTATATTAATAAATAACTAATTATATTTTAACACTATCTAAAAAATTATTCAATATTTTGGCCAATATTAGAGCCAGCTACATACCCACTGCTCCAACAAATTTGTAAATTATAACCACCAGTAGGGCCATCCACATCCAAAACTTCTCCAGCTAAGTATAAATTATCAATAATTTTAGATTGCATGGTCTTTGGATCAACTTCTTTCACATTCACTCCCCCGCGAGTTATGATTGCCTTTTCAAAACCGTGTACCCATGACACTTTAAGCTTAAATTCTTTTAGTAGATCAATCAATCTATTTCTTTCTTCACGAGTTACTAGATTAACTTGTTTGTTAATATCTACCTTTAATAATTCCAAAAATACTGGAATAGCACTTTTTGGTAAAAGCTCATCTAAAGAATTTTTGAATTGTTTGTTATTAAATTTTCGAAAATCATTCTGAATTCTTTTATCAAGAATTTCTCTGTCTAACGCTGGCTTCCAATCAACCTGAAGTTCATAGCTACTATTACGATTTGCAATATGGTTACTCAAATTTAAAATAACTGGTCCGCTCATACCACTGGCTGTAAATATTGCCTCACCAAACTCACTTGCTTGTTTTTTGTCATTCTCCCATAAACTAATTTCTATGTTCTTTAAGCTCAAACCCTCTAACTTTTCCAAAAAACTTTCCTGACAATTTATTGGCGTAAGAGCAGGTCTAGGTCTCACAATACTATGACCAAGACCCTCTAACCAAATATAGGCGTCTCCGCTAGAACCTGTAGCTGGGTAAGATTTTCCGCCCGTGGCAATACAATACTTATAAGCTGATAATTCTGTATCTCCATGCAATACAATAGAAGATATTTTATTACTTTCTTTTTTAATTTCTTTTACACTCACATTCGTTCTAATCTCCACATTATTGTCCTGACAATATTTCAAAAGTGTAGCTAAAACGTCTTGAGACTTATCACTAACTGGGAAAATCCTATTTCCCCTTTCCACTTTGGTTTTTAGTCCTCTAGATTCAAAAAAATCCACTGTTTCGGCTACACTAAACTGATGCAAGGCTGAGAACAGAAATGCTCCGTTCTGACCATATTGCTTTATCATCTCTCTAGATTCAAAAGTATTATTTGAAATATTACATCTACCTTTACCTGTTATTAAAAGTTTAAGCCCTGGACTAGGATTTTTTTCAAGCAAAAGAACACGGGCGCCTAATTCGCCCGCTCTTCCAGCAGTCATAAGCCCAGCAGGGCCTGCTCCAATAACTATTAAATCGTATTTCATTGTTTAATTATAGCAAAAATATAGTTTTTAAGTAAAGATTATTTTTAAAAAATAAAAGCTACCAATTATTTGATAGCTTTATAAAAAATTAGCTAAAGAAAAAAATAACGTATGTGTTACATGGGTTACTGCTAGCGATTTTTAAACCATTTTTCACTATCTCATCTTCACTTGCAAAAACCTGAGGAAATTTATCTGCTAGAGCCAAATCAACTAAAGAATAAGACCCATACTTAAACTTTTCTGCCTTAAAATATCTTTCTAAAATATCAGTAACCTCCTGCATATGCATGGCTTCAGCAAAATGCACACATCTTCTCTCCATTTTTCCCCCTTTTTTAAAAGAACAAATTATATTTAGTATATTATTTTTAGCAAATTTTAATATGTTTAGTCAAATAAAAAAATCTAAACCAAATTATTCAGAACTAAAAATGTTATTTTAGATCTCAATTCTCAAACAAAGCTGAAAAAATAATTTTAATTTAAACAATATCAAAAAAATTTATAATTTATACCACAAAAAAATTTATATAGTCACTTAAAAAACCAATAATCACAGCCCACTGCAATAACACTAAAACAAAAAAGCAAAGAATATAAAAAAACTTTTTGACTTGTTTTTTTGTAATTACTACTATAAGTATTAATAAAAACAATATCGGGAATGTATAATACAACAAATAAAACAAAGACCAAATAATAAAAACAGTATTACTAGGTAAAAATGATTTTAAAAATGGGGTCAACAAAACCAATAACAATGATAATAAAAATGATTTAATAATAAATTTTCCAATAGGACTTAAGTTGGGAAAGGATGTTTTTTTATTTTCCATAATCTTTAATAATATTGACTTGTTAATAAAAATATAAATTCGTTAATATAATAACGTTAATTAATTCAACATTTATTATTATAGCAAATATTGATAATAAATAATATTATATCGTGGTCAAGTCTTGAATTGCCACTTTTAGTAATAATGGGGGGGGATAGATTCTAAATATTTTATTATAACAGAAAAAGAAATATATATTTAAATATATATTTCTTTTTCTGTTAAGGCTCGCCACCTTGAACGAAGTGGGAACCTATTATCTTAATTTTTATATAAAATACAAAGCTCAATGGCTCAATTTGTCTCTATCTTCTAGAGCCTCAATCTTCCTATTTATTAGTTCTTTCATTAAATCTATCTGAGGATAAATATCTGCGACTTTTATATTATAAAAATTTAGGAATTTTTCAATATTATCCATTAAATATTTACCCGTTTCCGCTCCATCACTCCTATCTTTTTGTAGTAAATTATTTGAAGACACTGATTTTAAAGAAAGGAAAAGTGAACTAAGCTTTTTTTCTATAAAGTCAAAAGTGACAATCTCTTCTATATCTTTTTTTGTTATGACATTTGAAAGTGTTTCCTCTCCCAATCTTCCTAACTCCGGAAAAATATTTATACAATTATTTAAAAACACAGCTTTACTCTCTTTGTTGATATTGGAAGAATTCTCTCGAACAATATTCATATAATATTCTACATCTTCACTGTTAGAGGACATATCAAGACTAACAACGCCTTCACTATCAATTAATGTACGCCCAATATTGTATTCGAGTTTACTCTCTTTTTCATTTAAAAAACGGCCAAAAACAACCCCATGTCTTTCGCCTATTGGATCGTATGGAAACTCTTCATTATCAAGAACAATAACATTTTGACTAAACATGTTTCCAGGTAGCTTACTCCCGCCTATTTCATAGTATGGTAATGTAGTTAAATTTTTCTTTGAATGAACTTTTTTGGATTCAATGATTCCCTCTCTTGTGAGTTTTTTGGTTAATCCTTCTATTAAAGAAATTCTTGCCTTTAGCAATTGGTTACTTGCGTTTATTTTGTAAATATCTTCAAGCGCCTGTATATCGAGCTCATCCACACCAAGTTCATCAGCCATGGAATGAACCTCTGCTTCTAATGGCAAATATTTCTCTTCTTCTTTATCGTATTTAGAACCAATTACTAGCTCAGCAATTTTCTTTTCTGACACACCCATAGCTGACAAAGAAGAAACAGCCTTGAGTGCTCTATTGGCTTTTTCTCTGTCAAATCCATATCCATCGTCTGAGGCTAAATGGTTAACCTTCTCCAATAAACTAAATTTTACACCCTGATCAATAATGCCTGAAAACCACGCATGCGCCTCTGTAAGTTCGCTTGACACAGAACTATTTTCCCTGGTGTGAACCCTATGAATCAACTCATGAATATATGTTTTAACTGTAGGATGAAGTGCCCCTTCTTGAGCTAAATATAATAACTGAGATCGTAAATCTGGTTTTTCAGTCGCAATTTCAATAGTTGGTACCTCATCATCCATATCCCCTCTTCTTGCAAATCCACCTAAGGACAAATTGCTACCAGGGCGCCTAACTTCAAAATTAAGATCAGAGCCCCAGAGTATGGTTTCGTCAAAGTTGGGCTGATCTGTTAAGTCATCCTTAAAGATTTCTATGCCAAGACTGTCAAGTGAATCCAAAAAACATGTTTCACTTTTCACCACATTCAACCACTCCTCTGTAATATCATTTATAATATCATCACTTATAATCTCATTATCCAGCAAAGCGCTAAAGCAGTGGGTAAAATTAATAGAATTTAATTTTTCATATAATTTTTTTCTTTCTGATAATAATTCATCAATTCTATCGTCTATCACTTTACACATTTCGGTCTTAGATTCTCTTTTTTCGCTTGTTGGTTCTTGGCTAAAATGCTTCTCTTTAAACATAAAGTTCTTATAATATCAAATCGGTAAATAATTATTTATTCCATCGACTTTTCAAGTTTTGTTGGAAATATTTCTCTTCGTGATATCTTTGCTTCAATCTATTTGGATTAAATATAAAATCACTAATTATATCCATTTTTGCTTCAGGCGGAGTTGAGGCCCAAAGACCACGTAGCATACCGAATGTACCAATTTCTTTTTTTTCATTTTTTATTCCCTCTTGTAGATTCTTTACTGCTTCCGTGAACTCTGTCTAGGTTGAGTGCTCTTTCTCTAACCAGGATCTAACTTGAGCTATTTTTTCTTGAGTGTCATCCTCATGTCCAGACTCCGTTTCGTAATTTACAGATTCTTCTCTTTTAACTAATTTTTCTTGAACATCTTGATTATTTTCTTGATTATTTTTTTGAATCAAGCTAGGTTCTTTTAGCATTTTTTTAATAATTATTTAATAAATAAAGTAATCTTAGTTTGTATTACGCAAATACTATAATCATTATAAAACTTAGTTAAAAATAGGTCAAATTATTACTTGACAAAACATTTAAATTTCTAGCCCAAAGAGAGGTAACAAAAAGTACAAAGATATTTCAAGGGTCAGGGATTCGAAGAGGCGGGAACCCCACTCCGTCATGTAGCACGGAAGTATTATTTATTCACATTTAATAAATCATTCTTAGGACGGTGATTCAAATATTGTCTCTCAAAGGGGTTCGAATCCTCTGCTCTCAAGAAAATCAAAAAAGACCCTAAAAGGGTCTATTTTGATTTGCTCGGAGACAGGGATTCTCACCAACAAAGGTGCCGTTATTCATATTTAAGCTATAATTTTTTAATTAAATTATTTTAATATGTGTGTTAGAAGGGGTTCTCAAACCTGCCACCAAACAAATTTAAAAGCACCCAAATAGGGTGCTCTTAAAGTTGCTCACCACCCTGAACGACGTTGGAACTTTTTTCTAAAAATAAAAAGAGCTAGGTGCATTATCCTAACTCTTGACTTGTTGTTCGATGATCTATGCTCCCGCTTTTCTATAAACTCGATTCAAAGTAAGATTTGTGCAACACAGACCTATAACCATACAAACTAACGCAAGTAGTATTGAGCGAATAAGGCCTGCATCAAAATATAATCCTATTCCGCCAATTGCTGTAGAGCACACAAATATTAACAATTCGATAAATTCTATTTTTCTTCTTTGTTTTTTTACAAAATAATAGTTACTCAACATTATTACCTCCCCCGTTAATTTAATTTTATTTTTGCTTTCAAGTAATTAAATCATAATATAGATAGCCTGTCAAGCTAATTACTCACCACCTTGAACGACGTGGGAACTTTTTATGTAGAAAAAAAAGCCTCGAATCGAAATCCGAGGCACTAACTTCTATGTATCTACCAAGGGCCAGATTGTGAGACTGTTTCGATACATCACTGTATTCCTCTTTTTTTTGTTGGTTTATATTTTTTATTGTTAAATACATAATAGCATACTATATAAATCTTGTCAAGGGCTTTAATTAATCAAACAAATAAATAGCTAAAACTAGCTACTTTTTACTTGCTCGGAGACAGGGATTCGAAGAGGGGGAACCCTCACACCGTCATCATTTCACTTTTAGATAAATATATATTATACTTGATGATTTGTAATTATTATTCTATAAATTAATATACCTCAAAGGGGTTCGACTCCGCTGTCTCCCAAACAAATTTAAAAGCACCCAAATAGGGTGCTCTTAAATTTGCTCGCTTACAGGAACAGCTTCCGAACCTTTTTTGCTAATAATAAATAATTGAATTGATTTTAACTTTATAATAATTTAGTCATGATGGTGTATTGATTTAACGCCTAATAACTGTATAATAATAAATAATAAATATTTTATTTTTATAAGATAAAAGTATATGAATTTTACATTACATTACACATTAAAAAACGAAATTGAACATGCAAGAAACATGGTTTCAAAACTTGGTTGGTTTGAAAAAAATGGATATAAAATAAAGTTACCAAATAGAATTGATATAAACAGTTCAAACGATGAAATTATTAAAGCCGTAGAAACAGAATTCCCTTCCGCAAATAAAATTTACACTGAACTTAAACCTCAACTTAAAAGATTAATAGTAGAGAATACTAAGATTATTAATTATTATTTTTCACTTTTTGGGTACAACACTCCTGATACAGTAAATGTTTATTTTACGATTTATGGTCCAGGCGGTTCATATTCTCCTCCTAATAAAATCTCTGTAATGCTAAATAATTCTCCGAATTGGATACTAAAAATGATTATTCATGAAACAATACACATAATCATCGAACAACCATTTATAAAAAAATACAATATATCTCACTGGGAAAAAGAAGCTATCGTTGACGCTCTTTGTATGAGCAAAATATTAAAAAATATTTGTTTGAATTATAAACCACAAAAACAAACAAAAAAAATATCTACCGACCTCATTAATAATCTTAATTTTAAAGAAAAAACCTTCCTTATTAAAAATAAGGAAGGCTACTAGAAATTTAGTGCAAACGTTTTAGTTGCACTGACCACAAACCCCGTCACCGCAATCGCCATCGCAAAGTGAGGAAAATTTTCCGGTCAATCCGATAGGGCGCTTCTCGAAATGAACTTGAGAAGCCAACGAATGTTTTAAAAGCATTTCGGCAGCGTTTTTCTTTTTTTGTTTTTTGTTTTTTTGACTCATTTTTTTACCTCCAATAAAATAGTTTACGTTTTAAATCAATTGACTTGTCTTTCATTCTGATAATCAATATTTCTGACCTACAAATTTTTCACCTCCTTTTACATATTTATTGGGTTGAAATTGAGTCCATTGCAATGGGCATCCTCCGCAACATAAATGTTTAACCGGGCAACTTAGACATTGTTCGCTCGGAGCCCGATTAGTCATTTTAAAAAACTCCTCCTGACTAAAGTACAATTCATGCAATTCAGTCGCATTATGAAAATCAATACCATAACGGCCGAACGGGTACTCCATCATGTGGTTACAAAAACCTACCTCTCCTCTGGTTCCAAATATTATACCACTTTTTTTATTCACAATACAACCTGAGGTCAAACAGTTTTTATTAATCAGACTATTAATAAAATCCGAACTAAAAAGACAAAAGGGAATCGATATCTGAACATTATATGATACATTTAATTGTTCTAAACTATCAACCGCCTTCATCATTACCTCTGCGGCTTTATCAGGTGAAAGCATTGAATGGTTTTCAGGAGATCCAGATATGAGCGTAGGTGAACAAAAATGTAAATTTACAAAACGGGCTCCAGTATCTACAATAGAACGAAGAGAAGGAATAATTTCTTCTGATATCTCGTCTGCAATAGTTATTGTCACTCCCCCTTGAAAATCGGCCAGATTACTTATGGCTTGATATACTTTTTTAATAACATTAGCACCAGTCAGTTGTTTGTATGACTCCCCTGTCCCAGCTTTTAATGATATTACAAGGCTATCAAGGCCAGCATCAAAATGCTTTTGCATAAAACTCTTATCTGAATATTGAAGACCATTAGATATTATGATACTTCTGATTTGTTGGAGCTTTAATTGATTTATAACATCCTTTATATGTGGGTAGATAGATGGTTCACCGCCAAGTATTTTACAGGTTTGCGAACCAAGATTTTTAATAATTTTTATTAGCTTTTTTGCTAAAGAAAAATCCATATCACTTTTTGCATCATATCCATCATCTTTCGCATAACACCACTTACAACGCAATTGACAAGACCTATTAACTGTTAACCAACATGTATTAATATCCTGTGATTCGCACATATTACTACCTCCTTTATAGTTTTCAATGAACTATTAATATTTATTCAATATCTTAATTATAAATAATTGTTCATTACAAATTATCATTAATCACTTATAATGTCAATTTAAAAACAATACTAATCGCTATTATTAGCCATTCTAGTTCGAATCCCTGTCACCCAAACAAAAAACACCGACAATACTAACCAATATTAGCGGTGTTTTTTGTAAATTTCTTGGCTCAGGGTCGTAGACGATGTTAGAACCAAAATTAATTACGGCTCTTAGCAGTAATCAATTTTACATTCAACTAAAAAACTAGATAAACATTAATATTTATCTTAAGCATCTCAGATGAAATCTTTATTATAATTGGGTATAATAAATAAAAAGTCACAGACTGATGTATAATTAAGCTACTAACTAATAAATTATAATCAAAATCTATGACTTTTGTAAACTCATTATCTCGAATTCCATCAGAAAAGATTATTGACATTTTTACAATAATTAGCTATTGTAAGATTTCGGAACATTAACAACCTGCGAAAAGGAGATAGGTAATGAATATATTACTATTTAATCTACTTAATTATATTAGCATTGAAAATATAATTTCTGCCTACCAATACGGAAACAAAAATGGTAAAGATATAGATATTTTTATTTTATGTAAAAATGATATTTGTTATGACAGAACTGAAATAGAAAAATTTGATTTTACTATAGTGGGGCATAGATATTTTGACCACTTCTTAAAATCATTTGACCCAATAGTATCAGAACCTCTATTGACCGGAAGATTAATTTCAGGACTTGATCTTTTGCAAAGCACTCAGAGATTAAGATCACTGGATGCCTCTGATGCGACCGTAAAACATCATTTAAACATGGCACAGCAAGTCTTTCTGAGTGCTGAGCACTACGAAAAACTAAGCCTTGAAATTGCTTTATTGAATCTTGTTTTTAGTTTAAGTTATTACTATTTTGCTGATTATTATGCAAATAACAAAAAAGTAATTCTCTTCAGTTACCTGCTAGAAAAAAGTGACTATCTCCTTAAAAAGGCTTTCAAGACTTACAAAAACAAGCAAATAACAAATACTAAATATTATTCACTTAAGAATAAAATTAGTTATTTATTAGATCTTGACTAAATTTACTTAAGGTGATAGTATTAAATTACCATTTTTGCCAAGCATAAAGCAGGCAAAGAAAAAAGGAGGGCAAATTATGTCAGGACCAATATTCAAACCCAACAATATCGAAATCGCTCCGTTGAGCAACACTTTCGAGGGGGGCGCAGTATTCAAGGGCGCCGGCAATTCGCATTTTACCTTCGCTCAAGGTTCATTCCACGAGACTACCTCGATACCGGGAATTGGCAAAGCCGAAGGCATGGACGGCGGTTATAGCAAACGCTTTGATATCGATGATATCAAGTGGTAAACCCACCGTCACCATTTTTGGGAGCTCTGAACTTAGAGCTCCCTTTTTTCATGCCCAAAAGTCTAATCTATGCCGTACCAACTTCATAGTCTAATCTTTTTATTTTGACATTATATGAAAAATTATATAACTATATAGCTATTTAAATAATTCTTTTTTCTTTAAGCTCGGAGACAGGGATTCTCACCAACAAAGGTGCCGTTATCCATATTTAAGCTATAATTTTTTAATTAAATTATTTTAACATGTGTGTTAGTAAGGGTTCTCAAACCTGCCACCAAACAAATTTAAAAGCACCCAAATAGGGTGCTCATAAATTTGCTCGGAGACAGGGATTCGAACCCCGATAGCGAGGACCAGAACCTCGAGTCCTACCATTAGACGATCTCCGATTTTTTTTGTTATTCTGAAGCGCCAGTGAAAAATCTATTTACAATAAACACTATCCTCAGGATTCTTCGCTTCATTCAGAATTACACATAATAATAGATATTCTTAATTTTTAATTCTTAACCATTTCTTGAATCTTACTAATATTCTTCCTAGCTGCTACTTCCCCAGCTTTAATAAACTTCTCTATTTCATAGAACTTAAAACTCTCAATCACATTTCTAAAATCTGGTTTTATTAGGACTGTATTTCCATTTGCTTCTTCACGCATTTTAAATTTCGCTGCATTAGTTCTTATTATTTCATAAGAAAGAAATAAACTATTTACCAGGCTTAGCTCCATATTACTATCGCGTTTATCTTTGGTAATGAAATCTATCCCCAAAACCACCTCGGCTCCCATTTCTTTGACAATATCAATTGGCGTAGGATTTACTACTCCCCCATCAATCAACACTCTATCACCAAATTCAAAGGGAGGAAATATACCTGGCACACTTATGCTGGCAATTAAAGCATCAACTAATGGCCCGTCACCTATCACCACCTCTTCACCTGAATACACATCACAAGCCACAACTTTAAAAGGAATTTTCAAATCAGCGAAAGTAATATCGTTAAAAAATTTTTCAAGCTCAGTTCTTATTTTTTTACCACGAATAATTGATTTTCTGCTCATGGAAAAATCAAACACCATTTTCAGTATTTTTTTTCGCTCAAAGCTGTGTGCAATTTCTTCCATTTCTTTACTAGTTTGTCCTTGAGCTAAAAAAGCTCCAACCAAAGCCCCCATGCTAGTTCCAGCTATATAATCTGGTCGCAAAAAAGCCTCTTCCATTATCTTGAGTACGCCAATATGTGCTAAGCCTCTAGCACCACCTCCACCTAATGCTAAACCAATTTTTTTCATATATCTTAACTTACAATTTTACCACCAAAAGTCTTGAGAACACTATTCAACATATCATCATCAGATCCCTGATACTCTCCTTTATTTTTTTCTTCTGATTTTAATTCATTGGTGTTTAACTGATCATTTACTGCTTCTTCATTTTGTTCTTCAGTGTTTCCTGACTTGACTTCAGCTTGAGTATTGTTTTCTACTTTTAGTTTTTCATCCACAATCGCTTCTATACTGATAATCTGGCCGTATACTTCTCTTAGGACTTTTTCAATTATTTCTTTAATATTAATCTCACTCACTCTATCTCTGTGAAATTTATACTTGAAAGCTAGGCAAAGCTGGTTATTTTCAATGTTTTTTGGTTGGCAAGCTCGAAGAATAAAAGAAAGAGAGTGATTATGAGCCTTGATATTACTCAAAAACTCATTCCACTTTCCATGTATCTCGTCTTTGCTTATAGCTATAAAATTTTCATCAACTACCATCTCTTCCGTTTTAGCAATTGTTTCTTGTACTATTTCTTTTATCGTTTCATTTTTATTATTATTTGCCTGCATATTAACAGTTTTACTACTTACTGAATTTATCTTATTTAAATTTCTGAAATTTGAACTAGGAACTGATGCAGAATTGGTGCCAATACATAATTCAGCAATAGCAATTTCCAAAGGAAGTTGAATTATGAATGCCCCCTTTGACTCTTTATCTACTTGCAAGAGTCTCTCAATTACCTTGATAACATAATTTATATCAAAATTTTGTGCTAATTCATTTACTCTTATCTCAATTTGTTCACACATTTCAAGTCCAAGTTTTGAGCCAATATTTTTATCAAGTTTAAGTAACATTATCTTTCTAAGCGTTTCAATTATTTCTTCTAAAAATCTTTTTATACTCACCCCTTCGTCTAGCAAAGCATTTACTTGCTCTATAGCATGACTAGCATCATGATTGCTAATCAAATCAATAAACTTCAAAACTTCTTCAATATCTGAACGTGGGATAACTAAATCTGCATCCTCTTGATTTATATTCTTTCCTCCAATTGCAACAATTTGTCCAAGTAAACTCTCAGCATCTCTCATATGTCCCTCTGAGTGTCTGGCTACGCTTTCCAAAATACTTTTATCTATTTTAATCTTTTCTTTGGTTACGATATAATTTAATTTCTTCACTACATCATTTATACTAATACGTTTAAAATCAAATCTTTCTGTTCGAGAAATTATTGTATCGGGAATTTTATGAACTTCTGTGGTAGCTAAAACAAAAACTACATTAGCTGGTGGTTCTTCTAAAACTTTAAGAAGTGCATTAAAAGCTGAGATTGATAGCATGTGCACCTCATCAATAATAAAAACTTTGAACTTACCCTGACTTGGCACAACTCGAGAAACAGAAACGATATTCTCTCTTACATTATCAACTCCAGTATGACTTGCAGCATCTATTTCAATCACATCTATATTGCTTCCACTAGTAATGTTTTTACATGAGTGACATTTGTTACAATGATTAGACTCACCTTCTTTTCTGTTTTCGCAATTCAATGATTTAGCAAAAATCCTGGCTATAGTAGTCTTGCCCACTCCACGCGGACCACAAAAAATATAAGCATGCGCTGTTCGATTATTTTCCAGCTCGTGCTCTAAAGTAATTTTTATATGATTTTGCCCTACAATCTCTTCAAAATTCTGAGGTCTGTAGGTTCTATATAAAGTTTTCATATATATTATACGATTTCATCAACTATATAATTTTAGCTAAAAATAAAAGCTAAATCAAGAGAGGTTTTAGCTTTTATTTTTAAGATAATTAGGACCCTTAGGAAAATTAAGAAAAAATACCTCAAAATTCCTAAGAGTCCCAATAAATATATCAACGCTACAAAAAAACAAGTTTACAAAACTTGCTTTTCGTAGGTTATTTATCTGTTTTTCTAACAATGTTTTCAACTGCCGCCCATTTACTCTCACCAACCTTTGGCACCAAAATAATAATTTCATCTCCATCTTTTCCTTTATAATAAGTAACTGAAGCTGTGATTACTCGCCATTCTTTGTCATCCGCCTTAACAATAAAATTACCATTTTCGGTTTGCTCAAGTAGACCTATCACCCTTTCTCTTTCAATTGGACCAATTTGCTTGTACACAAAAGTTCCTTTGCCAGTAATAGTCAACTTAAGAATGTCGCCCTCTACTAATTTTGACTTTGAAGCATAATTGGCCGGAACTGAGTATTGTCTGCCATCGGGACCAATCATGTTTTCACCATCAAAAACACCCTCTACCACTCTTGATTCTCCTTCTTTCATTTCTGATGCCATGGTTTTACTACCTGGCATCATTTGCCCAATACTAATTTTAGCTTCATTGTCTGGGCCAACATAACCTGACATCAATTCAACAATCTTTTCTTGGCTCTCCTTAATATTATCTAGCAAACTAGAAACAATCGCCAATTTTGACTTACTAATATAAACACCGTCTTGACTTTCGTCTTGGTTTTTATTTTCTTCTTGATAATCAGATTGAATATCTAGATCATCAACCTCATTGTTTTCTGTTTTTTCGTTTTCGTCAATTAATAAATTTGTTTTTGACATATATTTATTTTAATTGGATAATATAGAAATTATTTTAATTCATCCAAATACTAGTTTTGCTTTTTGTTTACTTTTTTATATTATACTATTTTTTTAGGTTTGTCTAATTATTAAAATGCCCGAAGACATTCTCGGGTATTTATAAAAATTGGGTTCTTTTTTTTATCAAGGCTTCAACCATTTGCCTATCATGACCGTATTTTAATCGAGAAAGTTTTGCAATTTTTGTTTTTATGTCATCTCTTTCCTGTCCTGCCAAAGGCCATGGGGTCATCATAGAAAATGGTCGACTGGCTGTATTATCTATCAGTATTTTTGAATAAGCAGTATATTTTTCAATGTTAAGTAAATCAAATTGATTGAAGACAGGAGAAAATTCCTTTTCCAAAACCTCTGCATCATCCGAGCCTATTTTAAAAGTAATCCAGGAACCCACATTACCAAACACTGCATCTCTGATAGCTGTATCTTGATTTTTGACTAATTGACAAATGTATTGATGAGCAATAATTAGATTGAGTCCATACTTTCTAGCTTCTGAAAGAATTGAGCAAATTGAATCAGTGGTAAAATTTTGAAATTCATCAATATATAAATAAAAATCTTTTCTGCTTTCTTCTCGCATATCCGCTCGAGAAAGAGCTGACATAAGAATCTTACCAACAATAATCATTCCCAAGAGATGAGAGTTGAGCTCACCAATTTGCCCTTTGGATAAATCAACTAATAAAATCTTTTGTGAATCCATAACATCTCGAAAATTAAATGAGCTCTTCTGTTGACCAATAATTGGTCTCATAGTGTCATTAGAAATAAATTGAGTCAATTTACTAGTTATATATGGGACAACATTAGCTAACGCTGCATCTCCCCCGGCTTTCTCAGCTTCTTTGCGCCAAAAATCCACCACAGTAGCATCATTGCAATTACTTAGCTTCATTTTTCTGAATTCAGGATCTGCTAATACTCTTGGTATCTCCATGAGAGTTGAGCCTGACTCTGGATGAGACATTACTAACAACATTGCATTTCTCATATATTGTTCAAAGATTGGCCCACCAGTTGATTTCAAATCATAAAGCTTATCAAAAATATTTATCATCTCATTTATTATAAAAGTTTTCTGTTCTGGGTATCTAATATCATATTCCATTAAGTTAAGTGCTAGTGGTCTTTCAAAGTCAGCTGGTGAAAAAATAATCACGTCTTCGGCCCGTTCTGGTGGAATTCTTTTCAAACAATCATCTATCAAATCACCATGCGGATCCATTATGCAAACACCTTCACCATTCAAAATATCTTGTACTGCCATATTGGCAATCAATTTCGACTTACCAACACCAGACTTTCCTAAAACATACATATGTCTTCTCCTATCTGCCCTAGAAATCTTAATATCAGATCTTTGGCCACGATAGATGTTATAACCTAGAATAACACCAACATTAGGAATGTTACTTGGAGCTGGGGCTTGCTTGGCTTTTAGCCAATCAATATTAGGAGTCTCTGAATTACGTAAAGGAAAATGATAAATACTAGCCAATTCCTCAGTATTCAAAAGAAAAGAACTCTGCTCATTAAATCTTCTGTGAATAAAATCGCTTACTATGCTAGGATTTTGCTTTACTTTTATTTTATTAGGAAAGCTATTTCCATTCTCATATAAACTAAATTGTGAAAAAGCACTGGCTAAATTAGAGATATAAATCGAAGAACTGGCTTTATCTTTGGTGCTAACAATAATTCTAATGTTGACATCCAAACCAGCCTTAGAATTCTTTTCTTCGATAGATTTCAAAATCTCCTCTTCCATAGTTGTGAGCCTGTTATGCATATTAGAATTTTGGTCCATGTCTTTTTTCGCACTACTAAAAGCTTCACCGATTATCTCGCCAAACATTCCCTTACCAGCTAGCTTGATAGCCTCTGGTAAAGATTTGCCCTTACTAATTGCTTTCCGTACTTTTGAGGCATCATTGTGCCAGCTTGCTTTTGCACTTCGAACTGCAAACTGAATTGCAATACTCTCACTATCCTTAAGTTTTGAAAGTACATTAATTATAGAATTCATAGCATCTGTTTCCATGTTCTTATAAGTTTTAATCGGCAAAAATCCTTTGCGCTTAGTTTTTAGGGAACCTGAAGCTACATATGAGTTACTTTCAAATATATTATAGTCATCAACTTCTTCAATCACTGCTTCAGGATAATGTGCATGTACCTGTTGCTCAATGTATCTTTGCATTCCAATAGGAGTAACAATATAAAAATAAATAGTTTTTTTGTTAGCTACAATTTCGAAAGAGTAGTGATCATTACGACCAAAAAACCAAGCAACAAAACCTCTTTCTGCTTGTAGACCACCAATACTTGCAAAAACAGTTTCTGCCCTAGCTATCTCCTCGTGAAGCATTTGTACATTGTATTCTCTATTTGCTTCACCTGGCTTCTCTTTTGGAACTCTAATCTTTTGAATCACCATGTCACTCCTATTTGTTCTGTCATGATTTTTACGCATAAAAAAGCGTATTAAGAAAAAGCCTAACAAAAAGAAAAATATTATAAACAAAAAAATCAACATGCCCGTATCAATATAAAGCATATCTTTTGGATAAGTATTTGTTGTATAACTAATATTTTGCATCTATTTGAGTCTAACTGCGTAATATTTATCTTCATCCAAAACATCTTCTCTGTGCCAGCCATACACCCCCGTGTTCAGATCTTCTGGATAATGCCAAATAGGTCTTACCTCATCAGACAATACTAGGCTTGATTCAATATTACAGCTTTTTGCACCTGGTTGTTTTTGTAAAAATAAAGCATAGGCACCAAGTTCCTTTGTTGGAGGTGTATTCATATCAAGTGAGAATGGTAATTTATATTTTATGGTAATCACCACCGTCTTTCCTGGATCAACTTGAGCCCAATTAGCAAAAACAGTTTTTTGACTCTCATTATAGATCTTAGTCCAAGATATTCTGTCTCTAGTAAAACTTTTTTCATTTTCTAAATCAGGGTCTTCTAACCAACCTTCTTCAGGGTCTTCAAACAACTCTTCACTAGGTGGCCAAAAACCACTTGCCTCAATAAACTCACTTCCCAAAGGAACATAAATTCTCATCCAGTCAAGATTTTTAACTCCCACAAACTCCTCTCCCTTTTCTCCAGTATGAGTTCTGGCTATAGTTAAAGTGTCCACTATTGAACCGTCGCTTTGTAATTCTGCATTATGACTTATCTCTTGCTCAATTGCCCGGTCGCTTTTCCCTCCAGAAATATTTGTGTTAACAACCATCAAATAATCCCATGAAGTTTCTTCTATCCTACCAGCCCAACCAAGTTGTTCAAATTTATTTTGCAATTGCCAATCATCAAAATAAAACAACACATGCTTAGCCGCCAAGCTTCTTTCTGCTCCAGCTAAAATCTCCAAAAACATATCCTTGTTGAGTCTCAAAGGAAGTTCTTCTTTGATAACAGCAATCAAATCTCCTATTATCTTTTTAGGTTTATTGTTATTCCCCGCCTCCATAATACTTGTACCACTAGCCTTGTTCTCTGGAGTATATGGCAATGGTTCATAGGCTGGGTGAGTTTCTGGTTTTGCTTCAGCAAAGGTTTGAGTCACTTCCCAAAAATTATCTGCATCGATCGTTACACCATGTGTCTTCTGCATATCAAGTGGGCCCATTGCTCTAAGCAAATTCTCAACTACATCAGGAGTAAAAGCAATTACTCCATCCACGCTTGAACCATCGCTACGCTCATAAAACCATTCTATTTTCTTAGCACTCTTTTTCCAATCAGGCCACCAGTTTGAATCCCATAAGTGCCAAAGTGGATTTACTATATGCATAGGTTCAGGAGATATTATACGATCAAGTAGTCCTGCTTCTGTATCATAGGTACCCCCTTCAGGCACTTCAATATTCACTAATTCCCCATTTCGAAAATCAACTAAAGCAAAACTTCCCATAAAGCCTCCACTAGCTCTCATTTCAGAATTATTTTGAAAAATTAATAAATATCTTTTTTCACTTTCAAAACCTAAAAACACCCGAAAGTCTTCCATTAAAAGACTTAACTCCTTAAAACTATCCCTGATTTGTCTGGTCTTTTCTAATGTCAAATTAAAAGTTTCTTGATGCTCTAAAGGAATATTTTCTGAATCTATTTGAGAAACATTTTGGTACAAGTCTTCAGTTAATATTCTTAATTTGAAAATTGACTCTGAAAAAACCAAATAAACATTTGCTATGCTTTTTTCTTCTAATTCAGAGAAATTAACAAACATCTGGCTAACTTCTTTACCAATCTCTGAACTAATTTTTCCTGATTCCAAAACATATTCAGCATCAGCTGCTAATTCTATCTTTGAATTAGGAATTAATTTTTGTAGCACTTGCAAGAATTTACTAACCACTCCAATTTCCTCCTGAGCTTTGGAGAAATTTTCACTAGCTTGAGCAAATTCTAGGCTTGCTTGAGAAAAATCAAGCTCAGTAGCATAATTACCAGCATTCTTAATATCACCAACAGCCTCTTCGGAAACCCCCAAAACCCTCCCTTTTAAATCATTTATCACGCCATAATAAGTTAGCGCTTTAAAAAGTAAAACCAAAATAAAAAGGACCATTGCAAAAGCTATTGCTGGTCGCAAAAAAATTTTGTCTGGTTTTGGAAGTAAAGAATCTAAAAAATCTCTATATGATTTTCTGGATTGTATTAATTTTAATTGTTTGAATTTTTTCTTTATTTTCTTATCTTCTTTTGAAATAACTGGCTCAGAAACTATCTCTTCAGTTTTCTCTTCAATCTCTTTTTCAAAAGTTACTTTTTTTGAGTCTTGCAGAGCAAAATTAAAATCATCAATATCAAAATGGTACTCGTTTTTCTGTTCGGCAATCTCTTCCGAAACAGTTTCTTTTTTGGTGTTAAATAAATTAAATATTTTTGAAAAAGCAATTACAAAGAAAAAGAACAAAAACTTGCAAACAAAAACAAAAGAATACCCAATGTTGTAAGCAATATTCAAAACAAATAAAAGGCCTTTCCAAATAAACAAAATCAAAGCCATGATTAATTGAATAAAAACTAGTCTTCTTATCTTGTTTACTATATTTTTTAAAAAACTGTTGCTCTCAAAAAGCAAGACTGTTTTAGAAGTACTTGAACTTACAAAATTACTTTTATTTTTTAAAAACAAAAAAAGACCATCTTTTTTTTCTAAAAAAATGTTCTTTTCATTTTTCTCCAGATCATCAGTTTTTTCAAATTCTTTACCTAAATCTACTAAATAATTTGACCTAGATCTTTTTTGAGAAATATTAAGCTGTACTTTCCTCTGTTTTTCAAGCATTTAGGGTGTTGCTTTATGGAAAATGTGGATAAGTTAATTGCTATTATTATAACAGATTAAAGATATTTTTTCAAAAGAAAAAGCCTCATATTTCAAAAAAGAAATACGAGGCTATGAATCATACAGCCAAAACAATCTGCGGTATGTTTTTTCTTTCGCTTTTTTCACGAGTTTTTTGTATGTCTACCCTTCTCTTACACCTATAAAGGCAAGCAGATGAGAGAAAACAGGAATAACAGTTTTTCCCGTCACATGATTTTGGGAGGGCATCTTGTTTCATACCGACACAAACAGCTGCAAAAACTTCACCGAACTTCAAAGCGCTTGGCTTAATATGCGGATGAGTCAATGAGCCATTATAAATATTGATAGCTGGTTTAAAATAGTACCATCTATCTGGATCTGAACCGACTCTTTTTTCATTGACTTGTAAAATTTTAAATACTTCAAGCAAAGCATCACGGTAATGCCTGAATGTGTTTTTGTTTACACCGATAAGATAATATTTAGTAGTCGGATTATAAACGAGAAAAACATCCGCTTGCTTCTTGACACGTAGTGCCGTTGCCATACGAACATGACTCGACATCACACCACAAATTTTAGGCTTGATTGCTTTTGACTTTCCTTTTCCATTCTTTATAAAGAAAAGGCCATGAGCCTCTCTTACAAGTCCCTGAGAATCAAGATTCTCAAGTTCACGACAGGCTTGATCAAAAAACTCACCTTGCCAAGCCTTCTCAGTATTAACAGCTCTCTCAATCCATTTCTCATTGGACATGAAGTAATCAAAATCACTACACGACTTAGAAAGCTCAATAATTCTTTCTTGACTGAAATCATTGGCATGTTTTCCGGTATCAGTTGACTTAAGGTTTAAGGCCCGCAAAAACCAGGCAATATTTTCAGAAACCGATTCGTCGTTTGACCACATTGTATTCATGGCCTTATACAATGAAGCGATGTTTATCATGCCCTTGGCGCCATTGTTGTTATTATCGGCGATAAAGACACGAATATGCTCGAGTTTCTTGTATTTACAGCCAAAAGCTTCGGCTATCAGATCATAACAAGTGGTCTCATTGTTTAAGCTATGATGATCAAACTTACCTCCACCAATACCAAGCATAAGCTGTCCTTCAACGCATTCTTCAACTAAACGCTTATTAGTAGCATAGTTTTGCAAAAGAAAACAGGCACCAATTTCATTGGCATGTGGCAATCTATGAGTACCAATTGTCAAACTCCTCTCTCTAACTTTTTCCAACTCTATACAAATTTCAAAATACTCTCCTGTCCAGGTCATGATAAATCCTCCTAAATATATGGTTTTTAATAAAATGAACAAAAAAATGTATGTTTAAATAACATACATTTATACCATATATTTATAAAAAAGTCAATCTATTTATAACTATTTTTTTATTTTTAGCTTATATTAAATAAATCTATTATACAACTCTAAAGTTTCCTTAACTGCTCTTTCCCAAGAATACTTTTTTACTTGTTCTTTGCTATTTTCGATTATTTTTTCTTTATCAAAAGAATTTTTCTTTATTATTTTCATTGAATCTTTTAACCAATGCTTCTCATTAGGATCAAAATAAACAGCAGATTCCCCTAATATTTCTGGTAAACAAGACTTGTTTGAACTTAAAACCAAACATTTTTGACTCATTGCTTCAAGCGGTGGTAGCCCAAATCCTTCATAAAGAGAAGGAAAAACATAAATTTCAGCCTTTCTATAAAGAACAACCAATTCATTATCAGGCACAAATCCTGGAAAAATCACTCCTCTGATATTGTTTTCTTTAATATCATTTATAATTCTTTTGTAAAAATAATCCTCTCCTCCAACTAAAACTAAATTATACTCAGGATTTTCTTTTTTATATTCTAAAAATTCTCTGATAAGATTATTTAAATTTTTATGAGGGTAAGCATTTCCCACATAAAGCAAAAAGGGTGTCTTGATATTATATTTTTTCAAAACCACTTCTTCGTCTAAGTCATTTTGCTGTACAAATTTCTTGCTCACTCCTTCATAAATAGTTTTAACTTTTTCACTAGATATTTTAAAGTTATTTACTATATCTTTTTTTGTAAAATTTGATACTGCAATTATATGTTCTGCTTTTTTAACAGCTCTACTAATTACAATTTTATAAAATGTATATTTTAATTTATAGATAATTGGAGATAAAGTACTAGCTCGTTGACTAGGAAATTTGGTTAAAATAAGATCATGGATTGTAACAATAAACTTAGTCGGCATAAATATCGGTACATTAAAATGTGGTATATGCATTAAGTCAATTTTATTTTTCCATATCAAAAACGGCATATCAATCTGCTCTCTTAAGCTGTACCAGCGAGATTTTACTAAAACTTTTTTTATATTTTTCTTTTCTTTAAAATCACTGAAATTTCCTGCTGACAAAAAAATAACAAAATCATGATCTTGATCAACACTAGTAACACCATCTACAATTTCCTCAATATAACGTCCCAATCCCTTTCCTAAAGGTCCATACAAACGTGCGTCAACTCCAATTATTTTTCTATATTTTTTCATATTAATTAACTTCATTATTATTTACAAGAAATAATCTATACAAAGAAAACTTATCGTTTATTTCAGCAACTAATTCTATTCCTAAACCTGATTCAGCTAACCTTCTCTCATTTAAATATTCAAGATCAACATCCCGAAAACTAAAATTATAGTAATAAATAGGCAGTTCATTGGCCAGCACAGCATAACGGTCATTCATTTCAATATCGTTAAACAAACCAACCACCACTTTCCTTTCCGGAAAAAACAGCTTGTCGTGATACCTGGTCACTATAACACTGTTTTCTTCGGTTAATTCTAGCACTTTTGACCATTCAGACTCCATTGCTTTAGCGTTCTTGGCAGTAACAATAAGTCCTTCTTCTGAGCCATACAAAACAAAATGAGCAAAATAGACTGCAAAAACAGACACTATTATAAAACGTAAGGCATTTTTAGAATAAACTGTTTTTCTTGATTCTGAAAAAAGGCTAACTTGTTCTTGATCATTATCCCCGTCTTCATCTTCCTCAATAACTCGCACTTTTAAAATTAAATTAATAATATTAGAAAATTTAACAATCAACACTGCAAGAAACGGAATAGCTCCCATATAAACTGGTAGCCAATACCTAGTATAGGAATTACCTATGGTAACTGCCGCTTTGTCTGGATTATCAAAAAATTCCCATGAACCGTAATACGAAACTAAAATAAAACTAATAAAACTGTAAAAAATAATATAAACCAAATGCTTATATTTAATTTTTTTATAAGCAAATAAGAACAAAACAAAGCCAATAACTGCACCCCAATACAAATAACTAAACATTTCTTTAAAATATTTACCAAACATTAATTTGCTTTGTTCATAGTCATATCCAAAATGAAAAATAGTATTTTTAATGGTTTTTAGAATACTTTTTAGTCGTTCAAAATTTCCAACACTTTCTATACTGATTAATTCAGAACCAGACTTGGCTAAAGTAGAAATTGATTCATTCATCTCTGGATAACCTCCAAAATAATAACTTCCATAAAGTTTATGGTTGAAATAAAACATAGGTGTCATTGCTACAAAAACAAAAATCAAAAAAATAACCGGTTTAATAAAACCTACTTTTTTTACATTAAATATATACAGAACTACCACCATAGGTAATAACCAAAGTAACTCAGAGGTTCTAGTAATAGCTGCTAAACCAAAAAATATACCGGCCAATACAGCATAAATATAACTTTCAAAGAACTTATTGCTGTACAAATTTTTTATACGCTTAATTGGTTTATGTTTTTCAGCTACTAAGTACAAATAAAACAATGATACGAGAGAAAGCATAGTGAACAAGACATTATGAAACATACTCCTAGCTGTATAATACACTAAGGGTGGGAAAAAGCTCAAAAGTATGGCTGAAATAAATGCTATGTTTTTACCAAAAATTTTTGATACAAATAAATAAAAATAAAAAATTCCAATAGAAGCAAGCAACGGGGTTAAATAAGGTATTATCTTGTATGAAAAAATTTTGGCAATACTGCCGTATATAAGAATAATTCCTAAAAACGACACTGGCTTAATCTCACCATTATCAGACCTAAAGCTTCTGGGCCTCATAATATCATCTGCTATGACATTATAAGATTCTTCTAGAATCAATTTCCCTGTTTGAGCAAATAATTTAGCAAATATATAATTAGCAGTTTCATCAGGTGACAGCCATTTTACAAAATCTGGTTTCTTTGCAGGATTATCTGAATAATCATGAACATAATAGCTAAAACTAGCTGTTGCCAAAAAAAACCCCGAACACACAAATATTACTACCATTATTTGCCAGTTATTTAAAAATACTTTTTTTAGCTTCTTTTTTAGTTTCATTCTCTATTTATTTAACTTTATATTAGCAAAAAAGCTACTTTTTTGCAATAAAAAACCGCACGATCTAATACCATGCGGTTTGAGTTTTCATTCAATAATTTCGTCTAACTTTTTTAGATTAAAAGGTTTTTCAATATATAAACATTGCAAATTTTTAATTTTTTTTATTCTTTCACCTGACATGTTTGCCGACATAAAAATATATTTTATACCTGTAAATAATCCATTGCTACAGACCCAATTATAAAAATCAAAGCCTGTTTTTCCATTTCCTAAATTAATATCTGATAATACTATATTTATTTCATTATTCAATATAGCTTCCTTTGCTTCCTCAATATTACTAGCAAGCAACACCTTTTTTACCTTACTGTTTAAATATCTATCAAGCATTGTTAATATAGGTATTTCGTTGTCTAGTATTAATATTTGTCTTCTACTCATTTCTCCTTCCTCCCTTATTATATTTTATAAAGAACTTTTATTCTCAATAATATTATATACAACACTAAACACCATGTGTCAATAGTGATACAATTGCGAATATAATTGCCAAATAAAGAACTCCTGAGGCCAAGGTAAGCATTGAAACAAATCCGTATATATGTGACAAAATCAGCACTGACACACCTAAAACCTGTAGTATCATTTTGATTTTACCAAACCAATTTGCCTGCACTACACCTCCCTCAATCTTCCTGATCCAAGCAGCTATAATAATAATAATCTCGAGTCCCACTATAAGCATAGCTACCCAAAATCCAATAAACTGCAGTGCAATCATAAAAACCATACTAGCTATCAATATTTTATCAGCTAGAGGGTCATACACCTTCCCCCATTCAGTGATTTGTGCTCTTGTTCTAGCCATTGCCCCATCCAAGGCATCAGAAAAAGAAACAATTATAAAAAACCAAAAACCCAACTTGTAACACCCACAATATATCAAAACAACTAAAAAGGGAGTTGCTAAAAACCTAAAAATAGTTAAATGATTAGGTTTCACGAACCCAGGAATTAATTTTAAAAAAGTCAAAGCTAACAATTTATCATGAGGATAAATTTTCTCGGCTTTTTGATAAACATTTGTTTCCATGCACTATGGATAAATATGAAAATTAATTATATAATTAATATATGAATAAAATAATAAAAATATTAGACAAAACTCTGCTTTTCTTGGCCCTACTTTCATTTATAGGTGCAATAATATATAAGTTATATTCTCTAAATTTCTTGGGTGTCTTTATAAGTTTACTTTTAAGTATATCTATATACTTTATTATACAGAAAAAATACCAAGAAACCAATACAAGATGTCAAATAGACTCTTCTCCTTACTCTCATAAAAAACTATTGCTAATATTTCTTTTTTTAGTGAACAACTTCTTAGTTATTTATAAACTTCTTGAAGCTAGTACTACAAGCTCCTTGATTTCACCCTGGGAAGTGGTTTCAAATAAAATATTCATTCTCTTATTTATCAATTTTTTAATACTATCTGGCTTAGTATACCTAAAATGTAAATTCATTATTTTTTGGATAAGCATACAATCCTTAGTAATAAATATAATTGTTATTATAATATACAAACTTGGTTTTGGCTTTGATTTTTTTATTCATGAAGCTACTATGGAATTAATTTCCGAAAAGGGATTTGTAAACCCCAAACCTCTTTATTATCTTGGGCAGTATTCTCTGGTGATTATTCTCAACAAAGTCTCTTTTATTCCTTTACACCTTATTCATTTATTGCTCGTACCTCTGTTGGCCTCAATTTATATACCAATATACTGTTATCGCTTTCTTTATGTAAATGGTTTTAGTTCAAGATCGTCAATATTAACAACTACTTTTTTCATGTCTCTGCCCCTGGGCATATTTTACCTTACTACTCCTCAAAACTTTGCTTTTCTCTTGCTCTTGCTAAGTATATTGATTGGACTAATTGCAAGAAATAAATCACAATATATCCTAAACATTTCTCTTTCATTGGCTGCTATAGTTAGTCAAGCAATTGCAGGTATCCCTGCTTTACTCTTTTCAATATTTTTAATAATTAAAAAAAGCCACTTTGGCAAATATAAAAAAACAATTAATTCGATTTTATTTATTTCTGCAAGTACCTTAATACCAATAGCCTTTATAATTGCCAGTAAAAAAAATAACTCTTTAACACAAGGGCAGAATGAGAATGGTTTGAATTTATTAGATTTTTTTAATTTTGGGATACCAAATTCTGAAAATATATTTCTAAACACCATTTATTTATTCGAAAAAAATTTAAGTCTATTTTTTGTTTTATCCTTGATAGTTGCTATCTACTGGACCATAAAGAAAAAAGTGCAAAATACAAAACTCTTAATAATTCTTATTGGTGGTTTAATTATCTCGCTTGTGTTAAGTTCAAAACTATCTTTTTCATTTTTGATTGATTACGAAAGAGGCGATTTTCTTCTTCGTATTATTAAAGATATTGTTATTATCTCCTATCCTATAATGCTTTTACTTTTTGCAACAATATTCAAAAATATTTTTAAACTTAAAATTACTCAACAAATATTTTTCTATATATTTTTTTCTACTTTGTTTGTAATTTTTATTTATATCAACTATCCCCGCTTTGATAATTATCACAACTCTCATGGTTATTCAATGAGTAATATTGACTTACAAACAGTTGAATGGATTGAAAATAACTCAAAAGAAAATTATATTGTGCTTGCAAATCAACAAACAAGCGTTGCGGCACTCAAAAAATTTGGTTTCAATAATTACTATACCAGTAGTAACGGTGAAGAAATTTTCTACTATCCAATACCAACTGGAGCAAAACTTTATAAATATTATCTTCAAATGGTAAATGAAAAACCTAGCCGCGAAACAATGCTTGAAGCTATGGATTTAGCCCAAGTAAACACTGCTTATTTTTGTTTAAGTAAATTTTGGTGGGCCTTTCCTAAACTACTTGAAGAAGCTAAATTAGAAGCTGACTCCTGGGAGGCTATGAGTGATGGCGATATATATATATTCAAGTTTACCAGATAATTTTTAAAATATTTATAATTATGTTATAATATTAAATGTTAATGATTATTCGAAAATATGGCTATCTATAACAAAATATCTAAAAATATCCATGAGTTAACTATTGATAATCCTAGCACTCCTGATGATAAACTAACTTGGATTGATGTAAGAAGTCCACGAAAAAAAGAAATCGAATTCTTAAGAAAAAATTATAAATTTTCCTTAGCTCATCTTCAGATTTCTTCTATCAAGGCAGTTGCTCAAAGACCAAATATTGAAAAAGGTGATGGCTATACTTTTATGATTTTGCATTTTCCTGTTTATAAGGATGGGCATATTGCTTCCGGAGAAATAGAATTTTTTATTGGAGATGATTATCTAATAACATTACATAACAACGAGCTACATTCTCTTAAGTCATTTTTTAGTTCTGCAAAAAAAGATAACCAAGCTCTGAAATCATTCAAATTTGAATCATCCACTGTTTTGCTTTATGAAATACTCGAAAGACTGATGCTTGACTCCTTCACGCTATTAGATAAAAATAGCATAATTTTAAATGATATTGAAGAAACAATTTTTGCTCAAGAATCAAAACAAGCCGTATCTGATATCCTGACCCTACGCAGAAATATCATTAACACTCGACGGATTATGCAGAACCACAAAAATATCATTAAAAAACTTTCAGAATATCACACTGGTTTTGTTGACGAAAAAACAGTCAAAATATACTATAATGATCTTCTCGAGCACTCAAAAAGATTCTGGGAATATTTAGAACTGCAAAAAGAAATGATTGAGGTGCTTAACTCAACCAATGAATCAATGTTAAATTACCAAATATCTGATGTAATGAAAACTTTGACAATTTTTTCTGTTATTGTGTTTCCATTAACTTTGTTTGCAGCCATTTTTGGTATGAACACTATGAATTCTATGCCTTTTCTTAATAGTCCTTACGACTTTTGGATAGTTGTTTCTATTATGTTTGTTGGTTGTCTGGGAATGATTATGTTTTTCTACAAGAAAAAATGGCTCTAATATAGACATATTGCAAAATATATATCAAATAACAATAAAACAGCTCTACGAGCTGTTTTATTGACGCAAAAAACGATATCTGCTATACATATTATACTGATCTTTTTAAAACAATATCTACACAAATCTCAAGAGAAAGGTGAGGTAAATGTACTACAATACGAAAAAATATGACAAAGACGATCAACAAATCTGCCGAGATTGCGAAAAAACTATGTCAGATGAAGACAAAAAAAATAGCACTACTCACTGTATAGCTTGCTGTAAAGAACAGTTTGAAGCTGAGCTTGATGAATATGAAGAATAAATCAGGATAAGAAAATGGTCAAAAAAATAGATAAGGCAATACTCACCAAAAGATACAATAAAAAGGGTGAAAGAGTTTGTTTTATTTGCGAAAAAAAACTTCACAAATCTCTACTAGAAGCAGGATATGACATCTGTCTCAAATGTGAAAATGATCTTAATAAAAATAATAATTACAAAAAAAATAAAGACGACATTAAATTGTCGTCTTTTGTGTTTAAAAGTCCTAATTTTTATTAATAATTTCCTTTATATCACTTAGCGTCTCTACTTTTACAAATTCTTCTCTAAGTCGCTTGGCATTTGGCATGCCGTTTACATACCAACATAAATGCTTGCGAAATTCCAGTAAATACTTCTCAGTCTTTTTCTCTACTATTAATTCAGCGTGACGTAAAATAATCTTATAAATTTCCTTTTGCTCTGGCGATTGATAGTTATTAACTTTAAGTTCGGAAAATATCCAAGGCCGGCCAAAAGCACCTCGAGCAATTCCTAGACCATCTGCACCTGTTTTTTCTTGCATTTTCAAAGCACTCTTCTTATCCACAATTCCTCCGTTAGCTATCAAAATTCCTCCAAAATAATCTCTAGATCTCTTTATAGTTTCATAATCTACATCCCCCACAAACCCTTGTTTCAAAGTTCTGCCATGCACCATTAGTGCTTTTATGTCTAGATTCTGCATGTAATCCAAAAATTCAAGCAAATGAGTTGGACCTGCTTGAGTTCTTGTCTTTATTGAAACTGGCAATGAAGTTGAATTGATAGTAGCTTCAATGATTTTTTTGGAAAGTTTAATATCCTTAAAAAGCTCTGCACCAGCGGTTTGCTTAGCTACCTTAGGGACCGGGCAACCAAAATTAATATCAATGCCATCGGGACTTATTCTTTCTTCTATTAATTTGGCTGCTACTTTAAAATGTTCTGGATCTTTACCAAACAACTGGACTACATAAGGTCGTTCTACATCCTCAAATTCAACAAGTTCCAGAGTTTTCTCAGGCGCAAAAGCAAGAGCAGTTGCTGAAGCCATTTCTGAATAAACCACATCCGCACCATATTCTTTACAGATCTGCCGAAAAGGCAAATCAGAAACACCGGCCAAAGGAGCCAGTGCCAAAAAACCTTTATCTAAATTTTCCCAAAAATTGTTATTCATAATATTTTAAATTCACTTTTTTGCAATGAACATACCATGGTATGTTCATTGACTTATTGCTCCTAAATTCTTCACCTCGAACGAAGCAAATTATTTTCTTCTTTGTCACCCTGGGACTCCCACCTCTGTCATTCCCGTCGAGCGGAATCCTTTTTCTTTGTCATTCCCGGCGGGCGAAGCTCTTTCTCTTGTCATTCCCGGCGAGCGGAATCCTTTTTCTTTGTCATTCCCGACGGGCGAAGCTCTTTCTCTTGTCATTCCCGGCGAGCGAAGCGAGGGAAGGGAATCCAGGAGAAACTCGTATAAATATTAATTCACCATATCCAAAAATAAATCCCGCCAAGTCTTATTTTCTTTTTCAATTAATTTAATTTTCCATGCCCTATTCCAACCTTTTAATTATTTTTCTCTTCCTAGAGCCAAATATATATCATTATATGTTTCATAATAAACTAGCTTTTCAATACTATGTTTTGCTGTAAATGACTCTGGATTTTCTTTTAGCTTGTGCTGAAAACTTCTTCTAAATAGACTATTTGTCACACCAATATATAATGTGCCGTTTCTTTGACTAGCGAGCATATATACATAATAGAAATATTCTTTCTTCATATTACCCTCCTCTTTTATAATTTTACTAACCACCCCTGGATTCCCTTCCCTTCCGTAGCTCGCATTCACTCACAACTCCAGCCGGGAATGACAATGGATAATTATTTCTTCTTAATCTCCATTCCTTTGTTAGTGTCCTTAATAATATATCCCCTAGACTCAAATTGATCTCTAAGTCTATCAGATTCAGCCCAATCTTTATTTTTTCTTGCTAAATTTCTTATAGGAGCCTTCTCTCTTATCCATTTTAAATCATCCTCTGGAATGCTTTTTAATCCTTCTTCTATATATAATTCTGTATTCATTTCATCACTTTCAATGTTTATATTTTCTCCATCCAACTCCCCTAGCCCAAGCCCTAAAACAATATCAAAATCAAAAACCGTAGCTAATTTATCATTACTAGACATATCTGATTTTAATACCTCCTGAACTACTGCTAAAGCTTGAGGTGTATTTAAGTCATCATTTATAGCATCTGTAAATTTAGATTTAAAATCTTCATTTACGTTTCCAGCCTCCTCTCCCAAGGCTCTAACTTGATTTCTTAAATGCTCAAAGCCCTTACTAGCATTTTTCATACCTTCTTCGGAATACTCCATCGGCTTTCGATAATGGGTTTGCAAAGTTGCAAATCTATATACTAAGGGGTCCATTCCTTTTTTTAAAAAAGCATTCTCAAGTGTTAAAAAATTATCATCAGACTTGGCCATTTTCTTGCCTCCTTCAATATTTAGAAAAGCGCCATGCATCCAGTAGTTGAAAAACTTCTCGCCACTAGCAGCTTCAGACTGAGCAATTTCATTGGTATGATGTACATTTATGTGATCTATGCCGCCACAGTGAATATCGAGTTGTTTGCCAAGTTCCTTAGCTGACATTGCCGAACATTCTAGATGCCAACCAGGAAAACCAAGACCCCAGGGAGTTTCCCACTCCATTTGTCTTTTTTCTTCTTCTTTGTCTTTGCTTGGATCAAAAGCCCTACCACCCGGATAAGAAAATTTCCAAAGAGCAAAATCTGTTGGATTTTTCTTTTCATCGTTCTTTTCTACTCTAGCACCTTCTTGTAAATCTTCTAGTTTTAAATGTGAAAGTTTATTGTATTCTTTTACCTTAGAGGTATCAAAATATACACCGTCAGATATTACATAGGTATAGCCCTTCTCTTCAAGCATACTTATCATTATCACCTGTTCTTTTATATAGTCAGTTGCTTTACACCAAATATTAGGCTCTTCTATATTCAAGGCTTTGATATCTTTCATAAAAGCTTCAGTATAGAACTCAGCTACCTCCCAGGCAGTCTTACCTTCACGCTTTGATCCCTTTTCCATCTTATCCTCTCCCATATCCATATCACCAGTCAAATGTCCTACGTCAGTGATATTCATAACATGTTTAACCTTATATCCATTATATCTCAAAACTCTTTTTAAAATATCCTCAAAAATATAAGCTCTAAGATTTCCAATATGTGCAAAATTGTATACTGTAGGACCACAGGTATATAAACCTACTTCACCTGAAATAATCGGTTTAAATTCTTGTTTTTTCCGTTCTAATGTATTATATAATTCTATTTTCTTCATATTTTTACTAATTTTAGATTATAAGTCTTATACTTAGTTTATAAAAAAATCACAATAATTGCAAATTAAAAAAACAGCCAAAATAATGCTTTTTTAGCTGTTTTTGTATATAAAGTCCTGCTTTTTACTCCAAAACCACCTTAGCATCAATAATTAAAAATTCTCTACCTTTAGCTACTAGTGGATTTATATCTAGCTCTTTTATTTCATGAAACTCTTTAACTAATATTTCCAAAGAATAAATTATCTGAATTAATTTTTCGATATCAGCCCCCTCTATTCCTCGATAACCCTTTAATAGCTTATAAGCTTTCGTAATTCCAATCGCCCTCTCAACATCACCATACTCAAATGGCGGCACCAAAAAAGTAACATCCTTGTAAAGCTCTACTTCTACCCCACCACGACCAAGCATTATAACTGGTCCAAGAACAGGATCTAAACTAAATCCCAAAATAAGCTCTATTCCCTTTTTGCTCATTGGCTCAATAATAACACCATCAATCTTTGCTTTTTTCTTTTTTGCTCTTACTGAACGTATTATTTTGTTGTAAGCCCCTATTGCCTCATTTTTACCTGCAATATTTAAAACAACGCCACCAACATCTGTCTTATGAAGGATATCTGGAGATAATATTTTCATGGCTAGTTTTTCTCTGGTCTTGCTAGCGATTACACCAGCTTCTTTAGCTGATCTAGCAATAGAAGAATTTACCAAACCCAAACCAGCAGCTGACAATAACTCTTTGGCCTCAAGCTCATTCAAATTTTTCCTTTTATCAGCTCTAACCTTATCAATTATTTCCTGAATTTTCTTCTTTTTTAGTCTAACCCTAATATCTTTCTTTTTTGCCAAACTAATATCATTAGTAGCTAAAATAAAAGAGTCAACAGCTTCTCTGGGGGTATCAAAAACTGGAATTTTTGCCTTGCGAAGTATTTTTTTTGCTTCCTCTAGGTCAGTCCCGCCAATTAAACTAACAAAAATAAATTTATTTTTTGATATTTTAGTCGCCACTATATCCTCTGCTATTTTTTTAGCATTGGTCATAGCTTGTGGTGTAATCAATAACAATATACTCTCTATACTTTTTTCAGCCAAGCATACATCTATAGCTTTTTTAATTCTTTCTGGATCCGCGTCTCCAATAACATCAATTGGATTTGCATGACTCCAGGTTGCTGGAAGAACTTGATTGAATTTATTTATAATTTCTTTTTTTAACGTCACCAAACTAACACCCTTTGCTGCCAATAAATCTGTAGTAATAACTCCAGGACCGCCAGCATTTGTTATTACGGCTAATTTTTTACCAATTTCTTTCTGGCTAGCATGTATGATTAAGCTATTAAACAAATCTTCTATTGAATCTAGACTTGTTACTCCACATTGCTTAAAAAGAGCATCAAAAGCCTCGGCATTACCAGCCAAACTTCCAGTATGTGATTTGGCGGCACTAGCACCAGCTTTTGACCGACCTGATTTCAAAACAAAAATTGGCTTTTTCTGTCCGACTCTCTTGACTACTTCCATAAATTTATCTTTATTGCTCAGTGATTCCATATACAAGACTATTGCCTTTGTACTCGAATCATTTTCTAGAAATTCAATCAAATCGGAAAAATTGATATCTATCATAGATCCTATGGAAATAAATTTAGAAAAACCAATATCATTCTTTTCTGACCAATCAAGCAGTGACGTGCATAAAGCGCCACTCTGAGAAATTAATGCAACATTACCACACCCTGCACTCCGAGAAGCAAAACTAACATTCAAATTCAAACAAGGGACCATAAACCCAAGACAATTTGGCCCCATTATTCTAATATTATTTTCTATTGCAATTTTCTTTACTTTTTCCAACAAAACCTCACCTTCCTTGCCAACTTCAGAAAAACCCGCTGATATTATGACTACATTTTTTATTCCTGCCTGAGCAATTTCTTGCATTATCACAGGTACTATAGAGGCTCTAATAGCCACGACAGCTAAATCTACTTTTTTATCTATGTCCAATACTGATTTATAAGCTTTGAGGCCACTGATATTTTTTCTCTTTATATTCACAGGATAGATTAACACCTTATCCTTTAATGGCATTATATTATCCATCAAAGCTTTACCAACGCTTCTTTTTTCATTACTTGCGCCAATTATAGCTATAGATTTAGGATTAAACAATTTTTTTAAACTCATATTTATTCTAAATTAAATTTATATTCTACTTTGTCTCCTGCTTTGATGTCATATTCTTCCGCAAAACCAGCATTCACCTCTAAAACAACATTAATCGGACTATCTGAAGAATATGTATTCTCAGGATTATTCCCCTCAGGTGCTAGATCTGGGCTTACTTTCACAACAGTATCATCATTTATCCAAATTATATACAAAGGGAAATTCATATTTTTCATCCAAAAATTACCAATTGTAACTTTGTCCATCAAAAAAAGCATTCCCGAATTAGAAGATAAGTCGTCCCTGCCACTTAAGCCCAGTCTTCGACTTTCCTCAGTGTTTACTATCTCCACTCTAATCTTTTTATTATTAATAATTACATATTTAGAATCATCTAGATACTTCATCAAAAGAACAAAATCAATTAACAAAAAAATAACCACTAACACTACTAAAATAATTGTTTTTAAAAACTTGTTCATATTAATTAGATCAAATTATGTTTCTCTTTAATAACTTTTACTGCTTTATTATATTTAACAACCTTGGGGAAAAACGGAAATAGCTTGTAAGAAAAAGAAGGTAACCAAGTACTCATAGTTCCGCCTGCTTTCACACTAAATAAAACCTCATCAAGCCATTTTCCCTTTTGTCCATTTTCAAGCATCGTTAACCATAGATCCCAATCTTGTAATCTTTTTAAATTCTCATCAAAACCATTCTTAGGAAAAGCACTTCGTCTAAGCATGGCAGTAGTATGAATAAAAGGCATCTTCTTGAGCCGTTCTTCATCATACTCAAGTTTCCCAAATGTTTTTCTGCCAAACTTGTGAGAACTGTAAGCAAAAGCGATGTCTTTATTGTCAATTAACACTCCATGGAGCTTTGCCAAAAAATCTTCGTCCATCACCACATCGGCATCACAAAAAACCACAAACTCTCCCTTGGATTTTTTAAAACCCTTGTTCCTAGAATAAGGTGCTCCATGATTTGTTTGATTGTTTATTATTTCCAATTTAATACCAAACGCTTTTTGGTATTTTCTCACTACCCACCCCAGTCTTCTGGTTGATCTATCATTTACAATAATAATTTCATAATTATCATAACTTTGCTCCTTGATACTAGCAAGGCACTCATCTAGCTCGTGAGCATGATTATAAACTGGGATTATTATACTAATCATATTATTTAATAAATCAAAATGCAAAAATAAAAATATTAAATTTTTGTACCTTAATTATAATTTTAATAAATTTTTCTATCTATTGATTATTTTATAAAACTGAGTAACTTGCTTTGGCCAATTGAATTTTTCTATAGCTCTATCTTGACCACAACGTCCTAATTTTTCCCTTAGACTTGGATTTGATAATATTTTTATTATTGCTTCTTTTATAGCATTTAAATCCTGTGGTTCAACCAAAAGACCTGACACTCCGTCTTCAACCGCCTCAGGTACGCCTCCAGAATTACCAGCTATTACTGGTTTCTTTAAAATATTTGCCTCCAAATAAACAATCCCAAAACCTTCAAAATCAGCTCCATTTGAATATGATGGCATAACAAATAAATCACACAGGCTTATCCAAGCATCTCGTTCAGCGTCACTGATCCTGCCCAAGTAAGTAATATTTTTATTATTCATTTAACTCTCAAGTATCTCCATTTTTAAAGGTCCATCTCCGGCTATGAAATAATGAGCATCCAGAATAGACTGACTTATTTCTGGCATTAGTTTAATAACATTTTGGAATCCTTTTCTTTCTTCTAGTCTACCACAGGAAAAAATAACATTTTTATTATATGTATTGTATTGTCTTCTTATTTGCTCAAGTTTAGATTCGTCAATCTCTACTTGCGGATTAATACCTGGATGCACAACAAATATTTTTCCACTTACTTCTTTGCCTAAGTGTTTGTATACTAATTCGGCTGTATATTTATTACTACAAATAATATTAGTCGCATTTCTTAAAATTCTTTTGGCCATTATTTGCTTTCGACCAGGTTTCATAGCCAAGGCAAAATCCATACCATGTAAAACAACTGAATATGGAATGCCTGTTTTTTTATAATGCCAACAAGCTACTGTTCCAAGTGGTAAAATATGTCCAACTATTATGTGTTTAATATTCTGCTTTTTAACAACGCTACTTAATTGTAAAAAAGACGGAATCCATTGAGGGTAGACCCATTTCTTTAACAAGGCTCCATTGTTATTATTCAAGACAGTCAGTTTGCTTGCTTCATCTCTTTCGTTGAGCCCTAAATGAGCTGCTGCTATTTTTGACCAGTGTTTTGCAAGGTTGCCATAATAGTTAGCAACCCCTCCCTTAAATGGTGGATATTCTAATGTAAATAGTAAAGTTTTCACTTTTCTCAAATTTAAGAATTAAGACCTAAAAATTAATTATTTTACTTTTTTAAATTTTAAGTCTTATCTCTTAAATCTATTTTTTTAATGATTTCAAAACACTACCTATATCATCTTTAGAAAAACCCTTTAACACGAACAAGGTGCCTACATATATTATAGCGGAAATAGTAATATTTATAAATATAAAAATATTTTCTTTCATATAGTATGCAAAAGAAAACATAGCTAAAACCGCTACCAGTGCCTTAAATAAAGTGGGTAAAACCTTTTTTAAACGTATCTTGGCAATACTTGGTACGACCACAATCCCCAGGATAAACATAAAAAAATTACTTATCAGAACGGTAATACTTGCGCCTATCGCCTGATATTTTGGAATCAAAACAAGATTCAATAATACGCTTAAAACCAAAACTAAAGCCATATGAATGGTATTACGCTTCTGTCTGTCACAAGCATTCATAAGTGAACCTATAGGAAAATTTATGAACAAAAAAGGTAGTGATAACATTACAATCTGCAAAGGTAAAATAGCGTCAGTATATTCGGCTTTAAAAATTAAAATTATTTTATCAGCCAAAGCAATCACCCCTAGAGCAATAGGCAAAGATATGATCACCAGATAATTAATTGCTCGCTCAAAACTAATAACTAATTGCTCTTTATTCTCTTTGTAATAAAGAGCAAAAGCTGGATAAAGACTAGCTATGAATGCCATGGGTAAAAATTGTAAAGCAAAAATTATCTTGAAAGCGATCTGATAAAGGCCTACGTATTCATCCCCTGCCAAACTAGAAAGCAACACAGAGTCCAGGTACATATAAACTCTTTGTAAAATCGCGTAAAGAGCAAAGGGAATACTTAAGGCTAAGATATGTCCAACAATTATCTTATCAAAACTTGGTAAGATACTTGTCTCAAATTTAAACTTGGTTAGAGTGGCTGAAAAAGCAAAGTTAGCTACGCTAGCTAAAACCATTACACTCATCAAAGGCTTTAAACCCAAATCAAAATGAAGCACTGTCAATCCCAAAGAAAAAACTATCAACTGAAACAAAACTACTCCCACGCTTTCGTATTTTAGAACATGAAAACCTCTCATGTATGCCCAAAATGTCATAGTAAAAGAATCAAGCACCATGGCTAGAATAGAAATATAGACAAGCTGTTTCACAAGCTCAGGATAAGCCATTATCTGAGCAAAAATCACTACCAATAAACAAGTCAAAAAAGCTAATATTATTTTTATCAGAATTACACTAGCCAGATATTTACGTCTTTTAGTGTCTCCGTTCTTTTCGCTTGCCTCAAAAGTTTTGGAAATTTCCCTTGTTAATACATTAGCTAAACCAATATCAATAATAATAGCGAATATAGTTGTAATTGAAATCGCCAAATAAAATTTTCCCAGATCAGCTGGATTCAAATTTCTAGCTAAAATAGTAAAATAAGAAAAACTAATAACCTTCTGGATTATCAAAGCAAAAGTAAAAAATGATGTATTTTTGGCAATATTAGCTACTTTCATAAAAAATAAAAACATTAGACAAATTACTTGCCTATTTACTAATTATAGCAAAAAACTCCTTTATAACACAAATAAAAAAGAACAAACTTGCTATTTTGGTCTTTATAGAATTTTATACATAAAACATCAACCAATTTCATCTAATTCGCCCTTCTCCAGTTCTTCAAACTCTTCGTTTTCATAATCAGGGGTACCTAATCTTTTAGAAATTCTCATTTCCTTGAAAATCTCTTGATTGACTTTGACTGTTGCCCTATACCAAGTCAAAAATCCTTCAATTAGTCGAGTGCCGAACAAATAAAGAAAAAGTACTAAAGGCGCTACAAAAAATAAAACCACTACGCCAAACAAACTAATAAAAATTGCTACAAACAAACTTATCAAGAATATAGTGCCAAAAAAATGGTTTCCTCCAGGTATCTTATCTGACCACTTGCAAATAAATGAAATAATTGATTTCATTTTATCCTCCTTGAAAATAAAAAGAACCTTATATTTTAATTATATCGCACCGGCTTGAGAAGCTATCTTGCTAGCATATTCATTCGCTACTAAGCAGGCTTTTTCTAAATTATAATATACTAAAAAACTATCTAAAAAACTAGCGCTAAACGCATCCCCCGCGCCCACTGTATCAATTACTCTTATTCCTATGCCTGGTACCCGAACTTTTTTATCTTGATAAAAAGCCATGCAACCATCAGCTCCCAAAGTTATTATTAATAGCTCCAAATCAAATCTCTTCATTATCTCTTTGCACTTTTTTTCCCTATCTTTTACTAAAGGACAATATATACTACTTATTATCTCAAGCTCATCATTATTGACCTTTAGATAATCTGCTAGATCAAGCGAAAGATTAATGACTTCATTATCAAAATTACCTTTTCGCAAATTAAGATCACAAAATTTCTCAATCTTTATTTTCTCCGTTAAATCTACTAAAGTCTTTCTTGATACCGCACTTCTTATAGCTAAAGAGCCAAAATAAAAACAATCAAATTCTGCTACTTTTAAAGCTTCGATTTTTTCATTGTTTAAAATAATATTATCCCAAGCTACATTTTCTTTGATCGTAAATTCTGGAACTCCATCCTCATCTGTTTTAACAATACTTAGACCTGTATCACGCGATTTGTACTTTTTTAAATAACTTGTATCAATACCGTACTTCTTGCAAGTTTTTAACAAAAACTTGCCTTTCTCATCATTTCCCAGTGCAGAAATTAAAGTTACTTGATTACCTAATTTTGCCAAATGGGCAGAAAAATTAAAAGCGGCCCCACCAGCATGAGTCTCTCCATTAATTTCATCTATTAATATTTCACCAAAACTTAAATATTTCATATTATTATTTTATCATTTTTTTGATAGAAAATACAAATATGTTAAAATAATAATATGAAAGAAAAAAACTATGGCGTCCAATTGATATCTTACCCAGATTCCCTAGGGAAAGACCTAAAAGAACTAGATATTGTGCTAAATAAATATTTCAAAGATGTGATCAAGGGTATCCACATCTTGCCTTTTTATCCTTCAAGCGCAGATAGAGGTTTTGCACCCCTAACACATAGACAAATAGATCCTAAATTTGGCAATCAAGATGACCTTAAAAAAATAAGTCAAAATTTCGAATTAATGGTTGATTTGATTGTCAATCATGTTTCTAGCGAATCTAGATATTTTCAAGACTATCTAGAAAATGGCGATAATTCAAAATATCGCAATTATTTTATCAAGGCAAAATATTTTTCTAGAAGATGGAACGGCAAACCATCGCATAAAGTTTTAAGATTTGTCTTTAATCTAGTTGCCAATACCACTACTTTTCTCAGAAATGTAGATATAATTTTCCACAAACACGGAGTAAACAAACTTATTCTTAAAAAAATCTATCGCCCTAGACCAGGATCACCTTTTGTAAAATTTAAAAGGCGTGATGGTAGCACTCGTTATCTATGGTGCACTTTTGGTCCTGGTCAAATAGATTTAAATATCAAAAGTGAAGCTGTAAGAAGAAAATTCAGTCGTGATATAAAATTTCTTGAATCGATAGGTGCTGATACCATTCGACTGGATGCAGTTGCCTATGCTGGAAAAAAACGTGGAACTAATAGCTTTTTTATCAAGGAAACTAAAAATTTCATCAAATGGTTAGCTAAACATTCGCACAATCACAATATGATGGTTGTGCCTGAAGTTCATTTTCATTACAAAACTCAAATAGCTCTTAGTAAGATCAAGGGAGTCGACTTTGTTTATGATTTTTCATTGCCAATCCTTCTCTTGCATGCGATATATTCTAAAAATACAAATTATTTAATAAATTGGATAAAGCTAAGACCTACTAATATCATCTCAACCCTAGATACTCATGACGGCATTGGAGTGATAGATGCAGAGGGGTTGCTTCCACCGGACGAGGTCAAAAAAACCTCTGACAAAATATATCAAAACGGAGGTAATGCTACAAAAAGAGCTAGTGGAAATAACTCACAAAACGTTGACACTTACCAGATCAACTGCACCTATTATAGCGCCTTAGACAAAAATGATGATGCTTACCTGCTAGCACGAGCTATTCAATTATTCCTTCCCGGAATCCCCCAAATTTATTACGTAGGCATGTTGGCTGGAGAAAATGACCAAGCACTACTCAAAAAAACAAATAATGGCCGAGATATCAATAGACACTATTACTCAATAGAAGAAATTGACAAGGCAAGTAAAAACGAAACTGTTAAAGAACTATTTTATCTTTGTAAATTAAGAAATGGGCATCCGGCATTTAAAGGAAGTTTTAGTTTTTCAAGCACCAAAGATACTGTATTAGTTCTAGAATGGAAATACAAAAGGCATAAACTAAAACTTATCACAGATTTCCAGACCCAAAAATTTGATATTATTAAAATGTAGCACTTTCAATGGAACATGCAAAAAAAATATACGGATATAAATCCGTATATTTTTACACCCTCACCCCAGCCCTCTCCCAAAGGGAGAGGGAGTATGATACGTGATATGTGATTTATGATTTGTGAATTATTACATCATCCCTGGCATTCCACCCATTCCTGGCATTCCGCCTGGCATTCCGCCATGATTGTGTCCATCATCATCGCTTGGTTTATCTGTAATAACAGCCTCCGTAGTCAAGAACATAATAGCTGCTGAACTAGCATTTTCTAGAGCTGATCTTACTACCTTGGTAGGATCAACAATTCCAGCTTTGATCATATCTTCGAATCTATTTTCAGCTGCATTATAGCCAATATTATTAGATGAACCTTTATTTTCTCTGATAATATTATAAAGAATCAAAGAACCGTCTTTACCAGCATTAGCAGCAATTTGCTTGATAGGTTCTAAAATTGCTTGATCAACAATCTTAGCACCTGGAAGATCTGCTTTTTTATCAGTTAATTCAACAAAAGCATTGCCAGCTTGAGCTAGGGCAAGTCCTCCTCCAGGCACGACTCCCTCCTCTACGGCTGCTCTAGTAGCATTTAGAGCATCTTCGATTCTATCTTTCTTTTCTTTCATTTCCACCTCAGTAGCAGCTCCTACTTTGATAACTGCCACACCACCTGCTAATTTTGCTAGTCTTTCTTGCAACTTTTCTTTATCAAAATCAGAATCAGAATTTTCGATTTCTTTTTTGATCTGTTCTACTCTTGCTTTCTTTGCATTCTCATCCCCTTTACCATCGACTATTGTAGTGTCTTCTTTGGTCGAAACTACTTTTCGAGCAGAACCAAGGTCTTCAGGTTCCGCATTTTCTAGCTTCAATCCAACTTCTTCTGAAATCACTCTGGCACCAGTCAAAGTGGCAATATCTTCAAGCATAGCTTTTTTTCTATCCCCAAAACCTGGAGCTTTTATACCTAATACATTAAAAGTACCTCTTAGCTTGTTTACCACAAAAGTTGCTAAAGCTTCACCTTCAACCTCATCGGCGATAATCACCAAATCTTTTCTGCCTGCTTGAGCTAATTTTTCTAACAAAGGCAAGATCTCTTGAACTGATGTAATTTTTTTATCTGTCAAAAGAATAGAACAATCATTCATCTCAGCCTTCATAGAATCAGTGTCAGTAATCATGTATGGTGAAACGTAGCCTTTATCAAATTGCATTCCTTCTACAACTTCTTTTTCTACACCAAATGATTGACCTTCTTCCACTGTAATAACTCCTTCTTTACCAACAGCTTCCATGGCTTCCGCAATGATATTTCCAATTTCTTTATCATTTGCTTAAATTGAAGCTACTTGAGCAATTTCATCTTTGGCTGAAATTGTCTTGCTCATTTTTTTAAGTTCAGCAACAATCTTAGATACTTTGTCTTCGATTTGTTTTCTAATTTCTAATGGGTCTACACCACTAGCTACTAACTTCACACCTTCATTGATCATAGCTTGAGCTAATACTGTAGCTGTAGTTGTTCCATCACCTGCTTTATCATTGGTGTTACTAGCAACTTCTTTCACCATTTCTGCGCCAATATTTTGAAACTTGTCATCAAGTTCTATTTCCTTGGCGACTGATACACCGTCTTTTGTAATAGTTGGTCCTCCAAATCCTTTATCAATAACCACATTTCTTCCTTTTGTACCAAGTGTTACTTTAACTGCATTAGCCAAAGTATCAACTCCCTCTTTAAGCTTTTTACGAGCTTCTTCGTTAAATATAATTTGTTTTGCCATATCTTTAATAATTTTAAAATTTATAATTTAGTCCTTTCTGTCATTCCTAGCCGAGTGAAGCGAGGGGAAAGGAATCTCGTCAAATATAGCCTTCACAAGATCCCCTTCCCCGTCTGCCGGCAGGCAGGCCTCCCTCCGGTCGCCGGGGATGATAATGTGACCTTAAGCTAAAATTGCTAAAATATCATCTTCTGATATTACTAATAAATCCTCTCCATCAACCTTGATCTCATCTGGAGAGTATTTTTTAAACATTACTGTATCGCCTTCTTTAACACTCATTGGAGCACGACTTCCATCTTTTAATAACTTACCTTCTCCAACGGCAACGACTTCGCCTTGTTCAGGTCTATCCTTGTCCATAGTATCAGGCAATACAATTCCCGATTTGGTAACTTCTTCTGCGGTTTTTGCTTTGATAACCACATTCTTGTTTAATGGTTTTATATTCATATTTTTTCCTTGTCATTCCCGCTTGTCCCGTCTTCTCGCATGGCAAGGACAGGAAACCAGATTAGTAAGATATGATTTATTAATGCACCACAACTAATAGGTTCTCTATATGAGAATGACAAAATAATTAATAATTTTATTTATCACTTATCATCTGAGAGTGCTAATTACTATCATATTTTAACATTTTTAAAACTGATGTCAAGTTTTAAGAGCAACAAAAATTTTTAATTTAAAAAATTAAAAAATTTTCTATTTTTTAACTAATATTAAATAAAAAAATAAAAAAACAGGTTAAATTATATCTCAACCTGTTTTTAAATATAAACACTAGGAGTTACAAGAACCTAATCAAAATATAAACATGCGAAATAGCCACTGTTATAAACATAATCCCAAGCCCAACTTTCATATAATCAACGAAGCTTATTTTATAACCAGATTTCTCAGCCATTCCAGCTACTACCAAATTAGCACTTGCGCCAACCAAAGTTCCATTACCTCCCAAACAAGCACCCAAGGCAAGTGACCACCAAATTGGCTCTAGATCAGGAAAAATCCCTCCAGCCTCCACACCCATTTCATGCACTAAAGGAATCATTGTTGCTACAAAAGGAATGTTATCAACAAAAGCTGAAAAAATAGCTCCGCCCCATAAAATAACTAAGGCAGTTAATTTCATGCTTCCACCAGTAACTTCTACTAATTTCTCAGCAGCCCAACCAATAACCCCAACGTGTTCAAGCCCTCCTATCAAAACAAACAATCCTATAAAGAAAAAAATAGTAATCCATTCAACCTCATGAAGGGCTTTTTCTGGATTTTTTCTATCAAGAAGAAGTAAAAGACCTGCCCCAAAAATGGCTATTGTTGCTGCCTCCATATGTAAAGCTCCATGTAAAAAGAATCCCAAAATTACTACTAATAAAACAAATAATGACTTTTTCAAAAGTACAAGGTCTTGAATACTTTCTATCTCATTGAGCTTCATTATACTTTCCATGTCCTCCTTTTTGGCAACTATTTTATTTTTATACAATAACTTTATAAGTGGAATCAATACAATAAATATCACTACTATAACAGGAGCCAGATTAACCACAAAATCCATAAAAGAAAGTCCAGCAGCTGAACCAATAAGAATATTTGGCGGATCACCAATTAAAGTAGCTGTTCCACCAATATTACTCATAAGTATTTCTACCATCAAAAAAGGGATTGGATTAATACGTAGATTGTCACAAATAACTAAAGTCATAGGAACCATCAAAAGAACTGTAGTGACATTATCAAGTAAAGCTGAAAATACAGCCGTGATAATTTAAAACAAAATTAATATTTTCCAAGGATCTCCCTTGGCAAATTTTGCTGCCTTTACTGCTACATACTGAAAAAGTCCCGTATCCTTTGAAACACCGACAATTATCATCATGCCCACCAATAAACCTACGGTATTAAAATCTATAGCATGGATTGCGCCCTCTTGATCATAAAAATTAATAAAAACACCAACAACCACCATTAACGCTCCAGCAAAAATAGCTATAATAGTTCGATGAATTTTTTCTGAGATAATAATCCCATAAGCGCCTAAAAATATAAGAAGGGCTGCTGTTACTGCACCTGCGCCAATATGACTAGCCCCCTCATGTAATACTTCTTGCATATTTTTTTATTATTTAGTTTGGCAAAAATAAAAACTACATTATTTTAAAATGTAATTTTAATTAAATTATATAATATTATTCTTTTTTCCCTTTACAACAACACCCTCCATTTTCAGGGTTTATCTGTTTGTCTTTATATATCGCATTATACAATGCATTTTTTATACAAGTTCTGGTAATCGCTCCAATAAGCTTTCCATCTGCATCCACAACTGGGAGAATTCTCTTTTTTGCATTAGTTGAATGAGACGCAGCTTCTATCATAGCATCATCAACGCTTAAAATATGAGTTTCTCCATTCAATACTTCTTTGATTTTTTTGTCTTTCAATAAATTAGCATACTTATCAAAAGTCCCCTCGGCTCCAAAATTTGAATACACAGGATCATCTTTTAAATATGCTGGTACTACCTTTCTTATTAAAGTATAAGAAGATAAAACACCAACTGGTTTTTTATTTTCATCAACAACTATCAAACTATTAGTTTTTTCATCTACCATTTTTTTTACTGCTTCAGCTACTGTAGCTTCTGGCCCAATAGTATGAACATCACAAAACATGTAATCTTTTACCCACATAAATATTTTTTACTTTATTTATTTAAATTTTTTATTTTTTTCCAACGCTTCACTGCCTTTCCTCTAGCCAACTCTTTAGCAAGACTTGCATTGATATTTGCGAATCTTTCCTGATCCATATGGCGTGTATCTTTTTTCAAATCTTCTGCTCTTTGTCTTGCTTCTTGAAGCCTTGATTCATCTAGTTCTTCGGCTCTTTCAGCGGTATCAGCGAGTATTACTATCTTATATTTCAAAACATGTACAAAACCACCCGACACAGAAACCACCAAAGGATTTCCCTCTTTATCCACTCCTTCAATAACGCCTGGAACTACTACTCCCACCAAAGGTATATGTTCAGGTAAAACAGTAATTTCCCCAGCTAAAGTCGGCACAGTTACCTGCGAAATTTCTTCTTCCATAACTTTCCGTTCTGGAGTTACTATTTCAAATTTTATTAGTTTAGACATATTTTTTAATAGGCTAGGAAAATACGAATCTGTACGAATTTGCGAATCAGCTAACTACGAACGCATTAATATAATTCGTAAATTCGTACAGATTCGTATTTTCGTATCCTATAATTTTTCGCTAACCAATTTTTCAAGTTAAAATTATTTGCCTACTTCAGACACATCACCTTTCATATAAAAATCTCCCTCACTCTTATCATCATGCTTACCATCCAATATCTCTTTGAATCCTTTAATAGTATCTTCAAGTTTTACATATTTACCTGCTGAACCTGTAAATGTTTCAGCTACTGTGAAGGGTTGAGACAAGAATCTTTGAATTTTTCTAGCTCTTGCTACGGTTAATTTGTCCTCATCAGAAAGTTCTTCCATACCAAGAATAGCAATAATATCCTGAAGGTCTTTGTATCTTTGTAGCACTAACTGCACACCACGAGCTACTTCATAATGATCTTTGCCAACAATTTTCGGATCAAGAATTGTAGAAGTAGAATCTAGCGGGTCAACAGCTGGATAAATACCAAGAGCTGCCAAACCACGATCAAGCACCACAGTTGAATCAAGGTGACCGAAAGTAGTGGCCGGAGCTGGATCAGTCAAGTCATCGGCTGGCACATAAACTGCTTGAATTGAAGTAATGGAACCTTTCTTAGTTGAAGTAATACGCTCTTGAAGTTCTCCCATTTCAGTAGCTAGCGTAGGCTGATATCCCACAGCTGAAGGCATACGACCAAGTAAAGTTGATACCTCTGAACCAGCTTGGGTAAAACGAAAAATATTATCAACAAAGAAAAGCACGTCTTGATTTTGCTCATCACGGAAAAATTCAGCCATTGAAAGACCAGATAAAGCTACACGAGCTCTACTTCCTGGTGGCTCATTCATTTGCCCAAATACCATGGCAACTTTATCAAGTACACCAGCATCTTTCATTTCATGAAAAAGATCATTTCCTTCACGAGTTCTCTCTCCTACACCAGCAAAAACAGAATAACCACCATGTGCTTTAGCGATATTATTGATAAATTCTTGAATAATAACAGTTTTACCAACTCCAGCGCCACCAAAAAGACCAACCTTACCACCTTTAGCAATTGGACAGATTAAGTCAATAACCTTGATACCAGTCTCCAGAATCTCTGTCTCAGTTGATTGATCTGTAAAATCAGGCGCTTTTCTGTGAATTTCGTATTTTTTATCTGTTTTTGGATCTTCTTTGCCATCTACAGCGTTACCAAGTACGTCAAAAATTCTCCCCAAAGTCTTGTCGCCAACTGGCACTGAAATTCCTTTGCCAGTACTTACAACTTCATCCCCTCTCTTAAGACCATCTGTAGATCCCATAGCTAAAGCACGTACAACATTTGATCCAATATGTTGTTCTGCTTCCAAAACTAACGTTTCTTCACCGTTTTTAACCTCCAAAGCTGTATAAATTTCAGGAAGATCTCCTTCAAAAGCTACATCAACCACAGCTCCAATTATTTGTTTAATTTTACCTTTTATTTGTTCTCTACTCATATATATGGTTTAAATATTTGATTTTTTATAAAAATTATGTTAAAAATATTAAACTTTTAGATATCTTATATATTTAAAATATTCCATTGTTTTTTAAAAAAGGAGAAAAGTATGAAAACGATCAACGATGCTACTACTCTATTTTCTTTTCAAGGTTTAAAGGCTCTAACTGAAATCAAGGATAAAAACATTCAAAATCATTTAATTTGTGCAGTATGTCAAATCTTGACACTAGCTGAAGCAAAAAAACTTGACTTAAAACTTGATAACAATATTTCGCAAATATTTAATGATATTGCTATAAAGTTCCAAACCAGATTAATATCTGATAATGAAACTAAGTCCTTAACCATAAAAAAATACAGTCATGACATAACTAAAGCTGAGACAGTTATCAATGACGTAATACGTCACATAAGTCTATAACTCCCCTGCCGCAAATTAATAATTTGCGGTTTTTTATTTTAAAAAACTAATCACTCAAAGCCTCTGCTCCAGCTGCAATTTCTGCAATCTCATTGGTTATACTGGCTTGTCTGGCTTTATTATAAAACAAAGTAAGATCATCCACCAAATCACTAGCTGCATCATTAGCTTGATGCATTGCTGTCATACGTGCAGAATGCTCAGAAGCATTAGCCTCAAGTAAAGCTTGAAAAAGTTGTACCTCTATCAATCGAGGTACTAGCTCATCCAAAACTTCCGCTGGACTTGGTTCAAAAATATATTCATACTTTATTCCATTTTTTAAATGTTTCTTCTCTTTCTCAGCTACAAATTCTTTTGTAGTTCCCACTCTTGTATCTTTACCAACCACGCCCAATTCATTATCTTCTGCTTCAATATCTACCGGTAGTAATTGTTTGATTCTTGGTATTTGTTTCGCAGGATTTACAAAATCAGTATAAGCAACCATTATCTTATCATATGAACCATCTATAAACGAATCAATTACCATCTTAGATACAGCATAAACTTCATTGATCTCTGAGATTATATCCTCTTTTGGAAAATCAGCTACCACATTATAACCATAGTATTTATTTACTTTAATGCCTTTTCTGCCAATAATAATAAAATCTGTTTCAACTCCTTCTGCTTCTTGATACTTTATGATAGACTTATGTGCTTTATTGATTATATTTGTATTATAGCCACCACAAAGCCCTCTGTTTTATGAAATTAAAATCATAGCAACCTTTTTTTTGCTTTCAGTCTTGCCCTTAGTAAGTAGTGGGTGGCTTACATTCAGAGAATTAGCCAAATTTAAAACAGTTTCCCAACTCAAGTTGGCATAAGTTCTAGTCTTTAGCACTGCCTCTATTGCCTTTCTCATCTTAGCAGCAGCCACCATTTCCATAGCCTTAGTAATTTTTCTTGTACTATTTACTGACTTTATTCTACGTTGTATATCCTTGATATTTGACATGTTCTCCAATTTGTCATCTAGAACGAAGTGAGAGATCTTTAATAAGTATTATAGATTTCTCACCCTAAAGGGATTCGAAATAACAAAGTAAATTTTATTCGTAAATTCGTAATTAATTCGCGTATTAGCGTAGGTATTATTTTACAATATAATCCACTGTCTTCTTATAATCTTCCACTCCTTTAATTATCTTTTTCTCCAAATCATCACTCACTTCTCCTTTTTCAACTATTTCTTTAAGTTCTTTATCCATATTATCCCTAGCATACTTTAAAATATCTATTTCAAATTCTACAATTTTCTCAACTGGCACATTATCCATAAGTCCATTGGTCAAAGAAAAAAATACAAATACTTGCTCCTCAACAGGTAGTGGAGAATATTGATCTTGTTTAAATACTTCAATCAATCTTTTACCTCTTTCAAGCTTTGCTTTAGTTTCCTTATCCAAATCTGAACCAAATTGAGCAAAAGCAGCTAACTCTTCATATTGTGCAGCTTCTAATCTCAACTTACCAGCTACTTTTTTCATAGCTTTAATTTGCGCTGCACTACCTACACGAGACACTGACAAACCAGCATTTATTGCTGGGCGTCTACCTTGGTTAAAAAGATCTGGTTCTAAATAAATCTGGCCATCAGTAATAGAAATAACATTAGTTGGAATATATGCTGAAACGTCCCCTGCTTGAGTTTCAATGATAGGAAGTGCTGTAATAGACCCCCCACCATAATCCTTGTTCAATCTACATGATCGCTCAAGTAGTCTTGAATGAAGATAAAACACATCACATGGATAAGCTTCACGTCCTGGAGGTCTTCTAAGAAGTAATGAAATCTCTCTGTAAGCTACCGCATGCTTAGACAAATCATCATAAATAATCAAAACATCTTCGCCTTTATCTATAAAATATTCAGCCATGGCTACACCTGAATAAGGTGCAATATATGACAATGATGCTGGGTCACTAGCTCCAGCTACTACTACGGTTGTATATTCCATGGCACCTCTTTCTTCAAGTTTAGCTACGATACCAGCAATCTTTGATTCCTTTTGCCCAATAGCTACATAAATACATTTCATGTTCTGCCCCTTCTGATTGATAATAGTATCAATAGCAATAGCTGTTTTACCAATTTGCCTGTCACCAATAATCAATTCACGTTGCCCTCTTCCAATTGGTACCATTGAGTCAATAGATTTGATTCCAGTTTGTACTGGCTCGGATACAGATTGACGAGTAATAACACCAGGGGCAATTTTTTCAATTTGATAATTTTCTTTGGCTTCAATAGCTCCTTTACCATCTATAGGCATTCCTAGTGGGTCAACAACTCTCCCTACCATTACTTCACCAACCGGTACGTCCAAAATTCTATTTAGCCTAGTTACCTCATCACCTTCTTTTACACCAGACGATTCACCCAAAATAACAGCACCAACTGTTTCTTCTTCCAAATTTAAAGCTACTGCATAAACTGATCCTTCACTGGATTTGATTTCAAGCATTTCTGACATCATAGCGTCACTAATACCAGACACACGAGCAATTGAATCACCTACCTCAACTACTGTACCAATATTTTGTTCAACAACCTCAGGTTCATAATCCTGAATTTTATTTTTGAGTTGTTCAACTATAAAATCTTTTGTTATACTCATACTTTTATATAGGCTACGAAAATACGAATCTGTACGAATTTACAAATCGGCTATTTGCGAACGTTATAAAAAACGATTCGTAAATTCGTACAGATTCGTATTTTCGTAGCCTAGGTATTTTTTCGCAATTTAATTTTTCGTAACCAATTAAGCTATTTATTTAATCTATTTTTTAATTCATAAAGTCTAGTCCTCACGCTTCCGTCATAAACTTTATCTCCATCTTTAATAATAACACCTCCTAAAATATTTTTATCAATATTTTTCTTTATCTCAATATTTTCACTACCAAGTTTTTTAATGGAAAAGTCTTTGATTTTTTTCTCACTGGCTTTATTCAGCTCTTTTGCACTCGTTACTTCAATATTTTTTATGTTATTTTTTTCATTCCAAGTTTTTTCAAAGTTAAGCACAATATCATTAAACATTTTTCTGTCTCCGTTCTCAACCAAAACACTCAAAAACCGACTGACTATATCTTCAGTTTCCTTTTTGCTCTTACTTTCCAAGCTTGAAAATAAACTTTCAGCATATTGTTTCGCGCTTATTTTCATAATTTTTTGTAATTCCCCTCTTGAGAAGGGTGGCTGCGAAGCAGATGGGGTGTGTTCTCATCTGAACGATTTAATACCCCTGTCTGCCGAACAGGCAGGACTCCTCCTTCGGGTACTCCCCTTACTATAGGAGAATATATTCTTTTATTTTTTAATTGTTTTCTTTTACTATTTTTTCAATCAATTTTCTATCTTCTTTCTCATTAAGTTTTTCTTCTAGGACTTTTTCTAAAGCCCCCATAACTATACCAGAAACTTCCGACTGTAATTCTTTCATTGTTTTTTCTTTTTGTTGCATTATGCCTTCTTTTTCCTTAGTAATAATTGCGCCAATTTCATCTTTAGCCTTCTTAATCATTTTCTCTTTTTTTTCTTGGGCTTTTTCTGTTGCTTCGTTAATAATTCTTGTTGCCTCTTTGTGAGCCTCAGCAATTTTTTTGTCATAATCCTCTTCTGTTTTTTTGAGCTTTTCTTCAACCTCTTTGGCATGTTTCAAACTATCTTCGATTTTCTGTGTTCGTTCTCCCATCACTTTCATAATAGGTCTAATCACAAAATAATAAAGTACAGAAAAAACTATCGCAAAATTCACTATCTGCGCTAGAAATAAACCAAGTTCAACGTGGAAAGATTCTAATATTGTATTCATATTTTTTTTCTTTGTCATTCCCGGCCGGAGCAAAGCGGAGGGGAAGGGAATCTCGTCAAAATATATCTTCACAAGATTCCCTTCCCTCCCTTCGGTCGCCGGGCATGACAGAAGGGTTTTCCGTTCTATGACATTTAATAATCTTACTCCTGCCCTTAATCTCTCCTTTTATCCCCCTCTCCTTTTGGGAGAGGGGTTAGGGGTGAGGGTTAAAAGCAGACTGCAAGACCACTATTGTAACACCCCTCCCCCTTCGGGTACTCCCCTTATTAGGGGAGAATTACAATTCCCCTCTAGAAAGAAGGGTGACCGAAGGTCGGGGTGTGTAAATTAAATTCCAAAAGCGATAACTAGAGCGTAGATCGCAATAGCTTCAGCAAAAGCGATAGCCAAAATCATTGTTGACATCACTTTACCTGATGCTTCTGGATTTCTTCCAATAGCTTCTACTGATTTAGCACCAATAAGCCCAACACCAATGCCAGGGCCAATAGCACCAAATCCAATAGCAATTGCTTTTGCAATACCTGCTAATGCATCGTAATCCATATTTTTATAAAATTTAATTATTTAATTAACTTTGTCATTCCCGGCCGGAGCGAAGCGTAGGGGAAGGGAATCTCGTTAATGTTATCTTTTACAAGATTCCCTTCCCTCTCTTCGATCGCCGGGAATGACAGAGTTTGTTAGTGTTTTTCTGTTGCCATCGTTAAATATGACAAAGTCAAAAGAGCAAAAACCAAAGCCTGAACTGCACCAACCAACACTTCTAAAAACATAAATGGCAATGGCAAACCAAAAGCAAGCATAGCTGACATAGTAGCAAGTAGGACTTCCCCTGCAAATACGTTGCCAAACAACCGAAATGATAATGAAGCTACCTTAGCAATTTCTGTAACTATTTCAAGTAAACTAGCAAGAACTACAACCGGATTCACCATTAACACTAACTTATCCTCCTTAAACTTCTTAGGAATTTCCATGATAGCTTTGATATTTATAAACTTATTAAAATGATGCCATACTCCAATTGAAATTACTCCAATAATATGACTGGCTACCACTGCAATTATAGCCAAAGCTAGTGTGGTATTCAAATCAGCTGTTCCACCTCTAAGAAGTGGTACAAACACTTCATGGCCCTCTTCTACGACATATTTACCAACCGTACCAACTCCAGGTAGTAACCCCATCCAATTTGAAACCAAAACGTAAACGAAAAAGGTAAAAATAAAAGGAAAAAACATTTCTGATTTTTTCCTTGATCCTGTTATTGAGTCGAAAAAATCTAAAAAATATTCAACAACCATTTCCATAAAATTTTGCACACCCTTAGGTACCAATCTTGTCTTTCTTTTCACCGCAAAAGCAATTGAAATAATAATAATAACTGCAATCCAAGATGTAAATAAAGAATTAGTTACTGGACCAAAAAATTGTTCAGCATATATTGGATGTGTATGCGATGACTCCTCTTCTGTATGAGCTTCAGTGGTATATTCGTTGGTATGTTCATCTATTGCCAAAACATGTTCATTTGTTTCAGTATGAACTGCTTCTTTTTCATGACTATCAATTGTATTATGCTCTTCGTTCATTTCTTTTACTTTCTTGTCATTTCGCAAGGAGCGAAGCGACTGGAGAAATCCCTTAAACGTGGGGTATCTAAATCTTTATCATTTTCACGTACAAGGGATTTCTCCGCTTCGCTACGAAATGACAAAATTTAAAAGGTTTTAAATTTTAATTTTAAAAATTATTTAGAAATTGAAAATTAGAAAATAGAAATTAAAAGTGCTAAAGCACTTTATTAGCTTCTTTCCAAAACTTATAAACCGTAATATTAAAAGCTAAAACAATCAGCGCAACCATAATCCAAGGTTTAGTGCCAAAATAATTATCCAGGTATTTACCTGCTAGCACAGCCAGTAATACTGGAAAAACAGCCCAAATATTTAGCCTAGCAAAAAGCTTTAAAGCATCACCAAACCAAGCATTAGCTTGTTTTTCCTTTTTTTCATTCATCATTTTTTGGCAAAAAAATAAAACAAATCGAGTTAAAAACTCGCTTTGTTTTCTTTCTTTATATATTTATTTTATATTAAATAACTAATTTGTCAAGGGTCTTTTTTTCTGTTGCAAGAAGTTCTTAGTCATCACATTATACAGAAAAAATGTCAATATTTTTTTGTTTTTCTGACTGAAGTGTGGCGCCTATGCGAAAAATCTCTTTAATAATAATTTTCACAAAACCCCCTTTCCCCTCCTTTAGCTAAATAATTACTTAGGATAACAGATAAAATTAAATATTAAATAATCTTCGAGCATTAGCTGTGCTTAACTCGGCTATTCTTTCTGTGCTTAGATTTTTGATTTCAGCAATCCTTTGAGCAACAAACTTAACTAGTCTTGGTTCATTTCTGTGTCCCCTATATGGTTCTGGAGTCATAAACGGACAATCTGTTTCTATCATGAATCTATCATTAGGCAAACGCCTAATCAGGTCATCCCATTGCCTGGAAAAAGTGATAAGGCCGGTAAAACTAACTATAAGACCAAAAGAAAAATATTTCCAAGCCAAATCCTCGTCACCAGAAAAACAATGCAAAACTCCCCAGAACCTATCCTTTGGAATAATATCTTTATTTTCTTTGCGAAAATCCTCAATTACCTCAACCATATCATCATGAGCCTGCCTACAATGAATAATTACTGGTTTATCAATTCTTCTAGCCATCAACATCTGCTCATAAAAAACCTGCTTTTGCTTTTCTTTAATTGGCCCAGAATCCTCCCCAACTGGCATATGGTAATAATCAAGGCCAATCTCCCCTATGGCTACTACTTTTTCAAAGCTAGCTAACTTTTCATAAACATCATAATTAAATTCTTCGGCTCTAGATACAAACTCCGCACCTTCTTCTTTATGCTTTTGTTCAATAAGGTGAATAGGATGAAGACCTATGGCTGCATATACACCTGTGCTATATTTATTAGCAATATCTAAAGCTCTCTTGCTTGTTTTATATTCTGCTCCTACGTTTATCATCCAGACCTGCTCACGTAAAGCATTTCTGATAACTTCGTCAGAATCTTCTTTATAATTATTGAAATTAAGATGTGCGTGTGTGTCTATTAAATGCATATGTAATAAATTTCGTAATTTTTTAGCTTTTTTTTAAATTCTTAAATTTTATAATTTACAAAAACTTTCACCAAAATACTTCTATTATTTATTTACTAATTTCTGAAATAAAATAACAAAAAACCAGAACATTAACCCGTTCTTAATAAATTATTTTAGAAAAATTAGAAGATAATTATACTTCTATTTTTTCTTCTGGGCTTTCTTCAGAAGATGATGCCTCTTCTGTTGCTTCAGACTCAGCAACAGGTGTCTCTTCTTCATGAGCTTGTAGCTCATCAATAGGAGTCTTAGTAACTTCTTCTTTTTTCCCGAATAGATTTTTTAACCAATCCATATTATCAATTATGAATTATAAATATTGAAATTTAGGAATTAAAATTTTGTTTATTCTCTAACTGTTTTAACATTTTTAATGTCTCTAATGTCTACAAGTTTAGAACTTTTTCCTTTTAATATCCCTGCATCTACTACCAAATCAGGTTCAACTTTAAAATATTTTTCAATATTTTTTAAATTTTGAAGCGTTTTTTTACCCGATATATTCAAGCTGGTCGAAACTATTGGAATATTTACTTTCTTTAATATATTAATCAATAAAATGTTTTGTGGTAATCTCACAGCCACCCCTTGATTTTCTTTATTTAAATGAATATGGAGCTTTCCTTTATCTTCCAAAATAAAGCTAACCGGGTGACTATTTTCTAGAAGTTTGACTTCTGAATTTTCAGAAGTTGAACTTCTAGAAAATTTTGAAAAATTATGAGCTTCCCTAGTTGTTCTTGGCCAAATCGACCTTATGTAATCTTCTTGTTTTTTATTTATCTTGAAATAATCATGAAGCATGCAATAACTTTTAACTAATACAAGCAGTGGGATTGATTTTGGTCTTTCTTTGATTTTGTAAATTTTATTCACTGCCTTTTTGCTAGTAGCTAAACAATGAAGTCCATAGACTGTGTCAGTTGGCAAAACAACTACTTGCTCAGCTAACAAAGCTTTTGTTATTTTATCTAGTTCTTCTCTTTTTATTTGGTTTTTTATTTTAATTAAATCCATCACAGTTTATAAATACATTAATATAATTAAAATTATATTAATGATTGCAGTTTTTTCAAAAATTCTGGTAAAACTGGTAATAAATAGTCGGCAAATTTCAAAAAGAACGGAGCTAATTCTGAGTTAGTTAACCATCTACCTACCATCGAATCTAAGATAGCATATTTGTTAATCACATATATAACTAAACCAATAGCAAAAGATCCTGTAATAAAACCAAGTATCAATCCCCCGAGTCGATTTATAGTTTTCAAGAATGGGATGATTGAGATGATATTAAAAGACTTCTCAAGTAAATAGAAAGCAAAACCAACTAATCTATCTATCACTGAAAAAAGTAAGAAAAACACTCCAACTCTGCCAATATTATTATAACCAAAAAACATAACATCAATATAATCAGATACGGGTAGATAAAACCTGCTAGCGAGAATTGCTCCTATCAAAACACCAAAAAAAGCTCCAATGGTTCGAATTAAACCATGAAACACACCATAAAAAACAAAGCCAGCTAAAATTAGGAGCAAAATAGAGTCAATTATAGACATAAATAATTTATACTAAAAATAGTATTACAAAGAGTAGAAATACATATTTGATTTCTTCTGCTATAGTCTTACTTATATTTTACTGCAAAGACAGTTCTAAAGCAATATTTCTTTCTTTTTACAAAGCATTTTCTTTACAACTACTTTTTCTCCACAACTTTATTTCTAATCTCAGCAAAAAAATTTTCTTTACTAATCTCTCTTACATCCTGAGACCCTCTATCTCTGATCATCAAATTCTCCGATCCCATCTCTTTATCACCAACAACTAACATATAAGGAACTTTTTCCTTAACTGCTTTGCGAATTTTATTACCAACTGTCTCATCTGAAATATCAACTTCTACTCGTACATCATTATCAAAAAATTCTCTAGCCAACTTATTACAAAAATCAATATGCTTTTCACTTACAGCAACAATCTTTACTTGTACTGGTGCAAACCAAACTGGAAACTTTCCACCATAGTATTCGATCAAAAAAGCAAAAAATCTTTCAAAAGAACCAATTAACGCTCTGTGAATTACAAAAGGTCGCTTCTTTTGTCCATCTTTATCAATAAAATGTACATCAAAACGTTCAGGTAAATTAAAATCTACTTGAATAGTTGAAATAGAATCCTCTTTACCAAATACATTCACCGCCTGCACATCAAGTTTTGGCCCATAAAAGGCGGCTTCTCCTTTTTCTTCATAAAATTCTACACCTTTTTCTACTAGCACTTCTCTCATAGTTTCCTCAGCTTGCAACCAATCTTTTCTATCACCCACATATTTATCTTTTTCATCATCATAAAGAGAAAGTCTATACCGGTAATTTTCAAACCCAACGTCAGAATAAAATTTCTCAAGCATTTCCATCACCTCCAAAAACTGCTCCTTAAGCTGATCAGGAGTACAAAAAATATGAGCGTCATTTTGTGTAAAACCTCTCACTCTTTGTAAACCATGTAATTCACCTGATTTTTCATATCTATACACTGTTCCAAATTCACCTTGTTTATAAGGCAAGTCTCTATAACTTCTTGGTTTCATTTTGTATATCATCATCCCTGCTGGACAATTCATTGGCTTTAAATAAAAAGTTTCTTCATCTATCTGCATAGGTGAGTACATATCTTTGTCGTAAAATCCAAGATGCCCCGAGGTCTCAAAAAGCTCTTTCTTATTTATATGTGGAGTAAGAATATGTACATATCCATATGAACGTTCAAGTTTCCACATATAATCCTCTAATACACGTCTCATAGTATAGCCATTCGGCAACCATACAGGAAGTCCTTGCCCAATCTCATTGAAATTTCGAAATAATTCCATTTCTCTACCAATTTTTCTGTGATTTCTTTCCTCTGCTTCTTTCATCATTTTTTGATAATCAGCTAAGGCCTCTTTTGACTCAAAACCGACACCATAAATACGAGTAAGCATTTTATTTTTTTCATCTCCGCGCCAATATGCGCCAGCCAATGAAATTAGCTTATATGTACCAGGTTTTATTTTGGAACTTTTTTCTACATGTGGACCACGACAAAGATCCTCAAAATCTCCTAATTTATAATAACTCACCTTCTTTTCACCTGCAGACTTTAAATCCTCTATGAGTTCTTTTTTATAGATCTGGCCACTTTTTTCTTCTTTTTTAATAGCCTCATCAACGTCCATCTCACTTCTCTCAAATTCTAAGCCCTTTTTAATAATAGCTTTCATTTCTTTTTCGATTTTGGGTAAATCATCTTCAGTTAATTTTTTGTCACCAAAATCAATATCATAATAATAACCATTTTCAATGGATGGACCAATGGCAAATTTAGCCTCTGGATAAAGTTTTTGGATTGCTGCTGCCATTACATGTGACATTGAATGACGAAGCATTTCTAAATTGTTTTTTTCTTTTGACATATTTATAATCCGAATACTACGAATTCAATCCGAATACTACGAATATTTTTTTGTAGTATTTGGATGATATTTGTAGTATTAGTATTTTAATGAATAAAAAATCCCGTTCTACTTACACTAAAAATATTTAATGTAACTAGAACGAGACATTTCCCGCGGTTCCATCTAGTTTTTCTGAAATCCGCTAATTAACGGATCAAAACCCTTGATTTACAGTTACTTGGCTTAGTTTATTTAAAATAAATACGTTTTTTTCGCACAATAGTTGGTAGCTATTGCAATCGCCAATTCTCTGCATATTTAATTGTAATATTTTATTTATACACTAAAAAACAAAAATAGTCAAACATAAACTATGTAATATGTATCAAATAAAAACAGATATTTATCTGTTTTTATTATATGATAACTATTTTTTTATCTGAACCTCAATCCGCTCAGGAAGCTTTGGTACTCTTTTTAGAAAATCTGGTAAAAATGATGGATAAAATTCAATCTCAAAACCTGATATATCTGTATAGTTTTCTAAGTATTTTTCAAGCTGTCCTTTATTTAGACCAACGATTTTTTCTTTATCTATTACATCTGTATCCTCCTTTAGCGATACTTTCCCTTCAAAAGTGGCATTAATAGTAGCAATATCATCAATTGCATCGTATTTATTCAAAGTATAAATAATATTCTCTGAATCAAAACTTATCACCTCTTTACCATCTTCTAGACTTGTTTCAAATTTTTGTCTAGCCAAAGTTGAAGATTTATCACCTTTAAATGCTACCACGATAACAGAGGCTGTCATATTCATATCAAAATTATCAACTTCTTCTCCTGGCTCAACCTCATATTCAGTCTCAATAGAATCTTCGTCAATATTATAGATTATCTGGTCGTAGTTGCTATAAGCTTCATTTATATCAGTTTTAGCTTTAGTTAAAAGTCTTTGTTTCATGTCTCTTATAGCGCTATCAATATCATCTTGTACAACATGCTTTTTAAGTTTTTGCTGATAAATAACATCGTCTACACTTTGAGCGTATATCTTGTCTTGTAAACCAGCCCAAAGCCCCGGAATAGTAAATTTACTAGGTTCTATTGCCATTTCTGGAGCAGGATCATCAGCATGCATCTCAACTTCAACCTCCCCACCAGCTGGAACATTGACAGTATTATTTGTTCTAAAGAGCTTGCCATCACTAGTCAAAAGTCTAGTGTTAGCTACCAACATCTGATTCTTTGAATAATTATTAAAAATAGTTACTTTTCCAATTGCCTCTTTGCCAATCACTTCAGAACCTGAACTGTTATAAATATTAGAGCTTTCAATGTCCACTTCTTTAACCACCCCTTCAATACTCGCATTTCTTCCTTCCTTGCCATTTTCAGAGTCATAAACATCAAATATTAAATTATTGCTCAACCTCTCTTGATCAGGAACTAAAACAATAGTAACTTTTGTCAAAAGAAAATATGCACTACTTAAAATCAATACCACTACTAAAAACAAAAAGAAATAAGCAATACGTCGATAGATGTTTATAGACCTATTCACCCGAGCCTTACTTTTAACCACTTCCTCAATTTCCTCATCAGTGCTCTCAGCTTCTGCTTGGATATATTTTTTCTCTTTTTTCTTATTATCTTCTTGATTGTCAGTACTTTCTTCGCCAATTTTTATATCATCCAATTTGCTTGTTTCTTTTTCTTCTTCTTTGCTTAGTTCTTTTTCCAGTTTTGCAGCAAAATCGTCTTTTGAAATCTTAGCTTCTGGCGTCTCATCTTCTAATACCGCTTCGCTTGTACCTTGAGGTAATACCTCTTTTGAACTTTGCTCTTCTTCCTCTGTGTCCTCCTTAGAAACCTTTTCGTCCTCCTTTGTGCTTACTGTAGAAGTTTCAATATGTATTTTTTTTACTTTTTTAGATTCGCCCTCATCTTCGCCCAAAACGACTTTTTTCTTTTTTTGCGGCATATCTTCATCATCCAAATCTTCAACTTCTATCCTGATAGCTTTTTTAACAACTTCTTGCTTATGAATAGTATCATTTTCAACTTTTTGCTCACCCTCTTGATCTTCTGTAGCTGGTTCTTTTTTCTCTTCTTCTATTACTGGTTTTTTTTCAACTTCCTCCTTTTTTTCTGCTTTTTTTGCTATCTTTTTCTTTGTGATAGCTTTTTTTGTAGAAGTTGAGATCTTTTTGGTACTTGCTTTCTTGGCAATAGTTTTTTTTGCTGTAGTGCTTGCTGAGGATGTTTTCTTTGTACCAGTCTTCTTGGTGGTAGTTTTCTTAGCGGGATTTTTAACCACAGCTTTCTTTACTGTCTTTTTCTTAGCAGGTTTTTTTTCTGTTTCTTCTTTTTTTATTGTTTTTTCTTCTTCACTCATATTAAAATATTATAAAGATTTCCAGGTTATTCACATAAACTGTCATAAGTATATTATAACAAAAAAATGATAAAAAGGCAAAATCCCTTTTTGTGTATAATTTATAGCTTAGTAACTTATAAATAAACAATAAAAATACAATAAACTTTAAAAATAATAAAAAATAGGTTCTGTAATAAAGAACCTATTTCTATCTAGTTCAATATTCTTCTATTGTATCTTTTTTATCCTAACCACTCCACCAAGTCTGTTCATAATCTCTGTTGCCAAAAATCCAGTATTCCTTACTCGGTTATCTGATTCTATTCTTTTCTTATCTCCATTCACACCAATCTCAAAAAACACCTTGTCATCCCCCTTGTACTTACCAAAAATTCCTTTCAACTCCTCTAAATGCGTATTATTAAAATTATTAGCGAATTCTAATATTAGATTCCCCATTGTTTTCTGTGGACCACGAGAAAATCCTCCACCACCATTCGCTGAAATAAATTTTTTCTTAACTTCAGAAATATTTCTTCTGGATAATCTAAAAGCCGTATCAGCCAAAACTTTAAGTTCCTGGTCTTTGTCTGAAATTTTCCCCTGAACAATCACAGCCTTGCCTTCATTCCATACATCAAAGGTATTTTTATATAAATTTGGAAAAACTAATATTTCAATATTATTAGTATCATCTTCAATTTTTACAAAAAGCATTGATTTATTGGTTCTGGTGATAATCTTTTGTACTTTAGTTACAATTCCTGCTACTGAAACTACTTTTTTGTCTTGCCTAGTATTTAAAGTGCTTATTGGCGAAACAATGTCTTTTACATGACTCTTGTAATCTAAAAAAGGATGAGCTGAAATATATAAACCTAAAAGCTCCTTTTCCCAAGCTAGCATTTCTTGTCTGTCAATCGGACTAGCTTGTTCTAATCTAACTCCACTACTTAGACCCACGCTTACAGCATCTCCAAACAAACTAACCTGCCCATTTCCTTCTGACTTGGCAATCTCTTTATTGTAGGCTAACATCAGATCCATATTAGCGAGCAATTGGCCACGTTCAGCAAAATCATCCAAGGCCCCGGATTTTATCAAACTCTCAAGAGATTTTTTATTCAAGTCCCTATCTATCACTCTTTCCAAAAAATTACTTATATCTTTATAATGACCATTTGCTTTTCTTTCTTTTATCAAAACCTTGGAAATATTTTCACCCATATTCTTAATAGCTGACAAACCAAATCGAATAGAGTCTTGATTCTTCTTTACTGCTCCATTTTTTACTTTTACTTTTTCATCTCCTGCTAACACCACAGTAAAATTCTCAAATGATTCATTTACATCAGGCCGTTTTACTTCTATACCCATTCTTTGACACTCTTCAATTTCTATAGCCAACCTGTCGATATTTTGTTGATCTGCTGTTAGAAGAGCAGCCATAAATTCTGTTGGATAATGGGCTTTTAAATAAGCTGTTTGATAACCAATCAGCGCATAGCAAGCAGCATGAGAACGATTGAAGCCGTAACCTGCAAAAGGCTCAATAAACGAAAAAATCTTCTTGGCTAAATCACTCGAAATACCATTTTTCACACAACCGTCAATAAATTTTTGTTTCTGTTCTTCAAGTAGTTTGAGAATTTTTTTTCCTACTGCTTTTCTCAAAACATCAGCCTCCGCCATAGTAAAGCCTGCCAAATCCCTGGCCATCTGCATAACTTGCTCTTTGTAAATTGCCACCCCATAAGTTTTTCTAAGAATTGGCTCTAGCTTTGGGTGTAAATAACTCGGTTGTTTACGTCCGTGCTTACCTGAAATATAATCTGGGATCCATTCCATTGGCCCAGGTCGATACAAGGCTACCATAGCTACCACATCCTCAAACTCAGAAGGTTTTAGTTCTTTTAAATACCTTTTCATACCAGAAGATTCAAATTGGAATACACCAGTAGTTTCACCTTTTTGAAAAAGCTTAAATGTTTTTTCATCATCAAGAGGTATCTTGTCTATATCAACATCATCACCTTTTACATTTTTAATAATCCTGATTGCCGACTCAATAATAGTTAAGTTCTTAAGCCCTAAAAAATCCATTTTCAAAAGACCTAAATCCTCTACTGGGTGAAGTGAATACTGAGATACAACAGACTTGTCAGCTGATGAAGCATACTGGACTGGAGTATATTCTATTAATGGCTTCTTGGTAATTAGCACGCCACAAGCATGAGTTGAGGCATGTCTAGATACGCCTTCTAAGCGCAATGCATAGTCAATTATCTGTCTAGCTGTATCTTCTCTTTTATAAATATCACTAAATTCAGCTACATTATCCAAAGCATCTTTAATTTTAGTAAACATTGGTATCATCTTGGCTAGAGTATCACAATAATCATATGGCGCTCCCAAGACTCTCCCCACATCCCTAACCGCTGCTCGAGCAGCCATGGTTCCAAAAGTAATTATCTGAGCAACATGATCCTTACCGTATTTATCTTCTACATAATTTATCACCTCTTCTCGTCTAGCATCAGCAAAATCGAGATCAATATCAGGCATAGAAATACGGTCAGGATTTAGAAATCTTTCAAAGAGCAGATTATATTCAAGTGGATCAAGGTTAGTGATACCAGTCAAGTAACAAACCAGTGATCCAGCAGCCGATCCTCTACCAGGCCCAACTACAATACCTTGTCTCTTAGCCCAATTCACAAAATCAGCCACAATCAAAAAATATGATGGCCAGCCCATATTTTGAATTACTGAAAGCTCATAATCCATTCTCTCTCTAGTAACTTCTTCAACTTCCTGATAGTTTTTCCCATATCGCTTCATTAAACCGTCTTCACACAATTTTCGCAAATATGTAAACTCATCATAACCTTCTTCAACCTGAAAAAATGGCAACTGAATATTACCAAGTTCAATTTCAACATTACATTTATCTGCGATCTTTATCGTATTTTCAATTGCTTCAGGATAATCATGAAAATTATCTATCATTTCTTGATTTGGACGAAAGGAATAGTCACTATCAGTCATTATCATTCTGTCCATATCTTCTCGTTTTTTCTTATTTTTTAAACAAAGCAAAATATCCTGAGCTTCATTATCTTCTTTTTTTAAATAATGAACATCATTGGTGGCCACAATAGGTATACCCATCTCCTTACCCAACTTTATAAGTCCTTCATTACTTATCTTTTGTTCTGGTAAATTAGGATGATGCATAAGTTCAAAATAATAATTCCCTTCACCAAAAAGACGTAAAAAATCTCCAGCCCTTTCTTTGGCTTTTGCCCAATTCTCACTTCTAACCAAAGTAGGTAATTCGCCGCCTAAACAAGCAGAACATGCGATTAAGCCTTCTGAATATTTTTCTAAACTCTCCCAATCAAACCTTGGTTTATAATAAAATCCTTCCAAATGAGCTATGGATGTGAGTTTAATTAGATTTCTGTAACCAGTTTCATTTTTAGCTAATAAAAGCAGATGATAATTAAGTTTACCATCCGTTCTAGTAATCTTGTCAAAACGGGAACCAGGTGCCATGTAGCCCTCTAAACCAATAATAGGTTTAATACCAGCCTTTACGCACTTCTGATAAAACTCAACAACACCATACATGACCCCATGATCAGTTATGGCTACAGCCGGTGACCCCTGCTCTTTAGCAGTGGTAATAAGTTCATCTAATTTTGTTAGTCCATCAAGCAGTGAATAATGAGTATGCACATGAAGATGAACAAAATTATTATTTTTCATTTAAAATACTAAAACATTTAACACATTTCTTAAATAATTTTCTAAATTACTTATACATTTACTTGCCTACATGCTTACATGATACTTCATTATATCACTTTATTTTTTAAAAGCAAAATTGCAATAATATTAGGCCAGATTGCATATTTTTTTGCAAATATATTCAAATTATTAAACAATCACGTTCACTGCTTGGGATTCTACTTCAAATAAAAAAGTGTCATTCTGAGCGGAGTGAAAAATCCCGTTATTTACAAGATCCTCCACTCTGCTCAGAATGACACATATAAAAAAGTAGTCTTAACTTTTAATTTTACCCATTATTTCTTGAAGTTCATCATCAGAAAAAAAGTCAATCATTATCCTACCCCCCTTACCCTTTCTTTTTATTTCAACCTTAGCACCAAAAAACTCTCTTAACTTGAACTCCTTATCTTTGTCAGTGTAATTTATTTTCACCCTGGCCTTTTTAGTACCACCCATTTTTCTTGCTTCTTGACTAGTGTCACTTACTGATAGATTGTTATGTAAAATTGTTCTAAAAAGTCTAAGTTGTTTGCCTTCTTCTTCGATTCCAATTAAATATTTTGCGTGACCTTCAGTAATCTTTCCATCAATTAAAGCAAGCTGTATCTCCTCTGGCAACTTAAGCATGCGAAGTACATTAGCGATTGACGATCTAGCCTTACCAACTTTTTTAGCTACATCTTCCTGGGTTAAATTGAACTCTCCCATAAGCTGAGAATATGATTTAGCTAAATCAATTGGATTGAGCTGTTCTCTTTGAATATTTTCTATCAAGGCAAGTTCTAGTCTTTTTTGCTCATCAACTTCACGAATAATTACCGGCACTTCAGTAAGTCCTGCTAATTTACTAGCTCGCAGACGACGCTCACCAGCAATAAGTTCATATTTATCGCCTTTTTTGGTAGCTATCAAAGGTTGTAAAATTCCATGCTCTTTAATAGACTCACTAAGCTCCTCCAGTTTATAGTCACGAAATTGCTTTCTTGGTTGCAAATGATTAGCTTTAATCTCATTTATATCTACATGTCTTATCACATCACTATCAGAAACCTGGGTTTGACTAGAATCAACCTGCACTGTTGCTTGTTTGTTTGGTATTAATGAACCTAAACCTCGGCCCAAACCTTTATTTGCCATAATTTTAAAAATTTATTTTATAGGGATTAGATGCGACTTCATTGTTAACTTCCAAATCTATTAGCTCTTTAGCAAGTCTTTCATAAGCTTTACCGCCTTTTGATTTGGGTTCGTAATGCAAAATTGATCTACCAAAACTTGGAGCTTCGGCTAATCTAACACTTCGAGGAATAACGGTACGAAAAACTTTATTAGGAAAATGTTCATATAGCTCGTTCATAACTTGAGTTGAAAGCTTGTTGCGTTTATCAAACATAGTAATAACAGCTCCCATTACAGACAACTCTGGCTTTAAATGTGTCTGTACTAAATTAACAGTTTCAAGCAACTGGCTAAGTCCCTCCAAAGCATAGTACTCACTTTGAATTGGGATTAAAACCTCATCAGCTGCCACTAAAGAGTTTACTGTTAAAAGACCAAGAGATGGTGGCCCATCAATTATAATATAATAATATTCATTTCTCACTTCTTCCAAAATATTCTTCAATCTATATTCACGTTGATCCATATCAACTAATTCAATTCCAGCCCCGGCCAAAGATAATGTAGAAGGAACAATTTTAAAACCATCTTGAATAGTTCTTTTAACAACTTTAAAAACAGGCTCCTTGCCAATCAAAGCCTCGTATATTCCGTGAGGTAATTCCTTGTGATCGATACCAATACCACTAGTGGCATTTGCCTGAGGATCAATGTCAACTAACAACACTTTCTTTCCCAAAAAAGCCAAATACGCCCCCAAATTTACAGCTGTGGTAGTCTTACCAACTCCTCCTTTTTGGTTTACAACCGATATTATTTTAGCCATTTTATTACAATAATAAACTACTATTTATAGAAATAGTTATCCATATTATACACTAAAATTTACCATACGGCAAATAATAAAAAATTTTATTCACAACAACATTAAACGCAATTTTGCTTATTTCAAACAAAAAGGTATTAATATGGTATTAATACCCTATTAATACCTTTTAAACATAAAACTGCCAATAAAAAACAAGCTCATTAAGGCTTGTTTTGTAAAGGGCACCCCCTCAAGAATTTCCTTGTTCTCAATTTATATTCTGATTACTCTAAAGCTTAGTTGGTGCTGAATTCTGTACTTCTCATATGCGAGTTTGCTTCCACCCTGGACCTACAAAAAAAGAAAGCTTTTTAGCTTTCTCTGTTTTTGTGCCCAGGGCGAGAATCGAACTCGCACTCTGTTGCCAGAACGGGATTTTGAGTCCCGCGCGTCTACCAGTTCCGCCACCTGGGCAATGAAAAAATACCTAAAAAATAGGTATCAAAAATATTATAAAGTAATATTTTGTATTTGTCAAAAATATATAGTCTATTGCTCTAGCTCTTCTATTTTCCTAATAATTTCAATATTGTTAGGATTAATTTTCTGCACTTTTCTCAAATAAGCCAAAGCCTGATCTGTGTCTCCTCTTTTTTCTAAAATCAAAGCTAAACCAAACAACGAGTTTGAATGTAACGGATTATAGGTAGTAGCAATTTGAAAATATTTATATGCCTCATCAATCATTTCATTATTAAAATATAACAAACCTAATTCATAATAAACTTCTGGATTATTATTGGTAGTTATTAATTCATTTAATATAGCTTCTGCTTCAGCAAATTCGTTTTTTCTTACAAGTACTTTGGCTTTTCCAAATAGTGATATGCTATGATCCGGCTTGAGATCAACTGCCGCGAAAAATGATTCTTGAGCTTTCTCCAAGTTCCCAGCATCTAAAAATACTTGTCCTAACTCAGCTAATAAAACAGGATTTGATGGCTCAAGCTCGTGAGCTTTGGAAAATTCCTGAATAGCCAATTGATTATAACCATCCAGACCACTACTAAAATCTCGATATAACGATGCAGCTGTTTCTCTAACTAAGATTTATTCGGGATGATATTTAGTAGCTTCACTTATATAAGCTAAAGACTTTTCTTCGTATTTCAAGCTTAGGTCTTTTTGACCAGCTTCAGAAGATTCAATAGATTTTTTTGCGAAAATCTTTGCCAAACGGAGTTTATATTCATATCTATCTTCTTCCAACAAATCAGCTTGGATCAATGATTCCTGGCTAAAGTCTGTTTTTGATAAAATAAAATTGCTGTACACAATTTTTATCATTTTTAAATTAAATACAATATACAATACTATCAAAAAACCTATAATTAAAAATGGAATAACTCTTTGAGCATTACTAGTGTTTATTTTATAGTAAATAAATTTCTTATCATCTCCTCTTTCTGCTGAAACAAATAATGCGATCAATACAATAAAAATAAATAATAAATTAAAATTAAAATTTACGAAAAACATCAAAAACAACAAAAGGCTAATAGATAATAAAATCGTAAATAAATCAGGGTTTTTTTGTAGAGATTTTGCGTGCTTCTTAAGCCGTTGCAAAAACAAAAAAACAATAAAAAGCAAAACAAATCCCAACAAAATACCACCACAAATAAGTATATCCTGAAAAAAACTACCTGTTCTTTCGTAGCGTAAATCCCAATTTACAGCATTATTCATCGAAGCTGGGCGATACTTTGAAAATGCATAATCAAAATTTTCTAAACCTATACCAAAAAAAGTATTTTCTTTTAAATTTGAAAAAACAATTTGCCATGTATGACCAGTGTCTAGTTGCCGATAATTTGCCAAATAGTTATCAAGACTAGCATCTTTGTATACAATAAAAAAGTTTAATAGATAATTTAAAGCAAACAAGAATAACAAAACTTGGAAAATTAAAGGTCTCTTACTGTGATTTCCTTGTTCTTTTTCTTTTTGATATATTTTAACTCTAAAACAAAAAATAATTATTGCTCCGAATAAAAGAACAAACCAGCTGTACACAAAATTTATACTTACTAATACTATCAAAGAAAAAAATACAGCCAATCTTGTAAAATACAAAAATGTTTTATTCTTAAATATTTCTCTACTAAATTCTTTTGAGCTTGTAATAGAGAAAAATAAAATAGTTAAAACTGATAAAAAAATTGAAATATCGTGGGAATTAGCAAGTGCTAAACGTAAATATCTAATAAAAAATGTGTTCTCTAAAAATAATATCCCCACAAAAGATGCCAATGAAGAGACAAAATACAATACGATCAAATAACGTAGATAACTGTATACTTCTTGCTTGTCTTTTATTTTATAGCGAAGCATTGCGTAAAATAAAGCCAAAACATAAATAGCCACAAAGGGAATGTTGGCAAATTGATAAGCTCCATAAATAGAGTTATATTTATTAACGCTAAACAAAATTGATGCTAATGAAAACAAAAAGAACATCAATAACAAAAAATCTATTTTAGTCAAATAAAATATGAAATATTCTTTTTTGGTATTTTTTATAATCTCAACCAATAAAAAAACCGGAAGTATTAAAGATAATAAAAAAACTTTTGACAACACATCAGAGCTATAAATTGCACCTGAAAAAGGTAAAAAAAACAATGGAAGAAAAAACACCATTATTTTTAAAGTATTATTGGTTTGGAAAAACGAAACTATTCTATTCATTGTAATTATTAAGCTTGAGCTTCCTCTTCTCTGTCCTCCTCGATAACTATTTTATTCTCAAAAATATCTGACAAGAATACATTAACAGCTGTAGCTACTGGTATAGAAAGAACTGCTCCAGCAATACCAGCAACCTCAAAACCAATTAATAAAACCGCAATACTTACAATTGGATTTAAGCCAACTACTTTTTGCATCAGCTTAGGTACTATTATATTATTCTCAGTTAATTGAATGATATAGTATAGGATTGCAACAAATAAACCAAGCATAGGTGATTGAGTAAAAGCTAAAAATATTGCTGGGATAGAAGCAAAAATAGGCCCTAAATAAGGAACAAATTCTGTCATACCAGCAATCAATGCTAACACTAGAGCATATTTTACTCCCAGGATAGACAAACCAATAAAAGTTAAGAAGAAAATAATCAATGAAAGTATTAACTGGCCGCGTAACCACAAACCTATTTTTTGTTGCATTCTATTAATAAGCCCCATAATATACATCTGATATTTTGGAGGAGCTATTGACCAAACAACTTTTTTCATTGCCTTTTCTTCTACTACCATATAAAAAGTAATAACTAGAACAACAAAAAATGAAAATATATTACCAAGAACATTTGTTAAGCCAGAAAAAACACCACTAGCAGCACCAGTAATTCCGGTATTAACACTTTGCAAGCCCTCTTCCAAATTATTTAATAGCCCATATTGGCTGGAAAAATCTTTAAGTACATTCACTCCAGAAATAATATTCTGGATTATATTGGGAAAATTGCTAACAAGTTCATCAATTTGTTCAACAATTGGAGGTGTTATCATGATGATTGCGGAAACAATTGCAAAAAAAGCAATGAAATAAATGCCAAAAACACTCAAACCTCTGGGAATTTTTTTGGTCTGAAAATAATCAACCCACGGATCAATTGCTGAAGCTAAAACCAAAGAAATAAATAAAAGTGCTAATATATCTTTAATTAAAAACAATACATAAAAAAGTATAAATACTAGTATAATTTTAATCACAGAGGCAACTGAAATATTTATATATTGTGGAATTTTTGGGTCATTCATAAATTTTCTTTTATATAAGTATTATACCTTAGTTTTGAGTCGTAAACAAGGCTTATTTAACTATTTTATAAAAACAAAAACCACCTTATTTCAAGGTGGTTTTTTATTTAAAATTACTTAATATTAACCATTCAATGGGTCATGGCCGTTAGCTACTTCAATTCCATCTAAATATCCATCACTGTCAGTATCAGGATTTTCAGGATCTGTACCAAGTTCTCCTTCTCGCTCATCAACTAACAAATCTCCGTCGCTATCTACTCCTCTGGTAGCTCCAGAATATGTTATAGCTTGCATAGCATTCCACTCTTCAGTTGTCTCAGGATTTTTACCAAATACACTCCTGAAAATCTTTATTCCATTTTCTTCTGATTTCAAGTTTCTATTTTCTGCTTTTTGTCTTAAACCGTATGCCATAACCGTAATAGCCGCTTCATCACGAGAATCTCGCATATCAGCTATTCTTTTGTAAATTTCTTGAAATTTTTCTTGAGCTTCACTCTCAGCATCTTTGCTCTTCATACTTGGAAAACGACCATTGGCAATTTTTACTGCATCACTTAACTCTAATTCATCTTCTGGCAACTTACCATAGGCAGCTTTAAATGAATAAATAACAGCTGCTCTTTCTCCCTCGCCAAGTTCCTTGGTATTTTTATCAACCCCATAAGTAATAAAATTATTTATAGAGGTTTGCATTTCATCACTTATTGCCTGAACATTTGATAATAATTTTTGTAAATACTTTATTTGATTTTCTTGCTCTTTTACTGTATTTCTTAACTCTTCTAATTCAGTTAATATTGAATCTAGATCATTTTGACTTAGTTTTTCTGCATTTTCTTCAATTTGTTCAAGTTCTTTATCAGTGCACATACCATAATACTCTTTGTATGTTCCAGAGGCTTCAGCCATACATTTATTTGAATAGGTCTTACCATCAGCCCCACAAACTGGATCGTATTCCTTAGTACATGCTGTCACACTACCACCCTCATTCAATTCAATCTCCATCTGATTTGAGTAGACACCACAGGCTCCTCCTAAATACTCACATACTCTTACATAATATATACCATCACCTGAAAAAGCTTTAAGCTCTGCTTTGCGCTTACTTGGATCAGAAAAATAATAATACTTGTCACCTTCTCTGTTTGGATATGTTGGATTTTCATTTTTTGACCACACAACTTTAAATCCTTTTGTGCTAGTGCCATCTATTTCCCAAATTGCATAATCTCCCTCTACTTGTAAGGTTATTGAATTTACATTTCCACTTTCCTCATTCGTGCATTCACCATAATATGCCTTACTAGTACCAGCGGCTTCAGCCATGCACTTATTTGAATAGGTATTACCATTTGCTCCACAAACTGGATTATATTCCATGGTACAAGCTACTTGAGAGCCGCTCCCCAGGCTCAAAGTAATTTGATTTGAATACACTCCACAGGATCCACCAAGATACTCACAAACTCGAACATAATAAGTCCCTTCTCCAGAAAAAGCTGTCAAAATATCACTACTTTTTTCTGGATCAGTATAATAATTATACTTGTCACCATCACGTAATGGATAGGTTGGATTTTCATTTTTTGACCACACAACTTTAAATCCTTTTGAGCTATAACCATTAACGCTCCACTCAATGGAACTTCCAGTTCCCGAAAGCGTAATAGAATTAACACTAGAACTTGTGTCGCTTGTTGAGTCATCGTATGTCGCTAATACCGGCATAGACAAAGACCCTAATAACAATGTCATTGTCAACATTGAGATAAATGCTTTTTGCATAGGTTTTATTAATTTAATTTTTAAATATTTTCAAATAAATATAGTCTTTTGTCATCTTTGATTGATTTAGCATTTTTTACAACGTCCTTCATGTGCTCGCTATAACTTATCTCTTTATCTAGTCCTTTATTGATACGATAATCTGAGACTTTAGTAACAATTTTATTCAAATAATCATTCAAACTAGACCATTTCCATTTTTATGCCTTTTTTATTTCGTGAATCTCAGAATTACAATTTATATAAGCAGTTAAATACGCAAGATAATTTTCATTGTCAATCAATTTCTTTTTGTACTTGCCTTGAAATAAAAAACCCGAGCGGTTGTTGATAATGTTAAAATATTTTGTATAACCATTCCCAACCTTACTCATAAACCTACCAACACCTTTCTCTTGCTCTTCTTTGACCAATAAATGAAAATGATTTGGCAATAAACAATATGCATATATCTTAACTAAAGAAACCGTAGTTTCCAGACCTCCGAGGTCTGCATCTGCAGACCTCGGAGGTCTGGAAACGGTGCTATTTTCTAAGACTTTATATCTATTAACTTCTCTAATGCTACCTATTGGATTTACCGTATTAAACTCTATCAACGATTGCAAAAACCTCTTATAATCTTTTTCTGTATTAAAAACCTTTCTCTTGTCAACTCCTCGATTATAAACATGATAATACCCTCCTTCGTATTTCATATTACTCTTTTGTTAATCTTGTAAACAAAGGCTCGCCTTTTTTTACTTGATTTTGATTAAATTGAGTAATTATTTTTTCAGCCACATCTGGAAGAAATACTGAAAGTAAGTCAGCCGCATTCAATATGCTTTGTGCCACCGGCTCCAAAACTTCCTTAATTTCTTTTACGTCTTTTAACTTCCATGGAGTTTTTTGGCTTAAAAATTCATCATCTTTGCGTAATTCATCCCACAACACTTTCAAGGCTTCATCAAAAAGATATTTGTCCAATTTCTCTTTCACTCGTTTTTTTAAATCATCATCTGAGCCAATTTTAATATCTATTTCGATTTTATTTTTCTCAAGCATATTGGAAACTCTGGCTACTAGATTTCCAAGACCATTAGCTAAATCAGCGTTATATTTTTCTTCAAATTTATCATAAGTAAAATCAGAATCCTCAAAAGGCTTTAATCCCGACAATAAATAATATCTGGTAGCATCTATTCCATATTTCTTTATTAAATCATATGGGTTAACCACATTTCCCAAGCTTTTACTCATTTTTTGACCATTTGAATTAATAAAACCAAATATCAAAATCTGCTTTGAATTAGGAAGACCAGCGCTCATTAACATGGCTTGCCACATGGCTGTTTGCTGACGAAGATTATCCTTGCCAGCTACTTGCATCCCTGGCCAAAAGTCATGAAACATTTTATCATCCTCTACCCAATTTAAACAATTTATGTAATTAGTCAAAGCATCAAACCAAACATACATTACATGCTCACCATCTCCTGGCACAGGAACCCCCCAGGGCATTTTTGATTTTAATCGAGAAATAGAAAAATCCTGAAGCCCAGCTTCAATAAAACGTTTAATTTCATTCATTCTGTGTTTTGGCACAATAAAATCTGGATTTCTTTCATAAAAATCTAGTAATTTGTCAGCATACTTACTCCAACGAAAAAAATAATTCTCTTCTTCAATGTATTCAATTTCCTGATTAGGGTGATGTGGACACTTACCATCAACTAGTTCTGATTCTGTTAATTCTAATTCACAGCCAACACAATAATTAACTTTATAATTCTTTTTATATATATCTCCACTAGCATTACATTTTTTCCAGAACTCTTGAGCTGACTTTTTGTGATTTTTATCGGTTGTTCGAATGAAATTATTGTAACTTAAATTCAAGGCTTTTTTTAGCTCATCAAATTTCTTTGCATATTCATCAACATATACTTGAGGATCTTTTTTTTGCTCAATTGCCTTGCGATGTATTTTTAAACCATGCTCATCTGTGCCTGTATTAAAAAAAACTTCTTTTCCTTCTAATCTAGCAAAACGAGCCAATACATCTGCTCGCAATATTTCTGCCGCAAAGCCGATATGTGGGTCAGCATTAACATAAGGAAGGGTTGTAGTTATATAAAATTTATTTTTCATATTTAGTAAGGTACCTTGGTACGTACCATGCCTGCCCACCTTGGAAGGGGTAGGTACCAAAATTTATAGTTATTTTCCAATTACGACAACAAATTCCCCTTTTTGGTCGTCTTGATTATTCTTGATTTTATTTATAATACTTTCTAATTCGCCTCTATAAACAGTTTCGTGCATTTTGGATAATTCTCGACAAACTACTACAGAAGTAACAGGAATTTTCTTTTCCTTTCTATCTTTTTTGTTTACGTTCAAATTATAAACCTCAATTTCCTTATTGTATTTTTCAATACCTTTATTCATTGTTTGAATTTCTTCTAAGAATTTGATGATTCTATGTTTTGATTCATACACCACCACTGGATAAACAAAATTAGAAATCTGCTCCAGAAAAGTCTGTCTTCCTTTTTTGTGTGGTGGAAAGCCTAAAAAAATAAATTTGTCTGTTGGGATACCAGAGATTGATAAGGCAGCTGTAACAGCTGAGGGGCCAGGAATTGACTCTACTTCTATTCTACTATCAAGTTTTTTAATAGCTTCTGCTACCAATCTGCCTCCTGGATCAGATATTCCCGGAGTACCCGCATCAGTTACTAAGGCCAAATTTTTGCCTTCCATTAATAATTCAATAATTTCTTTTGTTTTCTTTTCATCAGAGTGTTGATGATAAGATATCTTCTTGGTGTTAATATTATAATGATCCAAAAGTTTTGCTGTTACTCTAGTGTCTTCACATAAAATAAAATCAACCTCACCAAGAATTCGTAAGGCCCTCATAGAAATATCTTCTAAATTTCCAATTGGTGTTGCAACAATATATAATTTATTCATAATCTTTATTCAATGTTCTCCTTTCTTTCTTTTACATATTTTGTCCACTCTTCAGTGATTTCAACAAATATCTTAAACGGTGCTTCAATAATAAAATCTAAAACAAATACAAAAACATTTATTCGAGAAAATTTTTCACTTAACCATTTGCCAACAACAATTATCGGCAGATAGAAAAAGTCAGCAAAAAATCCTAAAATATTCTCCTTTTGCTTTATGACGTAAAGCTCCTTGGCACTTTTTCTAATGCGAATACTAAAAAAACTAACAAATGCCAAGAAAAACAAAAATATAATAGTGGATACCCAAGTAAAATGTATCTTATCAAGCGCCCACACCACTGCACCAAAAGAAATAAAAAAGGTAACAATATAAAATAAACCAAAAGTCGTATTCATAATTCCGCCACGCTTACCTGCTTTACGAAACTTAAAAGGCTCATTTCTTTCTTTTTCAATATAAGCTATCTCCTCAATTCCTTCTAATATTTTTTGTGTATTATCAGCTCCTGGAATACGTGTAAAAAAGATTATCAAAAAAAGTAGCACAGCTGGAAAAGATATGTTGATAGCCAATGACAAGACATTAACATCCTCACCAAAAAATTTAATTGCTGGAATTTCTAATAATAAAACAAAAAATGATTTAGTGATAAAAATATATAAAATACTTCGCAAGCCAGCGCGCCACAATTTTGCCCTAGCCTGTTTATAGCGCTTATCACAAACTTCTTTTACCATTCTGGCAAATTCTCCATGATCCAAACGCAATGCCTCATAAGATTTTTCAGGATTCTCTGAAATAACATCAACTAAAATAGAGAAAAAAACCGCGTATCTTTTAATCAACCTGTTAAGTTGCCCTGTAAAAGGATGATTTATCTGGGCATCAATAATTTCTTTTAAATCTACAATATCAGCAGCTGTTTGTTTAATAGTATTATCATCAGCATCAGCCCAATTTTCTATATAGTACCTAAACAAAATATAACTCAACATTTCGTTGTCGAACTTGAGCATATTTCGATGAATGCCAATATATATCTGAATCTCTCTGTCTTCTATATGCGGTGAATTATCAGGGAGTTCAATATTATTAGCTAGAATTTCATAAATATGATCAATAACTGCCAAATCAACTTTGTTTCTTCCTAAACGATCTTCAATATCAGAAGCAGCAATCGCAATAATCCACCTAAGTATAGTATTTTTTTGCTCAATCGATCTTCCCTTTAAGGATTGAGCACTGTAATCTCTTAAATGAAGATATTTTTTTATAACTTCACTTATTTCATCTATCTTATACTCGGGTAAAGTGTTATTTGGCAAATACCCAGCTCTAATAAGTTCGGTGATTAAGTGCTTGGCAATCTCTTGAGAATTCAAAGCACGCATTGAAATTGTTCCTTCAATCACGATTTGTCTTTTAAGAATTCTTTCAATAGCATTTTTCCGAAGTAAATGCTCTTCTTTATAATCAACTGAATTTCTGATTTTCTCATAATAAAAAGACATCTTAGAAATCAAATCAGATACTGATATTCTAGGAATATTATCACTTAAATTATCTTTTGTGTTTTGCTCAAAATAAACAGCCTGGAAGAGCTTCTTGGCTCTATCTCCAACAGATAAGGTCTGCTCCTTCTTTTGAGACAAAGTTGGATTAACCATATTTATTATTCGATTTCAAAATTGTCAATAATTGCTTGTTCAACTTCACCATGCCATACTTCTTGCCAATCTTTTGGCTCCTTTTCCCAAAACAAAATTGTATATACTTTGTTGTTTCCTTCACCAAGTTTTTTATAAATGGAGCTTGCTTCATTGATAGTTGCCCATTCATCTTCATCAAAAACTCTAATAACAATAGGTTTAGCATAACCAGGCACCTGAGTACCAAAACGTTCATCAGAGGTTGGTACAAAAAACTCAACGTCTATATAATTTACTCCGCTTGTTTTTTGAGTATGATAATTCTCAAATTCTTTTGGTAATATAACTGAAAAAGCTAGTGAAGTATTTCGATAAAAAAAACTACCATCCTCCAAAGCTTTATCAGTTGGTAAATCTCTTTTTGAACTACAGGAACTTAAAATTGGCAAAACCAAAAGCAAAAGGGTTATTACTACTTTTTTCATATTTTTAAAATTTAAAATGTTTTTCAATCTCCTTTTTTATGCTCCTAAGTTTATAGGAAGCATAAATAAAAGTATAAGCTATCAACAATATAAATAAGGCGACTAACAACCTAAGAACAAACTCAGTCCAAGCAACTAAAATAGCCACAATTATCAACACTATTCCAGTTGTAAAAAATGATAAAATGACACCGTTTATTTTGTTGTTGATTTTTTTAAATAAATTTTCCATTTTTTTTATAAAATATTAAATTATTTACTACAAAAATCTAATTTACATTCCAAATCTTCTTCTAAGCAGTATTTTCTGGTTTCGCCTGGAGCAACAATCTCTCTACAACATGGTTGATTAAAACCACCGCATTGTAAACACATATAATTATTCTGTAAATGGTTCTCATTACAGAAGGGTTCTTTTTGACACTTAATATTTCCATCATGGCCACACAAAGTGCACATCTCGTCTATACACTCTGCTCGATCAGAATTTTCTAGTGCTTGATTAAAACATTTTTTTTCACCTTCACAACAGGGATTACCAGTTACACCACACTCAACACACTCTCCACGAAAACATGTCCCTCCGTCTGAGCATGTTTCATCCGCACAACAAGGCTGTTCTAGTCCTCCACATACCACACAAAAACTTTCATAGCAAGACAAACTAGCATCACAGTCGTTTCCCTCTCGGCAAAAATTATCCAAAGTCCCATAATCACAACTTTGTGAACAAATATTATTCTCAGGATTATTTGGATCAAAACAACAATCACCATATTTACAAAGAGGATCTTTTTCTAAACAACACATTAAACCTTCTTCACCACATTCCTGGGCTAACAAAACATCATTTTTCCAGGACAAATCCTGATCTTTTTCATTTGCAAAAATACTGCATCCTCCAAGCAACAACAAAATTACTAGCATTACACTAGTATAGCTAACATAATTATACCAAATATGGGACAAATTTTTCATGTTTTTATACATATATTGTAGCTAATTTTAAATAATTTTTCAATAGTATTACAAAAAGCTACAATACCACAAATCATTAAAAATTTTGAATCATGCATTTTTGTCTTTCTGGATTCTGAAGCATTACTTAAAAAAAATCTAAGATTCTTCTTAAATAAAACGATTGATTCCTGGTTTTCTTTTGCATCATTATAGAGACCAAAGATGACAAAAACTAATTTGTAAATTCGTATAGATTTGTATTTTTGTAGCTTATTTATATCAATTCGCTTTTCAGATTTTCCAGTGAATCGATCATTATTCCTTGTTTGGTTTTAGTATTTTTAGGAATATAAATTTCTTTAAATCCAAGTCTTTTGGCCTCTTCTACCCTCTCATTCATTCTAGAAACTGGTCTAATTTCTCCTCCTAAACCAACCTCGCCAATAAACAAAGTTTTTTGTTTCAAACTACTCCCAGCCAAAGACAAAATAACTGCAGCGCATACTGCTAAATCCAATGAAGTATCATTAACTTTTAAACCGCCGACTATATTTATTATAATATCTTGATTTGTTAAGTTTAGCCCGGCCTTTTTTTGCAATACCGCGCTTAAAACTTGCAGGCGGTTCAGATCATAACCAGATGCTTTTCTTTGTGGATAGCCAAAAACTGTTTTAGCAACCAAAGCTTGTACCTCCACCATAAAAGGTCTACTTCCTTCCATAATACAGGCCACAACAGACCCTGAAACTTGTCCATTTTCATCAGAAGCAAATGCGAGGCTAGGATTTTTTATTTCCACAAAACCTTGAGCAGTCATTTCAAATATTCCAATTTCATTCACAGAGCCAAATCTATTTTTAGAAGCACGCAAAATTCGATATTGATTGGAAGAATCATGCTCAAGATTTATTACAGCATCAACAATGTGCTCAAGTGACTTTGGTCCTGCTACTTGTCCATCCTTGGTTATATGTCCGACAATAATAACAGATATGTTATTTTGCTTTGCCAATTCCAACAAACTCACAGTTACAGCTCTAATTTGATTTATACTACCAGTCTCACTAGGCACCATATCACTATGCACAGTTTGCACAGAGTCTATAATCAAAAGTTTTGGTTTATGCTTTTTGGCGGTAGCTACAACTTTTTCAATACTAGTAACTGATTCAAAAAAAACTTTAGACAAATCTCCTTTCAATCTTTTGAAGCGAGATTTTACCTGAGGAGCTGATTCTTCACCACTTATATATATCACTGGATATTCCTCATCCTTGTAACTTTTAGCTACTCTGCCAGTTATTTGTGCAAGTATAGTTGATTTGCCTACTCCTGGCTCACCAGAAAGAAGAATAAGCGAACCAGGTACTATTCCCCCACCGAAAACTCTATCAACCTCTGTTACTCCTATCTTCATTCTAGATAAATTTTCATCTGGAATATTGTCTAGGTTCTTAAGATCTATTGCTTCAACTTTTTCGCTGCTTGTATTTTTCTTTGAAGCAATCTCTTCTTCTAAAGATCCCCAAGTTCCGCATTCCAAACAACGCCCACTCCATTTAGGAAATTGGGCGCCGCAATTATTGCAAGAAAATATTTTTTTAAGTTCTTTGGACATTATTGTTTTACTTTCTCCTTTTCAATATTTATTAGTTGAAGTAACTCTTCTTTTGAAGTCTCTCCGAATACTTCCTGATCATTTATATACATATAAGGAATACCTACTATTCCTAAGGCATCAGCCTCTATTATATTATCTACTACTGACTGTTTTGCTTCTGAACTCACCAAGCAATCCTCGAAATCATCCATGTCAAAATTCAAGTCTCGAGCAATTTGTAAAAATGATTCATCGCTCAAATTAGACTTATATAACTCATCATGATACTCCCAAAACGCTCCTTCTTTTTGCGCACACCTAGCAGCTATTGCTGCTTTAAAAGACCTAGAATCAATATCATTGGCTGGATAATCCTTCCACATCAAACTTACATTATCATCTTCTACTAATTCTTTTACTATTTTTTCCTGTTTTTTGCAATATTCACACTCAAAATCTGTAAAAATAACTAACATTACAGAAGAATTTATATCCCCTAGTACCGGGTCCAGTTCTGAGATAATTGGCCCACGTAACATATCCTCCAAATTAGGAACTTTGGTGGTATAGGGATCTTTATGATTATAGTCCTCATTCAAATAATATTTAACGTTCATATCTTCTTCTGCTTCATCGTTAGTATTATCGCCTTTTTCAATATTCAAAATCAAAAAGGCACTAAAAACAAAAAAAGCCAACAAAGAAACTATCACAAATAGCTTAACTGTTAACTCATTTTTAAATATTTCTCTAAACATAAACTAATTCTGCCAATATGCACTATCAACTTTCCAAGCTTCATCCTCCTTTACAAAAGAAATTAAAATATCCTGGTTGTAGATTTTGCTTGAATTATTAGTAGTTCCAGTGGCTTCACGTCTTCTGGTTTTTACTAAGATAATCGCTTCGCCTTTGTCTTCATCAAAAGTCTCGGTATTTGAGGAAACTGCTTTGGTTGTCACGCCAAAGTATATATCGCTTGCCACGCTATTTTTTTTGTTTTTTTCAACATAATTCTCAGCCCATGCCTTCATTTTCTCTGTCATGAACATACGTAAATCCAAAACATTGCTGTAGTTTGATTGATTGGAAAAACTGCCAAATCTTTCCGCAAATGAGCTGGCCATTCTTTCAAGAACACTAGCTGTTACTACAGCTTCTACTGTTGTTTTCCCACTACTAACAACTTTTGATGTGTTATTTCCCTCCTCTTCTTTTTTTTCTATTTTATGGACTACTGGTTCATTGTCTTGATTATTGACCTGAGAACTCGTATCATTTGCTGTATTTTGATTAACTCCTGCATCAATATCAAAAGTTTGAACAGAGTCTGATTGCAAATTTGCAAAAAATACAAAATAAACAATAGCACCGATAAGGGCGAGTCCTAAAAATAATATTAATAATATTCCTAAATTTTTGTTCATATTATATTAAATTATTTTAAATTCCTATTAAATATCCATGTCTTCAACACCCTCAGGATCGGCAATATCTGTGGAACTCTGTCTGGCTCCTGAGTCAGTATTCATGCTATCTGAAAATTCTTTTTTGGCTTGCTCAATCTCCATGATCTGACGAGGATCAGATGTGATAAGCTGATCTTCAGTATAAGATGCTACTACCTTAATGGCTGCATGCTTTGCCCCAGCAAAGAATATACCTTCACCAATCCCGCATTCTAGTAATAAATATTTCTCTCCTTCTGTTAGAGCAAATGTTTTTTGTACTAGATCAATTGACGCGGTTGACTGCTTGAGCAATAACTGCAAAGAAGAGTTGGTTACAATAGCTTGGCCATATGGTGAGACCAAAAAGTCATTTACATCTTGTGTGATGGTAGTAATTCCTAAATAATATTTACGACAACGTTTTGCCATAGCATATACAAACTTGGCTGAATCCTCGTATTGCATCAGCCACCAAGCCTCATCAATTACCAATATTCTCTTCTTCATCTCACTTCGAACAACATTCCATATATAATTAATAATCATATATATAGCAATTGGCCTTAATTCATCTTCCAAGTCTCTAACAGAAAAACAAATTAATTTATTCTTCATTCTGACATTAGTTGGGCTATTAAATAAACCCGAAAAGGTTCCTTCGGTATATTTATTAAGTCTAAGAGCAATACTAGCTCCACCATTCATACCTTCAAGTATTTCTTTAAAATCTTGCATAAGAGGAGCTTCAACATTAGCCAAATCACTATCAGGGGTTATATCCTTTTTGGCATATGTTTGTAACAAAGCCTGGTCAACAATAGAATCCTCCTCATGGGTCAAATCACCAAGCATTAATCTGAGAAGACCCTTAACTGTAATAACCGCATTACGAATAATGTCTCCAGATTTTGCATTTCCACCTACAGCTCGAGGCAAGTCAAAAGGATTAATCTTGTTCTCTCCAGACAAAGAGAAATTAAAGTAAGTGCCTCCCACTGCTTCAGATAAATGCTTATATTCATACTCAGGATCAATGATAATCACATCTGTTCCAAGCATCAATGAACGCAAAACTTCAAGCTTGATTGCATATGACTTACCAGCACCAGAAGTAGCAAAAACAACAGCATTGGCGTTTTGCAAACTGAATCTGTCAAATAATATCAAACTGTTGTTGTGTCTATTGATTCCATAAAGAATTCCATTATCTGTTGAAAGGTCACTGGAAATAAATGGAAATGACGAAGCAATTGGAGAAGAGTTCATATTAAAACTAACAATCAGCTCATCATTACAAACTGGTAGAGTTGAATTGAAGCCCTGTTCTGCCTGATAAAAAACTTTTTTAGAATATACCAACCTAGCTCCTAAAAGATTTTCAACTGTCCTGCTTTGTCTATCCAAAGTCACTAAATCATCCTCGTACATTGTTACATATAAGGCAAACTGAAAAAACTTCTCTACACCCTGAGTCAAGGCATCACGCAAAGCCTCAATATCTCTCAAAGCGTTCTCTCTCATTGGATCTCTAGCTGCACCTTTTTCCTGATCTTCATAAAGCTGAGCTTCAATATTACCAGCTTTGTTTTTTAACTGTTTCAATATCACTGCTGAATCCACTGGATAGAAGAACATTGAAACATCAAACATGGAATTAAGGTTGATAATTGGCGCAAACCATCCAACTGTAATATAGCGAGGATAAGTCATCACAAAAATGGTACGAACCTTTTTATTACCAAGCTCAAGATAGCTAGGGGTTACTTTCATACTAGCTGGAGCGATCAAGTCTTTTATACCTATCACACCACGCCGATAGGCTTTTTCCTCTTCAATGTATTCCTTGGTCTCTTCAATATTAGCTTCTACTGGCTGTTCTGCTTTAGCGTCTTGATTTTGTTTATTTAGCTTTGTCTTTTGTGAACTTAAAAAATCAAACATATTTAAATTATAAAATTTATAAATCTCTAGAAATTCTCAAATCCTTAACATCTGCCATTCTCTGCAAACTTGAGGTGCCAGGATTATAAGAATTATAATAAAGTTCTATTAAGCTCTGGGTGTCTAGCTGTACTGAATGCAGACCAGCCGAAGTAAGACCTCCCATCACGTTCTCTATCAGACGATTTAACTCTGCCTTATTTTTCAAAAACTTTTCCTCTTTCATTTTAATAACAGTCGCTGGCCTAAGGACATCCATTAACTTGGATCCCAGGGATTTTTCCTTGTCGGCTAATGGGTTATATGGGATAACAATATAAAAACGCTTGTTCATAATCTTACTCATAGAAACAAGTTCTGAGATATAATGAATGTATTCACTGGTTTGAATCTTCAAAAGTTCATTGGTCTGTACTTTTCTTTTCTCTTCGAGCATATTCAAATAGCCTTCAATATTCAACTCTCTTGATTGAATCACTATTTGAATGGGAAAATTAATATTATTCAAAAAACTAATATAAGCTGATATTATTGAATCTTGCTCTTCTTCACTTTTTAAGGCAAAATTAATACTAGAAACAAGCAACACTCCTCTAAGAGTCCCGTCTCTCATGATAACAACATCTTCTTTGATCTCAGCAATATCAAGAAATTGTTGTGTTGATTGTCTAATTTTTTTTCTAGATAAATTTCCTCTCTCAGGCATAAATATAATTATTAATTTCTACTATGTAATGTTTTTTTATAATCAACATTCTGATCTTCAGGTGTCTCAGTTCCCTTAAAAACACCCTGGGTATCTACAATCATAGACAATTCAGTAAGTCTTGAAGAACTATAAGTCTTTATCACTTCTGGTTCTTTTGAGTCTTCCACCACCTTTTCAGCAACAATTTTCACATAATCTTTTCCAAAAGCATTATTCCAAACTCTAACATTGGGTTTGAATAATGTTATTAGGAAATTAGTAAAAAAGATATGAAAATTAACACCATTTATTTTGGCAAATGCGACAATAATAGCAATAAAAGCAACTATAACAGCGCTGATAATAAATGTTTCAAAGTAAAGCAATTTGTACAAAATAGCAATTATCAAGGCTGCTACCAAAAGTATAATAAACTGCCTAACAGTAATAAAGCCAATCACCTTATCTTCGACATCAATAAATTGTGGTACGGTAAATTGTTGCATTTTATATAAATAGTTAAACTGTTAAATTGTTAATTTTTGGTTAGTATATTTAATTAATGAATTTATCTCTTTTTGGCATTTTATCAAGCTCATGATATATATGGCTATGCGCTTGTTTGTTTATCAAATTTCTTGAAAATGCTTTTTGATTCCAATCTAAAGATTCTTTTACTGAGCCAAAGCTATATCTATAAAATTTTATTTTATCTTTCTTATTGTAACGGCCAAAACCTTCTGCAGTATTTGCTGAAATCGAATCTACAGACCTAACAAATTGCTTCCCTACTGTTATCTTGCTAAAATTATCCCAATTAACCACAACACCCCAAACATAATTTGACAATCCAAAAGAAATACAATAAGAGTTTAAATCTCCTAACATCAAAAACTTGCTTTCCATAAACAATTTAACACTTTAACAATGTAGTCATTTACTAATTTAATATCTCAATTTCTTATTCAACTGCATAACTGCATCAAACTCTTCTTTGCTCATACATTCACTTTCATCTTTTTCGTACAAAAGCTCTCTAATGTCTTTTTGTTTAGTCATACTCTCTTGCCCAAGTTGTCTGTACATAGTATTTAAAGGACTTTTCCGCCAAGCTTTGATGCCGATCATTCTTTTACTAAAACTTTCTTCTTCCAAAAGATTTAACATATTTATTATTTTATCAATTCTTTCATTAGGTGAATCACCTAAACGGCGAAAGTCAACTAAAGTCATGGAGGCCAATTCTTCTTCAGGTCCTGATAATTTAGAAACATGCTTTATGTCTTCCATTCTTACTTTGCCATTATTTTGTGAATTAAACTGACTAGCAAACCTTTCTTTAAATTCATTATTGCTTGGTGTACTATTTCTAGCTTTGGCCATCATGCCAGGCTTAAATCCAACATCACCGCTACCCTCTTCTGTTTTTTCAGCCAAAACTTCTGTCTGGTTATTATCTTCTTGACCTGCTTTTAGGTCAATAACCATCTCTTTTTCCTCTTCTTTTTTTTCTCCTTCTTTTTGCTCTTGTTCTATAACAGAATTATTATCTGCTGGAGAAGAATCTGAAGCAATCTTATCGCTTACAAAAACAAGCTCTTCTTTATTTTCATCTTTTACTTCTTCTTTTTCTTCAGGGATACGAAGATCAATATTGCTACTCTTCTCCTCTGGACTGATTTCCCCAAAATTATGATCTGGTAATGTGTTTTTTGTTTTATCTTCTTGTTCTTCTTTCTCTACATTGGGCTCATTTTCAACTTCAAGACTATCAACCATCAAAGATTCCTTTTCTTCAATATTATTTTGTGTATCTATTACAACAGGGTCTTGCTCATCGGTTTTAATATTTTTTTGATTTTGTAAACCACTAAAATCATATGGCACATCGTTATTTATATTTTCTTTTTCGATCTTTATTTTTTCTTCTTTTTCAAAATCAATTTTTTTAACTTCTTCTAGGGGTCGACCTGGATGTTCTGCTTCATCTTTCTTTATCAAGTCAACCACCTTCAGAATATCATCTGCGATCTCATCATCCAAGGCTAAGCCTCCATTCTCTATTTCTCTTTTTAAAACTGAAATAGTGTCTATTTTATTCCTAACGCCTTTTAAATATGTCTTAAGAATTTGACGCAAACGGAGCATCATATCCTCAGAGCTAAAAATAACATTAACTTCAGCCAATATCTGATCTATCTTGTTTTCTACTTGCTTGGCAATTAACTCCCTCTTATCCAAGTCACCTAGATCCTTTGCCTGACTTCGAACCTCCTCCTCATCCTCAGCTGAGAAATAAAAGTCAGCTGAATTTTTCGTATTAGACGTGTTTACTGGTTCTTGTTTAGCTCCTTCTTCAGTGGGAATACGCACATTACTGTTATGAATATAATCTAAATACGCAGAGATACTAGAAAAAACCCTTTCATTTAACTCTTTTATAAGCTCCTTGGCATTATTATCATCCAAGCCGTTTTCATATACAAAAAGACTATGTAAACGCTCTATCTCAATATCCCTCACCATTACTCGCATTATTATGGTTGCTAGTTTTACATTGTACTTCTGCTCCAATTCATGAATTGCTTCCATTACAGCTGGGGTAGACACCCTGTCTCTTAACTCTTTGGGTAAATTTTTATATTTTTCAAGATAATTTATCATCTCCTTGTTTGTTAGTATATAGTATTTAGTATCAAGTATTTAGCTTTGTGTATCTTTAAAGATACACATCTCTTATTTGTCTTCAAACCCTGTGAGTTTGAAAAACCTTTAAATAAAAGATAATAGAACGTTTAAGGGGTCTCTCACTTCGTTCGAGATGACAATTGATGAGAGATGTTCTTAATTCTTAATTTTTAATTCTTAATTTTTAATTTTTTTAATTTCCTCTTCGATTGCCCTTCTCTCAAGACTACCTTCTTCATATTTATTGGACAGTAGCAATAACTTTTGATACTCTTTTTCCTTTTCATCCTCTTCTTCTAGTATTTCCCTTTCTAAACTGCCTTCAGGATAATCACTAACATCTCCTCCGAGTTGCTCAACCACCTCTTGGGTGCCTGTTTTCTTTTCTCTACTAAGCTGGGCTGCTTTACTTACCTCTTCTTTTTTTTCAGTAGGTATAATCTCCCAACCCTCTCCATCGTCACTAGGCATACTTTGGGGAAAGAATTTCAAATTTCTATAAAGAGTTAATAGCTTAAACAAAAATCTTTTTTCATCCTCGTCTAAAATTTTAGAATTTTCTGACTGAGAAACAAACACTGACATATTTATACTATCAATCATTTCTGTACCTCGTTTCTCTATAAAATATTTCAACCAATTTTTAATAGTAGGTTCAACTACCTTGCCATCCAAAATAAACTTCTTGGTAGTTAGTTTTTCATTGTTTTCATAAAGTATTTTCTCTAGTTCATTCTTAAAATTAAGTTCTGAAGCAAATATTGAAAATATCCGATCATTAACTGCCTCTATTATCACTTCATGATTGGTGAATTCTTCTGTCAAATGATTCTCAAACATTTCTCTTAAATATTGTTTTTCTTGCTTTTGAGTCATTTCTTTATCAGGTTCTTGATTTAAGAAATTAAGTCTCCTCACCAATACATCTAAAACTTCTTTCTTGAACTCGGGCACTATCCTATCAATTGCCATCTTACTTTTTCCCTGAACTTCACTCAAATAGGTAGGAATAGCATCTTCGGAAACATCACCAGTACAAACAAAAATAAGCAAGGGGTACAAACTAACCTCATGTTTAGTTCCTATATCACCAAGTTTCTTGGCGACCTTGCCATTATCAATAGTAAAGACTACCACTGAGTGAAACTCATTAAATTTTCTTACGCTTTCTTCAATGTTTACGTTCATATATTAAAAAATTTACTTTTTTAGGCTGTTTTAGTATCGCTAGCACTATCTTTTGCCTTCTCATCAACTTGAGCGCTAATAATTTCTTGAAAATTATCAGTCTTTTTCTTTTTTGCTCTCTTGGCTTCTCCCGTTGCCAAAGCACCGCTTGTAACACTTCCTTGACTTTTTGCAATACTAGAAAAATTATCTTTAATATCTTTCTGCAAGCTATCATATTTTTGTTGATCTTCATGAATAGCCTTTTCAGTTGAAGAAATCTCAATCTTTAACAATGATTTCTTGTTAATATCTACTTCTCGTTTCAATTGCTCTTTTAATCCCTCTAATTTAATTGTATTATCTGATATTCTTCCTCTAGTCTCAAGCGATTCTCTATTCTTTTCTCTATAATCCCTCATCTCTTTTCTATCTGGAAAACTCATAAAACGATTAATAGTTGTAGCTAACTTACCTACCTTAGTTTCGCTTGCATTCTCTTTTATTTCTTTTAGCTTACCTTGAGTCTTAGTTCCCATTCCTAGTTTTTCAAGGGTCTTAAGTCTAGCCTTGCCCTTTTCTTCAAAACGACTATTTCTTAAATCACTAGCCCAAGTACTAGCCACTTGTCCGGCACTCTTAGCTCCTGGAATCTTACTGAGAGGAGTTTTTTGTAAAGCAAATCCAGCTCCACCAATCAAACTTCTTCCTCCCCACTTAGCTGTAACTTTAGTTCTATTTTTGGCAAACTTAACTGTCATAGCTTTTCCAGAATTTATTCTTTTCAAAGCATCACCTGCCGCACCTCCTACCGCTCCACCTATTTCTGATGTTACTTTTAAGCCACCTATAAGCATTCCTATTGCAATTAAAAACTGCAAAAAACTATTAGTACAAAACATTTCTGCTGGTCCAAAACAAGCGGTATTTCCTGCCATTGATACAGGAGTTTTATTTGCAGCTACTAGTGCTAACCAAATAAAAAAAGCAAGTACTGGCCCAGTGACAACATATTTAATAAATTCATCCCACCATCTACTGGCATACTTTTGTCCTTGTGGAAAAGCAGCTAATAAATAAGCTAAAGGGGAAAGTACTATATACACCCAAATCATTATCATTCTCATTAGTAAAACCATCAATAAGGCTAACATTGTAAATAAAGACACTGCCAAAAAAATCAAAGCTGACAAATAACCAACAACTGTAGAATTAAAATTTAATTTATTATTTGCAATATTATCTGAATTAAAAATATCGCTTTTAACTGTTTCTAAATACTTGCTAACTCCAAAAGCATCAATAAACCCTGATCCATTAGCATTAATCACGTTCATAAAAGTCATCATTACAACTTGAGCAAACTCTATTATAAAACCTGCAATTGCCTTTGAAAAATTTATTAACACTGCCATAATAAGAAGCTTTGGAAGCAGTTTTTTTATATTGTAATTCTCTACCCGCAAAATTGTTGCGAAAGCAATCACCAAAAGAATTAATATGAAAAACATATTACAAAGATCTCTTACTTGCTCCCAGCCTTCTGTAACAGCAAATTCATTAACAAAATTATTATATTTAGCAACTACAAAAACTGCTGAAGTTACTAAATTAAGGAAAAAGCCTAACAAACTAACAATTAAAGAAACGGCTACTCCAATAGCTGATAGAACAGCCCCTTTAGCAAAGCCAACTATCATATCTCCCGCATCAGCCAAAGCATAATCTACTTTAAAAAATGATATACAAAAAAAAGCCAAAATAAATATGGATAATAACTGTTTTCGATTTTTTATTAAATTTTTTATCATTTAAGCTTTTAATTTTTTTATTTCCTCTTCCAGTAGCTCTAACTCTTTATCCTTTTTTCTCCGTTTTTTATCAACATTCATTCTTAACAAAATAGTAGATATAAGATAATTTGGGAACCCACTTGTAACAGGCAAAAATTCAGCAATCACCAAAATAAAAAATTTATAACCTATTTTTTTAATAATATATTTTTTTAAATAAGACTTTCTCAAGAAAAAAACTATAAATAAAATAGGGGGTATAAACCAATTTGTAAAAATTCCACCTAATGTTCCAGTAAACAAGTCCGAAAAATCTTTCACGAAAGATATCCCCAAAACAAACCAAAAAACTAAACCATCAAATCGCAAATCATTGATCTCCTGTCTCAGAATAAAACCAAGCTTTACGCCATGCTCTAGAGCACTTGCTACTGATCTCTTTCTAGCAATGTCCTCAAGACTTTCTCTAAGCTCCTCTTTTAATTCATCATCACTTAATTCATTCTCTTCCTCTCTTCTGGCCTGAACCTGATCCGCTCTTATTTCCCGAGCAGCCTCCTCCTCCATATTACGATTCATTATTCTTGAATCTACGCTTGTAAACTCGCTAGTTATTGCCATATGTTTAATACCCTGAAACTCTTACACTGGTTCCGCCACTACCTTCTGCTCCCCAATTATCCCTAGCCTCGATTCTAATACCGTATCCACCTGGTTCACTATATATATGATACATACTAAAAGGTTCTTCTGGTTCTGGTCTGTCTCTCATTTCTATTCCAGAAATCGTTGTTTCGGTTTCATCTCCCCAATCTATCTTAAGACTTGTAAGAGGTAATTGATTTTCATTTACATCTATAGTAAAGACTAGATTTACTAACTGATTTATCTGCACACCATTCGAAGGGATGGTTTTTGCGTTTGATACATTTGGAGCACTTCCGCCTCCACCCGCATTTGGAGCTCCACTAAATTCATAATGCCCCATTACTTGCTGAATACCATCTCCGCCCTCTGCATCTGACTGGAAAGTCCACTTACCGTAATATTTTCTAAATAAATTACCTGTTATCGTACCTTCTGTGAGATGCTGCCCCATACGAGCTTGAGAAGTGCCATACATGGATGAACTTGGCTCTTCATAAAAAAGTGGCTGGTTGTTTGGCGTGCCTTCTCGTGAATCCCACATGTATGGATTCGACATAATAGCCCAATCATTTATTTCAAGGCCTGGCTGAGACACAGCGCCAAAAGGAGCCAAATCAGCCATATAGTCGCAAGTAAAGAAATCTGCGTAACTAATGCCGGAATTGCATGGGTATTCTTTATCACTTCCTTCATACACGTTCGCACTATAGTGCATACTCTGACCCATAGGAGTCACAGTTTGAATAACTGTCTTACAAAAAGCTGACTTAGGGTATATTGCTACTTCAAGTATCTTATAGTCAGGATGATTACAATATGAGTCAAAATTTGAAGTTTTGATACCACCAAAATATTCGCCCGCACTTGCTGCCACCAAATCTCCGCCAAACTCTTGAGTTGACAATATTTCAATACCTCCTGTAGTAGTGTTTTTGTCATACTTAGGGTCATCATCAAATAATTCATGCGCGATAGGATCAAGTTCTTCATACCACTCATCATCATTTCTCACTCCTCCTTGATGTAGACCCTCTGTACCCCAAGGGACGCAGTCTGTTTGACCTCCAGGATTTTTTGGACAAGGATTACCAGAATTTTCTTTATCAAATCGGTAATAGTAATCCCATGGGCCAGAGAATTTACCATCACAATAAACAGATGCTGAGGAATGTCTGATAGTAATATGATCAATATTTTCCCAAAGCAACCATCTCTCTTCTACTGAACCAAGGCCAAGTTGTTCAAGAGTCCATTCATCCTCAGAGTAACCATTAGGATTTCTGTGAGTAACATCTATGTCTCCGCTACTTTGGACACCTAGATTATTTTCCTTGGCAAATGTTTCAGTGTCTGCCTCATGTCCATCAGGCGGAGTTTCATTATACCACTTAGTACCGTATATAAAAGTCTCTGCAGCTGTACAATAGTAGAGCGGTTTTCTGTCTATGTACCCACCACCTTCTTCAACACCGTCTCCATTTACTCGATCAACCGGATACCAAAGCAAACAAGCATCAGGGTCCCCTGGATATCTATCATATTGCAAACAATAACCATACCAACCTTTCATACGCTTTCCGGATTCATCATAATAATCACAAGCCAAAGAATCAGCCTCTGGATACAAGCGACAAGTTTGAGAAACACTCCAGTTATCTTTTGTGTCCAAAGCAGGCCTAATAGACACATTATCTATATAAACGTTCCCATCACCATTTGAAGTAAAAAATTCAATCCGGGCATCAGTATTGCCACCGGCTGTAAATCTATGAAATTTCATCTCCCAATTTCTTGATCTTTCAGTATTAAAAACTCCTCCACCAAGTGAACTAATATCCAAAACTGCCTGTCCTGCTGCCAAGTTTTTGGTATTTATATAATAAGTAATAATGTATTCTGAGCCTGGCACCAAATCAATTGGTTCAGATCTTACACTATCTTTGGCTCCAAACTTTAAAAATGCTTTTCCATCCATTGGATAGTCAATTCCCTCCTTTTGGGCTGTAACTGGATTTCCTATAACCTTAAACATATCTCTTTCCCAGTCAGCATTACCGCTATTATTAGCTGTACCTGGAGTCCAGCCTAGGGGATACAAACTATCATCAAATAACTCAAAGCTACCATTAGGCACCTCTGCTAACTGACCTACCTGCTCCATATCACCAACCTTATACTGAGCGAATTCAGAAGTATCAGGACTGTAACCAACCAGTGAATAGCCAGTTAAATTACTGATATCCAAATCACCTGAAGAAGTATAGACTTGGTTCACCCCTTCTTCTTTAGGAGAAAAATACGAACAATTTCCATTATCATCAAATCTTTCACAAAGCCCAACATCATAACAAACATCATTACCTTCAGCATCTTTAATAAAACTTCGACAAGACAGCCAGGTATTGCATACCCTATCTGGTGTTACTTTGAGAAGTTGATTGGTATCTCCTGGCTCAGCTAAAACTGGTGAGGCAGGCAAAGTGTAATCAGCTGTTGAGTCAAAAATTAATTTATTATATGTATCTGCTGATTCTACCACTCTTTCATTTAAAAGCACACAACCCTCTTCAAAATCAACTATGCCATTACAAGTTTCTTTATCAAGTGTATTTTCCAATTGATAATCAACCACAGCTTTTCTTATCTCGTAAGAATCAGGATTAAAGGTGCATTCTTCTTCGCCATAATAATAAAACAAAGTTGGTTCATCAACTAACGACTCATCAACTAGTCTATTGGTTTCATTATCAAAAACATAATAAACGTCACAAGAGGTGTTAACTTCAGATTCAGGCCAAGTACTATCTTCACTGATATATAAAGTATAAGGCTTCAACACATCAACATCAAAAGAGAAAACTGACTGAGGATCGATATACTCTGTACAATCACCTTGTCCAGCTGGGCAAAGTGCTGACCAGCTACTACCTTCGAGATAACCAAGTGGTTGAGCCACCATTGAGCCAGGTCCACCATAACCGATTGTTTTTGGTGGATAATTTTCGTTATTATCAAGTTTACATGGATAATCATTTTCATCTAAAACACAGGCTACATAGCATTGATTATCTATACATTCACCCCCATCACATGGACTTGAATCATCGCAATAATTATCATTCATAAGCCCACAATCGCTTGATTCAGAACAAAGGATCCTTTCGCTTTCACCTGTTACCACTTCACCAAATTCATTGGTCGTAGTAGCGATAATCCCGTCAGCATTAAAATCACAACGTTTAGCTTCTATTTTGAGCCAATTCCAGGCCCCAACCCCCATATCATCCTCAATGCGCCATTCACAGAGCATATCATTAGGATCTTTAAAATAACTTATGCCATCTCTGTATTCCCAAGCATCACAACGGACTGCTTCTATTTCACACAAAGATTCGTTATAATCATCTGGATTATTGAAAATATAACTATCAAAATACTGATAATACGGTTCACCATCATACTCGTATTCGTAACGCATACCCACTTTCTCACATCCTTTGTCTGCTTCATTACATACTTTTGATTCATCATACACAACATAGGCATAAGTATCTGTAGCTACGGTAAAAGAATCTGTCGAACTTGCAAACCAATTTCCTGCTTTCCAGCTACTATAGTTGTGAGTGTCAATCATTAATTCACAACCCACAGCATCCTCTGAACACAGATTACTGAATTCGTGCAAATGATGAACATCACCATCTCTATCATTATACGCATCACAACCAGCATAGAAGCCATGATCATCTAGTAACTCTCCACTTGGATCAGCATTTACGTATTCGCAATTATCTGCCAAAGTATTTTCAATTAAATAATACCTATCCTCAATTTCAGTCAATCTAATATTATCAAAAAATACATTTGAACTTGTTTCTATAACAATTCTTTCTACCCCAACATCAATTTCATGGTCCAATTTCTCGATATTTAACTCTAAACTTTGCCATCCACCTGCGCTAATAGCTAAACCATCTTCAGGTAAAAAGCTTGTTTTTTCATTTGTATTTGGGTTTTCAATAGCTATTTCTGTAATTGCATTTGCATCGTTTGTAAAAACTAAAAATTGTAATACGTAGGATCTACTCTCAATCAAAGTATCTCCTAGTTCAAAATAGACGCTCGTATCAATTGCCAGTGAATGCTCGCCTGCAATAACTGAAGCTGTGCTGTTTTCGCCGCCTTCCCAATTCATGTCAGTGCCATCTTCAAAGCTTGTTTCAAACAAAATTCTAGAATTAGCACCACTATTACCATTGTATTCCCTACAACCAGCTGCTTCAGCACTACATGTTTCTCCTTCTGATGGTACTGCCATATAAACACAATGCTCTATCCCACCAACTGTCTGCATAGCTCCACCGCCATAAGCACAATTAGCAGCTTCAAGGTCTGAATCGTCGTCCATGATAGTCCTGCGATAAGGATAACACTCATCAGTACAAGAAAAAGTATTGTAATAAATCTCGAAATAAACTTGACCATCGGCATCATAGAATTCTCGACAAGCTGGGTCATAATTAGCGTCCAAAATATCTGTACTACAAGCCGAGACCGTTGCGTCAACATTTCTAATACCACTACCGTCTGTATCAAGATTGTGTACACGAAGCTGATAACCGGTTTCATCAGATCCCTCCCATACAAAGAAAGGATTGCAAGTAGTGGTTTCAGGAGAAACACATTGTCTCAAATTCTTGAAATATTCTCTTTGCTCACCACTAAAAGTTTCGTCTAGATTGGTAAATTCATCACATCCTACTTCTACTGCGCTACAAGTATCCGCTGTATCAGGTATTAAAAGCTCTGTTTCTGATTCTTCAAAATCAGTTTCGGTTTGCATGAACAAATCAAAACCAACACATTCTGAAGGACAATAATCACTAGCTGACACAACAGCTGGAACACTGAAATTATCGCTTTCTGATGTGTACATATCACAATTCACTTCTTTGGCTGTGCAATACCTGGCATAATCACTACAAACATCAGGAGCATCCAATCTCATCTCCAAGAAGCCATTTTCATCACTATCCATGTAGCAACTAGCAAAAAGATAGTCTGGAATTAATCTTTCAAATATAGTCCCTACTTCACCATAACGAACATATTCTGTAGGTACGCCATCTGCTTCTGGACTATTTCTTTCAAGTTTAATGCCGTCCATATAGCATCCTTCCGTATTTAAAAATTCTATTTCAATCACATTTCCACTACCTTCTGGAAAGGTATTACTCAAAGCCACATAAGACCAGTCTTGGCCTGAACTGGCATTTATAGTCTTGGTTGTCTCACCTAACCTGACCTCACCGTTACAATTTCTAATATAAAAAGACAAGGTAAAAATATTACCCCCTAGGTCATAGTCACTGGCTCCTGTCATGTAATCAAGCGCGTCAATTACAACACTATGAACAAAATTATTGTTCAGTAAAACTGTATTAACACCTAGATTTTCATCATAATACTGAGTGCCAATATCGCTACCCCAATAAGCAAATTCACCTTTTTCATAATCATAGTCTTCAAAATCTGAATTAGGTAGTAAATTTACACCTAGACCTGGGTTTGTTCGAATAAAAGAATGACAACCTTCATTTTCCTCATCGCACTCCGAGGCATCTTCATCAAGTCTTATCCGACCTGTTGTCGAAGCCCAATTTACTTTACCAGTATCTAGATCATACACTCCTAAACCATCTTCATATGAAGTAGCATAAGCATACATCTCGCAACCTACATTTGAAGAATCGCAAGTTTCATAATCCAAAGTATTTTGTAACAACCCGAGAGTACTGCCATTACTAGATCTAAAAGTCTCACAACTATTATACCTTGGATCACATGATTCACCTTCAAAATTATATTTTCGTCTATCCTCAGTACAGTAACCATACATATCACAACTACCATCATCATTTTCCATGATACATGTCTGTTCATCAGCGCAATAATCTTCGTTTCTAGTAATCATATATTTAGAATCATTCCCTTCTCCAAAAACTTGAGCTGTTATAATATGTGGACCAGCCCCTTCTCGTTTACAAAAATTCTGCGGTGACTTAAGTACCCAGCTTGGATCCACCAATCCTTCACACCAAGCATTGTTATTCTCACCTTCATAGCCAACATATCTATCATCTGGATCAAAACAAGCTATCATATCATAAAGACTAAAAGTCCTGTGAAGATTTTCTCTATTTTCCATGATATATTGCGCTGCCAACTCCCACCCAACTGGTACGATCCTGTATTTTCTCAAAATCATCATAGACCTATATGGAACACCTTCATTATAAGCTGGCTCAAGCCCATCAGCCTTGAAGCCAAACACTCCGTATTTACTAATATATTCATCCTCCATGGCTTCACCAACTGTCATTCTGTTTTCTATGGCTTGTCTGAAATTATTTGTAACCACACATTCATTTGGCCCAGCATTTACCGGGTCAGAACATGCAACTAGTTCATTCATAGCATTATAGTCTCCTCTTATAGCAAAATCTGGCTCAATTAATGATTCGAATTGTTTTTTGGCCTGAGTGATACCAGAGCCACTTGACCCAGAACTTTCATAGTTTGATGAACCACCTCCGCTGGAGTAACTCGAAGAACCGCTTGATTTAGAACTACCAGAACCACCCGAGCTAGAACCAGAACCACCACTAGAACCTGAGCTGCCACGAGAGCTTAAACTACCGCCTGAATATGAACCTCCACTTGAACTAAAATCCCCCCAATCACCAGTATAGCTGGTGTCTTCGCTTGATCTAGCCAATCCCTTTCGCAACCACTCCTCAAGTAGCTTGCCTGTAAGTGTGGTGGTAAAAACATCAATCGCGTCAGCCAAAATATGACCAGTGTATGTAAAATAATTCTCACCCGATTTTTCAATCACATCATTTGTATAATCTCTAATAACCGCCCCAGGAGTCTTGATAGCTCCACTAATACCTTCTGTCACATCTTTAAATCCATCATTTACATCTCTGGTTAAAGTAGCTGCCTCCTTTTCAGCTATTTCTACTTCCATTGCTTCCATATGAAGGGAAAGAGCTATACCAAAGTCATTTGATTCAGGTTCAAACATACTACCAAAACGTTGCAAAAAATCATCTCTTTCTAGTTCTGATTCCCAATTATTTTTCATTTCAGTAAATGTACAGTCAGGTTCGTCAGGATTCTTTGTTTCAGCGATACCTAAACCGATCTTAGCTGTAATATCAATTCCTGGATTACAAAGATTAAACTTGGCGGTTCCACTTTGACCGAGTTCTTCCAAAAAATGACCAACTGCATTATCTCCTACATTGCTTAAATAATCCCCCCAATTCTCAGTGTAAAACATAGAATCCTGTCCCTTGTCACCGGTTGCTAAGTATGTAGCCGCATCATAAGCTAACTGCTTTAAAAAATAACCCACTGCCTTCTTGTAAGCCAGGGCTATACCTTCATCTCTTGTCCATTCATACAGCTGATAGGAATAGTCTTTAGCCCAATTTGCCACATCTTTCCCCATCTGTGCGATGGTGGTACCTATATGAGTCTTATCGCCAACCATAACTTCCATTCCTACAGCCCGTGAACTACCAGCAAAAACAAAACTAAATAATAAAACACTTACTATTAAAAATTTAATTGTAAACTTTTTAAAAATCATATTTTAAAATGGCCAATATAGCCAAAATAATTATCAACCTTGTAAAACATCTTGATAGCTTGTCATTAGTTCCTCATCGCTTATTTGATTCAATACAGCCGGATCCATGCCAGCATCAAGCAAAAACTGTCGCAAACTAGAGGCATCACTACTGCCCTCGAGAATAGTTTGAGCTGAATTGATCTGACTAGTAACATCGCTGGGTGTATTACTAGGAAGTTCTCCCATGTCCACGGGTTCCAAAACATTATTTTCAGACACTGTTTCAGCTTCGATGGCTGTACAATTATTACCTTGCGGGCAATTTGGATCGGTGTTATTATCAATTTCATATTTATCATTATAGCCATCACTATCAGTATCTTCTAAATACGGAGAAGTATTATAAAAATTCAATTCATTATAATCTGTTAAGCCATCCTTATCAGTATCTTTTAAGGTATCTTGTACGCTTGAATTATTAGAGCAAGTTCCACTTGTACATTCGCTTGTTGCTGTAGTACTGGCTTTATTACCCATTAGGCCTTTTTTGGCTTGGGTAAACCAAAGACCAACTACAAAAAAAGCAAAAAAAGCCAAAATTACCACCGCAATTTTTTGGCTTTTGTCTAATTCATGAAGTTTATTCGGGTTGTATTCAGCGCGACCAATAGAAAAATCCTCTGGTACCTGACCCTCGTATTCATTCCTTGTGTTATTCTCTTGTTGCATGGGGAAAACTTAAGTTTTTTTATTCTAAACGCAAGCAAAAAATATCATATTTCCTAATATAAAAAGAGATTCTTCGCTAACACTCAGAATGACACTTAATGTGTTTATAATTATATTAATATTATAACATTTTTTTTAAAAACTTCCAAGTAATTTAAGCCAATTTTCTAGACTCAGTTCCTGTGCTCTGACTTTTGCATCTAGACCTGATTTTATAATATACTCTTCTGCTTGTTTTTGGCTTATTTGATAACCACTGGTCAAATTGTTCTTAAGCATCTTTCTTTTGCTAGAAAAGCCTATTTTTACAAGGCGAAAAAACTCTTTTTCAATTGGCTTCATTTTTTCTACAAAAGCTTCTTTATTACAAACTAGCTTCACAACAGCACTATCCACTTTTGGCTCAGGCCAAAAAACATTTTTAGGAACATTACAGATAAGCTCAGGAGAGGAAAAATACTGAACAGATATCCCCAATAAACTCATTTTACCAGGTTTGGCACAGATTCTATCCACAACCTCTTTTTGAAGCATTAAAACAAAAAAATCCGGCCTTGCTCTAGTGGAAAGAAAGATTTGTAAAAATCTAGAAGTGATATTATAAGGTAAGTTTGCAATTATCTTATTGTACTTTACCTCAGGTTCCAAATCTAAGATATTTTTCCTAACAAGTTCAAGATTTTCAATTTTTTCTTTATTTTTCTTCCTTTTAATATAGTCTTGAATTGTTTCATCTAATTCAACTGTAATCAGCTTAGCCGACTTTTTAGCTATTTTTTCTGTCAGGAACCCCAGCCCTGGGCCAACTTCCAAAACCACATCGGTATTTTGTAAGTTACTTGCTCTTATTATTTCATCATAATAACTATCATCTATTAAAAAATTCTGGCCCTTATTCCTGCTTGGTTTGATTTGCTCCTCCTGACATATTTTTTTAGTTCTATCTAATAAATTCATCATTTTATCTAGGAAAAGGGCTGTTCCATTTAGGAACTACTGACTCAACTACCAAAATATCGTATCTTTGGCCATTTACGAATATCTTGTCATAAACACAACCTCCGTTTGGACAATATGTGCTTGGTTCTTCATAAATACTCGCATCATAGCCCATGCCATTCAATCTATTTACTACAGTTGGGATATTTTCTCTACTTGGGTTCAAACCTTCAACTGCTGTCCAGAAATCATTAGAAAAACTACCAGAAAATGAAAAAGAAGGATCTGGTAAAAACAAATGACTACCAACTGGATTTGGCGCACTCTCAAGCGGAACATCGGGTCGGGTTGGAGCATATTCCGGAGGGCCACTTTCCACAAACTCATGCCAAACGGCAAAACCTACATGGCATTCCTCCTCGACTGGCTCACAGTATGTATAGCAATCATTTTCATAGCTTGCACATGAACCATCGCCATTAGTCCCTGTACAAACACTCACCCTTTTCATAGTAGGGACATAATGTACACAAGTTGGCCAATAAACCTCCCAATCCCACTGCCCCACACATTCAGAAGGAATACTGCAACTAACATTAGCACCTTCTCCTGTAAACAGTCCGCCGTTACAACCACCAAAATTTGCTGTACTATTAGGAATTTCTGGACAATGAGAGATTCCTAAATGAATATCATCCGCTATCCATCTCCTCCACTCATCTCCCTTAAGCATGGCAACAGCAGTTTCGAAATACGCTCGATAGACCATTACTCCGCCTGAATAAAACCTGGTATTCAAGCCTTCTCTTTGTGCAGTTCCATAACTATCCATAGTCCTCTGCTCCACATGAGTAGTAAAGTCTGTATTGCTAGTTCCGTCTAGTATCAGATAATTTCCATTATCTCTTCTAGCTATATCAACAGGAGCGGTAAATTCAAAAAGTTTATCCCAAGCATTTTTACTTCCTACCACCCCATTACTAGTTATAATCATGCCATTGTAAGCATCAGTAATTGCATAACCATCGGCATCAACATAAATACTGTGAAGATCAGGGCTATCACTGGAATAAATCACTTCCCAACTTCCGCTTACCTCACCTTTAAAATACTTTTGCATTTGAGCTAGATTAGTTTTAATAACTCTTGAATTCCCTGCATCAGTAATATAAAAATAACCAGCGTAATAATAAATATCAGTTGGGTGATCAAATTGATATATATCACTACCTTTTTCACCAAAAGTCCACCACTCTGTAAAATCAGTAGAGATTTTTACTATTCTTGAATTACCCGAGTCAGCTACATATAAATAATCTTTTCCTCCTTCTTTAACAACTATAAGACCCATAGGATCATCAAACTGATATCTAAAAGAATAATCAACCTCCCATTGAGTATCACCCCGAGCTACCCTGATATTATCCATGGCTCCATCAAGCTCTTTGCCATTAATATAACCTCCAATTTCAAATTCTCCTACCCCATTCCTAAGAGAACCGGTAATTGGAACACTAGGACCCAGCTGTTCACCGTCCACCATCATGGTCAAGGTATTATCTTCCCGTCTAACTATTGCCAGATTATACCACTCTCCTACTTCTGGTAGCCAGTTCTCCTGAAAACTCTGAGAAGTGAAGCTATCATCACTTTCATTTCTATCGCTATTAATAAATGTGAAGCTAAGGACTGATTGTGACATATTGCCTGACTCTGGCTTCCATTCGAAAAGATATGATCCAGGATGGGATACCAAAGCCATAGTTCTCTCAAGAGAATCAAATCTTACCCACAAATCAAAAGTAAAAAAGTCTTCTTCAAAATTCCAAGCAGCATGATCAGACATCTGAATATGTTCTCTGCCATTAAAAGAAAAACAAGCTTCACCAAATACACAATCAGTTGAAGTGCTCATAAGAGGTCTTTTGGTTTCAGGATCTATGTCAATATAATTTCGAGAACTTGAAATGCTTACATCATGTTTATTATAACCGCAATCACTTATTTCAGCTTCTCTAGCGTAGCTCTCAATCATACCTCTAGCTATAAACTCTTCTGATCCATCAAGAAAAAGCCTAGACTGATAATCATCTAGATCCTTGTAAGATTCTTCCCAGCCTTCACCAGTTATTTTTGTCTTAACAATAGTATTCATAGCAGTATCAGATAAATATAGATACCGGTCATCATCAATTGCCACCCCTTCAATAGACCAATTCCAATCTCTTTTGCCAAGTGATATATAAGTCTCTGTATTCAAATCATAACCCACAATTGCTCTATTCCCCATATCTGATATATACACAGCAGGGTCTTTAAAAGCCATGGCTCTAGCATTACTGAGTTGTTTGACTTTTACAGTTGGGTCAGACAGGTGTTCTATCCAAACATACTCTGATTGACTACTCTTAAGTGAAGTTTCTATGATAGCATCTTTTCTAGCGCCAGCAAGATAATGATTGTCCTGCATTTCAAGTCGTGATGAATTCAAATCAAAAAATACACTCGGACCTAATCCTCCAGTTGTCTCCTCACTTTGCCAAGTACCATTTATCCTGGCATTTCCACTCAATGTAACATCGTTACTGCGCGGACTTGTTTGAATAGAATGTGTAACATTTGATCTTTCGCCAGACCCATCTTCATCATAGCTGGCAATACCGATATTACCATTATCAAATTCATTATAAAGACTTGTTCTTTCTCCTCGAACCACAATATTTCCTCCCATCTCAACACTTCCATTTCCATTAAACGAATAGAGTTTCTTCCGTTTGTCATCATTTTTTTCCGGATTGGCAGGATAAAAATATTCATACACATCATATCCTTCAAAATCTTGACTTTGTTCAGAATTTCCATGAAGCGGAACTTGAACATAAGAACCGGACAGCTCATATGTTTCATACTCTATTTGACAAGATCCTCGTTGGTCAGAAGCGTAGGGATTCGCGTAGGCATAATTTATCAAGCTTTTAAAAAATGATATATTTGAACCGCAATTTGATTGACTATGAATTAACGACAAACTACTAAATACAAAAACACCGGCCACAAACATCGCCGAATAATAAAAAATATATTGTGAAATTATTTTTTTCATTATTTTGTTAAACTGTTTTTAAGCTAAATAATCTCTTTATACAATAATTTGCAAACCAATTTATTCCTCGCTACCTCTTCTAACTCTATTTCCATTACCATCTGTCTCGTATACAGAATCTAGATTTGCTCCTACTTCGGTGTAATGCATATATGGCTGGGGATAGCAATATGTGCACTCAGGTCTAGCACTATAGTCATGAGCATAACAATTTTCAGGTGGGGTTTCGTTAATACACCAAGGGTCAAAACCCTGTGCAGAATTACAGGGATCGCCAATAAAATTATCATATGTATCATCAGTTAAATACTGAAGTTCTCGACAGCACTTTTCCTGACATTCTGCCTGTGAACCACAGTGTCTCATTTGCTGATTAACTTTTACCGTTCCTTTAACTTGTATGCCCTCTTCAGAGACAAAAGTATAGCCCCTTCCTGTAAATCCTGCACCACACCTGCCATCACACATACCACAAATACCCTTTTCAAGAATCTGTAAAGCATTTACCTGCTGATCATCTATAATAGTAGAATAAACAACCTTATCAATAACCTCGCCTATCTCAACTAAAGCAGCATCAGCTTCGCCTGGCACAAAAGAGACCGTAGCATCAGCAGATGTAAAACCAATTGAACCTCCTGTCATAGAACCATCAGCTAACATGTGATTGCCATGGGTAATTTCAGTATTGTCTCTTTGGGTTGCGAGAGCATTTCCCATTACTTCAGTGGAACTTGACATAAGCCAATTATAGCCAGCACTATCATAACCATTCAAATATAAAGCTTGAGCATTGGTTATTTCCAAATTACCTTCCATAATCATTGTACCTTGTCCGCCGTATGGATGCTCATTTAAACACTGATCTCTTTGCCAAGCTTTCTCATATTCCCAACAATTAGCGTCTTGTCCTTCATAAGAAAAAAGAGGCTGGCCATTTGAACTTACTGTTTGTGACTTGGTAGAAGTATAAAGCCTTTCATTTTCATCCCATTCATACGGATCATGCACTTGTGACCAAGCAGACTTTTTGAAAACAAAAATATCCAAAGCAAAGATAAAATTAAAAATTATCAATGGCAGTAAAGCTAAGAATATTCTTTTTTTGGAAATACTATCCATGTTTTAATAAATATTTATTTCTTTTTAAAAATTATACTCCACCTGGTCCTCCTGACTCATCGTCTACTTCAGTTTCGCTGTTTTCTCCACTGTCTCCTTCACTATCTCCTTCACCGTCTGTCTGACCACCTCCGTCGCTCTCACCGCTAGTAGCTCCATAGCCACCTGGCCCTGGTTCTCCAGTGCCAACTAGGGCTGGGGTTTCAGTTACTGGCGTATCTCGTTCATAATCTGGCAATGTACAGCCTGGAGGTTCTACTGCTGGGCTATTATAATACAATATCCAATTACCCCGAATAGGTTCTGACCAACGAAGAAAACGTCCCTGCATCCACATGAACTGTGCCTTCAAGTCTCCATTTACTTCCAGACCAGTCTCTATCTCCAAACCAACGTTAGGCGCATCTCCACCTGTTCTTTCTTTTCCTGGAATAGTCATGAGATGATTATGGTTTGCTATTACTTTTAAATCCAGGCATCTATTTAAATTAAGTCCATTAAGATTTTCATAATTAGTGATAGTTTGCCCACGTAAACCATGCCCCAAATCATCGTAACTATAATCCACATCTGAACCAAAGTAAACTCCACCCTGTTCAGACTCAAGAATCAGGCTTCCATTTATATTTACATCACCTCCATACTCCACATCCCTACTTCCTTCACGCAGGGTAACAACACTATTATTAGGTTCTTCAGCTCCCGTCCTGATAACATGTTCACCATTACAATCATAACCAGTAAAATAAGCTCTACTACCATTAGATGTAACCGATTGATTAGCCACCAAAGTGCCTGGCCCACCCTGATAATAATTAAAAGTGGATCCTTTGTATTTTTCATAGCAATCTTCCAAGGCTCCACTATCCTCTAGATCGGGACAAACATAAGAGGCATGAGAGTTTTTAAAATAACAACTCATCCTATCGTCTTCACTTTGATAAGATTCACAGTCAGCATCAGGACCCTTAAAAGAAATTAATTTTTTTCCAGAATCCCGACAATTACAATCACTACATTCTCTACACTCATAAATAGTTTCTGTGTTGTATTCGTCCTCTGCTGAGGCACTAAAAGTATTATTCAAAAAATACAAAAAAATCGGCATTATACACAAAGGTACAGCTAATAAAAATATTATCAGTTTTTCTTTATTTAAATTATTCACAATTTTATTATTTGTAAGTATATTATAACACATTTGGTAGTGTTGGTTCAATACATATCACTTAATAACTATTTTCTTATAACAGGCTACAAGTCTATTTTTGTGTTATGTGATATGGGCTATGTGTTATGTGGTTTTTGTGTTATAATAAAACCATGAAAAAACTTTTAGAAAAAAAAATTCACTGGTCAATTTGGATTTTTACCCTAGTATCAGTATCTTTGTTTTCAGCCTATCAAGTAAATGTAAAAGCTTCTGGTATGCAAATCTTTGTCGGCATAGTGGCTGCACAAATACCAATAGCAACTTGCACTAATTATTATACCTGTTCAGCTTGTTCTCTTTGTGGTTGTGGCGCTTGGGACCAAGACATAATAGCGCCAATATTTGGCACAAACGCTAACTCTACCTTTTATGCATGTAAAACACCTGCATTTCAACCTCCTGGAGGAGGTGGATTCATGGTCGGCTCAGTTGTCTTTGGCTATGCGCCTAGTAACCATTTGTTTGTCTATAGTCCAGTTTATAATATTTGGTCAATACAAAATAGTGGAGGTGGAGGTGGGAGTGGCTCTTCTATCGGTTCCATGATTGGATCAGGTATTGGGTCATTAATACAAGATGATGATAGTGGAAGTGGTACTACAGGCAGCTCCATTGAAGGCGAAGGTGGACAATATGGTGGGGGTGGATAATCAGGTGGATGGTAAATACAAATTTAAAATAATTATATGAAACACACAAAAAATCTATTTATAATACTGCTTTTATTAGTTTTTTCTTTTTTATATTACACTTCTTTTATCAAGGCCGATGACACTATAACTAGTAGACTTGAAGGTAAAATCCTCCTGCAAGTTGAAGAAAATGGTGAGGCTTGGTATGTAAGTCCAACCACTAAAAAAAGACACTACATGGGTCGTCCTGCTGATGCCTTCAGTCTTATGAAATATCTAGGAATAGGCATAACCAATGAAGATATTAAAAAGATCAAGATCAACACCCAGAGTCTAAACGGCATAGACACAGATAGCGATGGTCTACCTGATTTGCTTGAAGACGCTATCAATACTGACAAAACCAAACAAGACACTGATGGAGACGGCTACAATGATCTAGCCGAACTTCAAGCTGGCTACAATCCGGGTAATAACAGTGCTTTGAATTATGATAATGACTTCACCAAAAAACAAGCTGGTCGCATCCTCATTCAAGCTGAACAGAACGGAGAAGCCTGGTATGTTAATCCTTATAACAATGAAAGGTATTTCCTAGGTAGACCAAGTGATGCTTTTAACATTATGAGACAAACAGGTCTTGGAATAACCAATACTGATCTTGAAAAGATTGAAAAATACGGAGAACAAGCCAATACAGCTAGCTTAAACACTCAAGCTGTTAGCTCTTCAAAAAATAAATACACTGATTCTGAAAATGATTTTAGCATTACCTATCCTAACACCTGGAAAATCGAAGAAGTTTATGGCGAAAATAAAGCAATAACTATCAGAAATTACGAAGATGATATTTTTAAAGAAAGAAAGGCAATGATGGTTGTGTCGTTTATTAACAGTAAAGAAATTATTGAACTAAAGAAGTTTATTGGCACGAATAAAGATGGTGCTACCAAAGAAAAAAGCACAATCAAACAAATCAATAATTTTGATGCTTTAGAAGAGGTATTCTACTACAAAGAAATAGACATGAAAGACTATAATGTTTATCTAAAACTAAGTGATAAGCAAATGATAATCTTTAATCTATCAAGTGCTGGTAGTCACACTACACACAAAGATATATTTGATGAAATAATTAACAGTTTGGAAATATTCTAATCTGTAAAAAAGAACTCGAATTACAAGAACACACAAAATACAAGCATATTAAAATATCCAAAAAACAAATAACCAAACATATTTTTAATGTTTGGTTATTTTAATTTCTAATTTGTTTGTATCTTGTGTTCTTGTGTCTTGTTTTTTAGTTCTATATACTTTTTCTGCCTGTTTTTTTTACCTGAGTTTGAGTAATGAAATTCATTACCAACGAAGCAAGGGCTGCCAAAATAAAGGTCCATTCAAGTGAAAAAAAGCAAACCAAAATAGAAGATAGGACAATCATAGCTGTTTTTCCATAGTTAACTGCCATTTCATGCAAAGCTGTGTACTCATCTACATAATGACCTTCATCAGCTGCTTTTTCATAACTAAGAGCATTGAATGGAGTACGAGCAATTATCTTCATTAAATTATGATAAGCAGAAACTATAAAAATATGAAAAGCCGTGACTATGAATATCTTGATAATCCATCCTAAGGCATACAAAGCGCTCCCCCAGTGAAGCATTTTCTTCTTACTGCCCTTATCAGCATATCCACCAATCATTAACTGAAGAATTATAGTAAAAATAACAATCAAAGATGACAAAGCACCTACTTCAAAATAATTACCATCAAGTAGTTCAAAAATAAAGATCGGCCAAATCACTGCACCAACTACAGCCTCAGCTCCATCACCAGCATACGCAAGCATGGCTCCGCGTCGCTCTTTTGAAAAGAATTCCTTCCATGTTTTCTTGTAAGTCCAAGTATATTTCTCTCTGGTTCTTGGCAAAAACATAAGTGGGATCAGGGCTATTAAATAAATTACCAAAGCAATAGAGAATAAAGCATCATACTGATAATAAGTCAAAATTATACCAGAAATAAGAGGTGTAACTGCTCCCAAAACCAGAGTAGCAGCTTCCAATAAACTAACCTGCCTGGCTCTATTTGTTTTGTTTGTGAACTTGGCCATATCAGTATTGAGTGGTACCCAATACAAGGATCTCTGTATGACCTGAGTAACAATTATCAAAACGATCAACCATAACAGCGTCTTGTTTTGTAGAGAAAAAACTTCGATACGAGAAAAAATATCAAAAAAATACAAAAACAAATAATAAACCGCCCCAATAACCACTGAAATTCTAAGTGATAATCTGAGTCCAATTTTATTTAAAAACTGACAAGCGATTGCAATTGAAGACGCGTACAAAAAATAACCAACAAAATAATAAGCAAAAACTAAAAATATATTTTCATTAAAAAAATTGTATAAAAAAATTGGCAAAAACATGCAAAGTAAACCCATTGAAATACGCAAAACAATTCTGGTTGCAAATATAGAAAAAAAGCCTCTCGAGACTCTACCTTTGAAATATTTTATTTTCATTTCCTCTTTGTCTTATTGTTAATAATAAATTTATTATAACACGTTTTTCACATATCATACAACATGTATCACATAACACCTTCTGTCATTCCCGGCGACCGAAGGGAGGCCTGCCTGCCGGCAGACAGGGAAGGGAATCTCGCAAAGATTAGAACTGACAAGATCCCCTTCCCCTACTCGGAGTTTATGCCTAAGGATTAAGTAGCTCCAGCCGGGAATAACATAAGAAAAAAACAAAAAAAGAACCAGGGGCTCTTTTTTGTTGTGTTATATATAAATTTAAATTACCTCCTTTATTACCTGCCCTTCCAAGCTTTCCAATATCTCAATAACTGCCTTAGCTAGCAAAACACTATCATGTCTAATAAACGATGAATGCCCGACTGAAAAAAGTCTGCGATTTTTTTCCTTATTTGATTTTAATATTTTGGCTTTTATTATTTTGTATGACCTGTTCTTCTTTTTTATATCTTTAAAATCAATTACCGAACCCTCGCCTTCTTTCCTTTCATACCTCTCCACCAATTCCTTTGGAGCTGTACCTGTAGGAACCAAACAATAATCTACAACATCTCTTCCAAAGTATGAATTAATAGACCGAACATAATCATCCTTATCAAAATCGTCAGTTTGTCCTTTTTTGTTTGTCAGATTACAAACATAGACAAGCTTAGCTTTTGATTTTTCTATAGCTGAACTTATTCCATCAGTTATTAAGTTAGGCACAATCGAACCGTAGTGATCTCCTGGTCCTATTACTATCAAGTCAGCTGAATGAATTGTTTCAATTGCCAACTTACTAGTTTTAACTCTTGGGCTTAAATAAACCTTTTTCACTCCAATTTTGCGAATTTCCTCTGAATCATCTAGGTTAGATTCACCATTCATTACTTGGTTATTTTTGAGTTCGATTGCTAAATGCATCTTTGATTCACTCACAGGAACTACTTTGCCTTTGATGTTTAATATTTTCGAAGCAACCTGCAAACCATCAAAAAAACTACCTTCAGTCATCTCAAGCGTAGAAAGCAGTAAATTACCAAAATTATGCCCTTTTAAACCACCTTTCTCAAAACGATAATTCATAAGCCTCCTCAAAGTATCGCTAGACTCAGACAAAGCTACCAGGCATTGTCTGACATCTCCGGGAGGTAAAACGCCCAATTCATCTCGCAAAATACCAGTAGAACCACCATCATCGGCCATGGTTACAATCGCTGAAATATCAACATTGTAGTTCTTGAGCCCATTAAGCAAAGTAAAACTACCTGTCCCTCCACCAATTGTAACTATATTTTTCATACATCTTTAGGCTACAAAAATACGAATAAGTACGAATTTACGAATCTGTTCATCACGAACATATCAAAATTATTCGTAAATTCGTATAGATTCGTATTTTCGTAGCCCAAGTATTTTTGTAGTCTATACATTTTATAAAACTACACAACCACGCTTACCAACTTCCCCTTCACATATATAACTTTCTTAATCTCCTTGCCAGCAGTCCATTTCTCAACCTTCTCAGACTCTAAAGCAAGCTTTTTAATCTCTTCTTCTTAAATATCTGCATCCACCTCCAAAGTATCACGAAGCTTCCCATTCACCTGTACAACAATTTTGATCAGCTCGTCTTTCAACATTGCCTCATCATACTTTGGCCACTTAGCATTAAATATGCTACCCTTTCCTCCCATTTTTACCCACAATTCTTCGGTAATATGAGGAGCGTATGGAGATAATAAAATTAAAAAGTTTTTCATGGCAGGAGCTGGTAATTTTTCCTGTTTCAAACATTCATTAACAAATATCATCATCGCTGAAATTGCTGTATTGAAACTAATATTTTCAATATCATCTGTAACCTTTTTAATTGTCTTATGGTAAAGGCCTAGAATAGCTTCATCAACCCCCCTACAATCAGGTCCACAATCAATCATTTCAATTTCATTAAAAACTTTCCAAGTTTTCTCTAAAAAACGATAAACACCTTTCACTCCTTCCTCATTCCACATCACATCATCTTCCAGGGGACCTGCAAACATCATATATAAACGAGTGGCATCAGCGCCGAACTGGCTCACCATATCATTTGGGTTTACTACATTCCCCTTTGACTTACTCATTTTAACACCTTGCTTATCAAGGACCATACCCTGATGGCGAAGCTTCATAAAAGGCTCGTCAAAATCTATCATGCCAAGCCTGTGCATAGCCTTGACCCAAAACCTTGCATATAGAAGGTGCATATAGGTATGCTCAGGACCACCAATATAAAAATCAACCGGCAACCAATCCTTCAATTTCTCTTCTGAACAATACTCTTGTTCATTCTTTGTATCGGGATAGCGCAAAAAATACCAAGAAGAACAAACAAAGGTATCCATAGTATCAACTTCTGGAGTCCATCCTTTACCAAAGATTTTTTCAGTTCGCTCGAGTAACTCTTTTGAAAGTTTAAGTGGCGACTCACCAGTTGGCACAAAATCAACATCTTCAGGCAACAGCCAGGGCAAATTCTCATCCCCAACATACTTAGCTTCGCCTTCTGGTGAATAAACTATAGGAATGGGAGCACCCCAATACCTCTGCCGAGACATAGACCAATCACGCAAACGATAAGTCGCTGTCATTTCACCACCTACAAATTTGGTTATTTTTTCTTTAGCTTCAGTTACATCTAAACCATTAAAATCTCCTGAATTAATAATATTTCCATTACCCACAAAGACTTCTTCTCCTTTTTTGTACATCTGCCAAAAATATGTAAAATTTTTGTATTCAAGCAGTTTTTCAGCCTCTTCTTCAGTCACCCAAAGAGCTTCATGTTTAGCTTTTTCATCATCACTCACTTTTGTTCTTTCTTCATCTTCTAGTTCAAATTGAATACATTTGGCCATGGCATATCTATTTTGATTCTTATGAACTGCGCAATATTTAACATGCACCTCATCATTATATTCCTTGATCAATTTTAAATTTTTATAACCCGTCTCTTCCAGGACTTCTCTTCGAGCAGCCTCTACAAGATCTTCCCCTTCTTCTACTCCCCCAACTATAAATGTATGGGTATTATATCCAGGCCATTTTAAAAGTAAAACTTTATTGTCTTTTGGATTTTTAACCAAAGCATAAACCAGTCTTCGCTCAACAGTTTCCAAATCCTCTCGTACAGCGTCATACCAGTCATTCTCTGCTTGCCAAAAAGGTGCCACCACTTGTTTAATAGGCAGATTAAACTTAATTGCAAACTCATAATCTCTAGCATCATGAGCTGGTACAGCCATAATCGCACCTGTACCATAGCCCCCGAGAACATAGTCAGCCACAAAAATAGGTATCTCCTCATTTGTTGCAGGATTAATTGCCTTAAGGCCCTCAATCTTTATCCCAGTCTTTTCTTTATTCTCCTGCCTCTCCATCTCAGTCTTATTTTTTGCTTTCTGAATATATTCCTCAACTTCTTTGTAATTTGTTATTTGTTGTTTAGTATTTGCAATCAGTTGATGCTCAGGTGCTATCACCATATAAGTTGCGCCAAAAAGCGTATCCGGTCGAGTAGTAAAAACTTCAAGAGACTCTTCTTCACGAGATTCCTTTCCCTCGCTTCGCTTGCCAGGAATGACAGAGAATTTTATCTTCGCTCCTTCACTTTTCCCAATCCAATTCCGCTGATTCTTCTTTGTATGCTCTGGCCAGTCAATTTTATCTAAGCCTTCAATCAATTCATCTGCGAAATCAGTAATCTTAAAAAACCAGCCAGGAATTTCTTTCTGTTCAATCTCTGTACCACAACGCTCACATTTAGAGTCCTCTACTTGCTCGTTAGCAATGCCAGTATTACAACTCGGACACCAATTAATTGTATCGGTCTTGCGCTCTACCAAACCTCCCTCAAAAAACTTGGCGAACAAAAATTGTGTCCATCTGTAATAATCTGGTCTTGAAGTATAAACCATATTTTCCAAGTCATGCCCAAGTCCAAGCATCTTCATCTGTACAATATAATTAGCAGCATTTTTCTCTGTAGTAACTTTTGGATGCACACCAGTTTTAATAGCATAATTCTCAGCCGGTAAACCAAAAGAGTCAAAGCCCTGTGGGTGTAAAACATTAAAACCATTTAACCTCTTATATCTATAAATAATGTCTGATGCAGTATATGATTCGGTATGCCCCATATGAAGACCATCCCCTGATGGATAGGGAAACATATCAAGCATATAATACTTTTCTCTTTCATTCTCTTTTCTTACATATTCCTTATCGCGAGCCCATTTTTCCTGCCATTTCGACTCAATTTTATTTGGGTTATATTTATCCATAAATTTTTACTAATCTAATTAAAAAACGCTTATTATTTTAGCCTAAAACCACCAAAAATGCAAACTTTCGGTAATAAAATTTTTCACCTTAAAAATTAGAATACCCTATAATACGTACTAAATAAAAAAGGCTTGAACTTTTTTTTCAAGCCTTTTTGTTTTTTTAAGTTGGGACTGGGTGATTAAAATATTTGTCTTCATCATTAGAGCTGAATTCAATCACTTTGAAATCCACAGGATTATAATACGTTCCACACGCACATCTACCAGCCATCAAATGCTTTTCAAGGTACATTTTTTTGCCACATTCTGGACAGTAATGCAGATGAACACTGCAAAACGAGCATACTATTTCGTCTCTTTCGTTCAGAAGGAATATCCCTTCACAGCCTTTATGAACCTCAACAAATATTCCCAGCATTTTTTCTCCTCCTTTTTGAAATCACATTTCAATTCCTACAGGACAATGATCAGAGCCCAAAACATCATTTTGAATATATGCTTTTTTTATTTTGTTTTTTATACTACTAGATACACAAAAATAGTCAATCCTCCAGCCAACATTCCTGGCTCTAGCTCCTGCTCGATAGCTCCACCATGAATATTTAATACTATCTGGATGTTTGTATCTGAATGTATCCGTAAAACCTTTGTCCAAAAACTTATTCATCCATGCTCTCTCCTCATCTGTAAAACCTGGATTGCCTACATTCTCCTTTGGCCTAGCTAGATCTATTTCCTCATGAGCTACATTATAATCACCACAAATTATTACTGGCTTTTTCTTTTCAAGCTTTTTTAAATAAGCAAGTAATTTGTCATTGAATTTCATTTTAAACTCCAATCTGCTTAGCTCGTGATTAGCATTGGGAAAATAAACATTGACCAAAATAAATTTTTCAAACTCAAGTGCCTGAATGCGCCCTTCATCATCCCATTTTAATTTGTGCAAATAACCTACCTTAATCCCCTTCTTAACCAAAGTCAAAGTCCCAGAGTAACCAGGCCGTTCAGCTGAGTTCCAAAACTCCTGCCAATCTGAAAATTCTAGTCCTTCCTTAATACGTGCTACTTCGGCAATTTTGATCTCCTGAAAACAAAAAACCTCTGCCTTTTCTTTTTTCAAATAATCAAGTAAACCTTTTTTGATAACAGCTCGTATACCATTTATGTTCCAAGATATTAATTTCATAAAAAAGAATTAAAAATTAAGAATTAAAAATTAAGAATTAATTCTCAGTTCTTAAAATTTCAATTATCTTTGTTTTTACTGCTTATTAATATGCTTGAAATTATTTTACATATTTCATCACAATCATCAAGCAATGATTCTGCCTGCTCTTCAGTTAAATAATTTACTTCCCTTAAAAGTCTTATCCAATATTTACTCTCTCTGGCTTCTTTATATGCTATTGAAAATTTCGAAATAAAATCTTTTCTTGATTGACCGCCTATTGCTTCTTCGATATTTGCTCCTATTGAGGTACCACTTCGTAATAACTGTTTTGACAAAACAAACTCTCGTTTTTTAGTAGTTAAATATTTATACCCCTTTACTATTCTAACAGAAAAATCAAAAGACTTTTTCTTGATAACATTATCTTCCATGCAATACTTTTAATTTTTAATTCTTAATTTTTAATTGAACTACCACGATCCTCCTCCTCCACCACCAAAGCCTCCTCCAACTCCGCCACCTGAAAAGCCTGAACCACCCGAGCTAGCTGTGCTAGTCATACTTGAACTAGTAAAGCTTGAAAAACTTGAAATAGAATCCGTCAAAGCTAAAGCAGAAAATGCATGAGTATTTCCAGTATACCAATTTGGATTTTGCCCACTGTAAATGTCTTCAAATTGTTTGGCCCATTTTTTCTCTACTCCCAGTGCCATGGCAAATGGAAGTAACTTCTCAAAAACCTTGGGATTTTTTTCTGGGGCATTATGAAATTCCAATCTGTCCTTTTCTGCGACTTCCAAATATCTTTTTAAACCAAGAATATGATCTCTAGCTACGCTCCCTTTTCTAGTTTTCTGAGGCATAAGTTGGGCAAAAACAATAATGATCAAAGATGAAATTATTATACTGACAATAGCAATTGGTCCAAGCATAGGAGCTAGAAAGTATAAAGTAGGAATCAAAAGTACTCCAAATACTGTATAAAAAGCTCTGGTGGAATTTGGATTTCTGGAAAAATAACCTTTCTCAACCAATACCTCATAGCTAGTTTTTTTAAGACTCTGAAATTCATTGTAAAACTTATTCTTCAATTTTGACATACGAACCATTTTGATATCATAGTCTGTATCAATTTGTGAACTAGTTTTATCTAATACTTCTTGGTTTGTTTCCAGATAATCTCTAGAAAATATTTTATCAATAAATAATTTTTCTAATTTCGGAAGATCACTACTATCTTTTATTTTTAACAGCACATAATCCTTAGTCTTAAAGAATTTACCTTTTTCATCTTGAATAATTTTGATATAACCCTTGATGGCAAGATAAATAATTTGCGCACTAAATTCTGCCTTACCTGCATGTTCATCAACTAAAGTCCCAACTTCCATAGGACTTAGCTTGTCCGGAGCATCAAACTCTGCTACAATTGTAGTTCTACCGATTGGATCTTTCCCCTTGCTTTGCCATATCTTGTACATAAAGAAAAGAACAAATAAAGGCAGAATTATTATCCAATTACTCCATGCAAATGAAAATACCTTATCAATAAAACTTGGCTCTTCTATATACCCTTTGGGAAAACTCATAACTATAGTGAAGCCATTCCCAGTTTGAATAACGTCATCTATAAAAACCGCCTCTTTGACCATGCCAGCCCCTTCATAAGAAAAACGTTTGGACACACACTCTGAATTCGATACTACAGCACCAGAATAACAACTAAAATCAAGCTGGCTTTCTTCAAGTAACTCAGGTAAAACAACCGTAGCTACCGATTGTCTGATAAGCGCCTCCCATTTTTGTCCAGTCACATTCCAATACAATTCATCATGATCTTCAAAGAAAGTAATTCCTTTCTTGACTTGATACTCAATAACATATACTTGCTTGCCACTAACTAATTTATTAGCATCTCCAATTTTCACTCTCCTATAGTCCCCATCATTGATAATCTGGTAATTCCAATCATTACCTTTGTCATCTTTTACACTTAACACTTTCAAATCCAATTTATATCTACCTAATTGTGAATTGTATTTATAAATAATATCTCGATAAATACCGTGTTTTTCTAAATCACCAAAATCATAAGTGATAGTTTCGGTTACTACAAAACTAGCATCACGCTCTAAAGAAATTTCCTGACGAAAATCACTAACTTCTTCAGCGCTAACTGAGAAAGCAAATAAGAATAAAAATAGACAAATAAAAAAATATTTTTTCATATAAAATAATAAATTGTTAAATGGCTAAATTGCTAATAACTTAACAATTTAACCATTTAACAGTTTATTTTTCCTTAATAATTCTTTGCAAATTCTTTACTTTAACACCACTTACCTTCATTGTTTTTTTTCCTTTTTTATCCCTTTTTTGGCTTTTTTTCAAAACATCTTTTTCTAGATTGTCAAAATTTGGCCTATTCATAAAAAAATGTTATAATTTATATTATAATATAAAAATTATTCTTATATTTATTATAGAATAATAAACAGCCAATGACAAATAATTCCAAACAATCATTATTGGCCTTTTTTAAATTTTTTTCCAAAGCTTTTTTTATAATATTTCTGATATTTCTAGCTTCGTTGGTACTGAATACATTTTTAGAATCAAGTAAACTGGAAAAAACCCTGTTAAGTCCAGGACTTGAAGAAAACATTTTGGATGCGGAAAAGTTAATTTTAGGAGATGGTAGTAATCACTCTATAGGTGCCGATGATGCTCAGATTGTAATAGTTGAATTTGCTGATTTTTCCTGTCCTTACTGCAAAGCTTCATTTCAAAAGATCAGAGAGATAAGTACATTATATAATGACAAGGTAAAATACATCTGGAGAGATCTACCGATTGTACATGATTATTCACTTGATCTGGCCCTGGCAGCAAGATGTGCTGGTGAGCAGGAGTTATTTTGGCAAATGCATGACAAACTCTTTATAAAACAAGGAGTCAAGGAGAAACAAGAAATATATACTCTTGCTAAACAAGTCGGAGTTGATATGGAAAAATTTGGATCATGTTTTGATTCAAAAAAATATATCCCCAAAATCCAACAAGATTTTGATGATGCTCAAAAACTTGGTGTTCACAACTTAGGCACGCCTATTTGGTTTATTAATGGCCAAGTCATCAAAGGAACTATCTCTGATGAAGATTTTGACACTATAATTAATCATTTAAAATAAATAATTTAATTGGTTACGAAAAACTAATCATCGAATAATACTTAGGCTACGAAAATACGAATCAGTACGAATTTACGAATAATTTTAATGTGTTCGTTATAAGCTGATTTGTAAATTCGTTCCGCCAAATAGTGGAGATTCGTATTTTCGTAGCCTGTAAATAATATGTATCAAATTAGAATTCACGGTCGTGGTGGTCAGGGTGTAGTGACTGCAGCTGAACTCATCGCAATTGCCGCTTTTAATGATGGTCACGAATCCCAAGCCTTTCCTCATTTTGGAGTTGAGCGAACTGGTGCGCCCATACAAGCTTACGCTCGAATTGATGACAAACCTATCAGAACCAGAGAACACGTCTACAAGCCTGATGCGCTAATCGTACAAGACCCTACCCTGATCGGAACTGTTGACCTTGCTCAAGGTTGTCACAAAGACACGATTCTTATAGTTAATTCAAGTCTTCCTAAGGACCAACTGGGAATAAACTTTGATCTGGAAAATATTTATGTAATTGATGCCACAAATATCGCTCTTGATATTTTAGGAAAGAATATTGTTAACACAGTCATCCTTGGCACCTTAGCCAAAATAAACAATCTTATAAGTCTAGAGGGGCTCACCAAAGCCATCAAACAAAAGTTCGCTGGAAAAGATAAGTCTTTGGTTGAAAAAAATATCAAAGCTGTTACTAAGGCATTTAATTCATAAAGTCTTGCCATTCCGAACCGGAGGTGAGGAATCCCTTGGTCTTGGGAATATCTCAGTTTAAACTAATACCACGTTTAAGGAATCTCTCTGCTCTGCTCTGCTACCCTGCCTGCCGGCAGGCAGGGAGATGACAAAAATAATTATTTATCAATATACAAATATGGACATAACAAGCAAAGCTGCTTCAACATTAAATAACAAAACCGGTTCATGGCGCACTTATATCCCGGAAACTGATTATAAAAAATGCATTGGTTGTGGCACCTGCGCCAAAGCCTGCCCTGAATCATGCATAGTGATGCAAAAAAATAAAGCCAGCCAAAAACCAGTCACCGACTACGACTACTGCAAAGGTTGTGGAGTCTGCGCCACCGAATGCCCAGTAAAAGCTATTAAAATGAAGCTAGAGAAAAAGTAATCATATAAACATGTAAGCATATAAACATTTAAACATGAATGATTTTCAAATTAGTCTAAAAGAAAAAATGGATAAATATGCCCATGATGTTTATAAAATAACAAAAAAATTTCCAAAAGAAGAACAGTTTGGAAGTACATCACAACTTAGAAGAAGCTCTCTATCTGTGATACTAAATTATATTGAAGGATTTGCAAGAGAGCAAAGCAAAGCAAAACAAAAAAATACTTTTGGAAAATTTCATACGGATCACTGAAAGAATCAAAGTATTTATTACATTTTACTTTTATTGAAAATTATTTCTCAAACAAAGAATATCAAGAAATTGCAAAATTGTCTGATGAAATAGGAGCAATGCTCTGGAAATTAATTAAATCATTAAAATAATAACCAAATAAAAATGTTTACATGCTTACATGTTTATATGTTTAAATGAATAAAATATGAGACAAATACTTGAGGGCTCACAAGCTATTGCCCAGACAATAAAAAATATCAATCCGGCTGTGATTTCAGCATATCCAATAACTCCACAAACACATATTGTGGAGGATCTAGCCAAATTTAAAGCTGATGACAAAGCTAAATATACATACGTTAGAGCTGAAAGCGAATTTGCTGCTGCTTCAATCGTGGCTGGTTCATCAGCTACTGGTGTTCGAGTCTACACTGCTACCAGCTCCCAAGGGATACTACTAATGACTGAGGTTTTATACAATATTGCTGGTATGAGACTACCGGTAGTTCTTACCTGTGCTAATCGTGGTGTATCAGCTCCTATTACTATCTGGAATGATCATCAAGATGCAATGTCTATCCGTGACGCTGGCTGGATAATACTTTTTGCTGAAAATCATCAAGAAGCTGTTGAGCAACATCTACTAGCCTACAAAGTTTCTGAGCAAGTTGGATTGCCAGTAATGGTAAATGTTGATGGCTTTGTATTAACTCATACTTATGAAGGAGTTTCTGTACCAAGTACAAATCAGGTCAAAAACTATCTACCTGACTACAAACCAGCCAAAGGCGCCTTCCTAGATACTGACAATCCTGCAAGTTTTGGTGCTTTTGCAGCCCCAGCATACTACATGGAAATTCGTGAAGAATTGCATGATGCCTTAGTTGATTCCCAAAAAGTTCTAAAACGAGAATACGAAAACCTAAAACAAGCAATTCCTGAAGTTATTAAACAGTCAGAAAAGAAAGCTCAGGTTAACAATGCCCTGATAGAATATTATGGACCAAAGAACCCAACAACAGTTTTGGTAGCTATGGGCTCACTAGTCGGTACAGTCAAAGATGCTGTTGATGAAATAGAAAACAACGCTGGACTCAAAGCCAAGCTCAACATCAACTCAGTTGGAGTACTCAAAATCAAAACTTTCCGTCCTTTCCCTGAAAAAGAAGTCTTGAAAATCATCCAAAAGGCCAAATTCGTAGCAGTTCTTGAAAAGGCCGTTTCCCTAGGCGCCACTGACGGACCTCTAGCTCTAGACATGAAAGCCACTGCCAAGAATGAAACCCTGGCCAAAGTTCAGTCATTCATAGTGGGTCTAGGCGGAAAAGATATAACCAAGAAAATGATTGATAAAATATTAGTAGAAATTAAAAAACCAGGTGATAAGATGAAATTTATTAACAAATAAAATAGATTCACAATACAATCACTATGAAAATTATAAACAAAAACAGGATACCACATTTCAAATTGGCATTATTTTTATCTTTGCTAATCTATATTACTTTTACCCCCTTTTTACCTGTCCTAGCAGCTTATTGCGGCACACCCAGGGGGCCAGAAACAAACTGGACTCAACTTACTTGCGAAGCTGCTGGCTATACTTGGGATACTGGGGACCCTGATTCTAGTGATGATTCTAGTGACAACACATCTAATGAAGATAACGGCTCATCTCTACCTGATAGCGCAGATGTTACCAGTGATACTAGTAATGAAAGTAACGACTCATCCAACCAAAATAACAACAACCAGATTAATACTTATTGTAATATAAATGGTACAGTATTCGCCCTTAATAAAGAAGATTGTGATAAAAAAAAAGCTGAACTTGCTAATCAAGCAAATAACTCAAGCGGTGGTAATACAAGTTCAAGTTTTATACCCAAGGCTGACACGAGCTCAATAGCAAAGTATATAAAATCAATTTATCAGTATGCTATTGGAGTAGTTGGTATCATAGCCACAGTAATAATCATGATAAATGGTCTGATTTGGATAACTTCCATGGGGAATGCTTCCAGGATTTCTGGTGCTAAAGACTGGATAATTGCTGCACTAACTGGTCTAGCCTTAGCTATGTTTTCCTATACTTTACTTTGGATCGTTAACCCCGATTTGGTAAAATTTAAAGATTTAAATTTGGAAAAAGTTAATGCAATAGGAGATGACAAGGAACTAGGTTACTACGATATTCATCCTCCAACAGAAACGGACAGGAAATGTAAAAATTCTGATAGTTGTCCAAGTCAAATGTATTGCGATCCAGTAAAAAAAGTTTGCATGGACACTACACACTAATATGATCCACTACACAAAATACGCAGAAGAAAAGTTTGAACTATTGAATAAATACAAGGTGTTTTTTCGGCGTGAGGAAATTGAGGATTGTTTGAATATGCCTGACAAGATCAGTAAAAAAGGTAAATACTTATCAGCTAAAAAAGATAACATCAAAGTGGTGTACCAGAAACACGGTAATTTAAAAAAAGTAGTTACTTTTTATCCAGTAAAGTAAAAACTCTAAGCACTAAATTCTAAACTCTAAACAAATTCAAAACACAAATATCTAAAGTTTCAAACATTTGTATTTTGAATTTTGATATTATTTAGAATTTAGATATTAGAATTTAGTGCTTATTAAATAATATGATTTACGATCCAGAGGCCAATATTATATGTCTAGAACTTGCTAAGGGGGAAATATCCTATGCGCGCGAAATAGGTAATATTATAATTCACATGTCAAAAACAGGTGTACCGATTCTAATAGAAATACTTGATGCTTCTAGCTTCAAAGGACAATTTGATAAAATTAAAGATATAAAAGATATTAAAAAAATAATACCAGCCAGTTAAATTTATAATTTTTAATTTATAATTTTTAAACAATTTTTAATTAATAATTTCTTAAATTTTAAAAATTTAATTATTGTTTACAAATTATAAATTATAAATTTTTAAATTAAAGATATTATGCCAACAACTACAAAACCTAAATCAAAAAAACATTTACTTGCCTCAGGTCATAGAGCTTGTGCGGGTTGTGGTCAGCTGATTGCTGCTCGTACCGTGATCGAAGCTATGGGGCCAAATACAGTTATAGCCAATGGTACAGGCTGTCTTGAGGTAACCACTTCTCCATATCCTGAAAGTTCATGGGGCGTACCTTGGATACACTCACTATTTGAAAACGCTGCAGCGGTTGCTTCTGGAGTACGTGCTGCTCTTGACTCTAAGGGAGTCAAAGGAAAAAAGACCAGAGTACTAGCCCAAGGCGGTGATGGTGGAACATTTGACATTGGCTTCGGGTTAATTTCTGGTATGTGGGAAAGAGGTGAAGATATTACTTACGTTTGCTATGATAATGAAGCCTATGCCAATACTGGTATGCAAGCATCCACTGCCACTCCCTGGGGATCATCAACCACTACTACTCCATCTGGAAGTGGTAAATCCATTGATGCAATTGGTTCACACCTTAGAAAAAAAGATATTGTAGCTATCGCTTTAGCACATAGACTAAATTATGTTGCTCAAACCACTGTAGGCTATCTAGAAGATATCAAAGCTAAGGTTAAAAAAGCCATTGAAACCCCAGGCCCAAGTTATATTCAAATCATGGTCCCTTGTGTACCTGGTTGGAAATTTCCGCCTGACCAGACTCTGCAAATCGGAAAATTAGCTGCTCAAACCGGCCTTTATCCCTTATTAGAATACGAAAATGGTGAATTAACAAATGTAATGAAAGTACCAACCAAAACACCAAAAGTTGACAACTATCTAAAGGCCCAAGGCAGATTCAAGCATTTACTGGAAAACAACAAACTTGCTAAAGAGCAGATCAAATACATTCAACAAATCGCTAATGATAATATCAAAAAATACGGATTAAAATAAGCCCTACCACAAAAAAAGACCATCTTAAAAAAGGTCTTTTTTTGTTTGTCTTCACCTCACATAAATATATAGCAGACAAGAGCAACAAAAGGATAACACGAACGAAAGACCTCCGACGTCTCAGAGACGTCGGAGGTCTGAATAAAACGCATAAAGTTCCAAAACAATTCACGAGATTCCCTTCCCTTCCGTTGCTCGCATTCGCTCACAACTCCAGCCGGGAATGACAATTAAAAGAGGTTATTCTTAATTCTTAATTCTTAATTCTTAATTCTTAATTCTTAATTCTTAATTCTTAACTTCATCAACCACCACCAAACACCTCTCATTCTCACAAATACAATCCTTTTTGTCTGTTGCCAAATAAGAAGCACAATCACATTCTGTAACATCACTACACCCTTCACTGCTATTTAAATTCATAATCGGGCAAACTGTTTCACAGGTATGGTTAATGCAAACTGAATCGAATGGGCACCTGGACTGGATAGCAAAATCAAATGATAAACTACAGTCATCATCAGAAAAACAAAATGAATTAATTAGATTGTCAAAATCAAAATACTTTATATTCAGATAATCCTCCTGCATCAATTCTTTGGCTATTAAAATATTATGTTCAAGATTTTTGAACTTTTCTTCAAAGCCCCCCACTAACCGAATTGGCATTCCCTCGTTTATAACTTCCCTGTCAAACAATAAACTATCGCCATACACAATATTCCAAACATTCCCCTCAAGATCATGCATGATGAAAAAATTGTCTTTATTCTCAATCACCCTACCAGCAATCATTCCCTTATCAGCCTGGTTCCAGGTGTTTAGCCTCTTGTTCACATGATTACAATACATTTCTGATTTATCTATCAATGTTAAATCAATTTTTTTTGCATAGCCTATAGTGTACAGAATATAGCCTGCACTAAACACTACAAAAACAAAAGTTCCAAGCACTATGTAAGTGCTGTATCTATACGATCTTCTCAAATTTTTAAAATTCAAATATGTTAAAACAAAAAACAACAATAAAAAGAAAAACCAAAAATATGGAAAAACTTGTAGAATATAATAAAATAAATTTCCATTTATATAGCCATAAAAATCCCAATCACTATAAATGAGTTGATTAATAGTAACAGCAAAAAACAAAGCAGTAAATAAAACAAGCACTATTTCAAGAAGTATAAACAAATTTTCAGTAAGTAAAAACTTCCACTTAGCGCGAGGCTTGATACGACTTGATTTTATTTTTTCTAAAGCTTTTTTGCTTATATCAATTTTTGTCATATTATTTTTTAAAATCATCTTGATGCAGCAAATTTGCTAACTCCTTTTTTGCTCTATACAAAAGAGTAGCAACAGAACCAACTGGTTTTTCTAAAATATAAGATATCTCTGCATACTCTTTATCTTCAAAATACTTTAATACCAAAACGTTCCTATATTTTTCATCTAGCAAATCAATATTTTTAAGTAACTTATTACGAAGTATATCATTGTCTACTTTTTCTTTTACATCAAAATCATCAACAATTCTATTGAAAATCTCGTCTTTTAATTCTTGATCAGAAAATTGCAATATTTTTTTATTTTTTCTGTATTTACTTATTACTTCATTATGAGTTATACGATAAATCCAAGATGAAAATTTAAGATTTGTATCAAAATTATTTAAATTTTTGTACACCTTAATAAAAACATCTTGCAAAATATCCTCGGCTTCTTCACTGTTATTACTTGATATACGTAAAATATAGGCCAATAATTTCGTTTCATACCTTCTCATTAGATACAAAAAATAATCCTCGTTTTCCAAAACTTTAGAAACCAGCTCTTCATCGCTTATTTTTTCAATTTTTCCTTCATCTAAAATCATTTAATTAAAAATAATTTTTACTATCTCACTTTTTCCGCTTGTTCTCATATTAGGGCCCCAAACACCAGCACCGCTTGATGTATATATTGAAAAATCATCTTTTTCTAGCAAGCCATAATCAGCTCCTTTAAATAAATACTTCGTAACAAATCCAAATGGCCACATTTGTCCCTTGTGAGTATGACCTGATAACATCAAATTTATTCCTGCCTCCTTCATTGCTCCAATATTTTTTGGTTCATGAAAAAGCAAAATACTTGGTATTTCTTTTTTGTATGAATTTATTAAATTTAGTGTTTCTGTCATATTCTTCAGTCCATGCATTTCAGGATATGATATACCAACAATCTGCACTCCATCTATTTCAATTAGCTCATCTTCAAGGATATGTACTTTTGTTTTTTTAAGCTCTGTCGAATAATCAACTCCTCTCATATAAGTTTCATGATTTCCACTAACGAAATATATCCCCTCTCTTGCTTCGATTTTATCAATCAATTTAGAAAACTCTTCCAAGTGGCCATCGATACCATCAAAAAGATCTCCTCCAATCAAAACAATATTCGGATCAAGGCTATTTATTTTTAAAATTAACCTTTCCAAAAAACTCTCACCCAAAGTCTCGCCAAGATGAACATCACTCAAAAAAACAACATTTTTATCTTTCCAAACTTCCGGCCACGTACCTCGACTTATATTCACCTCCTCTATCTTGATATTATAAACATTATAAACACCATAAATAGAAAACAGCAAAGCCAATAAAACTGAGACAATAGAAAACATTTTCAAGGAAAGATTAAAAGGGAGAAATGACAAAAAATAATATACAAAAAAAGAAAAACTAAATGCTATTATTAGATTTAGCATGAGACCAAGCCAAAGACCTGAAATTGTATAAAAAATCCTAGTCAAAAAACTACTATACAAATGAACTAATACTGATGATATAAGAAAAGTCATTGAAAGAGCCAATAGTATGATTGCCAAATTTATTCTAGCCTCAGGATTAGACACAAAAAAAGAACGGGACAAGAAAAAATACAATATCATATGCCCCGTCAAAATAACCAAATAAGCTATAAATAAAAACACTATCATCATTAGTCTAGTTTTCATATTAACTAGGTAAAAGCTCCAAACTAGCTTCAGCCGACTTTGCTTCTTCTAAAAGTTCATCAAGCTCCTGGTCAGTACTAGCTAGTTCTTCGGAAAAATATTTATATAAATCACAATTTATTTTTATATATTCATCAGGTTTTAGCTTTTTTTCCTCTTCTTCAGGTTCTCCGTTTGCATATGCTCCCAAGCGATTCAAAGCATCATTAACATAATCAACGCTAACTGACGCTAGATCTGGAACCCCGCCAGTTGATATACTTGCAACCCTGGTAGCAAATTCCACAATAGCTACATTAGTCATATCTGCAATGCCATTCAAACAATTTTTATTACTTTCGAGCATTACCACATTTAAATCATCTCTTTTTTTATTTAGATCTTTCAAAGAGTCTGATGCTTTTTTCTTCTTCTCCTCTAGTTCTTGTCTTTTATTATCAACTGCTGCCAAGTCTCTAACGCACTCGCCTCCAGAACAAACCATTGAAAATATCATATCACCAAAACTTTCGGAATTGGAACGGCAGTTCGTATCAAAAGTCTTTTCGCACATATTAAGCCTGGGGTTACATCCCATCTTCCACATTGTATTACCTTCACAGATTGGCTTACAATCACTATCATACTTACACTCACCCTCATCTCCTTCCTCACTTATTATCCCATCTTCTTCGATTAAGACATCTGCCTGGCTTATGCATTTTCCTTCACTAGCAAGTTCATCTTCTCCGCAATATTTACATTTTTTATTCTCAAATATTCCATTGTCCTCAGTGCAAGTTTTTTCAAAATCTGCCAATTCAGTTTCTAGCCATTTATCATACTGCTCATTTACATACTTTTTTGCCTCTTTTTTGCTCATAGCAATCTGATCACAAAAATCATTATGAAATGCACACTTACAATACTGATAATTTAAATGTACTCCACAAAAATCATCCTTGATATCTCCTGCTTCAAAAGAAACTGTTTCAGAACAAGAGCTAAGCAAAAAAAGACTAAAAAATAATAATAAATAATTCCCAATTTTCATATTTGTTTTTAATACTAATACCTTTCATCATACAACTTTAAAGCCTTTTTTTCAAGAACAAAAAACAGTTCGAAAAAGAACTGCTTTTTTTGGATTCCATATATTAAAAACATTTAATATGTTTCAATATTTATCTTTGCGTTTTCATCAAGCTCATCACCATTAATTACGTTAAAATACATCGGCTCGATATTGACTGTCTCCCCATCATTCACAATTTCTAAATCAGCACTGCCTCGATATTTTATACTTGCTGCCTCTGAGCTACTTGTGTACAACTTCTCTCTAACATCTAGTTCTATTTTTGATGCTCCACTAGCATCAACACTAACAAATTTCATGGGCATTGTAAAAGCAAATATTTTCGAAGATCCACTTGCTGACAAATCAACATTTTCAGCGTATCCTACAAGCTCTGCTCGACTAGCTCCATCTAAGTCAAGACGCAAAACATCCAAATTCATGTCTCCAATATTTAGTTTTGAAACTCCGCTTAGCTCTATTTCAACGTTTTTTGAGCTTCCGTCCAAGCTTAACCAACTTGCACCATTTACCTCCGACTCTACTCTTGAAGCATTTGTTAATACATCGGCCTTGCTACTATTGTTTAATTTTATTCTCATCGTATCTGGATTAAATCCATACACGACAACTTCACTTGTGTTATTGGCTACTATTTCATTTATATGTGGGGCAGAGATCTCGAAATCGATAGAATTATCAAAACAAGCTAAACATATGCCACTATCTTCTTCTCTATATAATTGCAATTGTCCTCTGTCAATTTCATATGCTAAACGTTCCAAATCAACTTCTCTTCCTTTGGCAATAATTGAAAAATCTTTTGCTTCACGAATCTCAGCTCTAAAATTATCAGAAATGTATATTCTGTCAAAATTATCTAAATCGATGTTCATTTGACTTATTTCAACATCTTGCCAATTCTTCATTGCATCTTCAATTCGAGGTGAAACATCAATAGCTATGGCACTAAAAACAACCAAAGAAACCATCCACAGACCTACCATGACAGAGCTACTAACAAATGAAAATACATTTTTCCTTCTAAGCATAGCTGCTCCAAGCATCAAAATAGAAAACAAAGGTATAACAACTAACAGAAACAAGCTAATAACTGCTAAATAATAACTAGGATTCGAAATTATTTGATCCAAAGGGACATCTGATCTTATGAAACCAGAGTCTTTACCCACAATTAATAGCGCTGAAAAAATACTATAAGCTACAATTGAAAGAATCATAATCATACTGATCAGAAAGCCAATTATTGATCCTAGTACTGGAAATAAATGACGGAAGAAATTGATTATAGCTCGTAAAATTTCTGATACAAAATTTATCGGTGTGAGCAAAACATTAGCCCAACCCTCTTTCTTTACTTTTTTTCTTATTTCAGCAGATTTTTCTTTAGCTACTTCTTCAATTTTTTTTAATGTTACTTCAGCGCCTTGCATTTGCAATTTTTGTACTCCTGTTTTTGCCTCAGGCACTACAATCCATAAAATTATATAAGCAATTATTCCAAATCCACCAAAGAAAATAGATAAGGCAAAAATCAAACGAACAAAAACAGGATCTATGCCAAAATATGCTGCAATACCTGAACAAACACCAGCGATTACCACATCATCAACATCTCGATACAATCTCTTGATTGTATTATTCTTCTCCTGGCTATTTGTTTCCTCTTTTAAATCATCTTGAAATTTTTTATCCTCCTCAATAATTTCCTCAGCTTCACCAAGAATGGAAATAATTTTCTCCACATCTGTTTTGGTTACAACTTGTTTTTTTGATGAAATTTTCTCAATAAATTTTTCAGCAATACTTGCTTCAATATCTTTGATAATTTCGTCTTTGTCTTCATTTTTAGAAAAATGCTTTTTTATACCATCCAAATATACCTGGAGAATATCAAAAGCTTCTTCCTCTAAAGTAAATATTTGACCATTTAATGTTACGGTAATTGTTTTATTCATATTTTTAATTATTTGAACTTTTTAACTAATCCTTTTATTGAATTACTAAAAGTCTCCCAAGTTTTACTTAAATCATCCAAGGTCTCTCTGCCTTTTTTGGTTAATGTGTAATATTTTCTTGGCGGACCGCTCTTACTCTCCTCCCAACTATAATCAAGCAATCCTGCTCTTTTTAATCTATTTAGTAGTGGATAGATTGTTCCTTCAACCACAATCAAATCAGCCTTGGTTAATTCTTTTATGATTTTACTGGCGTACATCTTTCCCTGACCAATCATTAGTAAAATACAAAATTCCAGAATGCCTTTACGCATCTGGGCTTTTGTATTTTCTATTTCGTTTTGTGTTGTTTTGTCCATTAGATAAAAATTGTAAAAATATAAGCACTAATCAAAATAGCGATAAATGATTTTTCTATAATTTCATCTTTACTACACTTGTTCATTTTTTTGATTCCCTATTACTTTTTTAATTAACTATAAACAGTATAGCACATGGTACCTTTTTATGCAAGGTACCTGGTCTAGAAACCAATATAAGCTATTTTTTATTTAATATTAGAGTTAAATTATTTACCAAAAACTTTTATTATTATTTTTATTTTTCGAAAAAATTATTTTTAAAACAAATAAAAAAAATCTGAAAAGATCTTCTTGATTTTTTTAAAAAATAAGGCCAGGTCTCCATCAGGAGGCCTGGCCTATTTTTATAGTATTTATAAAAAATCATACTTCAATACGAGAAAAAAGATAGGAGCCAATACTCAAAAAAATAATCAAAGTAAATAATAAAATTAACAAATTTAAATCATAGGAATGAATCCCGAGACCAGTTAAAGTCTGTCGTAGACCATCTACTCCATAACTTAAAGGATTGATTTTGGTTATAACTGATATTGCTCCAGGAAGACCTTCTAACGGAAAAATTGCTCCTGACAAGAAAAAAGTTGGCATAATCAAAAAATTCATAATCAATTGAAATCCGTGCATATCTTCTAAAGTTGAGGCAATAGCAGTGCCAAGCGCTGTAAAAATCAAAGCAACTAAAAACATAATTAGTATTGCAGGAATTATTAAAATAAATGAATCCGGTCTAAAACCAACAATCATAGCAATACCCATCACAATCAAACCTTGCATTAAAGCAACACTCGCACCACCCAAAGTTCTACCTAGTACTATAGAAAACCTTGAAACTGGAGCTGCTAATGTCTCCTTTAAAAATCCAAATTGTTTGTCCCAAATTATCTCAATGCCATTGAACATTCCTGTAAACAATATGCTCATCAAGATTATCCCTGGTGCTAAAAATTGTAAGTAATCCCCTTCTCCGGCTCGGGCGTACATAGGGCCAAAACCGTAACCCAAAGCAACCAAAAATAGCACTGGTTGACCAAGAGAACCGATCAGTCTAGCCTTGGACCTCATATAACGCTTAACTTGTCTGAGCCACAAAATATAAATCGTATTAAACATATTATCTTCTAGCCATTCTCCTCATCATTCCGCTTGGCTCTGCACCCTCTTCTCTGATATTTTTGCCAGTTAAATGAAGAAAAGAATCTTCTAAATTATTTTTTCCTGTTAAATTGTTTATCTCCTCCACAGTTCCAATCTTTATAATCTTTCCATTGTCAATAATAGCTACCCTATCAGCAACTTTTTCTACTTCCGCCATATAATGGGTTGTAAAAAATATTGTTGTTCCTTCATTTTTGTTTATTTTCTTTACATAGTCCCAAATCTTATTTCTTGTTTGCGGGTCAAGTCCAAGAGTAGGTTCATCTAAAAAGATTATTTCAGGATGATGCAGAAAACCTCGAGCAATTTCCAGCCGCCTTTTCATGCCTCCAGAGAAATTCTTCACTAAAACATCTTTTTTTTCTATCAACTCTACCATTTCAAGCAAACTCTGAATCTTCTTCTTTCTTTCAGTTTTTTTCACTCCATACAAAACAGCATGAAAATACATATTTTCATAAGCAGTTAATTCCCCATCAACACTTGGATCTTGAAACACTATTCCAAAAGAACTTAGCACATCTCTTTCGTTTTTCAGAATATCAAAACCATTTATTTTGACCTCTCCACCACTTGGTCGAAGTAAAGTAGTAAGCATTTTGATACTAGTGCTTTTACCTGCTCCATTTGGTCCCAAAAAGGCAAAAATTTCTCCTTGTCCAACTTCAAAACTTATCTCATCAACTGCTAAGAAGTCTTTGAACTTTTTACTTAATTTTTTTACTTCAATTATATTTTTTCCCATAAGACTCTAAAAACTAGTTACTTTTAAATTTCCTTTTATTTGAACTGGACTCTCAAAACTAAACTCTGTATCAGCATACACATAATCAATGGCTTCGCTTGCGCTTACCCATTCCCAGGCAATTTCATCTAAAGTTGCCTGTCTATCTCCAAGATCATTTATAAAAAGTCTTATCCACTCCCCTTCCCTTGAATTAATATCGCTATCTTTAATACAAACAAGAGCTATTCTGGCTCTACTACCAGCTACTATTATATTCTTGACATCAAACTCAAGAGTCCTATCTTCAGACTTAACAACAAATTTTCCTCGAGTTGGTCTGCCGTCTTTTTTTTGCTGAGCATTGATACTAACATTTAAAAATTGATTTAAACTATCAATAAAAATAGCGTTGCCTCGCACACTATTGGCTGTACCCACATTCCCTGCCAAAACAAAACCAGAAGAAAATAATAATCCCCCCAAGATTGTGATAATAAATAATTTTTTCATAATTTTAAATAATTAATAATTTTTTTTCTTTTCTTGCTAATTTTTTTATTCTTATTTCTTCTTTTTGCGCCATAGAGCGATTTTTGTATTTTGCCTTATAAACCATTTTTACTGGACGCCTGGCCCTGGTATATTTAGCTCCACTCTTCTCTTGATTATGTTCATTTAATCTCTTTTCTGGATCCTTTGCTATTCCAGTATAATATGTCTTATCACTACACTCCAAAATATATACGTACCACATATTTATTTTTTATTTTCTTCTTTAGCTAGTTGTCCACAAGCCGCTTTTATATCCTTACCAAACCTATATCTCTCAACAACATCTATGCCCTCATCTATTAAAATTCTCTTAAAAACCTCAATTTTATTCTTAGGGCTTGATTCATATTCGCCGGTTGAATTATATTTAATAATATTTACAAAAAATAAGTCTCCTAGCTTTTCTTTTAAAAGCTTAGTCAACTCATTAGCATCTTTTGGGCTATCATTTATTCCTGCTAACATCACATACTCGATCATTACTCTTCGTCTAGTTTGCTTGATATAATTTCTTGTGGCTTCAAGAAGCGTGTCAATGTTATAAGTTTTATTTATTGGCATTATCTTATCTCTTACTTCGTCACTTGATGCGTGCAATGAAACGGATAAATTTATTTGCAGTTTTTCTTTGGCTAGTTTTTTGATACCTGGGACAAGTCCAGATGTAGAAACAGAAATATGTCTAGCACCAATATTAAATAATTCTTTGTCATTTAATATTTTAATAGCTCCTAAAACATTATTATAATTTGCAAAAGGTTCCCCCATTCCCATAAAAACAACATTACTAACTCTAGAATTTTCCTTTTTTAACAAACGATTAAAATAAAGCACCTGAAGAATTATTTCATCTTCACTCAAATTTCTTTCTAAACCAAATTTTCCACTATAACAAAAATCGCAAGCCATAGAACAGCCGATCTGAGTAGAAACACAGACTGTATTTCTTCCCTGGTGACACATCAAAACAGCCTCGATATTTTTACCAAAATCAAAAACTACTTTGATAGTTTTTTTATCGCTTGTTTCGTAGCTCTTTGCCTTTATTTCCAGAGAAATGTCCTTTTTCAATTTCTCGCGTAAATCCTTGGAAAAAACACTGAGCTCGTCCCATGATTCAATTCCTTGTTGATATATAGCTTTTAGGGCTTGCCTGAGACGAAATTTCTGCTCAGCCTGCAAAACTTTTTTTATTTCTTCTAGATGAAACATATTAATTTATACAACTCTTTAAATATTTAAAAATTTGTGTAATATTTATAATTTTATTAAAACAACTCAACTCCTTTTTCTTTTAATTTTACTCTCAACTCTTTATGATTAGGCTTAACCTTCGAAACAAGCTTCCAGAACTTCTCTGAATGATTCATTTGCTTCAGATGGCATAACTCATGCACCACTACATAGTCAAATAATTCATCATCAAGATAAATCAATCGATAATTAAAATTAAGATTCTTGTCACTTTAGCAACTTCCCCAACGACTTCTTTGATTTCTTATGCAAATTTTGTTGTATTTAAAATTATAAATACTATTATAATATTCTAATTTTTTTTCTACAATTTTCCTAACGTCTTCTTTCTTATCTTTGTAGTCACCAAAACCCGTAAAAATATTCCTTCTTTTTCTAATCTCGTTATAGAAACTTATTTTACTAATTAACCACTCTGATTTTTCCAACAAAAAACCTTCTGCTCTTTTTTGACTTACAAAAAAAGGCGTGGAAATAGATACGCTGGCATCACTATGAACGGACAAGGTAATGCGCCTAAGGCCTCTTTTTTTTCTTAATTTATAGGTTATTTCTTTGCCCTTTATTTTTATGCTTTTTTCCTTTATCATATAAGTATTATATCAAATAAAATCTAATCAAGCTAATATATTTTTATCACATGAGAACTCCTCAAAGAAAACTTGGCAAATACTCTCACCTAAAACCAGACCCTAATATTACTGAAAAAAAGTACAATGAATTAATGACTGAATTAGAAAAACTTAAAAAAATCTTTAGGCCCCCAGCCATCAAAGAAGTTAAGCGTTTGGCTCTAATGGGCGACTTTTCAGAAAACGCTGCTTACCAGATTGCCAAAGGAAGACTTAGAGGAATAAACAAAAGAATAGATGATATTGAAGACCATTTGAAACGTGCAAATGTAATCAAGACAAACAAAAGTGATCAAGTTGAACTTGGTTCTACGGTTACAATTCTAATTGACAACAAAGAAAAAACTTACACCATTCTAGGTTCAAGCGAAACTGATCCAAGTAAAAACGTAATATCACACAATTCCCCCATTGGCCAAGCAATTATGCATAAAAAGAAAAATGATATTATCGAATTTAAAATATCAGGCAATACAAAAACAATTAAAATTTTGAATATTAAATAAAGCGGAAGATAAAATCTTCCGCTTTTTCTTTATGTGTTTGGATATTTCCTAACTGCTTCTTTTTTTAAGTTTTCGAGCAACTTCATTTCCTTTTCATTTTTTGCTAAACGCGGAACTTCTTTGTCTACAAAGTTTCCTCGGGAAAGCATTGCTCTACCTTCTATCTGCACCTCATGTTCTATTGGTAGCAAAAATTCAGAAACCTCTTCAGGGCTCATCTTAAAATCAATATCCACTTTCCTGAGTGAGATTACTGCTCCTTCATCATATTTTCTAGCAACTCGCTGACAGAAAATACTCACCGGCTCTTTTCTGTCAACTTGTTTACAGAACTCCAAATGAACATATGCCCTTCTTACACCAAACATTCCTTTACCACCAGGACCAAAATGCTGATTCAGACCATTAAAATACTTAAGGAGTGCTGAAGGAGTAAAAGGCATCCAACCAAGTTGATGAAAATAATTTGCCTCATAATATTGCAGACAAACATTTAGGTGATAAGTAAAATTACTATTTTCAGGTTTTACTACATGAATATTTTCTTCAGGAAATCCAGCCTCAAGCGCTTTATCAATGCCAGCTGCGTCTTCGGAGCTTGCAATAATAGCAACTGTTTTGGTCAGACCGACCAAGCCTCCATTATTGTTACTATTTTTCTCTGCTTTCAAAACTTCCAAATTGGTAGTTCCTCCACCAGAGATAAAATTAACAAACCGTAATTCTTCCATTTTTCCTCCTTTTTCTTTTTTTATACGAAAGACCATTTATACAATTATAAAAATATAATAATATTGATGAATTGTCAAACAACAAAAAAAACGGCTTATTTGCATAAGCCGCTATATTATTATTTTTTTTTATACCTTTCAATCAACTGTTTGTCGATTACGTATAAACACACCTGCAAGGCTCCTGCTTCAGTATAGTCAAAATCCCTACAAAGCACAGTTACTATTCTTTTTATATCCTCCTTTATTTTCTTATCATATGATTCAAATGATGGCGTTTTCCAATCAATAAAAGCCCTACGATAATTTTTGTTTTGTTCAAGTGGAAGCAATATATCTTCCTTAAGTCCTTTCTCGTATTGTCTTAAGGTTTGCTGAAAAATGTCTGTTTCTTCTATTTTGTTCCCGCTCCTTGCCATGTCACTAACAAATTGACGATGATCTTCGATTCTTCTATAAGTAATGGCAATGCTACCTATGCCACTTCTTATCACCTCATCAACTCTCGAAAGCGTAGACTCATCAATTTCACAATCCTCTTGAGTATAGGGATTTTTCTCCACCCTCCTGTCCTCAACGGGAATAGTGCCCAATTCTTCATCCAAAAAATTCAAAACGTAAAAATAATTCTTTACAATTTTTTCAATTTCTTTTTGATTGCGCATATGCATTGCTTCGCGCAATTCTTGAATAACGGAAAAATCATAAAGATTTAACAAGGAATCAAGAAATCCTTCAGGAGGATTCAAATTTACTTCTTCTACTTTTCTGGCTTGCTTATTAATGAATTTAATTAAAAATTTCATATCAACAAGCTTGTCAGTGTTTGCGTTTTCCTCCAAAAGTTGCTGAAACATCTTAATTGATTTTCTTGTGGAAATCGTATTGACAATTCCTTCATCAGCAGATTCGTCTACCAATCTTCTTCTAAGCTTAGCGTTAAAAGACTTTCTGTCCTCATCAGACAACCAATTAGGAATATGCCCATCATAGATTTCCATCTTAAGAAGTAGCATATCAGCATCACAATAATCAAGATACCTATCTCTATTTTCAATCCACTCTTGCATTGCCTGCGATTTATTGTTTAGTCTGCACGAAACAATATACTTTGCAAAAGATTCAAATACTCTGGGTAAAAATCGCTTTTCAACATCTTTACCATAAACTTCCTTGAGTATCTCCATCTCTGTTCTGTAAACCAAGACTGAATTTATCGGAATTTCAATCTTGCGATCATCAAAGGCTTCGTCATGACTTTCCATAATATCTGTAAAAGTAGATCTTGATCCTGGTTCCCGTTCTCTGATCTCAAGTACTTCATTCTCTGGGTTTAGAACTGCAATGAAAACAGTATCAATCTCTTCTTCCCGACTACCCACCTTGCAATAGCCTTCACTAAGAATGCTATGCAGATCTGTAAAACGTTTAAGATTATACTCTTTGACATCCATTAATACATACACACCGTTGTTCGTGTCAGAGTACCGAGGATATTCAAGCCTAACTAGATTACTGTTTTTAAGCAAGGCATTTAAAAGCATCTGAGCTTCCGCATTCTCAATCAACTCTCTGCTTTCGCCTTTGTCTTCGGGATTCCAAACACTTATACCGATTCCGTATTTCCTACTCATGACAAAACTACGAACATAGATCATTCCTAGTATTTCGTCCATATTACCAACCTTCATATTCAAGGCTTTAAGAAATTGGCCACATATGGAACAGGCGCTCTTTTGAAACAACCAACGAAATGAGTGATTGGTACTTATGCGTTCAAAATCATTTGCAGACAGTAAATTTCTCAAAAAATCTTTTCGTTTTTCAGGTGAAATCAAAAGAAATGGATTACAATGACTAGGGCAAGGAATTTCCAAAACCTCTTCCCTGAAATCACCATATATCCTTCCTGTCTTTTTTGCTCGATAAATAAAATCATCAGAATATCCGCCAAAAGATTCTGGTTTAAGCCTCCAAACGACCTCGTATCTTTCTCCTTCAGAACTAAGAGAATATTCCTCTGTTTTTTTAAGCAAATTATTGATAAATGTGGTTTTCCCACACCCAGGAGGACCCTTAAAAACAAACACCACGTTTTGTCCAGAATTTGATTCCAAAAAACTCATACTTCTTACTAACCTGTTCTTAAACGGCCTATCAGGAAAAAACGGAACAATAGAATTTCCAGTAAATAACTTGGTCATATCATAATCAATATAATTTATTGACTCTGAGTCGCCAAGATACTCATCTGGACTAGCTTCAATGTTAGAAAAAAACATATCAGCAAAATACTTTGATGCTTTCCGTAGAAGCAATTCCGGTCTAAGTGCCAATCTCTCCAAAAATTCATTAAAGGTAATTGGCTTTGTCCCTTCCTGAACACTTAAGCCCTTTTTAACTACTTCCAAAGATACCCTTAACTTATCATTCATTTTGCACCTCTTCTTTTGTGTACTTCCCTTTTCTCCATTGATGTTTTATCCGAATGACCATATGCTCATCAAGGGATTCTCTTCCTATCACTGCTAATTTATCACGAGATTGAGGGACCAACCTATACGAAAAAAGTTGAATAGTGTCACCTCCCCAAAGATGTGATAAGTAAAACAACATCGTAGGAATATTTGATTCATCCAATGGCTTGGCTTCAAATTTTTGATTTAAAGCAAGTATGCCTTTTCTGGTCTTCTTTCTATTGACTTCAATAATTGGGTCATTAAGCAAAGCATTAAAAACCATTTGCCGATGATCCTCGCCTTTTCTACTTTTAACATAATATACTTCCCTAGCTCTATCGTAATCTATTCTTTTAGCTACCACCATCAATTTATGTTGATTGCAAAAATCTTGATAGTCTTTTTCGGAAAGATAATTAATAAAAGTTGTGTCACATTTATGACGTCTAATATCAAATATCTTGTCCAGACCCTTTCCGCTTTTATCATCAAACTTTTTCCGTTCAATTGCATCATCACAATATTGATAATCAAAACTAAACCTACCCTTATTGGCCATATTCTCTATAAACTCAAACAAACAACAACCTAAGCCATACGGATTAAGACCAAGTCTGGGCATTCGCATAACACCACTATTTAACTTAGCATAATCTACCTCGTGCCCGCGAATTCTATCGTCGAGAATAAACAAACGCTGATGCCAAAAACTTGCCCAGCCCTCATTCATGATCTTAGTAAATTTTTGCGGAAAAAAATACAATGAAGTATCCCTAACGATATTTATTACATCTTTCATCCAGGCGTTATTAGCATCACGAAATAAAAGCGAATGGTTAAGCAGATATTCTAAAACATCTTCATTTTTGGTGGACTTGTGAAGCAGATACTTCTTGTACTTTTCCTCAAACTCTGGAAAATCCCCTACTAATGAGTCAAAAAATATCATTTCCACATTATCTGGACCGCATTTTTTCAATAAATTATTATAACGATCCATTAGTTCTTTTGTCTTGTTTGTTTGCTCTTTTAGTCTTTTTGGCAAAAAATCATTAAAAAAATAATTAAGCTTTTCGCCAAAAACAAACCTTTCACTCCCACTATAAGGATCAAGACTTCTAAAAAAACCAACCACATTATCAAGACTTCTAGCACATTCAATCACATAATCAACAAAACGACTACGCTCTCCCAGATCTAATCTGAGTTGTTTTATCACCTTCTTGTCAGCCAAAGCTTTGGCCCAAAAATCACCTTGATGAGTTCTTTCATAAAAAATATTATTTTGAAAAAAATCAATATGGCCAAGTACATGATAAAAGATCATAACATTCAACCAGTCAGGATTATTATCATTATAAAATGAAATAGCCGGACGGGTATTTATGACCGTTTCATAAGGATTACTTGGATACAATTTATAAGACCGGCTACTTTTTGTCTTATCTACATCATGAACCCAATAATCATACAAAGAAGGTATCATGTTTTTTGCAGACAAGCTTGTCATCTCATGGTTGCTTATTACGAATTCAAGTGTTTCCTTATCAAATTGGAGCCCTTGGTCTTTGGCTCGAATTTTACACTCCTCCATAATAGCTTTTGTTTTTTGACTTATTAACTGCATACACCCTCCTATTTAAGGACTGAGTATTTTTCTTATATGATTTCTGATCATTTCTTCACTTACTTCATTGGCATCAAATGCCTCCATTAGTAGCTCATCATTTTTTTCCAGTAAACCAGATTCTGCTAAATAGATTTCTATCTCAGTTACTCCGCTACTATAAACATTTCTAGCTATGCTTATGCCAATGCGATTGGCATAATCCATTGCTTTTTGAATTTCCGGAATAGCGTATTCACCTTTTTGATCCCAATCATCACCGTCAGTGCCATGAAAAATATAAATATTATAATCTTTTTCAAGGCCCTCATCTTCAACGATCTTATTTACTAGCTCATACGCACTAGAAACCTGGGTACCACCAGCTACACTTGCGTTATAATACTCATTGAAATCAGACGCTTCTTTTGCTTCTGTGTCATGTAAGATGAAACGTGAGATCACCTGCTCGTCATACAGATAAACCAAACAACTGTAGAGCATCATATGGATCGCGCAAACCACATCTGTAGGGGGGCCTGTCATTGAGGCAGAGTAATCTCGTAAAAAAAACACTACTGCTTTTGATTCATAAATACGCTCTTCGGAAAGCACCTTATACACCTTGCTTTTCGGATTCACCAAAAAATTTTCTGGTTTTATATTACTTGCGTGCAAACGACCCAAAGCGATATTGTCCTTAACAATATTTGTCATGGTTCTTAGTTTGTCCAATATCTGTCCGCTTCCCTTATTTATGTCGGTCATTTCGTAAGTAGATTTATAAGAATAAAATTTCTTATTCTTCTCCACAAGATTAGGTAGCTCCAAGTCATCACTCAATATCTTTCCGAGTTCATACGCTCTCTTCTCAATACCATGCTCACCAGGACTATCTCCTCCGGTATTACTATGCTCACCTTGACCTTGCCCCTCTTCATCGATTGGCCTTTCGCCTATCACTTCACCTTCTTTTTGGTCTCCACTACCGCCGATCTCTTTATCTTCAAAACTATCATCATACCTGAACTTATCTTCCTCGGTATGAGGGACGACTATCACTGAATCATTTCCACTTCCCCCACCCGGCTTGATAATCTTTCCCACCTGAATTTTTCTTGGAAAACCGTCTCTCTCTCTTTGTCTGTCTCTTTCCAAAAGTTCATCAAGTTGGTCCATTGCCAAAAATGGATTTTCAGGAAAATGCTGACCAAAGATCCTAGCATCAAAATATTCAAATATCGATCTAGTGTAGATTCTTAGTCTGTCTCTTTCGACTTTCTCTAGTGCCAATAAATCAGACTTTGTCATTTTGGCTTTGCTCATAAAAACCTCCAAAAAAATAAAGGGGCAATAAAAATTGCCCCTGCTTTTTTAATGACCTTCTTGTTCTTCTTTACTGCAGCAATATTCTATAGTTTTTACTGCGCAAGATTTACAATAGCCAAGCTGTTCTCTCATTGTTTTCAGTACTCTATCATAAAGTGCTTGATTTTCTTCCTGGGTTCTATTGGCAAGCGCACCAACCAAACTACCTGAACCTGCAACATCAGATTTTAGTCTTACTTCAGAAACAGCTTTAACCAGCTCTTCATTGTCCATGAAGTCGTACTCGGGATTGATACCAATTCTTTGACCATAGATCTTCCTCATCTCTGTACGAAACTTTTCTTTTTTGTCCTGACTATTGCCAAGACCAAGATTATTCTCGACACTGTCGATGTATTTTTCATCAATTTTCAAAGATGTTATCTCACTCGTATAAGGATCCTTATATTTCCACATATTGTCAGGACCTACCGAGTCCGCTACAATTCCGATGATCATATTTATATAAGCTAAGACATTTACTCTAATAGCACTTGGATCGTCCATGTAAGCATTAAAGAGATCTCTCATTACTCTATCCCTGTAAGCTGATCTAGCTCTTGCTATGTCTGTCAAATATTTTGCTCTGTCACTGCTTTCAATAACATAATCAATTACAATCGATTCTATAACTTCAAAAAAGACTAAAGCAGACATACATTTACCGGTCTGGGTTTCATCTCTTTCAAGTAAGAGCTGTATTGCCCGTCCCAGATTTCTCTGACCAATGCCCTTTTGTCCAAAACGCATGGTTATGTCAGTATTCTTTTGTAGATCATTGATAACTTCAGCCAAAATCTTTACACTTTTTTCGCCAGCTACTTCACCAGCTGCCAATTTCAACATTTCCTCGGGACGCAATTTTCCATGTTTAGGTAAACGCGAATAAACCACCATCATAGAAGCCGCATAATTCAAGTTTGGGTCTTCGTGTAAATAATCACCCGAGATTGCAATTTTTGATTCTCTGCCAATTGCGTAAGTTGTCAATTCTTTTTGTAATTTGTAGTTGGTATTATGACCAACATAAACTATTCGACATCGATCAATGATTGGCGCTTCTTCTTTTTCTGACAAAAATCTATTGAACTCTGAGTTGTTGCTAGTAGCTATAATAAATGTATCCATTGGCCATTTATAACCATCAAGCTCTATGCAACGATTCTGAATAACACCAAGATAAACCTGTACGAGATCTTTCTTGTTTTTGAAGATTTCATCAGAAAAATGAATCCCTCCACCAGCTACTCTTGCTAAAGCACCTTTTCGCAGATCATACAAATATGGATTGGCTGTATCAGAAATATGCAAAAGTCTCTGTATTGATTCCTCTCCGAGTAAATCAGTTGCCGATGATGTTATTTTATCCTTGGCTGGATATTTTCCTGTAAGCACGCCTGTGCTTTCAAGAACAGGTACAGGCATAATTCTTATATGATCTAAAACTTTGGCCAGTTCGCCATCATAGACTTCTCGTAGTTTTTGTAAAATATACTCACTGCAAGCACCTAATGCTCGGTAATTCATCTGAATTTTAGTCAACTGTTCATCACTAAAATCATAAGTTTTTCCAATGTACTCAAGACCCATGTCACCACGAGCTGAAGGTCCTAATAAATTTAGCATCAAGATCATAGGATCTTCAAAAGTTTGCGATTGAATTGTTTCGATTCCTCCAAAGCCGCCAATTGATTTCAAGCCAGTAAAGCTAAAAGTATATTTTTGATTTTCTATTTTACGTAAATGGTTTCTATACAGATCGCACAGATACTCAATCAAAAATGTTTTGCCATTTCCTGGCTCACCAACCAAAACAAAAGCCATTTCAGCTGGTGATCCACCTCGAGAAGCATCGATTATATAACTCACCAAGCTATTAAGCTCTTCAAATACTCCAACCACATGCTTGGGTCCTTGGCGAAAAATTTGGTAATCATTCAAACTCTTACCATTAACCTGAACCTTTTTTATTTCATAAGACAAAATCATGTCAGCCAAAATTTGAAAAACATTTTGAAATTTTCTTTCTCCTCTTTGGATTGCCTTCATGTACTCATCTATTGTTACATAAGATTTCAAAGACATTTCTTCCTCCTAGTTTGTTTTATTGCTTCTTGTTTAATAAATTGTCAATGAACCACAAATAATGACCAAATCTTACAATAAAAATACAGACTAGTCAAATATTTTTTTAGTAAATATTTATCTAAAATTAGCAAAATTTTAATTTTTTATTTTTTTCATTACATGCTAATATCTGTTTTGCATTTTATATTAAAGTTATTTTGACTTGTTTGTGTAAAATTTTAAAAAACAAAAAGCGCACATCTTTCAATGTGCGCATAGTCTTATTTATATCTTTTTAATAACATAATAGTTGGTCTGTCCAGTATTTTTCCTTGAAGTTATAGTCTATTTCATCCTTAATATCAATCTTCAACATCTACCAAAAAACTATTTCTGCCAAACCTTTTTAACGATCAACCAGTCTAATTTGGCTACAAACAAAAGTAATACAAAATACAACATATAGCTAATTACCAGAGCAACAAATTTCATAAGTCCGATACTGCCATTTTGTACTATTTCATTGAAATCACTAATTGTGCTTCTGATATATGACTTCCATGAATCTTTTAGGGAATCAGTGTCTATGTATTTGTTTTCATAAATATAAACAGAAAAGTTTACATATTCAAGCCTATCCATAGCCTCTGCTTTTGATTTGGCAATTCTATCTAGTCTAGAGCTTATAGAAATCTTCTCCTGAGACAATCTCTCAATAATTCTAATTTTTCCCTCTATTATACTAGCCAAACTGCTAGCATCTCTAGCATCAGTAGCTAACTCAGCTAATTCTCTATATGAATTCTCTGCTTGACTAAGAGTTTCGTCAATCACTGTTAGCTTTTTCAAAAGAATATCCTCTTCTGAGATATAGTTTTCTATCTGTTTTTTGATAGTATAAATATTTTTGTTTAAGTCCTTGGGGTCAAGTGAGTTGATCAAACCAACTATCTCATCAGCAGAATCCTTCTCAACCTTAAAGCGAAAACTGCAATTATTCTCCCCCTTACTAGAACTTTCAAAGATCACATCATCTCTATCTTTTTGATAAATAAATTTATCACAATCCTCATCTAAATTTCGAGTTTCAATCCTAGTATCATACTCAGTTACTTCATAGTCCTCGGCAGTATTGCCTGGTGTATATGACTCTTCTATCATCATGCCATCATCATAATCAATTCCGCTAGCCATATCATACATAGGTGATGATTCATAAGCACCAGAGCCATAACTCTTATTCAAAGACAAACTATCTCGAGAAGAGGTAATTCCTGTTACTGTTTGATTTAAAAATGACACAAACATGATTGCTATAACAAACAAAATAAAAAGACCAAAAAAAGCAGCGATCTTTTTGTAATTTAGATTGTATTTTTCTAAAAAATTCATATTTTTTTATTATTTATTATATCTATATTATATCATACGTTAATAAAACATAAAAATAACGGCTCTATAACATTTAGTGTGACATTTCTGTCATTCCCGGCCGGAGCGAAGCGAAGGGGAAGGGAATCTAGGGGAAAGCAGTAAAAATATCAATAAAGGACAAAAAGTAATTAAGAGATAAAAATTGTTTTATATTAGTATTTTTTATTCCTAGTTCTTGCCCCTAGATTCCCTTCCCCTTTGCCATTTGCTCGCTTCGCTTGCAAGGCTTCGGCCGGGAATGACAATGATTTTTATTTTTAAAACATTTTTAGTTGAGAAAGTCTATTTGAGCCAATAATTTATAGGCTCAAATTAACTTTGCAGCACCGTTAATATTATACAGCCGAAGTAACTTGACAAGTTATATTAAATATGATTAAATATGTTTATATTTGTTGTTTTAAAAAACAAAAAGCTCAAAAGTAAGGGGGAAAAATGCACATTTCAAAACGGATTGTAATGCTACAGGAAGATTATGACTTTTTAATGGAATTGATTGAAGCAAAAACAAAAGTCAAAAATGAATTATGCGAACAACGCAGAGAGACTTACGAGGATGCTGAAAAAGCTCAGCTTAATATCTCCATTAGTGGTAAAATGCAAGAAATTTCCAATCTCAGCAGTATTGCTAACAGAGCAAAGGTTATTGGAAATTTCTCACCCTGCAACACTATTAGCGGTCAATCTTCCAAAGCTACCGTTGAGGTGGGATCCATGATAACAGTTGAAAATCTTGAGACAGGAGAGATCAAGAATATTGTTATCGTAGACAAATCCTACGTCAAAGGCGAGGTTATCAAAGCCATGCCGAACGCTCCTGTTGCAATTAAAACTCTACATCAAAAAATCGGAGAGATAGTTGAGTTGCCATTTCAAGGGAGAATGATGGAGTACGAAATTACTGCCATCATGTAAAAAATCAAAACCGGACTAGAAAAAACTAGTCCGGTCTTTTTTTATTTAAAGCTTTTATTTTTGCTCTTGATTATATTTAAGTGACTCTAAACAAATCGCTCTATCATTTAAATCGGTAACTGTTTCGCAAACTATTGGATCCTTAAACTTTACAGCAATATTATGGATACATCTTTCCCGGGTGCCTTGGTTGCCTGGAAACACCAATCCGCAATGCCTGGCTTCTTGTGTTTTGTATGCTACATTAAAAGCGCAAGTGTATTTATCTTCATTTGATTCTAAGTTGGAACAAAATCCTGAATCACTGGATCTTAGCGATGCCTTGACCAGGCAAGTCTGTTTATCTAAATCTGTTACATTCATGCTCATACACATCTCTCCTTCACCTGTTTTTTCTATAACTCCAATATAACAATCACTTCTTGTGAGTCTTGCTAAACTATTATCTCCTATTATTCGATCACATACTGATAGGTCGGCTGTATTAATACCAATTTTACTATAACAGGCAGTTCTATCATTTTCATTAATGATAAAATTACATATTTCCGGATCTGATTTTTTATTTGCAATCTCGCGATAGCAATCATTTTCATCATCCTCGTCATTAATTCTTGAACAAATATCACTATTTTCTGATTCAGTGGCAATAAAATAATAACAATCGTTGGCCCAGTCTTCTTCAATTTGCTGTTTGCACAGCTCTGGGTCATTTTTATGTATAGCAACTTCATTGATGCACATTGCTTGAGTCCTCGGATTATCAGCTATCTTTTCACAAACTTTCACATCTTCTTTTTCAATTGCCACATATCTAATGCAATTATTTTTTATAGAGTCATTCTCGATACTATTACAAATGCCCTCATCTTTATTCTTTACCGCAACCTCTTTGTAACATTTGTTTTTGTTTACAGTCGTAACACCTTTTACACACAAATCAGCATCCCCTTTAGATATAGCTACATCTGTATAGCAATTTTGCATCAAGCTATCATTATCATTTATTTCTCCGCACAATGTTTCATCCTGGTTTCCTTCGGCCACTGATTTGAAACAATTATTCCAACGAACATTATCCCCAACGATCATTTTACAAACTGTTGGGTCATTTAATTTCTCAGCTACTTTTTGAAAACATTGATTTTTCCTGCTCAATTCTTTATTCGGGTCATCAGGATTGGAAAGTTTCTCGCACTCCCCTGGGTCAGCCGTATCTACTGCGTGTCTGACTTCCGCATCAGCACACAAGAATGGAATAAGACAAAACGGGCTATCTGAATCACAAGCTGTCAGACTCAAAACAAACAGAAACAACAAACTTACCTGAAAAATCCTCCTTGATTTTAAAAATAGATCTTTCATTTGTATATACATAAATAATAATAGAAATAATAAAAAAATATTTTCATAAAAAATCTCACAATATATTCGTAATTAGTATATGGGTTCTACTTCTCCCAATCACCAATATAAATTCCTTTTTCTCTTTTCTTTACCACTAACTTCTGCCCCTTGCGCCAATCAAGTTCATCAACTATTTCTTTTGGTAAAGTTATAGCATAACTTGCGCTATGTTTATAAAGCTTTCTGATATTTTTGTCTTTTAACTTTTTTCTCATAATTTTTTTAGTGTACATTAAAATGTACATTTTAATGTACACTGGCTTATTTTTATTGCAATATAAAATTTCAATTTTTTTCATTTCCATTATATCACGAATAATTCATCAAAAAAATAGAAATTATAACAAAACTTTTTATTATTCAAAAATACCTAATATTAAAATAATATTAAATGACTTTACTATAAAATAAAATTCCCTATTTTTAGTCAAAAATGACAACAATAATCCTTGACACAATATTGAATTTATATTAAAGTAATACATTAATTGATCGTTGACAACTAAATAAATAACAAAATAAAGAAGAAATAGATCCGTCAATGCCTTATCCTGGAAAAGATGAAGATTATTTTTTTCTAGAAACAAAAAAATATTTCATAAAATTTTTCTATATCTTTAGTACTATAAATAGTCTTCAATCTAAATTAATTGACGAGCAAACTTGTCTTAAAGAAGAAGAAAGTATTATTTCTAATGCTAAAAAACTACTAATTAACAGTCCCAAGGCACAAACTTTTACCATAAACGGCAAAACATACACCCGTAATCAAGTTGAAAATGATTTAAAATACAGAATAACAAAAAAAGAAAGTCTATTGTTCCATGTAACTACTACAAGAGAAGTGCTTAAAAAACAAAAAGAAAATATAGAGATTGCCTTAATAAATTTCATAAAAGGTATTCAAGATGCTTCAAAAAAATATCCTAAAATTAGTCTAAAAAAATTTAACTCTAATGAAGATATGCTAAAATTCTTTTATGATATAGAAACAGATCTTAGTGCTGAAGAATTTACAATGTGCATTGATAAAAAAATTAAAGAGTTACTGATAGCCAGCCCTCTTGATAAGCAAAAAAATAAATAAAACATAGAAGCCATTCTAAATTCTAGAATGGCTTTATTTATTTTGTTTAAAAATAAGTTACTCCCCTACGGTTTATTTTGAAAGAGGTTCCAATATTATACTTTTTACGAAAATTACTAAGCATATGCTTTCTGGTGCTGCCTTTGAAGACATTAATTCGCCTATTGTCATTCTGAGCGAAAGCGAAGGATCTCGTATATTGTAAAAAAACTCGAGATACTTCACTCCGTTCAGAATGACAAATGTAGGCTTTGAAGGCATAAAAAATACAAAAAACAACCTGATTAATTTATCAAGTTGTTTTTTGTATTCTCTATACTTCGTATTGTTCAAAAAATTTCTCTTTTAAATTTTCTTCTACGGAATTGGCAATTTCAATAGCTAAATCATAGTTGCCATTTCGGGCAGCCTTTCTGGCATCAATAAATTTAAAAAAGTCCTCTTTTGATACAATCCCGTAAGCTTTGCCCTTTTTAGCAACTATTTTTTTCCAGGTATCATAGTCCCCATCTTCGAAAGACTCTAGAATTCTTTCTTCCACCTCAACCTTGTTATTTCCTTGATTTTCCATTGCTCTAACAAATCCAACACTTGAACCACCTGATAAAAATACTGTTAAAAAGGCAATGCTTAGTGCTGCTTGTTTGTATTTTTGCATATTTTTATAATTTTACCTCATTCATTTATTAATACGCATTATAGAAAATTTTATTTCATAAAAAAAGAGCTAAAAAAGCTCTTTTTCCTTCTTTAATTTCTAGCTTGATAATTATAGTAATTATCAACTGATGCTTCTATGGTGGTATATACAATAGTTCTATCCATATGCCCCCACATTAACTTGGTTAAAAAAATACCATCATCATGAAGCAATCTCACACATCCTGAGCTGTCTCTTTTACCTATTTTGTCTAAAGCCTTGGCTTCATGCACTCTAGTGGAATTATCACCCATAAAATAGCCTGGTTCATCAACAAATTCCAAATACCACTTAAAAGCTCCCATGGCATTCTTTTCCTCACCTGGCCCATACTCATCTTTTAGGTGTTCACCATGCTTCTGAAAATATCTTGCTTTTACGCTTGGTGTTGGCTTCCATACAGGATCTAGTTCTAAAAAACTAATTTTTGCTTTTTTTGGTAATTTATATCTTTTCCAAGTTAAAGTTACTGGAAAATCTCCAATTTGTTTTTTTGCTCCTTCTCCATTTATTTCCCACACTCTCATAAAAAACACATCATAATAAACTTCAATATAAAATGATTTTTCTTCGCTAGCATTAACACAATTTGACAAAAATAAAAAAAACAAACAAAAAAACAAAATTTTCTTCATGGCTCCTCCTTTTTGATAAATGAACGAATTAAACCTATTTTTAATATAACACTAATTTGTCATAGATTCAATATTTAACTCTATAACTTGCTTATTTTTTACAATTTCATTTTCCATGTTTTCTATATTTCTAAATTCAAGATTACTGGGGGCAACAAAGTCTTTTTTTGCTACCTTTGACAAAGCATATGTCATAAATTCTCGCCATATTGGTGTTGCCACCACATATCCGTTTGCCCCTTCTTTCATTTCTGTATTATCATTATTTCCTGACCAGACCCCAACAGCAATACTTGGGGTATAACCAACAGTCCAGGCATCATGAAAATCTTGAGTAGTACCAGTTTTAGCTGCTACCCTATGGCCAGGAATTTCTAATTTTGAATTTCTACCAAAGATATACTCCCTAGCACTTGCATCTGACAACATATCATTCATCAAATAAGCAGTTCTTTCATCAAGTATTCTTTTATTATCAACTAAATTTCTTTCATAAATTGGTTTTTCTAAGCCGTTCTCCACTCGCAGTATTGAAGATAGGGGTGCCTTTTCCCCTCCATTTGCAAAAACACCAAATGCAGAAGTATGTTCAAGGAGTTTTACTTCTCCGCCACCAAGCGCTAAAGATGGACCGAAACGATTCCTATCACCCAAAGTACTAATCCCTAGGCTTTCAGCCATATCAATTGTCTTGTCTATTCCTGCTTTAACTATTATTTTAACAGCTGGGACATTCAATGAACCTGCTAAAGCTTTTCTAATACTTATCAATCCCCTAAATTTCCCATCATAATTTCTTGGAATATATTCTACTCCATAATTGTACTCCGCAAAATTAGTTCTACTGTCAACCACATAATCGTCCGGTGACAAACCTTGAGAAATGGCTGTTGCATAAACATAAGGCTTAAAAGATGAGCCCGGTTGCCTTGGGCTAATAGCAACATTAAAGGCACCAAAATCTGGTTCAAAATAATCCCTGCTCCCAACCATCGCTAATATTTCACCAGTGCTAGGGTCAATTGCCACTAGAGATGCATTCTTTGCTCCCCATTTTTCTTCATTTATATTACCCCACTCAGATACAATTTCTTCTGCTTTTTCTTGCATATTTAAATCTAGGGTCGTAATTATATCTAAACCACCATTCTTTACTCGGTTTTCCCCATACTCCTTATTCAACTCGTCCAAAACATAAAAAACAAAATGTGGTGCCTTGATAGGCGTAGGAGAATCAACAAATTCAGGAGCATTTTCCTCTATAGCATAATTATATTCAGCTTCAGTTATAATGTTTGCGTCTTTCATGGCAAGTAAAACTTGCTTAGCACGTTGCTCTAAAGCAAATCTACCTGAGCCAAAAGGTGAATAGTTACTCGGAGCTTTGGGCAGAGCTGCAATATGCGCTGCTTCAATAAAATTTACCTTATTAACTGGTTTATTAAGATATATTTCAGAGGCCGCACTAACACCGTAAGCAACAGATCAATAAGGGATGTTATTTAAATACATTTCTAGTATTTCGTCTTTACTAAACCTTTTTTCTATTTCAATAGCAAGTATTAATTCATTTATCTTTCTTAGATAATCTTGTTCGTTATTCAAAAACAAAGTCCTAGCAAGCTGTTGTGTTATAGTACTGGCACCCTGACTAATCTCTCCATTACGATAATTAATATAAGCGGCTCTAAGAATGGCTATAGGATCAAAGCCATAATGCTTATAAAAATTCTTATCCTCTATTGCAATAGTAGCTTCCTGTAAATAAATTGGAATTTCAGACAATGGAACAAATCTGCGCTTCACTTCCCCATGCACTTCATAAAGAAATTCACCATTTCTATCATATATTTTGGTAGATTCTGGCATGGCTGCCATTGATTCCTCACTCGGGATAGGCAGTCCTGCTCTAAGGTAGTAGTATGTTCCCGTACCCAAGGCTATTCCCTCCAAACAAACTAATACAAGAAAAAAAAGCAAAGCCAAGGCGCTATATTTTATAACATTTTTTATTGATATAACTCTAGTCTTGGTCTTCAAAGGAAGCTCATTTACATAAGCAACATTAATAGCCCTTCTTCGAAATGTATATTCAATTGTTAGTCGTAATAAAATTAACATAATAGTCCTTTTATTGTTAGTCTAACAAAATAGAATTAAACAGTAATAAAAAAAATTACTAAACGAAAGCGCTAGTCATTTTTTAAATCTAAAATCGCAAAAGCAAATGAAGCAAAAATTAATTTGTATGGTAATTTTAACATGGGATTATATTTTTTTTGTAAGCAAGGTCAAACTCCTACTTTTATTATACACGACAAAGCCAAACAAAAAAAGTAATCGCTAAACATACGATTACTAAAGGGATTTTACAGCTTATTCAGTTACTTCTTTTTATTTTTTTTTGGACTTTCACGATTTTTCTGTGTATAAACAATTAATTACAAAAATCACTGCTTGTCTTTCTTGTTATCATTTTCTTTTTTAATAAAATAATCTGCGTTTTTTGTTAAAGCCTGGGCTGGCTCTAGTATAATTTCTGCTTGTTTTAAATTTTCCTCTTCTTCAGCTTTTTTAATCTTATCGTTTATCTTCTCGATAAGCTTCTTTACATCGTCTTCTCGGTAGCTACTGTTTTTCAATTCTTCTGTCATTTCTTCAACATCTTCTTTGATCTTTTTGATTTTTTCAGTTTTTTCTTTTAAATTATTTGCAGAATTTGCTGTCGGAGGAATCACCTTAGCGCTCTCCTCTTCTTCTTGAGCATCCATACTCAAATCTTCATTGTTTTTACTGTTTTTATTGTCATTATTATTTTGATTGTCTTTTTCAGTCTTTAGGCTACTTTCTTCATTTGGTTCTATTACCTTAGGGCTTTCTTCTTCTGTTCTATCTACTTCTTTGTTCTTTGCTTCTATTTCTTCCTTTACTTTATTTTTTGATACTTCTTCTATCTCCTCATCAATGATTTTCTTTGATTCATCTTTAACTTCCTTCACCTCATCACTTTTTTTATTCGAACTATTCTTGTCAAAAGTTTTTACTTCCTCAATGGCTAATACTAAGGTATTCAACATTCCCTCACTTGTCTCAATTCCGACCTTGGATGCTATTTTTCGCAACGCATCATCACAACTATTTTGATAATTATCGATTGCTTTTTCACTGATATTTTCAATCCTCTCCATCAATAGTGCCTGCTCCTTTACTACTCTGGCTTCGTTTATTAATAAAATTATGTTTTTTTCTTCCGCATCATTTTGAGCCAAAGTGTTAGCTTCTTCCATTCTACGAACAGAAAATTTTAATAATGTTTCTGCTTTATCTTGTGATACTGTATACTCAAGCTCTTCAATAGCAGTTTTAAGGGAATACAAAGAATGTCCTGGTACCACTCCCTTGCTAGCATAAGCATAACTAGGCAAACCTGTGATAATCAATAGAAGCAAAGCCATGGTTGTTACCACAATCGTTTTTCTATGAAAATAGAAAAAATTCACTCCTTCCATTTCTTTTCTAGCAACTGAACCAAAAAGTTTGATCTTTATTTTCTTGTCTGCCATTTCCCCTAGTTCAATCTGAGGAAGACTAGCAAATACATCATCTATATCTTTGCTATATTCTTTATCTATTTCATCGAGAACTTTTAGAGATCTTTTAAGTCTTGCTCTCAAATCACCTTTTTCCAAATCAAAAATACTACTCAAAGATTTATTATCTAACTTATCAACGTAACGCAATAATAAAACCTCGCGATACTTTTCTGGCAAAGAAAGAATCCTAAAAATAACTTCTACCCATTTACTTTTGACTAATTCTTCATCAAAAAAATTAATCAGCAACCTTTCTTTAAATCTTGACAAATTTACTCTTTTAGCTCCCATGGGATATCTACTCCTAAGATTATTATAAGCCAAACTATAAATCCAAGCCTCGAAAGACTTGGATTTATCATATGTTTCAATTTCCTTAAATGCCTGCATAAAAACTTCTCGAGTCAAATCCTCGGCAATTGCTGTATTAAAATCAAACCTATACCAAAAATAATTATAGATCTTATTTTTATACTTATTGTAATTATTTAGGAGAATTTCTGACATAAAAACTCTTACTATTAATTCTTAATCTAACGGGTCATACGAATTTTTCAATTCAATTCCATCAGAGAAACCATCTCCATCAGTATCTGGATTGTTTGGATCTGTTCCGATTCTTGCTTCACGGGAATCAGGTAACAAGTCTTTGTCTGTATCTGTCTCACGCACTGCACCCGAGTAACTGATTGCTCTAACTATATCCCAATCGGTTGCAGAGCTTGGTTCGTAAGCAAATATTGCTTTAAATATTCTAATTGCAGCTGCCTCACTATCAGTATTTCTATTTGCTGGTCTAAGGCCATAAGCAATTACGGTAACAGCGGCATCATCATTTGAATTTTCCCTATCAGGTAATTTTAAATAGATCTTTTCAAAAATATCCTCAGCTTTTTTTTCAGCTTCATTGCTTATCTGAGATGGCCATCTTCCGTTAGCAATTTTAATAATATCTGACCAATCATTTTCAGTTTCTGGAATTTTTCCAAAAGCAGATCTAAATGAATTGATTACCCCAGCTCTTTCTCCTGCTCCAAGTTTAGCGGTATCAGGAGAACCATAAGCTATAAAATTAGTCAAAGCGTATTGATGCTTTGCTTCTAAACTTCCTAAATCCAATCCCATTTTATCAACTAATATACTTCTAGCACTGAATTCTCCATTATGGTCCCTAGTTCTTCCCATTACAGGTAATATCTCATCTACATCTGCCCTAAAAATAAATGAGCCTTGCTCTAAATACAGCTTATCAATCTCTTTTAAGCTCACTTCGCTGACTTCCAAACTTGTTACTTCTATTTCCACTATCTCTTCGTCTGTTTCTTCTATTACTTCTTCACTACATTCTCTTGTTTTGTCCGCTTCTTGAGCAGTGGTCAAGCGACAACTGGTTGGACTTTTATCCGTAACCGATCTTGTTTGCTCTCCGTCAGTACATATTCCCCATTCACTATAAGCCACACTAGTACAATAACTTACACTAGTGCCACCTCCACCACCAGAACTAACAACTACAACAGGATCTGGATCTGGTGTTGGATCTGGTGTTGGAACTGGTGTTACAACCGCAGTCACAAAAGGCATAATAACAGCAAATACTGTAAAATGGTTTGTCTTGGATGTGAAGACAAGTTTATAATCAACTGGATCACTACCCAAGACCGATGAAATTGTATCTGTTTGAACTCTAGTTACAAAAGAAACAAATTGTGATGTGGTAGTACCTGTTTCATTATAAAGTCTCCATTCAGTGTCTCCTGTTAATTTATAATATGCCTTTCTGGTAGTATTTAGATTAACCCAATCATTACTAGTACTATCCCAATACCCATTCTTGGTTGACTTGAGTTTAGTATAAGTCATCTCTTCATCAGCTATTGCCTGATCTACCTCAGCTTTATAAATAACCATTTCTAAGTCAATATAATCATTTAGGTTTGTAATGGCCTGCCCAGAATTATCTGTAGCAGTTACACTTACACCTGTACCACCAACTGGATCACTAGAACTAGTCTGTGATACTGATGAGGTTTTTTTGGTATTAACATTACCTGCCGAATTTGAACTACCAAGAGCGTTTGGCGGAATTGTTAGTTTCACACCTGTGCCACTTGGATCAGTGTCGTCAACGCTTCCACCAGAAGCTGGAACAATTTGTTTTTTCTTGGTTTTACTTGTCCATGAATCATTGGTACTTAACTTAATATTAACTGTTTCATTTCCGTCAACAGTTACAGTAGATCCATATTCAGTTTCTAAATAGCCATCAGCTACACCATAAACCTTCCATAAAGTATTATTAACTACATCCAAAGAATAATAACCTGTACCATCAACTGGCGCTTGAGTTCTAACACAAGTACCTGCAGCGCTTGAATCTGTACATTTAGTAGTTTCTGCTCGAACAAAACCGTTTGGGACTCCTTCACCTGCGTCATAACTACTATTAATGTTGCTATCTTTATAAATATACCCTGATATAGTAAAGCCAGTATTTACCTGCGTCAAAGTGAAATCTTTAGTTGTGTCTGAACTAGCATCCAAACTAACTGGTTCATTTGATAGATAACCCGGCTTATCAGCTCCAGTACGATAATTACTACCTGCTGGTACACTCAAAGAATATGTACCATCTGAACTTGTTTGTGTACCACTATGGTAATATGAACTCGGATCCCCTATCCACACCCAAGCATTGGCTACTGGAGAACCACCAGAACTAACTGTACCGCTTACTGTTGACATCTCACTAGAAGAATCAGGCAAAGTGAAATTTACTGTTCTATTTCCTGATACCACGATATCGTCTTTAGTGCCATCTCGATCAGCTGCGTCGGGAATAAAACTACCCATACCTGGAATATCTACAAAGAAAAAATAATCACCATCAGCTAAATTAATAGTCGTGGTCGCGGTCAAATCGTTAATACGCCTATTCATGTAAAATCCAGTTGGTTCAGGAAAGCCACCAGTGAAATCAACCCCCTCAATATTAAGATAAGCCTCTAAGTCACTAGTTCCATTGGAAAAAGTTACACTAATAGCATTTAAATTATCTTTGACAACTACTATATCAGCATTGCTAACATTAGCAGTTGTTGCATTAATATTCGCTGGACTATTGGCGTAGTCATCATCAATTCCTGTCTCATTTAAGATATTATTACTATTTTGGTTATTAACTCCAAGCTCTCCATACTGATTTGTCCAAATATCCACTCGGTAAATTCCTGCCGGAACTGTAATACTATAGTCTCCATTTGTATCAGTAATTGAATTATATTCTTTACCTTGATAAACTCCGGATGAATTATATTCTACTGCACGTATAGGCATATTGCTAAATGGAGTTTCAATCGTTGAGTACGTTCCATCAGTTGTTACACCCACGGTCCCAGAAATTGTATAAAATTCTGTATCCACATCTGGAGAAAGATTAATATTTGCAACAGACGCTGAAGTAACAGAAATAGCCCGTTCATACTGCATCCAACCAGCTGATGGTATATCAGTCTCCACATACCAAGTACCGGCATTTACATAAAGAATATAGTTGCCAGTTGAATCTGTCATGGTGTCTGCATGTCCCCAATCTCCATCTTGCCAAGCCCATACTGGAGCATAAGCAACTGCATTCCCGGTTGCATTAACAACTTTTCCAGAAATAGTATAAGGAGGTTTGGTTATTTTAATTGTTTGTCCAGTCATATTTCCAGTTACATCAATAACTTTTTCCCTTGGTTCTGGCAAACCTTGCTTGTAGGCTCCCATATTATAGACACCAGCAACTGGAATTTTCAAAGTAAAAGTTCCATCTGTTGCTGTTTTGGTAAAAGCTCCTCCATAACCACCCATTGGTTGATAAGCCCAAACCTCAGCATCAGCAATTGGATTACTCGAACCATCTACTACTGTTCCACTTACCGTATAAGCGGACTGACCAGCTATACTAACATTTATTGTATCAGGTGTAGTTCCATCAGAATGATAATACACAGGCATTGGTGGCATCCAATCTGGCATAGTCATATATCCTGACAAAACATCCTCAGCCGGACCAACGCCAATCATCCAGTCTCCTTCTGTTAAATAAAGAGTTGTCGAAGCCGTACCACTACTGTTGCCAACGCTATACAATGTTTTCTTACGCCAAGAGTCGGGTGAACTAGCAAATATATCAACATCGTCAGGACTACCATCTGTGCTGAAATCTCCAGTCAGTACAACCTTGACCGCTGCCACAGCACCAGAAGTTTCTGATGTTAAATTTATGTCTTTGGTAGTTGAAGCAGAAACCCAAAGAGGTTCTGGGGCGGTGTTACCAAAATAAGTAGCACTACCAAGTAAAATTGAAGATTCTGTAAAGATATAATATTCACCATTAGGTAAATTTGAAAAACTATAAGTACCATCTGCACCTGCTCCACCATCACCACTAATATAAATGTCTGTTTCCATTGGGCCAGTTATAGGAGAACCAAGATAAACAGTTGTTGTTCCTGTGTCACCACTAGCAACACCATGTATTTCGCCAGATATTGTATTGTCACCTTTTTCAGAAATGAAGAATGGCATAGTCGATATAGTCTCAAGTAACACTCCATCACTTGTAAATGTTTTAATATCAACAAAGTACCCTTCTGTACCATAGTCTTTTGGTATTAAAGAATTCACGATTCCTTTAATATCCATATGTAAATAATCACTAGCCTGAGTTGCGCTAGTTTTAGTAGTAATAGCAATCGTGCGTGCTGCCCTATCTCCTACTACACTAGCAATTTCAACTTTGCCCAAGTTCCATTCATTAATGTCATTATTTATTGATGCATATGGATCTTTCACAGCTGATCCGACATTAAACCCTGATGGAAAAGTAAGCAGAATCTTTCCACCTGCTGGAATTGATTTCATTGTTGGAATATCAATATAGTAAACACTACTCTGCCCAGCAATAGAATTCTGAGGAAATGCTCCAGCCATCATCATTCCCATATCCCCCATATCCATATTATAATCATACGAAGCCGGACCAAGCGCACCATCAGTATCAGCACTATCATAAATTGGGGCTAAAGCAGCATTTTGATATGAACCATCACCTGCTCGATTACCAGAATCAGCAATCTCATTATTAGATCTGTCTCTAGCATTGTCTACATAAATCTGAAAACTATGAGTACCACTTGGAAAGTTTAAACCATCAATATAAACCGTATTGCTATAATCATCATAAGAAAAACTTAATCCCAAACCATACAAGGAAGTACCGTCCATTGTATCATAGGGAGATAAATATGTAACTGAGTCACCCCAGGAAGAAACTTCTTCTTGGATAGCATTAACATAATAATTAGAAGGATTTAAAACTGAATAAGGCCATTTACTTGTATCAGTTTGCTTTGCTATATTCATTGGTTCACTAAAAGTTATCGCAACAGAGTAATCATCACCATTAGCATACATCACTGAAGGAGCTATCATATCAGATGAACCAGTTTTAAAATAAATTGTAGAGGTTGCAAACAAATTATTTCCTGCCATGTCCATAACTTTTGTACCAACCCGAAATGTATATTGAGTATTTGCAAGAAGTGAGCTAGCTGGAATAAATTTAGCATTATAGGATGTCGGATCATAACTTACCTTACCGCTGACAGCACTAGAACCTGCTAACAGCCTAATATTTTGAGTATTTATTGTAGTAGAGTCCATTGACTCAGAAAAGCCAACTTCAACTGCTCCTAAGCCCACGCTTATATCAGTGTCTGAATTACTTGGATATGTCCCAGCCACTCTTGGTGCTGTCGTGTCAGTAGCGGTAGTGTTAATCTGAAAATTTGATTCATAAAAAACCACTGAGCCATCAGCTGGATATATTATCGGCACACCTGCACTACTATAAACACTTCCTCTTACTTCTATCACCCACCAATTATAAACAGCTAGATCTGAACTAGGATTAATTGTAACAAAACGACGAGTTGATTGATCAAGAGTAACAGTAGCACCAACTGAACTACCCTTGGTCCAATTAGCCGTATTTATTATTGGCCTTACCATAACTGAACTAGAATTAATTGTTGAAGAATCCAAAGCTTCAGAAAATTCAACTACAATTGATTGATTTGGTGAAACATTAAATGTACCTGGAGCTGGTGTAGTCCCCATTACATATGGTGGATTCATTTCACCTGTTCCATAATTAGAATAATCAGTTGAAGTCGACATTATTGTCGTAAAACTATTAGAAAAAGACCCATCAGAATTACCTCCCATTATAGAATTACCCTGTTCATCTTCGACGCCTTGAGTAACAACTATTTCATAATAAGTAGCAACTGAAAGAGAATCATGCGTAGTAGAATAAAATCTTGCCTCGTTATAATTAGGATCATAATATACTTTTCCACTAATTCTGTCGTTGCCATTGGTTGTTAAATAAATATTAGAGGTAGAATCACTAGCATCCTGGTCATTGATAGTTGAAGAATTCATCGGCCGATCAAAAGCAACTATTATAGGTTCTTCACCTGAACCAATACTAGAACAATCGCTAGTACAATATATGTCAATCGGTGCCCCTGACATACCATCGCCAGGAGCGGTCCACATTATATATGGACTTCCTCCGTCATCGTAGCCACCACTGCTATAATCCATATAACCTTCGTTTAACCAAAAAGAAACAGTATCATCTTTGTAACCACTATTTACCATATTCATATAACCCTCCTTAAAAACCATAATATTGTACATACCATAATCTAGAACATCATCAGCAAAAGCAAAAGTTCCACTGGCATTAGTAGTTTGTGGAGCAATTGCCATTCCTTCAAGAAAAACAGTACTAGAAGCCAAATAATTACCATCCCACTTATAAACTGTACCACTCAAATCTGCGGTACCATTACCGTCTTCTGCAGGAACAGACATAATATCAATATAAAAAGGACTAGCTTGAGCAGCACTGGCACTTGTAGCCTCCCAATCAGAAGACATATAGGAAAAATTCGGTGTAGTAGCAGCATCTTTTGCTATCAAATAATATCCGATAACTGTGCTAGTATCTGGAGAAGAAAGACTAGCCCAAGGAATCGTACAGTCATAAAAACTATCCTCTATCAAAGTACAATAATCTGTATGAGCAACACCATCAGTCAAAACAGGATAACTAGAATCACTTCCCTGTTCCCAAGCAATTTGAGCAGGAAAAGAAATATTCATTTCTCGATCATCCTCAAAACGAGCAAGCAAGTGTAGATCGCTACCACTATAAGCATTCCAAACTCCAACGTGCATGATAAAAGGAGCTGTCACATCAGCATTCGCTGTATATTCTTCGCCAGTCAAATAAACACTTGATGACTGAGTAACACTAGACTTATTACCAGCATTATCAAAGACCAAAATATAAGCCTTATAATATCCATCCGCAAAAAAGTTCCCAGCACTATCCATAGTTATCCAGCTTCCTCCAGTAAATGTATAGGTAGCAACTGGATCTCCATTTGAATCATATTGATATTGACCACTATAGAGTGACTCGATTGGTTTATGAGTATTCCAGTCTATTTGTGTATCATAAGGTAGTATGTAAATTTCATAGCGATTAAAAGTAGGATCTTGGGTAGTAGCTGGGTTCCAAACAATAGTAATATCACGACCATCGAGGCCGCTACTAGTTGAGCTATCTGCATCACTTAAGACAACAGAGGTTACTGCAGTTGGCGCAGTTGAATCTCCACCCATATTCGGAGATCCAGGACTTGGTGAAGCATAAGACTGCCAATCAGCACTATCATTATAGTCATATCCTTCAACTGAATTACGACCAATTGAATATTGCCAAGAACATTGTGAAACAAAATCACCACTTGGCCATTGATACATACTACTAGCCTCTGATTCATTAGCGTATCCACTATTGCCATATTGTACATAATCTAAAATATCACCATCAATTGCCGTCTTTAAGATTAGATCACCACCATAGGTATCCAAGTCCATACCGATAGTACCTGTATAAATATCTGGATCGGAATTGGTGCCACTCTTATTCCAATGAATCACTTTGTAGCTTCCACCATTAATCGAAATTGAAGGAAAAGTAAAAGACGAACCGCCCTTATGTTTCATAAAATGCCCTGTTAAATCAACCGGGGAATCCGATCTATTAAATATCTCCACCCAACGATTTGTGGCATCATCATTGTAATAAACCTCATTGATTATAATTGGAGAATCATCACCTCCACTAGAATAACTTCCACCGGGCATCTCTGTTGCTGAATTTCTATTTTGTGGACCAGGTATTGAACGAACAACAAAATCTGCTGCGTTATTATTTGAGTCTTCCGAATTTCCCATATACTGATCTACTCCTCCATCCATCATCATAGTAGCAGTTGAATCATAAAAAGCTTTACGCTCAATTGAAGAACTAGCGCTCGGAGCTGGGGCAGCCTGCCCCCCTTCAGCTAAACTTTCATCGCTCAAAGTACCATAGCCCACCCAGTCTACAAGCTCTTCCATTGGATTGAATAGACCAACATAACCACCAGTTTCATTCAAGGTTCCCGAGGAGAACGTCCAATCCGTAGTAGTACCAACACTACCATTACTAAACAATGCAAAGCCTCCCGGATTTACCTCATCTACACTAGTAGAAGCAAACGAATACAAAGTCGTAGCCCACGTAAGACTTCCCGAAGATGATTTATCCGCAGATTTAATACTCCAATCCATCAATGGTACCGTTTGGTCAGCTCTATTGTATATTTCCACAAACTCATCCCCCGTACTTCCCCCACTAGCTGTCATTATTTCTGATATCATGAGTGGGTTTCCCCAGCCACCAACACCTTCTGTACCTATCCAAACAGGACCAAAATACTGATAATCACTCGCAGACGGCCAAGTGCCAATGCTGCTGCCGCCACCAAACATCATTTTATATTCATGAATTGAAATGTCAAAACCTTTTATCGTTGAAGATGACACAACTCCTGGTTTAAAAACCAAGAACATTTTCATGTTGTTGTTTGCTGAATAAGCAAAATCTCCCGTCGAATTTATACTGTTGAAATTTGCAAACCATGACCCATAACTTGAGTCCCATGACCAGTTACTACTAACATATGGCGCTGGAGAATCACTACTAGGATCAAAAACACCGTCTCCATCATCTCGCCAAAGAGACATACCAGAACTTGTGGCAGTATTACTTAAAGGGATGTCCGTATTTGGTGAAAAACCTGTAGTTTCAGGTAGGTCCTCAACATCCACCCGAAGAGAATTCAAATAACCCGAATAGGAATCATAAACATTAAATTTTACAACTTCATATAAAGTGCTAGTGCTTGTCATCATAATATCCATACCTTCCGACATATAAGATGAGGTAACTCCTCCAGAAGCATGAACAGTTTTAATAAAAGATGAAATTGGAATATTTATACTCCAAAATAACATTATGACTATCAAAGAAGCCACAAAATATTTATTTTTTTGTTCAATATTATTTAATAATTTATTATAATTAATTATTATTTCTTACTGAAGATCTTAATATCTGTGATTGTAAAATCATATTACTATTCTGCAATTGTTCTATCTTGGTTTCTAACTCCTCTTGTTTAATAACAGTTTGATTGGCAGCATATGAGGCATCACTAGCCAAAGTTTCTAATCTTTCAACTTTTTTATTTAATTTTACAAAAAAAAGACTAGCCACAATAAACTGCGCTAGTAGTATTAAAAATATTACAAATAGAAAAATATCCTGTTTTTTATCAAAAGCCAGAAGCTTTTTTCTCAGGTTTTGCATTGGGAATGTTATTTTATTATAAATATATTATAACACTTTTTAGATTTTTTTCCAAGATTTACTCTTTTTTTAATTTAAAACTAAAAACAGACCCTTTACCTTTTTCTGATTCAACCCAAACTTCTCCTTTCATTTTGTTTATTATTTCTTTACATATAAAAAGCCCTAAACCTGTTCCTTGAATATTGGCTGTATCTTCATTCTGTGCTCGATAAAATTTAGAAAACAGTTGGTCAACTTCTTCTTTTGTCATACCAATACCATGATCTTTAATGTGGGTGACTAAAAACTCTTCTTTTTCTTCATGCCAAATTTCGATATCTCCATCTCCTTTGGTGTATTTTATAGCATTACCAACTATATTGACCAAGACTTCTTGTAGCTTGGCCTGATCAGCTAATACTGGTCTGTCACCCTCATTTTTATAAGATACCTTGATTCCCTTCTCATCTGACAAACTTTTTAGTTCCCCTATGGTTGTGTCAATCAGCTCATTGATATTATTTTTCTTAAGCTCGATCTTCATTCTGCCAGCCTCAGATCTAGCAATCTCCAAAAGATCTTGCACCAACTGGACTAACCTTTCATTCGACTTATTACAGATCATTAAAGCATCTTTAGTTTTGTCATTTATCTCCCCAAAACCTCCTTCAAGCACCATTGAAAGATACCCCTTGATGGCTGTTACCGGGGTTCTAAGCTCATGTGCCGCTACAAAAACAAACTCGTCCCTAAGTTCCTTGTTTTCTTTCAAAACCTTGGTCATTTCATTAAATTGCTCTCCTAAAACCTCAAATTCATCATCGGTTTTAATGCTAATATCTTGATCAAGTTTGCCTTCCTTGATCCTTTTTACGCCTTCAGTAAGTTTTTTGACTGGTTTAGTGACTTGACTGGAAAAAATTAAGGCAATAACTACCACCAAAACTATAATACCAAAAAATATCTTTGAAGTTTGCGAAAACAAATTACCAACAACAGAAAAAGCGTCTTTCACTGGCCAATCACTCAAAAAATACCAATTTAACTTTTCATAATATCTACCAGACAAAACTCTTTGCTTTTCATTATAAATATATTCCTCATAAGAACTTACGCCAATTTGTTTTTTTTCAATCAATTTATTTATCAAAGGAAAAACTGTCATCTCTGATTTATACAAAAAGGGACTTTTTTTACTCTGATAAATTATCAATCCTTCACTATCTAATATAATTATACCGCCCTCATTACCAACTTGAATTAATTCTATTTGCTTCTGAATGTCTAAAGTGTTTATTTCTGCTGAAATAACTCCGATTACTTCATTTTCCGAATTCATGATTTGCGAAGCTATTCGCATAACACTTTCTCCATCAACTTCCTCTTTGGGTCCAAAATAATTATCCCCCAAAATAGCTGTCTGAAAATCAGGCAAATTTTTGAGGTCGCCCTCAATGCCCGAAAAATACACAGCCTTTTTTTCATCTATCATAGACTCTAGCTCGCTTACATAAGGACTAGTTGAAGAAAAATTATCCAAATAGATTTTGTTTATTGAAAAATCAGAGTCTTTGCCAATAGTTGCCAGTAAATTACCAGTTTTATCAATCATATCCAGTCTTTTGTAATACCCTGGTGAAAATGAACTTTCCAGTAAAAACTTAATATCACTAGCGCGCAATTGATACAACGTGTCAATCGGAGCTGAAACAACTAACTGAAGATTATCAATTTTTTCATTAAAAAGTCGAGAAACCTTGTCTTCAGCATTAGCTAAGGCTAATCTCTGTAACTCCAAAACATTTTGTTCACGATTTTGAGTAACCAGATAAAAATTTGACCAAGCAACTGCAATCAATGGCACCATAGCAACAAAAAGAAAAATAAAAATCAGCTTTACTCGAAAGCTTTTTTGTTTATGTTGTCCTAGTTTCATCATTTATTTTCTTTTTTTAGGATTAATATCTGTTTATATTATAACAAATTTTACCCAAAAAAGAAAAAACATGCCGCTAGACATGTTCTTCCCTAGAAATAAACACTTAAAATCTTAATGAGAAATATCTTTTTCGCTAAAAAGATAATCTTTTAGTTCTTTTTCAAACTCTTTGTCTTTTCTTCGTAAATACTCAATTAACATAGCTGCGTGTTCCTTTTCTTCATCACGATTGTGTTCAAGGATTTTTCTTAATTCCTCATCCTGAGTAGCATCAATCCTTTCTTGATACCACTCGACAGCCTCTAATTCCTCCCGAAGAGACTGACTAGCTCGAATTTTGTCCAAAGATTCTGGCTTAATCTTTGAAATTTCTTCATGGTTACTCATAAATTTATCTTAATTAATTATTAACACTAATCTTCTTCTACACAGATTTCTGCATTAACTATAGCCTTGACGGTTCTATACAGAAGGTAAAATATTACTAAATTCAAAAATAAAAATAATAAAATAGAAACATATTTAAAAAATTCTATTCCAGAAACATGAAAAAATAATAAACTGGCAATAGTTACAGCTGCTAAAGGAAAAGAATAGGCCCACCAAGAAAGATAAAATTTAATTTTTAAAAACATTTTGAACTGGAGTATTATCAAAACAAACAAAAACATAGAGATATAATAAAGAACCCTGGCAAAAACATCAAAACTAGAACTAAGTTTGATATAGGCTATAAAGGCAATAGCAGGAGGAGCAAACAAAATAAAAAAAGTAGGTAATAATTTATCAGGAATAGGATGGTGAAAAATAATTCTGTTGAACACAACCACAAACAAAGCCAGCCACATTACTAGGCCGATACTAAAGAAAAAATATGATATTTCGGTATAACCATGAGCCACACCAGCAATTGGCACGATCACATTACCAACTATAGGTATAAACCAAGCTGGATTTAAAAATTTCCAATCCATGTTTTTTCCTCTTATCCAAATAGACAGAATCAAAAAGGAAAAAAATAACTGTAATCCTGCACCGATATACCAAAAATATCGGGAAATATCCATATTAATGGCTAAATATATTACACTTAAAAGCAAAAAGATCTTGGCCAAAATTGGAAAAAAATTTATTTTAATAGGATGTAAAAATTCTTTTTTGAATTCTTCGGGAAATTTTACTATTTTTAGTATATAGAAAAAAACAACCAATAAAAATAATAACCATGTAAAAATCAATGGATAATAATATAAATTATTCGTTTGCAAAAAACTTTCTTCGGTCTTTTGAAAAGCTAAACTAAAGCCCATCATTCCTAGCACAATAGCTAAAAAACTAATAGAAAAATTTTTCAGTCTATATTTATTCGTTTTCATATTTTTTTTCTTTACATAACTTTATTGCTTTTCCTTCAACTAAAGCCAAAGTCACCTTTTTACTGGCTGAATATAAAATTCTTTGGAAGGTCGAAACTGAAGTTTTCATTTTTTCAGCACATTCCTTCTGGTCTAATTCTTGAATATTTTTCAACCTTAAAGCCTCTAATTCTTCATAGCTTAGATCAAGTATATCAAGAGTTGCCGCTGGAATGCCTTGCGGTTTAAAATATCTTATCTTTGGTTTTATTGACACTCGTCTCTTAAGACAAGGTCTGCCTCTTCTTTTTCTCATATATTTATCATACCCCAAAAGACTTGTTTAATAAACAAATCTTTTATGGGTTTAATGGCCAGATTTACTTTTGCTCATTATTCCCAAGTTCAGCCCTTCTTCTAGCTCCCATACCTCTTGCCATACTTCTTCCAAAACCTTGTCCTCTAGTTGCATTGGCCTGCCCTTCTCCACAAGGACCTAGACCTCTACCAGTTCGGGGACCTTTTCCTTCTGGCCCGGTTCCATTTCTATTTGGCATATTTACCACCCCTCTTTCTAGAGATTATGAGTAATAACATAATTTTGAATATATACCCATATCTATTATGAGTATATACCCAAATATATTTTTTGTCAAGTCTTTTTTTTATGTGATATTTTTGCCAATTTTAAACATATATCATATTCTCAAAAACATTGACCAAGGATTTTTTTTATGCTAAATTACTTTAAGCACTTTATAAATTTATCTTATTGGGGTTAACTTAATGACAGGAGAAAATATAACAGAAAATATAAGCTCATACAAAGGGAGCTTTATCCTTGAAATAACCGATAAAGCTGGCACTAGAAATATTCCAAGCAATGATGAGTCAATAACTATAAATGGACGCTTAATAAGTATCCGTGATGGAAAATTTTGGTTAATAGACAAAATCGGTTACAAATTCAATGTAAATGAAAGAAGTTTTGGTTGGGGTTTAAATTTTATCAAATATATAAAAGACCATAACGGAAATTTGCTGTGGGTGAACAAGAAATTTAAAAATTTAATATAAGATAAGTTTATAAAACTAAAAAGCCGTACAAATATTTTGTACGGCTTTCTTTTTTTATTTGAATTTTATAGATTACATCAACTGCTTTATTAGTTGTCTAGCATCTGCTTGTATATATTCCTCGTCAGCAACTTCCCCATGATATCTTTGATACAGCCCTCGTAAGACTTTTTCGTATAACTCTTTAGAAATTTTTGTATCTTCTCCTGACAATTCTTGCCAAGCACTCTGGCAAGAATCCTCCAAATGATTTATATTAGCAAAACGAAAGGCTTCTGGTGGCAAAATATTCCTTTCTCTTTCTCAAAATTTCTTTTGTAAGCATCATTTGCCTGCTTCATGCTTTCTACATGTTTATCCTTCTTTGAATCAAACATCGAAGATAATTTTTCTCTTAACATACCATATTAATTATTTAATAAACTCTGATATTCAGCTAATCCACATTGGGATAATTTCATGCAACCAACAGACGTTCCTGTATTAGTATTATTCATACAAGTCACAGTATCGTTATCCCAAGTCTGACACACTTCAAGACATGATCTATATGCTTCATCACCTTCAATCTCGCCAACCTCGGCTGAAAACATAGCACAGGCTTTGTACTTAGTACAAGCAGTATCACAATCTGACAATACTTCTTTTTCTGCTGGTTCTTCATAAATATCCTCGCTTTCCTCTTCTATGCAATAAGGTGGAAATGAACGAATAGACTCACATTTCTTTACTTTAGCTATACATTCCTTGGCAGAATCTGGAATACTAGGACAAATTGATTCGCAGTGATCAGAATTCAAAATACTATCCTCATACCAAATGTCGTCAGCCTCTAACTCAACTATTTCATCCATACACGTATCTAATATAATTTCATTACACATTGTATAACAATCGGGTATTTTTTTATTATCCTCTTGCTCATTGTACATTTCAATATCAGTCTTTGTATTAGGATTGTTATCAAAACGATTCTCATGTGCAAGTCCTGGGTCACTTGAATTACCTCCCCCTAATTTAAAATTCATTTGTCCATTGCAAGCACTTAAGGCTATAACAAAAACAAATAAAATGTAAAATTTTTTCATATTTTAATTTAATTATATTTTTCTACTATCATAAGCCCAGTGAAGCAAAGCCTGTCTTTGCCTAGGTCTACAATTCCAATCACCTACTAAACAATTTTTTTTCACAGCACTTAAATGTCTCCTAAACGCTCGCCACCTTTTTATTTGTCTTAAATCATCTTCATGTCTTCTTCCCATGTAATATCTAGCATACCACTGAAACCATCCTCTTGGATCGTCAGGATGAATCCAATTATTTTTACGCCACTCTTTTATGTCCTGACTGGCATTTACTTTAAAAAAATTAATCATTTTATCTGCTTTATCTTTAGCTAGTTTCGCCTCTTGCCACCAAGTATCTGGAAATTCATCTTGACAATCCCTCATATATACTCCACCAAAAACACCCAGTGCTAGCATTTCTCTAGGGTTCAAATCTGGTTTAAAACTTGAATGAAAATTTTTACCTTTAATTTCAGTCAAATAATAAATATAGCCTTTTTGCATTTTATCATTTACCGTTATCTTCTTTTTCATAAAGATTAGTTTAACTGCCAAATTGAAAAATTTAGCATTGCAGCAAAACTTACCCATAAAATATATTGAATAAACAAATAAAAAGAGCGTTTATCAACTTGAAAATATATTACTAATAAAACAAATATTAAAATCCATAAAATAATAATTTCAAAAAATGCTATACTTGGATTTTTTAGACCAAAAAAAATAATAGACCAAAGACCATTTAACACTAAATGAATAAAAAATAATATATTTGCGTATTTTGCTAAATATTTTTCTCTTCTTTTTAAATAAACAAAATAAGCAGCTAAGCCCATTAGACAATACAAAATAATCCACATAGGGCCAAAAATCCAATTAGGAGGGTTAAAAAATGGTTTATTTAAACCCATGTACCAACTTTCTATTCCAGTTACAGTAAAAAAAGAACCAATTACACCAGCTAATTGACTAACTAAAATAAAATATACTAAAGTTGATATTTTTTTCATATTATTTTAATACCTTAATTATAACAAAAAAGATATTTTTTTGTAAATGTATTTTATTGCCATTATTAACTTAAATATATTTTTATAGTATAATTAATTTATGAACAAAATCTTACTAAAACTGATAATATTTTTTATTGCTTTTCCACTTTCTATCCAAGCTGAGGTCCTACCTGATGCACCTTTTAATGTTAAAATCAAAGCGGGTCGACTTGAAACTACTGTATATTGGGAAAATCCTACTGATGATGATTTTATCAAAACAACTCTTTATTATTCAACTGTTCCGATTGAGAACTATTTTAGCTTTCAAGCAGTTGATGCTTTTTGTGACAAAATATATGAAGGAAATGATGAAAGCTTTATAGTAAGAAATCTAGCACCAAACTTGCCTTATTATTTTATTCTCTTTGCTAGTTATAAGGGAAATGAATACTCCAAGGCAGTTGTTTTGATGCGTGAAGCTGATCTAGAAGAAGAAATAGTTATAGAGGACAAGTCAAATGTTGATAACAAAACCGGTACAGCCAACAATAATTCAAATATTCAAAACTCTTTAGCTGGAGCCACGGCTACTATTGTAAATGAAGTGTCATTTAACGAAGCTGAAATTGTATACAACTATAACCAAAAAGTAGAATTCTCAGAAAATAGTGAAAATAGACGCTTATCTCTTTTTATAATTGTAAAAAGTCCCCATGACCTAAGCGACCAAGACATAAATGCAATTTCCTATTTTATAGACCAGGGCACTCCCACGACGATTTTCTTAGGATCTGGTGAAAGAACAGGAGTTATCAATTCGTATCTATCTGTTTTTAATAAGTTGCCTCGTGATATTCTAGAATGGCAGGATGTTATCAAAATAGCTAATGGACGTTGGCCAAATCAAAGAAATTTGGAAGCTGAAGAAAAGGCTGCCGCGGAAACTTTTAGTTCAATATATCAACGTGAAGCTGACACAAACAACGCTTTTGATAACGCTGCTATAACTGTAATTGCTTACGGACTCAGATCTGCCAATAGAAATATGGAAAGTGAAGCAGCAGCAATAAAAATATACGAATCAATCTTCAATAAAGCTCCTCAAGAAGCTTATGAATGGGATATGGTGAGAGCAATAGCCTACTCAGGTGCAACTAGATAAATATTTTAAAATAAATAAAGACTGTTATAATAACAGCCTTTTTTTATTTATTAGGCAGGATTTTTCTCCCGATTATAATCATCCTCATGTCTTACTTCATCATTTTCATCAAACTCTCCAAAAGACACTTCAATTAAAACTACTTTGTCCTCATGAGCTGACAAACGATGCTCTGACCCAGCAGGAATTAATACTGTATCAAATTGTTTAAGAAAAATCACCTTGCCGTTATTTTCTACTCTAGGTTTACCACAAATAGCCATCCACAGCTCATCTCTTTTTTGATGACTCTGAAGACTTAATCGCTGGTATGGCTCTACCACCAATACCTTGCTTGTAGATATCTCGTTAAAAGATAATTGAAAAAATTCTCCCCATGGACGTTCTTCGTGTTTAATTTTTCTTTCCATCCCACCTCCTTATCTTTTTGTTTAAATAATGAGCTACTCTAATATTTTATCACAAAAAAATATTTTAAGCACTATTTAATTCAAACAACTCTTGGCTTTAAAAATTTCCATTGCACTTGGTGTCGCTCCATTAACAATTTCTTGTGCCCTACTTGTGCCCACCTTCTCAACTAAACAATCTTTCATTTCAGAACTAACAGAACTTGGTAATTGGCTGACATCAACTCCATAACTTTCCAAAACTTTTTCTTGTTCTTCATTTAACATAGGGTTTTTATCAACTGTAACTCCAGCATTATCCTTATAAATGCCTGAGCTATCTATACTAGTATCAAGAGGTTCATACCCCTCAATTGTACTACTTAGATAACTATTTATCATACTAGCAATCATCTTTGTGCGCAAATTAAAAGGATTGAAAACGGCAATAATTATCAATGATAGTATAAGTACTAAAATAATAATAATCAAAATTTGTATAACTTTTTTCATTTTTTTAATTTATTAATCATTCAGTTTCTTGCCAATCGTATAGATTCCATGTGCTAGAAGCAATATTTCCTCCCCCGCCACCGATAAAGGTAAAAAAAGAAATATTCGAGTCATACACCAATTCAGCACCATTTCTCAAATGAATTCCATAGGCTGTAACATGTTTAATTCCAGTTGAATTAGTTATTTTTACCCAAGCCTGAGGAGCTGCTAATATATCAGCTGCAAAACTATTATCTACGTCTATTACAACTGTGCTGGTCGCCTCTCTATCTGATGCTATTATCATAAAACTCTTGGGATGTCCAGAACCAAAAGCCTTGGCGGTATTGTCAAGCGTAGCAATACCATCAAAAACTATTGCTCCACTACTTGAACCATATGAAGTGTCTAAATAAACTTCCGCATTGTTAGCAATAGTAAGATTACCAGTAACCCAAATGGTTCCAGTAACAACTACTTTAGCATTAACCCTGATTCTCATATTGCCATCTATTACTTTGGGGCCAACATAATATGTTCCGCCTGACTCATCCCAATCACCAACCTGTGTGCCACCAGATAAAGCAGTATCCTTCCAATGACTAATTGTGGTAGTAGTAATGGTTAATGGAATTTCGGGTATTTCTCCACCCCATGCCGCACAAGACTGAGAACAAGTACTACTCATACAGTCCAAGGAACCGTTCACTGTTACGTCTTCACATGTATAAGCTTTAGCGTTGCCCGTAATAGTAGCGCCGACATCACCAAAAATTTTATTGGAATTCTTTGCCACATAAAGATCGCCAACAATACTTGAGGTATTTTCCATAAAAACATTGCCATTAGCGGTTACATTTCCTGTAATAACACAGCTATTCTCAAGAATAATACCACCAATACCCGAAGCCATTCCTGATTCAACTAAAACATCTTCGGTGGTCGTGGAATCATTATAGACATTGATACTTAAATTTCGATAACGATCATTAGAAAACCCCACTGCACTAATACTTTTAGTAGAAGTTGAAACTTCTATAATACTGACAGTTGTTGACGCTAAATCAGTAACCAAACTAACTTTGTCTGGCAAGTTCTTTTCGTTTACCAAACGATACACTGCATCCTCTATACCTGACTCAGCAATATAATAAGCCTGAATGGATTGCTTATTAGCATATTTAACTTTTAGTTCATATATAACCAAAGCATGTATACCAAAACTAGCACTAATCATAGCGCCCATAATAAGTAGAATCATTATAATAGATACTGAACCTTTTTCTTTCATAAATATATACTAAATCTGCCTTAATGTAGCAGCCGAATGAAAATCAATTGAATAATTATCTTCTCTACCCTCATCATAAGTAGAATTTATAACCGACATTTCAATATAAACTGAGGGAGCTGTGCTAGTAGCAATGTAAGTAAACTCAAGATCAGTTACCAATACTTGATCAGAAGTCAAATATTCAACCTCCTCCCCTTCTCTTTTGATACACACCTGGGTTTCACATAAGTAAATATCAACATATGATATTTCTTCATTATCTGGCAAATTGTGGTAAGTCTTTAGAGATATTTGAGTACTGGTAGAAGTAGGATAATAAATACTTTGGGCTTCCCTGATCTCATAGACCATAGCGGTCAAAGCCACATCTATATTCTTTGCAACCATATTCATAGCTTGAAGCTTAGAATAGATCGTAATCGTCCAAATAAAAAAAGAGATCACTGACAAAGATAGCAGAGAAAAAATTGCAATGGCTAGCATTGTTTCCACCACAGAAAAACCTGATTTTTTTTCTAATATTTTCATTGGAACCAACTTGTTATGTATGAAATTATTGTTGTTGAACTATTCTCTCCCCAGGATACATTAATTGATACTTTTCTTGTTTTCGGATCATCATATAAAGGATCATAATTTGTATGTATATCATCAGTTGAAGTGCTACGAGAAACATTATCAAATACTACTGATCGCTCATATTGATTAATACTATCCGTACCAGTAGCCATTTGCCAAGAAGATGAAGCTGTATCAATAACGAAATATGGATGATAACTATCACCTACTGTAAGTGAGCCTATGCCATCAGTATCCCAATCAGTACTATTACGAAAACTACGAACAGCCTCCATAGCTTCGACAGCCAAGTGATCAGCCAGCAACTCCTCTCTAGTAAGACTAGCAATATAAATTGAATAAATATTAAAACCAGATAAAGCCACTAAAGCAACTACTATAATAGTAATAGCAACTAATATCTCCACCAAGGAAAAGCCATCATTAGGAATTTTTTTAAATATTTTATTCATATATTATTGTCGGATTATACTTTCAATGTATGGTGATGAACCTGTAGCAACTGTTGCCCCATCATCACTATAAGAAATTAACTGCGGTGAAGGCCAAGTGTCCCCGCTAATATCTACCTCAAGACTTACATTATTTTTATCTATATCTCTGTGAATAGAAAAAAGTGTATTTGGATTATTGATTTCATGGCTACGTATTTCTAGCTCTTGGCTAGTGCTGGCAATATTAACTACTCCTGACCACACAAATTGCCCATCTTCCAAATAATTTGCCATTGGAATTGTTTCAATCACTGTTCCTCCATCAAAAGTCAAAATAATGTTTTCTGAAGCAACATTAATGGTTCTGGAATATTCAATATGAATATGACGCGAATCCACCAAGCGAATATTAGCGGTAGTACTTGCTTGAGACGGAAATGCATGCAGAGAGGTTAATCCTTCTTTATTTAAATATATCGTGGCGCTCTTACTTGAGTCATTGATATGCTCCATGCTTATATAGCCCGTACTTGATGCTCGACCACTTATACGATTAAAAACAGTCCAATCACTACCTTCAAAATCAAAATCTGTTATATTAACGTTTGTATTTAGACCAACCAAATAATCAACACTAGAGTCTCTTGTATCATATGTCTTACCCTTAAACAAAGTAACAATTTGAGGCGAACTAGAAGTAGAAATCCTTAAACCCCAACTATCATTTTCATGAGAGGAAATTGTTTTTTGCCTTGCCAAGGCAAAATACATAGTGATTTGATCAATCTGAGATTTTAAATCAAGATCCATATCATAAGAACGATAAGAAATCATGGACACAGTAAAAATAAATACCATTGCTGCTAAAATAACCAACGATTCTAGCATTGTAAAAGCACTGTTGTCTTTAATTTTTTTTAGCCATTTTAAATTCATTTTCCTCCTCATCTTTAAAAGATACTTTATTATAAAATTATACCATTTTTTCCCTATTTGTGTAAAATAAAAATTCTCATAAAATGAGAATTTTATATATACAAATAATTAATTATTCCTTGTAAAATATTTTCCAATGAGCAACATAGTCTCTATCATTACCTAAAATATGTGCCATTAACCACTTGCTAAGATAAGCTACTATTTCCTTGGACATTTTATTGAAATCGTTTTGCAAACCCTTCTTAAAATAATCAATACGATCAATAAAAAGTTTATGTCTAACCAGGTGTCCTTCGGTTTTTTCGTACGCACTATCTTTAAAAAATTTCTCTTCAAAACCAAAATGCTCAACTGAATAACTACGCATGTCATCAATAACTTCCAAGCTCTTCTCGGGATTATTAGATTCAACCATCTCAATGGATTTGTTAATTAAAGCTAGTAATTTTTTGTGTTGTTCATCAATGGTTTCAATACCTATACTAAAACTATCGTCCCATTTAACAAAAGTCATAATATTATTTTAAATATTCTAATACTACAATTTTAACACGGATATAATTATTTGTCATTTATTTGAAAACAAATTCTTTAATTTTAAAAGTCCAAAACTAAGCGACTTTTTAGGACACAACTCCAGGCACTCAAAACAATTAATACAATTAATACTATTTACTTGCTTTTTATTACTAATTTCAATATTCATCGGACAAACTCTGTCACAAGCACCACAACTAATACAAGTATTTTTATCACGTTTAATCCTGAATATTCGTAATATTCCCTGAAGACTAATTAGCGACCCTTCAATGCAAAAATAATTACAAAATGGTCTATCTATAAATATTGATAAAATCACAAAGATAATAAGCACCATCCAGGCGCCTATGGATACATAAATATTGGACAGAAGTGATAATAAAGAAATTTGTGGATCATAAATAAAAACAATCCCCAAGCCAAGAGAAGGAAGCGTAAAAAGAGAATATCTAAAATATTGAAAGAATTTTTGATATTTTACTGGCAATCTATACCTTTTTTTTAACAATTTCTTACCAATCTCTCCACCAATATCTTGCAAAAGACCAAATGGGCACAACCATCCACAAAAAGAAGCTCCCGAAACTATAGCCAAAATCAAAAGACCAAGACTGATATGGAACTGTACTAAGCCTGCAGTGGCCACAATGACCACTAAAAATAAAATTCTGCTTAGGTATCTGATAGCCTTGATCTTTTTCTTGAACATATCATTAACTGGTTAATTGAATAGCTCTTGTTGGACAGCGATTTATAGCTGCTAACAAATTACTTGAATCTAAATTATCCTGAGAAATAACCGTTGGTGCACTACGACCAAAACTCCTTGAAAAATGTTCACTATCAATCAGAGAACAATGACCGCAACCATTACATCTACCACTTATAGATAGATTACCTGTTTCTTCGTTAAGCCCATTATCTGTAGTGTCTATTTGTTGGTCATTATCATCGTTGGTAGCAGACGAAATACTGCCAACACTATTAACATCGCTTGTTTCCTTGCAAGCGCTCAAGGAACCTACCATAAGTAACAATGTAGCTATTAAACCAATTTTTTTAGTTTTATTATTCATATTAATTCAATTATTTTTTAGCACTTCTTATTATACGCACATTAGAAATATTTCTTTCTTTTTAATAAAAAATTGGCTAAAAAATTACTTTCTAGCACAATTTTAAAAATTAGTAAATATTTTATTTTTTTCGCCAATCTCTTATGAATAAACCACCTCTTTTTCTTTCAACAACCAATTTCTGTTTTGATCTCCATCCTAGATTATCTAAAAAATCCTTGGGCAAAACCACATACATCGACCCTCTGCCAGTTTTAGTTAATTTACGTATCTCTTTTTCTGCCATAATTTTTTTTAATATTTAGTAACGTACCATGGTACGTTACTATTATCTCATATTTTTACAAACCGTGCAAATAAAAACATGATATATAAGCAATAAATTAGACCTGAATTATTAACTAATTATATTTAATTAAACACCCTATTTCATACAAAAAAACCACCTCAACCTAAAAGTAGTTTTATGTGCTTTTTAAATTCAAATTTAATTAATACTGCTAATAGAACTTTATCAAATTATTTTTTTAGTTGCACTGTGTATTTATTTTATATTTTTAACTAATACATCAAGGCACTCCGTCTTATTTTTATATCTTTTATAAAAGCAAAAGAGTAATTGAACAATTTACTCTTCTACTTTTAAGTTTGTTTTCTCATTTTGTGTTATTGGCATTATGGTCTGCTGAATTTCCAGGATCAACTTCACAGATAAAAGCCCAGGCTCTTAGATTGTCAATGTAGGCATATTCACAAGTCGTTTGAGCTTTTATGGATGCGATCTGATCCTGTGTCAACGGGCCTCCATAGAATCTCTCTAAACATTCAACATACATTAATACATACCCATTCCTTTTTAGTCCCAATATCCACTCTCCCCCATTGCCTATTCCGGCATTGGAACATTGTGTCAATGCTAGCCTAATAGGATCTTGACCAATAGCCTGACTATTATTCTCATTATCGTTCTTTGCTAAAGCTGGAAAAGTAAAAGCCAGAGCAAAGATAACAATTAAACCAATCGCTATGGTATTTTTTTTCATACTATTAAAATTAACGCATTTAATAAATATATAAATTCGACCTTTGTTAATTTTATACTACAAAATACTTATACCATAAAAATATAAACTTGAACTGAAAAAAATATTAAAAAAATCTAATAAAATTATTCCTCTAGAAAATATTTTATTTTTATTTTCTACTTCAAAAAGTCAATACATCAAAAAAATGTCCTATTCAGATACATATTGGACTACGAAGCAGGACAAAAAAATACAATTAGAATTTAAATAATAGATTATTTAATCAATAATGGCTACATTATCCAATATGCGGTGAACTAATACAAAAATATGACATCAAAAAAAATGTATGATATAATAGAATTAACAAAAAATACCGAAATAATGTTCGGTATTTTTATTGATAAAAATTAAAAATAATAATTCTCATGATAACTTCTGCTCACCTACTTGCCGGTGCTAGCATAGGTCTAGCCACAAATAGCGTGGAACTAACCATTCCCCTAGCTCTAATATCTAATTACATAATGGATGCTATTCCTCATTACAATCCCAAGGGTATAGATTCATACAAAGAAAATGGACTCAAAAGCGTAAATAAAAAAGAATTATTCCTTAAAATAATTGAACCAATTATTGGCATCACTCTTACCATAATCTTTGCTCTTCACAATCCTAGTCTTACTCATATAATACTAATCGGAGCTGGATTTGCTATGCTACCTGATATTTTGACATTTCTTGAATGGAAGCTTGGTACCAATAGCATCATTAATCGAATCGATAAACGTTTTCACAGTCACGCCAACTTCTATTCTGGAATGATTCCTCAGGGATTAATTATGTTGGCTTGTTGGTTATACATACATTAAAAAATACAGGTCACAAAATATAAAATCACAGTTATAGCTAACTGTGATTTTTTATTCAATAAATCAAATCTTTCAAATTATCTTCGCCTACTACTACTTCTTCGTCTTCTTCTACTATGCCGACCTGCTGATCTAGAGGCTGACAACGCTTCATTACTTCTTTCGATCATTAACCTCTGTCCACGCCAACTCTCGTTATCCAAGCTATCAAGTATCTTATCAGCGTCTTTATTTGAAACTGATATCATAGAGTAGTTTTGTTTTACAATGACTCTGCCCACATCCATGCCTTTGGTGTCCTTATTTGAATTGATAAGTGCAAAAATAGTTTTGATATCAGCTCTTTGCTTCTTGCCAATACTTAGACGTAAGGCTTGTACATTTGGACCAGACAAATGTTTCTTTGTCTTTTTCAAATCCGCATTTAAATCTTGTTCTACAGAATTACTATTTATGATACGACCAAATTTTTCCTGAATTAAAAATTTAATAAGATCTTCTTTTTTTATTTTCTTCATCCTTTCAATGACTTTATCACAATAATTACTTTCAAGTGTACCAGGAGCTTCCGTTTCAATTTTATTTATATATGTATCGATTTTACTATCAATGATTCCTGCTAAACTGGGAACTTTTTTGTATAGAAAATCCTGACCAATCATCTTCTCTAATCTTTTGATACGTCCCAGGTCTCTGATGCCGCATATTGAAATAGATGTACCGCTATTATTAGCTCTTCCTGTTCTGCCAGATCTATGTGTATAGGCCTCTTCTTGAGTTGGTAAATTATAATTTATAACATGAGTCAAATCGCTTACATCAATCCCTCGAGATGCCACATCGGTAGCTACTAATAGTTTAATAACTCTTTTTTTAAAACTGGCCATGATCTTTGTTCTAGTATTCTGATTGATATCCCCATGAATGGCTTCTGCGTCATAACCAGATTGTTTCAGCTTGTCAGCCACCTCTTGAGTTTCAATCTTGGTTCGACAAAAAATTATCCCATACACATCGCTCAAAGAATCAATAATCCTCTCCAAAGCTTCATACCTATTGAAAGCTTCCACTATATAATACTCATGTTTTACATTTACAGCCCCGGCATTTTCCTTGCCAATTTTTATCTCCTTTGCTTCTTTCATGTATTCTTTAGCTATTTTTCTGACGCTAGCAGAAAATGTTGCTGAAAAAAGCAAGGTCTGTCTATTTTTAGATGCATTCTCTAAAATAGCATCCAAATCATCTTTGAAGCCCATATCAAGCATTTCGTCCGCTTCATCTAAAACCAAATACTCCAGTTTATCCGTCTTGATTTTATTGCGATTAATAAAATCATGCAATCGCCCAGGAGTACCCACTACAATATTTGCGCCTTTTTTCAAATTACGTAACTGCAAATCAACTCTCTCACCCCAATAAACACTTACCACGTTTATTCCTTTTATATATTTAGAAAAGTCTCTAATGTCTTGAGATATTTGCAAACAAAGCTCTCTAGTCGTACAAATAACCATTGCTTGTAGATCTTTTTTGTCTGCATCAATCATTTCTAAAATAGGCAAAGAAAAAGCAGCTGTTTTACCTGTACCGGTTTGTGCCAAGGCGATAAGATCCTGTTTATTTTCTACAATAAACGGAATAGCCTCTGCTTGAATTTCTGACGGTTTTTCAAAACCAAGGTCAGATAGACCTTTTAGCACTAAGGTGCCAAGGCCTAAATCTTTAAATTGTGTCATATATTTTTCTATGTACTTTACTTGCCACCATTTCCCCAAAATACATGACAGCTTTGTAGAGTCCCTTTGATAACTTCTAATACAAGTTATCCTATTTAATTACCAAAAAAGTATAATATATTTTATAGAAAATGTCAAGGGGCTAGGCTCTATAAAATTTAATGTGGATAAACTGATTTAAACTAATAGCTTATTACTTAAAAAACCAGTTTTTTCAACTATTTGATATTATAAAAAACCTAAAAGTAGCTGTCATTCCTGGCGAACGTTAGCGAGGAAAGAGAATCTTGGAGTAATACAGAATAAATAAAAAATATTTAGAATTAACTTTTTTACTCTCTTAAATGTTTATTTTAATATATGCATTATTACCGCTACCACCTGGATTCCCTTCGCATTCGCTTTCGGCCTGAAATAGCAAAAAATGTCACGCTAAATATTGTAGAGTCTAGGAGTAGTCTCTAAAATAATTACCCAATAAATAACACTTGTCATCCTGAAATAAATGAAAAATCCCGCCAATTATAAAGAAACGAGATACTTCGCTTCACTAAGCATGATATAAGAAGCACTACTTTTTCAATACAGAACTGAAAAAACAAACCTACAAAAAAACAACCTCTTTTAAGAGAGGCTGTTTTTTTATAAGGTTTAAAATTTGATTAATTCAAATTATCACATAAACCATCACCATTAGAATCTACATAGCTAGCTCCACGACTACCTTGACCTTGGCCACCACCTTGACCTTGACCTCTTCCGCCGTTTCCACCCCTATAGCCCATTCCCAAACTTTCGCCATTACTTGTTCTTAAACCAAGCTCTGCTCTCAAAGAATCGGCTTCTTCTGTATGCCCTGCTTTACCTAATTCATGAGCTTTAGCAAATTTTGCAAAGTTATCTGCGTTAACCACTTCAGTAACTCTTCCTCGTCCGTTCATTTGCTCAGACCATGAAGCATAATTTTCTGTTTCAAATGCTTCAGTCATGATCTCATCACGGTCTTCAGAGTAATTTGGTCCTTGGACTGAATAGTTGCCCTGGTATGCGCTGGCTGAAAAAGCTACACCAGCTACTAGTAATAAGCTTAAAGCGCCTATTCCTAAAAATGTTGAATTTTTCTTCATATTTTTTAAATTACTATTATTTATTAGTTTCGAAGGCCTCTGTTTATTTATACGCTAAGGCGTAGTATATCCATGCATTCCTCTTCCACCCCCCAAACCTTGATTTGTCCATGGTCTGATTTCATTAGCCAAAAAAACATTACCTTTACCAAGACTACCAATTATCTTTATCTTTTCTCCCGTTTTCAGCATCACCCTTCCTTTGATATTACTATTAGCTGAAATTACAATTGTCCAAGTATTTGATAAATAATCCTCTACAACTAGTTCGTCTCCGTTTTGGCTAATAATGGTCCCTGCTAAAATGCCTTTTTCTGGTTGTGTCCACATTTTATCCTTGTCGTATGATAGAGAATTGTAGAGCGGAATCTCTTTTTGCAACTGCAAATCAATAAACTCGCCCATTCCAAATACATAAAAAGTTCCCCCCAAAATAACATTCACAATCAAGCTAGCAAAAATCAAGGTAGCTAGTTTATAACGATACGCATCTTCAGTGAATTTTGAACTAAATAAAGCAAGCAGTACTAAGACCGCAAGGATAAGTATCCAAAAATATGGGAGAGTCACAAAGATAAATTCAATCAAACTATCACCAAGATGAGTATAGAGATCCCAGTCATTATTAATAACCATATAAAGCACAACCGAAAAAGCCAGACTACCTATCACTACCAGCACAAAACTTATGGCCCAAGCTATTCGACTGAATAATAAACACTGCCACTTAGCTCTTGGTTCTACTTTCTTTTCTTTTATAGCGTCAAATATATTTTTGCTAAGTTGTATTTTAGTGTTTTTCATCTTTTTTTTCTAATTCTTTTTTTATAATCTGTTTACCTCTACTAATAAGAGAATAAACCGTACCAATCCTTTTCTTTAAAATATCTGAAATTTCCTGGCTGCTCTTTTCTTCTAATAAATAAAGAAACAACACCTCTCTGTATTTCTTGTCCATTGCCTTTAATATACTATTGATTTTTTTCTCAAATATCTTATTATCAATTTCAACCTTTACATCAAACTCACTGACAATATTTCCAATGATCTCATTATTTATATCCAAGTCTACTGTTTCAGCCCGTGCTTTTGATTTACGAAAATTACTGATAACTTGATTGTGAGTAATGCGATATATCCAGGAGGAAAATTTTAGACTCTGATCAAAGCTTTTTAGATTATAATAAACTTTAATAAACACCTCCTGCAAAATATCCTCGGCTTCCTCTAGTGACACACTGGATATCCTAATAATATATTTGAGTAACTTACTCTCATAATTTTTGATAATGCACAACAAAAAATCCTGGTCCCGAAGGGTCAGTGCTACCAATTCTTCATCACTTTTATTTTTACATTTTTCGATATTTTTTCATTTAGTCCTCATAATAATTAATACGCATTTTTAATCTTAAACCATGCATTGCTATCTAAATTGTAATACTAATACTCATAAACTAGCATTTTTATTTTAAAAAGCATACCAAAGCATAAAAACAGCCATTTAGCTGTTTTTATATCCTACTTAAGTAATGATTTTACTATATTATCTATATATCAATTAAAAGTTGCCACCAAATCTCCTATCTAATGAGTGATCAATATAACTGCTATAGCAATAAACAAATGTTCAGATATGACGCCAATAGGGTTTGTCCCCTGTTGTTTAGCCATTTTATAACTAAGCAATACAATAAGACTAAGTCCCCAAATAATACATATGATAATTGAAAATAATAAAGAAAAAAACAAAAAAGGAATCACAAAGATCAGAGCGCAAAAAAATTTTGACAAAAACGTGAAAATCGTGGTTTCCCAAATCTCTTTTACTGAATGTTCATTTTTCGATTCTTCAGAGATATGAATCCCCAAAGCATCCGACATAGCGTCGGCTACAGCTATAACCAAAATTCCGCCAATCACCACAACATCTGATTGCGTACCTGAGTGTAAGCCGACTATCAATCCCAAAGTTGTAATCACTCCCGATGTCAAACCAAAGTTAAAACCCTTTTTTATTGATAACTTCATTTTATTACAGTTACTTCGATAATATTTTATTCAACCAGCCAAAAAGACTAAAACCCTTGCCTTGAGCTACTATCTCCTCTCCCAATTCTTTAGAAACTTCTTCCATGACAGCGATTTGCTCTTCTAAAATTTGTCTATCTTCTTCATTAGTAATCTTGGATGCTAATTCTTTGAGTTCTGCTAATTTTTCTTCGTGAGTAGCTAGCTTCCCTTCAGCTAAATTTAGATATTTATAATTAGGGCCAAAGAAAAATTTTTTTAACCTTCCCCTGTTCTTTACGTTTTCCAATGTGGACTCGATCTCACTTTGATTTTGATTCTGATTTTGAGCAATGGTTCTGATCTGTTTCCCGACCCCCTGATTACGCTCAGCAACCTGAAGCATTTCCTGAACAGCATTAGAAACCTTGCTCCTTCTTTGAGTGGCCATATCACTAGCATTATTACCTCCCCTGCCTTGTGAATTCTGTTCTTGCTTTCCTTGACTACTTCCCTGCTTAGTTTCTTTTAGCTCAGGATTTTTCAATCCTGTACCTGCTTCATGAACACCATTTTGAGTGCCTTGAGCAAAAGACACAAGCGGAATAAACATTAAAGATAAGATTATAATGCTAGGTAAAAATATAAAATTTTTCATAAATTTTTTTAAATAATATATTAATTATATTATAGCATTTTTAAAGCTATTTAAAAAATTTTATATCAAAAAACAACTCAAAATATGAAGTTGTTTTTTGATATAGAAAAACTAGTTTTTTTTATAATCTAATTAAAAAATATTAATTATACAGCCAGAATTTTTTGTGCGCGTTCTGTCATATTTGGATAAAGATCTTTTGGAACACTTTCTTTTCCTAGTTTTTTAAAAATCATGTAGCGAGCGCAACCCGCAAAATCTCCTTGGCAGAATTTTGTCTTATACATGCTACACAGGCCGTCATTATCGGCCATTTTGTCATTAAAAAAAGGACATTTTTCTAAACATTCACAATTTGCCATAATTTTTTTATACAATAAATATCAATAGATTATTTATTGTATTTTTTTAATTATTATTTATAATTGTTCATTTTTACAATAATTAAATCAACTTGTCTTTGTATAAATCTTATTTTATTTAAAAAAATATCAAAATAATACCCCCTATCACCAAAATTACACCAACAATTTTGAAAATAACTAGCAGGTTTTTTTCTTGATAAATTTTTTGATAAAATTTAGCTGCTCCTTTGGCAATTTTATGGTTGTTGTAAAAAAATACCAAACCAAAAATCAATAAAATAATTCCTGGGATTAATGTATTATTTTCCATATATTTTTTAAAATTATTTCACTTTTTACACTAAAGAAGAAATCACTAGCCCAAGACCTAGCCCAATTAAAAGACTTCCTATGAAGGCAAGAGCATTAGGAAGAAAAAACAAGCCCACTCCCAAGCCAACTATTAAGCTTCCGCCAATTGCCCAAGAACTTTTGTCATTTACGTGCAACATAATATTTTTTGTTTTTTAATATATAACTTTGTTAAAATATTATTTATTTATTATTTTTAATAATTCATATTTTTGGTTAATCAGCCCTCCATAGCTCAACAAAACCAAAAGCGTCACCATCAGAAATCCAAGAAAAGGAATTAAAATAACAATCTTCAAAACAAGATACAGAAACACAGTAACACTAAAACGATTTTTCTATACTATAAATTAATATGTTCTCACTCAATTATCTCTGTGCTAATTTGTATAATCCGTGACGATATACCATTTTGGTCTTTCCCAAGAAGTAGCAAAATCATTTTCATTTTTCTCAACTGCAATCTTTTTCTTTTCATTTCCATCCAAAAATAAAACTAGTTCCATCTCTGAGTCTTCAGATTGAAATTCGTTGCTGAATTTTTGGGCAATTTCATTTGGTGACAACATCAAACGACCATTAAGTTTGCTCAGCGGCAAATTCAATTTATCAATTCCAGAAAAAGACTTATAAACTAGTTCAGAACAAACCAAAGATGAATCTGTACTAAAATCAAAGTCATAATCATATGATTTTCCAAAATGGCTCATGGCCTGCAAAACGACTTTTAGCCTATCTGCTGTACTGAGATTTTTTACCCGCAAAACCGTCAAAGAGTCTGTTTTAGCAGATTCTTCAAGCGACATAAATATTACTCCAGGGCGCTTTGATTCAATGATAGCCATATCATAACCACCGTCATCCTTTTCCTGTATTTTATTAAAAATTTCTGGATAAATTTCTTTTATATATTCACCAAAAGATTTGCCATTTAACTCTGGTAAATCCTTAAAATAAGCGTTCATCTCCTCTAGACTACTGATATACAAGGCTGCGTGCGTCCAGAAACCGGGTATGCCAACATTGGTCGCATGCCACTCTCTACGTTCAAGTAATATATCCCCTGGCAAAAACCTATCTTTGTATTCATGAATCTGATCCAAATTAATATGATAATCCCTGGTAGAAGTATTGATATGACTTAACTGTTTGGCAACTTCCTTTTGAATCGGGAACCAGAACTTGAAAGACCTTTTCTCTAAAAAATTCAAAGGTTTTTTTGCAATTAATTCAGAGTAAGAAGAAAAATAAGCATCAAGTTTTTTTATTCTCTCTTTAATTAATTGATCCATTTCTGACTCGTTCGAGCCTAATGATAAATAATAAACCCTACCAGTGTTTAATTTCAATATTTCATCACTATCAACTACTTTATTTTTCAACATATCAAAGGTACCTCCACTAAGGCCCTGCTCAGGATATTTGTCATTTAAAAATGTCATTAGATTGGTGTCCTGTACAGCCTCAGCTAGTAACATTGTATGATAATGCTGTGACAAAAGAGCTGCATACCCATTAACAAAGGCCTTTTTATGCAAATCTTTCTTTGTTACAGTATTTAGCTGATAAAAAGTTTTATATTTATTTTTTACAATATCAAGTTCCAATATAAGCTCGACAAAAGAAAACCAAAAACCCCTTATCTCCTCTTTTTGCTCCTTTGATAGTGTTTCGAAGTCAGAAGAAAATATTCCCTTAGATTCTATCCGTTCAAATTCACTAGATAGCCTCTCATCCAAATACAACAAAACTAGCGAGTCCTGCTCTATTTGTTTATCAATACTCTCGTCACTCATACCAAAGAAAGGCGACTTTACTGGCGGAAATAGCACAAGAAAAATATATAAAGACAAAATCATTAAAAGACCGAAGAGAATATGAATCCAAAATGCCGAGAGATAATTGGACACAGTACCTGAATAAGAAAGTATCCATTTCTTTCGTAATGAAATAGAATACAAAAAAGGAATCCAACCAATTCCATAAATTATCAAAGCCACAATCCTGTGATATGGAAAAAATATTCTCATAGCAAAGACTGCCACGGTAGCAATGAGAAGAATAGTTGAAAATATAATACATACCCAAAAATTCATAATTATTTTTTGTTTTCCATATCAGTCCGCCATAAGTTTACTTGAGCTAAAACAGAAACCCAAATTAACCCAATAGTAAGCACAACAGTTAAATATGGAATTAGACTATTTAAAACAAAGATGTTTTTATAGATTATTATAATATGAAAAATAATAAATAAAAGCCGGCTTTCCGTAGGACCTATACCAAGAAAACTAATATGGAAATTATTCAAGGTGCTAACTAACAGAAAAGAATGCACCATAAAGGCGCTAATCAAAGCGTAAACTATAAGAACCCAAAAACTGAATCCAATCACCAGTCCATATCCCAAAATAATAGAGGTCATAAAAACAAAATCTAAAAAATGATCAACATAATAACCCCAGCCAACCAAGCCAGTGTTTCTATATCTACCTAGAGCTCCATCTAATGTATCGCTTATATACTGCAGTATAACAAAAAGTGGAACTAGCCAAAGAAAAATATCATTTTGTTTTGCAAAGTAAAAAGAAAGGAACATCCCCGCACTCCAAAGCAAGGTTAAGAAAGTTAGATGGTAAGTTTCAATAAAAGACGGTATCTTAGGAATAAGATATTCCTTGCTTTTATCCTCAACTTTTTTAAAAAGCCACTGACCGGATTTATTTTGCAATTTTTCCATGTCCTTCATGTATTTTCTTAGTTATTTTTATGCTTACATTATACTAAATATCATCAAAGATAGCAATTTAAACACAAAAATCATCGATACAAAAACAAAATATATATCTTAAAATATACGCCTTTTATCTAGGGTCTTGTTATCTTTTTCTCAGTTCATCCCTGATCTCTTTTAACAACAATTCTTCATTGCTTGGTTTTGACTCTTCTTTTATTTCTTCTTTTTTCTTAAATCTATTAACCTGTTTGACTACCAAGAAAATAGCAAAAGCAATGACAAAAAAATCTATAACTGATTGAATAAACACGCCGTAAGTTACTACCGCATCTCCTACTTGATACTGAAGACCTGAGTAGTCGAGTCCTCCAGTCAATACTCCGAGTAATGGAGTAATAATATCAGCTACAAAAGAACTGACAATTTTTCCAAAAGCAGCCCCGATAACCACAGCAACTGCCAAGTCAAGCACATTACCTTTTATGGCAAAGGACTTAAATTCATCTAATAGTTTCATATTTTTTTATTAAATTGTTATTTTTATAATATGTATTTACGAAAAATTCTTTTGTTTTATAAAAAAATCATTCTGCGTCTTCTGGCCGTGATCTATTTGTAAGTATATCATCGCTCTGGCAATCATGTGGCAAGTCGGCATAAGCACTGTCTCTCAACATCCGGCAACTCTCCAACACTTCGTCTACACATCGGTCTCGGCCTTCCTCTTCCCTATTCATATCACATATATCATAACTATGTTCGGACAAAGCACGAAACTTCAAGCAATTTTCTTGTTTGCCTACAGCTGAAATTCGAACACAGGCTTCGGGGTTGTCGGTTGCCGCTGCGATTGTGTCCAAACATGAATCTTTTGCCCCCAGGTTTGTCATTTTTAAACAAAGTGTATGGTCTCCTTTTTTCTTGGCAATATCATTGTAACAAGTATCACGATAACTTTGTTGTTCTATACCTGCACAAGCTTCAATGTTGTCGGTGTTCCGAGCAACGTTCAGACGACACTGATCACGGCCTTTGTAGTCATCCTTGATCCGATCGCATACTTTATTGTCGGTTGCCTGGTCGCTAGAGTGCTGATAACAATTATCACGAATCGACTGATCTTTGACCTCTTCACACAAATCATAATCATTCAAATCAGCGGCTATATTTCCATAGCAATTATCTTTTTTGTTATTATCCTTGATACCACTGCACATCGAAGCATCATTTACTTTTTCAGCCAAATCTTTCACGCAATAATCCTGTTCCTCTTTGTTGGTACTCTTTTCACACACGGCCGGGTCCTTGACCGCTCGAGCAATCTTGGATACACATTCGTTTTCCAATTCCCCAGAAGCAATTTCAGAACACATATCAACATTTTTAGCAGTCAGTGCCTCATCATACTTAGCTTTATCCTCCGGATTAGCATCTTTGTAAGAGCTACTCGAAAGATCAATGCAAGCGGTCAAAAAGAGCAATGGGATTAAAAATATAAATGTAAATTTTTTCATAATTTCTAATAATTATCTATTAATTATATTTTCTTTCCCACATATTATCTCACACTTTTTAAAAAAAACAAAAACTCAACTCTTTTGTGTTGAACTTTTACTTATATAATTATAAGATTTTATTAATTTTCTTTTGGCAATTTAGCTCCCATGAACACTAACCAAAGTACAAACACAGTCTCTCCCATGGTTAATAAATCAAATACTTGCATGTAGTTATCCACGTTTTCAAACAAAAACTGAGAAAAAGCGCCCAATAAATAACCAATCGCCCCTATACGTAGTGCAATACTTATAAAACTTGGAAAATAACCTGACATTTTTGTTAAACTAGCCAGGGGCAACAACCATAAACCCCAAAATATTGAAGCTAAATACATTCCCTTTTCTGAGAAATCAAGAGCAATCATCATAAGATCATTATTGGTTCCAGCTAATGACAAAGCAACATACCAACCAAGTACGCCAAGCATAGAAATTGGAATAGAGACCAAGGAGAATATAGCTAGATTAATAACACATCTTTTGCTTACTGATTTAAAAAAGTAATAAAAAAGTATTACCACGATCATATATATTAAATATGACACTAGCTGTGATACTGCCCCGAGTTTCAGCATCCACTGATGCTCTAAAATATTTTGAGCAACTTCAGTAGCGGTTCCAGAAAACAATTTTCCCGGAACATACAATATTCCAAAGGGCGCTATTAGTATCCAAACAGCGTAGGCTATCCGTAATGCTAGTAACGAATCTTTTTGTTTAATATCATTCATAGATTTTACAATTTAATTATTATCTAATTATCAAATAATCCCAAAAAATTACTGTAGCCTTCTTCTTCCATCTTCTCTTTAGGAATAAATCTAAGGGCTGCTGAATTCATGCAATAACGTAGACCACTTGGATCTGGCCCATCATTAAACACATGCCCAAGATGTGAATCAGCTTCAGAGCTTCTAATTTCAGTTCGTTTTAAAAACAAACCATTATCCTCCCTTTCTACTACACTACTTTCAGATATTGGCTTAGTAAAACTTGGCCAACCGGTTCCTGAATCATACTTGTCCAGTGAAGAAAACAAAGCTTGACCTGAAACAACATCAACATAAATACCGTCTCGCTTTTCGTCCCAATACTCATTTTCAAAAGCAGGTTCTGTGCCCTCCTCCTGAGTTACTTTGTATTGTAGAGGGTTCAATTTACTCAGGTCATACTCACCAATTTTCTCATAATACTCTTTTACCTCTTTTCTGTCTTTTTGCCAATTTTTATCAATAAAGCTATCTCTACCAGAACCTTTTCTATAAAAATTATATTTTAAAGAATTACGGTCGTGATAGTCCTGATGATAATCTTCAGCATTATAAAACTTATCCAATGCCAATACCTCTGTAGTAATCTCTTTTTCAAAAACCGAAGAATTTTCTAATTTATCTTTCTCCTCTAAAGCGATCTGTTTTTCTTCTTCATTGGAATAAAAAATTGCTGAAGAGTACTGCAGACCTCGATCATGAAAAGATCCTCCTGCATCAGTTGGATCAATATGTTGAAAAAAATACTGAACTAGTTCTCTATAAGAAACTTCTTCGCTATTATAAAAAACTTGAACAGCCTCCCTGTGCCCTGTTGTTCCAGAGCTCACCTCCTTGTATTCAGGATTTTCCACTTCTCCTCCCGTATAACCAGAAATAACCTCCTCAACTCCTTTTACTTTTTCAAAATCAGCTTCCACGCACCAAAAGCAACCACCAGCAAAAGTTGCCACTGATAGCCCTCTAAGATCTTTAGTTGGTTTTAATTTTCCGGGTAACATAATACTAATAATTAATATCAATAACGCCAAAAAAAGTAATACAATAATCAATTTATTCTTGTTCATAAATTTACCAAATGTGATATAATTTACCTATTATTTCAACTACAACATAGAGCCAAAAAATATATGCCAAAACCGCAACAATCAAAGACACTAAAATAAAATTGATAATTTCATTTTTTCTTCTTTTCGCTTGATCAAGAGTACAAATACCCTTTTGTTTACGAAAGTATATAATGAGAGTAATTCCTAGTAATCCTAAACCAAGAATCCTAAAAAACCATTTATAATCTCCATACAATTCATCAGCCAAGGAGGCAGCGAAGCTCACTGTACTTAGTCCAAATATTACAAGTAATAATGGAGAAAGGCAACAAAGTGAAGAAAAAACTACAGGTAACCATATCACTTTAAAAACTTCCTTATATTTCATATTTTTTCCTTTATTTTAATAATATTACTATTTTATTAATATTATATTAATTTTTCCATATTAATATAACAATATAAACAATTAAAAATAAAAACTATGAAACTAAAGTATATATTTCTAACTTTTAGTATCGTCTTAATGGCTAATGCTTGTACTCAAAATAAAGTGTCAGAAACACCTACTAATGAAAATATACCAGAACAAAACATGATGAATTATGATGAGATGATGGATAATAATGAGATGATAGATAATGAAATGGATTCTGAGGAAACACTAAAGTATACTGATCTAAGTCCGGCTGATACCAAAGAGCTAATAGACTCAAATAGCGATCTAATCATAATAGATGTTTCTCCCAGTTATGGCAATGGACATCTACCCGGGGCGGTAAATTACTATCTTGGTGATGGGTCTTTGGATGAAGCTATTCCTAATCTTGATAAGAACAAAACCTATTTAGTATATTGTCATGTAGAAAGCGTCTCTCGAGCAGGAGCACAAAAACTAATTGATGCTGGTTTTGAAAAAGTATATCGCCTAGATGGTGACTACCCCGCTTGGGAAGCAGCTGGTTATGAAATTGAGAAATAACTTTCAACAAAAAAAACAACCTTATCTAAGGTTGTTTTTTGATAAAAAAATTGAACACTTATTTTTTTAATATTTTTACTTGCAAATCATCAAGATATCCTGTTGCAAAACCAGCCTCACAATACTTAAAATAATACAACCACATCAAGAAAAACTTTTCATCAAAACCCAAACTAAAAATCTCTTTTCTTTTCTTGCAAAAATTATTTGCCCAAATCTCAAGCGTCTTGGCATAATCATTCCCTATGCTTTCTTTAGACTTAATATAAAATGATTCTGATTTTTCAATTAATTTTTTGAAGCGACCAAATGATATCAGCTCACCTCCGGGAAAAATATATTTTTTTATGTAATTATTGTTTTTCAAATATTCATCAAAGTCCTGATCTGGATATGTAATAAACTGAAGAACTGCGTGTGCACCTGACTTTAAAACTTCATTACACTTCCCTATAAACTTACCCAAATACTCATGTCCCAATGCCTCCATCATCTCTATAGACACCAGTTTGTCATATTTTCCGTCTAAATCTCGGTAATCTTTTAACAAAATCTCTATCTTATCGCTCAAACCAGCTGACTCAATTTTTTCTTTTGCATAACTATATTGTTCTTCTGAGATAGTCACAGTTGTAATTTTACATCCATAGTGACTAGCAGCATACATAGAAAACCCTCCCCAACCACTACCTATCTCAAGCACATGGTCTTTTGTTTGCAAGTCTAATTTCTCACATATTTTTCTATATTTATTTTTTTGGGCTTCTTCCAAATTCATTGATCCCTCAAAAACAGCTGACGAATAAGTCATGGTTTTATCCAGCCAGAGCTTATAAAAATCATTTGATACATCATAATGATACTTTATATTTTTCTTCGAACCTTTCTTGGTATTTTTATTAAGTTTGTGATAGATGCGCAAAACAGCATTACTCCACTCAAAAAGCTTAAATTTCTTTTCCTTTGAATTGAAACCAGGTAGCTCTTCTTTGTTTAAAATAAACCACTCAAAAAGACTGACAAGGTCATCAGTCTCGAAATATTTTAGAAAATACGCTTCTCCGAGCCCAATATCTCCATTCAAAACTATTCTTCTATAAAATCTATCATCTAAAACATTCACGACCACACTCTGGGTAAAATCATCGCCAAATACTACTTCTTGTTTGTTCTTATGCAAAAATTTTATTGAACCTTTTAGCTTGGCATCTCTAAAATATTTAAAAATTATGGTTTTAAATATATTCATACTTTTTTATTTTTTATTTTGTCTATCAAATATTTATCTGATTCAACCTTTGAATTAAAGGGAGTCTTTTTGAGCCACAACTTCAGGGCTTGTAAGTGTATTCTAATCATTACCATCAAAGTGTAGAGCGGATATCTAAGAAAAAGTATAAATAGATTTTTATTATTTAGATTTTTTTCTTCACCCACCAGACTTGTTGCTAGCTCAAGCTCTCCATTTTTCATTGAATCAATCATCATGATCATCTCTTTGCCCGGATTATTAAAACGCCAATGGAGCTTATTATCTAAACTCGTAAAGGGCGAAATATAAAAATTTTTGTCTTGTTTGGCTTCAAAAATTTTTTGTCCTTTATCTTGAATTTCCGAATAAAACATTTTTTGGTCATAAAATGTATTATGAACTTCCGAAACTAGTACTCTAAGTTTTTTACTTGAATCAAATACATAATAAAAACTTACTGGGTTAAAAACATATCCGAGAATACGCAAACTAGTCAAAAGAAAAATCTTGTCAGGCTCAAAACCTAGGTTAAGCGATCTAATCATTTTTCTTATACGCTCTCTTGTATTTAAATCCCTATAAGACTCCCGATTTAAAATGATTTTTTCTTGCATAATAACATCTCTCTGACTTTTTTCCATTTCAATAAATCTAAAATGATCTTTATCATAAAAGCTAAAAAGATTGAATTTGTTTTTTGAAAAAAATTTCAATTCCTTGTCCAGATCATCTAGGTCATCTAGATCAAGATAAAACATATAGGCATTGTACTCAAAGCTATTTTCTTTTGGCTTGATTCTTTTGTGTTTTAATTTTGCTGTATAAATTTTTGAGTTCATATTATGAAAGCAGTTTTACAACTTCTAAACCAGATACATGCCCGTCTTCATGAAAACCATATTTGAAATATGCTCCAGCGAAAAAGATGTTTGTATTTTTGTTTAGTTCAGATAGTTTTTCTTGTAAGGCGAAATTTTCCACAGTAAAATGAGGATGATAATACTCTATCTTTTTTAGTATTTTATTTTCATCAATTTCACGAAATGGATTTATTGAAATAAAATAATTTTTTTTCACTGGAATATCTTGAAGCTTATTTACCCAATATAGAGTAGAAGCTTTTTCTTTTATTACTTGATTCCAGGCAGACCAGACATTTCTGCATTTTGGCATGAGACGTTCATCACTATGCAGTACTGCAATATTCTTGTTGTATTCAAACTTAGAAAGAAGCTCTTTTTTCCTATCTTCTAAATTATCAGCTATCAGCAAGCTTTCATCAGAATGACTTGCAAGCACTACCTTATCAAATATATATTCTGATTTTTCTGTCTTTAACACAACCCTTCCCTCATCATCACTTGCCTGCTTTACTTTCTCATTTAAATGAATATCAAAATTTCCTTTTTCTAATATTTTTTTTATATATGTATTAGACCCACCCTTAACAGTATACCATTGATGCTGACCATCCATGCTTAGAAGGCCATGATTATAAAAAAAAGGAATAAGCAAAGCAATAGGAAATCCCCCGACTTCTCTTTGTGGCACTGACCAAACCGCAGCTGACATAGGCGCTAAATAATTATCCAAAAAAAATCTAGATAGTCCTATTCTCTTGCAATAGTCCTCTATGCTTTCATTGCTATCGCTCAAACTATCATAATCTCGAAGAGCGTTTTTAAAAAACTTTTTAATATCGAATAAAAACTTCCAATACTTTATAGATACAATATTCTTCTTTTGTGCAAAAAGTGTTTTTAAACTGGTGCCGGCATATTCAAGACCCGTGTTTAGATTTGAAACCGCAAAAGACATATCACTTTTCCTGGCCTCAACGCCTAGTTCAGTAAAAAGCTTTAATAAATTTGGATATGTTGCTTCATTAAAAACAATGAAGCCTGTATCTATTGTAAAATCTTTTCCTGCTTCAGATATTTTATGAGTATGAGTATGTCCTCCAAGATAATCATTCTTATCAAAAATGCTAATCTCATACTTTTCTCTCAAATAATACGCAACAGTCATCGCTGAAATTCCTGAGCCTACTATGGCCAATTTCTTTACTGAAGAAACAGACCCAGTTGAATCAAGGGACTTATTTATGTTGTTCATAATTATCATTTAAAAAAATTAGGAATAAAAGCTGGGGTGTTTTTCTTGTATTCAATAAACTCCGGATTGTCATTGTACCTAGCTTCAGCCATCGGTACACCAGAGACAAAACGAAGCAGCAAGGTTATGGTGATGGGTCCGATGAGGCCAATGTAGAAGTAGGGCGTTCCCCAGCTGATTAAAAATATCCCCCACCAAATAACAGCCTCACCAAAATAGTTTGGATGTCGTTAATAACTCCACAAACCGTTTTTCATAATCTGACCGGGCTTCTTGTCTTTTACAAAATCCTTTAACTGTTTGTCTGCCACTACTTCAAAAACAAAACCAAACAACCACAGCGCCACCCCAATCATGTTTATAAAACTGAAGCTATTGTCTGAAAATCTCGCAAGCACTAAAATCGGCATAGCAACTAAGATCAAACTAAAACCTTGGAGTAAATATACTTTGAAATAAGCTCCCAAAACCTGTCTAGAGCCCCAAGCTTTTCTGAATTCTTGATATCTCATATCCTCTTCTTTGTGGCTTCTGAATCTATTAAATATATGCCTAGCCAGTCTGAATCCCCAAAACATAAGCAAAACTAATACTATAATAGTTTTTGTATTTGGATTATGTATTGTGCCTACTACAGCAAGCAACACAAAGCCAAGTCCCCAAGCAACATCAGCAATGTCATTTCTTTTTTTTCTAGTGCCGATCAAAAAAAACAAATGCACAAAGAGTAGTAGTGCGAACAACTGACAAATTGTAACATCTATATAATTCATTTATCTTTGTCATTCCTGCGGAGGCAGGAATCTAGAAAATATAAGTCTGGTATGTCTGGGTTCCTGCCTCCGCAGGAATGACAAGGTGAGTTGCCAGAGGCAAAATAAGCTACACTAAAGCACAAAAAATCTACATATTAAGTCTCCAAATATAGAAATTAAGTACGCTTGCAAAACTTACCCACAACAAGTAAGGAACAAGTAAATAGCTAGCTGTTTTATTAATCTGATAATACATAACAATAAGTGCGACAATCATCAACCATAGCACAATTATCTCAAAAAAGGCTAGCATCGGATTTTTGAGTCCAAAGAAAAGTATGGACCACAAAGCATTGAAGGCTAAATGCACAAAAAATAAAATGGTAGCGTATTTTGCAACGGCGTTGTTTGCCCAATCTTTCCAAACTAGATAGGCAGCTATCCCCATCATGGTATAAAGAGTGACCCAAACTGGACCAAATATCCAATTTGGTGGATTGAATGATGGCTTATTAACTCCTGCATACCAAGTTGGTATTGCCTTGCTTGTAAAAACTGTACCAATAATACCAGCCATTTGGCTTGCAATTATAAACAAAATTGCTTGAAGATATTTCATAATTTTAAAATATTTTAAATAAATAAAAAGTAACTGCTGAGACCGACATAGACAATACTGCTCCCCATATAATATCAACTATCACTATCTCAATTGGCCAGTTCTTTAGGGTAGCTAAATTGGTCAAATCATAAGTCATATAAGTGATAAATCCAAAAAATGCGCCCATAAACAAGGCGTATTTCAAAGAATCTTTTGCAACTGCTGGTTCAATAACGAAAACAACCAAACCAAGCAAGAAAAGTAGATAGAAGATAACAGCGGCAGTCCAGTTTGGCGGACTCTTGAGCATTTCTCCTAAGTACTTTACATAAAAACTTCTAGCCACTACCCCAAGCCAAAGCAAATCAATGGCAAAGAAAACCGGGACAGAAATAAGATATAATTTAATAATTTGTGGAATCATATGTTTTTCATCTGGAATCTTCCCGATACAAAACGGGAACAATTCCAATATTAATTTTATTATTTATAGCTTCTTTTTCTAAACTTATTAATTTTTCAAAAAATTTTCTTTTGGCTGATTCAGTGGATGGCATTTTTGTTTCAAACTTTAGCCCCATATGCTTATTGTAATGCGCCATCTGCTTTTCTGCATTTGCTTTTATCCTTTTTATACTAGATGGTCTACGCAGAAGCTTCAAGATACTTGACTTGATATCATTTGCAAATTTGATTGAATATTTTTTGGGCATTGTAGCTATAGTTCTACCAATCTCATCAGCTTTTGCCCTATCTATTTCCTGGCAAACAAACTTAAAGTCATGCCACATATCTATGATTTGCTTTTTTGAATTCAGCTCTTCTCTTTTCAACCAAACAAACATATGCAGCCTCCTTCTCCAATCCCACCACTTTACAGGACTATCCAAGTCCAGTGCAGGTATCAAAAAAATATCTTCTTCAAGAAGAAGTGAACCAAAAACTCCTGGTGGTTTTCCCAGTCTTTTATTTTTTAGAGTTGTTCGATATACCCCACAACTTGGGCTTCCCTCCATGAAAACAAATGCTTCAATTTGTGCGTTTTTCAAATTATCCATAGCCATTTGCGCTCCTTTTCTAACTTGGGTGCTTACATTCTCTCCTTTTCTATTTTTCATTCTGGCTTTAGTTTGCCAAAAATCATCACCATTTCCATCAACTAATTTCATAGGAAGTCTTGGGACGCCAAGACCTGACATCACTTCAGGACAAACAGGTGTCCAAATAAATGCGTCTTTTTCTCTCCCTAATGACTCCAGTTTATCCCAACCTTTTCGATTGTATCTTGTCAAAGCACCGAAATTGCATGCTGATATACCAATCTTTATTTTTTCTTTGATTATTTTAGGCATATTAATATTATACTAAAATTTCCTTAAAAAACATAGTATTTACTCAAACAAAAAAAACACTAAAATTAAAAATAGTGCTATTGCTTTAGTTGTGTTTCTCATACTTTTACGCTTGTCTTTAGTGAATAATGGTACAAAGACAATATTAATATTTAGTAATTATTCTATTACACACAACCTTGCCAAGATATTATTGTATTTTAAATATACAAAAAAATTATTAATAATAAATTAAAAAATGCAGATATACTGCATTTTAAAAATTTCATTAGCCTCCCCAATCGTCAATCATAATCCTTTTTTTGTCATTGCGCTGTACCTGCCTTGAAAGGAAGCAGAGCGAAGCAATCTGATTGCCACAACACATAATCCTATTACTTCCAATCACTAAACATTAGCTTATTTATTAACAAAAACCTCCCTCGGTTTATTCTGGATACTAGGACCTACTATTCCCTGCTTTTCTAGCTTGTCTAATATTCTGTTTGCTCTTGGGTAACCTATGCCAAGACGGGATTGGAGCATTGAGGTTGATGCTTTAGTTGTTTCAAGTATGAGTTTTTTGGCTTCTTCCATCATAACATCCCCCTCATCTTCATATCCCAAGCTATAATCGCTTTGAGTATTATTTTCAAAACTCTCTTCATAGCTTGCCTTACCTGCTTTCTTTTTAGTGTATTTTACAACTTCTTTTATTTCTTCTTTTGAAACAAAAGCTCCTTGTATACGTATTGGCTTGCTCATAGCTGAATTAATATATAACATATCGCCTTGACCCATCAATTTTTCAGCTCCAGTGAAATCTAGGATTGTTTTAGAATTAACCGAACTTGTTACAGAAAAAGCAGCCCTGGCTGGCATATTAGCTTTGATAAGTCCAGATAATATATCTACACTTGGCCTTTGAGTTGCCAAAACCAAATGAATACCTGCCGCTCTTGATTTTTGACCCAGTCTGATAATGGCACTTTCAGCTTCTTTCTTTGCTGCTGACATCAAATCCCCAAGTTCATCTACTACTACAACCAAATATGGCAAAGATTCTTTGTTTTATTATTTTTGATAATTAGTTGTTGACAATAATTGTTTTTTATAGTAAGTTTTAATATTAATAATGTTTTTGATTTTAATAATTTTTTAATATTAAAGGTATAATCGGGAGGTATAAAGTGAATTCAAAAACACTGATCTTTACAATAATATTAATGACACTGGTTTCAGCCTGTGCCAAAGATGATGGTAGTATCCAATATGATTGCGATTTCTATGAACAGGTTCCTGCTCCAGATTGGGTTAAAAATTATGGCCTTTACGATACAAGTGTATATGAGGGTGTCGGAATGTCCCATAAAAGTAAAAATGGTTTTCAGGACCAAGTTGACAGTGCCTATAACGCAGCGGTAGAAAAAGTAGCTCAATCAATAGAGACAATGGTAGAAATATCTATTTCGCACTATGTCTCTGTAAGCGACAATAAACTTAGCGCTGACGAAATGAAAAAACTAAGCAAGCATTATACCAAGGTACTTTTAAAGGGTATAATTTTGCAAGGGCAGTGGGTTGATCAAGATTCATGCACTGTTTGGGTTCGAGTTACTGTCGAAAAGAGTAATATCGAAGCGTTTATTTCTGAGCAAATTAAAGAAAAGCGAGCCCTTGATACCGCTGAGGAATGTGCGATATCTTCTCAACACGGATATTTGTCTTATGGAGAAAAAATAGACAAAATCTTAAATGCGATGCAAATAATCAAGGGCATCAACTTTTATGTTCTAACTTCATCGGGTTTAACCGAAAGTGGTTATGACTATTATTTTTCTAAATATGCAAATATAAGAGACTTGATAGTCAACACCAAATTTCAAAGTGCGGAAAAACTCATTCTTGATGAGGCGGAAAAATACGCCGCTGAAGCCCAAATCACTTACAAAAGTGAGGAAGAGAGATTATCAAGTATTGCCAAGGCATTTGAAACGCTTAAAAAAGTTGATTTTGAAGTTTTCAAGCCTGAACCAAGGCTAGTTCAAGAGTCTTATTCCTATTACTTTTCCAAGTATGACAGAGTAAGAAGTTTGATCATCAATACCGCAAAGCAACAACCCGAAAAACTCATTCTTGATGAGGCGGAAAAATACGCCGCTGAAGCCCAAATCACTTACAAAAGTGAGGAAGAGAGATTATCAAGTATTGCCAAGGCATTTGAAACGCTTAAAAAAGTTGATTTTGAAGTTTTCAAGCCTGAACCAAGGCTAGTTCAAGAGTCATATTACTATTATTATTCAAAATATGATAATACCAAAAAGGAGATCTTATCGGAGATAAAAAAAATAAAAGAACGTAATAACTACTTGTATAATAAGGCATGGGATTATCTTGAATCAGCCATGGCAAATATGAACAATCATGATAAAGTTGAGTCGCTAATCAACAAAGCCGAAGACTTCATAGAGGAGGTAAATAAAAATAGGAAATACATTGATGGTAATATGTATGATATCAGTGAGAAGCTTAATGAAGCCCAGCACGCACTTGAGAGAGAAAAAGCCTTTAATAAGTATCTTAGGATCGGAATGACAATCCAAGAAGCCCAACAACGTTTTGGTAGTTATGAAAAAGAAGAAGCTTCTTTTTTTGGGGGTCTTATACATCAAAAATATGGGAAGTACTGGCTTATTTTTCAAGACTATTTACTCTGTTGTGTTGTTGAAGAAGGGTATTATCCACAAGTTGGTTTTCGAAATTGCGAAACTTTTAGAAGAGAAAAAGTCAGGCTTTTCTTAGATTGATAAAAAAATGGAGGTGTATCATGAAACGTGCAATAACTATGATTTTGGCAGTAATTTTTGTAGCGGGGTTTGCAAGAACCAACTTTGCAAGCTGTGTTTTTCCGGATACCCAGAACCAATCTCAACCGCAAGCAGCTCCGGCCTGGGTATGCTTGTACAGTAATCCCGACGCAATTAAAGTCGATGGATATCCTTTTACGGCAATCGGACAAACCAATCAATCAGCGCTCGGTAGCTTTCATGACATAGATATGGCTGCCATGAAAGCTCGCAATAATTTGGCCACAAGAATGAGAGTTGAAATATTGCGTGAAGTAAAATATTTCCTCGCAACCTACGGTGTGGATCAGAAAATTGCCGACATGTACTTTACCGATACTTCAATTCAGTATTCTGAAGTAAATTTTTCAGACTGCCCAACGCTCGGTCACGCCACAAGCAGGAATGGCACTGTCTATGTTCTGGTTGGAGTAAAAAACGTTGATGGACAGAAAATGGTTGCCGATGCCATATCATCAAGCCTGGGCAACCATTCAGCAGCGCTTCAGCGCAAGATTGGAGAAGAATCCACGAAAGCTCTGCAAAAGAAAGCGGACGACAATCGGAAGTACCCAGGATCAATCGAACTAGGTCAATACAAAAAAGAGTCTGGAGCAAAGTATTTCCAGGATCCGGAAACCAAGGAACTTGTAAAAATCGTTGAAGTAACACCCGAACAATCAGCCAAAGCAAAAGCCGTTAAATCAACCGACAAACCAAAGGAGTGATATATGCGAAAGTTTAGTCTATATCTGGTATTGTCACTGTCAATCGTGATTTTGCTAGGTGCGTGCGGACAAAAGCATTCGGACACCTATCGCAGAACCACGAAAATCGAAGAAGTGTGGGATATTAAAAAAGCCCCTCCGGTCCCACCACCAGCTGTTAACAAAAAACCAGAGATAAAATCAAGCTACAAGAACAAGGAAGCAGATTATCTTCGCAAGGAAGCTGAAAAATCTTTGGAAAAGCTTGAAAATAAAGCCCGGAACTAATGCAGAAATTATTTACCTGCATTAAAGCCGGGAGGAAACAACATCCTCCCGGTTTTTTTTATTAGACTTTTATCGAAGCTGAGTTATATATTTTGAAATTTTAATCCACTTAACACCCCCCCCATTTCTTCCGTAAATTCCGGATAAACACTCTTCCTCTTTTTCTCTCAACAACCAATTCCTACTTTTCTCTCCAGTCTAGATCATTTAACCTTTCTTTTAATAAGATAATATAAAAAACTTTTACTCATATTACCTCCAGTATCAGAAAGTAAATACTTATTTTTATTTATAATTTGTTGAAGCGCCCTAGTCACACCAAACTGTCCTACTCCTCCCAATCCGTGATCAAAATCCCCTTTCCATATTTCTTCGCCACAACCTTCTGATTATCCCGCCACCCAAGCTCACGGAGGAGCTCTGCTGGCAAGGTCACAGCACGCGAGTCACCGTGTTTAAATATTTATTATACTCATTGTTTGGTAATAATTTCTGTGCATACTTATTTTTTTCATCTTGATCATCTGTATCAAAAAAACCTTTAATATTTAACATCAATTCTTCATGAGCTAAATTATCTGGATTTTCGGTCATCAATGACAAAAACCTCAATGCTCCAGGACCAAATTCCTTTTCAATTTCTCGCAGATGCATCATCTCTCCATTTAAATAACCCTTTTTAATATTTAACCATATTTTCTCACTGCTTTCACTTTTTTTATCAGCAATTTTATTTACAAGACCATCCACTACATCAATATAATCATGATAATCCAATCTACGTTCTCTATAGGCAGCTATGATATCATCATTCAAATTCAGCTTACTAACTATAGCATCCCAATTTTTTTCCATAATATCTTGGTTCATCTTCTCGGTAACAACTTCATTGAAACCACGAAAATATACCCCTTCTTTTTGAGAACTATTTTTATAACCACTTCTAGCAACAGCAATATGATTATCCTCTTTATCCAAAAAAAATTTATTATAAGAACACTTATGAATAGCTTCATGTAGAATCTTAGACAAATAGTCTAGATCATCAATATTTTCATCAAGATTTATAGCAATTGAGTCATTTATACTGTCATACAATGCACGATCGGCACCATCAAAGATCTCCCGAAATTTATTATCTGGAAATAAATATACTTTATTTTCCAAATCCTCTAGCTCTGCCTCTCCAAGCTCACTTAATTCGCTATTCAATAAATTATTAGCAAAATTAATTATCTCCTTATCAGAATCCTCTTTTTCATATGACCCCTCAATTCTAGCACCTGTAAGTCTCTTTCTCTCTCCTTTAATATAATCACTAGCTGCATCGATATCAGATTGATCTAAATTTTGACCTACTATATTTAACTTTTCCATATTTAATAAGAAATTTATTATATAACTCCCCCTTCTTATCATCCCTGCCTACCCCGTCTTCATGCGGGGGGGGGTGAACGATAGCCAGGAAAGAGAATTTATGACTATTCTTCCCAATCCTCTCTCCTGTTATTGCGAGCACCCGCCTTCGCAAACATAAACTCAGCGAAGCAGTCTGATAGTCACACCAAACTGTCCTACTCCTCCCAATCCGTGATCAAAATCCCCTTTCCATATTTCTTTGCGACTACTTTTTGATTATCCCGCCACCCAAGCTCACGGAGGATTTCGGCTGGCAAGGTCACAGCACGACTATCACCGTGCCTATAAATTTTACGAACATTTTGTTCTTCAACTTTTCTACGCATAAAAATGTATATTTAAATGTATATTTCTTTTTTAATTATTATCATAATCTAATTATAACAAAAATCGCCTATTATGGCGATTTCTACATTAATATCTCACCCCTGTCATTCCTGCGAAGATAGGAATCCAGAAAACTTGCCACAACTATTTAAATATACCTTCTTTGTACATTTTTAAAGACTCCTGACAAACTTTCAAAAAACCGATCCAAGCTATAAAAATAAAAAACGGAAGCATCAATGTTGTACTAGTTATCGGTGTCATGGACAAATAAACTCTCCCGTTTATTTTATATTTAAATTGTCTTCCTTCTGCATTCACTATATTCACATATCTATCAAAAACAGATTTGTTGTCCCCATAATTGTACCCAACTTCATTGTTATTAAAAATTAAGTCTAGGTTTTTAATATTAAAATCTTTCTCTAAAACAACTTTTTCACTTGGGGGTATGATAACAAAATCATAACCATCTGAATCAATACCAACCGATATAGGTATCTTTTTTAACATTGAAATTCTCCCTTGTTTTAATTCCTCGATAGTTAAATAGACCTTATTCCTGGCTGTAAGTTTATACTTCACAAAGAAGGAGCTTTCACCAAGAAGTCCACAAACTTTCTTTATATTGTCTTTTTTTATTTTTAAACTTTCATCCAAGTTACCAGAGGCTGCTTTGTATACTTCAGAATTATCTGACCACTTATTTTCCATATCAGTCTGTAAATCCACTTTAGAATAATAAAATGCTGAAAAAACATAAAAACAAACAAAAAAATATAAACATACCGGAACAAAAAATATCAAAAAAAATCTTCCAATAACTTGCACTTGCTTCTTCTTTTTTATATTTAAAATTTTCATAATTCCTTCCCCATTATTAAGGCAAAAAAACGTCCCTCTTAGACGTATTTATTTGCTATCTATATAGTTTATAATTCTTTTTTTATCTTCCCTTGCCTTATCACCTTTGAAAAACACTTCTATAAAATCTATCTTAATCAAATCAAACTCTTCACTGCTTTTGTTATAAGCATACACGATTCGCAATGATTTACCCTTAAGACTTTGACAAAACAATCTAGCCTTTATCACAACACAAACATCTGTTTCCGTAAGACTGACAAAATGTCGACTATTTCCCCGAGGATTTATCTTCAAAAGTTTAATGAATGTATCCAAATCCTTCTTCAAAGTTCTAAATTTCTTTGAAAGCTTTTTGTAGTCTTTTTTGAATTCGTTAGTCTCATTAAATTTCATCCTCGTAATCTCTTACGGAATGATCATCGTCACGATAGAAAACTGATTCGTAACTTATTTCTTCTCCGTTCTAATGTATCATCCAAGGAGTATCACTATGAGAATAATCACTTAGTTCTTTTGCGGTTTTTGAAGAATACTTCGCAATTACTTCATCGATATGCTTAATCTCCTCAGCTGACAAAGCACTTATATCAGGTGCAACAACTGGCAAATATTTCTTCTGTTCATATTGGAAATGTTTAGACTTCACTCTCTCAATATCACCTTCTCGCTCCATTTCGTCAACTACTGTTTTGAACTCAACCGGAGTAGGGCCATAATGATTCTTGATATATCTAAGCCCCATCAAGTTTTTCTCGTATTTCTCATAGAAATCAAAGTCTATAAAATAAAGCAACTTATAGATCACAGTCTGCCCAACATTTGGCTTAGCCCCAACTTTGGAAATAATATACAAAAAAACCTGTTTAAACTTCTCTATATCTTTTTCTTGTATGCGAATCTTAATATCAGATTTTTTAGTATCTGAATTATCCTTCTCTATAACTACTTGCCTAGAGGATTCTTTACTTAAAAGCAAATCATTCAAATCAATATCAAAAAGCTTAGCTAATTTGCTAGCCTCAGAAACGGTCAATTCCCTTGCCCCCTTCTCTATCTGCATATAAGTAGGACGAGAAACTCCTATTACATTAGCAACTTCTGCCTTACTTAAATCATTCTTAATTCTCAATTTTTCTATAAATTTAGCTTTTATCATATATATTTCTTTAATTACCCAAATTATAGCAACTGTAAATATTTTTGTCAACTGTGTGTAAATAATATTGACACTGTAGCACGATTTTGTTAAAATGAACTTAAGACGCGTCTATCGTTCCCTGGTGACGAGTTAATAAACCAATCTTGAGGCTAGGGTGTTAGATTACCAAAACAAAAACAGAGTGAAAAATTCAAAAAAAGTTACTAGCAAACGTGCTGCAAGCGCTTCTAGTAACGTACTCCGAGACAAACGTACTAGTCGCAAATCAAAAACAGCGGCTGGAAGCGCGCTGTCTCAAACTCCAAACAGGAGAAAGAAAAAATAAGCTAAAACATGGGGAGAACGGAGCCTAGCTCTGTTTTTCCTTTTTTTAATGGCGGTGTCCTGTGTAAAATGTCTATAGCCTTGGCAATATCCTCTAATCTTGTTTTTTTTCAATTATTCATTTTTTTGATTTTGGTTCAACTTTAATAATTTTTTCACCATCTAATTTAAAAAATTCGATATCTACAACATTAAATTTATCTCCTCGTCCAGTTCTATTTGTATAACATAAGAAATTTAAATCATCTTTTATTTCAAGCGCTTTAATTTCGTCTATAGATTCAGATACTAGTAAAAACAACATAGGCACCTTTAAACCAAAATTGTTAAGCTTTCTTAAATATCTCCCCGCAATGTACTTAAAATTATCAAATCCCTTTCCAGAAATTAATTTGATCTCGATAAATTTAGTAAACTGACCATCTTCAAATACTGCACCGTCTACTATTAATTTTTTTCCTGTTGATGTTTCTAGTTTTACATATGGAGCAAATTTCTCACCGTACCTATCATTTAAGTACCCCATAATCAAGTCTTCTGTCATTTTTATTTTATCGTATCTATCCTTGTCAAAAAACTTGCCTTTTGCTTTATCTTCCTTTTCACCTATCCTAACCATAACCTTTTCAGTAATATCAAGCTTATCATCACAATCAACCTCATTTTTTGCCTCGGTTGTAATTTCTTCCAATATATCTTCTTTTATTTTTGCTTCCTTTTCATCATCACTTGCTTTTTGAGAATAGATATTTATATTTGGATTTACATTTACATTATTTCTTAAATCCATTTTTAAATTATTTACAGAATCTCGCACTTCTCTTTTAACGTCCTCAATCTCCCTTTTAAAACTTACTCCTAATATATTAATTTCTTTAATAAGAGGAAAAACAATTAATGCAAACCAAAAGATCAAAACAAGCGAATCAATATTATTTGAATTATCAAAAGAGCTATTAACAAATCTAAAAACTATATAGCCAGACAATTATACTACTAATACTAACCAATATATAATTTTAAACTCTTTTGAAAATTTCATATACTTACTCAAGTAATTCAATTATTGTGTCCCAAACCTGATCACAATACTCTAAAAAAGTTATCTTCTCTTCTCCGTTTTTAAAGACACTGAAATTAGTGTAGTTCAAAACAACTTCCTCTTTCTCCGTATCCCATTCAAAATTTCCATGCGCATTAAACCCGCTTGCTTGTAAACTCCCCTGACCATATGAAAAAGATACTCCATTATCATTCGATAAGCCATTCTTATGAATATCAATGGAGTACAAATCATCACCTTGGCTTAATATTCTGACGCTTACCTTATCACCAACATCCTCACTATAAAAATCTAATCCATCCACTACTTCACATCTACGCTCCAACTCTTTTGTTACAAATGCAATAAAATTATTACGTTCCTTGTATGGATTTATATTAACTTTCTTTTTTGGCACTCTAAAATCGACTGATTTTTCTGTTTGCATGGTTTTTTCTTTTGCAGTGTCATACTTAATTCCAATCTTTGTCATAATTGCATCTGCCAACTCCTCAGGTGAAAGATTTTTTATGTTCAAATAAGAAATTGTGTCCGGTAAACCTGGAATTTCTGTCTTGTCAAATCGTACAGGAAAGATACATCTTTTTTCAAATATCCAACGTCCCAAAGCAACCTCACGCTCAAAGCTTGGCCACGCTTTTTCTGCATACTCTTTTGACAAAAACAACACTATATAATCAGACTCATTCTTAAATACTTTCTCAAAGTATTCCACTAAACTTCCTCCCCACATTTCTATCTCATTGTTCCTATCATAGAAAAAATCGACCCCCTTTTCTTTCAAACTATTAGCAACCTTTTCTACATAATCCCTTTGTTCACCAGCGAAAGAAAGTGCTACTTTGTATTTTTTTGCACTCATATATCAAAACATTATACTTTATATTTTTGTTCCCATAGATGCCAATACCCTTCTTCTTTGTTATTAATATCTGGAACTATGCCTAATTTTTTATATATCTGCTCTTGAATATACCAGGCATCCCTCCATATGTCATGTTCTGTAATATCATCTGTAAGGCTTCTTCTGTGTAATTTTACTGACATATCACCTGTAGCTTGACTATTTATTTGAACTTGTTTAATCCAAATCAACTTTTTTTTGATCATTGATCCACCAACACTAACAACCATTTCACTCGGTATATCGTATAACTCAATTTTTATTTTTACCCCATGAGCAGATAAGTATTGTTCTATTTTATTACAATATTTATCCATTATTTCTTTAGTGGGCTTCTCTTTATTTTCTATTTTCATATAATTGATTATATTTATAAAATTTATTAATTTTAACGTTTTCCCTATGTCAGAAAAACAAAGTGGATAAGTCATTTTCTAAATTTTAAACTCAATTTTACCTAATTGTTTCTTAATCTCCTCATTCAAATAAGTGTCAGGTCTAGAATTATAATGTTCTTGATTAACAGATGTCAGATCTTGTGTTTTAACATTACTCATACCTATATCATAAAAAACACCTATCATCAAATAAATCAAACCTCTCCAAAACCAGTTTCACCCCCCACTATAGATTAATAACCATTATTTGATATAGGTCCACCCACATGCGGGACTGGGCCTGGGCTTACCATGGGGCAGACTGTTTGTGCGCCGACAAAGGCGGCTGGGACTCCGTTTATAAATATTTTGTCAGAACCCTCTGTTATACTCCCTCCGTGAGAAGTTTCATCGCCTTTTCTCGCTACTGGCAGTCCATTGAGAAGAACATTGGAGTCTCCCGAGCTAATTGTACTTGGTGGGCCAACACAAACAGCACTTGCCCCCACCACTACCATTTGGGCATTTGCCCAGTCTGGCAAATCACTGCTACTTATACTGAGAACCTCTCCAGGTTTTGATTTTATATACACTTTCCCGTCCTTTTCGATGATGCCGTATTTTTCATCTCCCTCTTCTTCAGCCTGTTCTTCTTCTGCTAGAGCCTCGGGGCTAGCTTCGAGGTTTTCATAACAAGAATTTCTTTTTCTCTCTTGTTCGATACTAGCACATATCGAGGCGTCCTGTTTTAGCGAGGCTAAGCTGGCGTAGCAACTATCGCTGTAAGTTGATTTCTCTATTTGCGCGCAAAGTGATTCGTCGTTCTTCTGCTCTGCTACTCCCTGGATACAGTCACTCACATGAGAGTCCCGACCTTCGATCTTGTCACAAATTGATACATCCACTTTTTGCTTTGCTAGCAATACGAAACATCGAGGACCAGAAAATGTGTCCTTGATCCGTGCACAAATATTTTCATCATTTTTCTCTACAGCGATACTCTGGAAGCAATCCCCGACCATACTTTTGCCTGGGATCTTTTCGCAAAGCTCTTCGTTTTGTGAGCTCTTAGCAATTTGGCTGTAGCATGACCCTTTTCTATTATCTCCCGATATACTACCGCAAATATTTGCATCTTCTTTTTTAATCGCAATGCCCGAGAAGCACTTATCCTTTTCGTTTTCTGTCTCTATCATGTCACAAACACTCGCGTCCTCTTTGACCTCAGCTACTGCACTCAAGCATCTTTCTCTTCTAGCCTGGTCTTCTGTCATTTTCAAGCACAACTTTGGATTTTTCTTCTCTATAGCCTTGTTCATCTCAGCATCTAAAAAGTCGAACATACCACAACCGCTCAAGAAGATGGCAAACAGAAATATGATTAAGATGTGTGCTGTATTCTTAGTAGTGTGTGTATTTGGCATAGTTTTAATAAAAAAACCGCCCAAAATAGGCGGCCGCTTGTTAGTCGTTAGGGTTTTTGACGATGTAGATTAAAATTTTATTAAGCATGTTTTTATTTAATATACGCCTCTATTTTACAGCAAGTCAATAAAATAGTCAATATTTATGGGCCTTTTTAGACAAGAATTACCCAAACACTAACAAAACACTTATTATGCAATTTTCTCTATTATTTATCAAACCAAAAAGAAATATACATTTAAATGTATATTTCTGCTATCCAGACTTGAAGCTAGTAGATGATGCGTTCATAATCTAGACTGTCAAAAGGCCAGGCCTCGAAAGGGTTTGAGGCCTGGCCTTGGTTGTTTTCCTGATACAAGCAAAAATAGTTTTAAATGGTATCAGGTTGGCATTCGCAATGCTAAATATTACACCGAGTGGATATTTAAATACAATTAATTGTAATATTATTATTGAATAAAAATATTACACAAATAAAAATTATTTCTTTTTAAAGTTACTCATTATTCAGATTTTTTACTGGCAATATCATCCTCAGTCAACCAAAAAAATTTTGTTATATTTAAATTACCTTCCATATACCCAATCGCTCTTTCAATTTCTAATTGAGACAAGGCTTCGCTTCTATTAATTACTTCGCCATTATAGCCTGTGTGATATTTATTTAGGACTGGCATTGCTCGCTCGTCTCCCAATTGACCAAGTGCCCAAATTGCTGAATTACGGGAATAATATCCATTTTTTTCATCATCCAGATAGCTAATCAAAGATTCCACACAATCGCCCGCGTATTTATCTTGAGCAATTTTACATTTTTCTTTTACGCTATAGCCGATCAAATTGATGCTTAAAAGAAATATGAAGATACAAAATGTTAAAGCAATCCCGACTAAGTAAATAAATAATCTTTTATTTACCCCTAGGACATTTGTTTTACTGCGCATATAATTAATCTATTAAAATTTTTATTAGTTTCTTTTGTCATAATATATATGAAAAAGTTTGTGGCTTATAATGGTTCCAAAGAGGATTATTGCGGAAGCTGTTGCCAAGTCCACTTGGATCTTTTGAACTGTGCCAGCTAGCATTGCTATCATAGCTGCATAGATTATTATTAATAAAACCGCTTTTGAAGACCTTAGAGCAATAATTTGAGTTCGTTCGTCATATTTAATTTCTTTTACAAAAAAATATCCTCTAAATCCGAATGCAATCAGGATTATCCCCAATGTGACTAGAGTATTTGGGATCATTATATTACCCAATGTTAAGCCCGGGTTTGTTATTAAAAGAATTATTCCTGATAACAAAGACAGTCCACCAATTACAAATCTATATTTGGCATGGGATTTCATATTGTAGGTTTTGGTTTCCATATTATTGTTTTACTTATTATATATAAAAATTTTTTCAATTGGCTGATCAAAAATAAGAGCAATCTTAAAAGCCAATTCCAAAGAAGGAATATATTTATTTTTCTCAACTGCTATTATAGTTTGTCTGGTCACGTCGCACTTATTTGCCAATTCTTCCTGGGTCATATCATGCTCAGATCTAAATTTTTTTATTCTGTTATTCATCTGCCCCATATTTTTTATTGAAATAATGATAAGAAAGTGAATAAACCGTAATCAGAAGCAAAGAAATATAACAAAATACAATGCCAAGCGATTCAAGATAAAGGTCTTCGTGTCCACGGGCGGTAAATATTGAAAAGAGTCCAAAGAATGCCAAAAACATGGTCACGATAGAGTAAGTCGCTCGACTTGCTTTTCCGCTAACTGATATTACTCTCTCATCTACCACTACTTTTTTGAATTTGCTCTTGGCCAGAAAAAGAAACAAAATTCCAATAAATATCCCAGTCAGGGCTAATTGAAAATTATTTATAATGGTTGCCATCATAACTATTGTGGCAATCAAAAGTCCAATTAATGTTCTAATAATTTGATATTGTTTATAATTCATATTTTTTAATATTTAATGTAAAAAATACCTTACATTTATCAGTGTAAAGTATTTTTTACATTTTGTCAAGACTAAGCTCGATTCCCTACTCTAGCTAACAAAAAAATCTGCTAATATCAGCAGATTTTAATATATACATGAGAAATTTTATTCTAAGTTATTTATCTAAGTTTATCTATTTTTCACGCGGCACAACATAGATAAGATACAAAGCAAGCAAACCCAAAGCTAGGCCGATATAAACCAAGGGATAAAATTGCCTAGCTACTCCGACCACCACCAAGCCAGCAGCCAGAAACAAGAGAAATTTACCTACTTTATTAAATTTTACCGGCACAAAACCGGGCATTTGTTTTTTCATATTATTAATATTATTTAATATATTTTTATCAACTTTAGTCTTTTGAAGATTTATTTTTTTATGGATTGAGAGTACCTGGCAGATCCACACTCAAATAATCTGAGCTTATGATACAGTCAGAAGCTCCGTAGTTTTCCAAACATCCGTCTATGTAGGCACCAAAACTTAGACTAGCTTCATAATAAAATTTCCACCAGTCGTCGTACTGATACTGAGGGATACCGTCCTTGTAGGTAACAGTAGACCAGCCTTGCATTGCTTCTTTGTGCTCTGGTATCCAATACTCGCTAGGTGTAAGCAAGATAGGGATGTTCATCTTCTCACCTTTTTGCATTTCAGTAAGTATAATAGTTTTTGATTCAAACATTTTTCCCTCCAGGGCTTTGGTGATTTCCACGCTGGCTCCGTAGGGAGGAATATTGTGTATGGAGGAACCGATCAGTCCATCATTGTAGGCATAATTGTTTAACTGCAACTTATAAGGAGCTCCCATTAGGCTTGAACCATCTGCTTCTGTCCTAGTTACTTCCAAGGTAATCTCAGCCTGTCTATATGTCCCCAAAGGATCAAGGTGTGCCTTTACTCCAGCTGGTAAAAATAGTGGTTCTAGCCCATCATTGTGAGCCTCCTCTTCTCCTTTACAATTTGGATTGGTATTTTTTTGCTTTTCCAATATATTTCTAAGTTCGTTTTTGATTTTTTCCTTACAAACCACGTCAGGACATCCGGCTTGTGATGCGATCTCAGCTGCAAGATAGTCAAAACCACCATCAACCAATTCATCAAAATTTGTAATACTTGGTGGCACACCCATGGCCGCGAGACCAATATCAAGTCCGGCGCTGATTGCCATCCGACAATCATCGTCCCCGCCACAGGCCAGTCCAGCAAGTCCATCCACAACAGATGCTTTGAGTTGATTGTAAGCCTCAGAAACCCAGTTCATCCCTGACTTTGCAAAATTCCACAGTGACTCATACCAAGCCTGTTCACCTATCCCCTTGTAGCCCTTGGGACAAATCCTTTCTCCTGCTTTGTGTTTGATAACAGTAGTTCCCGTATATTCATCCCAGTCAGTATCAAGTATCATGGCACCGTTGCAAACTCCAGGCTCAGAAGCTCTGATTGGTTTGAAGTCTATGATTTTTACTTCATACAACTTGGCTGGAGTAAATATCTCAACGTCCGCCTGCTCGGGTCGTTCTTTGAGTGATACTTTAACTTCATTACTAGCCTTACCAGCCACTACAGAATCCTTAACTGGCATTACCCTCAAATAGTAAGTATTATATACCATGTCTCCTATTGGACTCTTTTGTTCTAAAACCGGCTTTGCCTCACTAAAGAAATTGTTAATTTTTTTGAAGGACTTATTGATAAAAGAAAATATTTTGCTAAAAAAATTCTTTATTTTTGATATAGTACTAGACTTCTCCTTCGTTTCAATCTCCACTGCTACCGTAGCTGTGTTACTTTTTAGCTCATCTTTTATCTTATCATCTAGGACATTAGAAGAAGACAAAATACCAAAATCAAAATTATTTACCCCTCTATCTATAGCACCGCTATATATGATCTGTGGATTTTCAGTAGCAAATGAAAAATATGATATTTGTAATATACCTTGCTTTATTTCTGCGTCATCTGTTGCAAATCTAAATTCTTTTTTCTTATCGTCATTATAAATTTCTGCCTCCATCATCCAATGATTTACTCCCATATCCCCCGAACAACCATTATCAAGATTACACACCTCCAGTTTCGCTCCAACATCTTCTAGTATTTTACTAACATCAATCTGCTTGGCACTCTCACTCACTTCTATTTCCTTACTATCTTCTGGCTCCACAAGACCAAGGCCTTCGTTATTCTTGTCATCATCATCTTTATTTAAATTCTCTACTTTCTCATATTCATTCAAATCAAGTGGAGGTATCTCCTCTGTCACTTCAGGGCTTTCATCTTTGTCAATTTTTGTGCCTAGGCCAGCACTAGGAATAATCAATTCTTCGCTCACTCCAGTCTCGGTTTCATTTGTCCTGTCTCTTTCATCGCTCACCTCTTCCTCCTCAGTATTTGTAGTTGATGTGGCTATCACCTTGATCCCGGGTGTTTCCTCTTCCTCTTCCGGCAAAATTGGAAGTAAATCCTTCTTGGTATCAAATTCAATTGGGCTTATGACTGTCTCTTTTTTTTCAAAACTCAAAGCACTAAGCTGTCTTGGTCCAAAAGAAATAATAAAGAGCAAAACAATCAAGCCAATTGATATTTTTTTACTTCCAGATTTATTTTTCATAATTTTAAATTATATACTAGTATAAATTTAGCATCCCTTTTTACTAATTGCCCTGCAACTCATTGAGCTCCGTATAGTTTTCACAATTATTCTTCTCATGCTCGTCCTGGATATTGATACACACTGCTGTATCTTTTTTGGTCACGGCTACATTGTGATAGCACTTGTCTCTAGTCCCGTTACTCTCTATCCACTGACAATGACTTGCATCACCAGCTTCCAGAGCTGTTTTATAATAACACCCATAAGCAACTTTATCGTCTTTGATTTCGTTGCAATATTTTGAGTCTTTGTTGAGCTTCGCTATCTCCTCTACACAAGCGCCGAACATATTATTGGACTGATCGATCTCGAAGCAAAGCTCTATATTATTTTTCACTTTTGCCAAAGCACTAAAACATCCTATTGCCTGCCCATCGTCAATCATCCTATCACAAATACTTTCGTCCCCTATATCCCTCGCTACTTTGAACCAGCACTGATCCTTGGTGATCTTATTTTTGATCTCTTCGCACATATCATCATCGTTGAATTTGGTAGCGAAGGACAAGATACACTCGTCTTTGGCATCTTGATTATTCAGTTTCGCACATGCTGTGATATCTCCGGCTTCTTCTGCTACTCTTTTGATACAAGTCTCCCTGTCATATTCATTTTCAATATTTTCACAAATCTTAGAATCCTTTTTGTTCAAGGCAATACTCATAACACAGCTCTTGAGAAGATAAGGTTTCACGATACCCAAACAAATTTTTTCATCATTTTTCTTAAGCGCAATACCTTTGAAACATTCTCCAGCCTTGGTGTCATCTCCTGCAATCAGATCACACAATTTATCATCTTCATTTTCTTGAGCAAAATAAAAGTAACAATCGGCATTGCTCCTGACTGTCACCAGATTTGAACACATATCTGGATCAGACTGTTTCTTGATAATCTTAAACCGACATTCATCCTGATCATAGTCCCGATCCATCATCCCACAAACCCTAATATCATCTTTGTCCTCGGCAATATCTCCATAGCAATTACTCTGCTGTTCACCAGTCTCCAAATCTTTACAACTACTCGGATCTCCAGTATTGACCTTCTCCTGCACTTCCTGATCATAGAAAAAATCAAGTAGTGAACAGCCCGAAAGCAAAGGCATGAAAATAATTATAAATAAAATCAAAAATATTTTTTTCATATATGTTCAATTAATAATTTTTTATTAGCATAAATATATAAATCTATTTTCCTAATAATAAAAAAAACCGCCCAAAAAAAGGCGGCCACTTGTTAGTCCTTAGTATTTTTAACGATGTGGATTAGAGGTTTATTAAACATAAATTTATTTTATTTACGCCTCTATTCTACACCCGCAAGACTTATAAGTCAATCAATTTTCTAAAGAAATTCGATATTTTTTAATACAAACTCACATATCTCTCTAGACTGCAAAGATAGTAAAGAGTTTTTTATAAAGACTATTTAGCCAAACGCGAACAGATCTCCTTCCTTTTTTCATCAGTTATTTTCTCACAAGCTTCTGGGATTTTGTTGTTCCTTCCGATTTTACTCAAACAAGAGTCACGGTCATCAGTGTCCTCTATAAGTTCACAAGTTTTGTAATCCTTGGCCATTATAGCTGTATCTTCAAAACAAGCGTTCTTATAGTTTCTAGATTTGGTAACCGCCAGATTATTACAAAGATCAGGATTATTTTGCTTACTAGCAATGGCCGAGGTACATGAATAATACGTTGAATCATATTCTTTCAATGTTTCGCATAGCTCCAAATCTTCTTTTACACTTGCTACATCCGCAATACAACCCAATTTTTCAGACTCTTTATCTATGTTTCCGCAAATTTCCTGATTCTTCCTAGCAACAGCTACTTTAGAATAACACATACTCTTGTTTCTGTTGTTATCATCTATCTTCCCGCAAATCAATGGGTCTTCTTTTACCTCGGCAACCTGCATAAAGCAATCATTCTTTTTCCAAACATCATCAATAACTTCACATAGATCCGGCTCTTTGTTGGTAATAGCAATAGCCTTGTCACAATTATCTTGCCTGGCCTGATCTTGGATCTCCATACAGTTCATCGGGTTATTATATTCTATGGCAATCTCCTCATAACAACGATCCCTTCTTTTTTGAGTCTTGCCCTGATCTTCATCCTCTATCTTGGCACAAATACTCGGATCATTTTCTTTGACTGCTTTTTGGATTTCTTCGTCTGGAGTTAAAATAACGGAGACAGAACAAGCAGCCATCATAGGTATAACAGCAGTAATAAATAGAAATAAAAACGTTTTTTTCATATATATTCAATTAATAATTATTTACTTAACATGTTTATTGCCTCATCTGTACTAGCTAAAAACAAAATTCTTCCTCCTTTATTACACTCAAAAAATCCCGCAGACAGTCACTTATATATTTACTAGCCCTGCCTTTAGAATATCTTTTTTCTTCTATATAGTTTTATTATTATATTATAATTATAGCAGTTTTTTGTGGGTTTTCCCATTGTGAATTTTTAATCTAGATAACAATAAAACTTGGACTTACAATAATTTATAACAAAATCAAAACTATTTTAGCTGTAATTTTTTTTCCGCAAGAGCTCGTAGAGAAGCTTAGAACTGAATTTAGTAAATCAAATAAAATTTATATACCTACGAAATAGAGAATATTATTAGAACCAAACTTATAACAAATATCTAATAAAGTAAAAAAGGATAGATGTAATCTTTATAAATTATCAGCTCCTAACCCTATTTTTTATAAAAAAAATATCAACCATAATTAGTTGATATTTTTAATATACTAAATATCCTTATCACTAAGAAAACAAAAGGTCTAGATTTTTTTTATAGCATCTTCAAAAAGCTTGATATTTTCTTCAGAATCAGGGGCTTGTATTGCGTCATCACTACTCATCTTTGTAATCATGGCTAACTTAACTTGTGCTTGCAAACCACCCTTTTCCTTTGCTTTAAGAAAATAATTATTTAATGCTTGTCCCATATATTTTATATTATCTAATTATTTATTCTTATTTTTTGATTCACCAATCAAAAATGAAATAGCTGCTAAAGCACTCTTAAAGCTTTCTGATAGATCTTTTATTTCATCATTGGTTTTAATCTCTGGAACTTTAACGCTTAAATCTCCTTCTGATAACTTATTTCCAACTTTGGTTAACTCTTTTAGTGGTTTTGTTAAACTACGTGCAAAAATTATACTAACGATAATAACAACAAAAACAGAAATTAAAGTAATAAAAAGAATTGTGTTTTGAGTACTTAATCCATTAGTTGCACTTTGGATTGATGCTAAGGTATTATCAAGAGAATCTTTTATTTTAATCTTTGTTTGCTCTACTGGTTCAGTAAACTCACTAACATAAGTAGTAGCAGATACAGAAATATATTTATCTTCAACTTTATTATCTAAAACTGTTAAATATTGATATTTTTCGCTATAAGTATCGTCTGCTTCCGGCCACTTATAATATCCAAAACTATCTTTTAGGGGGTTGTTGTAAGTCGTTTCAACCACCCTCCACCAATCATCCATTTTTGTATTACCTCTTAAAGAATCAAGCATAACCTTCCCAAGCAAAGCTTCGTTGGGATGGGCTAACATTCTTTGGTTATCAACTTGTACAACCACGGTATAGCCTTTTTCGCCTACAGGCTGTATACCCAATGATTGAAACTCTTCACTGGCTACCAAGTCATCCAATGTGACATCTGGATTGTTTTCAATGTACTGATCAAGTAATTTCTTGGTTAAAATTGCTTGATTTTCAATTATAATTTCTCCGAGATTGTTTAAAGACTGAACACTGTCTTCAACTACTCGGTCGCCCATAACCTTAGCATCATTTGCTGCCTCCAACCCCAAATTCTTAGCATCGTTTATCGCCACATAGCCAAGAATAGATAAAGGTAGAATTGTTAAAAGCAAAAGAAGAAAGATTAATTTTGCTAAAATTGTAATTCTCATTCTCATATTTTTTTTAAATATTAAAATTTATAAAATTTATTATATTTATATTATAACATTTTTTTTAATATTTACAAAACAAAAAATTTTAAAAGCAACTAATCCGCCAAATTCTAAATAATATTTGTAATTTATTATTTTTAAATAAATTTTCTATGATCTTTCTTGACTAACTGGTTTTATAAATCGCACAAAAATTCAATTCAATTTTTTTTGTCTTAAATATTCTATCAGGTTAAGCTATTCGAATTCCTATATAAAAATGCTTCATTTTATTTATTGAGAGTGTCTTTCTCGCCACCATGTAAGATAAACTTGGTTATATTATTTTTTATCCCGCCAATTTATTTCAAATGAAATGGAATGTTTGCCTGGGACTTGCCATTTGGAAAAGCGAAGAAAAAAAAACTGAAATTTATTCTCATTAATTTTACCAAATCCAAAACGATTTACTGTTAATTCTATGTCTATTACCATACTTATATTATATCAAATTTTTTGAAATAATACTATTCACATTCTCCTCCAATAAAAAACTTACCTAATATTAAATCGTTTTTCACCCGCACACGATAGTATATTTACTTGGAACTATTTAGAGAAATTTATACCGCTATGGAAGTATAATATTCAAAATATTTCAAATACTATTTCTTAAAAAACTCCTCTAGTTCTTCTTTTGTAAATGTATTTATAATATTTTCTTTTTTGACTCCCAACTCAGAAAATATTTTATTAAAATATTCTTCAACTATTTTCATTGATCTCCAAAATCTCAAATCTCTTGGTTTAAAACTGTATTCTGTGCCTTTCTTATCGGTAGTTGAATCAATAAATTTATTTTTATGCTCATCGGTGTTAATGGCGATTTTCAAGCCTTGTGAAAAATATGGCTTTAACTGATTTCGTATATTTTCTGAGCTCAGTATAGGTATTAATTCTCTTAGCTTAGACTGTAACACTTCTCTATACTCTATGCTGTCCTTGGGATATTTTTCATAATCTAATACCTCTTCATAAATAAATGTTATCAATTTCTTTAAATTAATCTCAATTGCGACTTTGTTTTTTATGGCTTTTTCCGCAAATTCTCCCCATCTTAAATTTTCAGCCACTCCCTTGCTAAGACCACTTCCAATATGAGACAAAATATTCACTTTTTCATTCTCTGTTCCTTTTAAAATTAGATCTGAGTATTTTTCAGAACTACTAATGATCGGCTGAAATTTTTCTTTATCAATATCTGGATGTATCGAACAGTTCACCATATCAAACTCTCCTCTTTCAACCATCTCAGTATCCAAACTTCCATCGGGCATCAAACTTGCCTCGACACCCTTAAAAACTTTTATATCTGTGGATTTAGAGACTTTTTCTATATCATTTAATATCACTTGTATTCGTTCATCACCATACAGCGCAACTTCTTTAGCTTTTTCATTTGCTGTTTTTTTTATTTTTTCTAAATCATCTTCAGATAAACTTTCTTTATTTTTTGAAAAATTTTCCTGAAGCCAGATGACATTACTTAAATACATTCCCATAAACCAATCAGTCATCCCATTTATTGCTTTCTCTGTATTTCCATCACGAGAATGTTCTGTAATAGCAATAAATTCATTCTTCATTTCCTGATTATGGTAACTTAAAAGCGCCTCAAGTGGTATACTGCCACAATTACTCCCCTTTCGATGTTCAACAATATCATTTGGTAATTCAGGCTTACTAATGTCAGTTTTTGTGTGCGAGTGCAATTCCCCCTTCCAGTGAGAAATACTCAATTTATTTTCATTCTCAGCTTTTTTCCTCCTTCTATCAGCTTCTTGATTAATTATTTCAAAATTATTCTTCATATATAAAATATATATTATATCTAAATATTATCACAAAAGTGTTCCATTGTCATCTATCTCGAACACAAAAAATCTGCTGATGTCAGCAGATTTTTTTATATGCACACGATAGTATGTTTAGTTGGAACTATTTAGAAAGAATAATATTAGACTGGAAATACAAATTGCAATTTAAAACTTTATTAACGAGATAAAATATCATTTATAAATGCTACTTTTTTCTCATAAAACTTTCTTGTAGAAAGCCCATTACAGGCGTGTTTTAATTTTTTATACTCTTTCAAGGCCTCTTGATGAGTTTTTAAATAGTTTTCAAATTTCACTCCATTTATCCATTCAGCACTTTCTTCGTCAATTAGAAATATATCAATCTTTTTCCCGTCATCAATGAATTGAAAACGTATTCTTGTTTTATGAATGCTCTTAGGCAAACCGTATATCTTGGTTAATTCTGGAACCAGCGTTTTTGAATAAAAAATATCAGGCGATATCGGAACATAGACATCAATCTCATTTTGTCCTGCAATACCAAGACTAGTAGACCCACGCTCCTCCACTCTTGTTTCATCACCAATATTGATTTTAATCTCTTCTTTCACTCTTTTAAATATTTCCTTGCTTCTTTTATCGTACGGAATAATTTCAACTTCATCATCATCTGAAAGAAGATTGATCCATTCTTTTTGTTTTTTTGTTAACATATCATTATCATAACACAGAAGTGTTCCATTGCCACCTCTCGCGAACACAAAAAATCTGCTGACATCAGCAGATTTTTTAATATGCACGCACGCTTAATTTTGAGTGGAACCAGATTGAACGGATGATTCTGGACTGGAAATGTGTGTTTGGGGCTGTAAAAACGGCAAATTGCATATAAAAAACCGCCTAATCTTTTCAGATAGGCGGTTCATCGACGGAACTCCGTCAATTATAAACAATTAAGTATTACCTCCTTTGTTTCATTAGAAATGTTTAGTAATTGAAATTCTTGGTTGTTGGGATTAACACGTAAAAAGCGCACATGCTCAGTGGGGTTAACTTTAACATCGTCAGAATTAACACTTATTACAAAATTCAACTGTCTTACTTTTTTCCCTGACGAAGATAAGTAGTCAAAATAGCCGACATACTTAATAATATCCAACACTTCAAGTCCAGTTTCCTCTTTTACCTCTCGATGCAAAGCATCTTCAATTGATTCCCCTGTCTCAATAGTGCCACTGGGAAGTTCAACTAGACTATCTTTGAATTCGTTTGGCAATCTTTCAAGCAAGAGCACTTCTTTTTCTCCCGAAAAAACAATACCACCCACAACTACCTTTTGGATTCCATCTTCCTTCAGCTTTCTATTTAGCTCTTCGACTAAGCCAGGTTTTATTTTATTTGGCATATTTATCTCCTTATTTATCTTGGACTCAATATATCATCATTTTTCGGAGAAGTAAACCTATGCCCTGATTAAGTAAGCGTCTTTGGTTCATTTTCAACAACGCTTATCACTTTTTGAAAACCCTTGATATATGCAACTACCACTTCGGCGTCTTGCGGAAATGCCCAGACAGGTATCTTGATTGCCAAATTATAAAATTTTTCAGCAATCGGGAAGTCAGAGATGTTGGTCTGCTTATTCTCGTACAACCTTGGAAATACCTGCTCAGGAGCTACGAAAAGCGGAAGATTATGGATAGGACAAGTCGAACCTGGCATATCCACTTCACTTAAACCCTCAGCTTGCAAAGCCTCGACAAACTTTTCGATTTTTACTCCATTTGCGCTGGCCTCATTATACTGCATAACAAAGGCATACCAACTCGGCTGAGAATCATGAAATTGTGGCATTGTTAAAAATCTGCAACTCCCAAGTTCCGCAATATACTGTTTAGCAAATTGTGACTTCTGGCAAACCCATTCATCAAGATGTGAAAATTGTTGATTTGCCATAGCAATAGCCAAAGGGTGCGCTCTGAACTTCTGTCCAAAACCAGTCTGAGAAAAACCAGAGAGCTGAAAACTCTCCGGAATCTCCTGTTTACATCTCTTGTTGTAATGACCAAGAAGCAAAGCACGATTATATATGCTGTCTGTATCAGTTAACATAATACCGCCTTCACCACCAGAGATTATTTTTTGACCTTGCAAACTCCACGCGGCAGCACTACCGAATGTACCAACTTTCCTGCCCTGATATGATGCACCATGCGCATGCGAACAGTCCTCAAGCAAGGCAAGCTTATGCTGTGAACATATTTCACTAATGACATCCATTTGGCAAGGAATGCCCCACATATGAGTGACAATCACAGCTTTTGTTTTCGCTGTAATTTTTTTAACTATTTCGTCAGGATTGATATTTCCATCTTCCCGACAATCACAAAATACTGGCCTCGCACCAGTCATCATCATAGGACTGACTGTTGCAAATAAAGTATATGTAGGACAAATAACCTCATCACCTGGTCCGAGCCCAATACCCTCGAACATTGAATAAATCGCGCTGGTTCCCGAATTGAAAAGCAATCCCTTTTTTCTGCCATGGTAATCGGCGAAATTGTTTTCAAATTCTTCAAATATCCCAGAACGATTATAGATTGAAACACTTTCATGAAGCTGTTTCATAACCACAGCCTCAACCTCGTCAGTAATAACTGGCCAATTAAATCTTGCCTTTTCTGGCAAAATTGTTTTTTGACCACCAAATAATGCAAGTTTATATTTCATGATGTATCTCCTAGTCGGAATTATTCTGTGATTAAAAAATCACTCGGGTTGCAAGAAATGGACTTCTTGTCAGATTCATAGGCAGCATCAATTATCGCAATGTGTTTGAAATGTTCACGATAATCATAAACTCCAGCAAACTGTCTACTTTTGATAATATCAGCAAAATAGTCCAGTTGGTCAATAGCTGCTGAAGGCCATCCACCTTTCCTTTCCAAAGTCTCAATTTCATTTCCATTGGCATCTAGTCTTTGGATTTTCCCTCTTTCGATTGCGATAATACCTTTTGAACCCAGGACTGTGAGTTTTTCGGATTTTTGCGGATACACTCTGGAAATAATAAAATTCCCAACTACCTTTTCGTCATGATTACCCGTCGAGTAATCAAAAAGTAAATTGACTGTATCCTCAACATCATATTTCTGCCCAATACGATTTCCTCTGGAAAGTCGGGCGGTTACACTTGTTGGTAGGCCCATATACCAAACCAGCAAATCTACGAAGTGATATCCCATGTCAATCAAAACGCCACCACCAGCGAAATCTTTTGATGCTCTCCAACCCTCATCAAGATGAGCAATGTTCATAACATAAGAACCTTCAATCGAATAAATTTTTCCAATCCTTTTTTTGAGCTGATGAAAGGCTTGGAAAATTGGATTGAATCTTCTTTGAAGAGTTACCCCAAGAAAAAGTTTTTTTTCAGAAACTAACCGATGAATCATAAGGGCTTCTTCACGACAAGTTGAAAAAGGCTTTTCTTTAATTACGTGAATTCCTTTTTCAGTTAATTTAGTAATTACAGGAAGATACTGATTATGAGGGACCGCAACGATAGCAACATCACATTTAATCTTTTGAAGCATGGAATCAATATCCGAAAAACCTTCGAGATGAAATTTTTCGCAACAAGCATTGACTCTTTCAGGGTTTGTATCGCATACTGCCAATACTTCATAGTTTTCACTCTCTACTGCCGCGGGCAAATGGTCTTCAACTATTTGCTTTCCTAATCCGATTATAACAGTTCTTAGTTTCATGATAGCCTCCTTATCTGTCCGACAAAATGTCGTATTGTTTTTTAATTGCTTTAACCACTAAAGATATAGCCGATTTTACATCACTGTTATTTGGCAATCGCAACCAATTATTATCTTTTTTCAATAATTGGTTATAAATCTCTTGACGTCTATCAAAAACAATTAAGTCTTTCTTAGAGACTGATTCGCCTCGCTCAATAATTCTTTCTTGGAGCAAATCTTTTTCAACCTCTAAAAAGATTCTCAGACTTGGCCCAGTTAAATACTTTGCAACGCTGTTAAGCCAAGGCAAAAGCAAATCTTCTTTTTCCCCCGAATAATCATCCATGATTTTCGGTATCTGGCAAGCCAAAATAGAATCGATGTGCCTTTCTTTCAAAACGATTTTTCCGCTTTTTATGGCAGGTTGAATTTCTAACTCATCCTGAGAGTACAAATCAGATATTACATACATTGTTTCCGTGAATGCACTCGGGTCTAAAGTATTAAGTCGCAAGAATTTATTTTCTTCCAAAATTTTCTTAAAGTATTCTCCCAATACATTCGAAGAAAACTCTGGCACCAGAACTACGGGATATCCATCTTTACTCAACTGCTCAGCAGTCAGAGTTAAAAGAGTGGATTTCCCTGCCCCATCCTGCCCTTCAAATACTATCAATAATCCACTCATGATATTGCCTCCATTTATAAGGTTTTTACTAAAATTTCAGTAATGAATAAATTTTCAAAGAACATTGAAATATAACATGATAATTGATAAAAGTCAAATTTATAAAATAAAATAAATACGGCAAAAAACCGTATTTATGTATTCTTGTTCTCTATTTTTTATAATAAACTGCTTGCCTTTTTAATAACAGCTGCACTATCAACTGAATTAAAAAATTTTAGTTTCTCTATTTTACTAATATCAATCCACTCGGGCATATCAGCATACTCTTGCTCAGTATCACACAAATTATCTTTTGTCAGTTCACCGCCGACTTTTTTCACCAGATAATAAATCATTATACAATTCCAATATTGTCCTTTGTACTTATCGGTATAATCGGGATTAAAAAAATCTGTCTCTGTGTGGATAGGCATTATTGGCTCAACTTGAATGCCGGTTTCTTCCACAAACTCTCTCTTGAGAGCCTCTTCAATAGTCTCGTCAATCTCAATCCCACCTCCAGGAAAATCATAACCATCCCATTGACGTGATAGAAGAATTTTATCACCCTCAATCAACACCCCATAGACAGAGGGGCGAAACTTAAATTTGCTTATTGGCAATTCGCTCTCTTTGCCGTGTACATCACGGCATTTGATTATTTTTATTTTATCACTCATGTTTATTTATATAAAATATTTCTAAATACTAATGTTTTTAGTAAACCTGCACTTAGGGTAGTTTGAACATCCCAAAAACTTTCCATACTTACCACTCTTCTCAATCAAGTTACCGCCACACTTTAGACACTTATCATCATCTTTAACAACTATTTCTTCTTTATCTTTCTTGGTTTGCTTAATCAGTCTTAATAGCCTATCTCCATCAATCAACTCAATTGGCTTATCACTGGCAAATTGTTCTGCCTCTGTTGTAAATATGTTGGTAGTTATAAAAATACCTTTTCCACTCGACAACTTCCCTGCCATAGCTCCATAGAAATCTCTGACCTCACTCACTCCTACCTTTGAAGAAATATATTTCTTACACTGAATATAATGTTTAATTCCGTCCTTGGTGACAATGACATCGATTCCACCATCATGTGAACCTCCCACTACTTCAGTGGTGTAGCCAAGTCTTCTGTATAAATCAGCGATATACTCTTCAAAGTCATTCGGGTGCATTGATTGTAGCTCCTTTATTAACCCCTTGCCTGAGTGCCAACTACCAATATTATCAAACCTATGCTTCTTGATTTTAATTATTACAACAATAGCAATAATAATTACCACAACAATCACGGATATGTAAATATAAAACTTACTACGATTTGTGAACCATAAACCAAACAAGCCAAGGAAGGCTAGGCCTCCCAGTCCACTTAGTAAATCTTCTAATTCTTTGCCTTTTCTTCTAGACATAAAAAATAAAATATTATTGCAAGCCACCTACTGCATAAACCAACATAATAGCGTAAACTAAATCAAACCAGAAAAATCTTAATTTATTAGCTATCCAAAGAATCCAATAAAATGGATATGCTAAATAATGTATAAAAGTACCGCCTTCTTTCAAAGAGTTTTTGCTCTCTGTTACAATATTCTTACCATCATGGTCACTCGGAAATGCGTGCATACCAGCCGATATAGCTATCCACAAAAAAATAAAATATAAACCACTATCAATGTATGTTTGACTAGCTAAGTAACCAAAAATCAATGTTAAAACCGAATTTAAAAACAAAGGTCCAGCTGAAATATAAAATGTCTGTTTATAAGTTGTTGGTTTATCATGAAGCACATACCCTGCAGGATTACCAAAACGAAAATAAACCACCTTGTTAACCTTGACTCCAGTCCAGTCACAAAATTTCTTATGTGACCATTCATGAATAATCACACCTGGAAAAGTAAATATTGAGATTAACCAACCTGGTATAAAAATCATAAATATATTTTAAAAATTATAACTTTTCTTTTAATAGTGCACTAATCAACTTAATCCCCATGACTGTAAAACATCTTTTCTTGCTTGAATTAATTCGTGATTTCTTTGTAAATTTGCTTTTTTAAATTTATTTAAATCTGGCCTGATTAATGTTATGTCAATATCTAACCATAAATTATTATTTTTATTTAAATATTCATGCATTGCCTTTCTTTGTTCGGTAGTTTTTTTATTATCTGTATAGTAAATTAAATAATTCTTTAAAAGGTCGATTCTACTATTTTTTGATAGTAAATTTTTAATAAATTCTGTATTAAAATCATTAAAATTATCAACACTACCAAGCTTACCAATGATTTTATTTTTTATATTCATTTTTATACTGTCAGCCATTTCCAATTCCTCTTGTTTTTGAGCTAACTCCAATAGCTCATTGTTTTGTTGAGTTTGATTTGTAATTTTTTCGTTTGCGTAAATTAGCAGACCATTGTTTTTAAATAGTTCTTTATTTTCTATTACCCATTGAAGATTTTCAAATTCTTCTAAAAATGGTTTTGTATTTTTAATTATCTGCTTATACATCCGACCGTTGTCAATTTTTTTTTCATTTAATGCTTTTAATAGCTTAATGCACCAGGAAGAATCATCTTGCGCTTCACCAAGCGCTTTTTGCAAATCATCATCCTCGTGGAGATTAAAATATTTATTCAGCGCTAATATGTAGTCACTTGGCTCATCTGTTTGTATTGATTCTAATAAATATTCTTTTATCACTTTATGAGCTTCTTTTGACAACGAATTTACAAAATTATTAGAATTAAACATTTCCAAAATTTTATCTTTGTAGGCTGGCATTTCTTCAGTTATTTTTTTTAACCCTGTTGGATTTTTTATCAATAATATTTTAAAAAACAAACTGACTATTTCGCCTTTTTTTTCTTCAGATAAAAGCTTGATTTTACTCCACCATTCATCAAGGCGCGCAATCCATTCTTCATGACTAGCACTAAACGCCATGACATCTAAAAGAATATTATATCGTACTGTTTCGTCCTCGCTTGACTCGAAGCAAACTAGCGCTTTCTGAACAAAATCTTCTTTTTTTCCTTCCTTGGCAACTTCGACTAATTTACCCAACTTCTCAAAAGCCATACCCTTCTTTAAGAATGCGAGAAAGTCTGTTTCATCAGGACCAATTGAACTTGGTAAACCAGTAGAACCTGAAATTGACAAAAAGTTACCAACCTCGAATATTGTTGAATTATATTCATCTGTAAATTTTGGATGTCTTTTTAAGACATTAAGATAAGTTTCTAATTCAATTGTTAATTTTATTTGCTGGTCAGAAGTAATACTATCGCCATTTAAAATGCTAAATAAATTCTGATTGTTAATTTTGAAATCACTAATAGAATTACATCTACGAATTAATTTTTCGTGGTGTATCAAGTTTTCGGGATGTAAAATTAATTTTTCATATATCGGATAAAAAAACTCCTCAATTAATAAAATCTTTGCTAATAGGTCTGGATGGGAAATAATTTCTTGATACGAGCTCACCTTCTCCTTCATGCTAGGGTCTTGATTATTTATTTGGTCAATTTCTTTTAACATTAATTTTGCACCCTCAATAGCAAATCGAACTTTAGTAATAAATCGTTTAACATGTCTCGGATTACGTTCAAATAAATTGTCATCAGTTAAAAATATTTTAAAATTATTCTTTTGGGCATCGCTCCAATCAATTCCTGCCGTCTTAAGTTCTTCATCAATAAAAACATTAAACTGCGCTGGTGTGGGAAGTGGCATTCTCCAATATATGTCAAATAATTTTTTCAGAAATCTCCTTCCTTCTTGTGTTTTTTTCTGCGGAGATAAATCTTCGTCTAACTGTAACTCATTTGCCGCATATTTTTCAATTACTGTATGGTCCCCTGTAATAATATAGGAACATTCGTCATGGAGAAAAAATGTTTTTATTGAATCAAGTATTAATTTTAATGTTTTCGAACTACATCTATCTAAATCGTCGATAAAAAAAACTATCTTTTCTTCACCTTTAATTAATTTATTAAATATATCTTCAAACTCTTCTGCAGTACTAATGCTTGCGCTACTTCTATTTTGCACAATTATCTGCATCAATATTGGAACAAAGATAGTAAAAAGTAATGCATACACAAGGCTATTAAAAACTTTGTTTCCAAAAAAAGAACTAATTACATCGGTATAATTCAACATTGGCATACCAATCCATATCAGACAAACTAGAAGTAATGACAATAATAAAACAACAAAAACTACTGAATAAAATATAAATTTCCAATCTATGTTTTTTAGATTAATTGTCGTTTTGGTACGGTCGTAATACAAATCAGACAAATCAACACTTTTATCCAGACGTTTCTTTATTTTACTTAAAAAAGCCCTTTTTAAAGTAATGTCCTGTTGCGAATATTTCCAGGGATTAAACCAAATTACTTTAAAACCTTGCTCATTTAAAGGCTTTTCAATCAAATTCAATAACCTTGTCTTTCCCTCCCCCCACTTTCCAGAAATTGCAAAAATCATATTGTCTCTACACTTTTTATAGCGTAAAGTTTTATTTAATCCATCATATTCACATGCTTTCTTTTCCGAATTATATTTTTCAACTATTTCATCGGCTATTTTTTGAGCATAAATTTTTCGAGATAATGTATCTTTCATAATATACGTATAAAATCCTAATACGGTCTTTAACTAATAACTTGTCAAGTTTAAAGTAACATTTTATACAAAAAAAATCAAGGCAAAACGTAAATAAAATCGCTAAGATTACTTGCCACGATTTTGCTTTTCAAGCCCATCCCTAAACCGCCTAAGAAAAGCCAAAAACTTCTCTCTCCTCTCTTCCTCCTCCTTTACTTCTTTATGAGCCAACCAAAGAAAAGGCATAATGGCTATAAGCCACACAAATACAAAACAAATTAAATCAATCATATTTTTTCACACAGAATTAAGGCAGTGGCAATAAAGCCACTGCCTTAATCTATTTAGTTATATTTTTTAGTTAACATGTCGGAGATGAGCTGATGAGCTTCTCCCTTACTCAGACTATCAACCATGGCGAGTTGATTCTCTCGCTCTTCTGGGTCGTGGATTTTCTCCCCGATAAGACTGATGAGAAGTGAACGTTGTTTGGATGATAGCAGTCGACTTGCGATTTGCTCTTCGGTGCGAACTGGACGATTTTCTGGATTACTGATTATCTTTTCAAACCAATTGTTCGGAGTAGCTTCATGAGTAGGCCTTTCATCTGGCTCTGGTAATTCAGTCATCATCTCTTCTGCACTTGGAGCGCTCCAGCCAATGAGGTCCGCCACAGCTCGGTTCGTTGCCCTGGTTTGGGCGATAGCTCTCACATCAGAGTCTTTGCTGAAATGTCGTTCGTTGGAATGACAACTGGCCACGGAGGTCATGAATCTCCCAGATGGTGATGAGGAGCGCATGGTGATTTCATAGGCATAGCCATCATCAAGTTCTACCCGCTCTTCCCTCTTGATTTCGCACGATATCCCGAAGGCAAAAGCCAATTTCCTGAAAGCTGACTTCTTGGCATATTTTTCTCCCTTGAGGATTATAAAATCGGAGTCTTCAAGGAGCTTCATCTTTAGCTCGTTGAAGTTGCGCCATGCCTCAAGTATTTTATGATTATCAACAACTGGCATAACAAGTGGTGAAGATAATACTGGCTTGACTTGGTGCAGTTGAGTTACTGCTTCGTTTTGAATTTCCATAAATTTGATTTAGTAAATTAAATTTCTTCGTAACCGCATTTAACACAGATACGAGAATGATAAATTTCGTCACGCTCCCAATCTATACTCGGCACATCCAAGTAAAGATGATTGCATGTTTGTTGGCGCATGAGCCGATTAAACTCAAAGGCGTCATCTATACAAAGTTGAGTCATATGATTACAGACGAAAAAGTCGGCTTAGTTGCCGACTTTTTCGCATTGGATTTCATGGAAGAGACAGACTCTCTTGGGATAGCGTTTAATCACTTCGCCATTCTGGTCCTTTTTCTCAACCATGGTTACGGACTTCAAGGCTTTCTCGCCTTTCTTAATCCTGTAGCCGTACTTATTCCAATCACGCATTGTCATAACATTAGTGAATGGGTCGTATGAACTGGCAATCTCAGGACCGAATCTTTCTTCGAGCTGAGCCTTAACCAATTCACGGGTTTTCTCGCTGTTGCGATAAGATGATTTCATAAGTTTTTTACTTAATAATAAAAAAGCAGTTTATCGACTTACTCGGGTCATAAATTAGTTAATAAAAAAATCAATCAAAAGAAATGTTTTAAGATTGATTTAATATTTATGACTCGATGATAATAGCTGTACTTGACATCTTATGGTAAGTGCATACAGTCAGCTCAAGTTAAGTGGTAGCAGTAAGGTTGTAGAATAGCGAATTCGATTGGGGGGGGTGTTCTGGTTGGGACTCCAATGGTTCAATTAAGGTGGTACGTTAGGTACTCACGCACGCTCGTGAAAACTTTAAGAATTCACTAACAGTGCAGTGGCTAGGGACTGTCGCTTTTAGGTGTTTTTGTAATTTTTCTAAGAATTTTCTTGTATTTTCGACTATTTTATTGTCATTTTGTTTACGCAAAAGACAAAAAGTAACGATATTTCGACATAAAAAATGTCGTTTTTATTAAAAATTATCAAAAAAATTCACCAAATCATCTAATTTCGACATAAATTTTCAATGTTTTTCAGATTTCCGAACCTTGTTTTTTAATCTAACAATAGGGACTTGTGTTAAGATATATATAACAAAAATATTCCATGCACTATGAAACAAAAAACATATTTAGCTGAACAATCATTCAAATTAACTCTCTCCCACTTTGGCAGAGGTCTTTTGCTTCCAAGCAATAAAATTAAAAATGAGAACTTATATTTTTTAAGTCGTGAGGCTGGGGAGCTTGTAGGCTCTTCTGGGTATATAAACCTTAAGAAGAACAATGAGAGATTAAACTTAATTTTCAATGTTGATTTGAACAATACCCCCAAGCTGATAGTTTTGAGCTATACCAACAGGCAAAATATTAAGCAAGAGATTATACTGAGTGAATCAGTGGCAACCTTTGGTGTCCGACCCTATTTCGAATGTGGATGCGGACGTAATGCTTCAGTTTTGTACCTAACAAAAGGCCAAAATTCATTTAAGTGTCGTACTTGCTCCCGTATCACTTATGAAAGTACTAGAATAAATAAACAAAGCTTGAATGGCTTGGTATATATCATGCACAAGCTGACTAAGCTAGCCAATAAGCGTGAGCAAATTCAACGTATGTACCATGCGGGGCACCCCACCCGAAAAGGACAAGTCCTTATGAGTGAATATGAAGCTTGGCAGAAGGAGGTGTTCAACAACAAAGAAGCATTAGCTAGTGCACACGCAATGCTTCTTAACCACAATATTTAGACAAAGCCACATTATTTATGATTTATGTTCTTCTGAAACACCCGCAGTTCTGCGAGAATTATCAGGAAGTCAGGACCGTCCGTAAACGAAAAAGGGACTTGTGCTATAATGAAAGTAACAATTTAATCTAAGAAGTATTTATTACGGGCAATAGCCCGAAGAAAAAGTAGAATTAGGCAAAATCATACTGCCTAAGTGTTTTTTCTTCGGGCTTTTTTGTTTGCTTGAAGAAAAATAAAGTACAAAAAACATTCGGTAAATAAAAATGCTTTCGTGTCAGATATTTATATCTGGTGACGTTTACCGAACGTCATTGTCCCCACGATGGCATTTTTATTTTTACGAAAATGATAGATACAATCAAAATTTTAATATCAAGAGACAAATACATTGTTTCGGATTATATGTCTTTCAACACCACTAAACTAGCAATGGAGAATAATCCTGCTGGTTACTATTCCTATATAAATACTTATGCAAGGAGTAAAAAGTTATTTTACTATTACCCGAAAGTCACAATCTGTAAACAAGGACGGAATTATAATTTGATAGTAGAATTTTCTGCCCCCAAAATAATCTTCGGGGAAAATTTAAGCGAACTTGATAACACTTATTTTGAAGATTTAATACGTAAGTTAATTACAAGGTTAAATGAGATGGGGGTGATAGTAAACAGTAAAAACTTAATAAACGCAGATGTTATATCTCTGCATGCATCAAAAAATATTTTTTTGAAAAATATAAAACCACAAGAAATAATCAGGGAGCTGAGCAAAAACGAAAACCCTATGAGACTTGATGTCAATCGAAAAAGTTATACAAATAACGGTGAGTCATTACAATTTCACGCCTCTAGCCATGAATTGGTATTGTACGACAAAATGGCTGACATGGTGAAATCAAAAATACGTTCAATTGATAAACTTAAGCCCAAAATAGCCTTACCAAATATAAATATTCTTCGCATTGAGGCAAGGTTAATTAAAAAGAGAAAGTTAAATTCAATACTTAAAAGACTTGGATATCAGAAAAACCCAATACTAAGAGATGTATTTAACGAACAACTCTGTAAATTAGTTGTACTAACCTTTTGGAATGACTACGTAATTAAGGGGCGCCCACCAATTACACAAGACACTACTCTGAATACATTAAAAAATATTATTTTAGCCATGAAGCCAAAAATGAAGAAGGCTATTTATTTGACTGGCTTACTCACAATTATAAATAGCGAAGACGGAATAGGCGGTCTTGCAAGTCAACTCAAAGAAAGTTATCCGCAAGGTAGGTGGCAAAGAATCAAAGTAGATATAAACAAACTAAATAAAACAATAATAAATAATAATGATAATTTCTTGGTTGAAATTGAAAAACAACTAAAAGAATTTCAACCAATTGATTTATCGAAGTATTACTATGACCGAAGAGACCAAAAAGGAACAAACTAACATTCTTCCACCCACGAAAAGTGTTAGGCAATACTGTCTTTGGTGCTGTAACGGCAGTACCAAGGCGATTAACAAGTGCACTAGCGGTTCCTGTTCACTGTACCCGTTTCGAATGGGTAGAAAAACAATAAAGGGGTCCGTTATAAAAAAGATAAAGACGCGTTGCCTGGATTGTGGGGAAGGTAGCGCACAAGATGTCAGACAATGTAGTTTTAGTGACTGCCCACTTTACCCCTACAGGAACGGGAAAAGTCCTGCTCATCAAAAATTATGGGCAAATAGACGTCCTGTTTGGGTAAATGGAAAAAAGTCCACTCTACCTTTGAAAAAAACTACAAATTTAACCTCACAATCATGATGTCGATATCAAAAATCAGAAGCATACTCGGCTCTGAGGGAAAATCCCTTTCTGACGAGGATATCAAATCATTGCATTACGTACTCGAAGGATGTGCAGATGTTATATTTGATAAGTGGGTAGAAAAAAAGAAAAATAACAATAGTACAAAATTGATAAAAATCACTTTATTTGTTACTATTAACTTGAACCCAACATCAATAATTCACGAAGATTTATTTTAGTCATAGCGACTCATTGTCGTTTTGATATATGGGAGCAGTACCGCTTCAACAACTCTTCGTGAGGATGTTGGGTTCGAGCAGGTTACTGCTCCCTTTATTTTACTAATTTTTATAATAAATATATGTCAAAAAAATGCATCATCTATTGCAGGGTTTCAACTCCAACCCAATCACAACAAGGAGAGAGCCTTGATGCTCAAGAAAATATTTGCCGAAACATAGCTGAAAACAACGACTGGGAAATAATTAAAGTATACAAAGAACCTTTCTCTGGAAGAAAAGGATATAGACAAATTTTTGATGGAGAGATAATGAAATTCTTAAAACAAAACTCTGGTAAAGTAGATTACCTAATAGTTAGAGAAATTGGCAGAATAACAAGGGCGGGCACTGGAAAATATGAACAAATCAAAAAGGAGTTAAGAGAATATAAAGTCGAACTGATTGACAGTATGGGTATTATTCAACCTCAAAGAAATGCCCTTGAACATTTAGGTGTCGAATATGACTGGAGCAGGTATTCTTCAAGCGACACAACTGAGGTAGTAATGGCAGAAAATAAAAAACAAGAAGTAAGAGATATTTTAACTAGAACAATTGGGCGTGAAATTGAGCTGGTTCGAGAGGGTTTCCATATTGGCCATAACCCTGATGGGTTTATTATTAAAAAAATGCGCTTCGGTGGTAAGAAAAAAAGTATTCTTGTGCAAAATACTGAAAGAGCGCAATTCTACATAAAAATGTTTGAAATGAGAGCAAGTGGAAACTATGAAGACCAAAAGATAGTTGATAAAATAAATGCTTTAGGGTTTAAGAGTATAGAAAGAATTAAATGGAACAAGGCACAAGATAAACCTATTGGTAAAAGAGGTGGTAAATTGTTAACCATAAAACAACTTCAATCCATAGTTCAAAGACCAATATATTGTGGAATCATTTCGCATAAAATGGCAAACAAACCTGTCAGAGCAAAATTCGATGGATTGATTAGTATCGAAACTTTCAACAAAGCTAACAGAGGAAAGGTTTTGATTAAAGAAACTGCGGAAAATGAGTTTGAAATTTTATATAATCAACAATCAAATAAAATCAGATTGAAAAGAAGCAAACATAACCCACTCTTTCCCTACAAATTTGTATTATGTGAAAAATGTAATAAACCTTTCTTGGCTAGCTCCCCCAAAGGTAAAACTGGTCGTAGATTTCCAACATACCACTGCTCAAGAAATCACGAATATCATGGATATAGCAAAAAAGACTTTGAAAGTAATATCGAAAAATATATTTATAGTATTAAATTCCGTCCCAAATTTCTAAAACTACTTGAAGAAGAGCTAATTTTGAAATACCGAAAAAGACAAAAAGAGATAACATTATATTCCGCACAAATTAGTAATAATGTTTCGCAACTAAAAATTGAGCAAGCTCAAGCACTGGACACACTACTAACAACAAAAAGTGACACAGCAAAAATTATGCTTGAAGAAAAAATTGAAAAAATTGAATTTCAAATTAAAAATGCTACAAAACAAAGAACAAAAGTAGAAATATCAGAAGATGACATTAGAGCTTTTATAAAATACGCCAAAAATATAATGGAACACCCAGGAGAAATGCTTAAAGATAGCGAAAATGTAAACGAAAAACGAACCCTTTTCGAGTTCGTTTTCGATGGTATGCCAACCTATCAAGAAATAGTTAATGGAACCCCTAAATTGTCACTACCTTTCGAGGTTTCTTCGGATTTAATCAAAGCTAAATCCTTAAGTGCACGGGCGGTAGGAATCGAAGGGAGGGAACTCCCACTCCCTCAAGTATTAACGAAGGGTATATTTTAATATTGATTTTAATATATATTATTATTTTATAGTTTTGAAATGTATAATCAAAGTATCTTCTCTACCTACCACTCATCCAAATAAAAAAACTGGCGAAAAGCCAGTTGTTTCATTTGCACGGGATCGTGGACAGTGTTAGAACTGAAATTATTAATTCAAAAGATATTTATATCCCAACATTATTGAAAAAAGTTAATAATAATATATAAAATTTCAAAAAACACAATATTCCGTTCAAAATTTTTCTGATATGCATATTTATTTGTAATTATAGACATTAATGATTATAATATATATTATAATCAACTAGTATAGATAAATTATTTAAATCATCAATAAATATGTCAAATACAAAAAAGCGGCTATCTCTATATTATGGAGAAAAAGGAGATTATTTAAAAGATCATGAATCTTTTTTGAAATCTGCAAACATCAACAAGGATATCAAATTTCTTGTAAAAGCTCTTAATCTAAAAAAAACAGATAATATTTTAGATATAGCTTGCGGACAAGGGCGTCATACAAATACTTTGGCAAAAAAAGGATATAAGGTTGACGGAGTTGACTTCTCGCAACACTTACTCAATATTGCCAAAAAAAATGCAAAAGCGCAAGAAATAGTCATTCCAAATTATTACAATGCAAACATTGAAAAATTAAATTTACAAGATAAGTATAGTAAAGCTTTTTGGTTTTTTTCAGACTTAGCAGGCATTAATATACCTAAATCAATCTTATCAATTAGCAAAAACTTAAAAATTGGTGGCTCACTGCTTTTAGATACTGATAATTTTTTCCGGATCTTATTCTATTTACAAAATAATCCAAAATCAAATTACAAATTTGATGTAAAAAAATTGGAATTAATCGATAAAAAAACTGGTATTCGTGTTCAATATCCCGTTTTAATGATGTGGGAAGAATGGTTTAAACTAGCAAGCCTATCAATTAAATTAATTATTGGTGATTATAATTTTAGTGACTATTCAATTAATAGCCCTCGTTTAATTATGATAGTAAAAAAAACCGCTTAGACTGTGTAAACAATCTAAGCGGATACTTGATTTAATTTTTGATATATTTTTAAGCCATTGAAGCATGAGTACTGACTTTGTCATAAAGCTCATCAACTTTTATCTTAAAAATATCTGGTTCCTCCGTTAGAATCCACATTAATTCAAGAATGGAGTCATGAATCTCTTCACACTTAAAATGCGGGCTTTGGATATCACCAGTTGTTTGGTAATTCTCCCCTCGACAATTGCCTGCACACTGATATCGGACATCACATGCAGAACATCTGGAATTCAAATTATCAATATTCAAAGACCGCAAATTTTTTAGCAACGTAGAATTATCCCAAATATCAAGTAATTTATCTTCTCGCAAATTTCCCAAACAAAATGCTGGCAAAGATGTGTCAGCACATGGATAAAGTGTACCATCAGCTTTTACGTATACTGCCCGATTTGTACCGATACCGCAACTGTGACTCTTTACTCCGCCTGCAATGCACATTATTTGATTTGCAAATGTTGAATTGATCATCAACTTTTGCAACTGAACATCATAACGTATCGCTTCAAAAACTGTGCGATAAAAATCTTTTAATGAAACTCCGACAAGAGTTTCTTTTGTTTTTTTACTATTGCCTCGACCAACATTCATCATGTTCAAACAATTAAACCCAGATACGCCAAGATTGTCGGCGAGTAGCAAAGTTTCTTTAATCTCATTCAAATTACCAGCATGAACAAACATGTTAATAGCAACCGAAACTCCTTGTTCGCAAAGCGAACGAATGGTATCAATAGTTATGCCAAATGTACCAGATCCCCTAATAAACTCGTGAGAAGTAGCCTGACAACCGTCTAAAGAAACTTACATTTTTAATTGTGGAAGCGCAGATAATCTCTTGATTTGTTTAGTGGACAATGTAGTAGCGTTAGTATTGACTTGAACAAAAAAACCTTGCTGATGAACATATTCAATTAATTCAATCGCATCGGGGCGCATAAACAATTCGCCTCCAGTCAGGGCGACACGAGAAATACGATTTTCCCAAGGCATGCGAACAAGTTGATCGACAATGCTTTTGATTTCTTGTGTGTTCATCTCATTGAACATTTTCTTACTTGCCATCGCATAACACATCGGACAAGACAAGTTACACTCTTGAGTTGTTGCTATAACCATAACATTTTCAACATCATTAACCTGAAAATCTGGAGAAAACTCGTGAGGTTTTAATATTTGTCCATTTTTAATTAAAACTCCCGAAGAATATAACAATTCTTCAATTGATAAATAGGTTTCCTTTGCCTCTTCCTGCTTTATACAAAATGTTTCCGATATTTTGCTTATAATCTCCTCTGACTTATTAAGACTAAACGCATCAAGAATTTGTTCAATTTCCTGTGTTGCTGAAAACCAATACGGTTGTGTCGGGAAAATTACAACCGAAGCTTCTTCTCGATGATAAATTGATGGTTTTTCTGTCAACGCTACGGTTGTCATAATTGTGTGCCCCCTTTTAAAAAACGGGGAAAGAAAAATTCTCTCCCCGTCCGGTTATTGGTTTACTGTCCTCTGTAATACATTGTGCCCTGCGATTCTTTTGTCAGAATAACAACGCAACGATTACCACGATTAATAATGCGAAACTTTTTCATTTCCACTTCCTCCTTTAATTAGTATTTTGTAGAAGAAAAACATCATAATCCTTCTACGGTTTTTTACAACAAAAGATAAATATCGAAATTTATCTTCCACTAATTTCACTTAAAATTTCAAAGACCTAGTATTATAAAATCTATTTATAATTTTTTAATTTATCATAAAACGATCGACTTGTCAAACTTAGGAACAATGGTGATAGTAACTAAAAATATCGCTAATTATAGCGATATTTTATGATTTGCACGGGCGCTAGGATTCGAATACCTATCGGGTGTTTCCCCAATCGAATACGTTTTTATTTATAATTAATGCTTTTTCTTCCAAGCTACTTTTCTTAAAATACCATTTACTCTATCCACTTATGGATTCTCACACTAACGACTCGAATAAAATAAATAAACATCCTTAAATTAGGATGTTTATTTATTTTGCACGGGCGCTAGGATTCGAACCCAGACAAGAGGTTTTGGAGACCCCTGTGCTACCGTTGACACCACGCCCGCTTATTTAAATATTTGATTATTTAATACACTCTTTCTATTTTCCTGCTTCCGATGAATAATAAAAGCTTACTTCTCTAGTACATCTTTATACTCAAGTTCGTAAATATGCATTACTGTTACTGCTAAAGAAATTATGAGTGGTCCATAGACAATTCCCCAAAAACCGAACAAGCTCAAACCGCCGATAATTGAGAAAAAAACGAATAATGGATGAACTTCAGCTTTATCTTTTATGAGATATGCTCGTAAGATATTATCAGAATTTCCAATTACCACCGTTCCCCAAATAAGCATAAATACTCCTTGCCAAATCTGACCAGTAACAAGTAAAAATATGGAAACTGGAACCCAGACCAAAGCTGTACCTACATATGGAATAATGGAAGCAAAAGCCATGGCGATGGAAGCGAAAAATATTGGAAAACCAACTATTAAAAATCCAATAGCACCAATTACACCCTGAGCAATACCTGTAACAAAAGTAGCAAACAATGTTGAATAGCTCACATCTCTGAATTTTTGAAATAATGCTTTGTCGTATTTATTTGGTAAAGGTGTCCAATATTTTATTTTATCAAGCATTTTTTCTCCATCAATAAAGAAAAAGAACATACAAAATATCACTATCACAACCGAAGCTAAAGTATTCGCTGTTCCTGCTAAAATGCTTGTTGAATTAGCAATCAACACATCATTCATAGCTCCACTAAGTAACCAATCTCTCAAAATATCAATCTTATCAAGAAGATAAATTTTCATTTCATTTTTATTGTCTATAAAAAACAATACATTTGCTAAAATCGGACTCTCAACCATTTTCTCTACCATCATTTCCAAATTATCATGATTGAAATAAATCTCCGTCTTACTATAGGCATTGACCAACCTCTGAGCTGAATAAGCAACCATATTAGCAAGAGGACCAATAATCAAAATAATGATCAATAGACAAACCGCCAATGAAGCTAACATTCTCTTGCCTCTAAATAATTTCACAACCTTTTCATAAAAACCATAAAAAGTTGTTACCAAAATAGTTGCTATCAAAAATTCTCCAATAAAAGATTTAAAAATAGAAAAACATGCAAACAAGACAAGAGCCAAGACTCCTAGTAAAAAAACTCTAGAAAGTATATTTTTATTAGCCATATTATTTATTTATTTTATCCATTATGTCAGGATGTTTCTTAATAATGTACTCAAACCTTTCAATTGCCTCTCCACTTGCTTCATCAAACAATGGGGTTCCACCTGTATAAAAAGTATCTACAGGGTCTCCGTATCTATTATAGCCATTATCATTTAACCAAACATCAATTTTTTCTTTGGCCTCTTTGCTCAAAGATTGAGGATCAACTAATTCAATAACTTCACTAGAGCCGTCTTGTTTGTCTTTAGTCACCACCCCTTCTGGCTCGGTATATTCAATCACCTTACCAATTTGGGAATCTATATCTTTTAAACTCACACATCCTGAAATTAAAAAACAAGAAACTAAAATAAGGAATATGTATCTTGTTTTATTATTATTGGCCATAATATATTGCTATCTCTAAAGAGACAACAAAAACTAAAGAATTATTTAGTCTCTTTATGATCAGTGTGTTTATTACAGAATTTACAGTGTTTCTTCATGTTAAGTCTTTCTTTCAAGGTTTTCTTATTCTTTCTTGAAAAATAGTTCACTCTTTTACATTCTGTACACTCTAATTTTATCATGTTATCTTGTGACATACAATGTAATAACGAAAAACAGACCTTTTGTCTGTTAAAAATCGCCTTATATTTAATAATATTTACATAGATATAGTAATATATTTTACACTAGAAGTCAAGCATAATAAAAAAAATACTATATAATAAATATTTTGCTAATATTATTTAATTTTTTACATTTAACCCCATCACAGATGCTAAAATACCTGCTTGATTTGGATCAACGGTTAATTCCCTAAAATTCTCTGGGGCTATTTTCATACCCAAAATAAGAGAATGCCTAATATCTACTTTTTTCATTATTGCCTGAGAAAAATCCACATCACTCAAATTGCAACTTCTAAAAACTACATTTTTAAGATTAGCAGCCTGAAAATCACTCCCAATCAATATACAATTATCAAAAACTACATCATCAAAATTTGCATATCTAAAATTAGCTAAATCAATTTTGCAATTATTAATTTCTAAACCTTTCATTTCTGATTCTGCCAAATTCAAACCAGTGGCCTTGGAATTCTCAAAAAGAGAATTTTTCAAATAGGCTTTTTCCAAAGAAGTGTTTGAAAAATCCAATTTATCAATTTTTGATCCAAGAAATTCAAAATCTATCAACTCCAAGCCATTCAAAGACAAAGCGCTTAACTTTGAATTATAAAATTTAAGGTTTTTGATTTTTTTATCTTTAAGCCCACCATTATTAATGGTAATATCACTCCATTCTTTATTACTTGTGAAATATTTATCTATCATAAATAAATTATATCATAATTAAGAGTCTAAACATATAAAAAAAGAATATATAACTGTGATATATTCTTTTTAAAAATTGGCATTAAAACTCTATGCGCACATTAACTTTGGTTCATTTGCTGAGCTCTTTGCACTTTTTAGACATAAATATTGCTTGAACAAAATAAAGAAAAATAGAGAAATTGTAAAAGCAGTTACAGCTAAAATAAACCAGAAAAATAAAGTATAAGGCAAAAATAAATTATACACAAATGATCCAAGAACAGCGTATGCCACAAATGGGCAAACTAGTCCCCACTGTGAAACATGATATTCTGTTTTCATATGAGTTGTAAAATAATCCTTTAACAAAGCTAAACCAAACATCAAATACCAGGTCTCAAAGGCAAAAGCCAAAGTCATCACTACAAAAAAATAAGAGCCAAGCTGTGCACCATGGTGGTGTTCAAGAAAATGCCCTACTCTAAAAAAAGTAATTGCATACAATGTTATGTTGGGCACAATTATTAAAAGTGATGGTAAAAACTGCTTGGCAGGCAAACCATCGCTAGCAAAGTGGCTTTTGAATATTGCAACAGATTTAACTAACAATAAAAATAAACCCATTGAACCAGATACAAGCAACATGAAAAAGGCTGTATTGGCTAAAACAATATTACTTGCCATTGCTGCAATGCCAGCACCAGTCACAGAAAGCATTCCTAAAGCAAAGGGGTGAAGCAACCAACCAAAATTAACCTTGTCAACGTCAAAACCTTTTTCAAAAGATATCTTTAGTAGTTTAATTTCCATACGCATTAAAGCAATCCAAATCAAAGACCAGACCAAAAATCCTGGCAACATCATGGACTGCAAATTTTCAGCTAAAGGAACAAATAAATATCTAATAGGACCAATCAAAACATTCATACTCATTGTTATAGAAATAAATGGAGCTAAAATCGCTGCATTTGCTAATGGATTGTCAAGTAATTCTTTATAATAAGGAGTTTTTATCCAAGCTAATAGCTTTGGGATTAACTGCAAAGTTAAAGCAAAGTGAAGCAAAATAAAAACAACCATCAAGGCCTCTAAAAACATAAAACCAGCCAGGGCTAAACCGCTATAAGCAGAGTGAATCTGACTGATATTAATAAGTCCCTTTCCATGAGGAATGGTGTAATTTAAAAAAGCAAAGAATATCACAGAGATACCTCCTGCTCCCAGAGAAGATAGCCAAATAAGTGGGCTGAATTTTTTCAGCATTTCTTTTCTCATTTTTTTTAAAAAATATATATTTAAATATATATTTAAATATATATTAATATTATTTATTAACTAACAACCATTTTATCATACACCCCCTGGGGGTGTCAAGAACTATGTTGTTTTAGTCTGCACATTTGACTATTTTTCACTATTATTAAATACATTTCTGTCATTCCTGCGAAAGCAGAAATCTCATGTTTTTCTAGTACTCACGAGATTCCCTTCTCTCGCTTCGCTCGCCCCCGCAAGAAGACGGGACAGGCGGGAATGACAGAGGAGGAGCGGGAATGACAAAAAGACGAAATATAAAAAAAGAAGAGCATTGTGCTCTTCTTTTATTATTCTTAAATCTTAATTCATAATTCTTAATTCTAAAAAACTAATCGGCTTTTTTGTGACAAAACCACCAATCATAACAGCCATCTTGCCCTTTTCTTTTTTCAGCATCTTCTTCGGTCTTGGCTGGCGGTATAATTACTTCGTCACTAATAAGTTCGTTGTTTGGCCAACCAGCTGGGACCGCTACTCCTTTTTCATCAGATAATTGCAAGGCTTTGATTGCTCTTAGGATTTCATCCATATTTCTTCCAATTTCTTGAGGATAATACATCACTGTTCTAAGTAATCCCTTAGCATCGATGATAAATACAGCTCTAACCGTATTGGTCCCCTTGCCAGGATGTACCATTCCTAATTGTTTGGCAACATTTCCCATATCATCGGCTATTATTGGAAACTTTATTTCTTCATCTAGATTGTCTTTTATCCACTGAGTCCATTTAATGTGTGAAAATACTTGGTCAATTGATAAGCCCAATAACTCTGTGTTTAATTTTTGAAATTCATCATAACGCCTGTTAAAGGCCACGAACTCTGTTGTACAAACTGGAGTAAAATCAGCTGGATGAGAAAATAGAACCAACCATTTCCCCTTATAATCTCCTGGGATATTTTTTACGCCATGAGTTGTTACCACTTCCATTTCGGGAATTGCTTCTCCTAAAAGTGGTAAACCTTGTCTTGTTTCATTTTCCATAAATTTATAAATCTAATTGTTAATAAATATTAATTTAATAACAATATATCATACACCCCCATAGGGTGTCAAGGCCTTATAATAAATTCATTTTTTCTGAGTAAGTACTTTTGTTTTAATTTATAAGAGAAGAAATACAAAGCTATAAACAAACTTATCAATAGCACAAACTCTTTAATAGAAAAGCCCGTTGGGCTCAATAATTCATCACTGGAATATTCGGTGATTTCTGCAACTTCTACATCTGCCAAAATCTCTTCAATAATTAGACTCTCGACAATTTTTATTTCTTTGTCATTATATGATCTAATAAAGCTATCCGATTCATATTCTCCAGTATTTGCATAATCTAAAACCTTGGCTTTTAAGACTACGGATGTTTCTATGCCTGGACCTAAATTCCCAAGATACAAAGTCTGCTCACTTGAGCCAAAATCTACAAATTTAATATCATCAGGTAAAATCTCAGTTAATTGAACATCAACAGCATCAATATTTCCATTATTCTTAACTATCACGCTATAATCGAACTCGTCCCCTGGACGAAATGAATCATTTGGCCAAATTTTTCTAGCGCTTAGGTCAGCTTTACCCTCGACTCCCAAGACCACTGGCTCACTACTATCATTATCAACTTTTATCTTTGATGAAGCTACCGCTGTAATCCATATTTTTGAAGCATCATCCCAACCTTCTACCATAACTTCATTTACATAAACTCCACTACTTAGATCTTCTTTGATCTCAAGGGAATATTCAATTACAATTTCCTCTCTATCTTGAACAGTATTTAAATCCCAAACCTTACTACTAATTTCTTCTTCAGTATCCTTTCGTTTCAAAACATCCAAAACTAACACATCAAAGGCATCTTCATTACCGATATTTTGAATAACTATCTTAAAATCAACTGTATCACCTGGTTTTACTTCACTACTTGAATTATTGCTTTTAATTATTGAAAAATTTGGATGAAATACTGCTCTATTGCCCGATCCTCCGCTGCTAGCGCTACTGGCGCCTGCCTCACTAGCACTAAGTGAGGTTGCCAAGAATTGCACACCACTTCTATTGTTAGTGTAATCTCTTTCGTTATCAATTCCGTTTATATAAACTTCATTGACAACTGTCTCCTCTGCCGAAGATAAACTTGGCTTTACCTGCACAGTATATGACATCGACCCTTGAGTATTTGGCGGAATATCACCGAGTGGCAAACTCAAGACGCCATTTTCATAATCCTCAGTTTGAGAACCAATAATATTTATAAAAGCGTCATTTATAAAATCATTCAATTCCACATCGTGGGCAGTAGCATCTCCTTTGTTTCCAAACAAAAAAGTATAAGTCACATAATCTCCCGCTACTGCAGTTGTTTTATCAATCGATTCAACTATCCATAAATCAGGTTGTCCAAAAGAAAGATTACCCTGCCAATCTCCAAAAACATTTACCATGGAAAATTCCCAGTTCTCACCAGAAAAATTAGAATTGATAAAATTAAGTAAATTATTGGCAATGCTAATGCCTCCACTTACAATTGCTGATATACCCATATTATCCAAAATAGAATTCTCCCCTGTTGTTGCATTAATTTCAATATTATTTGTGGTCGTAGCTTCATTGTTATTTCCTACTATAAAACGAACATAGTCTTTTGAACTGACGCTAAAGTCATCCAAAAAACTATTATAGATCGTAATTCCATTTTCATCTTCAATATAAGAATAAGTATCAGGTAATCCCTGTATGAAGCCCTCCCAATTACCAAAGACATTTACCCGCGCAAACTTCCAGGAATTACCTGTAATATTGTAATTTATTAGATTGAATAGATTATTATTTATTTCTGTATCTCCGGTCACTATCACACTTTCTGTTGCACTAGCTAGAGTATTTGAACCAGTTTCAGTGTTTATAACAATATTATTTAAAACATTGGCTGCATTCTCATTTGCTACTACGAATTGTTTGTCTGTTGTGCTGGCATTTTTTACAGCTTCCTCCAAAACATTTTCAGTGCTTGCTACTTCTTCATCCTCAGAAACTGCTGGCAAAATAATATCGCCTTCAAGTTCACCAAAAATATTAACCACTGCAAAAAACCAATCATCACCAGTTACATTTAGATTGGCAATATTTAGAACATCATTTACCACATTTATATCGCCAGTTTCAATATAGGCTTCTCCACTGGTTGAGGAAATCATATTAGCACCAGTCTTTACATCAATTACGATGTTATTATCTATAGTAGCATCGTTATCATTGTTTACATTCAAAGTACAGTTTTCACCACTACATTCATCACCTTCCTCTTCACCAATTCCAAATGCACTCAAGTCAATTGATCCTGCTACTGAATTAAAAACATTTATAAAATATTCCTTGCCTGTTCCAAAAAAATTAGTATTTATATAATTAATGATTATATTGATTATCCCCACATCACCAGTTACAATCGTTGCATCTTCTCCTCCGTTTATTGAATTATCGCCACTACCCAATGACAAATCCACATCATTGGATGTGATAGCATTATTTAAATTATTTACAGTTGTAGAAGCTTGATCGATGGCATTCTCAGAAGACGAAGTAGTGCCCTCTTTAAGTACTTCATCACTGCTAGTAGCTGGGCAATCATCACCACAACTTGAATCAACAAAATTTGCATTAGTCTGATTTTCAGTTAATACATCTGCTTGTACATCTCCTGTATCAATCAAACTAGCGCCATCAGAATTATTAATTTCATTCTCTCCACTTTCCAGATCACCTGATGTATTATTTTCAATATCTGAGTCGTTTTGATTCATTGTTCCCAAATTTTGATCACCTCCTGTGCCTGATGTTTCTTCAGTGTCGTTCTCATTTACATTATTCACATTGTCTACATTAGCTTCAATATCACCGGTTTCTACTACAGTTATTTCTGCTTGTGGTTCTTCGACTTCCTGGGCAATTACTAAGCCCGGATAAGCAAAAGAATAAACAAAAAGAGCCATGAGGTAAAATAATATTTTAATTTTTTGGAAACACATATATTTATTTTTTTATTAGGTGAAGATTTTAACAAACTTTGAAAAAATATTCACAAAATAATTAGCTATTGTTACTAGTATATTAAAATTGTTTGTTTCGGTTTTGGGCTCTGCTTGTGTTTCTTCTGCTTTGTTTTCATTCTCTGCGCTACTGCAAGTAAAATCGCAAACATGAGGCTCCGCTGTTTCAACATTCACTTCTTCTTCATTAGCAGTCTCTGTTACGACCGTTTCTTCTGATACGTTCTCTTTTATTATTAAAGGAACAACTTCTTTACTACTTACTTGAGAAGCGGTGTCACTCGAAACCTTAGGCTCATCTTCTAAAGATGGCTTTTGATCTAGATCTTGGTTATCTTCTGTTGGCTGAATAATTAATTCTTCTTCTATTTGAGGTTCACTGTCATGATTTATCTCTAAACTGCTTTTATAGCTTAGATCAATCCCATCCTCACTACTTTCTATTATTTTTTTATCTATCAACTTTTCACCATTTACAATAGTTTCAATATTCAAATCTACAGAAGTTTCTCCTTCAAAATTATTTTGGCTAATATTAGAACCAGAATCAACAACAATCTCAAGGCTATTTGTTACTGTGCTAGAGTTCGAATTCTCCACCACAATATCAGCCAAAGCAATATTTGGTAAAATTAATAAATTTAAAATTGTTATAATGATTATTTTATCCATATTTTTTACTAACCAAGGCCCGCAACTTTTATTCCGAGCCCTGGCCAGAAAAAGGTTTATTAAAAAACCTTTTTAACTGACTATCTATCTCATAATTCGAGTGATATTTTCATTGATTCTATTTACAAGGCTTGTTCTAACTTCAGAGTTACCAGTTTGTACAAAACCTCCAGCTCCACCGGCGCCAGCATTTCCACCATTGCCAGTGTTTGAATCTTCTACATCACCATCTTCATTATTTATGATATCACCACCGTCTCCACCTTCACCGCCATAAGAACCTTCGGCATCGTTTAGACCCGTATTAGCCATAGCTAAAGTAGAATTGGCCACCAATGCACTATTAATGTTCCTGACTCGAACATCGCCATCACCTTCACCGCTACAAGCACATCGATCAATTTCAGTTAGATTATAATTAACTCGATTAGTTACTTCTAAATCCATGCTAATATCACCGCTAATTATGGTGCCGCCTTCAGCAGCGTCTCCACCTGCTCCACCTCTGCCAGTGTTTGAATCTTCTACATCACCATCATCACCATTAACAACATCACCACCATCACCGCCTTCACCGCCATAAGAACCTCCTGCCCAATTTCCACCAGTATTAGCTCCAATTACAATATTGTTGCTAACCATAGCGCTATTGTTATTTGTCACTGTGTCATTACCATCACTGCCTCTCTCTTCTTCAATACACTCTTCATCATAAGTAAGACTTACAGCATCAACATCATAAGCATCAGAAGAATCGTTATGTAGAGCTTCATCAGTTGTATCAACTAATTTTACCCATTTGATACATATATCATCTACTACATCAATCTCAGTAATGCCATCATCTTCGCCCATTTCGTTACTAGCGGATCCTACAAAGTCCCAACTAATACCATCAGAACTAACATAAACATCAGCTGTTTCTTCTGGGTATGTTCCACCAGTTACCTCATAACTTGCAATCATGAGACTACCCATTCCCTTGGTGGGAAATTCGAGAACTAATTCTCCTCCATAACCAAGTGAAACAAAGACACCATCGTTTGCACCCAATGCTTCATTAGGGTCTGATCTTCCAGCATCAACAGCTGCTCCGCCCTTTTGCATTCCCTGACTAAAACTAGTTACAGAACTAGCCCAATCAGTAGTAGCGGCAAAAGCATAAAATGGAAGAGCTAAAGCAATAGCAGTCATGCTAAAGATAGATACAATTTTAATTATTTTTTTCATATGTTTTTATTTAGAAGGGTCTATTCTTTTAAAAGAATAGACCCTTCTAATATTACCTCATTATTCTTGTTACGTTTTCGTTTATTCTATCTACTAAAGCGCTTGTAGCAGTTGAAGCTCCACTTTGAACTAGACCACCAGCCGCGCCAGCTCCACCTCTAGCACCTGAGCCTGTTGTTGAGTCCTCAACATCTCCTTCACCTCTATTTGAAATATCACCGGCATTTCCACCTTCACCGCCATAAGAGCCTTCAGCATCATTTGAGCCAGTATTAGCTGCTATAAATTCTCCGCTGCCTAAAAAGGCTAAGTTAATATTTCTTACTCTAGTATTGCCATCATCATTGTCTTCATCACATGCACATCGATTTATCTCAGTATCATTACTATTCACTACGTTTCTTACACTCAAATCAGCATGAGCATCACCAGTGATCACAGTGCCTCCTTCAGCTGCATCTCCACCAGCGCCACCATTTCCTGTGGTTGAATCCTCTACATCTCCATCTTCACCATCAAAAAACATTGGTCCAGGTCCCAATAATTGAACTTCTCCATGGTAATCTCTTGATCTACTACCATTTCTGATGTCCCCTCCATTTCCTCCTTCACCACCATATGAGCCATCAGCCCAATTATCTCCAGTATTGGTCATTACCATTGAACCGTTCATAACTTCAGCTGAATTTTCGTTTAAAACCGTGTCATTTCCATCAGCTAAAGCAGGGGTAACTGTCAAGCTAAATAGAAAAACTAAGGTTGCTATTGTTAATATTTTTTTCATACGTTTATTTTTTTTGTTAAATACATTTATATATTTTTAACAAATTTATTAATTCTAATAATTACTTTTTTTATTTTTATTTCTATTTTTAAAAGATCAACTAATTTTCAATATTAATTAAGTAACAATTATTTAAATCGACCTTTATAATTGTTCGCATAATTTTTTTGTTTTAATAAATATTTAATTTTCAAATAAAAAACACCCTTAAAACAAGCCAAATATAACTTTGATTTAAGGGCGTGGATGTTTGTATAAAAACTTTAATGCCCGATACGAATTACAGTAATTCATGTGTCATATTTTATTCTTATTTCATTGTTAAGTAACATTAATTTGTTTATGCTTTTGCATTTACTACACTTCTTTTCTACTATTATCTGACCGTTTATATTTTCAATATTTGCAAAATGGTTGTTGCACTTTACACATCGCCAAGAATATTTAAGTATCTCTTTTGTTTTTTCTCCTTCCATACTTTTTATTTTATTTTAGTATATTCATATAATACTAAATAAAAATTAAAGGTAAATGAAATCTTTATAATAAAAAAACAGAGCGCTTTGCTGCGCTCTGTTTTTTTATTATTTAAATAGTCTTATTCTTCGATGTCCACAGAATAATCTGCTCTCTCTTGTTTTCCCTGGTAACCAGTTCCAGAAGGAATCAAACGACCAATTATAACATTTTCTTTTAATCCTTCTAGGTAATCTACTTTTCCGCTAACCGCTGCTTCAATCAATACTCTAGCTGTTTCTTGAAAAGATGCAGCAGAAAGGAATGAGTCAGTTGTAAGCGATGCCTTAGTAATACCAAGCAACAATCGGTCAGCTTCAACTTTCTTGCCTTTAGCATCAAGTTCAGAATTAGCTCTTTCGATAACTGAATTCTCAACAATTTCGCCAGGTAGAACCTGAGTATCGCCTGGATTAATCACCAAAAATCTAGAAAACATTTGTCTAGCGACAACTTCCACGTGTTTGTCATTCAAGGGTTGTCCTTGTGATGAATACACTGTTTGAATTTCTTTGATAATGTATTTCTGAGTCTCAAGTTTACCTCTAAGAGAAAAAAGCTGCTGTAAATCCATAGAACCATCTGTGAGTTGATCTCCCTTCTCTACCTCTTCACCATCTTGTACTAAAATAGATATACCCTTAGGAACAATAAATTCTTTTACATTATTCTTCTTATAACTTACTTTAACACCCTTATCATCTATTGACACCTCGCCGCCTTTTGTAGCCTCAATTGCTTCTGTACCAATCTTGATAATTACATCTTTGGCTTTTACTTTGTCACCATCCTTTACTTGAACCTTGATATCTTTCTTGGTTAATTTTTTCTTCTTATTACCTTTTTCTGTATTTTTTAGATTTGTCTCTTTTATCAATTCTGAAAAGTAATATTTATCACTTGACTCACCTTTAAAGCCAATGCTCAAAATCTTGCTTTGTGGACTGACTATGAGAGTTTTGCCTTTCTCGTCTTCAATATTTCTTTCAGCAACCTCAATCTTTACTTTTCCAGCCACATCTGCAATAAGAGCTTTTCTCTTTGGCGGACGGGCTTCAAAAATTTCTTCAACACGAGGAAGCCCTTGAGTAATATCATCAGCACCGGCTACACCACCAGTATGGAAAGTTCTCATAGTTAGCTGGGTACCGGGCTCACCAATTGATTGAGCAGCAATTACACCAACAGCTGTTCCAATCTTAACTGGTTTATTATATCCAAGATCCCAACCATAACATTTTTTACAGACACCTCTAGCAATTTTACAACTAAGGACGGATCTAATAGATGCTTCTTCAATTTCTTCGTCTTTTATTTCATCAGCAATATCCTCGGTAATAAGATCTCCTGCTTTTGCTAATACTTTTCCTTTGACATTTTTTAAGTCTTTGGCCATATATCTACCCAAAATTCTATCTAACATAGAATAACCAATTTCATCTGCTTCCTTTTTGGTAATCAATGTGCCTTCCTCATCGCCACAATCTTCATCAGTAACTATAACATCCTGAGAAACATCAACTAGACGTCTAGTTAAATATCCAGCATTAGCAGTTCTAAGAGCTGTATCAGACAAACCCTTACGAACACCGTGAGTAGAAATGAAGTATTCAAGAACTCCAAAACCTTTTTTAAAATTTCCTTTTACTGGCAACTCGATAATATCACCGCTTGGAGAGGTTACCAAACCCTTCATACCCAAAATCTGAGTAAGCTGAGCCCATGATCCACGAGCACCAGATTCGATCATAGAATAAACTGGTCCATCAACTGGTAGACCCTTTTTGCAAATATCAGTGACTTTTTCTTTTACATTTGTCCAAAGCTCAATCACTTTGGCATATCTTTCTGTATCAGTTAACAAACCATCTTCATATTGCTCTTGAATTTCTTCTACCATCTTTTGCGTATCAGCAATCAATTTATCTTTTTCTTCAAATTTTGGCAGATCACCCATACCCCAAGAAAGTCCTGACTTGGTAATATAAGCAAAGGCTCTCTTTTTTAGATTATCAATGAATTCAACTGTTTCTTCTTGAGAATAATACCTATAACATTGTCTAACAAGTCTTTTTAAGTCACCCTTCAAAAGAACTTTGTTTACGTATCTTAACTTCTCAGGTAAAATATCATTAAAAATAATTCTTCCAACTGTAGTTCGGATTATACCTTGGCCTTCAATTTTTGCCATGATTGGATCTTGTAAAGCTATATTTTTCATCTCATAAGCATAAATTGCCTCCATGGTAGATGAAAATACTTTCAAATCTTTGTCATCTTTATCCTTATTCAACTCATCGGTCATATAATATGCTCCCCAAACAATATCCTGACCAGGAGCTACAACTGGATCACCCGTAGCTGGTTTCAAAATATTCTTGCTTGAAAGCATTATATTAGCAGCTTCATTTACAGCTTCTTTAGTCAAAGGTACATGCACCGCCATCTGGTCACCGTCAAAGTCAGCGTTAAAGGCTGAACAAACCAAAGGATGAATCTGGATTGCTTTACCCTCAATCAAAGTTGGCTTAAAAGCTTGGATACCCAATCTATGTAGAGTAGGAGCACGATTTAGCATAACATAGGCTCCTTTAATAATATCTTCCAAAATATCCCAAACCACATCATTGCCTGCTTCAATAAATCTAGAAGCTGATCGAACATTGTGTACATGTTCTTGTTCAATTAATTTTGAAATGATAAACGGTTTGAATAGTTCAAGTGCCATAATCTTAGGTAAACAACATTGGTCTAAGCTAAGTTTTGGGTTAACCACAATAACTGAACGACCTGAATAATCAATACGCTTACCAAGCAAATTTTGACGGAAACGACCCTGTTTACCTTTTAGGGAATCCGCCAAAGATTTAAGCATTCTTTTTTGACCTGTTGAGGCAATTACAGTTTTACCATGTCTTGCTTAGTTATCAATCAAAGCATCTACTGCTTCTTGAAGCATACGCTTTTCATTTCTTCTAATAACCTCTGGAGCATTTAAATCAATTAGTTGTTTTAGACGATTATTTCTATTAATCACTCTTCTATATAGATCATTAAGATCAGAAGTAGCAAAACGTCCACCATCCAAAGCTACCATGGGTCTTAGGTCTGGAGGGATAACAGGAATAGTTGAAAGAACCATCCACTCAGGCCTGATATTGTTTGCCTTCAAAGATTTAAAAAGTTTAAGTCTTCTAGTAATCTTTTCTTTCTTCGTTTCAATAACTACATCTAATTCTTCTTCCATTTGATTAATCGATTCTTCAAGATCTATTCTTTCAAGTAAATGTCTGATAGCTTCCGCTCCAATTCCTGCTTGGAAGATGTGTCCATATTTAAAACTTAGATTTTGGTATTCATTTTCTGAAATAATAAGTAAAGGTTTTAAGTCCTTAAGCTCTCTTTGTGCTTGATCAAAAGCTTCTTGCAAATTCGCTAATTTTTCCTCTTTTACTCCTTCAAGTATCTCAACTTCCTTTTCAATAACTTCAGCCACTTCTTTCTCGCTCTTATCTTCTTTAATCATTGCACCTTTTTTATTTTTGATCTCTTTTGATTGATTGGTAAATTCTGACTCAATTTGTTTTTTCTTTTGTTTAAACTCATTTTTAATCTGTTCTAGAGTAGCTTCTCTTAACTCTTCATTTACATCTGTAACAATGAAACTAGCAAAATACACAACCTTTTCAAGTGCTTGCATGGAAAGACCAAAGATCAGACCAATCTTACTTGAAAGTCCTCTTAGGAACCAAATATGAGTACATGGTGATACTAGCTCAATATGCCCCATTCTTTCACGTCTAACAATAGATCTAGTAACTTCAACTCCACACTTGTCACATACAATGCCTTTGTACCTAATTTTTTTATATTTACCACAATAACATTCCCAATCTTTTGATGGGCCAAATATTTTTTCACAGAAAAGACCGTCCTTTTCTGGTTTTTGAGTACGATAATTAACTGTCTCTGGTCGCAAAATTTCTCCATGAGACCATTCTTTTATCTCATCAGGTGATGCTAGTTTGAGTCTAATAGCATCAAAGTCTGTTGTTTTTATTGGATTTAACATATTTATTTAATTTCCAATCTCTAATATTTAAACTCTAAACAATTTTGAAAATTCAAATTTTTAAATGTTTAAAACTTTTGAATTTTGGTAATTTTATTTATTTAGGATTTAGCGCTTAGGATTTGATATTTTAAAAATTATTAAATAATTAATTATTCTTCATTTTTCTTTCCTTCGTCTTTCTTATCCTCTGTCTCTTTCACTTCTGTCTTATTGTCTTCAACTGATTTTTCTTCATCTTCTTTAATATCTTTTTGTCCGCCAAGCAATTCTACATCCAAACAAAGACCTTTTAGCTCTCTAACTAACACATTAAATGATTCTGGAACATTAAGCTTTTTAATTGGCTCACCTTTAATAATTGATTCATAAGCCTTGCTTCGACCAGCAACATCATCTGACTTAATGGTCAATATCTCTTGTAGAGTATGGCTAGCTCCATACGCTTCAAGTGCCCAAACTTCCATCTCTCCAAATCTTTGTCCACCAAACTGAGCTTTACCACCCAAAGGTTGTTGGGTGATTAATGAGTATGGGCCAATTGATCTTTGGTGGATCTTATCATCAACCATATGGTTAAGTTTAAGCATGTACTTATATCCTACTGTTACTGGATTATCAAACTTCTCGCCTGTTTTTCCATCAAACAAAGTTACTTTACCATTTTCAGGAAGCCCAGCTTTCTTTAATTCTTCTTTGATCTGATTCTCGGTTAAGCCATTAAGCACCGGGGTAGCAACCTTGTAGCCAAGTTTTTTTGCTGCAAAACCCAAATGAGTCTCTAGAAGTTGCCCTAGATTCATACGAGATATAATACCAAGTGGTGAAAGGATAATATCGATAGGTGTACCGTCTTCTAAATATGGCATATCTTCAACTGGGACGATTTTAGAAATAACCCCTTTGTTTCCGTGTCTACCAGCCATCTTATCTCCTGACTGAATCTTTCTAAGGTTAGCAACCGTAACTTGGATTGATTGTAGAACTCCAGCTGAAAGTTTGTCACCATCCTCTCGAGAGAAAATCTTAACATCAACTACCTTACCGTATTCACCGTGCTCTAAATATAGTGATGAATCTCTAACATCTTTTGCTTTTTCGCCAAAGATAGCTCGAAGTAATTTTTCTTCAGCGCTCAATTCAGTCTCACCTTTTGGAGTAATCTTACCAACCAAAATATCACCTGAGGAAACCTCTGCTCCAATTCTAATAATACCTTTTTCGTCTAAATCTTTTAATTTTTCTTCACCAATATTTGGAATATCGCTGGTTACAAGTTCAGGACCAAGCTTGGTGTCACGAACATCAATTGTATAATCTTCAATGTGAATAGATGAATAAACATCATCTCTAACAAGTCTTTCTGAAATAATGATTGCGTCCTCATAGTTAAATCCTTCCCAAGTCATAAAAGCTACCAAAGCATTTTTACCCAGGCCAAGTTCACCATTATCAATAGAAGGACCATCAGAAATAACCTGCCCCTTTTCAACTTTGTCACCTACATCAACTGTTGGTTTTTGATTAATACAAGTTGAAGCATTTGATCTTAAATATTTTGTGAGTTCGTATGTTAAATTTTTACCGTTCTTTGTTTTAATAGTGATCGAACTTGCGTCTACCTTGGTTACTTCACCATCATCTCCTGCCAAAACAACATGACCTGAATCCATGGCAGCTCTTGCTTCAATACCAGTTCCTACAATTGGAGACTCAGCTCTTACAAGCGGTACCGCTTGACGTTGCATGTTTGTCCCCATCAAAGCACGTTGACCATCATCATGTTCCATGAAAGGAATCAAAGATGTAGCAATAGAAATGATTTGATTGGCTGCTACACCAACAAAATCAATATTAGCTATTGTGCCAACATCAGGCTTACCGTATTTTCTAACTTCACATCTATCAATCATGAATCTACCATTTTCATCTACCGGAGTTACAGATGAGGTAGTAATATATTTCTCTTCTTCAAAAGCATCCATGTAAACGATTTCATCTGTGACAAGTGGTATTACTTTGATAAATTCAAGTTCTTTATTTTCCGCTGCTTTTTTTAAATTCTTTTTGTCCAATTTTTCGCCAGCCTTGATAATAACTTTTCCATTTGCATCCTCTACATCTTCTGAGGCGATATGATTAATCCCTGTTTCACCATCATTAGAAACTTTGTTAATTGCTCTTCTAAATGGGGCTTCTAGAAAACCATATTTATTCAAACGAGAATATGAAGCCAAGTGACCCACTAGACCAATGTTTGGTCCTTCGGGAGTAGCAATCGGACAAATTCTACCATAGTGAGTTGAATGTACATCACGAACATCAAAACCAGCTCTTTCTCTAGTTAGACCACCAGGTCCCATAGCACTAAGCCTTCTTTTGTGTTCAAGTTCCGCTAATGGATTGGTCTGGTCCATGAACTGTGAAAGTTGAGATGACATGAAAAATTCCTTTACCACTGAAATAACTGGTCGTGCATTAATAAGCTTACTTGGTGAAAGAGTAGAAATATCAGCCGTACTCATTCTGTCTTTTACAATTCTTTCCATACGTGCAAGACCTACTCTAAATTTGTTTTGAATCAACTCACCAATTGCTCTAACTCTTCTATTTCCTAGGTGATCAATATCATCTTCTGGCTCTTGAGTTATATTTAATCTGATGACTTCTTTTAAAATTGCAATTAAATCTTCTTTTCTTAAAATTCTAGTGTCTTTGTTATTTGGAATATCAAAACCAAATTTTCTGTTTAATTTGTATCTTCCTACTCTATCAAAGTCATATCTATCAAAACGAAAGAACATTGAATAAATCAATTGTCTGGCATTATCAGTTGTAGCTAAATCACCTGGTCTAATCCTTTTATAAACCTCTTTTAGGCCTTCAGCCTCATTCTTGGCTAAATCTTTTTTGATAGTCGCATCAATATATGAAACCTCGTCTTCAGTTTTCACAATATCAACATCCTTAAATAGTTCTTTTATCTCTTCATCGGACTCAATTCCAAAAGCTCTAAGCAGTGAAGTAACTGCTACTTTTCTTTTCCTATCAATTCTTACCCAAATAACTTTATTTGAGTCTGTTTCAATTTCTAACCATGCACCTCTATTTGGGATTATTTTAGCGCCATAGTATTTTCTTCCTTTAATAAATTCAGATGAAAAAATAACGCCAGCTGATCTAATCAGCTGAGATACAACAACTCTTTCAATACCATTGATTATAAATGTTCCGTTATCAGTCATCAAAGGAAAATCCCCGAGATAAACCTCTTGTGAACTGGATTCGCCTGATCGTTTATTATCAAGCCTAACTTTTACTCTTAGAGGGGCTTCGAAGGTAATATTCTTCTGTTTACTTTCTACTTCATTAAATTTTGGTTCATCAAGAAAATAATCCTCCATATAGAGTTCAAGATCACGACCAATAAAATCGGTAACTGGAGAAATTTCATCAAATAAGTCTCTCAAACCTTCTTCAATGAACCATTTATAAGAGTTCTTTTGAACTTCAATAAGGTCAGGCATTGGCATAACCTCTCGAGTGTTTGTAAAAAAACTTCTCTCTGCAACTCCTTTGTTGCGCTTTAGGGTAGTAATAGACATATAAATAAATGTTTTTTAGCCCTTTGTGATTTGGGGGCTATAATAAACTATAATTAATTTAATAAAAATAAATTATTGTTAATATTGGTAAACAAAAAAGCTCAAGATCAATAATAATGATTTGAGTTTTTAGAATTATATATATTTAGAATAGATTTAATAGCACTTAATTTTTTATAATATTAAGCTGCATGGGATCTAATATTCCTAATATTAGCAAAAACAAAAAACGGCCTGTTTCGTATTCTCCTATATAATACGATTATCTCCGTTTTCTTATTTCTGTCAACATTATCTGTGGAAAAAAATTAATATTTGATTGCTATCTAATACTAACAAACTTGACTTTATTTGTAAAGGTTTTTCCACTAAATTTATGTGTTTTTTGTTTTTTCTAAATATTTGAATTATTAGGCAATATTTCACCTAATATTAAATAATTTTCTATACAGCAATCTTCCTTCTTCCTAAAAGCTAACAGCTAAAAGCTAACAGCTAAAATTTATCCACAAGAAATTTTTATTTTTTATTCAAAATCCCTCTAACTACAGCTCTATCATCCCAGCTGATCTTTTCTCCATTAGCTACCACCATAGCTTGCTCACTTCCCTTTCCAGTTATCAAAACTATATCGCCAGTATTAGCTAATTCCAAAGCTTTTTTTATGGCTTCTCGTCTATCGTCAATCTTAAAAAGATCTTTATTTTCCTTTTTTCCTGCTTTTTCAGCCCCCATAGCCACTTGTTCAATAATTACCCTGGGGTCATCATCATATGGGTCTTCATTGGTCACAATTACAATATCCGCATTAATACCTGCTAGTTGGCCCATTTTTGGTCTTCTAGACACATCTCTACCTCCTCCACATGAACCAAGTACATGAATTACTTTCTTTATACTTAACATTTTAACTGTTTCATAAAGGTTTGACAATGCCCCTGGTTCAAATGCGTAGTCAACAATTACGGTATAATCCTGACCTTCATCAATTCTCTCAAGTCGTCCGTCCACACCTTTTATTACCTCCAGACCATTTTTAATTTTGTCAAATTTGATTCCTTGTGATTTTGCCACCAAAAAAGCATTCATAGCATTTTTTACATTAAAACTTCCCAGTAATTGTAGATTAATCTCTCCTTCTTTTAGTTTAAAAATGTTTCCCTTAGCATCTGATCTAATTACTTCATAATTCACCACTTCTGTATTTTTTATCTTCTCATCTTGAGATTTGGAGCTATACACAAGCTTTTGTTCGGCTTTAAACGAAAGAAAATATTCAGCATACTCATCATCTCCATTGGCAATAATTGTCTTTTTCACTCTTTCTAGTTCAATCTTTTTCATTCCCTTGTCTGATTTTATTATTCGTTTATTTTCATCAACATGCTTACTTGTACACTTACAAAGATGGGCAAAGAATTTACCTTTAGCTTGCTTATAATTTTCAAATGAACCATGTGACTCAATGTGCTCCTCATATAGCCCAGTAAATATTGCTATATCATAATTAATAAATTTGTGTCTGAATTGCTTAACTCCTTCCGAGGTTGTCTCTACAATAGCATATTGGCAACCATTCTTAACCATTCGCCTTAGAATCTTTTGCGTAAAGAATCTTCCAAGCATAGTCATCTTCTTGTTATTCATCCACTCTCTTTTGCCATCATTAAACATAGCAGTCGAAGTAAAACCAACTTTATAACCACATTTCTCCAAAGTTCTTGCTATCAGATATACACTAGTAGTTTTTCCGGTTGTTCCTGTGATTCCGATTACAATCAATTCCTTTGATGGAAATCTGTAAACCACAGCAGCGAGCAAATTAAAAAGATAATGATAAGCAGGCTGAAGTGCCAGAAATACTTTTCTGGGGATGAACTTTTTTATTGTATATAATAATTTTTCCATTTTTAGTACGTACTATGGTACGTACTATGGTACGTACCAAAATTTTATAATATAGTTTTCTCAATATCCATATTCTCAATATCTAATATCTTTTCTCCAAACTCCTTAAACTTCTCAATTGAATCAGTTGTATAATATTTAATAGATTTTCCTTTTTTAACATCCAAGTCTTTGTGTCTTTCTAAATAGTCTTTTAGCTTCTCTGCTACTATCTCAGCTGGATTTTTTACCACACAGTCATCTCCCATCACTTCTCTAATCTCATTTATCAAAAGCGGATAATGAGTACAAGCTAATACCAATCTTTCGATTCCCTTTTCTTTTAATGGTTCTAAATATTCAGAAACAATTGTCCTAATAACCTCCTTGTTATTATAGCTCTCTTCGATTAACGGAACAAGGAGCGGGGTAGCAATTTGATAAACCTGTGTCTTGTGCTTTTCAAACCCCTCCCCCTCACTATCGTTCGGGTACTCCCCTTGGTAAGGGGAGACTTTTTCTAGCTTCTCAATCTCTTTTTCATACACATTCGTAACTACTGTCGCCTTAGTACCAATTATCCCAACTCTCTTGCATCCAAAGGAGGAAACATCTTCCGCAATCGGTCTAACCACACCGAGAACTCTTCTCTTGGGATAATGTTTGGGTAGCCACTCTTGTTGTAATCTTCTAAGTGCCATTGATGATGCTGAATTACAGGCCAAGATCACCAATTTACAATCTTTCTTAAACAAAAACTCAACCGCTTCTCTTGTATACTGATAGATCAACTCTTGAGAACGTCCCCCATAAGGCACCCGAGCATTGTCTCCCAAATATATATAATTGTAATCTGGATTTGTTTTAACAATTTCTTTTAAAACTGTAAGTCCACCAAAACCAGAGTCAAATATGCCGATCATTCTTTTTTTGTCATCTCGTAAGGAGCTTAAGCGACTGAAGAGATCCCTTAGATTATAACACTTGCACGTATAAGGGATTTCTCACTCCGTTCGAAATGACAGGTTATTTATTTATAATCCTCCCAATCATCCGCCTAATTTTCCTCAACATCTGATACCTATTATAACATCCTTTATTAAAAATCACATCAAAACACCCTGGGTATTCAATTTCTTCCCCCTTAAAACCTCTTTTAAATCTTGTCACACCTGGCCACTTATCACCTATACCATTTAAGTCATAATATTTCATACCTTTTTCTTTGGCAAGTTTCATAGAATACCATTGAATAGCAAATGGTGCCATTACATATCTATATTCATTACTTGATGAACCATGAATGTAACTTGCCATATCACCAAAAAAGGAAACAATATTTCCTGCAATGATCTTACCTTCATAGGTAGCTACGATTAATTCTACAAAAGGTATTTCCAATTGCTTCATATAATACTCTTTTGCGTGCAATCTAAACCCATCTCGCCCACTAGTTTCGGTCATAACAGACAAAAAATCTTCAAAATCATTTTTTGTCCCTACTCTTACCTGAACTCCCTTCTTGTCTGCCAAACGAATATTATATCGAGTCTTCTGATGAAATGATTTCAAAACATCTTCTTCAGGTCTATTCATATCAACTATACTGGTCCTGCTTGCTTGGATGTCAATTGTTTTTCGCAATTCGTATTTCATAATTCGTGATTGACTAGTCGGCTCTATTCTTACAAACAAAACATCTGAAAATTTATTTTTCAACTCTTCAAGTATTTCTTCATCAATTGAAGATACTCTTGGTATATAAAGATAAGCTTTCCCCATTGGCAACTTATTCTTTATTGCGCTAAAAGCAAATTTAATCTGACCATTCTCCTCTGTCCCAAGTCTAAACACTTCATGTCCTACTGACATCTGAAACTCTCCCCACTCCCAAGACTGCAAAAACTGCGACTGCTTCTGTTTTTTGGTATAGGAATTCAATTGTTCTTTATTTATTTCAATTAACTTCATTATATATTCTTAAGTGCCATTTTAATTCTCTCACCACTATCCTTAATCTTAGGATCTACTCCCTTGAGAGCATCTCTAGCTTGTTGCATGGAATAGCCAAGGGCCATTAGAGCATCTATCTCGTCTGCCGAGGTACCAACAGTTGAACCAACAGATGAAATATTGATGACTCCCATCTTGTCTTTGAGTTCCATTACTACTCGCTCAGCAGTTTTTTTGCCTATTCCTGATACCTTGGTCAAGATACTGGAATCTCCAGAGGCAATAGCCTCTTTGATTAAATTAACCTCTCCTACAGCAATTACCCCTAGGGCTGACTTGGGTCCAATCCCAGAAACTGATAAAAGCATTTCAAAAATTTCCAGTTGCTCTAACTTAAAAAAACCAAACAATGCCAAAATATCTTCCCTGACATGCTGATAAGTATAAAGTTCAATTTCCTGATTTATATCAACTTCAGCAAAAACTGCTTCATTTACAAAAACCTTATAGCCAACATCACCTACATTTAAAATAATAAAACCTTGTCCTTTTGATTGAATTTTTCCTTTTAGATATGCGATCATATTTTTTATCTGTCATTCCCGGCCAGAGCGAAGCGAAGGGGAAGGGAATCTTGTTAAAATTTATCTTCACGAGATTCCCTTCCCTCCCTTCGGTCGCCGGGAATGACAACTATTTTAAATTTTTCTCCTAAGCACACTCCACTCCGGTACTTCCTCTGGTACTTCAAGTAATACCGCTCTCTCCTGCCCGCCATGTGCTTCAGTAATTTCTTCACCAGTATCTGGCTCATACATTTTCTCCACTTTCATTTTTATTATATCATACATCGGCCGAACAATCTCGACTTCATCTCCCAATTTAATTGAATTATGCACTTTAACTATCACTGTATTGTGAGCGCTTTTATCACGCTCCTGAACCCCTCCCCCCTTCGGGGTACTCCCCTTGAAAAGGGGAGAATTTTCTGTCGTCTGTTTTCTGTTCTCTGTTTTCTTTAGAATTTGTCCACAATACTCCCATTGGCAACTAGTATGAGAAACTTCCAAATTCTGATCAGCTTTCTCACCTAATAAAAATCCACGGGTATAGCCCCTGTGAACCAACTTAGTCTCTAGTTCATCTCTTAGATGCTCAATATCAACTTTCTCCTCTTTTTCAATACCTTGTAATGCTTGTGCGTAAATTCCTGTAACCATTGCTTGATAGTATGCGCTCTTTGCTCTGCCTTCAATTTTGAAACTAGTAACACCCACTTCAGCTAATTCTTGTAAATGCTCAACTAAGCAAAGATCCTTGGAATTCAAAATATATGACCCATGTTCCTCTTCATGCAATTCAAGTACTTCATCATGCCTAAGTGCTTGAATATCAAGCGAAGCTTGATCTTTGTTATGTGTTATGTGTTGTGTGTTATGTGCTGTGTACTCCCACCTACATGGTTGTACGCAATCCCCCAGATTCCCTGATCTATCCAAATACATTTTAGACAAAAAACATCTACCCGAATAAGCCATACACATTGCTCCATGAGCAAAGTACTCTAGCTCAAGCTCTGGCACCTTTTCCTTGATTTCCTTTATTTCATCCAAAGTCACTTCCCTGCCAAGTACCACTCGGTTTACTCCTGACTCATACCAAAACTTAGCAGATTGCCAGTTAGTACAATTTGCTTGAGTTGAAAGATGTATCTCAGCTTCAGGCCACACTTTTTTTATCGTAGCCATTATTCCTGGATCACTTACAATAAAAGCGTCAATATTAATTTCTTTGAGTTTTAAAATATAGTCTTCAATTTTTTCAAGATGCTTATTATGCGCAAAAATATTAGTGGTAATATAAATCTTTTTGCCCAAAGAATGACAATACTCACTTGCTTCTTTTATCTTCTCAAAATCAAAATCATTTATCCGAACTCTGAGAGAAAAATCCGGAATACCAGCATAAACAGCCGTAGCGCCAAAAGAAAGCGCTGTTTTCATTTTTTCTATATTTCCAGCTGGAGAAAGTAATTCTAGTTTCATAAAATAAATTGTTGAAATATGTTGATTTTTGTCATTCTGGGGCTCTGTAGCAAAGCCCAAGAATGACAAATATTTGTGATATTTGTAACTGATTTGTAGATTTGTAATGTTTTATCTTTTCTAATAGTAAGTATAGTCAAATCACCCAAAAAAAACAAACAGGGCTATTATTATGCCCTGTTTATTAAAATATTTCAAGTTACAGCTATTTTCCAAGCAGTTCTTTGATTTTACCAACTATTTCCTCAGTCGTAAAATGAGCCTTTACTAAATAATCATTAGCTCCGTTCTCCATAGCCTTGGCAATATCATCTTCCTGACCAAGATTGGAAAGCATAATAACTGGCACTTTAGCAACTGCTTCGACTGAACTTGATCTGATCTTGCTTAAAATTTGAAAACCGTCAATAGCGGGTAAAATAATATCTAGTAAAACTATATCTGGTTGCAATTCATCAACATTATCAACTGCCATTTCTCCATCAACTGCTTCATACACAGTATAACCTTCTTTGGTTAGTTTTTTGGAACAAATCTCCCTCAAAAAAGCATCATCCTCAACAAGCATGACCTTAATGCCAAGTTTTTGAGCAGTTTGATCTTCCTTGGGAACTATTAAGGTCTTTTGAGGAGCTGGAGTACCATCCTCATTACTCTCAGGAGCATCTAGATAAGCGTTTACTTTGTTCAAAACATCTTCTGGACTAAATTCTGTTTTAATTAAATGGTCAACTGCACCAAGTTTTTTGGTTTTTTCAATCTCTACCATTTGCCCAGAATTAGAAATAATAATAACTGGAGTTTTAATATTTTCTTGATTCATTTGCTCCAAAACCTCATACCCATCCATTCTGGGCATGATAATATCCAAAAGGATTAAATCTGGTTTTATCTCCTTGATTTTCTGCATTCCTACTTCACCATCTTCTGCAAAATCAACACTATAACCTTCATTTTTAAGTTTAGTTGATAATAGCTCAATTAATGGCTTTTCGTCCTCAATTATTAATAATTTGATTTCACTCTTATTTTTTGGCATATTCTTAATATTTATTTGTTTATATATTAGCAAATTTTTTTTCTTTAATCAATATATTAATTTTTCTTAAAATTTTTGACTTCTGCGGATTTTACATTTTTCCCACTAGTTTCAATTTTTGGCACATAATCTATTGGTAAAGTAATAATAAATTCTGTTCCCATTCCTTCTTCAGAATTAAAGGTTATATCACCTCCGTGAGTTTTGATGATATTTTTAACAATAAACAAGCCCAAGCCAGAGCCTTCTGTCTGCAGTCGAAGAGCATTTTCAGCCCGATAAAATTTGGAAAATAACTTAACTTGATCAGCCTTAGGAATACCTATGCCATTATCTTTTATCTTGAATTTAACAAATTGACCCTCTAATTCAAAATCAATTTTTATTTTGCCATGTTCGGGTGTATACTTGATAGCATTTTCAAATAAATTCTGCATTACCAATGTCATATTCTTAGCATCAATATTAAGTAATGGAAAATTTTCAGCCTTATTAATCGTCAATTTAATAAATTTATTTTCGATTAATTTTTCTAATGATTCATAAACTATATCAAAAACATCTAACAAATTATCCTTCTTGATATTATAACCAAACCTACCTTCTTCAATCCTAGACACATTAAGCATGTCATTAACCAGGGTAATAATTCTTTCATTGCTTTTGTATCCTTTTGCTAATAATTGCTTTTGATCATCATTTAAACTTCCTGCATCTTCATCAAGAACCATTTTGATAACCCATTTAATACCTGATAAAGGAGTTCTTAGTTGATGAGCAGCAATTGAGATAAACTCTGATTTTAGTTTATCAAGCATTTTTTCCCTAGTGAGATTGTAAAAAATCTTCATCGTTCCTAAAGCAGCTCCTTCTTTATCAATAACTTTGGCAGTGACTACTTTATAGGTAGTTTCTTGTCCGGCAATTTCTATAACTACTTCTTCTATTTCTTTTTCTGTACTTTCATCTTTGATATGTTTTACCTTGAATTCGGTTGAAGTGATATCTCTGAAATTTTCCATTGAATAACTATCTTTTTCATCTACTTTTTTACCAAAATCATCTTCAGTAAAATTAAATACAACTCGAGCAGATTGATTTAACAACTCTAGTTCGTTGTTCTTGTTTATTACGATCACTGGATCAATAATATTTTCAATAATTGCATTGGTTCGATTTTTTTCATTTTCTAAAGCTTTTTTGTTTTCCTGTAAATCCCGAAAAGCTTTCATCATAGCAACCTCAGAATGTTGTAATTCTTTAACTTTTTTGTCGAGTTCGTCATTTGCGTTCACGAGTTCTCTGTCTCGTTTCACTAATAATTTAGCGGTTTTATCTAACTGACTCCATTCGTTTTTTCTATATTCTGATTCTTTGTCTAGTTTTTTAGTCTTGTCATAAAGTAGATCCTCGCGTCTGATAAGCATTCGAGAAATATGACCTGAATAAGCACCAATAATAGTATAAAAAATACAATAAGTGATAGCATATGACATAGCAATTGAAAAATCTGTATAATGAATAGTCCTGATACCATAACGAAATAAATGCGGTATAATACCAGCAAATTCCATAAAAACTATTGAAATAATAGAAATTCCTGATAACAAAGCCACAAAAAACGCACCCTTCATATCAAAAAAATAACCAGCTGAAATTATTGGCAGAAAGAAAAAAAGAGCAACTCTGCTTTCAAGTCCACCAGCAAAATAAAAAATAACCGCAAAAAAGAAAACTTCAAAAAGAATCTGCCAATAACTTAAAGCTATGGTAATCTTTTCTGAATTTGTTTTCTTGGCAAAACTTAATATGAAAAAATTTATTAAATTTACTGAAATTGCCACTATCAATGCGGTAAAAATAATACTGTAGGGAAAATTATATTCACCAAAAACTCTCATCAGCATAGCAATAGCAACTATGCCAACGGTATAGAACCATCTTGCTTTGATAAGCCAATTATTCACTTGTATGCGACGATCGTTTCGATGGGGCATTTTATAATATTAAACATCCATGGAACGTAGAGTGGCAATTCGCTCCTCTACCGGGGGATGTGTCATGAAAGCTTTGGCAAAAAAACCCGGTTTTTTGCCAATTGCATCTTTTTTAAATGGGCTTGAAATATACATATGAGCAGTTGCTCGATTAGCTACCTCAAGCTTCTCCGTATCACTTGAAATTTTCTCTAATGCTTTAGCTAAGCCCTCTGGATAACGAGTTAACAATGCACCATCTGCATCGGCCAAAAACTCTCTTTTTCTTGATATTGCAAACTGCATTAAATAGGCAAAAAAAGGAGCTAAAATAGAAAATACAATAGCCAAAATAAACAAAACAAGTTGAATCCTTCTGTCTCCGCGATTGCTTCTCCCGCCACCTCCCCAAAAAGTCCAACGCCTAAACCAATCAGCCAACAAAACTACCACGCCCACCAAAACTGTAACAATAGTAGCTATTAAAATATCTCTATTGCCAACATGTGACAATTCATGGGCTATTACACCTTCAAGTTCTGCTCTGTCTAATTTTTGAAGTAAGCCTTTGGTTACTGCAACCACGGCATGTTCAGGATCTCGCCCAGTTGCAAAAGCATTTGGAGCAGTATCATCTATAATATATATCTTGGGAGTTGGTAGTCCTGCAGTAATGCAAAGATTCTCAACTAATCTATAAAGTTCTTTGTTTGATTCTCTGCTAACTGGCTTAGCAGAAGACATAGCCAAGACCATTTTATCTGAATAAAAATAAGAAAAAAAACTAGACAGAGTCGATATCAAAACTGCAATCATGAGAATAATGGGCGAATCCATAGCATATGAAAAAACATATCCTAACAAAATTATAAAAATAAAAAATACACTTAGCAAAAGCCAGGTCTTCCTCCTATTAGCATCTGAATGTGTGTACATTGTTGGCATAAACAAAAATCCCTATTAAATAAGGTTTAAAAAATTATATATAATTATGTTTATTATAACATTTTCAAGAATTATTCACAAATTTATTTCACATATCATGAATCAAATAGCATACAGCAAAATCACCTACCTGCTAACAGGTAAATAACAAAAAATAAAAAAGCCAGGGAATATTCCGGCTTATCGTTTTTTTTCTTTAGTAAGAAGATTTTACATCACAACTCAATTCTAAAATAAATTGTTTTAATACGGGTCTCAACTTCTGCTTCTGCAAGATATTTTTTAGATCTTCTTTTTTAATCTAATCATTCCATATTCATATATATCATCATGTAGCAAGAATCTACCTTCACAGCTATTACAATAATAAATTACAACCTCATCTGGAATAGATATATTATTTTGTTTTTTCAAAGCAATACCACAACGTGGGCACATAAAATATTTTTCAAAATGAGAATAGTTCAAATTACTTTTTTTGTATTTATCTTTTTGACACAGCGAAAGCAGATCTGCAATATAAAGGAGTTCATCATCATCAAACCAAACTGATAGGCAATTTTTGCACTGATCTATTTCTACATTTTTCTTTAGATAATGAGAATCGACTTTCAAGGCATGCATATCATGATGACACAGCAAGCAATTAATGTTTCTAGCTTTTTTTGGCTCTAATTTAGTATTTTTAATATTCGTATCCAATCTCTCCAGCAACTTCATTCTTTCTTTTATCGGTGCCCCCAATGAAGGTATTTCTGAAAAAACTGCCTCATCAGAAAAATACAATCTATCAAGTCTTAGTCCATACATATTCTCTCCAAATTTATGCAATTTTATTTTTCTTAGTGCGCCATAAAGACCCTCTGGATATCTGGTAACAAGCACTGCTTGTAAGTCAGCTAAAAATATTTCTCTATAAGACAGAAAATAAAATATCAAAGCCGAAACAAAATTCATAATAGTAAAATTTGGAAAGAAAAATGTCAAAATAAAAACATAAAATCCGTTCTCAGTATTTTCAAACGGTATTGACTTATTAAGTCTTTCTAGACTCAACAAAAATAAAACAGCGGTCCAAGCATAAAATAAATAGCTTGAGTACAATCCAAGCAACAATAAAAAAAAGCCAGCTGAAATTATTTTGAAAAACTGCAAAAACAATACAATATATCTAAAATCTCTTGTTATTCCCGATTTTATTTTTGATACTTCGTGCGCAAAAACAGCTGACAATTCATTATCATTTAAAATTTCCAATAAACTAAGTGATATATAAACACAATAAATATCATTATCCTCATACTTACTAAAAGCTACCAGTGCTTTTGATTTTATTATTTTTAAATGAGGTGTATCTAATCCTGCTGTGATAGATACTGTATCCAATAAATTTTTTGCCGCTGAGTCTCTTTTGTGTCGACAAAAACTAAAAGAATCTCGAAAGCTAAATCTATCAACTAAAAACACAAAAAACAAAACCAAAACAAATACAGCTATCATTAATATATTTTGAAACAAGGAATAACTATCAAAAACATTTATTGAGAGAAAAATAAATAAATATATCTCAAAGATAAGTCCTGCAAAAACCAAAACAGCCAATGAAAACAATACAAATTCTCTACTAAATTTATTCTTATTATAAAGCGACCAATATCCGCTAATTAGCTCAGATCTTGTTATACGATGAAAAGAACGAACAATTTTCGAAGCTAACTCTGCTGGATAAAAACCTGCATAAAAAAAATAAAATAAAAAAGTGGCAAAAATAAGTGCCACTGCTAATTTAAAAAAAATTGTTACTTCATGAAACAATACTGGAGATAACAAAGAAAAAATTAAAAAAAAGAGAAATAAACTAACTGCCATCACTTTATTGTTGATTATACAATTGATACTTTTATCAATAAATTTATCAACAATTCGCACTTTTACAAAATTCCCAGCCAAACTAAAAACAAGCAACAAACTATAGTATAGTAAAATAAAAAATAATTCCATATTTCTGTAATTTCAGTTATATCACTAATTTAATTATACCACAAAATAACAAGCCAACAAAAAAAGAAATACCTTTTTTACGGGTATTTCTTTTAAGAGTATAAATTAACTAAAATTTCACATCAACATTCTTTCTCTCTTCTTCATTTTCGATTTCAAAGTATTCTCTAGATTTGAATCCTAGCATGTTTCCGATGATGTTTGTTGGAAATACCTCTAACTTGGTATTGAAGTCTCGAACGTTGCCGTTATAGAATCTTCGAGATGCTTGAATCTTGTTTTCAGTATCAGATAGCTCTCTTTGTAGTTCCAAAAAGTTTGTATTCGCTTTTAGGTCTTGATAATTTTCCGACAAAGCAAAAATTGATTTAAGGGTTGAGGATAGCATATTTTCAGCCTCAGCTTGAGCCTTGGTGTCACCACTTTCCTGAGCCTTCATGGCAGCATTTCTAGCCTCAGTAACAAGCGTAAATGTTCCCTCCTCGTGCTTGGCGTATCCTTTTACAGTTTCCACCAAATTTGGAATCAAGTCGTATCTCCTTTTTAGCTGAACGTCAATGTCTGACCAAGCTTCTTCAACTCGATTTTTTAAACGAATAAGCGAATTGTACATGGCAATAACGATAAACGCTAAAATTCCTAGTACAATTACCACAATCCAAATTGTTTCCATATAGTTTTTCTTAAGTCCCCTCTCCTGGTTTTGAGGAGAGGTTTAGGGTGAGGTCAAAAATTAATCAAACCCCTTCCTATCCTCCCCCTTAAAACAAGGTGGGGGGACAAATATTTAATTTTTAAATTATTCAGTTAATCTCAAAACTTCCTCCAAACTTATCAAACCTTCTCTTGCTTTCTCCATGGCTACATCATGCAGAGTTACCATTCCTTCTGATCGAGCTATTTCCATTATATGATCATCACTAGGATTATCATAAGCTGCTGCTTCTATTTTTTCAGTTATAGGTAATACTTCATGAATACCAAATCGACCAATCACTCCTTTATTATTACATTTTTCACAACCTCTTGACCTCCTAAAAGTTTCTCCTGGTTTAGCTCCAGCCTTGGCAATAAGTTCTGGAGATGGGGTGTACTCTTCTGCACAATTAGGACAATTTCTTCTAGCTAATCTCTGAGCAGTTACTAGCCTAAGAGCAGAGGTGAGAAGAAAAGGTTCTATGCCCATATTAATAAGTCTAATAATTGATCCCGCAGCATTGTTGGTGTGAATTGTAGCTAGTACCAATTGCCCTGTAATAGAGGCTTGTACAGCAATCTGTGCGGTCTCAGGATCCCTAATCTCTCCTACCATGATCACATCAGAATCTTGGCGTAAAAGATATCTCAACCCAGAAGCAAAAGTAAGACCGATGTCTGGGTCTATTTGCGTCTGACGCACCATATCGAGTTTTCTCTCTACCGGATCCTCAAGGGTAACCAAGCTTCTACCTACATCATTCAGTCTATCAAGCAAAGTAAATAAAGTGGTAGATTTTCCGCTACCAGTTGGACCTGTTACAAGCACCAAACCATAAGGTTTTTTAATAGTTTCTCCAAGCAATTCTGACTGTTCTTTGGTTAGGCCAAGTTTTTGATAGTCACCAAATTCTTTTACACTTTCCAAAATTCTCATCACTATACATTCACCATATGAAGTAGGAAATATTGAAACCCGCAAATCAACTTGTTTCTGTCCCTCAAAAGCAAACTTCATATTGCCTTCCTGAGGTCTAGGTAATCCAGTTGTATCCATCTGAGATAAAATCTTGATTCTAGCTGTCAAAGGGTGAACCATGGCAGCAGGAATCTCTGCTACGATCTTCAAAAGTCCATCAACTCTAAATCTAACAACAAGCCCTTTTTGATTAGGTTCAATATGAATATCACTAACATTTTCATTCACAGCAGTTGCTATTATTCTATTCACCATATTAATGACATCTCTGTTTGTTTGTACGTTTTGTTGATTTTGGTCAGTCATAAAAGTGCTTATAATAATTAAATACTTTTTATGTGTACAAAAACTTCTTTTCCTCTTGCTTTTACTGCGTAAAAGGCTGTAATATTGGCAAGTGTTTTTATAATACTGTTCTTATCAAAAACACTCATTTCTATTTCACGAAAAATTTTTGGTGTTAAAATTTTAAAATCTTTTTCTATTTTTAAATTTAAACCTCGTAACAAGCTAGTTGGACCATTAATATCTTTTAATTCTAAAATTATATCTCCGCTATGGGATAAGCTTTTAAGTTTTTCATTTTCTTCATGGTTTCTCCCCACTATTGCAAGAGCTTTTTTTGCTTCCCCACAATCAAACCAAAAAACTCTTCCATTTTTCAAAATCTCAACGTCCTTTATATTACTTTCTGGCCAATTATCTAGTAGATCCATTATTCGACTACTAAAATCCGGGTCAGTTAGCAGACAACCGCCGGCTGGACTAGGATACTTCTTGATATTATATTTCTTTATAAGTTCCCCTTGCCCCTCTCTGGTGCGACCGCTTATCCTGTGAAGACGTCCTCTATTCACCAACATTTCTTTTTCATAACTAGTTTCGGGTAATAGTTTAGCTGATAATGGTCGAAGAATATCTATGCCGACCAAATTCTGTATTTTTAAAAGTGCGTCTTTGTTTTGCGAAAATGGTCTTTGACCAAGCACCTCTCCGCTAGCCAAGATATCAAAACTGTCTTTACGCATAATCTCAACTGCCAATTCGAACATCATACTATGACAATCAATGCATGTGTTCATATTCTTACCATAGCCATTGGGAGGATTTTTTACTAAATCAAGCATTCTCTCTCTGATATCAACCACTCGTAAATCAATTCCTAATTCTTTGGCTGATTCTTTGGCTTTTTTAGCATCATAAAAATTACTTTCAAAACAAAGGGCTGTTACTTTTATATTTTGTTCTAGTAACGTTCGTGCAGCTAGGATAGAATCCAGACCACCAGAAAAAAGCACCAAAGCTTTTACTTGAGACATAGTATCTATTTATCTATATAAGCATTATCATTGTTATCAAACTCTTGGATACCATATTCCAAATTCAACACCTCCTTGCCTTGCTGAGATAACATATTGGCTAGCATATTACTTCTAGCTCCAGAATTACAATACAATACTACAGTTTTGGAAAAATCTATCTCCTCGTACTTAAGTTGGAATATACTCATAGGAATTAGTCTAGCTCCTTTTATGTGATAATGATCCCATTCATCTTGCTCACGAACATCAATTAAATCAAAATCTTCTTTAGCATCAATCATTACAAGTAATTCTCTTTTTGATATATTTTTTACTGCCATATGTTCAATAACTAATTTATATCGCTAACTTAACTTCTTCCCCATTAACTTTTACGTCGTTAATGTTCTCGGCCTTATCATTTATTCCCTCAACTATTTCACTAGCTAGCGTCTCTTTCATTATATCATTTTTATAAGTATTTATCACGTTTTTTATTTTTTCGCCTGCTTCAAAGTAAACTGGCACAGTATCTCCAATAGAAAGACCAGCTTTTTTCCTAAGAGCATTTATAAATCTAACCAACTCTCTTTTATTCCCTTCGGCCTCAAGTTCAGGGGTGATATTGGTGTCGAGCTTTACACTTACTTTACCGCTTTTGTCTTCTAGTAACCCAAGGTTTTTTATATTCACTTCCCTTAAAAGCAATAATTTCTTTTGGTCATCCCATTCCTTAATAGGACTATTAACTAAATCAAGTTTTTCTAGAGGCTGTCTCACTTTAATTCCTTCTTTATCGCGCTCTGCTAAACTCAATTCTACCACGGTTCTAATTTCCTTCATATCTGCAAGAATAATCTCATCAACTTTCTTACTTTCTTTTGGCCAAGCCTCAAGATGGACTGATTTATTTTCATCTTTAAAATCATTACCAGTAACTGTCTGCCAAACTTGTTCAGCGATAAAAGGTGTAAAGGGAGCTAATATCTTTGATAGCTCTGTTAGAACATACCTATTTGTCTCTAGACCTAGTTTTTTATCTTTTTCTTCACCACTTTTAAATCTATCTCTACATGAACGAATATACCAGGTAGAAAGATCATCAATAAAGTCTGCAATTGGCCTTGATGCTTCGGGTAAATTATAGTCCTCCATTCCCTTTGTTACTTGTGTGATAAGCTGATCCAATCTTGCCAGTATCCATTGATCTAATATATTATCAGAATCAGGTCGAGTTAGTCCCCCTCCTTGTTCTAAGGAGGGGCTAGGGGTGGTTTCAAATAATTTATAAAACTTTACCACATTCCAAAGAGTCATATTTACACGCCTAAGCGCATCAGAAACTCCCTTTTCAGAAAAATTCAAAGAGTCAGCCAGCATTACTGGTGAAGTAAGAAGATAGTATCTAAGCGGATCAGCACCAAAACGATTAAATACATCCATTGGGTCAGGATAATTTTGTAGCTTCTTACTCATCTTCTTGCCATCTTCAGCTAGTACTATTCCATTAACAATTACATTTTTAAAAGCGTTTGTCTTCTTGGTACCAGTTGCCAAAACGTGCATATAGTAAAACCAGCAACGAGTTTGATCAGCTCCTTCAGCAATAAATTCTGCTGGAAAGTTATTCTCAAACTTTTCTTTATTGGCATGAGGATAGTGCATTTGTGCAAAAGGCATTGAGCCTGAATCAAACCAAGTATCAAGCACATCTGGAATGCGAGTCATTGTGCCACCACAACTACATTTCCATGTTACCTTATCTACAATATGCTTGTGAAGATCATCTACCCTAGTTCCTGACAGTTTTTCCAGCTCATCAACCGAACCAACTACTACTTGCTCACCACACTCCTTGTCACACTCCCAGATAGGCATAACAGACGCCCAAAATCTCTGACGAGAAATAGACCAGTCTCTAGCTCCTTCAAGCCAATTGCCCCATCTACCATCTTTGATATGGCCTGGTGACCAATTTATTGGTTTAGCATTTTCAAGAAGCTCGTCTTTAATTTTAGTAACATCAACAAACCAAGAACTGGTTGCATAGTTAAGCAGAGGTGTATCACATCTCCAACAATGAGGATATGAATGCTCGTACTTTTCCTTGTGAAACAAGGTGCCAGCATGCGCCAAGTGCTTAATAATCTCAATATCAGTAGCCATGTGATTATCTTTTGGCTTTACATTAAGATCAGAAAAGTCTTTGACTTCTTCTTTAAAATTTCCATCCATTGTAAGGTGCTGTACAAACGGTAAATTATGTTCTTTACCAAGATTCATATCATCTTCACCAAAAGCTGGTGCGATATGAACTACACCTGTTCCTTCTTCAGTGGTAACAAACTCATTTCCTTTATCTGAATAAACCTTCCAACCATTCTCTTTATTTTCTAAATTAGATTGACTTGAATAATAATCAAACAGTGGTTTATATTTTTTTCCAACCAAATCACTTCCTTTAATTGTTTTATTTTTTAAAAAAGTTGTTAACCATAAAAGCTTATGTAATATACTGTCTTTACTTTTATCTGTTTGCGCAGCTTCCTTTGAAAAAATATAGCTTCCAGGCTTAAGTTCTATTTTTACATCATAATCATTTGAGTTATAAGTATCAGGCACCTCTAATACGACATACTCAAGATTATCACCTACTGCTAAAGCCACATTACCAATCAATGTCCATGGTGTAGTAGTCCAAGCCAAAATATAAGTCCCTGGCTCATCTACTAATTCAAACTTGGCAATCGCTGACAAGTCTTTTATATCCTTGTACCCTTCAGTCACTTCTGATTGAGAAAGTGTGGTTTCACATCTAGGACAAACATGCATAGAGCGATAACCTTTGTAAATCAAGTCCTTATCATGCATTTCTTTAAACACCCACCAAACAGATTCCATAAAATCTAGATCCATTGTCATGTAAGAGTTTTCCATATCAGCCCATCTGCCAAGTTTTCCTATTACTTTTTTCCAATCATCAACATAACCTGCAACTTTTGAACGACAAAGGTTGTTAAATTTCTCAACTCCCAATTTTTCAATCTCAGCTTTAGTTTTGCTTCCTAATTCCTTCTCAACAATATTCTCAATTGGTAAACCATGACAATCCCAGCCCCATTTTCTCTCTACTCGATATCCATTCATTGCCCAAAACCTTGGCACAACATCTTTAATGATACTAGCTACAATATGACCATAGTGGGGTAGCCCTGTTGCAAACGGAGGTCCATCATAAAAAACATAGTCCCCTTTTGGTTTTTCACCAGCTGGGGTTTCTACTGATTTTTCAAAAGTTTTTGATTTCTCCCAAAATGTCTGTACCTCCTCTTCAAGTTCGGCAAAAACATTTTTTTGTTCTTTATTTTTATCTGACATATTTTATCCTTTTGTCATCTTGAGCAAAGCAGCCTGTCCGCCTCGGGAGGAAAAGATCCCTTAGATGTAAATAATTCACGTATAAGCGATTTCTCCCCTCACTTCGTTTCACTCGAAATGACAAAACATAATAATTATAAGCCTATTTTAGCCTAAAAGTCATGTTTTGTCAAAAATGATGGTCCCCCTCCTGGTTTGGAGGAGGGACTAGGGGTGGTCTAAAATATTAATCATTCCTTAATATTCGTCTGTTAAATTGTATAATACAATAATTATAAATATATGCAATCAATTACCAAAAATCCAATCCTCATATCGTGGCCCCTTGCTCGTCGTGAAAACCTGAGAAAAAAACTATTTTTTAAAAATAAGCCTTTAAAAAATAGACTTCCGGTTTTGCCTGATAGGCTTATTAAAAAAATTTATTAACAAATCTAAAAAATTTAAGCATGAATCTAAATATCTATTAGATTTATGCTTTTTTTGTTAACTCCTTGACAAAAAAAACTAAAATATACTAATATAATAAAACGTTATTTTTCAGTACATTAAACAAAATAAGGAGACATAATGAAAAAATATATTATAATTTTTTTTGTAATATTAGTTCTTCCATGCCCTACCTATGCAAAATGGGTCTGAAGTGCAAGTAGCGTTATAGCTAAAGGGGAAGGTACTTCCTCTAATATGGATATTGCCTTGGTGTTAGCACTAAAAGATTGTGAAAACAACACAAGGTGTACACCAGGTAATAAAACTGTACGCTCTTGTGTGGTTGACTACTGTGATAATATTTAAAAAGCCATTTAAAAAAATTAAATGGCTTTTTCTAATCCCTAATTAATTTCTATAGTATATAATAAAAATATAATTATAAATAAAATATATGCTTGTTTCATCAAAAAAAATCCTAAAAAATACAGATTTGGTATCTTGGCCAATTGGTAGGGATTTGAAACGCAAACAAAAAAAACTTCGCCTAAAAAGAGGTTTTTCATTCAAGATAAAAAGCCCTAACAAACTAAGGGGTAACCACTAGATATGTCTAAATTTCTGTAATAAAAAATTGCAATTAAAATTGCAATTTTTTATTTTAATATTTTAATTGAGAAAATTATCTAACAGCTCCTGAATAAGCAATAGCTCTAACAATATCCCAATCAAGAGCTGAACTAGGATTGTGCTTATAAATTCCTTTAAAAATATTTAAGGCTGCTTTTTCTGAGTCAAGATTTCTGTTTTTAGGTCTTAAACCATAAGCTATAACAGTCACAGCGGCATTATCATGCTGATTCTCCATATTTGCTTCTCTAAGATATATTTTTTTGAATTCTTCTTTAGCAGCTTCTATTGCTGTAGCACTAGCTTCTCCAGGCCATCTTCCGTTAGCTATAAGAATACAATCATTCCACTCACTTTCAATAGTTGGTAATTTCCCAAAAGCTTTTTTGTATGAATTTACTACACCGGCTCTTTCTCCTTCTCCTAAATAATGAGTAGAAACCGTTCCGTAAGTAACAAAGTTATTTACAGCATAAATTTGATTTATTGTTAAACCACTTACGCCTTCTTCTAAAATTGGGACATAATTTTCCATGCCATATTTTTGTTTCTCAACATCTTTTTCTGCGCTATTGTGTTCAATAATAACATTTAAATCTGTTCCACTTTCATATACAATTAATGCCTCTCCCTTAACAAGCAACACTTCTGCATCTCCCTCACTACTTCCACTGGCGCTCGTGTCACCAGACTCTGTACTAGCTGTGGAATCACCTGAACTAGAAGCGTCACCATCTGTAGAAGTGCTATCATCATCAGTAGTATCACCGTCTGTACCAGAAGTATCACCAGCACTATCATCATCAGAGCTAGAAGTGTCAGTTGTGGTGGTTGGAGCAACATATGTTCCACCTCCGCCACCTCCGCCACCTCCGCCGGAAACTACAGCTGAACAAGTAGCGCTAGCACCTGTTCCATCCAAAGTATAACCGGTATCACAGGTAGCTGCTCCACAAGTAGGAAGAGGATTGTAAGTAAGTGCCCCCGCAATAACTGGACAATAACCGTCACAACTCGTAGTTGATGATGGAGCTACAACATAAGTACCACTATCGCTAGGTACTGTTACATAGCTTGTGCCTGGGGTTGTATTAACTGCACAGGCAACCATAGCACTATCTTTAGTTATAACAATCGAAGCAACGTCTGCATCGGACGAACCGACATTGAATGCGCTTCCTGGATTAGTTACAGAAAATGCACCCACAGTAATGTCAAATGACTCGGTTTCAGACCCGGAAAAAACAATCATGTCAGCAGTAGTAGTACCAAAGGTAACTCCGGTAACAGTCATGTTTTGGGAAAAAGTTACATCATCGGTTGCAGCCAATACAGGACTGGCAACAAAGATGAATAAAAGTAAAATTGATTTTAATGCTTTCATACTTTATATTTTAATAAATAATTATTCACATGAAGTTGTAGAACAAGACAATGTTCCATCAAGGGTTGTACAATATGTCCAACCTGCTCCATCACTATCACGAAGCTTGAGACATGCTCCTTTGGTACTTGCATCCCCGCCAAACTCAACCGTAGTAGTAGCAGTATCACCTCCATAAACTTGAAGTTTAGCTTCTGGATCAGCTACACCAATACCAACATTACCACTTGAAATTGTTGTGCCTGTACCGTCTACGCCATTAGCAAAAATTAAATTACCGATGTTTAGTTGATTGTCAGCGGTTGCTGATGGTAGGTCTATGTAATAACCGATGGCTATGCTATTAGATGCTGTTGTATAGTTATCTCCTGTTTGGTAACCAAGAAAAATATTATTTGAACCGGCTGATTGGTTGTTTACTCCATAGCCCGATCGATAACCAAGGGCAATATTATAATGTCCGGTCTTATTATAATTCATTACTTCATAACCAATACCTATATTATAATTTCCTGAATTATTGTATTCCATTGAATTAGCTCCTACTGCTACATTAGCACTACCTGAATAATTTCCATACAATGACTGATGCCCGATTGCCACATTTTCGTCACCACTTGCAGTGTACATAAGTGACTGATTTCCAAATGCTGAATTATATGAACCTGTGCCAGAATCATACATGGAATTATATCCAATTGCGGTATTATTATAACCAGTAGTATTTGAATTCATGGTACTTTGCCCGATTGCCACATTACTATAACCACCTAAATTTTCTCGAAGAGCAAAATCGCCAACTGCTATATTTTCATCTCCTGTACTGTTTTCAAGAACGTTTCTTCCAACTCCAACATTACTATATCCACTGTTACTTCTAAGAGCTTGATAACCAACAGCTGTATTATACAGAACATTATTATTCTGTTGTGCTTGATAACCAATTATTGTATTCTGGTCTTGATTTGTTGTGTTTGCAAGCGCCTGATAACCTATTACCGTATTATAGTCCCCTGAAGTCGTCAAAGATGTTCCTGCTTCAACGCCTACTAAAGTAGAATAATTACTGCCTGCAGTATCTGCAAAAAGAATAATTTTGCTATTTTGCTTATAACCCAAGCTTGAATCCACAAAACCAGCTACTGATAATTTTGATGATGGTGATGATGAACCTATACCAATGTTGCCACTAGAGATAGTGGTACCTGTGCCATCTATACCTGTGCAGAAGATTAGGTTGCCGATAGTCATTGTGTTGTTGTTGGTGGCTGTTGGAGAATCTATGTCATAACCTATTACGATGTTAGTGTCTCCAGTTGTTAAATTGTCCCCTGCTGAATAACCGACCAAAATATTATTATCTCCTGTTCTTAAATTATAACCAGCCCTTGTACCAAGCAAAACGCCGTAACCATTGTTTGATTGACCACTAGCACCATAACCTGCTCTCCAACCAATTGCTATTGTTGAAGTTGAATATCTATTATAACGTAAAGCAGAAACACCAAGAACAGTATTGTACATACCAGTATAATTATTTTCAAGTGAAAATGCGCCAACAGAAGTATTTTCTCCACCAGTTGTATTTATAAGTAACGCATTTAGACCTATAGCCGTATTATTTTCTCCTGTAGTATTTAACCTTAATGCATTTGCACCCACTGCTGTATTCTGCCTGCCGGTAGTATTAGACAAAAGAGAAAGCCATCCTAGAGAGGTATTTACTGAACCGCTAGTATTCGCATTTAGTGCATTGTAACCTATCACTGTGTTATAATTATTAGTTAAATCATCATTAACTCCAGCTCCTTCACCCAAATATGTTGAGTCTCCAAGTCCTGATTGAGAAATTAATCCGTTAACACTAAGTACTGCACTAGGAGTGGTTGTGCCTATACCAACTCTGTTATTAGTAGAATCAACATAAAATGTTCCACTATCAATAGTAGTAGCTCCGGTAACTGTAAGAGTGCCATCAGTTGAAATGTTTGTTCCGATTGAAGTAGCGCTAGCAAAGGCAGCTACAACAAAAACAGAGGCAATTGAGGCGAGAATTGCTTGTAAAAGGGTTCTTTGGGTTTTTTGCATAATTGTTTAAAATATCATGATTATAAAATTATTATACCATATTTATAATCATTGTACATATAGAAAATAGTCGACTAAAAAGAAGCTGTTTCTTCTAAAATATTTTTTAATTTTTCTATCTCAAGCCTTGACTCTTCTAATTGACTTTCTAGTTCATCTATCCTATCTTCATTTGTTTTAGTTTTTTCAGTATTATCTGTAATTACTGCCCACATCTCCTTAACAGCATTTACCACTGTTGCAAGTATTGGTCTGTCTGAGAGGCTTAGGTAGCCTCTTTGGTCTTGGCCGACTGCTTCGGGAATGTTTTCTTGGATGTTTTGGGCAGAGAAACCTGAGTATTCGTGTTCTGTTTCTAGGCCTGATTCTTCGTTCCATTTGTAGGTTATTGGTTCTATGGCTAGGAGGTCTTCTATGCCTCTCTCGAATTTGTTTTGAATATCTTTTAGTCTTTCGTCTGATGATACTGATAGATTGCCACTTGCATCAGTAACTACTGTACCTGCTGCTAGACCAGATAGTCTAATAGTACCAGTAGCATGGAAATTAGCAGTAGGATTATTTACTCCTATGCCTATATTACCTGATGAAATAGTAGTGCCTGTGCCATCTATACCAATGCCGAAGATTAGGTTGCCGATGTTTAGTTGGTTGTCAGCGGTTGCTGAAGGTAGGTCTATGTCATAACCGATGGCTATGCTATTAGAGGCTGTAGTTATATTGTCTGCAGCTTTATAACCTAAAAGAATATTATTTTTTCCGGAGTCTATATTATAACCAGCCTGATACCCAATAATCACTTCATTTGCAAGATCCCCATACCAACTATAACCAGCTTGATAACCAATAACAACTGATCTATTTAATGGCCAAGCAGCATAAGCAGCAGAATGACCAATCGCTACATTATAATTACCATCTTCATTAAAATCCATAGCCTCATGACCAATTGCCGTATTAGCGTCTCCTGACACGTTATTTTGTGATGCCAATCTCCCAACAGCAACATTATCTTGCCCAGTTTCATTATAAAGCAGAGAATCAACACCTATAGCGGTATTATTATAGCCCCCTGCATTATAATAAAGTGCCCTTCTTCCAAAAGCTGAGTTATTATACCCGCTTGTATTAGTGTAAAGAGTCCTATAGCCGACAGAGGTATTATTACTACCTCCATTTTGCAAAGCTTCTTTTCCTAAGACGGTATTATAATTAATATCCCTAACATCAACAAAAAGAACCTCTTCTCCACCCTGTTTATAACCTGAACTTGCGCTTACATTTACATAACCATCCACATCAAGCTTTGCCTCTGGTTCTACTACACCGATACCGACATTACCAGTAGAAATCGTTGTACCTGACCCATCTAGATTTGTTCCATAAATCAAGTTACCAATATTAAGCTGACCTGTAGCAGTTGAAGAAGCAAACTCAATATCATAACCGATTATTACACCATTAGAGCCTGAATAAGAAGTTTCTACTGTTTTAGCACCTAAAAGAAGATTGTTGTTACTCGTATAATCCATCCGATAACCAGCATAAGAACCTAAAGCTGTATTGTTTGTGCCTGCTTCATAAGCTGAATATGCACCAATTCCAGTATTCCCATCACAGTCAACATCACCAAAACCAGACCCAGAACCAACGAAGGTATTTTCACTACTTTCGTATATACGATCACCAGCGTGATAACCAATAGCTACATTTTCATGTCCTATATCTAAATGAGCCAAAGCATAATGACCCATAGCTACATTATAATAACCAGTTTCGTTTGCTTCCATTGAACTATTACCTACAGAAGTATTACCCTCGCCACTAGTATTCATATAAAGAGTATTCAACCCAATGGCAGTATTGTTAGTTCCCGAAGTATTTTCATGCATTGTTTTATACCCAATTGCTGTATTACCAACAGAAGTAGTGTTTTTATAAAGAGTCCTATATCCGACACCCACATTCATATCACCTAATGTATTAGCACGCATCACTTCATTACCAATTGCCACATTCTGATAACCTGAACTATTTACAAGTAAAGTCTGATAACCTATAGCTATATTATCCCCACTCTCACTACTGCCAGTTCTATAAGCCTGATAGCCAATAGCTATATTTCTACTTCTATAAGTGCCATATTGTAAAGCCTGATAACCCATAGCCACGTTATATAAGCCTGTTGTCATGGATTCACCTGCTCCAGGCCCTACGCTCACCAGGTAATTAGTATTAGTAGTATCGGCATAAAGAATTGTGGTACTTCCCTGTCTGTAGCCATAGTCTGCACCAGTTCTTATATAGCCATCTACATCCAATGTATAGTCTGGACTAGTTGTTCCGATACCTACTCTATCATTAGTGGTATCAACATAGAGAGTTCCACTATCAATGATAGTGTTTCCGGTAACTGTGAGAGTTCCATCAGTTGAGATATTAGTGCCAATTGAAGTAGCGCTGGCAAAGGCAGCTACTACAAAGACAGAAGCAATTGAGGCGAGAATTGCTTGTAAAAGGGTTCTTTGGTTTTTTTGCATAGGGATTTATTTAAAATAAAAATATTAAACTAAAAACATGGGGTTGATGGGCTATGCATTTGCATGTCATTATTACTTCCATCACAAAAACAAAAATAATCAGACGTATCATTATAAAAAAGTGAACCTTCCTGAAAACCTGCGCCACTACAGGGGTCAGCTGTTACTTTAGCTGGGGTAATACCGCCATTAACTTCCAATTTTGAACCAGGGCTATTATCACCTATACCAACATTACCACTGGAAACAGCCGTACCTACCCCGTCTACATCCGTTCCATAAATCAAGTTCCCAATAGTGAGTTGATTATCTGTGGTAGCAGAAGGAAAATCAATATCATAACCGATCATTATGCTACCAGAGGCAGTATATGAAGCTTCAGCTGCTTTAGCTCCCAAGATAATGTTATTATTACTAGGATAGTTTATACCACCACCTGCATAGGACCCCAAAGCAGTGTTATAGTCTCCACCTTCATATAATGAGTCATTACCCAAAGCAGTGTTATAACTTCCTATTTCACCATAACCAGAATATGAACCAACAACTGTATTATTTTCATTGTCATCATATATACCATCTCCAGCAATAAAACCAACAGCTGTATTATAGTCACCACCTTCAACGCTTGACATAGCATAATAACCCAAAGCTGTATTTGCTCCAGCATCATAATTTCGCCCCAAAGCGTAAGAGCCTAAACCTACATTTTGACTACCTGAATAATTATCATAAAGGGCTTCATCACCAATAGCTATATTATCTGAAGTATAATTATTTGTGATCATTGAATCAACTCCTATTGAAATATTATTATAACCTGTAGAAACTTTTTGAGAATTTGAACCAATTGCAATATTTGCATGACTATTTACACCACTGAGTAAAGCCTGATAGCCAATTGCAATATTATCAACAGCATACCCAGGGTCCATTAGACCTCCTCTATTTGCCTTTAATGCTTGATAACCAACAGCTACATTTCTATCTCCATAGGTATTACTTTGCAATGCCTGATAACCAACAGCTGTATTGTAATCACTATTACTTGTCATAGCATCCCCAGCTTGATAACCCACGCTTACAAGGAAATTGTCAGCAGTGGTATCAGCATAAAGAATGGTGGTACTTCCTTGTTTATATCCATAACTAGCACCTGTTCTGATGTAACCATCAACATCAAGCTTTACTTCTGGTTCTACTATGCCAATCCCAATATTACCAGAAGATATAGTATTCCCTGTGCCATCTAAATCTATTCCATAAATTAAATTACCAATATTTAATTGATTTGAAGCAGTAGTAGAAGCAAATATAGCTTCTTCCCCTATAGCAATGTTATTATCACCCGTAATTAAATTATTGCCCGCTCCATCACCAATAGCAATATTATCATCTCCTGATGAGAGAGCTACAAGCGCCTGATATCCAAGCCCGACATTGAACCAACCATCTTGAAAAGCAAACAAAGCGGTGTCACCAATTGCTACATTATAACCTCCACTAGAAATATTATAAAGTCCCGAGTAACCAACAGCTACATTATTATCTGCTCCGCCTGGGCCTGCTGCCATAGCCAAAGAACCAATAGCAACATTATTTGTACCAGTCTCATTTGCCGCTAAAGCCCCCCTTCCCATTGCGGTATTATCATGCCCTGTTGTATTCCAATACAAAGAACCGTCACCAACCCCTATATTTCTATAACCAGTGGTGTTTGAAAGAAGAGATTGATATCCAATAGCTACGTTCATGCTCGAGTTATTAAATGCAAAAAGATCATTAGTAATTCCATTATCTTTTAAGGCTTGGTAGCCGATTGCTACGTTTTTATCTCCATAAGCATTCTGATGCAGAGCCTGATATCCGATAGAGGTGTTATACATATTACCCGTTGATTTAAGGCTACCAGCATCAGGCCCCACGCTAACTTGATAATTAGTATCAGTGGTATCAACATAAAGTACAGTAGAATTACCTTGTTTGTAGCCATAGTCTGCTCCGGTCCTAATATAACCATCAACATCTAGAGCATATTCAGGACTGGTTGTTCCAATACCTACTCTATCATTAGTGGTATCAACATAAAAAGTGTCTGTATCAATGATAGTATTTCCGGTAACTGTGAGAGTTCCGTCAGTAGAAATATTAGTACCAATTGAAGTAGCGCTGGCAAAGGCAGCTACGACAAAAACAGAGGCAATTGAGGCGAGAATTGCTTGTAAAAGGGTTCTTTGAGTTTTTTGCATATAATTTTAATATTATTAATTCTTAAAATTATTATAACATATTTACTGTTAAAATTCATACAAACAAAAAATATAACAAAAAACCATCAACAACAAACAGCATTGATGGTTTTTTATTTTAATAAGATTTATAGAAAATTAATTACTTAGCCAACCTCCTGAAACACTTGTAAGACCTGGAATCAAGGTATATACGTTTGGAACGTCAGATCCTGCAACTCCATTAACACCATAGCGATGTCTGTAGTCGAAGTTTGAAGACATATTTTCAATAGACATCTTCAATGAATCACTTGTACCTACACCGACAACATAAGCTTTAATGATAAACTCAGCAGTTACACCTGGTTTAACTATTAAATCAGCGTCTGTTCCGTAAGTAGTGTCAAATTCAGCTGCAACTGATGT
>PKTK01000004.1 GCA_002869165.1 Candidatus Parcubacteria bacterium | reverse complement strand
TCCGAGAATAAAAACAACCGCTTAGCGTATTTTTAAACGCTAAGCGGTCTTTTTTTGTCATTCCTGCGATGGCAGGAATCCAAATAAAATTTAAAGCTAGTTTTTATTATTCAAAGGACATAATAAAAGTATTGCTAATATTAAATAATTTATCAATTTTACCTTGACAAATATATATAAATATGCTATTATATAATGTTAATTGATCTTTTAATTATCGTAATTATAACATTAAAATAAGGAGACAAAATGTTCAAACAAACCGCTCTTTCAATTGTATTGTTGTCTGTATGCGTAACCGGGATCATCTGTGGGTGCGTTTATTTTGAGAATCACGCCATTGACTCAATTGTGGTTTCGACAAGCAATAATAAAACCGTTATCACTTGTTACAGATACCTTTCCATGAAAAATGATGCAATTGAACTTGGATATAAAAGAATACCATCTGTAACGGTAACAAAAAAAGAAAACAGTCTTGAATCAAGAGGCTGGGGAATCGGATTTCCCTATCTGTTCATTGATGTCGGAAAATTGCTCCGAGAATAAAAACAACCGCTTAGCGTATTTTTAAACGCTAAGCGGTCTTTTTTTGTCATTCCTGCGATGGCAGGAATCCAAATAAAATTTAAAGCTAATTTTTATTATTCAAAGGACATAATAAAAGTATTGCTAATATTAAATAATTTATCAATTTTACTTTGACAAATATATATAAATATGCTATTATATAATGTTTATTGATCTTTATATTTAAATAATTTTCAATCCGAAAAAAAGGAGAAAAATAATGGAAAAAGAGATTATTCTTCGAGCAACTAACTGTGTTATAACCGTTTTTCCAGAAGAAAGAAAAAACGATGAGAAAAGATACAACCTTAAAATCACGTTCGACAACAGAGTAAAAGTTGTAATATATTTACTTGACCTTGATAAAATCGATATGTTAAAAAAAATTGCTTATGGAAAAGTATTTATTCAAATAAGCAAAGAAGTAGAGCATCAAGGAAAAGTACTATTCCCAGCTATTATATCACTTGCTAATGTCAGAGGGATGAATTGTCAAATAAGTAAGTTTAACTTAAGAAAAATAACTGACTGGATTATCAAGAAGGTTTAACACAGCAAACCCTCATTAATAGGAGTAACTTAAATGATTAAAAAAACATTGGAACTTTTTCTTGTTTTTACTTTAACTGCTGCTCTTCTTTCATTTTGTAGCTACGGAATTCTTTTGTTGTGGCAAATATTTAGCAACATAATTCCGAAAAATGAAGTATTAGCTTTATTCAATGTTGCCACTTTCTTTTTAGTGGTATCATCAGGGAGTCTCTACTATCTAAACAAAAAATAAATAAAAACCGCTTAGCGTATTATTAAACGCTAAGCGGTCTTTTTTTGCTTGATATGTGATATGTGTTGCGTGTTACATGACTTACTTTTTCCAATCCTTAATCACAATAGTACTTCCCTTCTGCTCCACCACAACTTTCTGTTTCTCTCGCCATTTTAGTTTTCTGACAATTTCAATTGGCAAAGTCACTGTGATACTACTTCCACCAGTTTTAACTAGTTTTCTTATATTTTTTTCTTCTAGTTTTCTTCTCATGCTTCTATATATTAAAATATATATTTAAATATATATTTCTTTAATTCCCCTCTTTTTTAAAGAGGGGTTGATATATAAAAAATCTAAATATTATATTAAAAAAATCATCTAATACTGCTAGATTATAAACTTAGCTAGGGGAGTTTTAAAATAAAATTAATCAATAACCCCTCCCCGCTCCGCGGTACTCCCCTTTAAAAAAGGGAGAATATATTTATCAAACACCTGCCTGGCTCCGCGGTACTCCCCTTTAAAAAAGGGAGAATATATTTATCAAACACCTGCCTGACTCCGCGGTACTCCCCTTTAAAAAAGGGGAGAATTTATTTAATTAAATAATATTTATCTGACTTCGGGTACTATATACTTAATCTAATTTCCTGACAAAAGCGAAAGCCCGGTCATTTCTTTTGGTTTTTTTATACCAAGTACATCCAAAACCGTTGGTGCTACATCTGATAAAATTCCCTGGGGTTGCATGGTTGACAAATCATCTGAAACATTATCAATCCAACCGATTGACTTGCCTACATATTCGTTTCCTACCAAGATAAATGGAACCGGATTGGCAGTGTGCTCTTTGTCGATTTGGCCAGTTTGCATATTGAACATTACTTCAGAGTTTCCGTGATCTGCTGTAATCATAACTACGCCATTTTTGGCCAAGACATTATTCACCACTTTTATTATTAAAGAATCCAAAGTCTCGATAGCTTTGATAGCTGCCTCAATATCACCAGTATGACCAACCATGTCTGAATTGGCATAATTTACCAAAATAAAATCATAAATATCATCAGAAACACACTCGATAAGCTTGTTGGTTATTTCTGGGGCGCTCATTTCGGGAATTTGAGCGTAACTTGGCACGGGCTTACTAGGTATCAAGACATGATCCTCTCCGGGACTTTTAGTTTCTCTGCCTCCATTAAAAAAATAAGTTACGTGAGCGTATTTTTCAGTTTCAGCTATTCTAAGTTGCTTTAGGTTATTTTTGGAAAGAACTTCCCCCAAGGCATTATTTGGCTCCTCTGGTGCATAAGCTACATTTACAGGTAATCCTTTTTCATATTCAGTAAAAGTTGTGAAGTTAACATTCTTTAATTTAGCTCCCCTGTCAAACTTATCCATTTCGTCAATCACAAAAGCTCTTGTAAGCTGACGAGCTCTATCGGGTCGATAATTAAAAAATATTACTGAATCATTATGTTTTACTGTCGCAATCGGTTGTTTATTTTTGGTTATAACTGTAGGAATGAATTCTTCATCATAAATTTTCTTCTTGTAGCTTGCTTCAAGCGCCTTTTTAGGATTATCTGATTTCTTGCCTTCACCCTTGGTCATAGCTAAATATGCTTGAGCTGTTCTATCCCAATTATTATTTCTATCCATAGCATAAAAACGTCCAGATATTGTGGCAATCTGACCAACTCCTTTTTCCTGAGTAGCAAATTCTAAAGCTGAAATAAAATTAAGACCGCTATTAAAAGGAACGTCCCGACCATCCAAAATCGCATGGATATAAACCTTCTCGATCTTGTATAAAGCAGCTAACTTAAGTAAAGCATATAAGTGATCAATAGAAGCATGAACCGCCCCATTAGAAACCAAGCCAACTAAATGCAGTGCCGAGTCATTCTTCTGTGCATGTTCGACTGCCTTTACCAATGCTTCGTTAGTAAAAAATTCTTTACTGCTAATACTCTTATTTATCAAGGAAAAATCTTGATACACAACCCTGCCTAAGCCTAAATTCAAATGCCCAACTTCTGAGTTACCAAATTTACCCCAAGGCAAACCAACCGCTTCTCCAGCAGCTCGTATAGTCATAGTCGGATATTTCTTGACCAAATTATCCATATTGTTGGTTCTTGCTTGATAAATCGCATTACCAGCATATGGCTGACCAATTCCCCAGCCATCAAGTATAACCAAAACAACCGGTCTTGGTATATGTTTTTTTGTGTTTTCAGTCATTATTTTAAAATAAGAGATTTTCCTTTCATCTCCTTCGGTTTTTTAAGATCTAAAATATCTAAAATAGTAGGAGCAATATCTCCCAGAAATCCTTTTGTTCTTAATTTGGTCTTTTTAAGGGTCTTGGAAACAAGTAAAAATGGAACTTGATTGGTTGTATGTTCAGTGAATATCTCTCCTGTTTCTGTATTTATCATTTTCTCAATATTGCCGTGATCTGCAGTGATCAAAACCGTACCTCCAACTGATAAATAAGTCTTAACAATTTGTGAAACACATTTGTCAACCTGCTCGCAACATTTTATACCGGCTTCAAGATTACCTGTATGACCAACCATATCAGGAGCAGCAAAATTAAGCACAACAAACTCATAAGGAAACTTCTTTGACTTCTTGTGTTTATCAATGTTGTCAACAACTACTTTAGTTAACTCCTCTGAACTCATCGCTGGTGTTTCATCATAAGATTTAACATCTGGTGAAGGAACTAAATGTTGGGTTTCCCCTGCTACAGTACCCGAATAACCTCCATTAAAAAAATATGTCACATGAGCGTATTTTTCAGTCTCTGCTATATACATCTGAGTATACTCTTCAAATTGCATTGGCAGAGTCTCATACAGGTCAACACTAGGATAAGCTGTGATAATATCATCTAGATCTGGCCCAAAATCTGTCATAGCTACAAAATATAAATGTTCGAGTTTTTTCTTGCGTTTAAAAGATCCTGGATTCATTTTTTCAAACTCTGGCTGCACGAAAGCCTTGGCAAGTTGACGACTTCTATCAGATCGCAAATTAAAAAATATCACACTATCCCCCTCTTCAATACGACTTGATTTGCTGGAATCGCATTCAATCACATGGGGTTCTATAAATTCATCACTATTACCTCTATTGTAGGCATTGGTAATAGCCTCTTGAGCACTACTAGCTTTCCTGCCTTCACCAATTGTAAAAGTATTGTAAGTCAACTCAGTCCTTTCCCATTTCTTCTTTCTATCCATTGCATAATATCGTCCCATAATAGTAGCTATCTTTTCATTTTTCAATTCCTTCTCTAATTTACTAATTTCATTTAATGATGAAAATTTTGGCGAATCTCGTCCATCTGTAAACAAGTGCAAAAACACATCTTTGATATTGTTCTTTCTGGCGAATTCGATCAAAGCCATCAGATGTCCCGGATCAGAATGTGGACTCTGACCGTTTGATAACAAACCCATGATATGAAGCCTGGAATTGCTTTTCTTAACATGTCTAATAGCGCCTAGAAAAGCCGGGTTTTTAAAAAATGTCCCGTCTTCAATATTGGTGCTAATCTTAACGCTATCTTGTTCTACAAGTCTACCAGCACCAATGTTCATATGACCTGCTTCAGAATTTCCTACCTGACCATCAGGAAGGCCTACGTGTTTCCCATGAGCATATATTTTGGTAAAAGGATATTTCTTACCTAAACCATCTATAGTTGGGGTCTTGGCCAAAGAAATAGCATTACCAGGACCGTCCTTGTCTATTCCCCAACCGTCTAAAATAACTAAAATTAAAGGTAGATTTTTTGATTTGTTCATATTATTTTACAATCATAGACTCAATCTCCATAAGTCTATTGTACTTAGCTAATCTTTCCCCCCTTGATAATGAACCTGACTTAATGTAATCGGCTCCAACTGCAACTGCAATGTCAGCAATATATGTATCACAAGTTTCTCCACTTCTATGTGAAGCCATTGTTTTATAATTATGCTTCTGCGCAAGCTTTACACATTCAATAGTCTCCGTTAAGGAGCCTACTTGATTTGGTTTTATTAAAATAGCATTGGCTGCTTTTTCTTTGAGGCCAATTCTAAGTCTGTCGATATTGGTAACATACAGATCATCTCCAATTAACAACATATCTTTACCTAATTCTTTGTTTAATTCTCGCCAACCCTCCCAGTCATCTTCTGCTAAACCATCCTCAATTGAAACTATTGGATATTTTCTGAGCCACTCATTATAAAGACCGATTAAAGTATCTTTAGAAAAATGTGAATTATCTAACTTGAAAATATATTCCTTGGTTTCAGGGTCATATAGTTCAGAAGAACCAACATCTATTCCGATCCCCATATCTTTTCCTGGTGTATAACCCATGTTAGTGGCAGCTGCCATAATAAATTCAATCGCTTGAATACTTGACTGAATGTCTGGTGCGTATCCGCCTTCATTTCCTACATCTGTATCATAACCACCCTTTTTTAAAACATTGCCTAGTTCATGAAAAATCTCTGCCCCCATACGAATTTTTTCCGAAAATCTCACGTCTGCCATAGGGATAATCATAAATTCCTGAAAATCTAAATTTGTGTCTGCATGCTTCCCGCCATTAAAAATATTAAAAGAAGGAGTTGGCATTTTGCTTGGCTTGGGATATTTATAAGTTTTAGCAATGTATTCATAAAGCTCCATTTTGGAATCCATAGCGCCAGCCTTTGCACAGGCCAAAGAAACCGCTAAAATAGCATTGGCTCCTAGATTGCTTTTATTTTTGGTGCCATCCAGTTTTATCATGGCTTCATCTATATTTTCTTGTTTTTTAACGTCCATACCAACTAATTCATCTTTTATTTTTGTATTAGCGTTGTGGACTGCTTTGAGTACTCCTTGACCGCCATATCTATTCTTGTCCCCATCACGAAGTTCATGAGCTTCATGTACTCCTGTTGATGCTCCTGAAGGGGCTGAGGCTTTGGCTACGATACCATTTTTGAGCTCTACTCGAGCTTCAACAGTTGGATTTCCTCTAGAATCAAGGATCTCTCTAGCACTTATATTTGAAATTTTTGCCATATGTTTTTTAGTATTATTAATATTTTATTATATTATTTTTGCCTATATTTAACTTATCTCACCAATCTTTCTAAACCTGGCATTTCTTTGCCTCCTAGATAAGCCAACATTGCCCCTCCGCCAGTAGAAACCCAATCAACATTATGTTCTGTCTTGCTTAACTTCAAGGCGTCAACTGTTTCGCCACCACCAACTACTCCAAAACATTTCCCCTTAGATCTAGAAGCTACAGCCTTGGCTATTTCCAATGAGCCGTGTCTAAAAGCTCTAATCTCATAGAAACCAATCGGCCCATTCCAAATAATAGTATTTGCTTCCCTGATAATACTTGAGTATAACTTAACAGTTTCTGGTCCGATATCAAAAATATAATCGCTTGGTCTAACTTCAGAAATCTTTTTAATAATTCCTTTCGTTCCTTTAGCACTAGTGGCTACTACCACATCAACAGGAATTAAAAGATTATTCTTCTTGTATTTATTAGCAAATACTTGAGTTTCTCCATCGATCAGTGACTTGCCAATCTCATAACCCCTGCTTGACAAAAAGCTATTTGCTAAAGCTCCAGCTACCAATATTTTATACGCTTTATTTTTGAATTGATTAACCATGGGTAATTTGGTTTTAATCTTTGCTCCGCCCAAAATAACTACCAAAGGTGCTTTTGGTTTGAGTACTTTATGAAGATTTTTTATCTCTTCTTCCAACAAAAGACCAGCAAAAGCTGGTAAATAATTTTTGATAGTACTAACTGAAGCATGCGCTCTATGGCAATTTGCAAAAGCATCGTTTACATAAATGTCGGCCAAGTCAGCCAATTGTCTGGCAAAGCGTTTGGAATTCTTTTTTTCGCCTGGATTAAAACGTAGATTGTCTATCATAATAATATCACCTTCTTTCATTTCGGCAACCGCATTACTGGCTTCAAAATCAAGCTGATTTGGGATAAATTTAATTTTTATAGATAATTTCTTTTCTAAATATTTCGCTACTGGAAATAAAGAATATTTCTCGTTATATTCACCCTTGGGTCTTCCTAGATGACCAGACATAATAATCTTTGCTCCATTCATACGCAAAAACCTTATCGTATGAAGCTGTTTGTCTATACGAAAACCATCAGTTACTTGACCTTTTTTTATTGGCACATTCAAACTAGCCCGCAAAAACACTCTTTTGCCTTTTATTTTTTTATAGTGCCTAATACTTTTGATATACATAAAATTACCAAACAATGTTTAGTTTATAACCTTCATATTATACCATAAAATCAAATATTTTCCTAATAAATTTATGTAATTAATAATTAATATTAAAGGATACAAGCTACAAACAAATTAGAAATAAAAATAACCAAACATTATTGTTTGGTTATTTTTATTTATATCTTTTAATTTATTTGTAGCTTGTATCCTTTAATTTTCTCTTTTTGTCATTGCGAGGCCGAAGGCTGTGGCAATCTGATTTGTGTGTAAAACATGGATTGTGGATAAAATCAAGTTTAGTTCGTGACTTAGATTGCTTCACTAACATTCGCAAGGATAAATAGCATATGAAAGTTTGAATTTATTCACATCTTATATTCTTCAAATCTTTCGTATCATTCTAAAACGAAGTTAAAAAATCTCATAGTTAATCCCAACATTCCCGGAATTCTTCGCTAGCGCTCAGAATGACACTAAGGAGAAGTATTCTTAATTCTTAATTCTTAATTCTTAATTCTTAACTGAATAAAGCTATTTATTCAATTCTTCCCTACTCTTCTCTCTAACCTCTCCATCTTCATCTATTTGGTAGAAGCTTTGGAATTCATTGACTGATGATTGGGTTA
>PKTK01000013.1 GCA_002869165.1 Candidatus Parcubacteria bacterium | reverse complement strand
GAAGTTCCTCTCGGATGTATTCAAACTCGAATACGTTTGTATTGATTATCTTTGTTGTTACTTCCAAGCAACTGTACTGTTGCTTTTTATTACTCCTACAACATATGGGCTCTCGCTCACCATTCATACCATTTAAAAAAGCCATTCTTTCAGAATGACCTTTTTAAATGGTGCGGACGGTGGGACTCGAACCCACACATCTTGCGATACTAGTTCCTAAGACTAGCGTGTCTACCAGTTTCACCACGTCCGCTTATGTTTGTTTGTTACAAAAATTAGTATAATATATTTCTATATTAATTTCAAGTTTATGTCAAATAAAAAAAGCCCACAAATTGTAATTTAATTTGTGGGCTTAAAATTGCTATTTTGCTATTTTAGCGATTTCTATCAGCCCTTCATTGTATTGAATGGGCCTGTAGCCGAATATATTATTAATTGGCGTGCAAACGTATTCGTTATCAGTGATTGTTTTAGTAACCTCTGAAGATATTGTGCTTGGAAAATGGCCATCAAAATTAAGAGCAATTGATAGCCTATAGTTCTTGTGACACAAAAACGAAGAGCCAGCAAAGCAACATCCGCAAAAAAAGAAAATCAGAAACATTGTCAAAAAGATAGTTTTTTTCATTTTTAATTCTCCTAGTTAGTTTGTTCGCAAGGCAGAAACATAATATTACCATCAGCGTCTATTGTGATTTGAGTTTCACTTGCTCCATTATCCATACACTCAACAGCTATAAGCATATTGTTGTCGAGTATTTTTTGAGATTGTTGTTCTTTTTTTATCTGATCTGTGTTTGTGCTGATAAGCATATAAATAATAAGCAAAGAACAACAAACGATTATTATAATCCCTATGTCTTTTTTCATGATAGATCTCCTTTTTTGGGTGTTATTCAAGTATATCTAGATATAAAATTGTCAAAAAGATAGTTTTTTTCATTTAATTCTCCTATTTTTTGAGTTCATATATTTGTTCGATTAACACGCTGATTGCGTTATGAATGACAAAGAAAATTATACTGGAACCAAAAGCAATAGCTACTAAAGACGGTTTAATTAGATATGCTCCATATACTATAAAAAAGCATCCGATCACAAATGTAATAGTTCTCATTATGAATGTTTTTTTTATTTCTTTTTTTGTAAAATTTGGCATTCTATTCCTCCATTATTTAAGTATTTTTGAAATGTTTTGTTAAAAAGCAATATTAAATAATAGCATGTTTTCGATATTTTGTCAATTTTTTTATTTAGAAAACCACCTCTAGCCCCCTCCTTGGGAAGAAGGGGGAGAAAAGCTTGATTTTTTTAATAAAACAATGTAAGATTAGATTAAATATTGGGGCTATTATTTTAGGTTCAAATGTTTGTAAACTTATAAATTTTAAGCTAATATTAAAGAAAATGAGAAGAACCTGGCGAAAAGCAAAGCCAAAACAAGAAAAACAATTTTTTATAAATGAAAAAATTCGTGCTCACGAGGTTTTTTTAATTGATGAAGAAAACACACAAATTGGTAATACTAGCAAAAATGAAGCTTTGGCTAAGGCCAGAGAAGCTGAACTTGATTTAGTTGAGGTGAATCCAACTGCCCAGCCACCAGTTTGTAAAATTATGGATTTTGGCCAGTTTAAGTACGAAAAAGAAAAAAAAGCCCATAAACAAAAAGTAGCGCAAAAAAAGATTGAAACCAAGGGAATTAGGCTTTCTGTTCGTATTTCAGACCATGATAAAGAGCTAAGATTAAAGCAAGCAACAAAGTTTTTGGAAAAAGGACATAAACTAAAAATTGATCTGTTTTTACGAGGAAGAGAGCGTGCTCACCCTGAAAAGGCAGTAGAATCTATTAAGGAATTTGTTGCAACCTTAGAACAAAATGAAGGTTTAAATATATTTCGCGAACAAGACTTGACAAAACAAGGCGGAAGATTTATAATGATCTTGGTTAATAAAAAAGACTGATTTAACAAAAACTGGATGTTTTGATCCTGTTTTTTTAATTTTATGCCGAAAATAAAGACACATAAAGCAACTTCAAAACGCTTCAGCGTTACAAAGACGAAAAAGATCAAGCAACGCAAAGCCGGACAAGGACACTTTAATGCCAGAGAAACTGGTACAACAAAAAGAAATAAAAGACGAGACATTGATACAACTGATACTCTAAAGAAGACTATCAAGACGTTAATGCCGTATAGTTAATTTGTAATTTGTAATTTATAATTTATAAACAGTTTTAATTTTAAATTATAAATTTTAGAAATATGCCTAGAGTAAAAAGAGGTACAACCCATGTAAAAAGAAGAAGAAAGCTTCTCTCTAAAACCAAAGGGTTTAAATGGGGAAGAAAGAATCTTATGAGACAAGCTAGTGAAGCTGCAGTTAAGGCAGGACATCACGCTTTTGTAGATCGAAGAAAAAAGAAAAGAACTACCAGAGCTTTGTGGCAAATTAAAATTGGTGCATTTGTTAGAGAAAAAGGAATGTCTTATTCTAAATTTATTCACGCTTTAAAAGTAAATAAGATAGAACTAGACAGAAAAGTTTTAGCTGATTTAGCTGAAAACAACAAGAAAGTAATGAGCGCAGTTTTAGAAGACGTAAAAAAATAAAACTATGAGTATAATAACAATTATTCAATTAGTTGTCGCGATTTCATTGATGATCGTCATCCTTATGCAAAACAGAGGTGGTGCCATGTCTGGAATTTTTGGTGGTGGTGGATCAAATGTTTACATGACCAAAAGAGGACTTGAAAAAAAACTATTCACTCTCACAATAATCTTAGCTGTATTATTTTTTGTAGTATCTTTACTTAACTTTTTCGTTACAGCATAAAATTCTCTTTATTAAATAATAAGAATTTGTGGACTCTTCTAAAAAACAAGTAAGTTTTTTAAAAAAACAATTTGAAAAATTTACCCAAATAGTGGTTAAAGTTTTTGATTTACCAAAATCAGTTTTTTGGGGTAAGAAAAAAAAGCCTGACGCTTTAGATTATGCTGAAATGCAAAAAGAGTACGACAAAAAACTTGTTTACTCTCTTTCTAAGTCAAGAATTCCAACCTTCAAACAACTTAAATACATAAAAAGATACTTAAGTCCTTTGGAGAAGAAACTTATCTACTTGAGCTCCTTTCTAATTATTGTCTCTTCAACGTATTTGGGAATAAATTTTTATTTATCGAATCTTGAACTTATTCCAGTCCCTGGCGGGGAATATGTTGAGGGTTTGATCGGTTCTCCACAAACTATTAATCCTTTGTATACTGTATCAGATGTAGATAATGATCTTAGTTTTTTGATTTATTCTTCTTTATTTAGAAGAGGTGCGAACGGTCAATTGGAAAAGGATTTAGTCGAGGATTTTTTTGTTAGTGGAGATAATAAGACTTATGAAATAACCTTGAAAGAAGGAGTAAAATGGCACAACGATGAAGACCTTACAATTAATGATGTAATCTTCACTTATAATGCTATTCTAGATCCTTCATATAAGTCACCGCTTAGACAAAGTTTTGCTGGGGTAAATATCGAAGCAGTTGATGAAAGAACTGTTCGTTTCTTGCTTCCTGAGCCCTATGCTGCATTCTTGGAGTTACTTACTTTTGGAATTTTACCAGCCAATTTGTGGTCAGAAATTCCAGCGGACACCGCTAATTTAGCAACCCTAAACCAAAAACCAATTGGTAGCGGACCTTTTAAGTTTAAGTCACTGGCAAAAAATGAAGCTGGTAATATCAAAGAATACAAGCTTGAAAAGAATGAAGATTATTATGGGAAAGTTCCGTATATAGATATATCTTTAAAATTTTATACAAGTTTTGACGAAGCAATTGAAGACTTGAATAACAAGGCAATCGATGGCATGAGTTATTTGCCAAGCGAATATGTTGATTTTATTTCAACTCCAAAGAGCTTACAGTTTCATAAGATATTATATCCACAAGTAACTTTGATATTCTTAAATGAAAAATTGAACGAAGCTTTGGCCTCAAAAGAACTTAGACAGGCCCTAGCTTATGCGATTGACAAGAGAGCTATTGTGAACGATGTCTTAAAGTCGCAAGCCTCTGTAGTTGATAGTCCAATTCCATCAAACAGTTTTGCTTACAACAATGATATAAAAAAATATTATCAAGACATCCCTAAAGCTGAAGAGCTTTTGAATGAGGCAGGCTGGGTGGAGACAGAAATAACAGAGGAGGAATATCAAAATGCACAAGATGACGCTGAGTCAGATGATGAAGAAGTAAAAAACCAAGCCTTTAAGATAATTGATATGGGAGTAGGTACTTGGAGAAAAAAAGATGATAAGTTTTTGACTATCAATCTACGAACCGTTGAAAGAAGTGAAAATGCTCAAGTGATAAGTGAAATACAGAAATATTGGGAACAGGTAGGTATTAAAGTTATAACAGAGGTTATACCACTCAATAGAATTCAAGGAGATGTCATAAGAACAAGAAATTTTGAAGCTTTGTTTTATGCTCAAGTTCTTGGCTCTGATCCAGATCCATATGCATTTTGGCATTCTTCACAAATTGAAAATGGATACAATATTGCTAATTTTTCCAACAAAGAAGCGGATAAGCTTTTAGAAGAGGCTAGACTTGAAGCTGAACAAACTCTAAGACAAGACAGATACAAGCAATTTCAAGATATTATTGCTGAAGAAGAACCGGTTATTTTCATGTATTCACCTCTATATACATATTTACAAAATACAACTGTTAAGGGTTTTGATGTAAGTTACATTATCACTCCAACAGATCGTTTTTCTAATATTTTTGACTGGTATATTAAAACCGGTAAAAAACTCATAATTAATAAATAAAATTGAACTCAAATAACACTTTTATATTTAAAAAAGTGTTGTTATTATTGAACTCTAAAAAATATGATTAGAACTTATAAACAAAAAAACAAAAAAACAAAAGAAAGTCCTACAAACACAAAAAAAATTAACAAAAAAAGAACAGCTAAAACAAACAAAGTTTTTGAAAAAGGAAAACTGCGGGTAACTGTTGTTGGTGGAGCTGAAGAAGTAGGCAGAAATATGACCATGATAGAATACGAAGATGATATCATGATTATTGACATGGGTCTTCAATTTCCTGAAGAAGATATGCCAGGGATTGATTATATCATTCCCAATATTTCCTATCTTGAAGATAAAATAGACAGGGTAAAGGGAGTTGTTATTACGCATGGACATATGGACCATATTGGCGGTGTGCCACACATTATTGGAAAAATTGGCAATCCACCAATCTATACAGGTAAGCTCACAGCTGGCCTAGTTGCAAAAAGATGTGAAGAACATAAAGGGTGCCCAAAATTAAATATAGTAGAGATTGATTCAAAAAAGAAAGCACGAGTTGGTAAAAATTTTAATGTTGAATTTTTACGCGTTAATCACTCTATACAAGATTCTTTCGCTGTAATTATTCATACTCCTGTTGGAACAGTTGTTCATACAGGGGATTTTAAGATTGATTATTCTCCAGTGAATGATAAGCCAGCTGATTTGAATCGGATTGCTCTTTTGGGAGACAAAGGAGTTCTTCTGATGATGTCAGATTCTACTGATTCAACTCACCCAGGTTACCAAATTTCTGAGTCAACAATCGGTGAAGAGATTGATGGGTTGCTTGATGATATTAAGGGGCGGGTGATTATTGGAACTTTTGCTTCTCAACTTTCTCGTTTGCAAAAATTATTTGAGTTAGCAGCTAAGCATGGTCGAAGAATAAATTTGCAAGGGAGAAGCATGACAACTAATGTAGAAATTGCTCATAAAATTGGTTATTTAAAATTTAACCCTAGGATAATAGTTGAAGACAAGGAATTAGGAAGATTGCCTGATGATAAAATAATGATTTTAGGAACTGGTGCCCAGGGAGAATCAAATGCTTTTTTGGTCCGAGTAGTTAATGGTGAGCATAGATCAATTCATATGAAAAAAGGAGATACGGTTATTTTTTCTTCATCAGTTATTCCAGGAAACGAAAGAAGTATTCAGGCTTTGAAAGATCAAGTTGTTAGACAAGGAGCTAAAATAATTCATTATCAAATGATGGATGTTCATGCTGGTGGTCACGCTAAGGCTGAAGATTTAAAACTCATGATGCGCCTTATTAAGCCAGAATTTTTTGTACCAATTGAAGGGAATCATTATTTGCTTCAAGCTCATGCTGAGTTAGCCGAGCAAGTGGGAATACCAAAAGAAAAAATCTTTGTTCCAGACAATGGTCAAGTAATTAAGTTTGAGAAAAAAGGTAGAAATACAAGCGGCACTATGACTAATGAAAAAATTCCATCAGACTATGTTATGGTTGATGGACTTGGAGTTGGTGATGTGTACAATATCGTGCTTCGTGATAGGAGGGTAATGGCTGAAGATGGTATGATAGTAATCATTGCCACTATTGATACAAAGACTACTAATACCATAGGTAACCCAGATATTATTTCTCGTGGTTTTGTTTATATGAAGGAAAATAAAAAGTTAATTGAAGACACTCGTATGAAGGTAAAGAAGATTGTAAATGACCATGATTCAAAAACTCCGGATGATGATTATATTAAGAATAAGATAAGAAATGAAGTTGGTAAATTCCTTTTTGCCAAGACCAAGAGAAGACCGATGGTACTACCAGTTGTGATAAAAGTTTAATTGAAATAAAAAAAAGAAAGCCAAAACACGGCTTTCTTTTTTTATCTAAAAAGAAAATTTTAAGTACTAAACTCATCAGCGACAATCGGCCAAAGTTCCATTATTCGCTTCTCAATAAACTCAATATTATCATCATCAGTTATACGACCCCGTTCCTGATAATAATAAATTGTCTCATCTGTGAATTGACGAAAAGCGTCTCGGTCATAAGCGCCTTGTTCGCGCATTTTTTTCTTTACCAGCTCTAAAATGTCTTCAATTATTATTTCCATATATTTTTATTATACAAATTTTTTTAGCTTTAGCAAACCCCTTTTTTACTTAAAAAAACTGTTGTTTTTCTAATTGACTGTACAAAAGAAAAGTGCTAGTATATATTCATCTAAACATGAAAATATTAATAAAAAATTAGCTAATATTAAATATATTAATCAATATCAGTATCGAAAATTTAGTAATAAAAAAAGTAGCAAATCTTGGCTAAAAAAAGCCCTAAATCTTTTAGTGGTTTTTATTTTATCTTTAATTAATGTTTTGTCTTTTTTGAAAGATATTTTTTGGTCGTTTTTTGTTTCTTTTATTTATAAACCTGCCAGGGCTTTAACCAGTGTGTTTTTTTATAAGGTAGTAGTAAAATTATATGTTTTTTATTTGCGATTCGCAAAACGACTTGGTATAAATAATCGTAAGGTAAGTTTTTCGAGTACTTTTAATCAGCGCTTTATTCATGTATTGGTTGTTTTTATGACCATTGTTTTAGTTACTATAAATATTACCGGTAAGACCAAGGCAAGTGAAATGAATGATTTAACTAGAAATACAATTTTGGCTGATTTGGTTACCAGTGAATTTGGCCAATTTGCTGAAGATGAGCAGTTAGTTATTGAAACTTTTGATCAAGAAGGAACTATTAGTCAAACTCAGCAATCATATCTGGAGAATTTATCAGCCTTTCGTCCTCAAGCAAGAGCAACCATGAATGATGATTATATAGAAGATGATCAGGATGTGGCAATTGGAGATGCATCGATTATAAAACCAAACATAACTAAAACAAATATAACAAAACAGGACAGAACAGAGACAGTTGAGTATACAGTCCAACCCGGAGATACAATATCTACTATTGCAGAAAAGTTTGAGATTTCTGTTTCTACAATTCTTTGGGAAAATTAACTTAGTTCATATAGTATTATTAGACCTGGAGATGAATTGGATATTTTACCTGTTACAGGTTTAACCCATTCAGTAGCAAAAAATGAAACCATTTCAAGTATTTTAAAGAAATATTCATCCGAAGATAAAGAGGAAAGTTTTCTTGCTTTGAATAAGTTATCTAAATCTGATGCTTTACAAGTTGGGCAAAAACTTTTGGTGCCTGGTGGTAGAAAAATTCAAGCTCCAGCTCCAAAGACTACTAGCTATACTGGCATAGCTGCAATTAAAAATATTATTACAACTCCAAGTACGCAAGTTGCTTCAAATAAAATGGCTTGGCCAACTGAGGGTCACATTATTACTCAATATTATTCATGGAATCATCATGGTTTAGATATTGCTAATAAAGTAGGTACACCACTCTATGCAGCTGATTCTGGAACTGTTGAGTTTGCTGGTTGGGGTACAGGTTATGGTAATCAGATTGTTGTTAATCATGGAGGAGGGAAGAAAACCAGATATGCTCATATGAGTAAATTTTATGTAAGTGTTGGTGATAAAGTAACAAAAGGGCAAGCAATTGGAGAAATGGGATCAACTGGATGGTCAACCGGGCCTCATGTTCATTTTGAGGTTATAATTAACGGAACAAAATATAATCCATTAAATTATATTAAATAAGGCTAATATTAAATAAATAATATAAATATAATTATTAGCTCTTGCTTTTTTTTAGTTTTTATATTATTATTTATTTTGTTGTATGACTAGAATATTTTGGGGTTTAATCGCTATAATTGCTGGCTATTTTATAGTCAGAAAAACAGAGTGGTTAATGAACAATTTAGGCAGAATGCAATTTTTCGAGTCTAAGTTATCTACAATGGGTGGTTCTCGTGTGGGCTATAAACTCATTGGACTTGGGCTTCTTTTTATCGGCATACTTATGATTACAAATCTAACAGATGGATTTGTAGAATGGCTAGCAAGTTTATTTATGCCAAGAAATTAGAATAAAACTATTACAATTTGCATTTTTTATTCTAGACTTTTGTAATCGAATATATGGGCCTTTAGCTCAGTTGGCTAGAGCACCTGCTTTGCAAGCAGGGGGTCAAGGGTTCGAATCCCTTAAGGTCCACAAAATAAAGCAGCTTTCGAAAGAAAGCTGTTTTATTTTTGTTGTTCTTTGGGGCATTCGAACCCTTATGTGGTAAGATTAATGAAGATTTGAAGTTAGTGGCTTGATAGAAGGTGTGATAATTGAAAAAATTAACGTGTTCGAGTTTGTAAACACGCGTTAGCCCTTCGAATCCCTTAAGGTCCACACGCAATTTAAAATCGCCAGAAATGGCGATTTTTGTTATAATTAAATTATAATAAATTTAAAATCATAACTTATGAAAAAAATATTAAGTGTTGTTGTGTTTATATTTTTACTTTTATTAATTGTTAGTATTGCAAAAGTTATTTACAGCGGTATTCAATATAAAAAAATACATCCACAGGTTAATGCATCCACCATAGAATATTTTAATAATCTTGGGACGGGGAATTTTGAAGGTATGTATAATCTGATGTCTGATAATTACAAGCAAAAAAATAGCTTTGAAGTTTATTCAGACATATTTTCTGAGTATATTAAAACAAAAAATATTAATAATGAAAAAATAAAAAATTTACAAATTATAGGATCAGAGTATAAAACAGGAAAAAATACAGAGCCTGCTTACTTTTTTTATCAAGGGGCAGCGGAATATCAAAATGAAACTGTACTATTTGTTATTTACTTCACAGAATGGAATGGACAATGGAAAATATCAAATATTGAATTATTGGAATATGAAGAAGTACAGAGCTAGGTTATCTTGTATTGACTTAAAAGCGTTCCAACTTCGTTAAACAAGGTCCACTAATTAAAAAAACGCTGACAGTAAATCAGTGTTTTTTTGTTTGTATTTAAGAGTTGTGTGTGACTACTTAATTCTTTTAGTTAGAGTATCTCCTGTTCTTAAAAATAGAACATACATACCGATAGTGATGAAGAAGGAGTTGAAGATCATTAGCCAGTCTTTGAAGTTTTGATGAATGAATTGTTCTTGGATATAATTGCTATTTAGTATTATCAGAATCACAAAAAGTGAGAGGTATACCTTTTCCCAGTTTTTTGCTTTGTAAAGTTTTGGATCATGGTCTGCTTTTATGAAGAGGGCAAAGATAATTGAAAATATGATAAAAAATACTATGGCAAATAATGTGATTTTGACAGACAAAACAATTTTGTATAATGCCCAGGAAACTGGAGCTAAGTTTACTAAAATTAAAATATAATCGGAATTTTTTTTAATCATATATTGCTTTATAATTATTTTAGCATTGAATATAATTTTCTTATTTTATTATATCTTTTTATTGTTTATTTGTCATATTTGGTTTATTCAGAGTAACATGCACTATAAATATGCAAATTTAAAATCGTCAGAAATGGCGATTTTTGTTATAATGGAATTATAATAATTAAAAAATATAAAAAAATGTACAAAAATACCTATTTTAAATTAGGTATTTTTTTATTTGCCTAATTTCTAATATTTCTCTACAATTAAAGTATGAAAGAACAAATAAGTTTTGAAAAAAAGGAGAATCCTCGGGTACTGCTCGGACGACTTACTGTTTTACGGCATTCTAAGACTAAATATACAGAAAAATATCCAGATTTGACTGATGAGGGCATGGAATTAGCTCAAAAAAGAGCCAAAGAAATCACCGAAAAGCATAAAAGTTCCAAGGGTGAAGAGGAATTATTCTTTGTTTCTTCTCCCAGACCAAGAGCTGAAGCTACCCTAGATCAAGTCAAAGATTCATTTGGTGAAGGCAAAGAAACGCATTTTAGTGACTCTATTAGAGCGTTTGACTTGAATAATAAGGAGTTGGTCAAAGAGTGGTTTGTAGAAATTAGCAATAATTATCAAAATCCAGAAAATTTTGCTAAAATAGTAAAAGAGGATGAAAGATTTGAAAACAGACCAGATGTAGTTGAACCACAAAGCAATGTAAGAAAAAGAGCATCCAGAGCTATAGAGTTTTTGATTAGGTCATTTGATAAGAATTTAACTAATAAAATTCCACATGTTTTTGCTGCTAGTCATTTTGAAGTGATTAGTCCTTTGGTGTTTGAGATATTTGATTTGGAAATTACTAAGGATAATATTTTAGATTATGTAGAAGACGTTGATATTGATTTTGAATACTCACTCGACAAGAGTAAAGTGCCAATGACTGTGAGTTTTCGGGGAGAAAAAAGACAAGTGGTTTTTGATCGTGATACAAGAGAAATAAATTTTTAATATGCAAAAAGAATTAATTAAGGCTTTTAAAGATGGAAAATTGGAAAGTGAAAAATCTAAGCCAAAGCACGTAGAAACAACTATTTCCAATGTTTTTATTTTTGAAACCCAAGTTTATAAAATTTACAAGGATGATTGTGAATTTTTTAATGAGTTATTTTTTGATCTTTCTAAGAAAGATAATCGTTTTGATTTTTCCAAAAGAGATTTTGATTGGAATAATTTTTTTACTCCAAATGTTTACACTGATTTGTTTGGGTGCAAACTCAAAGACGGTGAGATCGTTTTTGTAAATCATGAAATCGCTGAAGAATTGGTAGTGGTAATGAACAAGATTGACACCGAGAACGGTCTAGCCGCACTTCTTTATAATGATAAAATTGATGAAAGTAAAGCAGGAGATATTGGTAGCCAATTGGCTATTCAATTAAATCGTTTACCTGAGGTTCAGGCAGAGCTTAGTTTTGCTGAGGCTATGGAAGTCAGAAGACAAACCACTTTGGATTGGATATCTTCAGTGCCCGAACATGTAAAAGGTAAAACCTTAAGTTCATTCAAAAAGAAATTTGAAGAATTATACAAGGTGTACGCAAAAACTATTCATAAAAATCAGGCTTTTGGCCCTTGTTTGGATATTCATTTAGAAAATCTAATTTATACTGATGGGCAATTATTGATCATTGACTCCTATATGCCCAAAAAAGAATGGGTTGTAGCTGATATGAATTTAAATTTTTATCGATGTGCGATAGATATACTGGCTTTGTCGGGTAAAGCAAATTACGAAGAGCTTAAAAGAACTTTTGAGAATATTTCTAATTTTAAATTAAACAAGGATAATGAAAATTTCTATCTTTTGTATGGTGGGCTTGTGTCAATTCCGACTTTGTTTAAATTAGGCGAAGCAGATAGTAAAAAAGCCGAACTTGCTAAGAAATATTTGAAATTTATGAAGGATTTTGTAAAAAAAATATAGTAGCACCAAAATATAAAAAAGAGGTCAACTTTTTAGAGTTGACCTTTTTTGATTTAGAGATTTTGCAGGTAATAAATGTCAGTGTTTCGCAGACAAATACCAACTTTTTCATTAGCTAGAGCAATGTTTATTCTTTCTCTTTCAATTTCTAGACTGGCAATTTCATCTTGGATTTCTTTGTTGTTTGAGCGAATAAAAATTGGACAACCAATAGCAATGCAGTTATTTTTAACTTTAGCTAAAAGTACAGTTCCAAACTTTGAAACATCTCTAGCGCCAAAAACTCTTAGAGCTTTTTTAGATTCAATTATAATTTCTCTTCCGTAGTCGTCAATTGCCCTTATATCACAATTTAAATTAAGCTCACCAAGTTCTGTGCTGATTGGTTGTTTTGCCATTTTCCCCTCCATTTTTATTAATATTTCTTATATGAATTTTATAATAACAAAAAGAATGAGTCAATTTGCTTAAAAACAGCCAATATGATGTAATATAAGCATGACAAAGAAAAAAGAAAAATTAGCCATAATTGATGGAAATGCCCTAATCCATAGGTCATTTCATGCTTTACCTCCAACTATGACTACTAAAGACGGAAGTCCTGTAAATGCTGTTTTTGGCTTTACTTCAGTTTTGCTTCGTTCTATCAAGGATTTGAAACCTGATTATATAGTGGTAACATTTGATAAGAAGGGGCCTACTTTTAGGCATAAAAAATATAAGGAATACAAAGCTACTAGAACCAAAGCTCCAGATGAACTGTATATGCAAATTCCGGCAGTTAAGGAAATAGTAAAGGCTTTTAATATTCCAATTTTTGAACAGGATGGTTTCGAGGCAGATGATTTAATTGGTACGATTACTAAATTGGTACCCGAAGATATCGAAAAAGTTGTGGTGACCGGTGATATGGATACTTTGCAACTGGTAAATTCTCATACTCATGTCTATACCATGAGTAGGGGCATGTCAGACTCAGTGATTTATGACACTAAGAAGGTTAAGGAAAAATATTCTTTTTCTCCTGATCAAGTAATTGATTACAAAGCCTTGCGAGGCGATCCATCAGATAATATTCCAGGTGTCAAAGGAGTAGGTGAAAAAACAGCTACTGATTTGCTTATTAATTTCAAGGATTTGGATGGAGTTTATAAAAATATAAATTCAGACAAGATAAAAGATCGAATTCGAAATTTATTACTTGAACACAAAAAAGAGGCTTATATATCGCAAGATCTAGCAACTATCAAATGTGATGTTCCGCTTGATTTTGATATAAAAAAAGCTCAGATTCATGATTTTGATAAAGAAAAAATTATTTCTACTCTTTCTAAATATGAATTCAGGTCTTTACTAACACGAGCACATGAGCTTTTTGGCAAAGCGGATGAGAGACTTGATGTTAGTGAAAAGATAAATAAATTTGAACGCAACAAAAAAGATTTTAAATATGTTTTAATTGATGACGATAAGGCTTTTGAAAAATTTTTTACAAAACTTAAAAAACAAAAACATTTTTCCTTTGACACTGAAACCACTGGCTTTGATTTTTTTACATGTAGCTTACTTGGTATTTCATTTTCTTGGAATGAGGGTGAGGCATATTATTTAAATTTCAAAAACAAGCTCGAGGAAAAAGTTCCAACCCAAGAACAAGGCAATTTATTTGATTTTGCGGATGATACTAAAAAACTACAAACTCATCCCTGGCTAACTAGATTAGCACCAATTTTTAAAGATGAAAAAATCAAAAAAAATGCTCACAATGCCAAATTTGATATCAAGGTTTTAGCAGCTAATAATATTGAGCTTAAAGGACTTGAATTTGATACAATGATTGCAGGATATTTACTCAATCCAGGCGCTAGACAAAATAGCTTGGATGCTATGACTTTTACAGAATTTGCTTTCGAAAAGATTAACAAAGACGATTTGCTAGGCACGGGCAAAAACAAACTAGTTTTTTCTCAGGTTGAAACAGAGAGAATGTATATATATAGCTGTGAAGATGCTGATTTTACTGAACGTTTATATCAGAAACTCAAACCAAGATTAAAAGAGGAAGGACTTGATAAGATATTTGAAGAAATAGAAGTTCCTTTGATTTTGGTTTTAGCTAAGATGGAGAATGAGGGCATAGAACTTGATACAGGTTTTTTGAAAGATCTTCAGAAAAAGGTGCAAACCAATATTAACAAACATGAAAAGAAAATATTCGAGCTTGCAAATAAAGAGTTTAATATTAAATCAACTCAGCAATTATCTCAAGTGCTTTTTGAAGACTTGGGAATTTCTACAGCAGGGATCAAGAAAAACAAAACTGGCTTTTCAACTGCATTTGATGAATTAGAAAAAATCAAAGACAAGCATAAAGTCATTAAGTTTATTCAGGAATATCGAGAGCTTACTAAACTTCAGAGTACATATATTGAAGCCTTGCCTAAGCTGGTAAACAAAAAAACTAAGCGTATTCATACTAGTTTTAATCAAACTATTGCCGCTACTGGCAGACTTTCAAGTACAGATCCGAATCTTCAAAATATTCCAATTCGAACCGAACTAGGCAGATTAGTAAGAAAAGCATTTGTAGCTAAACGTGGCTATTCTCTTGTGTCACTTGATTATTCACAGATCGAGCTTAGATTAGCTGCTCATATGTCAGGAGATAAAAAAATGATTGCTGCATTTAAAAATGGAGAAGATATTCATGCCTCAACAGCAGCTAATATAAATGATATCCCAATTGATGAAGTAGATAAAAATAAAAGAAGAGAGGCCAAGGCAATAAATTTTGGAATTCTTTACGGTCAGGGTCCACATGGCTTGTCACAAACAGCAGATATTTCGTATTTTGAAGCTAGGCAATTCATTGATCAATATTTTACTGTTTATTCTGGGGTTAAAAAATATTTGGATTCAAATATTGATTTTGCTCGTGAGCATGGGTATATCAAGACTATGTTTGGTCGAGTAAGAAATCTTCCTGATATAAATTCTAGTGTAGTCATGGTAAAAAAAGCAGCGGAGAGAGTAGCGATTAATACACCGCTTCAGGGAACGGCTGCTGATATTATAAAAATGGCTATGATAAAAGTTTCAGAAGAGGATTTTGGAGAAAATGCCAAAATGTTACTTCAAGTACATGATGAATTGGTGTTTGAGATAAAAAAGAACAAGGAAAAGGAATGTATTGCCAAAATTAAAAAAATAATGGAAAATATAGTTGCATTAGATGTAGAAATGAAAGTTGATGTGAAAATCGGTAAAAACTGGAATGAAATGGAGGATTTTAGCTAATTTTAAATAAAATTTTATGTATTTATAAATATTTATGAATGAAATATTAGCCAAATTAAATAAGAAAAAAATAGCGATTCTGGGGCTTGGGATTGAGAATTTGGCTATGCTTGAATATTTTGAAAAACAAGGCTTAGAGGCTAGAATTGATATTTTTGATATGCGCCCAGAAAAAGAATTAAATGGTAGAATAAAAAACCTTGAGAAAAACGAAAAGTATAAACTAATCAAACAGAGTGATGAAAATAATTTTTCTACCTATGATATTATTTTCCGTTCTCCAGGCTTTCCACTTTTTAAAGAAAACTTAGTTCAAGCAAAAGAAGCAGGGGTGATTATTAGTTCAGCAATGAAATTATTTTTTGAACTTTGTCCAAGCAAGAATACGATCGGAGTGACTGGCTCAAAGGGCAAGGGAACTACTTCGTCGTTAATTGCTAATATATTAGAACAAGCAGAAATTCCTGTTTTATTAGGTGGAAATATTGGCGTGGCACCATTTTCATTTATAGATGAGATTAGAGAAGATAGTTGGGTGGTGCTTGAGCTTTCCAGTTTTCAGTTGGAGGATTTAGAGAACTCTCCACACATAGCAGTTATAACCAATATTACCGAAGAGCATTTACGTCCAGCTGATCCAATGAATCCTAATTATCATAAATCAATCGATGATTACGCTAGAGCTAAATTAACTATTCTAAGACATCAAGTAAAAGGCGATTGGGCAGTAATAAATGAAAATTTAAAGGATAAGGCGCCATTTTTCTATCGAGGTAAAGAGAATAAATTAGGTAATGCTAAACGAATATATTTTTCCAAATCTGAGTATAGTTCAAAATTAATCGGGGCTTACAATAAGGAAAATATTGGCGCAGCTACAGAAGTAGCAAAAATTTTGAAGATCAAACCAAGTCTGACCAAAAAAGCAGTGGCAAATTTTCACGGTCTTCCTCATAGAATCGAGTACGTAAAAGAGGTGGCAGGTGTAAAATATTATGACAATAGTTTTGCTACAACTCCCGTAGCTACTATTAATGATATAAATTGTTTTGTAGAGCCTATAATATTAATTCTTGGTGGAGCAGACAAGGGATCAAGTTTTAAAAATTTAGGTAAAGAAACAGCCAAGAAAAATGTTGATTCAGTAATTTTATTATTAGGAGAAGCAAGTCCACACATCAACCAGGAGCTTTTGTCGGCTGGTTTCCCGTCTCACAAGATTTATAAAGTAAAGTCTATGACTGAAGCTGTGAAAAAAGCCCAAGCTATTTCAAAAGCAGGTTTTGTAGTACTTTTGTCTACTGCTTGTGCTAGTTTTGGAATGTTTAATAACTATAAAGAACGAGGAGATAAGTTTCAAGAAGAAGTAAAAAAATTGTAAGATGTTATTTTTTATACACGGACAAGATACATTTAGGTGTAAGGAAAAACTAAATGAAATAAAGAACAAATTCGAGCGAGAGGTTGATAAAACTGGTTCTGCTATTATGTTTATTGATGGTGAAAAAGCGGATATAAACGAGATAAATGAAGCTAGCGGAGCGGGTTCTTTATTTTCTAAAAAAAGACTGATAATAATTGAAAATATTTTTGAAAATAAAAATAAGGAAATTTTAAAAGAGCTCAAAACTTATTTTGAAGAACAAGAAAAAAAACAAGATGAGAATTCAAATATATTTGTTATCATACATTCAGGAAATATTGATAAACGTAGTGTGTTGTGGAAATATTTAAGTAGTCAGAAGTTTGTTCAGGAATTTGAATTACTCAGTGCCACTGCGGCTAGTGCTTGGGTGGTTGAACGAGCAAAAAATAAGCAGGCACATATAAGCAGGAACGCTAGTCTAAAACTTACTGCTTTATTTGGTAGTGATCTGTGGAAGCTGGATAGTGAGTTAAATAAGTTAATCAACTATAAAAATGCCAAAGTATCAAAGCTACTAGACTCCGTAACAGAAATAAAGGATGATGATATAGAACTTATGTGTAGAGGGAATGTGGATGAAAATATTTTTGCTTTTTCGGATGCGATTGCTAACAAAAACAAAAGCCAAGCAGTGATGTTACTAGAAAATGAACTTGAAGCTGGAGTAGCGCCTACTTATTTGATGCACATGATAACAAGACAGTTTCGTATTCTTATTCAAGTCAGAAGAGCACTTGATGACGGGCTCAGTCAAAGAAAAATATCTACTGAGCTTAAATTGCATCCTTATGTAGTGCAAAAGAGCATTCAACAAGCTGGTAATTTCACAGAGCAAAAACTTAAAATAATCTTTTCTAAATTACTTAAATTGGATAAAGAATTAAAAACCGGCCAAAGTGATTTTAAAATCACTATTGATCTATTATTTATGAAATTATAATACAAAAGCCTCAATCATATTTATTCGATGAGGCTTTTGTATTATAATTGCAATTAATATTTTAAAAAAAGAGCAAGGGAATCAAAGAGCTAATAGCTCGCATTAATGAAAATGTGAGCAAACAAAAAACTGTAATACGAAAAATAAAAACAGGTATTACAGTTTTTTGTTTTAGGCCTTGGCCTCTGATTTGTTGTATTTGGTATGAAGTCTAGACTTTTTTCTGTCTCTAGTATTTTTTTTGATAATGCCTTTTTGGGCAGCTTTATCAATAGTTTTTAGAGTTTTATCTAAAAGTTCTTTGGCGTTTTTGTCTTTAGCCTCAATTGCTTTCGTGGTCTTTTTGATAAAAGACTTCATGCTATCCTTTACTTTTTTATTTTCTAGAGCCTTTTTTTTACTTTTTCTTAGCTCTTTTTTTGCTGATTTGATATTTGGCATATTCTACTAATATATTTAATAAAATAGGTGTGAGAGTTACTAGAAAATACTAACATGTTTTTTTGTTTTTGGCAAGTCCCCTTTGTAATAAAAAAGCCCTGAATTTTACAGGGCTTTTTACTCTAGTTTGTTGATTGGTCATTGTTTGGAAAAACTTTATTCAGCTTTTCTTCAACTCTGTAGAGATTTATAATTCCAAATTTTCCACAGTTATCAGAAGTAAGCTTGCCTTCGACTCTAAAAAATTCTTCAATGATGTGTTTAGCCGTTTCGTCAGGATCTAAATCCTCTGAGGCAGAAAAGGAAAACGGGTAAGAGTGAGGCATTGAAGAGGGTAGGCTGGAATTGTCAACATACTCAACCAGGTAGTCATAATCAGGCATTTTTTCTCTCCTTGGTTTTGATTAAAGAGCAAAGTGTTTTTTTATTCTTAAAAATTACGTATAAAGAAATGATTGCTAAAATAATACTGGCAATTTGCGGAAAGCGCAGACCTAAAAGTTCAGGTGTTTTGTCGATTCGAACAAACTCAAGGCTAAATCTCAGTATAGAATATAATAACAAGTAAAAGGCAACGATTATTTCGTATTTATCAATTTTGTTTTTAATAAATACTCTATGTAAATATAATAGAAATATTACTATGAAAACACTACCAATAGATTCATACAAAAAAGTAGTGTGAAAATATTCATAAAATTCAAAACCAGCTACTCTTTTTTGGTATTCAATTGGGATACCCCAAGGTAGGTTAGTTGGCAAACCAAAAAGTTCTTGATTGAAATAATTTCCCCATCTCCCCAGAGCCTGTCCCAAAGCCAAGGCTGGAGCAAACATTGCTAGTAGTTGTATGGGATTGACCTGGTTTTTTTTAGCCAAAAAATAGGTAGTAAAAAATCCAGCAATTATAGCTCCATGAATGGCTAGGCCCCCACGCCAGATCATAACGGTTTGCAAAGGATGCTCAAGATAATAAGGAAGTTCTAGAAATATATGATATAAACGACCACCAGCAATTGAGACAATAATTACCCAAAAAGCCATATCAATAATAGTATTTTTTTCTATATGGTATTTTTCGGCCAGTTTTAAAACAATGGTAGATCCAAGTAATATTCCACAAACAATAAAAAAGCCATAAAAGTAAATGGTAAATGGCCCAAATGAGATTAGAACTGAATTTGGTGTAAATGTATGTAAAAAATTCATATATCTTTATTTATATGTATTATTAGATATTTTTTCAATTTAGTCAATGTTTTAGCTTAGATAATGTAAATTCAGGTATTTTAAATGTTTGAAAGTATGTTTTTTGATTTTAATTGTTATTTAAAAACCGCAGTAGGATATATATCTTACTGCGGTTTGAAGAATCAGCAAAAGGAAGTTTGTTGATCCAGGGATTTGAGATTGCCTCTTGGATCAGATTTTCCAGCGCTTTTGAGAGTCGATATCAGGCGTATCGACTTGTTGAACGCAGCCCAGTAGGGCTGGTTGTCAATATAAACAACCTTTCCTCCGGCAGCACGATCCTCTTCAGCAAACTCTACTTTGATCATTTTGTAGTCATTCCACCTTCCGAAAACCATGTTCTTTTTGCTGATTATTTCTTGATAATGGAACTGGAGAGTTTCACTTCCTCTCCGTGCATACATTGTTATTCCATGACACTTAAGCTTTTTAGCTGTTTCACCTGGTTTAAATGTAAGGAAGTGCAACTCGTCGCATACATGACAAATCATAATTTCATCACTAACTTTATTTATATCAGACATATCTTACCTCTATTGGATTTTGTTGCTGATTTTACAACCGGGGCAAATCACATACATTTCTTTTTTTGATTTGTCTGAAGCGAAAACTTTACCGCAGTTACCGCAAATAACTTTTGTTGTTACATAGCGGCGAAAAATTTTCAACCATCCCCATTGGGAATAAATGTTTTCGCTTTTTTCACATTTTACTGCCATTCCATTTTCATTCATAATAATTATCTCCTTCTATTTTTATTGTATTTAAATGTCATTTTTAAAAAGTGTATCTTTCACTCTCTTATATAATAGCATATTTATGTATTTTTGTCAATGATATAGACTAGTTTTTGGCTATTTTTAGGGTAATAACTTGAATTTATCTATTTTTAGGGCTATACTATAGTTATTATTATTTATTGTTTTAAAAATATGAGCAAAAAGAAAATCTTTTCTGGAGTACAGCCAAGTGGAAACTTGCATATTGGTAATTATTTAGGGGCAATTAGCCAATGGGTGGACATGCAGGATGAATTTGAGAGTATTTTTTGTGTAGTTGACTATCATGCGATTACCGTTGAACAAGATCCAGAAGAATTAAAAAAGAAGATAATTGAAATTGCTAAAATTTATTTAGCTTCAGGAATTGATCGAGAAAAGTCGGTAATATTTCAACAATCAAGCATCCAAGAACATACAGAATTTGCCTGGGTATTGAATTGCACTACTGCTAGAATGAGTGACTTGAATAAAATGACTCAGTTCAAAGATAAGTCAGGGGATAATCAAGAAAATGTATCAGTTGGTTTGTTTGATTATCCAGTTTTAATGGCTGCTGATATTATACTTTATGACACTGAAGTGGTACCTGTGGGAGATGATCAGTTACAACATGTAGAACTTGCTCGTGATCTAGCTAGAAGATTTAATAGTAGATTCGGTGATGTGTTAGTTATACCAGAAGCTCGTATCAGAAAGGAGGGAGCTCGTATCATGGGGCTAGATGATCCGACCAAGAAGATGAGTAAGTCCGCTAGCTCAGAAGCCAACTTCATCGCCCTAACAGATGATCCAGCTGTTGCCAAGAAGAAGATTATGAAAGCAACCACTGATTCAGGTGCTGAAGTTAAATACGATCCAGAAGAAAAGCCAGGCGTGTCCAATCTACTAGTGATCGAATCACTGCTGACCAAAACTTCCATAGAAGACTTGGAAAAGAAATACGAAGGCAAGATGTATGGTGACTTCAAAAAAGGCGTAGCAGAAGCAGTTGAGAAATTTTTGATTAACTTTCAGGAAAAGTACAATGCAATAACCGACGAAGAAGTGAGAAAGATTCTTGACGATGGTGCGAAAAAAATTAAACCTATTGCTGAGAGGGTTATGGGAGATGTGAAGAAGAAGATTGGAGTGAGATAAGAATTAAGAATTAAGAATTAAGAATGTCTCACTTTAAGTGTCATTCCGAGCGAAGCGAGGAATCCCTTAAATGTGGAAAGAGGTAGGTCACCGCAGGTGATCGCCATCTGGAATGGTAAGCCAAACAAAATATTATATTAAAAAACCCTTGTCTTATCTGACAAGGGTTTTGTTTTAGAAATGATATACAAGATGTTCTAGTCTCGGGTGTGTTTCTAAAAATTTAAGAGATTTATAAACCAGGATATCAAATTCTTTTTTAAATGCATAGTATGTATCTCCTGGACGAGCATAATTGCAATCTGATATTTCAAGAAAGTGCAGGTATCGATGTTTGGTTGATAAAAAGCTAAGAAAAATAAACATAAATGCATAAAAGAAAAATGCCGGAATCATAAACAGAACAATAAGAAGAAAAAGTATTTTAATATCTAGCCATAAGTGGAACATTGTTTCACCTCTTTTTGTAATTTTTTAAAAAGAACGTATTAAAAGAAAATTATCATAATATTGCACAGATGTAAAGATAGTAGATATTCTTGTTTAATCTTCAAGGTAAGCTTAACAGATAAATGATGTCTGTGTGATTTTTTAAATTAAGAAATTAAAAATTACAAAATTTAAAACCAGTGATAGTTTCACTGGTTTTAATTATATAAATAAGTTATTTTATTTACGCCCGAATAATAGATAGTAGTTCATCTCTTTTTTCTCTCATTTTTTCTTTAGTCTTTGCTTCTAGGTTTAGTCGGATGATTGGTTCGGTGTTGGATTGGCGAACATTGAACCACCAGTCATCATAGTCGATACGTACGCCATCAAGTTCATTTAGTTTTCCATCATAATATTTTTGCTTGATTCTAGCTAGAGTTTTTTCACGCGATTCAACTTGTGAGTTAATTTCTCCTGAGTGATGATATTTTTTAAGCGACTTAGTTAGTTCAGACAATGTTTTGCCAGTTTCATTAAGTAGATTCGTTATCATAATAATTGCTAGGCTAGATAATTCTGCGTGGTAATTTTCTTCAAAGTAGTAGTGCCCGCTTAGTTCGCCAGCAAAGACCGCACCCTCGTCACGCATTTGTTTTTTGATGAGTGAGTGCCCTACTCGACAAAGATTGGTTTTGCCACCAGCCTTATGAATATGTTCAAAAACAGCATTAGAACTTCTAAGATCAACTAGCACTAGTCCGCCTGGATACTTTTTGAGAATTTCTTCAGCTATCAAAGCAGTGATATAGTCCATGGGAACCACGTAGCCCAATTCATCCACAAAACCAACCCGGTCAGCATCACCATCATAAGAAACACCAAAGTCTGCTTTTTCTAGAACTGTTTTTTCTTGAAGAGGTTTTAGGGTTTCGGTTTTTAGGGGATTGGCTTCGTGATTTGGGAAATTTCCGTCGTATTCATCAAACATTGGGATTGACTCGATATAGGCCTCTAATTCATCAAAAACTTTTTTATCCAGAATGCCCATACCATTGGCGTAGTCAAAAACAACCTTTTTTCTTTTGTTGGTTTTAGTACTAAAGAAACGTTTGATATGATCACGGTATTGGTTAACAAAGTCTTCATTTTCAGTAATTTTACCTTTTTCTTTTTGTTCTTCAAATACTCCATTGACAGCCAAGGCTTTGATCTCCTCCATGCCCGCTCCTTCACCGATTGGCACAGCATTTTTTCTACACATCTTGAAGCCATTATATTCGCCGGGATTGTGACTAGCTGTGATTATGATGCCAGCGTCCACTGGCAAACAACCACTGGCATAATAAAGCATGGGTGAAGTTGACATACCGATTTTTATGACATTACAACCTTGATCAATCAAACCTTTGATCAAGTGTTCTTCTACTTCATCAGAACTTGTTCGCATATCCTTGCCAACAACTATGGTTTCAGCTTTGGTATAGGTAGCGATAGCTCGACCGATTTTGTAAGTCGTGCGCCTACCAAAGTCTACTTTATAAACTCCTCGTATGTCATAAGCTTTGAAAATATTAGGATTTACTTTCATATATATTTTACTTGTAATAAATTAATATTAGTTATAGTATACTAGTAATAATATCATAAAACAAATGCAAGAAGCAATAAAAAAACTATTAAAAATGAAGATAAAATCACGTAATGATCTAATGATGGCCAAGAGGAAAATTGCGCGGGAATTTGCTTGTGGTTTGATTGATAATTCAGAAATTTTGAAATATTATAATCAAGCCTTAAAAAAAGGTAAAATCAAGGAAATTTCAGGATTTCCTATGCTTCTTCGTAAACGAGCCATTAGAACAATGTCAGGAATTGCCCCAGTAGCGGTTCTCACCAAGCCTTATGATTGTCCAGGAACTTGTGCTTATTGTCCTCGTGAAAATGATGTACCTACATCATACCTATCTAATGAACCAGCTGTAATGAGAGCGATTAGATGTGCTTATAATCCTTATGTTCAAGTGCAAGACAGGCTAAGAGCATTAATTGCCAATGGACATGAACCAACTAAAATAGAATTGATTGTGATTGGCGGAACATGGTCAGTATTACCAAGAAAATATAAACTGTGGTATGTGACTAATTTATTTGCGGCAGCAAATCAATTTTCAATTAAAAATTACGAATTACGAATTAAGGAAAAATATAAATATTCAATGTCTATCAAAAAATTAGAAGAGGCATTGATTTCAGAACAGAAAAAGAATGAAAAAGCCAAATACAAAATTATTGGCCTGACTCTTGAGACTAGACCCGATTATATTGATGAGAAAGAGTTAGAAGAGATGAGAGAGCTTGGGTGTACTCGAGTGGAGATAGGTGTGCAGGCAATTGATGATAAAATATTAAAAAAGAACAAAAGAGGACATGGTGTTGATAGAATTGTTGAAGCTACTCGCTTGTTGAAGGAATATGGATTTAAGATTACCTATCATTTGATGCCAGGACTTCCTGGAGCAACGGTTAAACGTGACAAAGAAATGTATGACCAACTTTTTAGTGATGCGAGATTTCAACCAGATCAGATTAAGTTCTATCCGACAGTAGTTACCAAAGGATCAGAAATGTATAAATGGTGGCAACAAGGAAATTTCAAGCCCTATACCACCAAGAAACTTGAAGATTTGATAGTACATTGTAAAACCAACACACCTGAGTATGTTCGAATAATTCGTTTGATTCGTGATATTACTGGTGAGTCGATTGAAGCAGGAAATAAGGTGACCAATCTACGTCAGGTAATGCAACAGCGTGGGGTGAAATGCTCCTGTATTCGTTGTCGAGAAGTGAAGAATGAAAAAATAGATATTAAAAACCAGATTTTAGACATTATTAGGTATCAGGCTTCAGGCGGTGAGGAATTTTTTATTCAAATTATCAATAAAGAGAGAAAGCTCCTTGGTTTTTGTCGGCTTAGGTTAGCAAGTGATAAAAAAACTGCTTATGTGCGTGAACTTCATGTTTATGGGGAACTAGCAAGTATTGGAGGCAAAAAAAAGACTCAACACACAGGAATTGGGCGGAAATTAATGGAAAAAACTGAAAAACTTGCCAAAAATAACAATTGTAGTAAGATAAAAGTGATTTCTGGAGTTGGTGTTAGAGGGTATTATAGAAGGCTTGGATACAGGCTTAAAAATACCTATATGGAAAAGAAATTATAATGATCTTAAAAAAAAGGGGGATTGTGCAGTGAAGAAGATTAAAGTTTTTTCTGGGAATGCAAACAAAGAAATGGCAAAAGAAGTTGTAGAGTATTTAAAAATTCCTTTAGGAAAAGCAACTGTAAAAAAATTCAGTGATGGTGAGATATTTGTAGAAATTGGTGAAAATGTTAGGGGTTGTGATGTTTTTATTGTTCAGCCAACATGTTCACCAGTAAATGACAATCTTATGGAGCTTCTTATTATGGTAGATGCCCTAAGGAGAGCTTCAACGAGAAGAATTACGGCTGTAATGCCGTACTATGGTTATGCTAGACAGGACCAAAAGAAAGCCCCTCGAGTACCTATTTCAGCCAAAGCAGTTGCAGATATGCTAACCGCAGTTGGGGTTAGAAGAGTTTTAAGCGTTGATCTACATGCTGGCCAGATTCAAGGATTTTTTAATATCCCAGTAGATCATTTGTATTCATCAACTGTATTTATACCTCACATTAAAAAGAAATTTCGAAAGAAAAAAATTATTATGGTATCTCCTGATGCCGGAGGCGTTGAACGTACAAGACATTTCGCTAAAGCACTTGATGTTGGATTTGCTATCATTGACAAACGTCGAGACAAGCCAAATTCAATAGAAGAAATAAATGTTGTTGGTGATGTGAAGGGAAAAATTGCTATACTCTGTGATGATATGGTGGATACAGCAGGTACTTTGTGTGGTGGCGCAAATGAATTGTTAAAATGTGGCGCCAAAGAAGTTCATGCTTGCTGTGCTCATCCTGTTTTGTCAGGCCCGGCCATTCAAAGATTGAGAAAATCAAAAATAAAATCTTTGATGGTCTTAAACACCATTCCCTTGAAAGGAAAAGCAAAGAAGTGCCCAAACATAAAAGTTGTTTCAGCTTCAGACATCGTGGCTGAAGCAATAGACAGGATTTATAAGGAGGATAGTGTAAGCAGTCTGTTTATTTAAAGTCTATAACACTCGTTTTTAAAAAACGAGTGTTTTTTTAATGTTTATTTGTTATAATTATTATAGAGTATAATCAAAAATATGAAAAAAGTAATTATTGCCTCAGGGCCTGTTATTGTTAGAGATAAAAAAGTACTTCTAAATAAATCAGGTAGTGATGATTTTTGGAAATTTTGTGGTGGAAAAGTAGAGAAAAATGAAAATTTAGAAGAAACGGCCACAAGAGAATTTAGAGAAGAAATGGGAGCGGAAATAAAAATATTAAACAAAAAACCTTTTATTATACATGTTAAAAAACTTGGAGACGAGGAAAAAGATGTGTTGTTGGCGCATTATTTAGCAGATTTTGAAGGTAAAATAAAAGCAGGAAAAGAAGTAATAGAGTGGAAGTGGTTTAATGTGAATGATTTGCCTACTGATATAGCCCCAAATATTATTCCAACTTTAAGATATTTTGAATATATCAAGTAATATTTTATTAACTGGAGGAGTGTGATTACAAAATATAACAATTTAGCAATATGACAATATAGTTATTTAAAATCTTTTGACACAAAACTCAAAAAAAGCTAAAATATTAGTAATAAACGGGACTTTGTTTGTCTCGTTTTCGTGCTATTAATTGGCTAATATGGATTATAAAAATTTAGAAAAACAAGACAAAGAAGTTTTTGTAGCAATCCAAAAAGAAGAGGAAAGACAGAAGAACGAACTTGAGTTAATTGCTTCTGAAAACTATGTATCTAGTGCTGTTATGGAAGCTATGGCTTCGGTTTTGACAAACAAATATTCAGAAGGATATCCTGGTAAAAGATATTATGGTGGTAATGCACTAATTGATGATGTTGAAGAGCTAGCAATCAAGCGCGCCAAGAAACTCTTTCAGGCTGAACATGTAAACGTACAAGCACTTTCAGGTAGTCCGGCTAATGCGGCAGTATATTTTGCATTTTTGCGTCCTGGAGATAAGGTGTTGGGATTGAAGCTAGATCATGGAGGACATTTGTCTCATGGTCATCCGGTGAATTTTTCAGGTATGTTGTATGACTTTGTTCAATATGAAGTAGACCCAGAAACAGGTTTTATTGATATGGACAAGGTGGCAGAAATTGCTCGTAAAGAAAAACCAAAAATGATAGTTGCTGGATTTTCAGCCTACTCTCGTGAGATTGAGTGGGAACGTTTCAAAGAAATAGCTGATGAAGTAGGAGCTTATACATTTGCAGATATAGCTCACACAGCTGGTTTAATAGCTGGTAAGCAAATGAAAAACCCTGTACCAATATTTGATGTAGTTTCAACAACAACTCACAAAACTTTAAGAGGTCCAAGAGGGGCGATGATAATGTGTAAAGAAAAATTTTCCAAACAAGTTGATAGGGCAGTTTTCCCGGGTATGCAGGGTGGACCGCATGATCATATTACTGCTGCTAAGGCAGTAGCTTTTGGAGAGGCTTTGCAGGATGATTTTGTAGAATACGCCAAGCAAGTTATTTTGAATGCTCAGGAGTTAAGTAAATGTTTGATTGAAAAAGGTTATCAAATAGTGTCTGGTGGAACAGACAACCATTTAGTGGTAGTAGATTTGTCAGATAAAAATATTGGAGGTAAAGATGCTGAGGTTTTGCTAGAAAAAGTTGGTATCTCTGTTTCTCGCTCTACGATTCCCAATGATTTGAAACCACCAATGAATCCAAGTGGAATTCGCTTGGGCACACCAGCCCTAACAAGCAGAGGCATGAAGGAAAAAGAAATTAAAAAATTAGCAGATTTAATTGATAGAGCATTAAATAATGATAATATAGATATTATAAAAAAAGAGGTTAGGGAAATATGTAAGGAATTTCTTTTACCTATAAATTAAATATATGGATAAAGATATTGTAAAAAAGCTAAATGATTTAGAGATTGATATCTTGAAAGAAACTAGTAATATTGGCTCTAGTCATGCAGCTACTGCTGTTTCACAAATGATAAATAAGCGTATTAATATTTCTGTACCCGAGATTCGTTTTGCGCCAATTGATGATTTTAAATTACATTTAGCTGGTTTCATAGATGATTCTATTGAAGCAACTGGAGTTTATTTGGAGTTAACCGATGAGTTCTCTGGGTCTATTCTCTATATTTTTTCTCAACCATCAGCGCTTGCTTTGTCTGATATTTTGATGGGTAGAGAGGCTGGATCTTCAAAGAAGCTTGGTGATATGGAGAAATCTGCAATTATGGAGGTTGGCAATATTATTGTATCTGCTTATGCAAACGCATTGGGGGACTTTGTTGAATCAAAAGTGTTGCTAACTCCTCCAGAACTCAAAGAAGACCTACCAGGATCTGTAGTTGGGCAAATTAGAGAGAAAGTAAAAGACATTAGTACTGCTTTAATATTTAATACCAAAATGGAAGAAGCTGATAAATTATTTCATTCATATTTTGTATTACTTCCTCACCCACAGTCAATGGAAAAAATCATTAACAAACTTTTAACTTATATAAATGAATAAAAAAAATCCCCAAGCTAATGAAGCTACAATAATAAAAGATGAGATAGTAAAAGACATAGTAGCTATAAATAAAGGCAAGGCTGGGGATGCTCAGCTTAGGCCAAATATGGCAGTGCTTATTATTGGAGATGAAATGGAATGCAAAAACAAATTAGCCAATCTTGAAAAAGAAGCAAAGAAAGTGGGTATTGATATTCATAGTTATATTTGTCCTCTTGATTCTGACATGGAAGAAATCGAAGCAATGACAGAGTGTTTAAATGAGGATGAGTTGATCGATGGTATTTATCTATACGAGGAAGTCCCAGAAGAATTTGATTATGAAAAAATTATTTCTACAATTGAGACAAGTAAAAATTTAAATTCTAGTCTTGAAAATAATAATGAAGAAATAAAAATAGCTAAGCTTTTTAGGTATTGTATAGATATAATGAAAGATAAAGAAAAAAATAGTCAATAATATTTTTAAATAATAAAAAACTCTTGGTTCATCCAAGAGTTTTTTTAATGTAGGTTTTTGTGTGCTTCTAAACAATTTTTTATAAGCATGGCAATTGTCATGGGGCCAACTCCTCCGGGAACAGGTGTGATGTAGGAGGAGACTTTTTTGACTTGCTCATAGTCAACATCACCACAGAGCTTGTTATTTTCATCACGATTCATGCCAACATCAACAACTATCACATATTTTTTTAGCATCTCTTTTTTTACAAATTTAGCTTTTCCAATAGCAGCTATTAGAATATCCGCTTTTTTGGTTATTTTTTCTAGAGCTTTTGTGCGGGAATGACAAATCGTAACTGTAGCATTGTTTTCAAGTAGCATTTGTGCTACAGGTTTACCTACAATATTGCTTCTACCTAAAACAACAGCATGTTTGCCTGAGATTTTAATATTATAATTTTTTAGAAGTTCTATTATACCTGCGGGTGTACATGGCTTAAGCCCTTTAGCTCCAGTGTAAAGCTTGCCAACGTTTACAGGATGAAAACCATCGACATCCTTGTCAGGATTGATTGCCAGTAATATTTTTGTACTATTGATATGTTTTGGTAAAGGGAGCTGTACCAAGATACCATCTATTGCTTTGTCTTTGTTTAATTTTTCAATTAATTTTAAAAGTTCTTCTTCGTCTGTTTCTTTAGGCAGATTAAAAGAAAAAGATTTTATACCAGCATATTCACAAGCCTTTTTTTTATTTTTAACATATACCTGAGAAGCTTGATTGTCACCAACTAAAACAACTGCGAGTCCTGGGTCGAGATTATTTTCTTTTATCTCATTTTTCACTTGATCTTTAATTTTTTGTGCAACGGCTTTACCGTCTATTATGTTTGTCATGATTATTTTTTGTCATTCCTGTTGAGGCAGGGATGATGAAATAATAAATTAAAATAATCCTTCAATTATTTCATTGTTAATACCAATTTCTTCAGCGGCTGGTTTTTTTGGTAGCCCGGGCATGGTCATAATATCACCAGCTAGAGCTACAATAAATCCAGCCCCAGCCGATAATCTAAGTTCTCTGATGGTGATTTCAAAGTTTTTAGGAGCACCTAGTTTCTTGGGGTCGTCAGAAAAAGAATATTGGGTTTTGGCCATACATATCGGTAACTTGTCTTTTTCTAGTTTTTTGATTTGTTCAATGTTTTTAAGTGCTTTTTGAGAGAAGTTTACTTTTTCTGCTCGGTATATTTCTTTTGCAATTATTTCAATTTTATTTTGAATACTTAAGTTAATGTCATAAAGTGGCGCATAATTTGATGTTTTATTTTCAAGCGTAGTAACTAGTTTTTTTGCTAGCTTGACCCCGCCCTCACCACCTTTTTCCCAAACTTCGGATATTTCAAAGTCAGCACCGAGTTTTTCGCAAAAAGTTTTTACAAATTCGATTTCTTCTGATTCGTCTTCGGTAAAAGCGTTTAGAGTAACTACTACAGGTACACCAAATTTTTGTAAATTTTCAATATGCCTTTCTAGATTTACTATCCCTTTTTTTATAGACTCAAGTCTGGTTTTGTCTTCATTGTTTTTGCCATTATAAGCAAGTGCTCTAAGTGTGGCTACCAAAACTATAGCATTAGGTTTTAGCTTGGCAAGATTGCATTTGATGTTTAGGAATTTTTCCGCCCCAAGATCAGCTCCAAAACCAGCTTCGGTTAAGACAATATCAGACAATTTGAGCGCTAGACGTGTGGCTTGGACAGAATTACAACCGTGAGCAATATTAGCAAAAGGCCCACCATGCATGATGGCTGGAGTATTTTCTAAAGTTTGAACTAGATTGGGCTTGATAGCATCTTTCAGGATCACAGCCATAGAACCTTCAGCGCGTAGGTCCTTGGCAGTAATTTTTTCTCCGTCATGATTATAGCCGACAATAATATTTGCTAGTCGATTTTTTAAATCATCCAAATCATTAGCCAAACAAAGAATAGCCATGATTTCTGAAGCAACAGTAATATTAAAACCATCTTCTCTTGGCACTCCTTGCATTTTGCCACCAAGACCCACTACAACATTACGCAAGCTTCTGTCATTCAAATCAACGCAACGTTTCCAGGTAATTTGTCGAGTATCAATTCCTAGTTCATTTCCTTGTTGAATATGGTTATCAATCATAGCTGAGAGAAGATTGTTAGCAGAGCTTATGGCATGCATGTCACCTGTAAAGTGAAGGTTGATATCTTCCATAGGAACAACTTGTGCATGTCCACCCCCAGCAGCACCACCTTTGATACCAAAAACTGGACCCATGCTTGGTTCACGAATTGCCACAATTGATTTTTGACCTATTTTCCACATGGCTTGACCGAGCCCTACCATAGTGGTTGATTTTCCTTCTCCAGCTGGAGTTGGATTAATAGCTGTTACTAGTACTAGTTTCCCATCTGGTTTGTCTTTAACTCTATTCCAGAGCTTATCAGACAATTTTGCCTTATAATCACCAAAAAGCTCTAATTCATCTTCATTAATGCCAATTTTTTTAGCTATCTCCTTTATTTTTTGCATTTTAGCTCTCTGAGCTATTTGGATATCACTAGACATATAATTGCGTTAGGATTCTTGAGATATTTGTGATTTTTGGAACCCTTAAGATTGAGCAAGGATCCCAATGGTCTTAATAGTCTCAAGAATCTATAATTAATGTTATACTATTTTAGCAATAATTTTAGCTAATTTCAAGTGAAATTGCTAATATTTTTTATTATTGCTAATATGAGTATTATGAATATAAATGACAAAAAACAACAAGCTAAAGAATTACTTAAACTTCATTGGGGTTATGATGATTTTCGACCTGGGCAGGAAAACGTTATTGATAATTTGTTAACGCAAAATGACACTTTAGTGATCATGCCAACTGGAGGTGGAAAGTCGCTTTGTTATCAACTGCCAGCCTTGGTAATGGAAGGTGTTACTATTGTAATTTCTCCCTTAATCGCTCTCATGAAGGATCAGGTCGATTCACTGACTGATATTGGTATTCCAGCAACATTTATTAATTCATCTATCAGTCTGGATGAAACAAGAAAGAGACTAGAAGGGGTTAAACTGGGAAATTTTAAATTGCTTTATATTGCCCCTGAAAGATTCTATAATCAGCATTTTTTAGATAGTTTGAAAAATATTAAAGTTGGTTTATTTGCCGTTGATGAAGCGCATTGTATTAGTCAATGGGGTCATGATTTTCGTCCTAGTTACACCAGGCTCAAATTTGCTATTGATCACTTAAACAATCCCACCGTGGTAGCACTTACAGCTACTGCTACACCTGAAGTAAAGGAAGATATTATAAAACAACTTGATTTGAAAAATCCACAAAGAGTAATAACTGGTTTTAGGAGACCAAATTTGCAGTTTGGTGTAGTTCAGGCCAAGGAAGCAAGAAAACCACAACTAGTCATGGATGTGGTAAATTCTTTTCCTACGGAAACGGGTATAGTTTATGCTAGCACCAGATCAAGAGTAGATGAATTGACGCAAATTTTATTAGAAAACAATATTGAAGCAGTATCATACCATGCTGGCATGGAAGCAAATGATCGAAAGTGGGTACAGAATAGATTTCTTCAGTCTGATGTTCGAGTAATCGTCGCTACCAATGCTTTTGGCTTGGGAATTGACAAGAGGGATGTGCGTTATGTAGTGCATTATGATATGCCAGGAACAGTTGAGGCATATTATCAAGAAGCAGGTAGGGCAGGTCGAGATGGTAAGGCTAGTTTGTGCATGCTTCTTTTTAATTCGCGTGACAGGCATTTGCATGAATTTTTTATCAAAGGGGATAATCCGCCACCTGAAATAATTAGAGAGATTTATAATATCTTGCTTTCTTACGAAACTGACATCGTAATGATCACTTATGCTGAAATCGCCGAGATGTTATTGGGAACAGTACCTGATATGGCGATTGGTACAAGTATTAAGATTTTGGAAAAACTTGGTCTGGTTTCTCGTTCTAGTGAAAAAACAGGTTCAGCTTATATTAAAGCACTCAAGAATGTTGATTACATAATGGATCAGATAAGTCCCAGAGCAAAAAAACAAAAAGAAATATTTTCTAAGCTCAAAGATAAATACACCAGTGAACTAGAAAATGGTTGGGACATCAATCTTGAATTAACAGCTGATACCCTGGAAATAAAGAAGGATTCGCTTTTACGGGTTATTAAAAAAATGGTTGAGCAAAATTTGTTCGAGTACAAACCTCCTTTTCGAGGAAGTGAGATTAGGATACTACAAAAAGAAGAACCAAAGAAAATAAAATTAGAGGATCTCGGGCTCAAGAAAAAATTGCGAGAAGCTTATGAGAAGTTAGACCGAATGGAAGATTATGTATATGAGACAATATGTCGACAGAAGTATATGCTTGATTATTTTGGTGAAGAAATGAGCGGTAAGTGTGGAAGATGTGATGTATGTTTGAACTCTTATCACTCAGAAGAAAGAAGTGAATATATAAAAAAACGAAAAGAAAAAATTGAAAGCAAATCAGGCGGATCCATGCTTGGCACCAAGCTAACTCAATTAGAAACATTAGAGCTTTATAACCGCGGTCTAAGTCTTGATGAGATTGCTAGTGAAAGAGGAATCAAAAAATCTACTGTAGTAGACCATATTTCTTACTTAGTAGACAAAAAAGTATTGCCAAAAACAGAAATCAAGAAATTAGTAAATGATGCTGATATCAAGGCAGTTAAAAAAGCTATTAAAAAAGTAGGAGACGAAAAGTTGAAACCAATTTATGAAGAATTGGGAGAAACAGTTGACTATGATACAATTAAATTAATACTCCATTTATAATACTATTTAAAAAATATTATTCTTTGTCATTTTGAGGCTCTCCTTCGTATTCGCTTCGTAACCCCAGGATGACAAATTGTATAAATGAATAAACAAACACAAAAAGAGTTACTCAAGATTGTTGAGAGAAACTATGACAGTATAGCAGATCAGTACAACGAAACTAGAAAGAAGAATATGTTTCCTCTTTGGAATGAGCTTATCAAAATCACCAAACAGGTTAAATCAGGTGACAAGATTCTTGATGTTGGTTGTGGTAATGGTAGACTCCAAGAAGCTTTTATAGGGAAAGAAGTAAAATATATTGGCCTGGATACTTGCGAAAAATTATTGAGTCATGCTAAGGAAAATTATAAAGATGCAGATTTTCGAAAAGGAGATATATTAAATTTGGGCGAAGTCAAAGAGTATGACTTTGACTTTGTATTTTCAATTGCTGTTTTACATCATTTGCCAGGGCAGGAAATGCAAACTCAGGCTCTGCGACAGCTGTGGAACAAGACCAAGAAAGGTGGAACCGTGGTAGTCACAGTTTGGAATCTCTGGCGTCATGAAACATACGGAAAACTAATTTGGCGCTTTTTTTTCCTTAAATTGATTAGAAAAAATAAAATGGATTTTGGAGATATTTTGTGGGATTGGAAGAATCAAGCAGGTGAGCGAGTATCACAAAGATATTATCATGCTTTTTCCAAAAAACAACTCAAAAAAATTGCCAAAAAAGCTGGTTTTAAGAAAAAAAAGATTTTTACAGATAAATACAATTATTATTTAGTCTTAACAAAATAGCTAACTTTACAAAATAAAAAAAATCGGCTAAAATATTAAAAAGCTCTTTCCAAAACAAAAACGGGAGTGACTATGGTTACCTGATTCAAGTGCGCTCTATTGACGCACATAATAAAAATATCAATAGAGAAAACAACCTTGGAGGAGGTTAAGGAAAAAATGTTAATTTTAAACAAAAAAAAGAATTCATGATAGAAAAGCGTATACACAAACCAGTGCGGAAGAGCTTATTTGGCTAAAATTTCCTCTGTCTGTCAGTAGTTTTTCAAGGTACTTGACCGGATACCAAGATAAATTATTGGCTAAATCCATCACGTAGTCGCGGAAGTTTCAAAAACTTCCGCGTTTTATTAACAAATCAGCTATTCTGGGCGGAAGTATTCGATAAGGTTTAGTTATGGTTTGTTAATAAAGAATCCAAAATAATAAGGAAATAAAGCAAATATTTTTATTTTTTAGTATTCTGGGAGTAAGCTTAAAAGTGCTGAACAAGGAGTATGAAAAAAATAGATTATTTTTTCACAAAAAGACAGTATTTGTTTTAGGGAATTATTTTTTTGTGATTCAAACTAAAATGCCTTGATTTATAAAATAATCAAGGCATTTTTTCTTTAATTTTAGCTAATAACCTAAATTTAAAAATTAAATACTTGACAAATATACTTATATATGATATAGTGAAAACAATTATGCATCGATGCAGGCCAAGAGGGCCGCGATAAGAAAAAGATGTAAGTACATTTAAAGAAACCGCAAAAAACCTTAACCTCAACAAAGAGGCAATCGTGCCAAACAAAGACCCGCCGTAAAGATTTAAGCAGACAATACCTGAAGAAGAACTGGATTAAGCCCGCTGTCATGGAACTGCTCCATACAGCACCTTGGATAGTCCCGGTAATCTTTCATTCCTGTGCTCGGGAGCAACGAATTGCTCTGGCACAATTCTTCCGGCGAAAGAGGAGAACAGATGCGACTGACCATCTAAAAACTTTGAAAATCTCAAGTCACCGGTCGATAAGTAAATTCGGCACCATTTCGGAAGTACTGCGATGAACTGGAACGTCAAAAATGATGCGCTTGCTCCCCCCCATACCCATAGAGGTATTGGAGCAGGGAGCCGCGATAAGACGAGGTCATTGCAGCGGTCATAGAAAAATGTCATAAATCCAATCCAGGCCAAACGAAAAGCGCCTGGAATCTGCCCAGAAAAATGGAGGTAAAATGCTCTGACTCTAACATAAAACATAACTGGTGCAAGGGTCGTACAAAAATGTACGGCCCTTCTTTTTTTTTGCAAAATTTTTTTAAATACAAAAAACGCCTCTTCGAGACGTCTTTTATTTTGTGCGCCCAGCAGGATTCGAAGAGGCGGAAGCCTCACACCATCAAAATAACATGTTTAGTTTTTTGATAATATTTTTGCAAATAACTTGTCTTTTATTCTTCCCCTGTACCTCAGAGCAGGTTCTCATCTGCTAGTCACACAAAACAAAAAACGCCTCTTCGAGACGTCTTTTATTTTGTGCGCCCAGCAGGATTCGAAGAGGCGGAAGCCTCACACCATCAAAATAACATGTTTAGTTTTTGATAATATTTTTGCAAATAGCTTGTCTTTTATTCTTCCCCTGCACCTCAGAGCAGGTTCTCATCTGCTAGTCACACAAAATAAAACACCGCCCTATTCAGGCGGCGCTTTATTTTGTGCGCCCAGCAGGATTCGAACCTGCGACCATTTGCTTAAGAGGCAACTGCTCTACCAACTGAGCTATGGGCGCTTATCAAAATTCGGACTTCTGATTTTGGAATTCGGAATTTGTAGCTCCGCAATCCACAATCAAAAATCCGAATTAAGTATGTGGCTGGGGAGAGGATTGAACTCTCGACCTCGGCGTTATGAGTGCCGCGCTCTAACCATCTGAGCTACCCAGCCTTTTATGAATTTTAAGTATAAAAACTTGTGTATCTGGTAGGACTCGAACCCACAACCCCTTGGTCCGAAGCCAAGTGCTCTATCCAATTGAGCTACAGATACAATTTTTGAAAAACAAAAAAAGGAGACAAATTTCCTTTCAAAAACTATATCACCTTTTTAAAAGAAAATAAAGTTTTTGAAAAACGCTATTCAAGGGCTTTTTTGGGATATTTAGTAAAATAAATTTTATGTATTTTATAAAAAAGAGCCTTTTACAGCTCTTTATTTTTTGGTTCTATTGAATTATGTATTGCAAATATATAAAAGAAAGGTGTGTATATTACAAACATCATCATTTTTAAGAACCCATTAAAATTTATAGTCCCTCCAAAGAATTCAACAATTATTTCAACACTATAAGCCGTTGCATAGCTTAAAAAAAATAAGAAAATTCCTATAATTAGTGCATCTGTTATTTTAATTTTTAGCTCCAAATTATTATTAAAAAAGAACAAGTTATTGTAAATACTATAATAAATAATTTAAAATATGTCAATTATTTAAGTTATGCACATTGACAAAAATACTAATATTTGATACAATTATAATAGATTTAAGTCTACAGTATTGTGGATTTAAGTGCAAAAATAAACACAAAAACACAAAAATGAACGCATACACTAATATTACTGAAAACCAAGGTGAAGTTATTGGTCACATTGGCTGGAAGTATTACAATACAATAAAAAAGAAAGCAATGGAGCAGGAGTTCAGTTGGTCTGGACTTTTCCTTAGTTTGTCCATTGCTTTTTTTATTGTAATAAGTTCAGCCTTAGTTCTTAGTTTTACCTATCAGTCACTTGAAAGTACTAAAATTAGTCAAAATTCTAGAAGTTTTCAGATATATATGTTAGAGAATATCAATACAAGAAATTTTAAAAATTATATAAATCATTCAGAAATTGGAGTAAATACCCTAATAATAGAAAAAAAATCAGAAATTGTTTAATGTTAGCTTATTTTAGTAAAATAAAATAAAAAATAAGTCGTTCCAGTAAAATTTGAACGCAAAAGATTAAAAAACAAACTGTTCTTTAAAAAAAGGAAGCAAGAAATAGCTAAAAAAGCTATTAAAAGGGCTTGTTTTAAGTTGGAGATACTAAAACGAACAACAAGCAAAAGAAGTAATAGAAGATAGAACGTAAAAGAAAAACATTCACAAGCCCTCTCTTTCTTACCTATTTTCTTTGAAAATAGGTGAGCATGGGGATAATAACCTGCCTATACGTTTTTTAGGAACTGTAGGCAGGAAACAAAAACACCGCCAGGACTCTTAAATTGGGCGGTGTTTTTGTATTGATTTTTTTTAATGTTTATGTTATGCTAATATTAAGAAAAAAATAGTTCATTGATAACAAATGCTCGCCGGGAGCGGGCAATTAAATAGAGGATAAAACGGCTGAAAAATCAAAAACCTATAGCCCAAAGGAAGAAAAATGCCCAAGAAACAAGGTGGTAGCAAGAAAAAGGTTTTCATCCTTGACACAAATGTAATCCTTCATGATAGTTCTTGTACTGAACATTTTCAAGAGCATGATATTATTATTTGTTCTCATGTTTTGGAGGAACTTGATGATTTTAAGAAAGGAAATGTAACAAACAACTATAATGCCAGAGCATTCACCAGACGCATTGCTAGTTTTGACGATAAGGCAATGTTTAATGGAGGAGTAAGTCTTGGTAAGGGCAGAGGTTGTATTCGTCTCAAACCCAATAAGTATGAATACCATAATGATCTAAGTAAGGCATTCCCTAGAAAGAAAAAAGACGATAACGAAATATTAAATTTTGTTTATTGCTTTTCTGCTGATCCAAAAGAGAAAGAATACGAGGAAGTTGTTTTGGTTTCAAAAGACGTGAATCTCAGGATGAAAGCTTGCATGCTTGGGATAAATGCTGAAGATTATTCGAATGACAATGTTGATGTAGAGCATTTGTATTCGGGAAGTCGACTGGAGGAAGGGGTAAATTCTCAAGCAATTGATAGTCTGTATGAAGAAGGTAAGTGTGTTCCTGTAGATGATTTTAATCTAAAATCCAATTCGTTTTCTTGTAATGAGTTTATTGTATTGAAAAATGGCAAGAAATCTGCATTGGCAACTTTTGTTAAATCTGATGGTGAGCGGGAAGGACATTTTTTTCGTCATGTTTCTAAAAGACAGGCATATGGGATTATTCCAAAAAACGCCGAACAATCATTTGCTGTCCACGCTTTATTAAATCCCGAGGTTAAGCTGGTCACTATTAGTGGGAAAGCCGGCACAGGTAAAACATTAATGGCCTTGGCAGCGGCGCTTGAAGCTAGGAGCTCCTATCGTCAGATAGTTTTAGCACGTCCAATTGTTCCTTTGTCAAACAAAGACATTGGATTTCTTCCTGGAGATATAAACAGCAAGATTAAGCCTTATATGCAGCCTTTGTATTACAATCTGGCTGTGATAAGGAGTCAATTTCCTGAGAAGTCCGAAATGTTTCAGAGACTTCAAAAGATGTTGGATGAGGAAAAGTTAATCATTGAACCACTGGCTTATATTAGAGGCCGGTCTCTTGTGAAGATGTATATGATAGTTGATGAAGCGCAAAATCTGACACCTCATGAAGTTAAAACAATTGTCACAAGAGCAGGTGAAGGAACCAAGATTATTTTTACAGGAGACATTTGTCAAATTGATCATCCATATTTGGGAATTAATTCCAATGGCCTAAGTGTCTTGATTGATAAAATGAAAGACCAAAGGCTTTATGCTCATATTGAGCTTAAAAAGGGTGAAAGATCCGAACTTGCTGAACTTGGAGCAACAATACTCTAAAAAAATTCAATAAACGGTAATTTCTTTGCAGAAATTACCGTTTTTTTATTTTGTTTTTATTTTTTTCTTAAATATTGTATAATTAGAATTAGCTTCTAGGTATTAGCTGTTAGCTTTTATGGGCAATTATTTTAATATTCTACCTAAAGGCTACAACCTAAAAGCTAAAAGCTAAAGAAATATGTTTTTAGAAAAACTTGAAGTACAAGGATTTAAATCATTTGCCAATAAGAACGCCTTGATTTTTCCTGGAATGTTGGATGGAACCAAGCGGGGAATCACCGCAGTAGTTGGACCAAATGGATCAGGCAAGTCAAATGTAGCTGATTCAGTTCGTTGGGCACTTGGTGAACAAAGTATGAAAACACTTCGTGGTAAAAAAAGCGAAGATGTTATTTTTTCTGGTTCCGACAAGAAAGGTAAACTCGGTATGGCCGAGGTTTCTTTACATTTAAATAATGAAGACAAGAAAGCACCAATTGATTATTCGCAAATTGTTTTGACTCGTCGTTTGTATCGAAACGGAGATTCTGAATATTTAATCAATAACTCCAAGGTAAGATTGGCTGATATTCAGATGCTACTTGCCAAGGCTAGTTTTGGACAAAAGACTTACTCAGTGATTGGTCAGGGTATGGTGGAGAGATTTTTGAACACTTCTCTGGCTGAGAGAAAGGAATTTTTTGATGAAGCCACTGGAGTAAAGCAGTATCAGATCAAGCGTGATGAAGCTTTGAATAAATTGCGCAACAGCTATGAGAATTTACTACAAGCTCAGATGTTGGTTCAGGAGATTGAGCCACGAATTAAAAGTTTAACCAGACAAGTTAATAAACTAAGAAAAAGAGGTGAGCTTGAAACAGAGCTTGAAGATTTGCAAACTGCGTATTATTCAGAAATATGGAACGATTTACGTGCCAAGTTTAAAAAGGCTAATGATGAATATCTAGAAATTGAAAAAGATAAAATTGCCAAAGACAAGAAACTTGCAGGACTAAACGCTGATCTTGAAAAAATGAAAAATGAGAGTTTGGGAAGCAGTGAATTTGAGGAATTACAAGCTGAGCTATCCAGAGAGCAAAGCAAGCGGAACGAGCTAACTAGGCAAATTGCCAAAATTGAAGCACAAATTGAAGTAAAACTAGAAGCCGAAGGAAAGTTTGATTTATCATTCCTTATGAATAAAAAAGAAGATATTAGACAAAGCATGACTGATATCGCCAGCGATGTTCAGTCTCTTGAGCAAGAAATAGAAAAGGAAAAAAGAGCAATGACTGAACTTAATAGTGAAAAAGAAACAATAAACAAAAATATCCAAAAAATAAATAATGACTTAAGGCAGATTGGGATTGAAGCAGACACTGAAGAGAGCGAGGACATCAAGGAGCAGCTAGCTGTAATTTCAGCCAAGTTAAAAACATTAGTAAGTCTTGATGATATTGAGGAGATCAAGAGAGTTGCCAGAGAACTTGAGGAGGAAATTGAAAAAGCTATTAAATTAACCGAAGAAGAAGAAAGTGATGAAAGTCCAAATGAAGAATGGACCAAGCTTCATCTTTCCCTTGAAAAAGCTAGTGAAGAAAAGGAAGGACTAAGCGCAAGAATAACCGAGCTAAATTTGCAAATTGGTTCAAAAGGAGAAAGAATCAAACTACAAAATGAAAAATTAGCCAGTCTAAAAAGCGAAGAAACAGCTATCACACAAAAGATTAGCACTTATTCTGGTGAGGTCGGAGATGGCAAACAAGAAAAAGAATTAGAAGACTTAAATAAAGAATTAACAAAACAAGAAGAGGTGATTGCAGGGGTTAAAGAAAAACTATCTCAAGTATCACAAAAAGAAGATGAACAAAAGCAAAAACTTTTTGCCCTGCAAAAAGATTTGCAAAATCTGCAAAATGAGATCAATGGTTTGAATAATAATTTACAAGCTATTAAAATTGATTCAACTCGTCATGAAACCAAGCTTGAAGATTTGGAAATTGAGATTCGAGAAGAGCTAGGCAGTATGGAGGCCCTAAAAAAAGACACAGACGAGAAAATGGATAATCTAGCAGAAGCTAAGGAAAAAATCACTTATATCAAAAGACAACTTGAGCAAATTGGCGGAATTGATCCAGCTATTGAAAATGAATACACATCGACAAAAGAGAGATATGACTTTTTGGAAAATCAAACTAGTGACTTGAGTAAAACTATTGATTCACTTGAAAAGGTGATCAAGGAGTTAGATATAGTGATCAGGGATAAATTTGACAAGGAATTTAAATTGATTGCTAAGAAATTTGAGGAATATTTCAAGGTTCTTTTCAATGGAGGATCTGCTCGGATTGACAAGGTAATGGAAGAGCAAAATGTTAAAGAAAAAGAGACTGAAGCTGAAGAAAAGAAAAAAGATGAACAGGTAAACTTGACGGATCTTAAAAAAATTAAGTTTTTACAAAAACATAACGCTACAGGTCTAGCTGGAATTGAAATCAAAGCCACTCCTCCAGGCAAGAAAATTACTTCTATTTCTATGCTTTCTGGAGGTGAGCGAGCCTTAACTGCAATTGCTTTGATTTGTGCTATTATTTCATCCAACCCATCTCCGTTTGTAGTTTTGGATGAGGTGGATGCAGCACTTGATGAGGCTAATTCAGAAAGGCTAGCTAAGATTCTAGATGAGCTATCTCACAAAACTCAGTTCATTGTGATTACTCACAATCGTGCTAGCATGCGAAGGGCAAATATTCTGTATGGTGTTACTATGGGAGATGATGGTATTTCTAAGCTTTTGTCAGTTAAGTTAGATGAAGTAAAAACAAGATAATATGGATACAAGTTTAATAATGGAAATGTTAGAGCAAACCGCCAGAGTGGCTGGGTTTGGTGAACCTCAAGGAATTGGAGCTATAGTAGGTGGTTTGATTGCGGTTGTTTTGTCTTTACTTGGTATAATTTTCTTATGTTTGGTGATTTATGCCGGTTTTGTATGGATGACATCGGCTGGTAATGTAGTGAAAGTCACCAAGGCTAAAAAAACACTTGTAAATGCAGTGACTGGTCTAATAATAGTTCTGTCTTCTTATTCTATTGCCAATTTTGTCTTGAATTCTTTGGTTGAAGCAACAATTAAGTAGCTTAAATTAATATTGTTTTAATTTTCTTTGTATATAATAGAATTAGTCTTATAAAAGATTAGTGGGGAACTAAGAAAAATAAGCTAAAAACATAAATGAAAAAAATATAAAGCAATCAGCTTGAAAAAGCTGGTTGCTTTTTTTTGAAATTTATTTTCTTTGAATCGTTTTCGGTATTTAGATTTGTATGTGTTAAAAAATTTACTAATAAAAATCACCCCCTTGAGGAGAGTACTCCAGTTTGTTGGAGGAAGTGGTGTTAGATTGTGAAAAGTACAATTCTTAAGACATATAACACACCCCTAGCATGTTTGTTTTGAGATAACTATTAGGCGATAGATTGACACAAGATTAATTTTTTTGGCAATCAAGTCTCCTCAATAATGGAGTTGTTATTTAATTAGTTAATATCTAAAGAAATAACAAAGGAAATAAAAAAACCCGAATTTTTTTTACGGGTTTTTTGAATTTTAAATTTCTGCAAGTTTTTCTTCAAGTTTTTTGATTTTTGTTTCAAAATCAATATTTGATTTTGCAACTTGGCCTTGTTTTCTAGTTTCGTCAAGTAGTATTTTTATGCAGATTAAAAGAAGTTCTTTGTAAGTATTTTTGGAATGCAAATAATACTTTTTAATTTCATTTTTATGAGCTTTCAGTTTACTATTTAATAATTTGCTTGCTATGCTCTTTATTTCTTCCTCTTGTTGTTTAATATTTTCTAAGATTTGAATCAAATTATCAATTTCTTTTATTTTAGAAAGAACTGTTTCTTCTAGACTTGGAAAAATATTCCTCATTTTCTCTCCTTTGTTATTGTTTATTATTATATTAAAGGAGATTGTTTATTTTTTCAAGGGAAAATAAAAAAGAGGTAACTGTTTGTTACCTCTTGGAAAGTAGTGATTGGCTACTTCTTTTAAAATTATTATGCGAAATTTATTTATTTGACTCCAACGGCCATTTGCAGATAAGGTTTCTTTGCATGATAGGCTTCATTTTCTGAAACGCCTGTTCCACCGCCACCTGCGCTGGAAATTGCACTGTGACCAGAGTCCATGGTTGCACTTGCTGCGCTCATGTTAAAACCGAGACCCCAGCTCCCAACTTTGAGAACATCAACTACGTCTTCAGTGGTAACGTCTGCTGCGTTACAACCATTATTCATGGCATCGATCAAAGCAACTGCTAGAACGTCAAGTGAAACAATATCCTCATCCCAAGCACTGGAATGGATTTGGCCGGCGACTTTCATGCCTGGAAGTTTTTTGCCGACGAATACGTTTACACGACCGTCTTTGGTTTTTGCAATAATGGTGGGGGAAAAGAGAACAGTGATTTCGTCTACGGCTTCACGTTTTTGCCCTCCATAGTACCTTGCTTCCAGCCCTGGATCATTTCCGAGCCAGTTCTCGGCATCTTCAGCGATGTTTTCGAGTTCTTCACGGGTAAAAGTTGCTGGTCCACCAACTTCGACTGATTTGTATTTGAGCAGATCGTACATGCTGGTGAAGTTCGGTCCTTTATCGTTTCCGGAAGTCAGGTTTCCAACCATACCAGGAAAGGTTATATCAGCTGGAATATGGTGGGTTGGTGAGCCTTTGGATACGAAAGACTGAACGAATGTCGGTTTGTTGTCGACGTAGGTGCTTTGCGATGGGGCATTTACATTCATGCTGGTCTGGCCTTGACTTTGGCCCTGGCTAGCATCAGATTTAGCACCAACATTGTTGGAGATATCACCAGCAAATGCAGTTCCTGTAAAAAGTAAAATTGCGAATAATGCTAACAGGGTGTTGAGATACTTCATAGTTTTTCTCTCCTTTTTGGTAGGTTATATATGGGCTCTACCAGGATTGGTAGAGCCCCGAAACATTTTGAAATATCAGTGAATGTGTGTGCTTACTTCCACCTGGGTTGAGACTGAGCCAGTTTGATACTGGAAGCCGTTTTTGCCCTGGTTGTACTGTTCATATCCGTAACCCTGGAACATATCGGCGCCACCTTCTATGTGGGCTCTCCCCATGGCGCAAGCATCCAGACTGAGTTCAGCTATGGCAGTTTGACCGGCCATCTGGAAAGTACCATTTCCATCCTGAGCAGTCATTGTATTGCCTTCCTGGAAACCGGAAATCGATCCTTCGTACATTCCCATGCCTCTGTTGGCAACTTCACCGTTGAGATAGGAATTGGTATAAGCCATGCCATCGTTGTAGACATAGTCATTGCCAAAATAAGAACCGGATGAATATGAATTATAGGAATTCAGCCCAAGGCTGTTGCCGACTTCGGCGCCAGGAGTAGCAAAACCGGAAATGTTCTGGCCGAAGCCTTCTTTGATTCCGGAAGCTGTAAAGTTTATCGTGTTGAAATTTTCGATTTTTGCATCATAGAGCTGCTCGGCATTCGAGGTAAATGAGCCGCAGTTATTAACTGTTCCGAAGTTATCGGCAGTCATGAGGCTGCTACCGGTTTGTTCGGAAAATGCAAATGGCGAGTAAGCTGATCCGCCATATTCATGTCCCTGCTCTTCGGATTGATAGGCTGCACCATTCCCGTTGAACGCTATACCACTGTTTTCCTGGGCCTGCATTCCACCATGAATGGTTAACCCACCCATTGGAGTTCCAAAGGAAATGCCGTCATAAGTCTGAACCTGATCCTGACCGACCTGGACAAATGCGAAGTCATCCTGACAACCATTACATCCACCGGGTCCACCTGTTGCAAAAGCTGATCCAGAAGTGAGCAGAAGTGCACCAAAAATTGCAAGAATCTTACTTTTCATTTAAAGCCTCCTTTCTTCTTTTTTTGTTTTTTGTTTTTTTTGTGTCTGCAATGATAGCATTGACCTCCACTTTCTATCAGTTAGTAAATTGATAGGTTATAGGGAATAATTCTTTCAAAGTTTCCCCCTCATCATTAACTATCTCGGTTATCAAGGTGTTTTTGTATCCTCTATCAGGACAGCTAAAACTAAATTTGACAACCGAACTTTTAGGCTTTTCCTGGAATGCTTCCACATTCCACAAAGGCTTTTTGCTAATTTTTTCCCCATCATAATCATGAATTACAATGAACAATCTTAGATTATCAGGGTTGTGTACAGCTAAATTCAATGACAACCATTTTTTATCCTTTGGCACCTTGATGTCATCATAAATATCGTATACATTACCATCGCTGTCGCTAATGGTCTGATCAACCGCAAAGATACCATAGTTGTATCTTAACCCCGTGGGGGTAGCACAACCGGAAAAGCAGAACAAAAATAACAATAAAAGCAAAAATAATAGATTAGAACGCTTATTTCCTCTTTCCATTACATCCCCTTTTTGTTTAATAATAGCAATTTTTCGCTTGATTAAGTTATAAAAGAGCGGACAATAAAATACCTTACATTAATTTTTTTAATTTGTCAATAGTTGTTTGGTAAAATATTTTATTATATATGGTTTGTATCTTATAATAATTATATTAAAATAATATTAATAAAATTCAAATGTTTTTTATTTATGTTCTTGATAAACAATAATTGAAATAGATATAAAAAAATGATAATATTAAAGAAACATAAAAAATAAATTAAAAAAATAATGAACAAACAAGGAGGAAACATTGATTTTATTAAATTATTCATGATTCTTGGGGTTTTAATCTCAGGAATTTTTTATTTTGGGGCTATAGTTCAGGCTAACTCTGATTCATTACGAATAAATGAGATTGCCTGGATGGGTACAGAGTATTCAAGTTCTGATGAATGGATAGAACTATATAACCCTGGCTCAGTTGTTATTGATCTAAGCGGGTTGACGCTAGTAGCGCAAGACGGAAGCCCAGAAATTGAGTTAAGTGGTTTTGTTGATGTCAATTCATATTATTTACTTGAGCGAACAGATGATTTTAGCGTAGATGATGTTGAGGCCCAGTTAATCTATACCGGTGCTTTGGGCAACACCGGAGAGTATTTAATTTTAAAAAATTCTTCAGGGGAGATAATTGATGAAATAAATGCTAGCACCGCGTGGTCATCTGGAGACAATGACACCAAACAAACAATGTCTTTAAATTCTGGTGGTGTTTGGGTGACCAGTGATGATGTTGGTGGCACACCAGGTCAAGAAAATATTATTAATAATTCAAACAATGAAAGTAATCAAGAAGAAGATAACTCTAGTAATGACTTGGAGCAGAGTGAGGAAAACGAGGCCACTAGTACAGACAACCAAGTTGTTAGGGAGGAGAATGGAGAAAATACCAAAATAAAATCGAGTGATGAAGAAATAAATTTTTCTGGGATTGTAGTAATAAACGAAATTGTAAGCGACCCGATCGATGGTGAGAATGAATGGGTCGAGCTTTTTAATACAAGTATAGAGGATATAGATTTGAGTGGTTGGTTTTTGGAAGAAGGAAGTGGAGCCAAAACATCCCTTACAGGAACTATTGGTAGAAGTGGGAGTGAAAGGTTTTTGGTTATTGAAAAACTAAAAGGAAATTTAAATAACACCGGGGATATTGTTATTCTTCGTGATTCAAGTGGAGTATATATTGACTCTTTGTGTTATGGAGATTGGAGCGATGAGGACCCTAGTGACAATGCAATTGTAGCCAAGGATCCATTTTCTTTGGCTCGTATAGAAGATGGCAGAAATACTGGCAATGATTCAGTTGATTTTTGTGTTACCAGTCAGGTGACCAAGGGTAAAAGTAATGTTATTAGCGAAGATGAGTTAAAAACAAGTGCAGATATAAAAAATGCTATATTTATAAGCGAGATATATCCTGATCCAGATGGAGTGGATGCAGATAGAGAATATATTGAGCTTTATAACAGAAGCGAAGAAGCAATCAACCTTTATGGTTGGCAACTTGGTGATGAGAGTGAGTATAATTATAGAATTGAGAGGTATCTTTATATTGATTCACATGATTATTTAGTTTTTTTTAAAGATGAGACGAATTTAGCTTTGAATAATTCTGGTGATACGGTTTATTTGTTTCAGATCGATAAAAAAAAGGCAATTGATAGTTTGAATTACAAAAATTCAAGTGAGGGGATGAGTCTGAATTGCTTGACTAAAGATTTAGAGCTTTTGGGGGTGTTGCCTAATCTTGATTGTAGTTGGAGTACGAATTTGACACCAGGTGAAACAAATGAGATAGAATTACCCAATCGAGAACCAATTCCTGATTTTTCAGTAGTTGAGAATTTATTCGTTGGCATGCCAGTTATTTTTGATAGTAGTGATACGATTGATCCTGATCAGGACGAACTTAAATATTTCTGGGATTTTGATGATGGTTTTTATTCTGAATTTCCCAATCCTGATCATATTTTCGGCAAATCAGGAAAATATTTAGTCACTTTGGTTGTAAATGATGGTGAATTTGATAAACAAATTGAAAAAGAACTGGTTGTTTTTGATTGGAGTTTAGACTTGAGTCAAGCAACTAGCGCTGATCTGCAAATAGATTTTTCTGATATTAAGATTGATGAATTCTTGCCTAATCCAGTTGGCAGTGACCAAGAAGGAGAATATATCAAACTTTTTAATAGTAGTGAAAATGATATTAATCTTTTGAATTGGAGTGTGGATGATATGGAAGGAGGTTCAAGGCCATACAAGTTTACCGATAATGTTTTTTTGAAGGCGGGTGAATATTACAATCTTAGTCGAGAGGATTCTGGTATAGCACTTAATAATTTTGATGATGAGGTCAGGCTAATTGCCCCAAACGGTGAAGTGATAGATTTTCAAGAATATGGAAAAACCAAAGAGGGGGAAGTCTATGGTCCTAGTAATTTGAATAAAATTCTTGTTGATTCATCTGTTTCAGAAAAAAAAGGAGGAAGTGTTTTTTTGGCACAAGGTACAAGTCAGTTTGAACTGAAAAATAATATAAATATTAAGGATTTAAATCAAGAATATTTATCAAAAAAAATAGCTATTCAAGGAATAGTAAGCTCTCTGCCTGGAGAATTGTCTAGTCAATATTTTTATATATCTGATGACTCTCTTGGTTTGCAAATTTATAGTTATTACAAAGATTTTCCAGATTTGGAAATTGGAGATTTGATAGAGGTGAATGGAGAAGTGTCTAAAACAGGTAGCGAGTTGCGGGTCAAAACCAAGGAAGCAAGTAATATTCAAGTAATAAAAAATGGATTGGAGTTAAAGACTCAAAAATGTAATTGTTCGGAAATTGACAAAATTCAAGAAGCAAGCTTGGCACAGGTAGAAGCAGAAATCATTGATATTCAAACTGATAAAGTATATTTGGGTGATGAAAGTGGCGAAACACAAGTGTATTTAAAAAATGCTAGTAACGATTTTTTGTCTTCTTTTTCTTTGGGAGATAGAGTTCTGGCTAGAGGAATAGTGCAGAATTCTAGTTCAGGCAGACGTTTGCAACTAAGAAATGAAAATGAAATAGAATTAATTGAGCGAGGCGATAATGAAGGACAAGTGCTTGGTGAAAGTATTGAAAAAAAAGAATGGACACTTAAAAAAAGAAAAGACAATAGGTTGAAAATTTATGGTTTGATTATCGTGGGGGTAATATTTTTAGTAGCTTTTATTTATTTAATTAGATTTTTATTTTTTAAGAATGTATAATAAATAATAGTTAGTAAATAAATTTATTTATGAAAAAAGTATTAATATTTATTTTTATATTTTTTGCTTTACCTGTTTTAGCCCAGGATATGGGAGAACGCTTGGCTGGACGGATACTTTTGCAAGTTGAGGACGAAGGGCAAGCATGGTATGTTGAGCCTAGTACCAAGGAGAGGATATTTTTGTCTCGACCTCAAGATGCTTTTAGGATAATGCGAGAGCTTGGGCTTGGGGTAAATGAAAAGGATTTTTCTTCCTGGAAAATGATTGCTCCTGCTAGTTTATCGGGAAGAATAGTTTTGCGAGTAGAAGCCTCTGGGGAGGCCTATTATATAAATCCGCTTGACTTGCATTTGCATTATCTAGGAAAACCAGTGGATGCCTTTCAGGTTATGCGTGATCTGGGGCTTGGTATCAGAACAAGTGATCTTTCTGAAATAGTTATGAACTCAAGTTATCAAGTGAGCGAGGAGCGAATAATTGATAACGATAAACAAAAACTATATTTGTTTTACGGTTCTGGTTGTCCGCATTGTCATAATGAAATAGCCTTTTTGGATGAATTGGTGCTTGCTAGAGATGATATCGAAGTCGTAATGATGGAGACATGGTATGATGAGGCTAATAGAGATATTTTGGAAAAATTTAAAGAAGTTTATGGTATAGAAATACGAGGTGTGCCCTTCACAGTGATAGGCGGAGAGACTATCACGGGTTTTGGAACAGCTGATACCACAGGAGTAAAAATTATTGATCTTCTTGAGTCACAAAAGGGAGCTAAGGATATTGTAGAGCCAGTTATAGAGAATAGAATGTACTATGTTGACTATGTGGTTGATGGTGACACCTTTTTGGTTTATGAAAATGGTAAGAAGACTAGTGTAAGGGTAATAGGTATGGATACACCAGAGGTGATGAGTTCATATCGAGCAGAAGAGTGCTTTGGTGAAGAAGCCAGTGAATACGCCAAGACAATATTAGAAGGAACTTATGTAGAACTTGAGTTTGATGAAACACAAGGAAATTTAGATAAATACGACAGACTTCTCAGGCACGTAATAATGCCTAATGGGAAAAATTTTGCTGAGCTTATGATAGAAGAAGGATATGCTAACGAGTATACTTATAATGTAGCTAGTAAATATGCGGGGATTTACAAATTAGCCGAAGCTCGGGCCAAGGAAAACAAAAAAGGTATATGGGCAGATGGTGCTTGCTTGGAATTTGGTGGAATGAATAGTTTGGTGAAGGCAAGTAGTTCGTCAGAACTTGAAATTGTAAATATATTTTATGATGGGGTAGCTAGTGATAAAGAGGAGGATGAATATATAGAGATACAAAACAATGGTGAGGCTTTGAGTATGGATGATTATGAAATTAGAGATGGAAGTGGCAAGTCGTATGTATTTGATGATTTTGGTATTGCTTCAGGAGAGTCTTTTAAAGTATTTACTGGCTGTGGAGAGGATACTAGCCAAGAGCTGTATTGGTGTCATACTTACTCGGCGATTTGGAACAATTCAGGTGATGAAGCATATTTATTAAATCCAAGTGATGAAATAATAGCAACTTATACGTATTAACAAATGTATATACATTAAAAAAAGAAAAAACGCCGTAGCTTTTATAGCTTTGGCGTTTTTTGTTTTTAGGAATTTACAATAAATTTATTGAAGCGTTTTTGAGCATCTTTTTTACTGGTTCTTTCACATTCCCTGCAATAAACAGCGAATTCCCAGAGTTTGATAAATTCTTCTTTAAGAAGATTATAGTATATATTTTTGGAACTGCTTTTTAACTGAAAATCATAGACAACAATTCTTCCCGTATCTTGATAAAAATCTCTTATACTCAAAGAAATTTTATTTTTTCTGTTAAAGGGATTTTCTGTATTGTCATTATAATTTTTAGGTTGACAGGTTACTCGGAATTCGAATTCATATGTACCCTCAGGAATTTCAACTGTGGCTTTCAAGACCCAGTGATGCAAATCATGACAGGAACTGGCAGTAAAATAATCATCATAAACAGGTCGAACTCTTGATCTGATGTATTTCCGCCAAGAGTATTTATCAGCAATTTTTGAAAATATCTTGGTGATAAATTTGATCTCTTCTTTATTTAGTTTCATTTTTTAACTCCTATTTATAGAAGTGAGTGTAAGTCTATGATTTTTGAATATAAGTTATCGATTTCATCTTCTTCTTTAGCTATATTCCAACTGCTGAGTAAAATATCAAAAGGAAGTAAATAATGTTCCTTTTCTTTGTCTTCAGAAAAAACATATATTGAATGTCTGATAATGCTTTCACCGTGAGAGTTGTATGATATAAGGTTGATTACAATGTAATGATCATTTAAGAATGGATTTTCGTATCCATCGTTATCATAAATAAAAGTAATCACAAGTCGATGATTATTCTTTAGTTTGGTTGATATGGTGGTAAAGGACTTGTTAAACTCACAATTATTGCATTCATTTATTGATATATCAGGAAACTTTCTATTGCTGTAAATCCATTTATAGCGATTGATATTGGGCAAAAGATTTTCCAAAAAAGCCAGATATTCACTTTCTTCTGTATTCATTTTTCTCACTTATATTTTCTCCAAATCTTTTATAATTGATTTTAGTACACGCGGTTTGTAGCTAAGTCCTCTTGGTTGAAATTCGTCAATTGCTTTTGTACAAGCCTTGAAAAATATTTCTATGAACAAGTTATACATATCAGTGCCAATATCATCGTGATTTACGGTTTTGTCAAAACCAGTTTTATTTCCTTGGTAAACCGCAAAGTTCGTTGCTTGGATGCGTATTTCATGCGGGCAACTGAATTCAATCATTTTTTCATCTGATTGGCGTCTGAGAATTATACTGATTTCAGTGCCTCTGCCAAATTTACTGATAACAGTGTGGTGATAAGCATATTTTCCGTTTTTTTTATCAAAAGGACTGCTCCAGCGAATTACTGAATTTCTGGTTCTTTTTACTAATTTCATCCGATTGAGTCTTCCTTTTAACTTTTTTAGAAAAAGGAGTTCATCATTTGTGTATTTCCTAGCCCTCATTTAATTTCTCCATTTTAGGTATTATTTTAGATTGTTAAATAACAGTTTTGATAGTATTTTTTATCATATTTTAGTTATTTTGTCAATTTCTTTGTTAATTTATTACTTTGTAGTATAATAAATATATATTAAAAGTATTTAATCTTGCAAAAATCCGCAAGATATATTTTGTTTTACGTCAAAAATGACGATATATAAAAAATAAATATTATGGCCAGACGAAAAAAACGAGGTTTATTAAGATTTTTTACCATACCTAGTATTGATCTTGATGAAGAGACAAAAAAAGGAATTTTTATATTGCTAGTATTTGCATTTGGGTTAATTTCTTTTTTGGGACTTTTTAATATGGCGGGAAAATCAGGTGTTTATATCAATCACTTTATGTTGTGGTCATTTGGTTGGGGTAGATTTATTTTGCCAGTTGTTTTCATTATCTGGGGCTATATGCTTTATGATGATGAGCGATTTGAAATTCGCAGATCATCATATTTTGGTATGATTCTTTTTATTGTTTCTGTTCATTTATTCTTTTCTTTATTGATTGACAGAAATACTTGGAGTATGGCAGTGGTAGAAGGACGAGGAGGAGGAAGTCTTGGTTTTTGGTTGGCAGCCTTGTTTATTGATTGGCTTGGTTTTATTGCTTCATTTTTTATTTCTCTTGGCCTTGTTCTTATGTCATTTTTGATAATATTTGACACTTCGCTTAAAAATCTTATTGGCCAAGAATCATTTATTGGAAAACTTTTTTATCCATTTCATTTTTTAATTGCAAAAATATTCAGATTAGATAAAGAAGATGAGGAAGAAGAAGATGAAGAGGAAGATGAAGAGGAAGATGAGGATGAGGAAGAAGAAGAGGAGGAAGGCGAAGAAGGTGAAGAGGAAGACGAGGAAGAAGACGAAGAAGATGAAGAAGAAGAGGAGGAAGAGGAAGAAGAAGAGGAGGAGGAAGAGGAAGAGGAAGAAAAACCAAGACCAGCTCCAGCTCCACTTAAACCAGTAGTTCCTCAAGCTGAGCCTATTTGGTGGATGGAACCAACTGGAGTTGAAATTGATATACCCATGAAACTTCTAAATGGCAAGAAAGGTAAGCCAACCAGTGGAGATATCAAAGAAAACAAAGAAATTATTCGAAGAACTTTGGAGGATTTTCATATTCCTGTGGAAATGGGAGAAATTGCAGTAGGTCCAACAGTTACACAATATACTTTTAGGCCAGCGCAGGGAGTTAAGTTGTCAAAGATTACTAATCTAAGCAATGATTTAGCTCTTGCTCTAGCAGCTCATCCAATTAGAATTGAAGCCCCGATTCCTGGCAAGCCTTTGGTGGGGGTTGAAGTTCCCAATCAAACCAAGGCTATGGTAGGTCTTAGAGAAATTTTGAATTCCAAAACTTACAAAGAAAGAAAAGAAAATACAATGCTTGCTTTAGGAAAGGATGTAGCTGGCAAATCATGGTTGGCTGATATCACTCGCATGCCTCATTTGCTTGTGGCAGGAGCAACTAATTCTGGTAAATCAGTTTGTTTAAATACAATTATTATTTCTTTGATGTATCAGAACAATCCTGATAATTTACGCTTTATTATGGTTGATCCAAAGCGGGTTGAGCTAACTCCCTATGATGGTTCGCCATATCTATTGACGCCAGTGATAACTGATGTAAAGAAAACCATCAATGCTCTTAAATGGTGTCTAAATGAAATGGATAGGCGCTATGAAGTGCTTAAACAAAGTGGAAATAAGAACATTCAAACTTATAATGAGTCACACGAAATTAATATGCCATATTTGGTGTTTATTATTGATGAGCTTGCTGACTTGATGGTAGCAGCTTCCAAGGAGATTGAAGCCTCAGTTATTAGATTAGCACAAATGGCTCGGGCGGTTGGCATCCACTTGATACTAGCAACTCAGCGTCCTTCGGTGGATGTAATTACCGGTCTTATCAAGGCCAATATGCCAGCTAGGATTGCTTTCTCAGTAGCTTCAAGCACTGACTCTAGAACGATTTTGGATACCCTGGGAGCGGAAAAATTACTAGGTAGAGGTGATATGCTTTTTCAAACAGCCGAAATATCCAAACCAGTCAGACTACAAGGGGCATTCTTGTCAGAACTTGAAATAAAAAAAATAAATAGCTATATTAAGAAAAGCGCAGATACTATAGAGTATCTAGGTGGAATTACTGATTCACAAAAAGTAAGTGGTATAGGGGGCGCTGGACTTGATAGTGGCGGAGATGATGGAGGAGATGATTTACTTGGTGAGGCTAGAGAGATTGTTGTAAACATGGGCAAAGCCTCTACTTCATTTTTGCAAAGAAAATTGCGAATTGGTTATGCTCGGGCAGCAAGCATTATGGATCAACTTGAAGAAGCTGGCGTGATAGGACCTGCTAATGGATCAAAAGCAAGAGATATTTTGATTACCAAAGAACAATTAGTTGGTCTAGAGGCTCAAGGAGTTAGTGGAGTGGCAATGCATAATATGAACGAAGAAGAACCAAGAGAAAACTATCTAGGCGAAGAAGCTGATTCACCTCCAGTATTAAAAGGTAGTGAAGATGATGAAGAAGATGAGGATGAAGAATACGATGAAGATGAGGAAAATGAAGATGAAGATGAAAATGAAGATGAAGAAGATGACAACGAAGAAGAAGATTCTGATGATGAAGACGAAGAAGAAAATGATGAAGATGATGAAGAAGATGAGGATGAAGAATACGATGAAGATGAGGAAAATGAAGATGAAGAAGAAAATGAAGATGAAGAAGATGAAGACGAAGAGGAAGAAAATGAAGAGGAAGACGATGATGACGAGGAGGTTGATGATTCCGCCCAAAGCACCTCCGGTGCGGCGGATGAATCGCTCGCACGCGATTCAGAAGAAGATGATAATTTTTTTGCAAAATAATAATAAAAATAGTTTTGTCATTCCCGGCTGTAGCCCGCCGAAGGCGAGGGCGGAAGAGAAGGGAATCTACGCGTTGCTATTCTTTAATACGTAGATTCCCTTCCCTTCCGTAGCTTGCTAGCGCTCGCTACTCCAGCCGGGAATGACAGTAAAATGTATGATAATAACTTGGTGTGGGCATTCATGCTTTAAAATTCAAAACAAGGTAGGACCGGATGGAGTAACTATAACCACTGATCCTTTTGATAAAACAGTTGGGCTCAAAGTACCAAATTTTGAATCTGATATAGTAACGGTTAGTCATGATCACGCTGATCACAATAATGTTGCGTCTTTACGAGGTGAGCCATTTGTGATTGATTCAGCTGGTGAATATGACGTGAAGGGGGTAGCAGTGAGAGGAGTAGCCTCCTATCATGACACGAAAGAAGGAAAAGATAGGGGCAATAATATAATCTATCGTATTACTGTAGATGATATCAATGTTGTGCATCTTGGGGATTTGGGACATGAACTTGATAATAAACAACTTGAAGTTTTGGAAGGCACAGATATTTTACTTATACCAGTTGGCGGCAAGTACACCCTGGAGGCCAAAAAAGCCGTTGAGGCGGTATCTCAAATTGAGCCTAGGATAGTTATCCCAATGCATTACAAAACTAAAGGTAATAAAATCGATATAGAAGGAGTGGAAAAATTTGTCAAAGAGCTTGGCATTAAACCGTCAGAAGAAGAAAAACTTAAAATTACCAAAAAAGATCTGCCAGTAGAGGATATGGAATTAGTTATACTTAGCGTATAATAAACAATAAAAAAACAAGTATTTTTATAAATAAATTACTTGTTTTTTTGTGTCTAAATTTAGCCAAAAAATACCACAAAAATTAAGTAAAAAAGCCTTTACTTTTGGCTAATATTATGATAAGATTTGAGTAATAAAGGTTTGCAAAATCAGACTATTTTTTTGTTTTTAAAATAAATATGACAAGGAGTAAAGAAGAAAAAAAATCAAAAAAAACAACTGCTAAAAAAAATACCAGAGTTTCTAAGATAGATTTAAAAGTAGAAAAGAAACCGATTAAAAGAACAAGACGAAACAGTGATATTGTTTTGAAAAAAGATAGCAAGAAACAAGTAATCAACAAAAAAAAGCCAGCTACTACTAATGAGAAGATCGAAGAAGTTAAGAAAGATGATAACTTTGTGATAAGTAAGCAGTCTTTGATAGCGAGAAAAAATGAGGAAAAGAACAGGATTATACTTCTGTGGACTTTGGTGCTTATTTCGATGCTAGTTGTTATTGTTGTTTGGAGTTTTAGCTTGAAAAGTAGCATCAATGAAATTAGTCAGGATTTAGATGATGGGTCTTTGGGAACTTGGGAGAAAATGACTGATGATTTGAGCGGTGAAATAGAGGGTCTAAAAAACGACTTAGAAGAGATTCGTAATTTTTCTATTGATGACTCAGAAGAAGAGATTGGTGATGAAGAAAAGTTTGAGTATCTTCAAGCAACTAGTTCAAGTGAAACAATTGAAGCCCTAAAAGAAAAATTGGAAGCGGAAACTGGAGAGCTTAAATATTTCAAACACTTAAGCGAGGATGAAATGCTTGATTTTACAAATAAACTGGAGGCAATTGAGATTGGAGATGATATAAAAATAATAATTGATAATTTAGATATCCCTGATACAGATCAGATCAATAAGGACAGGAGAGGCGTATTTATCTCTAGAACTTTAACTTATTATACTTCGGCTAAATATGAAAACGAAGCCTCAGAGGATGATAAGTATGTGATATTTGAACTTGATGAAGATAATAATATTAAATCAATCAATAAAAATAATTTATAAGATAAATAATATAAATACATGGCAAAGAAAAAAGAAACAAAAAAGAAGGCTGCCCCAAATAAAAAGGTAAAAAAAGAAGAGAAAGTAGAAAAAAAAGAGGATAAGGCTGTAGCGGGAGAAGTAGTGGCAGACGGAGGAAATATTACAACAACAAATGGTAAGCAAAAAACTTTGTATGGTTTGATTGAACCATTGGCGATCACTGAGGAGATGAAGAAGTCTTATCTTGATTATGCAATGAGCGTAATTGTAACTCGTGCTATGCCTGATGTACGCGATGGCTTAAAACCAGTTCATAGGCGTATTTTGTACGCTATGTGGCAATTGGGCCTTAGGTCAGGCGCTAAATTTAGAAAATCAGCTACTGTAGTTGGTGAAGTGCTTGGTAAATACCACCCTCATGGAGATTCTGCAGTTTATGAGTCCATGGTTCGTTTGGCCCAGGACTTCTCTATGAGATATACTTTGGTTAATGGTCAGGGTAACTTTGGTTCTATGGATGGTGATAGTGCTGCTGCTATGCGTTATACTGAGGCCAAGATGACTGCAATTGCTGAGGAACTTTTATTTGATATCGAAAAGAATACGGTTGATTTTTCACCAAACTTTGATGGTTCTCAAAAAGAACCCCAAGTAATGCCAGCCAAGCTTCCTAATTTACTTCTCAATGGTACTATGGGTATTGCAGTTGGTATGGCAACGAATATCCCTCCACACAATTTGCGAGAGTTAACTGCTGGCATTAATTTGTTAATTGAAAATCCTGATGCAACCGTTGAAGATCTAATGAATCATGTAACTGGTCCAGATTTTCCAACGGGTGGTGTAATTTATAACAAGAAAGATATTTTACAAGCATACGCTACTGGCAAAGGCGGTATCGTTCTTCGAGGTAAGGCTGAGATTGTTGAACTTAAGAATAGTGCCTTTTCAATCGTAATTTCTGAAATTCCTTATCAGGTAAATAAAGCAACCTTGGTAGAAAAGATTGCCGATTTGATTAAAAACAAGAAGTTGATCGGCATCAAAGATTTGCGTGATGAATCAGATAAAGATGGTGTGAGGATTGTAATTGATCTAAAAAAAGATGCTTATCCAAAAAAGATCCTAAATAGTTTGTACAAGTCAACACAATTGCAAGTTACTTTCCATGTTAACATGCTTGCTTTAATTGATGGTATTCAGCCAAAGGTTTTGACACTCAAAATGGTTTTGGAAGAATACATTAAACACAGACAAGTGGTGGTAAGGAGAAGAACTCAATATGAATTAGACAAAGCTTTGGCTAGGGCTCATATTTTAGAGGGCTTAATGATTGCTTTAAACAATATTGATGCGGTAATTAAAGTAATTAAAACCTCCAAAGACAAAGAAACAGCTAGACAGAATTTGATGAAGAAATTTAAGTTATCAGAAATTCAGGCAACTGCTATTTTGGAAATGAGATTACAAAATCTAGCTAATTTAGAAAGATTGAAAATTGAAAACGAACTTAAAGATAAAAAGAAGCTTATCAAGGAATTGGAAACTATTTTGAAATCAACTAAAAAGATTTTGGGAATTGTAAAAGATGAATTAGAAAAATTAACTGAAAAGTTTGGTGATGACAGAAAAACAAATGTTGTGGCCAGAGGTGTGAAGGATTTTTCACTTGAAGACTTAGTGCCAAATGAAGAAGTTTTGGTATTAATGACTCGTGATGGTTATATTAAACGTACCGTACCAGATACTTTCAAAGTACAAGGGCGTGGTGGCAAGGGTGTTATAGGTTTAACTACCAAAGAAGAAGATATGGTGGAGCTTATGTTTACCACTATGACCCATTCCAATGTGCTTTTCTTTACGACACGTGGAAGAGTGTTTCAACTTCAAGCTCATGAGATACCAGCAGCAGCAAGAACTGCCAAGGGACAAGCAATTGTTAATTTCCTTCAATTGTCACCAGGCGAACAGGTCTCTTCAATATTGCCGTTAGATAAGCTTGGCTCAGCTAAATTTCTTTTCTTTGCAACCGAAAAAGGCTTAGTTAAGAAGGTTAGAATTGAAGAATTTGAAAAAGTGAGAAGATCAGGGTTGATTGCTATCAAGATTAAACCCGAAGATAAACTTATTTGGTGTAAACCCACTTCAGGTTCTGACGATATCCAGCTTGTAACTGCCAACGGACAGGCTATACGTTTCAAAGAAGCTGATGTGAGGGAAATGGGTAGAAATGCGGCTGGTGTTCATGGCATTAGACTTAAATCTGATGATATGCTTATTGGCATGGGAGTCGCTAAAAACAAAAAAGATGTTAAATATCAGGTTTTAACAGTAATGGAACAAGGCTTTGGCAAAAGAACCGATTTGGCTCTCTATAAAGTACAGGGTCGAGGTGGTTCAGGTATTAAAACAGCAAAAGTGACAGCCAAAACAGGAAAATTGGTCAATGCTTTTGTAGTAAATTCGGAAGGAATGAAAGAAAAGGATATGATTATTATTTCTACCAAGGGCCAGGTTATTAGACTTCCTTACAAAAGTATTAATCAAGCTGGACGTGATACTCAAGGTGTGAAATTGATGCGTTTTAAAAACCCTGGTGATAATGTGGCTTGCGTAACTTGGGTTTAGACTTGAATTAAAGAAAAATTTAAATAAAAAAAAAAAAGCGTTAAACAAGGAGAGTGCTTGTTTGACGCTTTGTATTAAAAAATGATAGAGTTAGTAAGCAAGAAATTTTATCATTTTCCATGACGTATAATTAATAATATAACAAATAACAAAACTCATGAAAAAAATATTTGTGTTAAGCTTATTTTTCTTGGTTTTTTTAAGCGGCTGTAATTTAGTCGGAGATAAAAACGAAGCTAAGGAGGTTACTTTGGAAGAAGCTAAAGTTATTATAGCAGATTTTATTAATGAATATCTGATGCAACAAGGTCAAGAGGTGTCTATCTCTGAAGTAGTAAAAGAAAATAGTCTGTATCGAGCATCAGTGAATGTTCCAGGCGGACAAGTAACTGAAAGTTATTTGTCACTGGATGGCAAAACATTTTTTCCAAGTGCTTTAGATATAGCAGAGGTAGAGGGTGAAGCTGAAGCATCAGCTAGTTCGCAAAATGCTAGTCAAGAGGCAACTTTGGCTGATGTTTCTAAACAAAAAACTCCAAAAGTAGAACTATTTGTGATGAGTCATTGTCTATATGGTACTCAAATGGAAAAAGGTATTTTACAAGTATTAGATACTTTGGGTGATAAGGTTGATTTCGAGCTGAAGTTCTGTGATTATGCTATGCATGATAAAAAGGAAGTTGATGAACAAATTGCCCAATACTGTATTCAAAAGAACGAACCAGAAAAGCTTAAAGAATATTTGTATTGTTTCTTAGAGGATGCAGATGGTGAGCGGTGCGTGGCTAGTGTAGGTATAAACAAAAGCAGTCTTGATTCATGTGTGACTGCAACCGACAATGAATACAAGATTACAGAGATGTATAATGATAGAAATACTTGGAAGGGTGGTTCATATCCTACTTTTCCAATATATGAGGATGACGCAGCTAAGTACGCTGTATCAGGTTCACCTTCTTTGGTCATAAATGGTACTAAGATTTCAAGCGGCAGAGATTCTTCAACTCTTCTTAGAACTATTTGTGCTGGTTTTGAGAATGCCCCAAGTGAATGTAATACAGAACTATCAGCTGTATCTCCAGCTCCTGGATTTGGATTTGACGGCTCTGGGTCAGCAACCGCAGCTGAGTGTGGAAGCTAGTTGAATATAAGGTTTAAAATAAAAAACAGCTCTTTTTATAAGGAGCTGTTTTTGGTTTAGTTGACAAATATTAAATAATATGTTATTATTAAAATTATCAAAATATTGTAATTTAAAAAAGGAGAAATAGAATGAACATAATTGTCAGTATTGTTGTTGGTGTTGTTGTGATTGTATCAGTTTTTGTATTTACACTGGTACTGGGTTTGTGTAAAGCAGCCGGAAAAGAAAGCAGGCGACTTGAGGAGGTGGAAAATGTTTGAAAATGTTACCCCCGCAATTTGGCTAGGAATCGTTTCCCTTCCAATGTCAATTATCGTTGTAAAGGCATTTGTCGAAAATCAACACTTGCTTGAAAAAGAATAGCTTCAAGGCTGTTTTTCCAGGAAAAAGGAAAAACAGCCTATTTTATTTGACAAAAGAAAATGATTGATATATTTTAATAATTAATTGATCATTATTTTAAGTCGGGGCGTAGCGCAGTTTGGTAGCGCGCCGTGTTCGGAACGCGGAGGTCATAGGTTCAAATCCTATCGTCCCGACCAATAATCACCAAACATTAATAAAAATGTTTGGTTTTTTTATTCCTAATTTGTAGTTTTTGTAGAATATTTTTAGAATTGTAATAGATTATTGACAAAATCTAAAAATCAAGTATACTAAGTATATTAAAAACTTAGCGCCTATAATATAATTCTTTGGTGAATAAAGGCGGCCAAAGAACTGATTCCGTAGAAAAAACAGACGGATAGGTTAAAAGAGCTGTTTTTTATTGGGTAAATTTAAAACAGTGTAAGAAAGAGATAATTCCCCTCTTCTTGAAGAGGGGTGGCCGAAGGCCGGGGAGTTTTATATACTAAACCCCTCCCTACTTCGTGGTACTCCCCTTAAAAAAGGGAGAATTATAAAATAATATGTCAGAAGAAAAAAAACAAACAAAAGCTCATGATGAGTTTAATAAAATGCTTGATGATTGGGACTTTCAAGTTCCCCAAATTGGCGAATTAGTAAAAGGTAAGGTTATTACTGCTTCAAAAGCTGAAGTAAAGCTTGATATTGATGGAGTTCTAACAGGTGTTGTTAGAGGCCCAGAATTATATGAAGAAGATGATGATTACGCAAATTTAAAACCAGGTGACGAAGTTGAAGCTACAGTAATCGAAGGTGAAAATGAAAACGGTGAATTAGAGCTATCATTTAAATTTGCTGGCCAAGAACGTGCTTGGCAAGGTTTATTTGATGCTAGAGACAATAAAACCAATATTAAGGTTAAAGTAGTGGACGCTAATAAAGGTGGTTTGCTAGTAAAATATCGTCAAATTCCAGGCTTTTTACCAGTTTCACAGCTAGCTCCTGAGAATTATCCTAGGATTAATGGTGGTGACAAAGGTAGAATTCTAGAAAAACTTAGAAGTTTTGTAGGTAAAGAATTTACCGTAAGACTTATGACTCTTGATGAAAAAGAAGACAAAATAATCTTTTCTGAAAAAGAAGCATGGAACGAAAAGCAAAAAGATATTATTTCAAAATATAAAGTAGGAACAATAGTTGAAGGTGATATTACTGCAATTACTGATTTTGGAATTTTTATTTCCTTTGGCGAAAATTTAGAAGGCCTTATTCATATTTCTGAATTAGCTTGGCAAAGAATCGATGATCCAAATGATTTATATAAGGTTGGTGATACCATCAAAGCTGAGGTTATCAACCTTGATAATTCAAAGATTTTCTTGTCAGCCAAAAATCTTATCAAAGATCCATGGTCAGGTGTAGAAGAAAAATATAAAGTTGGACAAGTAGTAGAAGTAACTGTGCTTAAGGTAAATCCATTTGGTTTATTTGTTTCTTTAGATGATGATATTCACGGTTTAGCTCATATATCTCAACTAAACTTAGCTCCAGGTCAAAAAATATTTGATCTATTCAAAGCCAAGGAAAAATATGAATTTACTATAGTGTCTATCGAGGCCAAAGAACACAGATTAGGTCTTTCATACGGAAAAGAAACTGATAAAAAAGAAGAAAAAACAGAAAAAACAGAAAAAGCCAAAAAAGAGGAAACAAAAACGGAGAAAAAAGAAGACTAGTCCTTAGAATTTTAAATTAAATAATAAACTCTTCACAAGGTGAGGAGTTTATTATTTTTTTAAAGACTAAAAGGTATTACCATTGACAAAAATAGAAAAATATGTTATTATTTAATGTTATTTAATAAGGCAAAAAAATTTTTAGATAAATAGCTAATATTAGATAACAGTATAATTATAACATTTAAAAAAATGCTAACATTAAATCAAAAATCTAGTTTTATCACAAATCCAGTTATTCCATTTGTTATGATGGCTATGATTATGGAATTATTATTATTTCCATACGCTGGTTTTAGTAAAGAGGGTGTTAATATGAAAGAGATGATTAAAACAGATTTAAAAATATTTGCTAGTAATAGCCAAAAATCAGAAGTTTCAGCTAATATTACAGCAGTAAATATGATAGCCGAAGAAGAGGAATCAGATATAGCTTGGACTAAAAATGTGGTTATGACCGCATATAATTCAGAGCCAGGCCAAACTGACGACAGCCCTTGTATTACAGCTAATGGTTTTAATGTTTGTGAACATGGCATTGAATACACAATTGCTGCAAATTTTCTAAAATTTGGCACCCAGGTACGTATTCCAGAACTTTTTGGAGATAGAGTGTTTGTCGTAAGAGATAGAATGAATAAGCGTTATACTGACAGAGTAGATGTATGGTTGTTGTCACATGAAAATGCTATAGATTTTTGTGTTCAGTACGCTACTATTGAGATATTGAATCAATAAAATTATAAGCTTAAAAATATAATTTTTATCCATTCTCGTGTCATTTCTGTGGAGGCAGGAATCTCGTAAAATAAGAAGGCTATGAGATCTCTACCCTCACAGGAATGACAAATATAATAACGGCTAAATATTTTAAAATAAAAAGGGGCAAATTTTGACCCCTTTTTAATTTTAGGAAAAATATCAAAACCTTGTCTTTTATCAATCTTTCTGATATTATTTATAAAGTAAAATTAGTTAAAAATTTCAAAATTTTTTATTTAAAATTTTTGAAATAAATATACTGGTCTGGTCGCCAAGTGGTAAGGCCACGGTTTGCAAAACCGTTATTCACCGGTTCGAATCCGGTCCAGACCTCAAAAAATAACCCCAGATGGGGTTCTTTTTTTAGTCTGGATCGGTTCGAACCGGTGCCTGAGATGTAAAAATAGATAAAAAAATGATGCCAATGTTAAAACAGTATTTTTTAAGATCATATTAAAATTCTTGAGGGTGTGAGGCTTCCGCCTCTTCGAATCCGGTCCAGACCTCAAATATCACTTAATAATGTAAGAATCCTTGCCCAGTCAGATGACTGGGCGGTCCAGACCTTATTTTTTTGTCATTCCGAGTGAAACGAGGAATCTCTTGAACGTGAGGTAGAGTAGGTCACTGCAAGTGGCCGCCTTCACAAAACAATACTTCTACCTCTGTTATTCCTTACTCCTTTTTTTGTCATTCCTATGGAAGCAGGAATCTAGAAAGTCAAAATTTAAGTCCACGCTATTATAGACTTAAGTTGGGGTATATTTTATAATGGTTTTTTTATCTTTCAATTCCTTTTATTAATGTATTAATGATATAACGTGGATGTTGTTTAGAAAATAGTTAATTTAAGTCCACGCTAGCGTAGACTTAAAATAGAAAGAAAATTGAGGAAAATTAAACAGTTTAAAATAAGTAATAGATTTAAGTCCACAATATTGTGGACTTATCAACACTAATATGTGGATAAAGCATAAAAAATGGGGATATGTTTGTTGAAGATTTAGACTTAAGTCTACATTAGTGTAGACTTAAGTTGTGTATAAAAAATGTGTTCATATTTTTGCCTTACTTTAGTATAAAAAAAATGATAATATATGATTGACCGAGTCGTATTTATATGGTATAGTAATAATAGTTAAATGTTCTTTGCACAATTAAGAAAAGTATATCAAAAAATTTGATATAATTTTCTGTTTTTTACTGATCGGTAAAATTGGATTCAACACAATTTATACAAATCTTTAAAAAGATCAAAAACAAAAACAAAACAAAGGTTTTTTCTGGAAAATAAAAAAAACAAAAAAATTTCTGAAAAAAACCACTAGATTGGTAAAAAATATTGACTAGAAGTTGAATAGTCAAATGAGCTCTGAAAAAGGGATTTATAGATATTGCTATAAAAAGCGATATTATAACAATTTTTTAGAGGTAGGGCTCATTTAAAGGACTCATATATAATATAAAAATTACGGAGGCCTAATGGGCCCTTTTATAATACCTAAAATATTGACTATCTTGCCAAATATTAGGTTTTGACATATAATATAATTACTTTCAGACAATGGAAGGCCTGATTTTATTTATTTAAAAAAATAAAAATATGACAAATACAGATGTATTAAATAAAGAAGATATCAAAAAAATTAAGGAAGAGCTTCTAGATAGAAAAAAACAAATTTTAGAAGATTTGGAAGATATTGTAGATACAAGTGAAGATGGTGAAGCAAAGAAAAAAGTTAAATTTCCTGAATATGGTGATAAATCTGATGAAAATGCCCAGGAAATTGGTGAATATACCACCAATCTTGCCACTGACAAGGTGTTAGAAGGAACATTAAGAGATATTGATTCAGCTCTTGATAGAATTGAAAAAGGTGAATACGGTATTTGTAAATACTGCAAAGAGCCTATTTCTAAAAAACGTATGCAAGCGCGTCCGGTTGCTTCTGCTTGTATCGCCTGTAAAACAAAATTGCAAAGCCAAGTATAAAAAAATGTTTTTACATATAAAAAAAACAGCTTATATCTTATTAGTAGCTGTTTTTTTGTTTGTTTTAGATCGGTATTTAAAATATTTGGCCTTGGGTCTAGATGGCAAAGAAATTAATCTAGTATCTGATTTTTTTAAGTTTAATTTTGTAAAAAACTATTTTATTGCTTTTTCCATTCCTTTGTCAGGCAATTTTTTACTTATATTAATATTGTTAATCCTGTTAACACTTTTGTATTTTATTTATAAATTGATCAAAGAAAGAAAAATATTAGAATCCTCACTTCTTTTATGTGTTTTTGCAGGAGCAATTAGCAATCTTTATGATAGGTTGGAGTATGGTTATGTGGTAGATTATTTAGATTTGAAATATTTTACGGTTTTTAATGTGGCGGATACAATGATAGTTTGTGGAGTGATTATTTTTCTATTTGTGTCTATCAAAAATGATAGACAAAAAACATAACATTTTTAAAATATTTAAAAAACTGTCACCATCGTGACAGTTTTTAGTTATAAGAAATTATTCTTTTTTTCTTGTCTTTATCAAAACTGATATATTTGGTTTTTGCAGGAAGGGAGGTTTTTATGTTTTGCGGCCATTCAATTAGAATTACAACATCATCTCTAGCAAAAAATTCAGGCAGACCAATAGCGTCCAGTCCTTGACTTGAATCCAGTCTATAAGCATCAACATGGATTAGCTTGCTTATGTTGCTATTACCTTCAATATTATATTGTTTCATAATAACAAAAGTAGGGGAATTAACATTTTGCTTTATCCCTAGTCCTTTGGCAATTCCTTGGCAAAAGGTAGTTTTGCCAGCTCCTAGGTCGCCAATTAGGCCAAAAATTTCCCCACCTTTTAAAGTTTTGGCAAATTTCATGGCCTCATCTTGTGTTTCTTCACTTGTATTGGTAATAATCTTCATAGTTATAGATTAGCTAAAAATCAGAAAAAAATCCAGTCAAATTAAAAAACCCGATGCTTCTCGGGTTTTTAGTTTATAAATCGGTAACTTTTTTCTATACTTGATAGTATTTTGACAGATTTTTCTTGAATTGTTTTAACTTTTTCAAAATCCTCCAAATTAAGATGTAGTTTGTCAGCTTGATTTTTTTTGGTAGAAGTAATAATCGTATATTCGTTGATTTGATGTTCAGGGTCTTCACAAAATATATATTTTACATGAAAACCATCCCAGTTTACCGGCAAGTTATCCAATATACACATAAACGGTAGATTTATTACTATAAAAGGCTCGTGCTTTTTGTGTTGGGTTTCTGCTTGGAATGAGAAAACATTATATTCCTCATAAACCAAGTATTCACGCAAGCTTCTAGCTGCTTCAAAACAATTTACAATTGTTGAATTATTGATATTTCTAGTCATGTCTCACCTATAAAAACTAGCAAAGATTAAACAAACAAAAAGACCAAGCAAACAAAGCTTCCATGCAATTTCAGTAATTATCACTGAAGCAAACCTGAAGGTACTGCAATTTTCCTCATCGTAATAATGCTTATTTTTTAAGTTGTAAATATAGCTTGATATGCCAATAATTATAATAACTATTGCAAAATTATATAACATTTCTATCTCCTTTTTTTAAAAAGAACGTATTTATTATAGTTTAGTTTGTGAATCGCTATTTGTCAATAATTGTTTGACATTAGCTAAAATATTAGATATTCTGTAAGCACGTTCATTAAAAAAAGGAGGAAGACATGAAATCATTATTAAATATTGCAATTATTGCGGTTTTACTAGGTGTTTTTTCAGAAATAATAAAAAAAAGAATGCAAGCAAAAGATTTAGATTTTAGAAATTCAGAAGCGCTTAGGGCAATTGGAATATCTATATTCGTATTCGTGGGCACTTTTTTTGTTTCCACAAAAATACCAATACTTTCAGAAGAGATGTATTCTTACACGTTAATAGTTTTTTGTTTTCTTTTGTTTGTGTTGATTCTGTTTTTCCCAAACGAGGAAAGAACTAACTTTCGTCTTAGGTTTCCGCAAGCAGGATTTGTTTCATTGTTTTTACTTACTTTATTTGAGTTTTATCGATGTTCTTATTTTTCTTTAGCACCAGATTTTCAAAGACTTCTAACTATTTGGTTTTTTGTCGTGTTTTTACCTATTATTACTTTTGAGATGAGTATTTATTTTGGTAAAAATAAAAGGAAAAGGGTGAAGAAATGATTTTAAACATTTCGAGTGTAATTGTTTTGTTAGCAATCTGTGCGATATTTTTGTTTATATCAGCCAAAAACTTTGAGGATCATGGACCAGAATATAGTGGCATGGAAGCGCTTTTTGTTATTTCTTTTGTTGCTATGTCAATGCTTGTTACTTTAATGTTTGGTATTATTTTTCCAATAACTTTGGAGAATTATTCAGGAATATTTTCTTTTCTTTTCTTATTTTTGATGATCACAATTTCCGCTTCGCCCTTGCTTCAGTCTGGGTTTGGCTACTGCTTTGAAGATAGAATATTACTAGTTATTTCTTTTTCTCCAATCTCAGCTATAGTAATTGAGCTTCTCATCAAACAAGCAATCAGAGAAAAACCATTTTTTCTTCTGACTTTATTTCAATGGGTCGTAGCAATGGCAATTGTATTATCTTTAGCACATCTATACAGAAGAAAAAAACAGAAAAGATATGCCTAAAAAAAGAAACCATGAATTTTTTCCTGGTTTTTAAATTGAAAATAAAACCTGGTAAACAGTATCTGTCGGAGAGAGAAAGAGAGGGATTTTGGATAGCATCGGCATAAAATGAAGAGTGACATCCACATATCTACCAGGTTTTATATTTTGTTTGTTGCTTGTATTATATATTATTTTTTTAAAAAAGGGAAGAGAGGTCGATTTTGCTAATTTTAAATATAAAACCGTAAGTTTTTTGCTTACGGTTTTTTGGGGATTGTTATAATTTTTTTAGCCAATTGATAATTTCTAGTAAAACCCTAGACTGCCCTTCAGTTACCGGTGTATTTTCAAGACAGTTAATGATAATTTTTGAGATAATCCTGCTATAAGCATTGGATACCACAGAACATGCCATTTCGTTATGGTAGTATTGAAAAACACTATTGTTTTCTTTGTGAAAAGCTTGACTTAATTCAAGGAATCTTTTAGTTGTAATAGTAATTTTTTCTTCTGTAATGTTTTTGGTTTTTCTGAGTTCTGCTAGATTTTTTTTGATTTGTTTCCGGCAGGTAATTGTCAGGGGAATTTTTTTCAGAATTTCTTCGTATTCCTCAAACTCAATTTGCATTTTCAGTCTAGGCGGAACCTCTGGATGTTCCTCTGGTGAATGGTTTTTGTCACAGAGTCGACAATAACGAGGTTTATTCAGGTCGTCCATATGAAATCCTACTACAGCACTTCCAGCCATAACTTTTCTCCTTTTTTTCAATGAACTATTTGTATAAAATTTAATTAAAGTTAGTATATTATATGTGCTTTAATATTGCAAGGAAGGGCGGCTCTGTAACATTTAGTGTGACATTTTTGTCATTCCCGGCCGAAGCCTTGCAAGCGAAGCGAGCAAATGGCGAAGGGGAAGGGAATCTAGGGGCAAGAGCTAGGAATAAAAATACTAATATAAAACATTTCTTATCTCTTAATTACTTTTTGTTCTTTATTGATATTTTTACTAGCACCCCTAGGATTCCCTTCCCCTTCGCTTCGCTCCGGCCGGGAATGACAAAAATGTCACACTAAATATTTAAAGAACTAGAAGGGTTTGGTACGTACCATAGTACGTACTATAGTACGTACTATTTTTGTGTTATAATAAAATCATGAAAAAAAACATATCAAAATTAACAAAAGTATCCAAATATAGCTACTATTTGGTAATTCCCAAAGAGATCATAGAAAAGTACAACTGGAAAGAAAAGCAAAAAATGGAGATTGTAGATAAGGGAAGAGGAAGAGTGGAGATTAAGGATTTGAGGAGTAGATAAAAGTCTATAAGGTCTTAGATTTGAATAAAAAGAACACCCTTTTTTCAGAGTGTTCTTTTTGTTGTGGATGCACAGGGACTCTCACCGACTTCAGTCGAATACGTTTATTATGTAGTTTATGTTATTTCTTTCAAGCCACTAACTTTGAACTTCTTTTGATCCATCCAAATCCGGGGTTCGATTTCCCAATGCATCCGCAACAAAAAAACTACACCTTCCGGTGTAGCTTTTTAGTTGTGGATGCACAGGGACTCGAACCCCGGACCCCCTCGGTGTAAACGAGGTGCTCTAGCCAACTGAGCTATGCATCCGTGATATTTATTTTGTTTTTAAAATCTTTTTTTGGTGGGCGGAAGAGGACTTGAACCTCCACGAGCTTACGCTCACAAGCCCCTCAAGCTTGCGTGTCTACCAATTCCACCACCCGCCCATAAAAATGGACTTGCCAGGTCATCCGACCTGGTCCGCCTTGGGCGGAAACCTCCACGGCTACACACCCCTCCCCCTCACTCCATTCGGGTACTCCCCTAGCTTAGGGGAGAATTATATTGTTAAACTTGTTATGTGAGTTGAATGAGGTTTTTATTTCTTGTTAGCAAAAATTGTTTCTTTCAATTTTCTCTTGAAACCACGTTTTAGGAAATATAGTTTTGATCTTCTGATTTTAGCTTCTTTTTTGATTTCAATCTTTTCAATTGTTGGTAGGTTTAGTGGTAAGATTTTTTCTACTCCAACTCCGTTAGAAACTTTTCTAACTGTGATAGTTGCACCAGTTTCCTTGCCATGTTTTATAGCAATAATCCTTCCTTCAAAATACTGAACACGTTCTTTTTCTTCACCTTTGATATTAAGTTCTTTAATTTTTTGATAAACACGAATAACCATTCCAGATTTTAATTCAGGAATATTCTTTGTTTCTTCAGTTTTTACCTCTTCAGCTGTGGCTACTGATTCAGTTTTCTTTTCTTCTGACATATTATTAAATATAAAAATAGAACACAAGCGTTCTATTTCGTCGTTAATTATCTTTCGTTATATTAACGTATTTTAGTTTTTTTGTCAATAATTTCTGCGCTAGTCGTCAATATAGTTTTTTTCTATAATATTAGCTACTTTTTTGATAGTATCTTTTAGTTTCCCTTCTTCATTTTCCACTTTGTAGTTATAAATATCAATATTTTTCAACCATTCTCTAGTATAGTCTAGTCTTTCTTTTATATATTCTTCGCTAACATTGCTTCTATTTCTTATTCTTTTTTCTAGTATATCAAGAGGTGCATTAATAAAAATAGCAATAATATTTGGAAACATTTTTTTGGCATATATCACTCCTTTATATTCAATCTTCCAAATTCCGATTTTGTCACTGTTTTTTATTCTTTCTATTTCCTTGTGTGTAACCCCGTAGTAATTATCATTATATTCCTTGGCATATTCAAAAAACTCATTATTCTCTATTCCGTTTTTAAATTCTTCTTTTGAAATAAAATAATAAGGATTTCCTTGTGATTCACCTGGTCTTAAATCTCTCGTTGTAGTAGTAATAATAACTTCAATTGGAAGGATTTTTTTGAGTCCCTTGATAATTGAATCTTCTCCTACTCCTGATGGACCTGAGATTATAAATATGTTTTTCATAGTTTTTTGGTATAGAATTTTATTTTTAAAACCACCCCTAGCCTCTCCTTCAAACAAGGAAGGGGACGAAAAATTGAATGAAAAGCGGGGTATTTTTTTTCTGGATCCCGGGTTCCTCGCTCTGCTCGGCCCCAGGATGACAAAAGTAAGAATAATTCTCCCCTAGCAAGGGGAGTACCCGAAGGGGGAGGAGTGTTAAGTCGTTTAATGCAAGACACACCCCGGCCTTTTAGGCCACCCCTCTTTTTAGAGGGGATTATTTGATAGTATCTAAAAATTCTTTTAGTTCTGTTGGTAAATCTATTTCGTATTTAACAGTTTCTCCTTTTAAGTTCTGAAATTCTAGTTTACGAGCAACTAGGAAAATTCGTCCAAGATTAATTTTTTTGTTTTTGATGCGAGTTTTTTTGGTGCCATAGACATCATCACCAACAAGTGGGTGTCCATAAGCTGACATGTGTACACGTATTTGGTGAGTTCTACCGGTTTTGATGGCTACATTTATAAGGGTATAGTGAAAAAACCTTTTATTGACCCAGAAATGAGTCATGGCTCTTCGCCCGTCTTTATTGTCTTTGCCATCTTTGGTTGCTGGGAGGGCTGCCATTTTGAAGCCTTTGCTACTTCGTTTGATAGGGAAATTTATATCATCTTCATCTTTTTCAAGTTTGCCAAACACAAGGGCCGAGTATTCTTTTTTTACTGTTCTTTCTTTGAATTGTTTTTTGAGTGAATCAAAACTGTCCATGTTTTTAGCTATAACCAATATTCCAGAAGCCATTTTATCAAGTCGATGCATGATACCAGGTCGTTCCGGATCCTCTCCAACACCTATAATCTCGGGGAAATCTTTGATGAGTTGGTCAACCAAAGAAGGCTCCTTGATATGAGGAGCCCCGTGTGTGAGTAGGCCAGCTGGTTTGTTAATAACTAGATAGTCTTTTGTTTTGTCTATTAGTTCGTATTTCATTTATAGTATTAAAGCAGAAAAACAATTATTTTTCAAGTGTGGCATAGAATTTTTCCAAACTGTCCTGTAGACGGAAATTTTCATTGGCAAAAAGCTTGGCATTTTCACCTAGTTTTTTTCTTTTTTGAAAATTTTGTTGAGAGTTTATAATTTTACTTGTTAAATCATCACCTTCAGGTATGTCTGCCAATAGACCTGAGTGATTATTTTCGATTATTTCATTTAGTCCGGCATTGTTTGGTGCAATTACACACAAGCCATTACACATTGCCATAAGCAAGATGCTAATATCTTTGATATTTGGTTTAGGCGTGGTGGAAATAAAAACATCAAAGTTACTAAGCCATTTTTGGGGGTGGCGGTGGTTGCCAACAAACCAAACAAGATTGTTGATTTCCATTTTGTTAGCCATCCAGCTAAGTCTTTTTCTTTCTGGACCCTCACCAGCAATAATTAATTGAATATGAGGTATAACATCCAGACAGTTTTTTGTTGAATGAAGTAGTTTTTCAATGTGACTGACATCACCAGATAGTTCCTGGATAGTGCCAACGGTGTAGAATTTTTTGTAATTTCCTTGGGTGGTGTTTTGAGCAATGCTTTGAAAAATATTTTTTTGTTCTGCTAGTTTATTCTTTTTTATACCGATATTAATTTTGCTGATATTAGTTTCGTCGTAACCTTGCTCCAAGAGTTTGCTCTTTTGCTTGTCTAACATAACTATAACTTGAGCTAAGCGAGAAAGCTTGGATAGGTTTTTTGGACAGAAGCCAGTATTGGAGAGTTCAGCATCTGGAGAATTTATCCAATAAACTTTTAAAGCAAGAAGTTTAGCAGCTCTTGAGTATGAAATTTTTTCTGAATTTGCAAAAAGAATAAGAGTATCAATTTTTTTTGATAATTTAAAATAAGAAAGTATTACAAAAGATTTCAAAAAATCAAGGGGACGCAATAAGCAAAAAATTATTTTTTTAAAAAAACTTAGCTTGTTTTTAAAAAGACAAAATATTTTTTTGTGCCAGTAACCTCTTTTTTTTAAAGATGCTAAAAGTTTTTTGTCAGAGCTTAGAAAAAAAAGCTGACAATTTTTTATTTTTAAATAATCAAAATATTCTAGCCAGTAATCGTTGTTTGTATTTGTATTTATTATGAGGATATTTTTCATTTTTATTTATTGATTAAACTTAAGATATCTTCTTTGCTTATTCCTCGGAATAGAAAAAGAAAAACAAAGTAAGATACAAAAGCAGAGCTTATAAGATAGATTAAATTAAAAATCCCTTGGTATTCTAGTATATAAATTAAACCAAGCATGGCTGTAGAAGCTAGTAAGCTTTTAAGCATTACTAAAAAATTGGGAATAAATTTGGTGAATTTCCAGACAATATAGAAGCTAGCCAGAGCAATGAAAACTTCTGAATAAATAGTTATCCAAGCAGCAGCAAAATAAGAAAACTTTGGAATCAAGATCACATAAGCTGTTAAAGATGTAATGGCGGTAAAAAGATAAGCACCGATGATCTTCTTTTGTTTGTTAATAGCTATAACAGCATGAGCAAACATATTGCCAAAAAATATTGCGCCAGCAGCAAAAATCAGATATTTCAAAATAGGACCAGAGGCAGAGAATTCTTGACCAGCTACCAATGTCATAATATCTTCGGCAAAAATCTGAGTACCAACTATCATAGGGATAGCCAAGATAATCATGACATTGAAAGATTTTTGTAGTATTTGCTTGAAATTTTCTTGATCGTTTTCTGCCCATTTGGCGGTCAATAGAGGTAAAATAATACCTGCGAACATAAAGGGAATAGTTACCAGTACATCTATTACTTTATAGGCAGCTCCATATATTCCTACTTCAGCAATAATACCAATTTCGCTAGGTCGTTCAATCACTGATAAAAGCAAAGTGTCAGTTTTTAGATATATTAAATTAAGAGCAATTGTTAGAGCTAGTGGCCAGGAAAGATGCATGATCTCCTTCCAATAGGACCAGTCAAATCGCAAGCGGATCCTGGCAAAAGGAAGAGAAAAGATATAGTGAAGGAAGAATGATAATAGACTTGATAGGACAGTAGCAAACATTATTCCAATTAATCCCGTGTTGGTTTTGACAATTATGATTACACCTACAAGTAACATAATTCGATTGGCAACTTCAGCAATTGAAACTTTGTCCATGCGAAGCTCTTTTTGAAAAAGGCCAACCATAATTTGATTCAGGGCAATAAAAAGAAAGGAAAATGATGCTACAAAAATCGCCATTTTTACCGTACTAGAATAGGGAAAGAAAAGAGCAACCAGTGGAGCAAGTCCAAGTAGTAGTACAGCCGAAACTAGTCTAAGCGCTAGAAGGTTGCCGAGAATTTTGTCTTTGTCAGCTCCAGGTTGACTAATTAATTGTACGGTAACCAAGGTAAGGCCCAGATCAGCAATGATACCAAAAATAGACAAGAAGGTGATAGCAGCTGTATATTCACCAAAACCAAATTTTCCTAAGTAACGGGTGATAATAGCAATTATTACTAGGCCTATTATAGTTGAAAGGAATTTGCTAATGAATTGGATTATTGTATTGTAAGCAATTTTTGTTGATAGTTTCATTTAGGTAACGAAAATACGAATCTGTACGAATTTACGAATTATTTTTAATCGATTCTTTTATTTACTGGGAGTTTTTTGTTTATTTTGGTATAATAAATAGGTACAAAATAGAATAAATATTTATTTACGTTTATTTAATATTAGTAAATTTGTATTAATTCGTATTTTCGTAGCCTATATTATTATTATAACACATATTATATGAAAAATATCAAGTACATTTTTTCTTTAGTTTTAGTTTTAATTTTTTCCTTAAACGTGCTTTTACCCGTGGCACAGGCTAATTCTTTGTGGGAATCTCAGGTTGGCATGGGGACTGAGTCTGGTGATGTTGGTTATCAGTATGGTGAAAGAGGTAGTGCTAGTGATGTAAAAGATGTTAGAGCTTTTATGGCAGATCTAATAAATATATTTTTGGGTTTTTTGGGTATTATATTTTTGGTTTTAATAATATATGGAGGGTTTTTGTGGATGAATGCTAGTGGTGATGAGGCCAAGATTACGAAAGCAAAATCAATTTTAGTTACAGGTATTATTGGTTTAGTTGTTATTATGGCTTCATTTGCAATTGCAACTTTTGTTATAGAAAAAATTTACAACGCCACTCTTAACTCATAGATGGGACTCATAAAAACATTTAAAAGATTTAAAATTTTTATAACAATACTGATAATATTTTTATTTGTATTGTTTTTGCTTTCTCAGGGAATCGTTTACGATAAGTCTGAGCTTGAGTATGGGGTAACTTTTTCACATAAACAGGCAATAGATCTTGGGCTTGACTGGAAAAAAGTTTATTTAAATCTTTTTGATGATTTGGGAGTTAAGAAGATTAGACTTTCATCGTATTGGGATGAAGTGGAAAAGAATAATAATTTATACAAATGGGATTATTTGGATTGGCAGATAACTGAGGCAGAAAAAAGGAATGTGGAAGTTATTTTGGCTGTTGGCGGTAGACTTCCTCGTTGGCCTGAGTGTCATTTTCCTGATTGGGCCAAAATTTTAGGCGAAGAAGAAAGACATAAAGAATTACTTGATTATATTGAAAAAACAATTAACAGGTATAAAGATAGGGAAGTAATAAAATATTGGCAACTAGAAAATGAACCATTTTTGCCTAATTTTGGTGAATGTCCTACTTTGAATGCTGATTTTCTGGATCAAGAGCTTTCACTTGTGAAATCATTGGATTCACGAGATGTATTGATGACAGATTCAGGAGAATTGTCGCTTTGGGTACCAGCGGCTCAGCGGGCGGATATTTTCGGCACCACCATGTATCGTGACACTTATTCTGAGGCTTTGAATTCTTATATTCATTATCCGATTGAGCCAGGTTTTTTCCAGTTCAAGCGAAGAATAGCTAAACTTTTTTCCAATCCTAAAAAATGGATTGTAATAGAACTTCAGGCTGAACCTTGGGGACCAGTTCCATTTCAAGAACTAGATGCTGATGAAAGAGCCAGGACCATGGATCATGAAAAGTTTGTCGAGATTCTAGAGTTTGCCCGCAAGACAGGATTTCGGGAGTTTTATCTTTGGGGAGTTGAGTGGTGGTATTGGGAAAAAGAAACTAATGACAATGATTTGATTTGGGAGGAGGCTAAATTATTGTTCAATTAAAAATCTTGTCATTCCCGGCCGGAGTAGGGAGCAAAAGCAAGCTACGCAGGGGAAGGGAATCTACGTATTAAAGAATAGCAATGCGTAGATTCCCTTCCCTTCCGCCTTCGCCTTCGGCGGGCTTCAGCCGGGAATGACAAAATATTATATGTATCTACCCGAGGCTTTTAGTTTAATACTCTTTTTGCTTATCATCTTGCTGGTTCCGGCTTGGCGAAAATTTTATTTTTTCCCCAATAATCAGGGCGAGAAAGAATTAAGAAAAGGCAAGAGAATTGAGTATTATGATTTTTTGAAAGGTTTGGCAATTTTTGCGGTGGTTATTATTCATATGGCTTGGTTTTACGCACATTTAAAACCAGACTTTGAATACAATTATTTTTTTGTTTTAGTTAATGCTCTGACTCGTTTTGCTATTGGTGTGTTTTTTATTTGTTCGGGTTTGCTTCTTGGTCCTTGGGAAGAAGTAAATGGCAAGGCTAAATTTTTCTCTAGAAAAGTTTCTCGGATATTTTTTCCGTATTTTCTAGTAATGCTTTTGATGGGGTTGTATTTTAAGAGTTCGATTTTAGGTTTTGTTTATATGCTTTTAAACGGCACAGCCTTGGTGCCATATTATTTTGTCACGGTTCTTTTGCAGTTGTATTTGGTCTACCCGCTAGTATCTAAATATCGCAGGAGTAAATATTTTTTGAGTATTTCATTTGTGATTAGTTTTGTCTCGACAGTGGTTTTGGGTGGAGTGACTATTTTTGGGGCTTGGCTGTTTACTAATTTCTTTTTCTTTTTTGCTTATGGCATGCATATGAGAGATTTCTTTTTGGGGGAAGGAAAGTTTGGCAGAAAAGAAATGAAGTTTTGGTTTTGGGTTTTAGTAATGTATTTTTTGTTTGTAATATTTTTACCAAGTTTTTATTATAATGCCCGATTTTTCTACGCGCTAGCAGTTTTTAATATTTTGTATTTTTATAGGAGAAAGATAAAAAAGCATTTTATTAGTTTTTATGAATTTTTAATAAAAACTGGCAGAGTAAGTTTGTGGATTTTTTTGATACATTTTCAAATTGGATACTTTGTTTCTGATATTGTATTTGATTACAATTTAAATTTTTGTCTTGAGTATCCTTTGATTTTGATTATTACTTTTTTTAGCTCTTTTGGGCTAAGTCTAGCACTATCGAGTCTTTATAATTTGCTTCTAAGACAATTTCTGATAAAATAAGTATATATTCATTATCCCCCCCTCTTTACCAAGGAGAGGGTTGGGGTGAGCTTAAAAAAGACGTGCCATAGACCTCAGAGGTCCCGGGGATCTCGGAGGTCTCCGATACGAACGTTTTAAAATATTAAAATATATTTTTTCATATCATTCCTAGCTTCGCTCCGCAAGAAGACGGGGTAGACAGGAATGACAAAAAAGGAAAACATTTCTTGTCATCTCGTAAGGAGTGAAAGCAACTGAAGAGACCCCTTGTACATAAATATTTTGATGGCGAAGGGATTTCTCCGCTTCGCTACGAAATGACAAGGATAGCGTAATCCAAAATTTAAAATACATGCCAAAAAGTAAAAATTATAAAATAGGAATAGATGTGGGTGGTACCAAGATGAGTGCTGTGCTTTTTGATGGCAATAAAATTATTTATGACTATATGTTGGCAACCCCCAGAGACACTCTGGACGCTTTTATGACCATGCTCAAGGCACTAGTTGAGCCTTTACTTGAAAAAGCCAAGGACAAAAAAAGAAAAGTAGACTTGATAGGTATGGGAGTGCCTTCGGTTTTGGACGCTAAAGGGAGAGTAGCTTTGAATGCACCAAACTTAAGGATAATTGAGAATGTCGATATTGCTGGTAAATTAGAAGAGATGATGGGCATAGAAGTAGTGATGGACAATGATGTTAATTGTTTTCTTAGAGCGGAAATGATGCTCGGGGCTGGCAAAGGGCACACAAATGTTTATGGTATAACCATTGGTACAGGTATTGGTGGTGCTTGGTGGTTGGGAGAGAATATATATGAGGGAGCTAATGGAGGAGGAGGAGAGCCTGGTAGTATGTTGATAGATTTTTCTGAAAATATTGGCTTGGAAGATGCTTATCACAAACTTACCAAGAACAATCCAGCTTCAGTGGCTGAGGAGGCTTTTCGTGGCGATGTTCTAGCTGAGAAAACTTTTGAGGAAGTAGGAGAATTTTTAGGAATGGCCATGGCCAATATCATCAATCTGATCGACCCCGAGATGATTATTCTCGGAGGCGGAGTATCAGAGTCTGATGAATTATTTCTCTCTCGAGCCAAAAAGACTATGAAAGATCATATTGCAAGTCGAGATGCGCGGAAAAAAATAAAAGTCCTCAAATCAAAACTAGGACTTAGAGCAGGAGCAATCGGAGCAGCCTTAATCACATAATATACCCACCTGAATAAATTTCATTTCGGGCAGGTATCATATAATTCTCCCCTTTTCAAAGGGGAGTACCCGAACGAGCAGGTATCACATAATTCTCCCCTTTTTAAAGGGGAGTACCCGAACGAAGTGTAGGGGGAGGGGTTTAAAACTGTAAATAGCATTACATAATAAAAAAGAAGCTCATTACTTCTTTTTTTTGTTTGTCATTCCCGGCGAGCGAAGCGAGGGAAGGGAATCTCGTGAATAATTTACCTTCATTCCCATATGCAAACTTAAATACGAGAGGGGTGAATAATCACCTATTAATACTAACCTCTTTTTCCAAAAAGGAAAACTAGTTTTCAGAAGAGCAAAAAAACAGACCAAGGGTCTGTTTTGTGATATGTGCTGTGTGTTATGTGATACGTGATTTTATGTTCCTGATACCCCTAGTCCTTCGAAGATGAATTTGATTACAGCGTATGATGAGAATATTACAACCATACCAATCGTAGCCCAGATGAGTATATCTTTTCCTTTTTGCACTCGTTCATTATTTCCCGCAGCCAGCATCCAGGTCAATCCACCATAGATAAACATAAGCAAAGCCAAAGAGCCAACCACTCCCAAAATAGCATTAATAATCCTACCAATAATAATATTAGGATTTTCGGTACCAATGGGATTGCTTAGTTCGACAGGTGGTTCATTATCAAATCCTTCTGCAAATAAATTTTCTACATTAAAATAAAGCACGAAAAAGCTAAAAATTAAAAATAGTAGTAATAATTTTTTCATGTTTTTATTATATCATAAAAATAAAAAAAGGAGAAAGTTTTTCTCCTTTTGGATTATTATTTTACAACACTTAATGTAAACTTTTCCCCCTTCGGCGCCCTTACATACAAATAGTCTTTTTTGTCGCCAACGTTATTTATTTGCATTTTGTTTCTTTTTCGGTATTTTCCACCAACATAAACCTCAACGTGCTTACCAGAGAAAATAATAGTATCTCCTGGAAAAAAATCTTCTCTATAGAGAAGAGTTTCAATACCTCCGTTGTTGTATTTTCCACCAGAAAATCCTATTCCAGTGAAGGTTTTTTTTAGAAGAAGGTCTTTTTCACCATAAGGAAAAATTTTTAAGAATTCATCTTTCCCAATCAAATTTTCTAGAAAAGTTTTTACCTTCTTGCGGCCATCTTTTGATATGGTTTCATCCTTAGCAAGTTTGGTTACAGCATCTACTATTTCATTTTTAAGACTCGGATCAAAGTCAATTGCTCCAAGAGCAAATTTAGTATAACCACTTTCATTGAAATTGTTTAGATAGATTTCGCCGATATTTTTTTCTTGGCCTTTATCAAGATATGAGGCCATATAGAAGTAGGCAAAGGATTTTTCGATGCTTTTGTTTACTTCAATTCCTTTTATTGCCCCTGAGACATAGTCTTTGCCGATAGTCATTATTTCATTGACTGTGCTATCTTTTATGCTCGGGTCAAAACGGAAAGCTGCTTCGAAATACTCCTGGGCGGTTCTACCTTTGGCTTCTTCAAGTCTCAAGAAGGCAAGATTAGACAGGACCACAGCTATTTCTTGTTTTTGTTTTTTTGAACCCAGATTGTCAACGGCATTGAAGCTCTTCATCATGCTGTCGTGTTCTTTCATTTTCAGGAAGAGCATTCCAGTGCGAAAGTAAACATCAGGGTCATCTGGATTGTCTGTGATTGTTTCCATGATGATAGCCCTGGCTTCATTGGTGAAGTTTTGTTCGATAAGCTTTTCAGCTTTGTCGAGCTTTCTGTCTGTAAAAAAACCAGCTTCAGCACTAGCGCTGATCATGAAGCTCACGATAAGTACGGTAAAAATAGTTATTTTTTTCATGATATCCTCCGGATATAGTATTTTGTGTATTTTTAAAGGCCTATTTATATTTATGCTATTTTAGCATATTTTTTTAAAAAAATCAAGCATGAAAAAAAGGGAATTACTTAAAAGTAATTCCCTAATAAAATTATAGTAATGTTAATGTAAACTTTTCCCCCTTCGGCGCCCTTACATACAAATAGTCTTTTTTGTCGCCAACGTTATTTATTTGCATTTTGTTTCTTTTTCGGTATTTTCCACCAACATAAACCTCAACGTGCTTACCAGAGAAAATAATAGTATCTCCTGGAAAAAAATCTTCTCTATAGACAAGAGTTTCAATACCTCCGTTGTTGTATTTTCCACCAGAAAACCCTATTCCGGTGAAGGTGTAGACGTTATTATTGGATGATGAAGAAGCTTTTTTGTTTTCCTCACCTCTCCACTTATTCCAATATTCACTCGTCTTGTTTTTGACACCTTCTTTGGTGTCGATGAGTGAATTTATGACCATATCAAGGACATCGACTCCCACCACTTCTTTCTTTTTCTCCTCTTCCTTTTTCTCTTCTCCCTCTTCTTTTGCAACCTCTTTTCCTTTTTCCTCCTCCTCTTCATTGCTTGTTACGTCTTTCTGCTCGTTCTTGATTTTTTCAATATTGGCGTAACAAGCCTTTGAATTGTTTATAAGTTCTTCGATCTTTATAGCATCCTTATTCTTTCTAGCCTCGACAATCTTCTTGTTGATGTCTTTGCATTTTTCCATTTCTGCATCGACTTTCACCTGAAGTATTGAGGCTTCACCAAGGTTGATGTTTCCCGCGAGAATCATGTCTTCTTTGGTTACATCACCTTTTACCATGGGTATGATAATTGCTACAAGAACAATCATAGAACCGATCATCCAGACTTTACATATCCAGTAGGATGCTCTTTTTTTCATATTTTGTTCTTGCGGGTCAATTCCGTAGCTTAGCCAGAAAAAAATGACTTGCAAAACAAGAACAGCAATCAGAAAGTGAGTAGATTCAATCAGGATAAATCCACGACGATAACCAAGTAAATACATTATTATCGAGGTTATCCCTATATTCAGTAAGTAAGTTACAGCAACTCCATACTGAACTCTCCCTTTTTCATCCCAGGTTTTTGACACTCTGACAAGCATTACAACTGCAATGGTCAGAACAATCAAGTTAATAATCCAGAGATTTGTGTTCGTATTTCCGTACCCAAGCACGTAGTATCCTACGATGCTTACCAGGGTTGGCCAGTACAGAATATCTGCCATAAGATTTACAGGGCCGGTCGGGGCTTTTTTCTTCAGGTAGATATAAATGACTGTGGTCGGAAAAACAAAACAGAAATGAAGAATAATGTTTGGCATAATCGGGTCTATCACTTTTGAATCGGCAATAAGCGCATTCGCAAATTTAATCATATTTGGGAAAAGCAGTATTGCCAGAGTAAGCAACCCACCTGCTTGAATCAGCTCTTTGTAATCTTTACTTTTTCCATATTTGTAAAGGAGAACAAGAGCGGTTATGATTGTTGCAACAATTCCAAGTGCGTACATAATAGCCTCCTTTATTTGGAAGTCGTGCTTTTTTCTTCTGGTATTTCAAATCCGAGATCATTCAGTCTTCTCTTTCCCCAGTCGGTGATAGAGTTTTGGAATTTTTCTCTAGTGTCTTCGTAGACTTTAACATGCTCGCCTGCAAATTTTCTAGCTGAAGCAACTGTCTCTAGTTTCGGACTTTTCATTTCTTCTTCCGCTATTTTTTTAGCTGCTTCATTGCTTTCTTTAATACTTTCTTTGAGTCTAGCGCCGACATTAAGAAAATCCTTGGTTCTTTTGATATACTTATTTGAATTATTAGCAGTTTTAATATCAGTAGAACCTTCCTCAACTACAAATTTCTCTGGATTTGAGCCAAGGTTACTAGTGATATCGTTATAGTTGATACCAAGCGTTATTTTTCCATACTTATATTTATTGTCTTCTACGACAATAGAATAAATGGAATTTTCAAAATATTGTTTGTTAAAAGATATTTTGAGTAATCCTGGTTCAACAGGTGTTTCGATCAATTCACTTGACCGATATTTTCCTTTTTTGCCTGGAATTTCAAACAGTAGATAACTCATTGGGTTTGAAATCCTAGCCTGAGGATCAAGAGCGCCAACAAGGCCATTAATGACCCCAATGGTAATCCAGCCGCTTTTCTCAATTTTGAGTGTGCTTCTAGAAAATCTAGCGCTCTCAAGCAGTTCGGCTATTTCAAGCTCTATTGTTACAGTTTTTTTAGAACTTTTCAGTTTTGAAGGGAAGTTGTTGAAACTGATCGACGAAAATTCATCTACAGATAATCTGTAAATGATTGCGAAGACCATACAACTCACAACAATCAATACAGGAAGAATCCAATATAGCTTTTTCATGATACACTCCTATTTTTTAGTCCGCCTAAAAAAGCGCGGAACAAAATCTTTTATTGTATCCCAGATACTAGCAAGAAGATAAAGTCCTCCGCCAGCTCCGCCAACACTTGCTGCTTCAAGTTTGATTTTCTTAGCTTTAATCCAGTCAAATACCTCACCAGTACCACCAACAAATAAAAGAGCGATACACATAAATGTCAATCTGACTATCCAGAAAATATCATCGGATGCATTATTGATAGCATTTTTGAAATTATAAGGTAAGTGGTTTATGAGTGGAAGATTGTCAGCAAAATTTGTGCTCAAAACAGAATTAAGTGCGAGTGGATCAGGACTTCCTTTGAAAATGAAAATAACAGAAGCCAGAACATTGGCAGAGAAATAAGCCATAGCTATCATAGCGCCAATAATTGCCCACCAAGGATACAGATTTTTATATGCATTTCCATCGGGTTTGCGAAATATTTCTTCAACAAAGTAAACGGGAATGCCGATCACATATGCCATAGCAAATCCATCAAGCATTGGTTTTGAAAATGTGCTTGGATCAACAAGACATGCCAAAAGTCCAATACAAAAAATAAATGTAGCAAGTATAGTTCGAAATATACTCTTGTGTTTGTTCCACCAAAATACAATGGAAGTTAAACCAACGATAGCAATCATAAAGTTCATAAAGCCATAGCCAGCAAACATGACAAAAAGATGCATGGCAATTAAATAAGCAGTTACTTTTGCAAAATCAATGGAATGCTTCCACCTTCGAATGAAGAATGTAATTAAGCCCATTTGAGGACTACCAGCCGGAAGAGAGATGTCTAGTTCAATTTCTTTTTGCGATTTCTCAACTTTGGCTTTTTCTCCTTCACCTGATTTGGCTGCAAGCTCAACGATAATCTTTTTCTTGCCGTTTTTATATCTGGCAATATTCAAGACATCGTCAAACGGAATGGTCAGGATGCACTGAATGAGGCCTTCTACATTTGCTTCTTTAAAATCAAGAAGTTTATGAGAAGAATCCTCAAACCGAACTTCAAAATCTTCTGGTTTGTAGTTTTTACCATCCAATTTAACAATAATTGGAATCTCCATTTCTTTTTCCCAGCTAAATTTAGGACTTCCTGGAACAGCTGAGATGATCTTGGGGGGAGTGAATTTTTTTAATTTCGGCATTGGCAAGGAAAACTTCTTCGTTCTTTTGGCACCGGTTTCAATGATGACCCCGGTAAGCTCGATGTTTTCTTCGCCTTCGATGAAATCAACCTCTTTGTTAAATACGCAGAGACCTTTTTCATTACTTTCGCCTTGATGAAAGTTTTCGCCCTTGCAAAAAATCTCAAAAGATTTATTGCTAATAGCTTCAAGATTTTTACCAATCATCGTAACTTGAAATCTCAGATGATATCTGCCATCTTGATGACTTGATTTAACCAATTCAATGTCTATTGAATTTGGCTGTTCTTCCTTTTTTGGAGTCGGCAATGGAAAACTCTCGTTCCTTTTGACATTTGTACCAATTACAATGCCAGTGACTTTGATTTTGTCCATATCTTTAACATAGTCAATTTCTCTGTCAAAGATTTTATCGCCGTTCTCATCACTTTTACCACGAAACAGGCTTTTGCCTTTGTAGAAAATTTTAATATCCTTTTTGCATTTTGCCTCAGGACTTTTTCCACCCAAGTTAACCTGAAATTTCAGAAAGTATTTATCATCTCTGAGCTCAGAATCAACCAGATCAATTTGCATTGAATCAGGCATTGCCGGTTTCGGAGCAGGTTTCGGAATTGGAAATTTTTTGAAGGTTTTTGCATTGGTTCCGAGAATTACAGCAGTGACCTCAATCGAGTTCATGCCTTCGACATATTCCACCTCCTTTTCAAGGAGACAGGTGCCGTTCTCGTCACTTCTGCCTTCAAAGGTTTCTTCTTTGTAAAAAATCCTAAAAGGAGTTATGCAAAGAGGTTTACCATCTTTTCCATCCAGAATTACCCGGAATTTAAGCTTCAAAGTATTATTCATTTTTTCGGCATCAGCCAAAGTAATATGAATAACATCTTTTTTAGCCGCTTGCTTCTTTTTCCTGTTTCCAGGACTGGGTTGCTGTCCAGTGTTTTGTGTAGTATTAGTCATTTTTTCCTCCATTTCGGTATTTTCTTGATTTTCAATATTTTTTTCGATTTCTTTATTTAGTTTTCAAGGTACTCTAGGGAGGTAAATTGACTAATTTATCCCTATTATTAGCAAATTTTTAATAAAATCAGCCCAAATAGTGACAAATAACTATATTTTACCTTTATAACATAGAATTCTACCATATTTTTAATATTTTGTCAATAATTTGTCAATTTTTTTGTCAATAAAATAAGAGCCTAAAAAATCTTGACAAGGGCATTTTAAAGTGTTATATTATTTTATTGTTCATAATAAAATAAGGAGGAATTATAAATGCAAAAGTATATCTTTAGAGCGTGCATACGTCTTAAGAAATCGGGCAGACTTTCTGATAAAGACAAAGAGGAGATAGTGGAAGAGATAAATAAATTTGATATTAGACCTATTTATTTTAGACTTGGTGAAAAGAGAAATTTTTTATTGAAGAAATATATATATTTGAATATATTTTTTTATATTTCAATAAAATGTAGAGATGAAGTAGATGCAGTACATAAAAAACTTGCAATAAAAAAAACAATCCATGAAATGATCAAGGTATTAGAAGGATTTAAAGTTGTAGAATATTGGTGCAATTGTAAAAATATGCATTCAAAAATTGATTAGTTTATAGCCGATTAACGTATTTAGTTAGTCGGTTTTTATTATATTTTTTGTGAAAATAAAAAAGGATACCCATGTTATGGATATCCAAAAATCAAAAAATTTATATAACATATGTTTTGCCCCAAATTATTTCAGGATAAACAAAATTATATTTTTCAGACAAGAGAGAATTAAGGCTTTCAAGTAATTGATTTAATTTAATATCAAGATTTATTGATGACTTATAAGATACTCTAAATTCAAGTATAAGAGTTACTCCTTTTATTTTTCTCTTAAAGAGCGTTTTGTTCGTTTTTATGGAAAAGTCTTCAATTGTCACGGCAGCTGTACGAAATTGATTGTTTAATAATTCCGTGATTTGATACCTTTCCTTTCTTAGTAGTGGCCTATTGTTTGTGGTACGAATTTTGCATGTGAATTTACTCATAGACAAGTCTCCTTAAATTGTTAAAGTTCAGTTTTTTCTAAAGTTATATATCTTAGTATTTTTTTGTTTTTTTGTAAAATAGAAATTTTAAGGCCAGGCCTCCAAAGATTTGGAGGCCTGGCCTTAGGGTTTTTAAATTCAATTATTTATACCTTATAAATATAAAAATAACTAGTTTTTGGGTTTTTTGGGTTGCTGGGGATTTTTTTCAAGTATTCTGCTCCATCAATTTTATCTGCTAGGGTTATTACTATGGTTCCTGGCTGGCATTCTTTTTTTATTTTTTCCCAGGCTTTTTTTACAACTGGTTTAACTAGAAATAAATAGAAAATATCGCCATCACTTAGATCTGTATGTAAGAAGTTTTTGTTTTTGACTTCTATGTTTGATTTTGTTAGAAAAGATTTTGTTTTTATAAATAGGACGTGGATTAGTGAGAGTTCATAGCCGATTGTTTTCTTCGGGCGTGAAAGTTTGTTTACTGCAAACATAAAATCTCCCCAGCCACAACCTAGTTCATAGAATATAAGATTGTCCTTGAAATCAAAATTGGCAAAAAGATTTTTGTAGTATTTTTTCGGAGTGATAGTGATGGGTACTTTTGTTAGGCGATGGAGAACCACATGGTATAGTAGAAATAATACCCCCAGGATGATGGTTATTTTGTATAGTATATTCATGTGTTTAATATAACACAAAGCAATTCCATTTCAATGTATAGACATATGTCTATACATTGAAAAAAGAAAAATAAAACCCATCATTTTTTTGTGATGGGTTTGTGGTTTTTTAGTTTGTGAGATCTATTTCTTTGGGCCAGGCGATGTTGCCCATTGAGCGGCTTTTTTCTAGTTGTTTTACTATCATGTCAATTTCTTTATTGTGAAGCTCTTGGCATTTTTTATTGTCGGCTGGCAAGAGGAGATCTTTTGTTTTTGGTAGAAATCCTGGGTAAGGAAAGATTTTAACTTTTTCTTCATCTTCGTAGTACCAACAGTGAATTGTTTTTCCTGTGGCATCAGTGTAGAGTTCTTCTTCTTTTTTTTCTTTGTGCTCATTGTTTTTGTTGAAGTACTCAATATCAGAGATAACTTGTGGGTTTAGTCCTTTGTATTTTATCTGAAATGTCTTGTTGATATCGGGGGCATCTGAGAATTCATATCCTTGAGTGGTTTTGATGTAGTGGGTGACAGGTTTTTTTGATTCCTTGTCATAGTAAACACCTCTTGATTCATCTGCGACTACAAAAAGTAACAAAGCAAAACAAAGAACCGATAAATATGTGTTTATATCCGTTTTTATAGTAAAAAAACTTCCTAGAAAATAAGCTAAACAGCTAAAAAAGAGCGCGGTAAAAATACAGGCAAAAGCCTGGACATAACTTGGCCCTAAGTTAATGGAAAAAAAGTTTGCAAAAAAGTCATAGGCTATTAGTAGAATATTTGCTATTCCACCGAACCTTAGTATCATGTAAATGCAAAAGGGCAGGATGAGACAAACTACTATGCCCCAAAAAATTTCAAGAAAAATATTTTTTTTCATTTTTTTTCTCCTTTTTGAATATTCTGTTGTAAATGATCTATTTTTTATGATTTTTTAGTATAGTTTGCTTTGTTGCTTTTGTCAATTGTATTCACATAGCACGTATCACATAACACATAGCATAAATCATATTTTGTCATTCTGGTAGATGTTACATAATTCGTTGACATAATAACATTCTTTGTCATTCCCGGCCGGAGCCTTATGAGCGGAGCGAATAAGCGCAGGGGAAGGGAATCTAGGAGTCAAAGCTACAAATATTAACAAATAAATAAATATAATTATTTTTTTTTGCTGTTTTTATTTTGAATTGATATTATTAAGGATCTCCCCTGGATTCCCTTCCCTCGCTATCGCTCGCCGGGAATGACAAAGAGGTATGAGTAGGGGAGTGTGTGGTCATGGATATTTTGTTTTTTATGGCTTCATTCCTCCTCCCCCCCTTCCGCCAACTGGCGGATTAGGGGAGACTTTGTTTTTCTTAATAGAGGTATGGTAGTGATAAGGAATAAAATAATTTTTATAATGAACGAAAGATTTCCGAGGTCTAAATAGAAAGGAGAGCACTTTGTGGTGTAAGTTTCCAAAATTAATATTGGATTGCTAGAAAGAGGTAATAAATGTTATAATTTATGTATATTATTTAGTTTTGTTAAATATTTATGGCTAAAGATGATACAAAAAACAAAGAGGGAAACAAAGAGGAAAATATTGAGAATAACGAAGAAGAAAAGGAGGTTGATCTAGATAGAATTGGATCAGTGAATAAAGTGGCTGATATGATAATGGGCATGGATGATTCTAGTCCTAGGAAGTCAGCGGAAGCTAATTTGGATCAAGATGATGTTATGGCAGGAAACAATGAAGAGCCTATGAAGCAGCCTGAATTAGAAGATGATGCAGAAGAAATTTTGCCAAGCACTCCGACTCCACCGCCAAGCAATGAACCAGTTTCCATGTTGGATATTAATGAAGAAGTACCTAAGGAAGATACAATTAACATGTTAGATGGTGGTGATATTATGGGTGGAGCAGAAAATGCCAAGCCAGTAGAAATAACAAAACCCGAACCAGATGTAGAGGAGCTTGAAGCAGATATAAAAGAGGAGGAAAGTATACTTAAGAAGAAGAAAACAGTGTTAGAATATGTTGGTGAAATAGAGGAGAAATCAGAAGAGCCTGTAAGTGAAGTAGAAGAAAAAACAGAAGAGACAGCACCAGTTCAAAAGGCAAGCGAAGAAGTTACAGAAGATAATTCGGAAGATTCACCAGTAAGTCAAGTAGACGAGTCTTTGTCTGATTCAAATGAGGAAAAAATCGAAGAAATAAACAAAGAAGTAACAAGCGCTGAGGAAAAAGCAATAAAAAATTTACAAGAAGCTCATGCGTTTAAAACTTCTAAGCAACCAGCTCAAAGTGATTCCGATACGATGGATAAATCACTTACTTCTGATCTAGGAGAACAAAAGTCCGGGGAACTAGAATCTGCTACACCGGTTGCCGAATTAGCTAAGCCTGAGTTAAATACGGATAAAAAAATAGCATAAGTAACTAAACTTGAACTCAAAATAAAGAAAAATGAACCTGTAGTTGATTTGTCTAGCGAAGACAAGATTGTAGAAGCAGAGACACCTCAGGAAGAAAATGAAAGCACGCCTGTTTTTGCAAGTGGTGACCAGCCAAGCGTGCCAGCTGGAACTTATGAGTTTCCAGAAAATTTTCTTTGGGGAACTTCAACTTCAGCCTATCAGGTAGAAGGAGGCATCAAGAATGATTGGTCAGAATGGGAGATATCTGAAAAAAGACTAGCTTGGCTTGATAAACATGGATATGAAAAGGAAGATTTTATTTGTGGACAAGCAGTTGATCACTATAATCGATACAAAGAAGATATCGTTTTAGCCAAGGGGCTTCATAATAATTCTATTAGAATAGGACTTGAGTGGGCTCGAATTCAGCCAGAAAAAGAAACCTGGAATGTCAATGCGCTTAATCATTACCGAGAGGTTTTAAAAGAAGCAAAGCGCAATGGTTTACAAACTATTGTAACTCTTTGGCATTGGACCAATCCGTTGTGGTTAGTAGGGGAAGGCGGGTGGTCCAACAAAAAAGTAGCTGATTATTATGCTGAATATGTTGATGTGGTCATCAGAGAACTTGGTGGGGAAGTTGACTATTGGATCACTTTGAATGAACCTCTAATGCATGTTTTTGGCGGATATTTGCGAGCTTATATGCCACCAGCTACTATGAATTTATTTAAAGCGGAAAAAGTTTTTCGCAATTTAGTTCGTGCTCACAAAAAAGCTTATAAAAAAATTCATAAGCATTTTCCAAGTGCCAAAGTGTCTATTACTCAAATTGTAAATTACTTTGAACCAGCCCACAGTTGGAATCCGTTTGAACAGTTACTTGCCAAGGGAATGCATTATTATTGGAATCATCGATTTTTGGCGCGGACAAAAAAATATCTAGACTACATAGGCCTTGATTATTATTTTCATGATCGCATGGTTTGGTATCCTCCTTTTAGGAAAAATAAGAATGCCAAAGTGAACGATAAAGGTTGGGAGATTTATCCTGAGGGAATATTAGAGGTATTGAGATATTTAAAAGGCTTTAAAAAGCCGATAATTGTTATGGAAAATGGCCTAGCTGATGCGAGTGATAAATATCGAGCCAGTTTTATAATTGATCATTTATATTATATTCATAAAGCAATTGAAGAAGGAATTGATGTCCGGGGTTATTGCCACTGGTCGCTACTTGATAATTTCGAGTGGGCCTACGGTTGGGATCCGCAATTTGGTTTATATCATGTGGATCGTAAAACTTTCAAAAGAACAGAAAGGCCGAGCGCTGATGTTTATCGGAGGATATGTGAGGGGAACAGGTTGGAGATTAAGTAGGCTACGAAAATACAAATCGATACAAATTTACGAATAATTTTAAATTATATGAGGAGGGAAGTTCACAGAAAAGTAATTTATCCGGAATTGAGCTATGAAGTTTTGGGTGTGTTGTTTGAGGTATATAATAATTTAGGATATGGTTATAGAGAGGTTACATATCAAAAGGCAATTGAAGAAGAGCTAGGAAGAAATTCAATCGCTTTTGTCCCTCAAGCACCTTACTTGGTAAAATATAAAAATAATAAATTAGTGAAAAGATATTTAGATTTTGTTATTGAAGATAAGATGGTTTTAGAAATAAAGAGTGGAGATTATTTTTCTAGACAGAATTTTAAGCAGGTATTAGAATATTTGAAAGTAACAAATTTAAAGTTAGCAATATTGGCTAATTACACAAATAAAGAAGTTAAGTATAAAAGAGTTTTAAATATAGAAAATTACGATTCGTAAATTTGTATCGATCTGTATTTTCGTAGCCTAAATATATTTGGTTAGTTATAGCAATTTCATCTTATTTCATCAATGCAGGTGTGTATGTGGCTGACAAATTTTTGTTGTCCAAGAAGATCCACTCATCGGTGATTTATGCTTTTTATGTGGGGGTTTGGAGTATTTTTAATTTTGTTATTCTGCCGTTTGATTTTTGGATACCCAATGTTCAAGAACTGGCGCTTGATTTGTTTGCTGGGTTTTTGTTTTTGGTTACTTTGGTTTTTTGGTACAAGGCACTTCATCAGTCTGAGGCAACTCGGGTGGTGCCGATAGTAGGAGCCTTGGTGCCGATTTTTTCTTTTATGTTGTCCTTTGTTTTTTTAGGGGAGAGCTTGAGTAGACAGCAATTTTTAGCCTTTTTGATTTTGATATATGGTGGAGTCTTGATGTCAGTCAAACATACCAAGTTTTATGCCTGGAAAGAAGTGACTAATAAATTTAAGAATGTGTTTGGTAATTATTTTGGTGGAATACACGCCGAGTATCGGCCAACTCGTCGTTTGATTTTTAATTCTACAGCTTCTGCTCTTTTGTTTGCTGCGTATTACGTTTTGATAAAATCAATTTATATGAGTCAGCCATTTATCGGCGCGTTTGTTTGGTCTAGGCTAGGAACTTTTCTGGGGACATTGGCGATTCTCTTTTTTCCTGATTGGAGGAGGATGATTTTCAAGCATCAAAAGAATCAAAAGTCTCCCAAAAATATGAGCTTCTTTTTGACAGTTAGATTATTTGCAGCCTTAGCTTTCATTATGCTTAATTGGGCAATCTCGATGGGGCCAGTTGCATTAATTAATTCTATTCAAGGCGCGCAGTATGTGTTTTTGTTTTTGATTGTATTATTTTTGTCTCGCAAGTATCCTAAGATACTTCGAGAAGAAATGGGCGGGGGAGTGATGATTCAGAAAGTGATTGGCGCGAGTCTAGTCTGCACTGGACTTTATATGTTGGTGACGTAGTTTCTTTTTTGTCATTCCTGCGGAGGCAGGAATCTTATGACTTCTAAACAAAACAAGATTCCTGCCTCCGCAGGAATGACAATGGCATGATTTACGCTTCAGAAAATGTTACTAGATGGATACTTATTTTTTGTTTGTTTGTGTTTTTTGTTTTAACCATGTATTTTATTAATGAAGTTAAAAAAATCGAAAAATATTACGATGATTTAGCTGAACAAATAACTGCAATTTAAAAAGCGCCTTAATTAGTGTTTTAATTTTATGTCAATATATTTAATAGCTATTATTTTAACCATTTATTTACTGCTTTGTTCTAGAAATATCCAGGCGGGCTTTTTGGTTTTACTCGCTTCATTGCCTTTGTATTTACTACGTTTTGATATTTTTAATATTCCCTTGACTGTGCTTGAAGGGATGATTTTTATTTGTTTTTTTGTCTGGGTTAGCTAAGATTATAAAAAGATATTTTCTAGTATTAAGAATAAGATACTTGGATTAAAAAAGTCTAAAAACGAGATCAGTCGCTATCCTTTTGATATTGAAATAGTTTTAGTGGTGGTTATTTCTTTTGTAGCAGTTTTTACAGCCGGATTAAGCAATAGTGCTCTTGGCATTTGGAAAGCGTATTTTTTTGAAAGTGCTTTAGTGTATATAATGTTTTTTAATATTTTATTTGCTGAAAAAGATAAGATTTTTAAAAATAAAAATCTTGATCATTGGTATCTAAAGATAGTGCTAGCTTTTTCGGTGTCGGCTTTCTTTGTTTCTTTGTTTGCAATATATCAGAAACTGACAGTAAATTTTATTTCTAATGAAGTTTGGGCTTTAGCTGAAACCAGGCGAGTGACTAGTTTTTTCGCTTATCCCAACGCACTTGGTTTATTCTTGGCCCCTATTATAATGTTACAATTAGGTGCTTTGATGTTTCAGAGGCATAAGTCCAAGGAAAATTGTGACCGAGTAGACTGCGCCAAATGGAATCCCTGGAGTCTTGAATGGTTCAAACGAATGTCAGGTACAGAAAAGACATATTTTTCTTTTGTTAAATTGACCGCAGTATTGTCACTTGTATCAATTTATTTTGCTAGATCTGAAGGTGCTTTGATTGCTGTGATGGCTGGCATGTTTTTGGCTTTACTTCTTTTTGAGTCATTTAAGTCTTGGGGAAATTTTCGTTTGGTCGGAATTGGAATAGCCTTACTTCTCTTAATCCTTCTTTTTTCTTCTCCTTTTAGAGATTTCACTATGACTCGTATTAGCTTGAATGATTTTTCCGGGCAAATCAGAAAAGCCCAGTGGGAAGAAACGGCTGTATATCTCCGGGATGGCAACTGGCTCTGGGGAGCAGGGCTATCAGAATATCAGGAAAAGATAGCTCCGTATCACAAAGAAGGAATTTATATCAAGAATGATGATCCTGATTTTGAACACTTGATCCAGGTTGATCCAGAATATCAAAAGAAACATTGGCAGGCTCTGGAAATATTTCTCTATCCGCATAATGTGTTTTTAAATTTTTGGGTAGAGCTTGGAGTATTTGGTATGATTTTATTTATTTGGATAATTTTCCGGGCAATCTACATCTCTTTTTCATTACTTAATAGAGTAGAAGATTTAGCAAATAGATTTTTGATAATCGGTGCCCTAGGGGCAATTTTAACCGTAATAATTCATGGAATAGTAGATGTACCATTTTTCAAAAACGATCTAGCTGTTCTTTTTTGGATGATGGTAGCCACGCTTGGAGCTTTGGATTTGAAATTAAAAAACAAAAATAAATAATATGAATTTTGAGAATTTTTCAATGCCTAAAATATCATCTGTAAATAAAAAGATAAACGAAGCTTTGGATGGTATATTGGGTAGTGATATTAAAATGGAGGAAATCGAGAAAAAGATAGATGAGTCTGTTTCTCTTGGGAAACAAGGTTCTTTTTTGATGGATCAGTTATCTAAAAAAGCAATATATCAACCTGACATTGATCATGCCTATAAACTTAACAAAGGAGAGAAACTAAAAAGACTTGACAGAATAAAAGAGTTTAAATAAAAAAATATTTATCCATTATATGTACTTGAAAGATTGGATCAATTAGGAAGAATAAAAAAATTAACCAAAAAAGATAAACTTCGTGAAGGTAAATTTAAAAATGAAAAAATACAATTAAAAACAATTAAAACTAGGCAAGAAGGTTCTAATAATTATATCATAGAAAAATTAGATAATCGTATTTATGGTAACTATAGCGTTTTGCATTCAGATTTATTTTTTGTAAATAGTAAGACTGGTGAAGAATTAGATATGAATATGCTTTTGCCGGATAATAGTCATTTTTTAATCTTTGGAAAACATTTTTTTGAAGATAAAGATGATGAAAATGTTGAAAGTAAAAAAATGAATTTGAAAGATTATGCTGGTACAAAAAATTCTAACGTAAGTTTCGCTGCTTATAACACTAAGGCAGGAAATTCTGATAGAGTTTGTGTAAAATACGGTGATTTAAGTAAAAAGGGAGGCATGTTGTCTTTGTTACATGAAATTGCACACGCTTGGCACACGAAACATAGAAGTAAGTATGGCAGAGGCGAGTTTGATGACATGATATTTAAATTGAGGTTATTTTTAGAAACAAGAATTTCAAGTGATAGATTAAAAGATGATATGGATCAAGCATTAGAGAATTTTTTTGAAGTAAAGACTGATGATATTAAGTATACTTCGAGAGAAGATATTGACTTAAGTGATGGAGAAGTTCTTGTAAAATTGGAAAATGGACAAAATGCAATTATTAGATCTGAAAAAGTGATTGATATTGTTAAATGTTATGAAAAAGAAGAGCGAGACGCTTGGGCACACGCTATTAAACTATTACGATTTTATAGAAAGAAAGGAATTGACCTGGAGCCACAGCTTGATACTAAAGAAGACACAAGAGATTATATAGAAAAGCGCCTTAAAACATATGAAGACGCAGTTTCTAGTGATATAGAGATAAGTGGAAATAGAAAATTGTTTACAGGAAATAAAAAAGACGACTAGGTGATTGGGCCGTTTTTGGCTTGATATTTGATGTTTTTGTAGTTCATGTTTTTGTAAATATGATTTTCTATTTGGAAAAAAACAGACAAATAAATAATATTAAATTTTGTATGTTTAAATATTTACTTATTAGATTTTCAATTATTGCTGTCATAATTACTTTGGCTTTTTACGCGACTCTTTATTTGATGCAGGAGCAGATTATTTTTCTTGTTTCTAAGGATTATGATGAGCGTATTAATAGATTGGGCGCCTTAGATGTTTATCTAAACACAGAAGATGACGTTGTGATTCATGGTTTGGATTATGTTGTAAGTTCTAGTTCGGATTATGTTGTCTTTTTTCATGGTAATGGTGGAAATATCTCCGGAAGAGTCTGGCAATTTTTATTCAATGAACGACTTGGTTTAAATACCTTGATGATTGATTATAGAGGTTATGGAAAAAGTGAGGGCAAGATAAAAAAGGAAGAGAATTTGTATTTGGATGCAAAAGTAGCTTGGGAATATTTAGTAGAGGAGAAAAAAATAGATCCTAGTGATATAATAATTTGGGGAAGGTCGCTTGGTGGAGCAATGGCAATTGATCTGGCCACTAAGGTTGATAACAAAGCATTGATAGTAGAGTCTAGCTATTCATCAATTTTAAATATGAAAAGAAAATATTATCATTATGTACCTGATTTTTTTGCAAAGTATAAGATGAAAAGTGATGAGAAAATTGGAAAAGTAAATTCACCAGTTTTGATTATTCATAGCAGAGAAGATGAGATGATAGATTTTGAAAATGCAGAAAGATTATTTGAAATGGCAGAAGAACCAAAGACTTTTTTTGAACTAAAAGGCGGGCATAATGAGGGAATGTTTTTGAGTGAGGAAGAGTATTTTGAGGAGGTAAGTAGATTTTTAGCGTCCTATTTTTTTTAAAATAGTTTAAAGTTGTTGTAATATTATAATAGGAGCCATGAAAAAGCAAAACTATCCTTATGTTCCTGATTTTCTTGTAAGATATAAAATGAGAAATGACGAAAAAATATCGAAAATTGATTCACCTGTGTTAATCATCCATTCTCCTGATGATGAAGTGATAGTATATGAGAATGGCCAAAAACTTTTTGAGCAGGCTAATGAACCAAAAAAGTTTTTAGAAATTAGTGGTGGGCATAATGATGGAATGTTTTATGCAAATGAAAAGAACTTTGAGGAAATTATTGAATTTTTAAACACCGCAATATAAAAAAGACGACCAAGTGATTTAGCCGTCTTGTAAAAAGTTTTATTTTAGAATTCCAGCTTTTGAGAGGAAATAGCCCATATAACCCCAGCAACCCACACAATCATTTGTGAAAAAAAAGTTGGGATCCTTGGGGAAGCAGTTTAAATTTCCGCTTAAAAAAGAAATTGGCTTATAGTTTCCTGATATTTCCTGTATTTCCAGGGCTTTTTCCATAATGTAAATATTTGCATTCATCATGAGCTCGCAATAAGAATATTCTCTATCTGCAAACACTTCAATATCTGGCAAGTCTCTTATCATGATGGCATTTTCAATTTCTTTTTCTAGCCAAGACACAGCATGTTCATTCGCAGTTTTTGTTTCAAGGCCATTGATATTAAGATAATCAAGATCTTTTTGGAGTTTGTTTAGGTCGATCTGGTTTTCATCTGAGTAAGCACCTTTGAATTTGATCTTCCATTTGAGAAAATCAAAATAGTTTGTAAAAGGTTTTTGGCTGGCTCTTTCTAAGGGGTAGTCATCGTATCTGAGTAAATCCTTGAGAGAGTCTACGAAATCTTTGGGAAGATTGTAAAAGAAATTTTTCCCCATATAGAAATTGATTGGGTTATCATCCCAGTTAGAATATCTTGCAAATCTTTCAATAAGATAGTGGACTGGTGTATCCCATATCGGAGGTGTTAAAATGAGTTTGTATAGTCTGTAAAGCCATTTTTCATTAAAATATGACTTGTGTCTGATTTGCCAAAACCAATATGACAGGGTAGCCATTTGGTCCTTGTAGTCGTCTAAAGCCTGACCTTCGAAAGAATTTTCTAAACTAAAAACCATATTTAAAAAATATTCTATTATCTGTTTGTCAGGAAATGTGTACAGTAATTTCATTATTTCTCTGAAATTATACATCCAGGGGTCGGGAGGTCCATAAAGATCTATTATTTCTATTAACTCTTGCCTTGAAGGTGGATAGGTCTCGATGTTGATACAAGGACTGTCTTTGAAATTTGGTTTTTTATAGGGGTCAACCATTTTTTCTTTTCGTCTTTTTCCCCTTTCTTCGTTATTCATGCTATTCTCCTTTTAGGAAGTAAATGTTTTAAAAGATCGATTATTTTTTAGTTTTTTATCATTTTAAGTACAATATGTCAATCACACTTCAAAAATATATCGTAGATGCAGGTTTCTGTTCGCGAAGGAAAGCCACTGAGTTAATACAAGCTGGGAGAGTTTTTGTGAATGGTAAAAAGGCTGAACTTGGACAAAGAGTGAATCGTGATGATTTAGTTGAGATAGATGGTGAGAAGTTAAATATAAGAGAAAAGAATATTTATATAAAGCTGAACAAACCATCGGGCTATACCTGTACTTCTAAAAAGTTTTCGGGAGAGAAAAATGTTTTTGATCTGGTTGACAGGGACTATGGCAAACTGCATATCGTTGGCAGACTTGATAAAGATTCGCGAGGACTAGTGATACTGACAAGTGATGGGGACTTCACATACAAAATGACTCACCCAAGCAATGAACATGAGAAGGAATATGAAGTGGAAATAATGGATTCTAACTTAACTGCAGATGGGGAGTTTGTAGATATGATAATTCATAAATTTATGAATGGTGTAGATATTGGAGAAGACGGTGGAGTGGTGAAGGCGAGAAATATACAAGAGATTGATAAAAATAAATTTAAAATAATTTTGACTCAAGGTAAAAAAAGACAAATTAGGAGGATGTTTTCGAAATTGGGTTGTGTGGTTGAAGACTTGAAACGTACTCGAATAGGAAATGTAAAGCTGGATGATTTAAAAAGTGGAATGTATCAGGAGTTTGAGTTGTAGGCTGTGATTTGCTAATTCTCATTATTTAAGCCCTCACCTTAAGCCCCTCTCCCAAAGGGAGAGGGGTGACGATGAATTATTCTTTTTCCCTTTACCTATGAGTGAGGGTTGGGGTAATATTATAGTAATATGAAAATAGAAAATTTTATTGGAAAAATTATAACTATCAAAATTGATAGACCACTTGGTTCTATTCATCCGAAACATGAAGATATTAAGTATGAAGTAAACTATGGCTATGTGCCAGATACCGTTGCTCCTGACGGAGAAGAGGTAGATGCCTATTTGTTGGGAGTGAGCGAGCCGGTTGAAGAATTTGTGGGTAAATGTATCGCAGCTATCAAAAGAGAAGATGATGACGACGATAAATTAGTTATTGTCCCCGAAGATATGGAATTCGATGATGATGAAATATTGGATATGGTAAATTTTCAGGAAAAGTTTTTTGATTCAAAAGTTGTAAGATAAAAATATGAAAAATACTTTAAATGAAATAACTAAAGACATAATGAGCTTAGCTTCGAAAAAAGGTTTTGGAACCAAACCAGAAGAAATTGAGCTAGGAGAAAAGTTTGCCCTACTTCATACAGAAGTATCTGAAGCCTATCAAGCTTATAGAAAAAATAATCTTGATGGTAAAAACGGTTTCAATGAAGAATTAGCTGATATAATTTTGCGAACTCTTCATATATGTGGTATATATGGAATAGATATTGAAAAAGAAATAGATGAAAAAATGTCATATAATAAAGACAGGGAATGGGACTGGGATAGTCTGAATGAAAAACATGTAAAGTGAAGAGAGAATTTTTTAAACAGTCTCCCTCTCCCAAAGGGAGAGGGGTGATATAGATTTTTTCTCTCCCAGGGCTAAGGTTAGGGTGAAGGTATTTTATTTAGAGAGATGCCAGAGTGGTTGAATGGGGCGCTCTCGAAAAGCGCTGTGTTAATTAAATGACACCCGGGGTTCGAATCACCGTCTCTCTGCAAAAGGAGTTTACATTTTTTTAAAAAAGTTTAATATTTTGATATTGATATTTTAAAAAGGAGCTTGATATGGAAAAGGTAGATACTTGTATAGGAACGGTTGTCCTAAAACAAAATTCATCCAGAAACAAAACAATTCGTCATAAGAAAAAGAAGTTAAGTCTTGATACAATGGAAGCTATACTTGTAACGGGATGTGATCCTGATATATCAAATTTGAAAAGAAAAGAAGAAGGGTGTTAAAAAAATAGCGTTAATCATACTGATTAACGCTTTTTGTTTTTTGAAAAAGAAAAAGGGAGAGCAACTTGTACTCTCCCATTTGGGAAACTCTATCCTTTTTTAGGACCCATTATGTGAAGGTCGTTTTCTTGTCGCATCTGGTTGTGTGCGCTCTCCTCGCACGTCCTTGGTGGGCCGTTACCTCACAAACTAGATATGGGCGGTATCCTTTTGGACCTTTTTTGTTTCTTGAGATAAAGTTTATATTAAAATAGAAGTTTAGTCAAATGAAAAACGGAGAGCGACTGGCGCTCTCCGAGTAAATTGGTTATCACAAGAATGGATGGGCTTATCGCACTAATGCGACATTGGCCAACGAATCAGGACAGTTTCCGTAGACTTATCCTGTTACTAAGGGTTAGGCATCTTGTGAAGCGGATTTAGAGGGTTTCAACTTTTTGTCTAATGCCCTTGCGCTTTTTTTGGCGAGCAGTACCATCTGCTTTTGCGCGGTCATCCTGCCAATCTAAGGAAAATATTATATTAATAAGTATTTTTTGTCAAGAAAAAACGGAGAGCGACTAGCGCTCTCCGTGAGGAAGAACTGGAAGCTTGGATTATCTGAGGCGGTAGCATAGTACGCCTTATTGCGTGCATTGGCTACTCTATTTGTTTGAGCCAGTGACCGCTTTTACATGGTCGGCTGGGCCTTGGGTTGGTCCCAAAGGTATCTTTGCCATCACGATTTCATTCTAGCTTCTTTTTCCTCAATATTTTTTTGGACATATCAGAAGTTGCCATTTAAGACCATGACTTCCTATTTGCTGCCTTGGAGGCATTCACCGTCAAGGCAAAACAAAACGTCCGTTCCAGTCCTTATTTGATAGTTTATAAAAGAAAATAAAATTAGTCAAATTTATGTGTTATGGCTCTATGTCAAACAGTTTAGTATTTTTCTTTGTCATATAAAAGAAATATCAATGGTAATAGTATATACTTAAGGGAGAGAAGAAGAGACTAAGTTGTTAATGACATTTGAGCTACTTAAAAAATGATCGTCTTTTCTGTTTTTTAAGTATTAACACATTCATTTAGCTTCATTTGTGGGTATTACGATAAGCCTCTTTAATACTATTATTAATATACTGGTTATATGATAAAAGTGTTGTAAGTTGAGAATCTGAGATTTAGCCAATAAATATAATTCTCAAACCAACTTATTTACTACCGTTAATATTATACAGCTCACTTAAATTGACACATTTTATATATTTTTTTATAATATAAGTATAAAGATGATTTTTGAATTATGAAATACTCAAATATTTTTGTATCAATTTTGCTGAGTAAGTTTAGTAGTATTTTATTATATTAATTTTTCTTTGAACGAGGTTAAAATCCTCGTTTTTTTAAATCAAAAAATAAAAAATATGATTTTTTTCTCAAACAAATACGAAAAATTAGTTAAATTACTAAAGTTAGATAAACCTTTGGTAGTATTTGATATTTCCACAACAGGACCAGGGATCAGTTCAGATAAAATTATTCAACTTGCCTATACCAAGATTTGGCCAGACGGACGAACTAAACAAGATGATATGTTTCTTAACCCAGAGATGAAGATAAGCGCTGAATCTATAGCTATTCATGGGATTCGAAATAAATTTGTTAAGGACATGCCAACTTTTCGGGATAAGTCGCAAGAAATATGGGATATTTTTTCAGATTCATATTATTCTGGTTACAATATTATGGAATACGACCTACCAGTGCTTAGGCGGGAGTTTGTCAGAGTTGGTATGGATTTTGAATATGACGAAAAAAGTATTATTGATTCTAGGATGATTTTTTATTATATGGCTCCACGTACCATTCCCTTAGCCTATGAATATTATTGCGACAAAGAATATAAGGGCATGTACAATGCTTCTGTACACACTGAATTAGCTATTGATATTTTGATTAAACAATTGGAAAAATACAACGTTGCTAGGAATCTGGATTTTTTAAACATGATTCATTCAACTTCAGACGAAGAAAGACAGGGAAGCACTAGGAAGTTTTATTGGTTGAATGGCGAGGCTTATTTTTCTTTTTCAAAATACAAAGATCAGTCAATTAAATCTGTAATTAAAAAAGACAAAAAGTTTATTGATTGGTTATTGGAAGCTGATTTTACTGAAGATACTAAAAGTATAATCAGACAGGAACTTGGAGAAAATGGAAAATACAAAAAAGAAGAAACAAAACTTGACAAAAAATAAAACAAATATAATAATAAGAAAAATTTGAACTTTTAAAAAAAGGAGATAATGAAATGGAAATTTTTATTGTATTGATAGCTTTAATGTTTTTGTTATATTCAATTGCAAAATTTAGCTGTGCCTGGGATTGTTTTTTGTATAACAAAAAAACAATTCAAGGAGATGAGCTCGATCAGTTGATCAAGGGCATTGCAATCTTGACAGCGAGCTTTATGTTACTTAGACATTTGTATATAACTGAAAAATTAGCTTCTGTTTTAGCTGATTTTGCTATTATTTGTTTTTCCTGCTCATTTGTACCCGTTCTTTTTTTTGCGTTAATCTCTCTTCGTATGTATATAAGAGGAGAATTCAAGAATGAGCCTTATTAACTTTTTAAAATCCCTGCTACAGACAGGGATTTTTTCTTGACATTTTATTGTTTTGATATTATTTTAGTTGTAATATTAATAAGATCTTTTTGTTGATTAAAAAAATAGGAGAGAGAAAATGGAAGAGAAAATTTTGCAGGCGTGGTGTTTTTCAAAAAAGTTATTACCGTTTTTTACAGTTATGACAATTTTAGCTTGGTTGATGCTTGTTGCACAAAGCATAATGAGAGGGGCAATAAATGACTTTCAGCAACTATTTATCGTCATTGCATGCGCTATTTTTATTTTCATTATTCCGCGTTTTTTGCTTTGTATTTGTTTTTTTTGTCATGTTCTCTTCATAATTTTTACATCAAAATTTAGCACCATAATGAGCTAAAACGTTGCCCTGGTATGAAAATATCAGGGTTTTTGTATTGACAAAATAAAAATTTGTCTAAAACTATGAAAAAAAGTATAATTATAATATGCAAGAAGAAAAAAATAGAATAATAGATACAGATGAAAAAGGTGAGGATTCTCAGCTTGATTTTTCATTGCGTCCAAAAAAGCTTAATGAATATGTAGGACAAGAACGTATCAAAGAAAATTTGCTTATTTCTATGCAGGCAGCTAAGAATCGTAGAGAGCCTCTCGAACATGTTTTGCTCTACGGGGCTCCTGGTTTAGGCAAAACTACTTTAGCTCATATTATGGCCAATGAAATGGGAGTAGGGATCAAAATCACCTCAGGCCCAGCCATAGAAAAGTCAGGTGATCTGGCAGCTATTCTTACCAATTTGCAAGAGGGAGATGTTTTATTCATTGATGAAATTCATAGACTTAACAAAACTATTGAAGAGATTCTTTATCCTGCCATGGAGGATTCAGCTCTTGATATTATTATTGGCAAAGGCCCACAAGCCAGAACCCTACGAATTGAATTGCCCCCTATTACTATAATTGGTGCAACCACCAAAGCCAGTATGTTGTCGGCACCGCTTAGGGATAGGTTTGGGATGATATTTCATTTGAATTTTTATGATCATGAAGATATTGAGAAAATTATTAGAAGGAATGCGGGGATTTTGGGAGTAGATATTGATATTGAGTCATGTAAAAATATTTCCACTAGATCCAGGCGAACCCCTAGAGTTGCTAACCGTTTACTCAAGAGGGTAAGAGATTATTGCGAGGTAAAGGGAAATGGAGTAATCGAAGCTAAGCATTGTCAGGGGGCTTTTAATATGCTGGAAGTTGATGAATTAGGGCTTGATTTTGTTGACCGGAAGATTTTGGAAATGATAATTGATAAATTTTCCGGTGGACCAGTTGGTTTAAATACTATTGCTGCAGCTAGTGGTGAAGACATGTCTACAATTGAAGATGTTTATGAGCCATATCTCATGAGACTTGGATTTATTGATAGAAGTCCACGAGGTAGGGTAGTAACTGACATAGCCTACAGGCATCTGAAACGTGAAAAGCCTGGGCAGAAGAAGATGGTTTAAACTGAACTAATAGCCAATTAATTACAAATTTATAAATACCAAATAAAAGCATCCTGCTTTATCATTTTTAAAGAGACGGATCTTCCCTTGAGTCTTGGGGTTTAAATAATAATATTAAGTCTTCCCTTCTTGTTTTAAGGGAGACAAGGTGAATTGCCAAAGGCAAGAGAGGGTGCTCTGGGGTAGATTAAGAGGGGGTAAAAAATATAGGCGAAGCTACTTTTTTTATAAATGAATTAGCTAATATCCAAAGGAATGACAAGTGTAGTGAAGTGTTGGTATCATCTATTAGTGAATTAGTAATTAATTAGTTATTAGATTAGAAAATAAAAATGACAATCAAACTTTCATTTTTTTTATACTTATATTTTGCCTTTATAGTGGTATGGGCTATTTTTTCAGTGATTGCTTTGTATCATATGTTTAAGTTTGGTTTTAAAAAATTATCAACTTATGCTGTGATAGTATTATATATTTTGGTTGCCTTGTTTATGCTTTCAATTTCTGTTTATTATATAAATCAATTTGATTGGACTTTAGTTATATTTGATTCATCCAATATAAATAATTCTCCTTACAGTTTTTAATATGTTCAATCTTTATCGTTTGCCAAACAAAATAAAAAATGAAGAAATAGTCAGAATAATCAGGCGAGATTTTTTTGTATTATTTTTGAAAATTTTGTTTTTTATGTTTTTGTGTATTATTCCTTTTGGTTTTTTTGCAGTTATGCTAATCAGTTATCCAGAAATGTTTAGTTCTCCCACATATTTAGCTATTATTATTCTTTCAACCAGCGCTTATTATCTTTTTGTCTGGCTTTTTTTCTTTTTTTCTTTTATAGATTATTATTTGGATGTATGGATTATTACTAGTGAGAGAATAATAGATATTCAACAGAAAGGCTTTTTTTCTCGTATTATTTCAGAGCAAAAACTTTTCCGAATTCAGGATGTAACGAGTGAAGTACAAGGCTTCATACCAACTATGTTTAAGTATGGTAATGTTTATGTGCAAACAGCTGGCACCAAGAGCAGATTCTTTTTTCATCAGGTGCCAAATCCTGACGAAGTTCGAGATGTGATAATCAAATTAGTTCGTCTTAATCAGAAAAAGCATAAAAAGGAAATGGATAAGAGCGAGCAAATAGCCGTTGAGAAAGATTTTAAGGAGTCAGAGGAAATACAAGAGATAATGAAACACTAAATTAGCTTATAGGTTTTAGCTGTTAGCTTTTAGGAAATAAAAAAATGCGCTTTGGCATTTTTTTGTTTATTTACAAATATTTTTTTATTGTGATAATTTGAAAAAAATAATTTTGGTCTTTTAAAAATAAAGGAGAGTGAATATGAGATGGGATGTAAAACTTTTGGAAATTAGCAAAGAGGAGAATATTGAACTCAATCTGGGATGGTTTGATCGATTTTTAAATGAATGTATGGTTTGTGATCTTGAGAGAAAGCTTTTTGAAGTGTCGGAAAGAGATGATGGTGTAGAAAGATGTTATTTACTTATTTGGAAAATAGTTTATATAAAAAATGGTTGTGAAAAGAAAGTAAATTTTTATAAACTATTTCTTGATTACCAGGATGCGCTTGATAACTTTTTCTTGGAAGAAGTACCTGAGAGCAGAAAAACAGATTTTTCACTTGGTGATATGCAAAATGTTGGTGAAAAAAAGATAAAGAAATTGAAATGGCTATTTCCTTTGAACGAAAAAAGAAAGGCGAAAAAAGCTATTCCAAGAATTGGCAATCTTTTGGATATTTATAACTATAGACAAGGTTGCTTACTCTTTGCTTTTTATGAGGCAGCAAAAGATAATTTGGAGTGTGCTGTCTATGAAGATTTATTCGATCATATCTTAGAACATCAAAAGATAGAAATAACTGACAGTATTTTTTCTGATGAAGATGGGGATGAGGCAGAGCCATATGAATATGATGAATTTCTGATTGCAAATAAAGGACTAAACTTCAAATCGCTCTTAGAAGCTATGGATAGAATCAACGATTGGGTTGATTTGAGCGGAGCAAGCCTTGATCTACTAAATGAATTACGAGAGATTGGAATTGCGATCAAAGAAAGTTACTTGGAACTGGAATGGTGTATGAAAAACAAAGCCCCCATAAACTAATTCAAAAACAAAAACCGCGTTTAGAGCGGTTTTTTTATTTTTAGATTAAAAATTGTTTAGAAATTATAAATTAAAAATTGAAAATTAATATAACTATATTCCCTGAATAATTTTCTTGATCTGATCAAAGCGAGATTGACTGGATGCGTGTCTGATCTTATCTTTGGCTCGATTGGTTTTAACAAACTTAAGCCAATCCCTGTTTGGTCCTTTGCGGTTTTTATCTATAATAATTTCAACCTGATCACCATTTCTAAGTTCAGTGTCTAGTGTCGCCATTTTATTATTGATAAGGGCGCCACTAGCTTTATTGCCGATTTCAGTGTGAACCACATAAGCAAAATCAACGGGTGTAGCTCCTTCAGGCAAGTCAAACACGTCACCCTCTGGTGAAAAAACAAAGATGCGATTATGGAATACATCAACTTTCATTTTATCAATAAAGTCACTAGTATTTTCAGCGTGTCTTTGAATATTTAAAATATCTTTTACCCAGCGAGGTTGTTGTTTGGATGAACCTGGTTCACTTTTTTCTTTATAATGCCAGTGAGCAGCAATACCGTAGAGTGATTCTTCATGCATTTCTTGGGTTCTGATCTGGAATTCGCACGCTTTATTGTCAGGTCCATATACGGTTGTATGTAGGGAACGGTAACCATTTGGTTTTGGTACAGCTATATAGTCTTTGATGCGATCTGATTTAGGTCGCCACAAACTATGAATAATACCTAGGGTTTTGTAGCAATCAGAAATAGAAGGAACAATGATACGCAGAGCAAATACGTCATATATTTCATCAAATTTTCTGTCCTTTTTTTGCATTTTTTTTTAAATGCTGTAGAGATGTTTAAATCTATTTTCAATATTGAAGCTAATATTTTCGTTTTTAAGTTTTTGACCAAGAATATTTTTTATTTTCAAGGTATATTGATTGCGTTCTACCTTTTTTTCAACTTCATATTTGTATTCTAGTTTTTTATATTCTTCAGGATACAAATATTTGAAACAAATATCCTCCATTTGCCACTTGAGTCGCCAAACCCCTAGTAACCCGGCAATTGGTGCGTATATTTCCATAGTTTCATTAGCGATTCTTTGTCTTTTTTCTTTAGGCAGAGCATCTAGGGTGCGAAGATTATGTAGGCGATCACAAAATTTTATTAAAATAACTCTCAAATCTTGAGCCATAGCTATGAACATTTTTCTTAGTGATTCTCTGTAGCGCTCAACTCCGCGATATTTGATTTTGCTTAATTTGGTAATACCTTCAACTAGACCAGCAATTTCTGAGCCAAATTCTTTTTCTACATCTTCAAGTGTTTTATCAGTGTCTTCTGGCACATCGTGAAGGAGTCCAGCAATGATAGTGGGTAAATCAGCCTTGATTTGTAGAAGTAAAAAGGTAGTATGTAGGCTGTGTTGGATGTAAGGTTCTCCGCTTTTTCTTTTTTGTTTTCCGTGTGCTTTTAGAGCAAAATCATAAGCTAATTTAACCAAGTCAAGGTCTGCCTCGGGTCTTTCATTTTTTAATTTATTGGTAATTTGCTCTATGGTCATAGCTTATAAATAAATATTTGCTCAAAGACTTAAATTTATGTTATAATATTATTATAAAACTGTGGATTAGTCAATCTAAATTTATTATAAATTATTCATGTTAGGTTTTTTTAAAAAAAATTCCAAACTATGTTTGTATAGTTTGTTTTTTGTAGCATTTATATTTTTTTTCTTTCAGCTCAATCCAGTCTTGGCTGACTCAACTGGTTATAATAGCAATACTGGTTCATCTGATGCTACCTTGTGGGGGCAAACAGCTGAAGGGGTACAAAATAGAATTGGACTAGGCAATGATGATCCTAGATATATTATAGCTAATATAATCAATTTAGCTTTAGGATTTTTAGGAATAATAGCTATAGTTATCATCATGTATGCTGGTTTTATGTGGATGATGTCAGGGGGGAATCCAGATAAGATTAGTTTGGCCAAAAAAACATTGATTAGTGGTATCATTGGACTTATTATAGTTCTTTCAGCTTTTGCTTTGGCTAGTTTTGCTATTGATGCAATTTACCGAGTTACAACAGGAGCAAATTTAAATGGAGGAGGCAACAGTTTAGGAGGAAGTGGTGGTTATGGCGGAGGTTCTGGTCTTGGTTCCTTGCCTATGCAATGTTCATCTTCGGGTGATATGTGTGTTCCCAACGATTCTTACTGTCAATCAAATTTTGGTGCATATTATTCCTGTGATGCTAGATGTCAGTGTGTGATTGATAATACAGATTCTTGCTATAATCCTAGTGAAAATTTATGTAATATTCCATGTCGAGCTGGACTTTCTTGTACTGGTTCATCAGGTTGTAGTGATAATAGTTGTGGCTTGGGTGACTCAAGCTGTGAGTGTTGTTGTGATATGACTTTGGCCGGAACTGAAGAAGATCAGTGCAAACTCATGTATCCAACTTTGAGCTGTACTAATGTTGAGGGAAGATGTCCTGGTGCTGATAAGGGTGTTTGTTGCGGTTGTTCAAGTGATGCTCAATGTGGCTATAGTTCTGGTTGCTCTGATGATACTTGTTGTCGTCCTCGTCCAGTTGTTCAGTCAGTTATTCCAAGTGATAGTAGTAGTGATGTTTGTACTAATTCTGAAATTAGAATAACTTTTAATCAAAACATGAATGCTGGATCATTGTCTAAGAATGTCTTAATTGTTGGTGAATACGGAAGTACTTGTCCATCTGATACGCGATATCTTGATGATGCAAGTATATTATCAGCTTTTTCATTTGGTACTTCAGGGCTAAATGCTTGTGTGATAAATGGCACATCTAGATCGGTTGGCGATGATGTTATTTTTTCTCCTAATAGCTTTCTGGATGTTTCTACTCTTTATCATGTGATTATTTTAGGTGATTTGGACTTGAATGATGAAACCGACCAGGGAATACTGAGTTTTTGGGGTGTAAGCATGGATGGCCACTTTCATCAAACTTTTACAACAATTTCAGATCAAAATGGCACAGGTGGTGTATGTGTGGTCGAAAATGTAAACATAGAACCAAGCTCATATTTATTTAAAACTAGTCAAGATTCGGCTAGTGAAGATGATTCCGTAGTAGCTGATAATCCAACTTTTGATACTGTTAGAGATGGAGATAAATTATTTATAGCCCAGGCTTTAAGTGGAGATAATCAAGTTCTTTCACCAATGGATGGTTATAATTGGGATTGGGTAATTAGTAGCCATAATGAAGGAGTGGCTAGATTTGATAACGTTTCTGATTTAGCTAAAAACGAGAGGTTGGTCCAAGCTGTGCCTGGTGTAGTTGATGGTAGAAGCGTGATTGAAGCAGTGATCAATATGAATCCTTATTCTGGATCAAATTCATCTATGATGGGAGATGGTTTGAGTGCGGAAGCTCCGGTTTATCTTTTTGTTTGCGAGAACCCTTGGCCACCAATAGAAAATGGCGTCTGGGAGCCATGGAAGCCAAATCCAAATACGTATAATTATGATATTTATTATTGTCGAGATGATGGTGGAGTTGGTACTTTTGATGATTTACCAGCTTTTGATAGCGTAGGTACTTCTGGTTCTTTAGCTCCTGGAGTCATGAGCCAACATTATTTTTCATATAAAGCACCGCCACCAGTTGGTAGTATTCAAACGATTTCAAATGTAGAATCATCCTCTGATGGTGGCGCAGTTCATTTGTCATGGACTCCAGTTTCTGGTGCTGCTGGTTACAAAGTTTATTGGGGAACAAGGAGTGGAGATTATGATTCTTATGTGGAAATTCCGGGAAATACTGAATATACAGCTGAGAAGTTAGAGAATGGTAAAACTTATTATTTTAATGTAACATCATATACAAGTGATAATTCTGAAAGTTCATTTTTTGGTGAGAAATACATTATTCCAAAAGATGAAAGCGCACCAGATGTTGTAACAGGTTTTGAAATAAGCGATGTTGTTTCTAGTTATATTAAATTGTCCTGGAATGAATTAGCTGATGCAGACAGGTATGAAGTTTCTTATGGTTTGTTTGAGGGACCACCTTTTGGTGCTGTATTAGATGCTGAGTCTTATACCTCTATTGTGATACAGGATTTGAATCCTGACACCACTTATTATTTTGGAGTGAGAGCTCTTGATGAAAGTGATAATCCAGGGCCTTTTAGTGAAATCTTAGATACAAGAACACAAGAATAATAAAATAAATAAATAATTATGTTTGATGATATTCCAAACAATGATCAAAATGGAGGAGTAGCCAATGTTCCGTCAGAACCCAAACCTCCCTCACCCAAGAATGTAAGACCGAATGATTCAGTTGAGGATATTTTTTCTGGTATGGACAATTCAAAACCAGAAGCATTTCAACCAAAAAATCTCAATCAGATGGAAACCATTCCAGCACAGATTGGTCAGCAAAATGTAGAACAAATGCCAATTCAAACCATGGACACTAAAAGTAAACTGATTGTTTTCGCTTTAATGGTAATTTCCTTGTTAGTTATTGCTTTGATTGGGGTGTATGTTTATAGAGCGTTTTTTGCTTCGCTCAGTTCAAATAATTCTGGAATAGACGAAATAAATAGTGTTAATTCTCAAGGTTTTTTAAATAGCGATAAAAAAAATAATGATTCTGTGGATGAGATTGTAAACAGTACCAATACTTTGAAAAAGGAAGACAATTCAGAACCAACTACAACAAACAACACTGAAATAGAAAAATCTTCTGATTTTGTGTTGGATACCGATGGAGATGGTCTAAGTGATGAGGAGGAATTAGTAGCAGGAACAAATATAAATTTAGTTGACACTGATGGAGATGGTTTGTTCGATAAAGAAGAAGTAAAAGTGTATAAAACAAATCATTCAAATAGCGATACTGACGGAGATGGATATGGAGATGGAGATGAAGTAAAAAGTGGCTATAACCCAAATGGGGAAGGTAAATTATATAGTATAAATTAATTTATATGATAGAAGAAAACAAGGAGATAAATCAAATCTCTAATCAAGACAAAAATTATGTAAACATTGTTGAAGGTGAAGAAGAAGCAAATCTTGGAGAGAATATTACTATTCACACGATGCCCAGAAGATACAAAGCTACTGAAGTGACTAGTCAGAAAAATTCTGCTAAAGGAACAGGATTTATTATTTTACTGGTGGGATTTATTTTTTTAGTTTTTGCTTTTTTTGTAATATATTTTAGTTTTATAAAAAAAGGACCACAATTTGATGTAAGTCCAGAAATAAACGAAACAAATCAGTCCAATGATCAATCACAAACAGATAATCAGAAACAAGATAAAGAAGAGCAGAAAACTGATTTGGACGATTTAGAAGTAGATAATGTATCAAGTGATGATGCAGTTGAAAAATATTTGAATGATATTAGTTCAAGCGATGATAAAGACCCTGCCTCAAGTACCAAGACGATTGAAGATATAAATTCATCTTTTGTCGATCCGATAGATTCAGATAGAGACGGCTTAAGTGATTATGAGGAACTTATTTTTACTTCCAGTCCGCACTCTGAAGACACTGATAGCGATACATATCCAGACAAAGATGAAGTAATGAACTTGTATGATCCAATATCTGGCGGAAAATTAATTTACAATGTTAATATTGAAAAATACTTAAATAAAGAATTTGCTTTTAGTTTCTATGTAAGTAAACTATGGACAGTCGAGGCTATATCAGGTAATGAATCTTTGATTGTAGATATAGGTAGAGGGCAGTTTATCCAAATTATTTCAGATGAAAATAATGACTTTGATAGTTTTGATGAAATGTATATGGATTATTTGTGTATAAACGAAATAGATCCAAGTTTAAGAATAACAAACGGTGAATGGCAGGGAATAAAGAGTGATACGGGCTTAAATGTTTATCTTGAACATCCTGTGACAAAAAATGTTATTGTATTTAATTATGTAATTGGTGATGATAATACATTGTATTATAAGAATATTTTTGATTTAATGATAAAAAGCTTAGAAGTTATTAGTGAATAAAGATGGAAGTAAATATTAATAATGTTAGCGAAAGCTTAATTAACGAAGAAGAGCTAGAAGATTTTTTACAGTTTATTAGTGGTAAATATGAACTCAAGAACAAGGAAATATCAATAGCAATTGTTGACGATAAGGAAATCAGAAAAATAAATAAAGAATATCGAAAAAAAGATTCTGTTACAGATGTTTTATCATTTGAAGGAGAGGATGATTTTTTGGGAGAATTAATAGTTGATTTTGATCAAATAAAAAGACAAGCAAAATATTATTCTGATGATACCCATGATGAATTATTGTTTATTATTTTACACGGGGTATTACATTTACTTGGAGATAGTGACGAAACAGAAGAAGAAAGAGTGGCAATGATCGAAAAAGGGATAAAAATATTAAATGAATTTAAAAATAAATATGTTAAGTAAAATAATATTACATTTGTATACTTTTAGCTTCGCTTTGGTTTTTTTGACTTTGATGATTTCTTTGATACAGTTTGCTGTTATATGGGGATTTCAAGTAGCGTAAAATTATGATTAGAGTAAAAAGACTTTATAAAAGCTTTACCTATGCATTTAGAGGTTTAGTTAAAACATACAAAGAGGAACAAAATTTACACATTCAATCATTTGTGGGACTGGTGGTTATAATTTTAGCGATTGTTTTGAAATTAGATAGGATTGAGTTATCAATAATTATTTTTTTAATTGGCTTGGTTGTTTTAATGGAATTTGCCAATTCTGCAGTTGAGCGGATTGCAGATGTTTTGAAACCGCGACTAAACAATTACGTAAAAGAAATTAAAGATATTATGGCCGCTGCCGTTTTATTAGCTGCAATGGTGTCAGCTATTATTGGTATATTGATTTTTTGGCCTTATATTTTTTAAAGTAGAAATTATTGTTTTTTTGTGTTATAATTATTAAGCTTAAGTTTAAAACATACCTATAAATTTTTTGGAGTATTTATGTGAGGTTTGTGAATTTTTAAATAATATTATGAAAGAAGAAATAATTGCCGGTTTAGATATAGGTTCCACAGAGGTTAGGTTGGTGGTTGGTCAACGAGGTGGTCTAAATCAGGATGGTAACGCTGTGCAAATAATTGGTGCAGTAAATGTTGAGTCTATGGGCATAAACAAAGGAGTGGTAAAGAGCATTGAAGATGTTACATCTTCAATTTCAGCATGTCTTGAAAAAACTGAAAAAATCATCGGAGTGCCAGTTGAGAGTGTATGGGTTTCAATGAACAGCCCTCATATTAAGTGTGAAAAGAGCAAGGGTGTGGTTGCAATTGGAAGAAGCGACGGTGAAATAAGCCATGAAGATGTTGATCGTGCCTTAGAAGCAGCAAGAGCTTTGTCTGTACCGCCAAATTATGAGATTCTCCATGTAATTCCTATTAAGTTTTCGGTGGATAATCAGGATGATATACGTGATCCAGTCGGTATGATTGGCGTTAGACTTGAAGTTGAGACTTTGATTATTCAGGGTTTAACCAGCCAGATTAAAAATTTAACTAAAGCAATTTTTAGAACAGGTTTGGAAATTGATGATTTGGTTTTATCACCACTAGCAGCATCTGAAGCAGTTATTAGTAGCAAACAAAAAGACTTGGGTGCAGCATTGATAAACATTGGTGCATCAACTACCTCTATGGCAGTTTTTGAAGAAGGAGAGCTCTTACATACTGCGGTTATTCCTATAGGGTCTGAACATATTACTGCTGACATTGCTATAGGCCTCAGGTGTCCTATTAGTTTGGCAGACAAAATTAAAGTAAAATATGGCTCAGCTAATCCCGAAGGAATGAATAAAAAAAGTGAAATTGATATCTCTGACATTGCCAAAGAAGAAGGTGTGGAAAATGAGATTAATAAAGTGAATGAAATGTATCTAGCACAAATCATTGAAGCTAGAGTAGAAGAGATATTTGAAAAAGTTGATGAAGAATTTGCCAGTATTGAAAGGTCTGGTATGCTTCCCGGATGAGTTTATTTGATAGGTGGTGGCACAAAGATTAAGAATATAATCAGCGTTGCTAAAAAACAGCTCCGGCTTCCAGCAGTGCTAGGCACTAATTCAAATATTGATTCGGTAATTGATAAAGTAAATGAAACTGAATTTTTGAATGCTTTGGGATTGGTTGCTTGGGGCTCTCAGGTTTATAATGGTGGAAGCGGTTTAAGGATGCCAGGGGGAGCAATAGTAGAAAAAGGTGTTGAGAAGTTGAAAAAGATGTTTAAGTCTTTGGTGCCATAAAAATTTTATACAAAACATTTTTTAAAAATTTTTTTTGGATTACCATTTTTTTTGACTGATATTAGTATAAATTTTATTATAATACAAAAGTTGTATAATTTGTTTATACAACTTTTTTTGTTGCAAAAAACATTAAAACTTGATAAAATATATAATATATTATAGAATAAAAATACACTTTTTAGACTAATAAATAAATAAACAAAAGCCTTTCCCCAAGGTTCTAAAATAATATGGCTGAAGTAAAACCAGCAATTGAAACATTTGCAAAAATAAAAGTAGTTGGTTGTGGTGGTGCTGGAGGTGCCGCTGTTAATCGTATGGTTGATGTGGGTGTAAAGGGAGTAGAATTTATTGCAGTTAATACTGATGTACAAGCTTTGCATTACAATAAAGCAGCCAAGAAGATTCATATTGGCAAAACTATTACTAGGGGTCTGGGGGCTGGTATGAATCCAGAATTAGGCAGAAACGCAGCAGAAGAATCTCAAAATGATATTAGAGATGCTCTCAAGGATTCTGATATGGTTTTTGTTACTTGCGGTCTTGGTGGAGGAACAGGCACAGGAGCAAGTCCGATTGTTGCTGAAATTGCTCGTGACCTTGGTGCCTTAACTGTGGCTATCGTCACTAAGCCTTTTTCTTTTGAAGGGGCTCAGAGAAAGAATATTGCCGAAAGAGGCCTTACAGAACTAGTAGACAAGGTTGATACTATTATCACCATTCCAAATGATAAATTACTTCAAGTTATAGACAAGAAAACATCATTGCTTGACGCTTTTATGGTGGTTGATGAGGTACTACAACAAGGCGTGCAGGGAATCGCTGAGGTTATCACAATCCCCGGACTTATCAATGTTGATTTTGCCGATGTAAAAGCTGTTATGGCTAATGCCGGCTCTGCTTTGATGGGTATAGGTCAAGCTAGTGGAGAAAATAAGGCTATAGAAGCTGCAAAGATTGCTATCAATTCACCACTACTTGAGATGAGCATAGAAGGTGCTAGAGGAATACTTTTTACAATTACTGGTGGATCAAATCTCGGTATGAATGATGTGAATGAGGCTGCCAAGATTATTACCGCTTCAGCTGATGAAGATGCCAAGATTATTTTTGGTGCTTGTATTGATTCCAAAATGAAAGATGAGATTAAAATAACAGTTGTTGCCACAGGATTTGATTCTAGTATTAGTGGATCAAAGGATAGAATTCCAAATGAGAAACCAGTTTACACACAGAATTCATATATTGCTGAAAAAGAAAAAGAAGAACCAGCAAAGCCTAAGTCATCTTCTTTAAAAGCTGCTCAAGCAGAACCAGCCAAGAAAAAAGAGGCCCCAGGACCAAAACCAGATGATGACGATGATGAACTAGGAATTCCAGCCTTTATTCGGAAGAAGATGATGTAATTTTACATATCACACAACACATATCACATATCAAAAAAGAAGTAATTGCTTCTTTTTTGTTTTGGATTGATGTTTATATGTTTATATGCTTAAATGTTTACAAGATAAATATGAAAACATCCGATTTTGATTACAATTTACCATTTGAGTTAATAGCTAATAAACCAGCTGAGAAGCTAGATCATTCTCGTCTTTTGGTTTTGGATAAAAAGTCAGGCGATATTGAACATAAAATATTTTATGAAATTCTTGATTATTTTGAAAAAGGAGATGTTTTGGTTTTGAATAATTCCAAGGTATTTCCAGCTAGATTGATTGGCAAGAAAAAGGGAAGTGGTGGGCGTGTAGAGGTTTTTTTGCATAAACAAATTTCCAGACCTCCGAGGTCTGGATCTCCAGACCTCGGAGGTCTGGAAATGAATACTTGGGAGTGTATGATTGGTGGAAGGAATGTTCAAGCAGGATTAGAGATTGAATTTGGCGATAATTTGAATGCGGTGGTGGTTAAAAACAATGAAAATGGTACTTGGTTTGTTAATTTTAACTGCAATGGAAATTTTATGGATATCGTTGAGCAAATCGGAAAGGTTCCTCTGCCTCCTTATATTAAGACAGATAACAGAAAACAGATAACAGACGACAGGAAATCATATCAGACTGTTTATGCTAGTGATGATAAATTGGGTTCAGTAGCTGCGCCAACTGCTGGACTCCATTTTACGGAAGAGTTGCTAAAAAAACTAAAAGAAAAAGGCGTGATTGTGAAATATATTACTCTTCATGTAGGCCTAGGAACTTTTGCTCCAGTAAAAGTTGAGAATATTGAGGAGCATAAGATGCATTCGGAACTGGCGGAGATTTCTAGTGATGTTATTGAAGCTATTCAGAAAGCCAAGAAAGAAGGCGGAAGAGTGATTGGTGTTGGTACGACTAGCGTGCGGACTCTTGAATCATTTGCTGATTGTATAAATTCTCCCCTTAAAAGGCAAGGTGAATTGCAGAGCAAGAGAGGGTGCCCTGGGGTAGGAGTACCCGAGCGAAGCGAGGGGGAGGGGTGTAAAACCGTACCACAAAAACACACCCCGTCTGCTTCGCACCCACTCCTTTCAAGAGGGAATTCCTTTTTTATTGATACAAATATTTTTATTTATCCCGGGTACAAGTTCAAAGTAATTGATGCTATGATTACAAACTTTCATTTACCAAAATCATCACTCATAATGTTGGTTTCGGCGTTAGCTGGTAAAAAGAATATTGACAAAGCTTATCAAGAAGCTATAAAAGAGAAATATAGGTTTTATAGCTATGGAGATGCGATGTATATTTGTTAGACTTTGTTGCCTGGAGCGGTGTTGATGAATTGATTGACAAAGAAAAATTTTTGATATAACATAAGCTTAAATTCAAAATACAGTTTGCTTTAGTAGAGCCTGCTGGGGGATAGGAAACCAGATGTTCGTTGCATGTTTGATAGAGTTTTCAGCCTTTTATTGAACGGATCCGAAGTGCAGAGACTTGATTGATGGCAATGAATAACCGATTGGGGTGGCAAAGAAGTCGACCCTTGGCATAAGCAGCCATGGCAAAGATCTACCAAAATAGCTAGTCAGAAGGCAGGCGAGTACCGCAAGGGAAATGTCTTAGTAAAACCTTACTGATCTCTACTAAAGTAAATCAATTATAGCGCCGACAATAAAGTTGGCGTTTTTTATTTATAGAATCCTCTATAGAATATTCCATGAAATATTCTATAGAGGATTCTATTTTGACATTAATTTAAAACTATTATATGATATTTTTGTAAATCAGTTGTATTTACTTAAAAAATAAAACAAAGGAGGAAAATTATGAAAAGATTTATGGTACCCAGGACTGCTCATTGTAGCGGTGGATGCAGTATCTAGGGGAGTAGCCCAGTAAATTCGGTTATTTCCCAACCCACAAAGCACTGTTATTAGCAGTGCTTTTTAAATACTTGACTAATTAGACAATTTTTGTTTAACTATTATCAGTTACTATTAAGAAAATATTTTAATATGTCTGTACCTAAAAAGAGACGAACTTCTGGTTCTGCAGGAAGAAGAAGGTCACATCATGCTTTAAAAAAAGCTATTTTGAGCGTATGTCCTAAATGCGGGAAGGCTGTAATGCAACATACTGCATGTGAATTTTGTGGAACATATAAAAATCGTGAAGTTATTTCTATAAAAGAAAAAGCAACAAAAAAGGAAGCTTAATAATTTTTAGCTTCTTTTTTGTTTATGAAAATAATTATTGTCATTTCTAGCCGGGAATGACAAAATATGCATATATGTCAAATCGTCATTTAGCAAGAACAATAGCAATGCAAACTCTTTTCCTTTGGGATTTTAAAGGAAAGAAGGCTAATGATTTAGTCGATATTTCTAAGGGAGTTTTTGAAAACTTTGCTCCTCAATTCAATGATCACGGATTCGTTCAGGGTGTTTTGAAAGGAGTAATGGAAAATATTGAAGAAGTTGATGCTTATATTTCCAAATATGCCACTGAGTGGCCACTAGATCAAATAACCATAGTAGATAGAAATATTCTTAGAATTGGTGTATATGAACTAATGTACAATGATGATATTCCAGCTAAAGTGGCAATCAATGAAGCAATAGAAATAGCCAAAGTTTTTGGTTCGGAGTCTTCTGGTAAATTTGTAAATGGAGTATTGGGAGCAATATTTAAAGACATGTTAAAGGATGGATATAATGAACCTGAGAGAAAGAAGCCGGCGAAGGAAGAAAAAACAGAAGCACGAGATGTAGAATAATATTTGTTGAATAAAAAATTGTCTACGAAAATACGAATCAGTACTAATTTTCGAATCGGTTTATTATGAGTTGTTTGAAATTATTCGTAAATTAGTACCGATTCGTATTTTCGTAGCCTTTGAAATATAAATAACGTATTGCTATATTGTTAGATTACTATATCTAAATGTACTAATCTAACAGTTTAGCAATTTAGCTAACATGAAAGATTTTTCTATTTTAGAAGAAAAAGTTGGGGTTAAATTTAAAAATCCTGATTATTTAAAGCAAGCCGTTGTTCATCGATCATATCTAAATGAACATCCTAAATTTCAGCTTGGTCATAATGAAAGATTGGAATTTTTGGGAGATGCAGTTCTTGAAATAGTGGTAACTGAGCATCTTTATAATAATTTTCCCGATACCCCAGAAGGAGATTTAACCAACTGGAGAGCCTCGCTTGTGAATTCCAAGATGCTTTCTTTGGTGGCCTCAGAAATTGAACTGGAAAAATTTCTTTATCTATCAAAGGGTGAATCAAAAGATAAGAACTCCAAGGCAAGACAATATATTTTGGCAAATGCAGTTGAAGCTTTGATTGGGGCAATTTATTTGGATCAGGGAATAAAGGCAGCAAGCAAGTTTGTTCACAAGATGATGCTGTCAAAACTTGAGAATATCTTGGAAAATCAACTTTATTTAGATCCAAAGTCAAAATTTCAAGAAAAAGCCCAAGAGATAGAAAAAGTGACCCCACACTATAAAGTTTTGAGCGAGATTGGACCAGATCATGCTAAAACTTTTGAAGTCGGGCTTTACTTAGGAAATAAATTGGTTGCCAAGGGAAAGGGAAGTTCTAAGCAAGATGCTCAAGTTAAAGCAGCCAGAAATGGGATTAAGAAAATGGGGTGGTAGATTGTCACATAACACATAACACATATCACATATAAAAAAGAAGCTTTTTGCTTCTTTTTTTCTTTTCTATTTTGGAGTAAAGTGAACTACCAATGATAAAAGAAGGTGTTCTGGGGGAAATAATAAGAGTGAGGTTCTAGTTGTTAATAATTTAATAGCCTATTTTTATAAAGCAAGGTTTTTAAATTTGGTAGATTAAACAGATTTAGAAAAATGTGGTATAATATTATTATAAATATTTATTGAAAATGTTTAAATGTTTTATATGTTTAAATGTTTATATGAAAATTATGACAGCCAAAGAATTATTTTTATATGCAATTGAAAAAAATGCATCCGATATTCATTTAGTAGCTTCTGTTCCTCCTCTAGTTAGGATTGATGGTAAGTTAAATTATGTAGAAGGGCAAAAAGAACTGAAGAATTCTGATATTGAAGCAATTGCTTTTTCAATCATTTCTGATGATCAAAAAGAAAGATTTAACCACACCAAGGATCTTGATTTTGGTTTCGAGCTTGATGAACATAGATTTCGTGTAAATTTGAGTTATGAAAAGCGCAATGTACGCTTGGTTGCTCGTGTAATTAACAACGAAGTTCCTAGTCTGGATGAAATCGGCATGCCCAAGGTTATTTATAATTTACTAGGCTTAAAACAAGGTTTGATACTTTTAACTGGTCCAACCGGATGTTGTAAGTCAACTACTTTGGCTGCTATGATTGAATATATCAATGATAATGAATTTAAGAATATTATTACTTTTGAGGATCCGGTTGAGTTTGTCTTTGAGTCAAAGAAATCAGTTATTTCTCAAAGGGAATTAGGCTCAGACATGTTGTCGTTTGGAGCTGGTCTTAAGCATGCTATGAGACAAGACCCCAATGTTATTATGGTTGGGGAGATGAGAGATTTAGAAACTATTGCCACTACTATCACCCTAGCCGAGACTGGTCATTTGGTTTTAGCTACTTTGCATACATATAATGCTGCTCAAACTATTGATCGTATCATAGATGCTTTTCCTCCCCATCAACAGAATCAGGTACGCATGCAATTATCTATGACATTGGCTTCAGTTATCTCTCAGAGATTACTTCCAAAGCAAGGTGGAGGAAGGGTTGCCGCCCGTGAGATCATGCTTAATACTTCTGCGGTTTCAAATATGATTAGAGAGCAAAAGATAGCTCAAATTAAATCAGTAATAGAGACAAGTTCCAAAGATGGAATGTTTAGTATGGATCAAGATATTCAGAGAATATACAAGGACAAGGAAGTTGAAAAGGAAGTAGCCCAAAGCTACATGGATCATCCGGAATTACTTGATAAATTCAAGATACTATAGTTGCGTATTATAAAAAAGAGAGCTTTATAAACTCTCTTTTTAATTTTGAAATTTTGAAATTTTGTATTTTGAAAACAATTTTTAATTTATAAATTTTTTAAATAGAAATTGTTTAAAAATTATAAAATTAAAAATTACAAAATTTCTTAAATATTAGCAAAAAAATAAATATAATAAACAAATGTTTAAGTACTTGCCCAAACTATTGACTTATATTATTTTTCCTGTATAATATTAATTACGTTTTAGACTAACAATTTAGCTAAAATATATATGATAAACAAAGAAAGAATTAAACTAAAAAGCAGTTGATTTACACCTACTTGATTTTAAGTGTTGTCAAACTGCTTAAAAGCAGTTTTTTGTTTCTTTAAACATTAATTGAAAGCCTAAATTTGAAAATTTGTACATAAGTTTTTAAATGTTAGTTTTCAAAAAGTACTTTAAAAATTGAATATTCCTTATTTGATACAAGACGAGATCAAATAAGACTAGCATAATAACAAAAAGAATCTTGATCATTTTGAGCTCCCGTTCCTAAAGAGCTCATCTAAGCAATTTCATGATCAAGTACATTTTTGATAGAAATCAAAAATGTGGGAAAATCTCGTTAAGAGTGTATGGTGGATGCCTTGACATAAATAAACGATGAAGGACGTAGCAGCCTGCGATAAGCCTCGGTAAGGTGGCAAGCAACCTTTGACCCGTGGATTTCCGAATGGGGGAACCTGCTCTGTTGAAGACAGAGCGTCCCATGTCTGAACACATAGGACATGTGAGACGATTACCCGGTGAATTGAAACATCTTAGTAGCCGGAGGAAAAGAAAACAAATCCATCTTTGATGGACCATTCCCTGAGTAGTGGCGAGCGAAAGGGGATCAGCCCAAACCATTTTAACCGCGATATTGATTCACTTTTAGTGATGAGGTATCAGAAGGGTCTAGGCCCATATGTTTTAGTGGTGTTGTAAGATTATTACATTCACATCCTAGAAAAGTGAGCTAAGGTATAGTAAATATAATTTTTAATCGAATTGAGCTGGAAAGCTCAGCCAGAGAAGGTGATAGCCCTGTAGCGTGAAAGAAATTATAGCCTTAGTGTGATAGTTCTTGAGTACCGCGGGACTCGTGAAACCCCGTGGGAATCTGGGACGACTATGTCCCAAGGCTAAATATTATTTATGATCGATAGCGAATAGTACCGTGAGGGAAAGGTGAAAAGCATCCCGTAGAGGGAGGTGAAATAGTACCTGAAACCATATACTTACAAGGAATCGGAGCTCGAGTTTACTCGGGTGACGGTGTGCCTATTGAAGAATGAGCCAACGAGTTAGTTCTATGTGGCTTGACTAAGTGCCGTTTGGCATGGAGTCGTAGTGAAAGCGAGGGTTAATAGCCCGTATCCACTTATTTTGTAGGGATATCTACTCTGATATTTCTGCAAGATAATGTGGAATGTCGCATGGACTAGACCCGAAACCGAGTGATCTAGCCATGGCCAGGTTGAAGTCTTGAGAAATCAAGATGGAGGACCGAACCCACAAGTCGTGCAATACTTGGGGATGAGCTGTGGTTAGCGGAGAAATTCCAATCGAACTCGGCGATAGCTGGTTCTCCTCGAAATAGCTTTAGGGCTAGCGTTAGATGCTGACTACTGGGGGTAGAGCACTGAATGAGGCTGGGGCCGCAAGGTACCCTCCTTAACCAAACTCCGAATACCAGTAGGTGTAATCTAGCAGTTAGACTATGGGGGCTAAGCTCCATTAGTCGAAAGGGAAACAGCCCAGACCGCAATCTAAGGTCCCTAAATATATACTAAGTGTAAAAGGTGGTGTCGCGACTGCGACAATTAGGAGGTTGGCTTAGAAGCAGCCATCCTTTAAAGATAGCGTAATAGCTCACTAATCTAGTTGTCTCGCGCCGAAAATTTATCGGGGCTAAGTATATTACCGAAGATGCGGATTCACAGTTTACTGTGACTGGTAGAGGAGCGTTCTATACGTGTTGAAGTCAGGTCGTGAGGCCTGGTGGAATGTATGGAAGTGAGAATGTTGGCATGAGTAGCAAAAAGGCGGGTGAGAACCCCGCCCACCGCAAACCTAAGGGTTCCTGGGCAACGCAAATCGTCCCAGGGTTAGTCGGTCCTAAGATGAGGCGTATGTAGTGTGCGCGTAATCGATGGATGAGCTGGTTAATATTCCAGCACTACTATAATTTTCCGATGGGGGGACGCGGGTATGATTTTTAAGCGTGTTTATGGTATGCACGTTGCTTGCTAAGCCTTGTGATATAGGCAAATCCGTATCACACAAGAGGCGAGGTCGGCTGAAGATGAAGCTTTTGTGGATTCAACTTAAGATGATTACCTGTCAAGAAAAACCTCTAGGGTTAAGATTATAGTAACCGTACCGCAAACCGACACAGGTAGGTGAGGCGAGTAGCCTCAGGTGAACGAGAGAACCTTCGTTAAGGAACTAGGCAAAATAGCGGCCGTAATTTCGAGATAAGGCCCGCCCCCGTTTAATACCGGGGGCCACAGCTAAAGACGCTCTGGCGACTGTTTATCAAAAACACAGCTCTCTGCTAACTCGAAAGAGGATGTATAGGGGGTGACGCCTGGCCAGTGTCCGAACGTTAAGGGGAGGGGTTAGACTTTTAGTCGAAGCCTCGAACTGAAGCGCGGATGAACGCCGGCCGTAACTATAACGGTCCTAAGGTACCGAAATTCCTTGTCGGGTAAGTTCCGACCTGCAGGAATGGCGTAACGACTGGAGCACTGTCTCAACGAAGGACTCGGCGAAATTGCAAGACGAGTAAAGATGCTCGTTAACCATAGTCGGACGAAAAGACCCCGTGAAGCTTTACTATAGCTTGACATTGGGTTATGACTATGCATGTTCAGTATAGGTGGGAGCCGCAAGGCACCAGTGAGATACCACCCTTGTATATTTGTAACCCTAACCTTAGACCTTGAATCAGGTCAAGGGACAGTGTCTGGTGGGTAGTTTGTCTGGGGCGGATGCCTCCTAAAGAGTAACGGAGGCGTTTACAAAGGTTGGCTATCCCGGAATGGAAACCCGGGAGATAGTGTAAAGGCATAAGCCAGCTTTACTGCAAGACCTACAAGTCGAGCAGTTGCGAAAGCAGAACTTAGTGATCCGACCGTCCAATATAGGATGGCGGAAGCTCATCGGATAAAAGTTACTCCGGGGATAACAGGCTAGTCGCGCCCAAGCGTCCACAGCGACGGCGCGGTTCGGCACCTCGATGTCGGCTCGTCTCATCCTGGGGGTGAAG
>PKTK01000011.1 GCA_002869165.1 Candidatus Parcubacteria bacterium | reverse complement strand
GTTTGACATTCTAGCCGTTCACTGTTGTCTCTCCTTCTTATGTTATGAGATGTTCTAACTCCTACTAGGTTCCAGTCCCAAGACTTCTGGGACTGGTTTACCTTTCGGTGTTAGTTAGCCACCCATGGCTCACCTCCTGGTTATAGGTTTAACTGTGTTATTTTCTTCCACCAAGAATTGTTCTGAAAATTACAATCAGAACTACGATTGTAACCACAGGTCCCATGAAACGACCGATGGTTTCTTGCATAAGCCGATCAATCATCGGCGCTGCTAACCCCGCTTTGTCAAGCAGGATGATTGCTGCTACAAATATAATTGAAACTAGTGCTCTCTTCGGGGTTCCAATGAAAAATTTGATACATTTGCTCATGATATCTCCTGTGGAAATTAATGTAAAATTGCTTTTTAAGGTTCGATATATCATTATATCATATATTTAATTATTTGTCAATACCTGCCAACAAAAAGTAGGTATTTTTTTGTTTTTATTGATTATGTAATATTTCATTAACATATAATAACATAAATATTTATCTAATATTAAATAAATAGTGCCATTATATAGAAAAATGTGTTAGAAAGTCTTGACAAGATTCAAAATGTATGCTATACTGACATATCAAGCTAAACAGCCTGATGCAAAAAACTACGGATTTTGACCACAAGTCTCTGCGGTAACAAAAACTACAAATATATAACATTTTCTAGATATTCTTTCTACTAAATAATTAAATCAAGGGAAAGGTCAATAGAAAAAGATTATCAAAAGTAGTTTAAATTCTAAAACAATTAATCCTGAAAACATGCTTGTCGTGCAGAACGGAAAGTTCATTGACAATTAAATACCCTCACCTTTTTGAAGAATTATTTGTTAAGAGTATCATCCTTTCCTATTCCTTCTTGTTTGAAGAATGGAGATGGAGGGGTGGTGAGAATTAAAAAAGAATTCTTCCAAGGGGTGAGGGTGGAATTTCCCAAAACTTCGCAAAGGGTCAAGATATGCTTGTATGAAACAAGGAATGAATTATAAAAATTTAGCATTCCAGATTCTATAAACAATATCTAGCACAATTTTTCCGCGAAGTTTTATTGTGCGCAATTTATAAAACAAGCCTTTGCGAAGTTTTGGGAAATTAACAAATAAATGTCATATTACAGGAGACTAAAATGCTATACTTTGCAATTTTTCTGCTGCTTGGCCTTGTTCAATGGATCGGTACGTATATGAGCAATAGTGCTCTGTTCGTAGGTTACGATCCGAACATCGTAGCCAGCACATTCGTTTTAGTCTTTGTACTAAAGTATGTGTTTCTCGGTCTGGGGGTTCGTAAGCTGTTTAAAAAACAACCCTCTATGTCATGAGGATATAAACTGACCTGTAATACTCAGGGGAAGCACCTGGGCGCCTGATAAGCGGACACTATCAATGCAATACGAGAAAACTTCGCTTTTCTCAAACAGGCTTTTTCTAAGTGGAATGTTCAGGAAAAAAGGGGGGACAAAAATGGAAAAAGCAAAAAAGATAGGAAGTATCCCATTTTATGTTGCAGAAGCCAGGATCTTAAAAAATCCTGGTAAGTCAAAACGGATAAAAGATCATTTTATGCGTTTTGAAGACAAGCTTTACACAGTTTATTTTATTGCGCTTGCAGTTTCTGGACCAGTAGAAAAAAAATTCTATTGTTGCAAAGCAAGAAGATATATCATGTTGTATAAGCGTGTAAAGATTGTCAAAGTAAAATCTTATGGGTACACAGTGAAAGACAAGGCGATTTTAAATAAAATCGACATTGTTTTTCTTCGTGATCTTAATCATCGCCAGCTGAATTTAGCATGTTCATCATGTTTAGCAGGCTATGAATAAGTCCGCAAGATTTTGCTTTTGTAGAGAGAGAAAACTTCGCTTTTCTCTAATATCTCATTATAAGTAGTGAGATGCTAGAGGAGAAATCCAAAAATCTTCTGACTGTCCGGAAGTGTCGCGTAAGCGATTCGGGGTGAGTTGGTAACTCGCCATGGGTTGGGGGTAGTGATCTCCTCCAAGGGGCCACGTAGAGCCCGAAGCGATATTTCCTTTCCTCAAGGGATATTGTAAAAAGCAAGGGGGTGCTTGATCCGAGCATCCACGATCCAAACCAACAAGCAGACTAACCATCTGTAATCCTTTGCGCCATTAAATAAAGCAAAGGAAGGATATTGCGGGGATAAAAAAGTGACCTCGTTAAGAAAAAGAAATAGGCAAGCACAAACCGACCATCAATCGGACCCGCTATTTCAAACACATTTTAGGGAGATTTTTTCGACAATCGAAAAAGTCTCCCCTCGATAATATTTCATAAATTATTTGTGAAATGCTATTGGGTTGTAATAGTGAAAATCCTAGCACTGCTATAAATGGTGACAGTTAAGTACCATTGTAGTAGCAGCAATACTTTAAAACAATGTATTGTTTTAAAGATATTGTAAACTAGGTGTGGGATGGTATATGAATTGATAACATATATTTATCCACGGTCTTGACCAAAAACCAAAGAATAAAATTCTGAGGTAATTGGGGAGTTCAATCAAATCTCCGTGTTCGCTCTCGCATTGGAGCGGAATGATTGCGGGGCTAAAGTGTGCCTCGATAGCGATATGGAAAAACCGACTTTATCAATCGGCCTGAGCAAAACACTTTAAATTGTTACAATTTCAGTAAGAAAAAAATTAAAAAAACTTCGCTTTTCTCTAATATCTCATTATAAGTAGTGAGATGCTAGAGGGAAGGAGATATTGTCACTCCTTGATAAACATTTGACAATTAATTAAGGAAGGGAGGCTTGCTCTATGACGAGAAAAGCAATTCTTTCTGCTCCTATGCTCCTCGAAGAGGGAAATTTCACCGCCAAGGTGATTTCTCTCGACGAAGCTCGGGCTTGGGCGGTAGACGCTGAGAACTTTTGCGGTCACCAGACCGTAAAGGCGATCGGTGTCGATCCGACCGAGACTCGAGGAGTCTGCCAGGGCTATGATGAGGCACTTGCCTTGAAGCCCAAGGGCCGACTCGAGTTCGGAAAAGAGTACACCATCGAGGAGATTCTCGAGATCGGTGTTACTCCTTTTCTGATCACCAGGGTCTAGGAGCTTGACTTTACCTTTTTAGGCACCTACTTCTTGGGTGGTCAGAGTAATGCTTGCTTGAGCGTTACCGGATGAGAAGATCAAGCAAAAGCAAAACGAGAAAACTTCGCTTTTCTCTAATATTTCATTTATACTAAGTGCAATGTTAGAGGGAATATTAAAGACAAAAAAACAAAAGCCAAGGAGGCTATTATGAAAATTTACATCGATGAAGAATTTGGGTTTGCAAGTTATGGAGTAGAATTCAAGGGAAATAAGAAAGATCTGATTAATGCTTGGGAAAAAGGAGAATTGAGTTTTATGGGAAAAGTTTGTTGTGGAGTCTGCGTAGTTAAAGAAGAAAGCGTTAAAAAACTAGAAACTGTCGAGGAGGATAATTATTATTATGAGAACGCAGAAGCTTTTATTTGGATAGAAGGAATGAGGGATTGTTTGAAAGTAGATGATAAATTTTATTTTTTGGAGGAATAAATGAGAAAACTTCGCTTTTCTCTAATATTTCATTTGATAAAAGTGAAATATTAAAGGAAAAATAAATAAAATAAAATTTGGAGGATTTAGCCTATGGCTTGCCAAGAATGTACAAGAGTGTATTGTAGAGAGGAATGTAGCGGTTCTAAAGGGTCTTACCACTATCAGGACAAACAAAGAAAAGTTCGTCGTAGTACCATCATTCAAAAACGTATTGGCCAGTATAGTGGAATATATGGTCATATTATGTTAGGCTGTAGTCAATGCGGATCTCCTTCAAAAGGAGACCTTTGTGAAAATTGTAAAATATAGGATGATGAAATGAAAAAAAGAAAGAGGATTAGGAGCAAAAACAAGGAGATCCCAAAGATCAAACTGCCAAATGTAGCTCTGGAAACCCTTCATAAAAGAGGCGGGAGTCATGGCCATAAAAAAGGCAAAAAACTTTACTCTCGAAAACGGAGTAAGCAAAATCTCAAAAAGACCGGATACAATAATTCCGGTCTTTATTTTTTTAATAAAAAAGAGCATATTCACATGTTTCTTGAATATGCTCAATATAAATCAATGTACTAGCTTTTCTTTAATTATTTCTTCTTCAGCAAGTTTACAACAGGCAATAAGATCTTCTTCAGAAAACCCCGTATTTGATTGCTTAATCTCTCCAAGCGGGATTTTGTCCGTTTTCCCATATTCTTTTATTAGTCTAATGGCTAATTGGAACAGGGTAATGTTTTCTTTGTATGATTCGAATCTATTAGAAAGATTGTTATCAGTCACTGTTTACCTCCTTATTATATGACTATTGATTATTTTCTAATATTTTTGCCATTCCTAGAAGTCTTGCTTCATCAAAATTTGATTTATCAAAATCTAGTTCTGATTCTGGAATATTGCTACTGCTACCAAATTCATCTAGAAGTTCTTGTGCTTTTATTAAAATTGGCTCATCTTCATTAAATGTAGCGAATTGTTCTCTAAAATTATTCATGTTATCTTCAATTCTTTTTTCAAGACTTCCTTTTTCTTTGGTGTCTTGATTTTCATATTTTCCATGAACAGTTGGTTTATTTATGGCAGACATGAATTGTGCTTCATTTGGCATAAGTTTGTTTATAACACAAATCCCTCATTTTATGTTATTTTTATATTTATTTTTATTTTTGTTCAAAAAAGTAGCATATTTGCTACTTCTTATATCTAAATTATATCATATTTAAAAAATTTGTCAAGTTGAAAATCATTCTTTTTTGCTAATATTAGTAAAAAATAAATTTTTATATTTATATTATTTACTTAAAATAAGCTAAAATAATTGTTTTTGGTTTTTTATTTCTTCTGCATTAAATATCTTTACTTCTCCATAAACCCCATCATAGCCTGGTTTTATGTGTAGCTGGCCATTTCTGACTCTTTTTATACCCTCTGCCAGGGTTTTTCCACTAATTTTAGCTATATCATCAGTATTTACGTTTAATAATATATCTAGTTCAGTGGAATTAAGCATTTCTAGGGTGTTTTGATAGATTTCTTGGACCTTTTTGGAGTTTCTTGATTTTACTCCTATACTTTCTGCTATTATTTTGTCTAGTTCTACTAGTTTTTTGAAACCTGGTTTATTCTCAGATTTGTAGCCCTCTTTTCTATCAGCTAGTTCATCCACTCTGTTCATTACGCCAATTATTAATGGCTTGCCACATTTGGGACAAATTTTTTTGTTTTTGTTAGTTTCGTCTGGATGCAAGCTAATATCGCAAGAACGATGTCCGTCATAATGATACATACCTTCTTCAGGGTAGAATTCAATGGTGTAGTCTAGGTAAGATTGATTATCTTTAGCATTGCTAGAATTAGCGTTATTTTTGATAACCTGATTTATTTCTTGATAGCTCGCTTCTTTTAGCTCGAAAACATTTGCTTCACGAGCAAGATTGGGTAAGCTGTGAGCATCAGAATTAGACAACATTGTTAGTTTATCAAGCCCAGACAAGCGCCAATTCATCTCAGGATCACTAGAAAGGCCTGTTTCGTAGGCAAAAACATGATCAGTCCAGTCACCAAAGCATTCTTTCATAGAATCAAAGCCTGATTTTGAGCCAAAAACAGCATACCAGGGAGTCCAGATGTGTGCTGGATATACTAAGAAGTCAGGACTAATAGAAAAAAGCAGTTTCATGAGTTTTTCTGTGCTCATACCGAGGATTGGCCGGCCATCAGAGCGAATATTATAGTCCTTATCAAGCTGTTTATTGAGTTCTTGGATACTTTCTAGGTTTGGTGCATGAATTACTATATGAATACGTCTACATTTATCATTTTTTTTGTAAACCAGGGATACTTCAGTAGTTAAAATAAACCTCACTTGATCATCTAGTGCTTCTTTTAGTTTAAAAAGTCCTGTATTGGCTATTTCTTCTAGTTCGTTTTCAATAGATTTTTGCCAAGCAGGGTAGGTAAAATCTCCAGTTCCAATGAGTTGGATGCCTTTTTGTCTGCAGGTAGTCTCAATATTATTAAGTTCAAGAATTTTTGAACAAGCTCGAGAATATTTTGAATGTATGTGGAAATCAGCGACAATTTTCATTGAATTTATAATTTGTAATTTATTATTTGTAAACAATTTTTAATATTTAATTTTTAATTATAAATTACAAATTAAAAATTAAAAACTGAAGCATGTTTACCATTCAAATATAACATTTAAAGTATAAAAAATAAAGAAATTTGTAGATCCAAGAAACGTGAAACAAGTTATCCACCGCTATCCACTTTTCCACATGCAAATTGCTATTGCATTAATTATTTATTGTGTTATTTTTAAACTATAGAGGATGAAAAAAATCCGCTACACTAATATAAGCCACATTAGAACCCATTGACTTTACTACATGTTGTGGTATAATGATAATAGGTAACACAAAATATAGTGGTTTAATAAAAATATCAGAAATAGCGAATTTTACCTAAACACCTTTTCTTGCCTCCTTTACAAGTAAACGCAAGCAATACGGGTGTTTTTTTATTTAAAACTCAGCTACTACTATTTAATCATCAAAATTATAAAAAATGAAGTGTCCAGTCTGTTTAAATGAAGATACAAAGGTGGTTGACTCAAGAGCCTCTAGTGATGGTTTTTCTATACGTAGGCGAAGAGAGTGCTTAAAATGTAATTTTCGATTTTCAACTAATGAAGAAGTTGAAATAATGGAGCTTACAGTTATTAAGAGTGATGGAACAAAGCAAGCCTATGATAGAGAGAAAATTGTCAGGGGGGTTAAAAAATCTCTAGAAAAAAGACCAATTACTGATGACGGATTCAAAAAACTTATTCATGGTATAGAAAGAAATATCCAGGCTCTTAGAGAAACAGAGGTGGGGAGCGAAAAAATTGGTAAAATCATCATGAAAGAGCTTAAAAAAGTCGATAAAGTTGCATATATTAGATTTGCCAGTGTTTATGAATCATTTGAAGATGTGCAAACCTTTCAAGAAGAACTTGAAAAATTAGTTCGCAAAAGAAAGAATAAACAAGGAAAAAAATAATTTAATAATTTTTTATCTCATATATCCCCATGCCAAAAGAAACAGTAAAAAAAATAATAAAAAGATCAGGAGAAATAGTAGATTTTGATAAAAACAAAATTGTAGATGCTATTTACAAAACAACCAAAGCAGTTGACAGAAAAAACATGCCTTTAGCTGAAAAGCTTACCGACGAAATTGAAAAAAGACTTAATGAAAAATTTCATCGTAGGAGTATTCCAGCAGTTGAAGAAGTACAAGACATTGTAGAAAAGGTATTAATTGAAAGTAAACACACAAAAATAGCAAAAGCATACATATTATACAGAGATCAACATAGACAATTAAGAGAGCTAAATGATGAAAACATGGAAGAGAAGCTCATGCTTGATTATCTTGGTAGGGCTGATTGGCGACTCAAGGAGAATTCCAATATGAGTTTTTCTGTACAAGGTTTAAATAATTACATTGCTTCAGCTGTATCAGCTAAGTATTGGTTAAACAAGCTGTACCCTCAAGAAATTAGAAATGCTCATGTAAATGGCGATTTTCATTTACATGACCTAGGAATGTTGGCACCATATTGTTGTGGCTGGGATTTGAAGGCCTTACTTATGAAAGGTTTTGGGGGAGTAGGTGAAAAGACCCAGTCAAAACCACCTAAGCATTTTAGATCTGCTCTTGGGCAGGTGGTAAATTTTCTTTATACACTACAAGGCGAAGCAGCTGGTGCGCAAGCATTTGCCAATTTTGATACATATCTAGCACCATTTATTAAATACGACAACTTAAGCTACAAGGAAGTAAAACAAGCAATTCAAGAATTTGTGTTTAATGTAAATGTTCCTACCAGAGTCGGTTTTCAAACACCATTTACCAACATCTCTTTGGATGTTACACCATCAAAAATGATTGGCGAAGAGAGTGTGATCATTGGTGGTCAGCCAATGAAGGAAAGGTACAAGGACTTTCAAAATGAAATGGACATGTTTAATAAGGCTTTTGCCGAGGTTATGATCGAAGGCGATTCAACTGGTAGAATATTTTCTTTTCCAATTCCCACTTATTCAATTGACAAGGATTTTGATTGGGACAGAGAAGCACTAAAGCCCGTTTGGGAGATGACCGCTAAATACGGCATTCCATATTTTTCAAATTTCATTAATTCTGACATGGACAGAGATGATGCTAGATCTATGTGTTGTCGACTTAGACTTGATAATAGGGAACTTAGAAAAAGAGGCGGTGGTCTATTCGGCGCCAATCCTTTAACTGGAAGTCTAGGAGTAGTAACTCTGAATATATCTCGAATCGGTTATTTAGCAAAGAGTAAAGAAGAATTTAAAGAAAGGATTATTAAATTAATGGACCTAGCTAAAGAGAGTCTAGAGATCAAGAGAAAAATTATTGAAAAATATTCTGAAGACGGACTTTATCCATATTCAAAATATTATTTATCAGATATTTACGAGAGATTCGGCACATACTGGCAGAACCATTTCAATACAATTGGTTTGAATGGTGTGAATGAGGGAGTAAAGAATTTCTTGGGTAAAGATATTTCTAGTCAGGAAGGCAAAGAGTTTGCCGAAGAGGTGTTGGATTTTATGAGAGAAAGACTCATGGATTACCAAAACGAAACAAACAATCTTTACAATTTAGAAGCTAGTCCAGCCGAAGGAGCAACTTATAGATTTGCCAAAAAGGACAAGGAATTATACCCAGATATAATTGTAGCTAACAATGATCTAGTTGAAGAGCAAGGAGTTGATCCATATTATACCAATTCAACTCATTTGCCGGTTGGTTTTACTGATGATATCTTTGAAGCTTTGGAGCTTCAGGATAATTTACAGACTAAATATACAGGAGGTACAGTTTTGCACGGATTTATTGGTGAAAGAATTAAAGACACAGAATCTTGTAAAAAATTAGTCAAAACAATCTGTGAGAGTTATCACTTGCCATATTTTACTATTACACCAACATTTTCTATTTGCCCTAAGCATGGCTATCTACCAGGTGAACATAAATACTGTCCTAAGTGTGATCAAGAGAATGGTTTTAGTGAAGAAGGAGAAAAAAAGGAATTAGAGATCAAAACTATCAAAGAACAAGTGATTGAGGAGGGATTAGCGGAAAATATAGAAAGAGAACTTATTCAAGCAATGGCTTAAAAATATTGGTGTTATTCTGAGGTTTCACCAAAGAATCTCGGGATTATTCACTCAGTTAAGGATGAAAATAAAAAACTATCAAATTTTTTAAATAAAAATTAATAAAAAATTTAGCGGTTATTACAAGGAGTAATGAGCTCTAAATAAAAAACAATATGAGTCCAATCAAAAACAAAAGACAAGAATGCCAAGTTTATTCACGTGTTAATGGCTGGTACACACCAACAAAATGCTGGAATAAGGGCAAGCAATCAGAATACGCAGACAGAAAAACTTACAGTATAAGTAAATAATAGTTTTTATTATATGATGATAGGTGGCTTAGATAAATTTTCACTGATAGATTATCCAGATCATTTAGCAGCAATTGTGTTTACTCAAGGATGCAATTTTCGATGCCACTTTTGTTACAATCCCATGCTTGTCGTGCCCTTTGAGCAAGATAAGCTTAATGATACAAATCGAGATAAAGGCCATCCTCAGACAATAGCTGAGGATAGCCTTTTTCTATTTTTGGAAACAAGGATTCGCAAGCTTGATGCAGTAGTAATTTCTGGAGGTGAACCAACTCTTCATGATGACTTACCTGAATTTGTAAAAAAGATCAAAGATATGGGCTTCAAAGTAAAGCTAGATACCAATGGCACCAGGCCAGAGATTATCAGAGGACTTCTGGAAAGAGGTTTACTTGATTATGTTGCTATGGACATAAAAGCCAATGAAAAGAAATATGATCTGGCAACAGGTACTCAACCAAATATGAATAATATTAAGACAAGTATTGATATTTTGAAAAGCTCAGAAATACCTCATGAGTTTAGATCAACAATTGTGCCTGGAATTCACAAACTTGAAGATATTAATGAAATGGGTGAACTTATAAATAAAGCAGACAAGTGGTATCTTCAACAATTTCAAGCCAGTAAAGACCTAGTCAATAAAAATTTTAAAAATGTTCAGCCTTTTTCTGATGATATGATGAAAAAAATGCTTGAAACTGCTTCTAATTATACTAGGTATTGCAGGCTTAGATAAAAAATATGGAAAACAATAATTCTTACGAAGAAATCAAACAACTAATAGAAGAAACAAAAAAACAAAATGAAGAGATTTTAAAGCTGGTAAAAAAGAATCATAGTATATTGAATTATCAGCGTATTTTAGGTTACTTGAAAATTTTGATTATCTTGATACCTTTGATAATAGCTTATATTTATCTACCGCCAATGTTGGAAAAACTATTTGAAAAATATCAGGAAATTTTAAGTATTGGTGTTAGTGGCCCAAATTTAAATTTGGATTCAATTGATTTTGATAATTTAAGTCCAGATATTTTAAAAAAATTAACCAAGTAAAAATGTCTTTTAGCAATTTGGTTTATGAAAAGTTAAGAGGTGTTCCTAAAGGTAGAGTTACTAGCTATCAAGAATTAGCCAAAGCCATTGGCAATCCCAAGGCAAGTCGAGCAGTTGGAAACGCACTGAATAAAAATCCCTATGCTCCAAAAGTTCCATGTCATCGAGTAGTAAAAAGTGATGGTAGTATTGGAGGCTTTGCAGAAGGCTCAAAAAAGAAGATAAAAATGCTTGAAGGTGAAGGGCTTAGAATTAAAAATAAAAAGATTGTTGATTTTGAAAAGAAATTATATAGATTTTAAAAAATATAAAAAAACAGTGTTTAGTAACACTGTTTTTATTATCCTCTAAAATTTTCTGTCATTCCCGTCTGCCCCGTCTTATTGCGGGGGCCGAAGCGAAGCGTAGGGGAAGGGAATCTCGTGAATACTAAAATTCGACCCCTACCTTAGCCTGCGCAATAATATGGGACAGGTAGGAACGATAAAGATGAGGAAATGAAATAAATCTCAAATTAATACGTAATAATAAAAGAAAGATAAAAATTAAGAAAAATATATGAGCAAAAATCACAAAATTTTAATCTTCTTTTTTATTCTTACTTTTTTAATTAGTTCTATGATGGGCGGTCTTATGGGATTTGCAGCCAGCGTTGTTTTTATGCAAGATAATTCTAAGTTTGAGAAAATTGTAAATAAGATTATTCCAAATGCAGATATTCATTTGGCAAACAAAATAAATAATTCAGAAAGTATTACTCGCGTAGTTGATGAGGAGTCAGCCACAATTTCAGTTGTAGAAAAAGCCAGTCCAGCTGTTGTTAGCATAATAGTTACCAAAGATTTGCCGGTAATAGAAAGATATTATGATGATTCGGATTTTGGAGATAGTTTGTTTGAAGAATTCTTTGGAAGCGGTTTTGGAGATTTTTTCCGTACTCCAAGCTACAGGCAAAACGGAACAGAAACTCAAGAGGTTGGTGGTGGAACAGGTTTTTTAGTGTCAGAAGATGGTTATATTATAACCAATAAACATGTAGTTAGCGATAGAGATGCTGACTATACAGTACTGATGAATAATCAAGACAAACATGAAGCCAATGTTTTGGCTCGAGATTATTATAATGATTTGGCAATTTTAAAGATTGAAGGTGATAGTTTTCCTTTTATTGAACTTGGGGATAGTGACAATTTGAAGGTTGGTAAAAGTGTAGTTGCAATCGGAAATTCTTTGGGAGAATTTTCCAATACTGTTTCAACTGGGATAGTTTCTGGTTTAGCTAGGAACGTTACAGCTGGAGGTATAGGAAGGATGAGCGAGGAGTTAGTAGATGTGATTCAAACAGATGCGTCTATCAATCCAGGTAACTCAGGAGGGCCCTTACTCAATCTCAGTGGGCAAGTGATAGGCATAAATACGGCAATTGCAGCTGATGCTGAAAATATTGGTTTTGCCTTGCCTGTAAATTCAGTTAATAATATTCTAGAAAGTGTAAAAACTCATGGGAAAATAGTTAGACCTTGGCTTGGGGTGAGATATGTGATGCTTAACGAAGAAATAGCCAGTGAGAATAATTTAGATTATGATTATGGTGCCTTGATAGTTCGCGGAGAAGAAAGAAGTGATTTGGCTGTTGTGCCAGGTAGTCCAGCTGATAAAGCAGGTTTGGTTGAGAATGATATAATCTTAGAAGTAAATGGTGAGAAAATAAATGAAAGCAATCCTTTGGCTCAAGTAATTGGAAAATATAGCCCAGGAGAAGAAATAGAACTAAAAATATTTCACAAGGATGGAGAAAAGACTATTAAGCTAAGTCTTGATGAAATGGATGACATATAAAATTCACATAACACATAACACATATCACGTAAAACATATCATATAACAAAGAAAAGAAGCACCCACTTTTTTTTATTTCTCCCTCTTCCTTTGGGAGAGGGTTGGGGTGAGGGTTATTTCAAAATTTTATAGATGAAAAAAATAATATTAAGTAAAAGAAAAACCGGATAATAAACTATACACTGAAGATTCGCTAGCGAAGAAGTGGTCTATTTAAAGACTGGACTGGGGCTGTCCCTTCAACTAATGGAAAATCGTCTTAGTGAGTATCGTGTTTATATCCGGTTTATGTTATAAGTATATTATAGCATATTTTTTTGGAATAGAAAAACCAGGCAAGGGAATAGATGTACACTAGAATTCGCTTCTGAAAGAGAAAGGTGTCTTTTTGACAAAGACTAGCTGGTCTGGCGACCTTTTCTCTAACAATATCATTGGGGTTTTTCGTTCTGGTAATCTATTATTGCCTGGGTTTATTATTTTAATATTAGCTTATTTTTCTTAAAATGTCAATATAAAAAAACCGACTGTTTATCGTCGGTTTTTGAAATTAGCGCAATAGACACTGTCAATTTCATCAAGTAGAGCATCATTGATTCCAAGTCTCTGGTCTTTGGAACTTGGCTTTAATCTAGGACGAGTGTTTAGAAGCGTTTCTATTCTTTTTACATTTCTGTTATTGTCGCTTACTTTAAAGAGTTTAGTGGCTAGAATTTTTTTGATTATAAAAATATTTATTTTATAATCCATCCTTCCTCCTTTATTCAATATTTATACAACCGCAACCGCAAATATTATTATAAAAAAATTCTTCTTGTGTACATTTGGGAATTAAATTTTTGCAAATTTTTGCATTGTTTGTTTTTCCTTGCCATATTTTATCAATTGAAAAGTCACAGTTACTATCAATAAGCTCTTGTTCTTTGTCTAAAAATATTTCTTCACTTGAAATATTTTGGTTATGACTTTGGGTAGAAGTTTTTAGATTTTTTATGCTAATAGCCATTAAAGCAATGAAAGCTAAAATAATAATACTGATATAAATATATTCTTTCTTCATTTATTTTTTTGATTCAGGTTCTTTGATTATTTCTATTTTATTTTCTTGTAATTTTCTAAAAACATATGCATAAGCTACCATGACAGTTGGTATAGCAAAGAACAAACCAATTACTAAACACAAAGCCCCAGCTAAGACTACAATAAAAACAATAAAACCAAAGAAGAAAAGATCCATTTTGGCGTCTCTGGTTAATCTAGAGCTTTCCTTCAGAGCTTCAATTGGCCCCAAGTTTTTGTCAGCAATCAAATAACTACAAAATTGAAATTTGATGGCCCAAATTATTCCCGGAACTATAAAAAGCAATAAACCTCCGAATACAATTAAAAAGTATAGAAGATTGGTTAAAAAGTATTTTAATATTCTAGGGTATAGATTGAATAGATCTGTATAAGTCACCTCTTTTTTGTCATGAATTTTTAGAGAAATATTCATCATGCCTAGATCTAATATTAGCATCAACATTAATAGTAAGATACTCAAGATGGTCAAATCAAAAGAAGGGTTGTTTTCACTAAGCTTGTCAACATCCTCAGAGATCCAACTAACCAAGCCAATTGTCATTAAGGAGCCAAAGAAAAACCAAAAGTTTTCTTTCATGCGTTCCCAACAAAATTTGATAGCGTCTTGGTAATGAAATTTTTTCATAGACATAAATATTTGTTTAAAATGTGATTTTTAAAAAAAGGTATTTAATTATTTAATACAATAAGTAGATATACGAAGTTCTAAAAATACCTTATTAAATTAATGTTCATTTTTATAATTTGGGTCGGAAGAAAAGTTTACTCCTTGGTGTTAATTAATAAAGGAATTTTTCTGTAGCCGTATATCGTTTGTTGTGCGATGTAAGTTTTTTATCGCGTTGCTAAATATATTAAATGTTAAATAATTGTAGAGAAAGTTTTATTTTTTGTTTTAATAAAAATAATAGCTAGCTCAAAATGTTTAATAATTTTTCACAACCTTCAAAACTTTCAAACAAATTATTTTTATTTTTCAAAAAATCAAAATACTGTTTCCCGTCAGTGTTGAGCATAGTGAAGTGTCTATAGTTGTCATAAAATTTAACCACTACACTTGTGTTGTCAATCAATATTTCTCCTTTTAAGTTTGGGTAATCTTGTATTAATTTTTTAATATCGTAAAGCAATTTATTGACCCCGGTGTTTTCATCATCATTTTTTAAAAAAACATTACCCTTGTCTTTAATTGTTTCTAAAAATAGATATCTACTAAAAGTACTTCGATTATTGCCATAAAAATATATTGTATTTTTTAGTTTTCTAAAAATATAACTTTCAAAAGATAGTTTAAAAAAATGAGAATATTCATAACCTGCTTCAACTTCTTTATTAGTCCGAAATGTGTAATTAATGGGCGATTTTCTGTCTGCTGTGGCAAGTAGCCCTAAATCAATAATGTAGTCTATTGTAATAACTCCAGTATTTTTGAATGAATTTATTTGAAAAATGTTTTTTTGTTTATCAAATAGCCCAATATTTGAAATATTTTCTTTTTCTAAATATTCTAAAAAATTATAAATTCTCCATGATCTAAACCAATTATTAATAGGAACCTTTCTCCAGTAATCACCTTTTTTATTAAAATATTTAAAAAAGAGTATCAGGAATAACAATGATGAAATAGCAATGTAAACAAATAAAGTGAAATCATCTCCAAGAAATTCAATTTTTATTTTTTGATAAATATTCAATGACGGAATAATAAAAAAAGACAGCATTAAAATGAGTATAAAAAAATAGAAAAATACCAAACCTCTAACTGGGTAAATGCCATTTTTTACGTAATCTAGCCACACAGAATTAGGGATATTCTTATTTTCTATGAGATTATTATCAGAGAAATATTTTTTATAATTCATAAATATTTAAAATTAAATTGTCTCCTGAACACCAGTGAAGGAACTCAACTTTCCCCCTTTATAATTAATTAAAAAATCAAATTTAAATTCTCATTAATTGCCTATCAAAAACCTAATTAAAAGAAAATATTTTTTGAATTGCGTATAACGTTTCCCGATATACGAAGTTTATGATATACCTTATTAAGTATAATTAATTATATCATAAATTTGGGAGAGGTTTCCGATAGGAGACCGAACCGTATATCGTGGTGTTATGTTATGTAGTAAAAAACTAGAAATTGCGCCTTGACAGATTAATTTAAATATTGTAGTATATGACATCGGTCTTTTCAGTATAAATGTTTAAATAGGTAATAGCAATTTCAAAATTATATTGTTAATTTATAAAAAAAGGAGGTTGTAAGAATGGTACGTGATGAAATCATAGGAACGCATAAGGTGAATTGTAAAGGAGTGGACAAGAATAATGGTAAAGTTTTGCCAGAAGCAGAAAACGTTATCGTGAAGATTTATAAATCTGGTCTGAGTAAACCATTATGTAGGCATTTTAAAAAAGTATCCAATCTCGACGTCTGTAATGCGTCCAATAAAAAATCGGACGATATCTTGGAGTTTGGTGACTGCCCCTTTTATACAAGTTAGCACCATAGGGTTTCATGAAGGAAAAATCATGGAACTCTTTTTTTATAAATTAACAAAATAATTATTTTCCGAATGGAAAATGTTTTTTATTATTTCGTATATGCCGAGTTCGGCGTTGTCGAGGCGCTTGACCGAAGGGCAAGTGACACGATAATGCCGAACTCGGGGACCGCAGCCGTTCAGCGGAAGCGGAGCATCGAGCGATAGCGAGGGCGCACGATTTCGCTGAACTAGGGTGATATCTGAAGTTTTTGAAACTCCTTATTAAGATTAATTATTTTTCAAAAATTTGGGAGTAAGAAGTGAAAAGTTTTATTTTATTTCATGGTGTTATTGACAAGTGTGAAATTTATGTTACTATTTTATCAATTAAAATGTTCATTCAGATTATAACGTGCTGTTAGCTTAGTGAGGGAGCAGGTCGAATACCAATGATACGTGTTGTGAACTGTGTAAGTGGGTGCACACATATTGCATAAGCATAACGTGTTAGGATATTTAACCTTTGGTTCGAGTCCAATGCAGCGCGTCCCGTGTTAAAGTCATTACTGAAATATAGTAATGACTTTTTTCTTTAAAAGAATAAAATAAAACTTTTCACTTCTGGAACCAGATATCACATGTTGTACGATGTAGCCCTTCGCATTTCTATTAGATTTGCAAGGGCTTCTTTTTTTTGCCACGAACATTGCTTTCGTAGAAATGAGAAGGGCTATTTCGTACAACTAGAGTGATATGAGAAGTTTTACAGATAACTTATTAATTTTATTATTATCTGTAAAATTTGGACGGAGAGGGATGATGAATTTATTTTTTGTTTTTTCCTTGATGTTAATTAAAAAATCAGAATTGGGTGTAAACTTTGTTACTAGTTTACACCGTGAGCATTTAAAGAATTAGTGGTTGGAATGCTATCATGTTTGTTTTTGCATTAATCCATGTTAGTTCGACAATGTGATATGCATTAACATCAGGAGGGATTTTCCCTTCCGCTTTTTGCTCCATCAATGCATAGCGACAAAATTTTTCAGGTGCATATCTACCAGCCTCATATTCGAAAACTAAGATTTCTCCATATTTTTTACCAACATTTTTGTCAATGATTAGCTCAAATTCATCTAAGATGTTAGCGGCTATCATGAAATCCAGACTCAGCTCTAATACACTCATAATAATTCTCCTTGTTATTAATGGTTAACACAACTCTGATTTTTTAATTTTTATATTAAGAACAAAAACAAATTTATCATCACTCGTAGTCTCATATCACATGTTGTGTGTTGTAGTGACGAAATCAATGAAATTCAAGTTAAATTAGCACAAAAATCCTATATATGCAAGTACTTAAAATAGATTGATTGAGTCACTATTTCATACAACGGCTGCGGTATATGCGAAGTGGCCAGACGCAGGCTGAGCGGAGCGAAGACTGAGGCTGGACATTTCGTATATGCCGAGTTCGGCGTTGTCGAGGCGCTTGACCGAAGGGCAAGTGAAACGATAATGCCGAACTCGGGGACCGCAGCCGTTTAGCGGAAGCGGAGCACTGAGCGATAGCGAGGGCGCACGATTTCGCTGAACGTTTCTCGATATCTGAAGTTTGGGATATTCCTTATTAAGTTTAATAATTATATCACAAATTTGGGTGGAGTATTTTTTTGTTCCTTATTAATTAATTGGAAAAAATATGTAACCAGATATCGAGTGTTAGACGTCCCGAAGGGCAAGCGATAGCGCAGAGTTGTCATTTTTATAATTATTTTTTCGTGTTAAAATATGTTTTTGTTAGTGTTGACTGATGTTAAATAATATGTAATACTAGGCCAACAGTAGAAACTAATTTTTTGACAAATTTATTTTCTTAAATGGAGGGTATAACATGTCTGGAGAGATAGTAGCAATATTCTTTGGTGTAGCCTTTTTTATCTGTGGATGGGCAATGCTGTATGGACTTTTTTATAAGGGAGCATTCTTGGATAATAACTGGGGACCAATAGGCGGGGGAATTATGACAGTCATATCTTTAGGTATGATATGTCTACCGTGTATAGGTGCTTGGGACTTGTATAAATCGGGATTGTTCGGTTCTTTTCTAAAAAATGGATTTGTTGGATTTGTTGTTGTAGTTGCGGTAATCATTTTTATCTGGTTAGTGCTGAGAACAATCCATAAATTTGTCAAAAAATTTGAACATAGTAAAAATTAGCTATGTCAGAGCCGTTTGAAATGAAACAGACGGCTTCTTTTTTTTAAAAAATAATTATAAAAAGGACAATTACGTCTAACTCTCACCGATGAAGCGAAGTTGCGCGTGGATATATAAATTAGATATTGATTATTTACTTACAGTCATTATAGCACTAAACAATGATTATCGTCAGCGCAATTTGGGTCGAAAGAAAATTATACTCCTGATTATTATCTCTCTTAAGCGGTAGCAAAGAGAGAGCTTTGATTAGATATTTTTCTGTAGCCGCTTATCGCGGTGTTATGTGTAGTATTATTAAAACTTTTTTTTCGTTATTTTTTCGTATAATCGTGGCAATATTTTTCTTGTTATATAAAAATGCAAGACAAATAAAAACATAGCATACCCTATTAAATAATAACCATTGTCTCTTTTAAGTATTGGTGGATTAATTGTGCAATCTATTCCATCTGCAATGGGGTTAAAAATTGCACAGTGATTTCTTTCTGAAATATCGCCACCCATTAATTCATTTAATTTGTCTCCTTTACAGTCACTTATTTCACAAGGAATAACTTTTAAACTACTGATTAAGTGTATTAAAGTTAAAAATGAGAAGAAAAATATTAGAATTAATAATGTTTTTGAGAGTGCTATTAATAGTTTCATAAAAAAGTTTTAATAATATTTCACATAACGTTTCCCGATGAAGCGAAGTTTTGATTCTTCCTTATTATAATTATTAAGGAATCAAAATTTGGGTCGGAAGAAAAATTTCCTCCTATTTAATCTATTGAAGGAATTTTTCTGTAGCCGCTTATCGCGGTGTTAAGTGAAGTAATAAAAATCCTCACTCCTTTTTTTTAAAAAAATATTTTTGGTAATTTATTTGTTTTCTAAGGTTTTTACTTTGTCTCTTAGTTCCAAAATAACAAGCTCTGAAAATTGTAGCACTTTGTCTTTAGAAAATTCAGGTTGCTTTTCAAACCCTTCACCACCTTCACTGAAATATTTGATAACATTATTGTGTGCTATCTCACTTTCAGTCATGATCTTTGCGATATCTTCCATAGTTAAGGGAAGATTTTCTTTGAAATTAACCCAACCAGAAACAGTTTCGTATAAACCATCCCAATGCTGAAGTTTCATGTTTATGTCGTTTTTTATATCTTCTGGGGTATTTGGTTTAAAAACTTCTTTGTTTAAATTTTCCATATTTTTTTAGATATCCTTAAATAAATTGCCAAAAATATTTTTGTTTTTAATTAAGGAGGATTTTTATTATTTCATTTAACTATAGCTATATCTGAAGTTTGAGATATACCTTATTAAGTATTTATTATTATATCTCAAATTTGGGCCGGAAGAAAGTTATACTCCTTATTATTTCTCAAAAGCGGTAGCGTTGAGGAAGTTTAGATTGAGATAATTTTCTATAGCCAGATATAGCTTGTTATGTGATGTTTTTAACCTTTTTTCGTTCAGACTTAAAGCTGTATAAATATAGGGCATAATATAAAGGTATAGTAATCATGAACATCGCATAGTACGGGGCTTTGGGAATTTTTTCAAGCATTTCGGAATTAGTACTAGGAGACAGGGCAAAATAATAGGTGACGTCCCAGATTATTAACATTGCTAGAAAAACTTTCCAAAGTTGTTTACTAAACTTCTGTTTATCGAAGACATATAAGTACAAACCATAAAGAGAAAAACTAGATATAAATAGATTGATTGTGTTCCAGCTAACTAACTCTTTTTCTAAGTTTTTAACCAGGGACAGTAAAGATAAGATTAAAGACGCCAATAAAAAATAGAAATATATTTTCCAAATAGTAGATTTCTTTGAACTAGATTTTTCTTTTGTTTTTAGAGCAGCGTCTTTAAATGCGTGTTTATATAGACCATATACAGCTGGGACTAAAGGTAATATAGTAAATATAATAGCGTAAAATAATTTTTCTCCAATTTTGCCAAGCGCACCTATTGATATGGTCATTACAACAAAAGAAACAATGTAGAAACTTATTTTACGGAAAATGTCATTACCAATCTTTTTCTTGTAAACAAATGAGTATAGATTTAAAACTATAAGTATGTTAAAAAACATGAAAAATAAAAACGCTACTATTAGTCCAAGCTTGGGATTCCCCACTAACTTAGAAATGCTTGAAAAAATTGATACCACTGAAATAAGTGATATGAACCAAAAATATAGTTTCCAATAGATCATAGATTTAAAAAGGTTAAAAATTTCACATAACGTTTGCGTGTATACGAAGTTTGCAAAGCAAATTTGGGTGAGCATTTGCCGGAGGCAAGCGCGAACCGTATACACGCTGTTAGCTGATGTAAATAAATTCGCGAGCGATAGCGAGCATTATTAAGGCAATTTTTATTCTTTATTTTTGGCTGTTAATTTTATCAATATTTGGAACTACTTCTTTATCACATACCACAGTGACGTTCGGATGCATCCAGAGCATGGTGGTTGGGAATTTAGTTGTAATTTTACCAGCAAGAAATTCCTTGAAAGGCTTTTCTTTGTGGGAACCGTTCACTAATAGCAAGATTTTTTTCGATCTCATAATGTCGTTCATTCCTAAGGTTAATCCATACTGAATGCCATGTTCTGCCTTTTGCGCCATTGTGTGTTTTTTTGTCGTTTCAGTGAGTTCGGCTACGTGTGCACTGGGACGTAGGAATTCCGCTGGTTCGTTAAAACCGAGATGACCGTTTACACCCATGCCAAGTATACAAAGGTCAATATCACCTTCGTCGGCAAACATATTAGATATCCGTTTCACTTCCTGATTTGGGTCTTCGGGAATACTATTCCAAGAAACAAACCTTGATGCTTCAATCTGGAGCGGTGAAATCAAATGTTCTTGTAAATAAACCTCACAGGTTGCCGGGTCATCCATGGGAATTCCGCCCCACTCATCAAGTTTAATAAAACGGACGCCACTGAATACTTCTGGCTCATCGTCATATTTTTTGGCAAGCATATCATAGGCTTCTGTTGGAGTGGAGCCGGTGGCAGTGCAGATAAGCAGGTTACTTTTCTTTTTAATGTCATTGTGGATTTGGTCAGCGGTATATTGGCTCATTTCTTCATAAGTATCCGCAACGACTAAACGAAGATTTTTAATGATAAGTTCATTTTTCATAGTAAAAAAAATAAAGAATAAAAATTGCCTTAATAATTTTTCTGCGATAGCAGAAAAGAATTTATTTATTTCAGCTAACGTTTACGAATATGAGAAGTTTTGACCGACTCCTTAGTGTATTAGTAGATAAAAGAGGTCAAAATTTGGGTGAAAGAAATTTACATTCCTTATTAACATTATAACGTAAATTTCTTGAACCTCATATTCGTTGTTGTACGATGTAAATTTTTTATCTCGTTTTAATTGAACTAAATCTTTTCAATTAGAAAAGAAAAATTGATTTTTTCGTTTTGGGCAAAGGGCAGAGGGGAATTAAAGGGGTGAATGCTCTTTGTCTAAAACACCTTATTGTAATTCGTTGACTTGTTTTTGCACAACCCTTTCAATTTCATAAAATTCCAAAGGCAACAATTTTATATTTTTCAAATGTTCAACTATCATTGGGTCATTGGTTTGTTTAATTTTTTCTTCAATTTTTGCCTTAACTTCAGTAATGATATTTTCTGGCACCTGAATCTCAGAAATATTGGTTATATCAATGTCTCCATAAATTCTTCTTTCTTGTTCAGATGGGTGTATTGGCAACTCTTTTCCTTGGACTTTTTTTGTTTCACGAACATTTTGTATGCCTTCTTTTTTTATAGTTAAGATGACAGGTAGTTGATGGGTTTTTCTTTTTTGCTCTTCTGGTGTCAGGTTGTTATATTGCTGTAGTCTAGATTGCGTTCGTTTCAGTTTGTCTTCATAAGTAGCTATCAAATCGTTGATATCAGTGTTTGGCCATTTTTTGAATTCCGAAGCAATATTGGTCATTATTTTTTCAATTATTTCAATGTTTGTTGTCTTGCCATATAAGTGATGTACTTCTTTAACTTTGGTCATTTCATCTGGTGCTTTTGGAATGTTTTTATTTTTTAAATTGTCTAAGACAGATTGATATACAAAAATTTTATTTTCTTCAATTGGAGGTTCGAAATAATGCGGTCGCTCGCTTACCCCTTCTATTAGTTCTCTTGAAAAACCATAATCTTTTTGTAGTCGCAATTGTTCTTCTTTTGGTAAAGCGTCCCATTGTTCCAAAGCTGAATTTGATTGATTGATTTGGTTAGCGTCAATGCTAAGTTTGTCGATTGTTTCCGGTCGCGCAAAACCACGGGCGTAAATATATGACAAACCCATGCCCATTGGTTGATTTTCTGAAACAGAAATATAAGTTTCCCTTTCACCACTTTCTGTTTTGTCAATTTTGTGACCCATTTCAACATCTGCACCACCAAATTCTGCACCACGTCTAATAATTTTACCTTGCTCAATTATGCCGAAAAGCGCATCAGTACCTGTTCCGTGAATAAATTCATTTTCTCTGGACTTGGATTTTTCAGACATATACTTTCCACTTTCCGCAATTAAGTTTTTCAAGTGCTGTTTATCGCTATTTGATTCGGCTCTGGATAATATTTTTTCAAAAGCGGAAGTTGCTGCTGTTTTGAGTTTACCTTGGTCGCAGTTAAACATTTCTTGTAATTCGGGTGATTGACTATAATCAATGATTTCATTATCGGCGTTTACGGAAAAGGCTGAAGATGTAGAGGTTTCAACTAATGGTTCATTTTTTTCGTTTTTATTTTTCATAATAATTCGTTTTCGCAGTGGCGCGAATGCGTAACAGAGAATACACAATATTTCCCCTCTTTAAATTAATAAAAAAAATCAAATTTTCGTCGTGTTCAAAATACTTAAACATCAATACTTTATAAGATAAAAAATTTATTTCGTACAACAAGTTATATGTGAACTTGTTGTTGTTTTGTTAAAAATTAGTTAAAATATTTATATAATTATGTAATCACAAGGAGTTATGAATACATCTAATCTTTCTAGAACTACAACTGATGATCGTGATCCGATGCGGAATTTGGAGCAGAACATGAAAATATCTAGATTCTCTAGCAAAACAATAAAATCTTATCTTTATTATAACAAAGATATGCTAAGATTTGCAAATTATAAGTCACCAAAGGAAATAACATCTTCTGATATAAAAGACTATTTAGAATATTTAGTAGACAGCGGAAAATCAAGTGCGACAATAAATTTGGTTATTAATTCTTTAAAATATTATTATCAAGGAATTTTAAAAAGGAGAATACTTAATGGTGCATCCGATATTAAAAGACCAAAAAGTGACAAAAAACTTCAAATTGTTTTGTATAAACAAGAAATTGTTAGAATGATAAAGGTTTGTGAAAATATTAAACATAAGCTTATGATTCAGATATTATATTGTTCTGGGCTTCGTGTTTCTGAGTTGAAAGACTTAAGGATTGATCATGTAGATTTTGATCGGAAAATGATATTAGTTAAACAAGGGAAGGGGAAGAAGGATAGAAATACTATAATTTCAGAGATTGTTTTAGAGAATGTTCATAAATATTTACTGGAATATAAACCTTTGAAATATTTATTTGAGTCATTATCAGCTGGTAAGAGGATGAGCGTGAGATCTATTCAAAAAGTAGTTACTGAAGCTTCTAGTAGAGCGGGAATTAATAAAAATGTTTCAGCTCATACTCTTCGTCATACTTTTGCTACTCATTTGCTTGAGAACAACGTAAATCTTAGATATATTCAATCTCTGCTTGGGCACGCTAGACTTGAAACTACTCAAGTTTATACTAAGGTGGCAAGTAAGAGTTTGCAGGAAATAGAGGATTTGTTATGATTTTTCTTAAGTAATAACAATAAACCACCCCCCCTGCCCCTCCCTTGAAAAGTAGGGGGATAATTATAATGTATTGACAATGTCATTACAATATGCTAAAATTATAGTATAAATCAAACCCCTCCCCCTCACTCCGTTCGGGTACTCCCCCTGGAAAGGGGAGAATCATTATATAAATTCGCATGTGCTTCATTTGTCCCGCAACACTTTTATTAAATGCGGGATCCCGCCTGTCCCGTCTTCTTGTGGGACCAAGGCGGTGATAGTGGGGTCGAGCGGAGCGAGAAACAAAATGTCACATATTCAAATACGCATAGACAAAAAAGATAAAGATGAGGCTCGTAAGGTTTTGGAGAGTCTTGGTTTAGATATGAGCTCGGCAATTAAGCTATTTTTGAAACAAGTAGTAATTCAAAGGGGTCTACCATTTGATGTGCTAGCAAAATACAATCAAGGCTCAAAAGAAGAGTTTATTCATAAAAAAATTACAAAAGGCAAGCGGTTTGCTTAGAAATTTTGTTATAATTATATTTTTGCTATAATAGTTCTATGCCAAAGAAAGAAGAAGCTACTGATTTGTTCGCCAAGGAAAGAGGAAAGAATAGTCTGGAAGGAGTGCTTGGGAATGTTTATCAATCGTTTGGTGGCCAAAATCTGTATCTTAGTATTTAAGAGAAAGCAGCGCACCTTTTATATTTTCTTGTGAAGAATCATCCCTTTGCAGATGGCAACAAAAGAAGTGGCGCTTTTATTTTTGTTTGGTTTTTGAATAAAGCAAAGTTTAGTTTTTAGGAGAAAATAATTGGACTGCTTTTATTGTTACTTAAGAAATAAAATTAACCTCACCTGAGGATAAAATGTATGGAAAATTTACTGAAAAATATAGAAGATTTGCGTGAGCAGGTTTTGGAGACTATGCGTCTTTTGGATATTGATCGCAAGCGTGAAGAGGCACATGAATTGGAAATCGAGATGAACAAGCCAGGGTTTTGGGATAATCAGACTAGAGCAGTTGAGGTGTCGCAAAATGTTGAAGAGCTGAAAAAGGAAGTTGATGAGTGGGATAAAATATCAGGTGATATCCGTGACTTAGAAGAATTGGTGGCAGTGGGAAACAAGGAAGGGGATTTATCGATTGAGAAGGATGCCAATAAACAATTTGATGAACTTAAAAAGAAATATGAGAAACTTGAGTTTTATGTTTTGTTTGGGGCCAAGTATGATGTGGGCAATGCAATAATCTCAATTCACGCTGGCACTGGTGGCGTTGATGCGCAGGATTGGGCACAGATACTTGAGCGGATGTTTCTTCGTTTTGCAGAAAAGAAGAATTTCAAGGTTGATTTGATTGATCGAGGAACTGGTTCAGAGGCTGGGATTAAAAGTGCGACTTATCATATTCGGGGTAGATATGCTTATGGCTACCTGAAATCAGAGTCAGGTGTGCATCGTTTGGTGCGCATTTCACCCTTTGATGCGGAAGCCATGCGTCACACTAGTTTTGCTCTAGTGGAAGTAATCCCTGAGCTACCAGAAGCACATGAAGTAGAGGTTAATGATTCAGATATTGAAATAGATGTGTTCAAGTCATCAGGACCTGGTGGGCAAGGAGTGAATACAACTGACTCAGCTGTACGCTTGAAGCATAAGCCAAGCGGAATTATTGTGACCTGTCAAAATGAACGTAGTCAGCTTCAGAACAAGGAAACAGCCATGAAGATTCTTAAATCTAAACTGTTTAAAATAGAAGAGGAAAAGCGAGAAGCAGAAGAGCGCAAACTTCGTGGGGAGGCCCAAACTGCTGAATGGGGCAAGCAGATTCGTTCCTATGTGATGCAACCATACAAAATGGTCAAAGATCATCGGACAGGTCATGAAACCCAGGAGATCGATAATGTTTTGGATGGAGACTTAGAAGAGTTTATGGAAGAGTATTTGCGTTGGAGTCGGAAGAATTAATTTTTTTATTTTTTAGAAGATATTAGTCAATTCATTAACAAATAAAATTCTCTTCTTCTAGGAGAGTACTCCCGAAGAGAAGGAGGGGTGTTAGACCGTAAAAAATTTGATAATTAAGGTCAAATATAACACACCTCTAGCAAGTTTATCTAAAGCAACTATTACAAAGTTGATTTATATAAAAATTGTTTTTTTAGGTAGTTAAGCCCTCTCAAGAGGATAATTACCAGTGAATAAGTTGAAATCTATAGGAATGACAAGATGATTTTTAATTAAAAAAAGACTATAATAGATTAAATTTAAAATATGAATTTAAAAAAATTTTTACTTCACGAGAAAATAATTTAAAATAATTTTTTAAATTTTATAATAAAAATTGAATATTATTTACTTCTATTTGTAATTATTTTAACATTGGTTTTAGCAATTCCTTTGATCGGAAAAGGCGAAGCACAAGCAGCTGTAGTTTTATCATATTTGGTTTTATATATGATACCGACCTGGCCATTCACAATAACAGCACATATTTTTATTGTAAATAAAAATATTAAAACTGGTGATATGTATAATAAAACAGTTTCGACAATATTATTCGCTCCAGTTATTATTAGTTTTATTTTGTTAACACTTCTTATGTAATTTTATAAGATTATTTCCTTTAAATTTGAGTAGTAGAATGATTTTAAAATTTTTTATAAAATGCTTATTACGAGTTGCAATATTTTAAGCTTGATAAAGGATATTAAGCTTAGATTGCCACGTCATCATTTTTATTTTCTTTAATAACAAATGAGAACCTCTCTTTCTAAAACCAAAATATTTTACATATCAACTTTAACATTTGTAGTCAGCATTGGTCTGGCTTCTTTTTTTCCTTTTATTGCCGGAGTGAGCGAGTTTATTTATTTTTCCGTCTTGATAATTTCAGTTGTATTGCTAATTATCTGTAAAAGAAAGATATATTTTTTGTTTTTAGTTTTCTTGTTTCTTGGATTGTGGCGTTATAGTCTTTCGCTTCCCTTGATTGACGAATCTCATATTGCGAGTATAAATGGGCAGAATGTTGTAGTAAAAGGTGTGATAGTTAGTGATGTAGTAAGCAAGGATAGTCACCAGAATTTTGAATTAGAACTCAAGGATTATAATGGTAAGATCATGGTTTATGCAAACGCTTTTCCAGTCTTGAGCTATGGAGATGAAATTGCTTTTCGTTGTGAATTTGCAAAACCTGAGCCGTTTGACGGCTTTAATTATGATAGATATTTAGCAAGGTTACAGATTTATTCTATTTGTTTTTATCCAGATGGTATACAATTGCTGTCAAAAGATAATGGTAACATTATTTTGACTAAAATTTTTATTTACAAGAATAGTCTAGCAAAAAAAATTGAAAAAGGTCTTGATTTTGATACTTCTCAATTAGCACGAGCAATGTTGCTTGGTGAGTCCAAAAATATGAATGAAGAGTTAAGAAACAGTTTTTCACGGACTGGTTTATCTCATATTGTAGCTATTTCAGGACTTCATATAGGTATCATTGCTGGGATAATTGCATGGATACTTTTTAAGATAGGCTTGTCTCGCAATAAAATATTCTATTTTAGTCAGATTATTTTGTGGGTATATATTGTTTTGGTGGGCATGCCAGCAAGCGCCATGAGGGCAGGGCTCATGGTGGGTTTGTTTGTGTTTGCTATCAAGTTGGGGCGGTTTTCACAAGTTGATAGAATTTTAATCTTCTCAGCTTGCGTATTACTTTTAGTGAACCCCAGATTACTTCGAGATGATATCGGGTTTCAATTGTCTTTTGTTTGTGTTCTTGGGATAATTTACTTGTACCCTTTAGTGAATAAATTGTTGATTTATTTTGATGTGACCAATAAGTTCAAAATAAGAGATTTGCTTAATGTTAGTTTGTCGGCTCAGATTGTGAGTTTGCCAATTGTATCGTACTATTTTGAAATAATTTCTGTTTTTTCAGTTGTAGCAAATATTTTGGTTATTTGGTTGTTGCCGTTTTTGCTATGTGTATTGATAATAGCTTTGCTAGTACCTTTTTTTGGTCAAATATTTTTCTTTGTTGCGCAAGTTCTGATCGATTTTATAATTACAGTGAGTCAGATAGTAGGTACTTTGCCATTTTCCAGTATTGAGTATAAATTTAATATAATTTTTATAATTATTTTTTATTCTTTCTTGGCTTGGATCATATTGGCTAGTAAAAAAGGAAAAATATTAATTTATTTTTAACTTACAATATGTTACAATTAAGTTAGAAAACAAAAATAAATTTTATTTAAAATATTTCGCTCTTTTTAAGTTAAAACTTATTAGATTTAGGCCATTAGCAGAAGCTTAGTGGCCTAAGAAAGCTTCATCACGCTATTATCAAGATTTGGATCAAATAGATATTATTGGCTTTTCCGTGTCTTTGGTTTCTCTTGGAAATTAAAGTAGGAATAAAGGTGAAATAAGTGAATTTCTGTTTACTAGCGGACTTTATTGAAACAAGTCTACGAGTGAAAAGAAAAACACCGACTGTTATGTGATTTAACAGATCCTATTAAATATAGGCCAATTCTTGATTAGCCCAAAGTGGTGGAGCTTTTTTAGTACTCTAAGCGAATACGCTAATTAATAATAAATTTTAGAATCAGTAATCAGGATTATTTTTCTTTTTGCCATTCTGATAGTCAGTGAAGAATTCCTTTGACGTGGTAATTGATAGGTTGCTGTAATAAATCGTTATCAGAAACAATAATCCTGTCTTTGTTGTTTTTGTTATCCTGGGGCCGAGCGGAGTGAGGAGTCCGGGATCCACCGTGTTTTTTTCTGGATTCCGGGTTCTCCTTCCGCATCCGCTACAGGAGCCCCAGAATGACAAAGAAGAGTTTTTTTGTAGATTGATTTTGTGATTTCCGCTCCTTAGGAAATGATAAAAATAGTAATTGCAATATTTTGCTTTGTTTGATAAATTGATAATTAGATATTATTTTCTGTCATTCCCGTGGAGGCGGGAATGACAAAGAGAATTCGGGGTGTAGCGTAGTTGGTTAGCGCGCATGGCTGGGGGTCATGAGGTCGAAGGTTCGAATCCTTTCACCCCGACTTATTTAAAAAACAGGTCAATGACCTGTTTTTTAAATACTTTGGTATGAGTAGTATTCGACATTGTTGATAGTCAAAATAAGAAACAAGAATATGAAAGATAGATAATTATAGTAGAAAAAAAAAGACACTTTAGTCGATGGCGTGAGGCTTCCGCCTCTTCAGATCTTTTTAGCAACATTAAAATTATAAAGGCTAATCCGCCTTGGGCGGGCATCCCGACATCTTAAATTCTAATCCAAAGCTTAATTTTTACGATATTTTACATTTGTGTTATAATGTTAATATAAAATAATTTTAACAATATGTACAAGAGAGGCTTTACTTTAGTAGAATTATTAATAGTAATTGGCATTATTGCTGTTTTAGCTGCGCTGGCTTTTGTTTCTTTGGACCCATTAGCTCGTTTTCAAGATTCTAGAAATGCCCAGAGAAGCACTGACTCAGCAGCTGTATTAAACGCCCTAAGACTTGATCAAGTAGATAATGGTGGAACACACCATGCAAATGTAGCAGCGCTTACTGTTAATAGGTATTATCAGATAGGTGAGGCAACTACTGGTTGCGATACTACTTGCTCAACTCCCTCAGTGACATTGCAGTCATCATGCGTTAATTTATTATATTTAATTGATGAGGGTTATATTGCTGATATTCCGATAGATCCTAGTGCCTCAGGAGCTTCATCAGATATGACTGGCTATTATGTTTACATATATGACAGTGGACAAATGGCTGTAGGTTCATGTCATGAAGAGCTTGGCTCAAGTTCAGAGATTCAACCTATAGAAGCAGCAAGATAAAAAAACAATTTAGATAAAATAAAAAAGGAAGTTTCGAAAAGAAACTTCATTTTGTGTTTATATGTATTTTTTTCCAGTAGCAAGCATCCAAGATAATTTGAGAGTCTTGTAATACTAAACACTACAAATGTGTTAAAAAGAAAAAAGAAAATATCATCCAGGAGTGAAAGGTTATCAAGCCTTGCAAGATACAAATTTGCAAAAACAAGACTAATGTAGAATAGGGTTAAGGCAAATAAACATGGCTTTGGTTCTTTAACGAGAAGTTCATCGACTATTTGCGAGGCATATTCGTCTAGAGTTGCTTTTAATAATTTTATAAATGAGAAAAATAAAGAAAAATAAATATTTATAATAGCTAGAAAACATGTCTTTGCAATAACTAAAAATGAAATATTTAAAATTATTAATAAGACAAGCCCATGTTTACGAAATTTTTCACAATTTATAAGTATATTAGATACATATCAAAGACCGTCTTTTTTTCTTGTAAGCTCTAATTAATACAAGCATTATTCCAATTATTAAAATTGGAGAGTAGTAGAAAATTAGAACTTTTTGGATGTTGTAGTTAAAATGAACAAGCAAAACAAAAAAAAGTAAAATAAATAGAATGTTGATAGTGTTGATTAGTAGATATTTTTTTATCAATTGTCTTCTCCTTAATTTTATTATTAGGTTTTTAAAGATTTATTATATTAGAATTTTTTAGTTAATTTGTCAATAAATTGGATTATTTTTTCCACAGATAATAAAAATTTTATATTTTAAAAATAAAAAATGTTTTAAAATTGTAAATAGTTAGAGATTTATTGCATATTTTTAAGTAAAAATAGCTAAAATATTTACCTTTTAAGACTTGCTTTATATAATTAAAAAATGGTACAATATAGATAGAAATTGAGAATCTCGGGGGTCGAGATTGACCATCTAGAAATAATCTCGGGGGTCGAGAAGTACTAAAATTAGCAAAATGACAAAATTGAAAGAAAAAGACCTAATTTCCCTAAAAGAAGCCGGAGAAGTATCAGGTTACAGTGCTGACTATATTGGTCAGTTGATTAGATCGGGTAAAATTCCAGGTAAACAGGTATATACAAACATTTCTTGGATGACTACCGCGGATGCTGTATTAGCTTATAAAAATGCTAGTAAAAATAAGGATAAAACTCCTACTTATACTGAAAAAATCTTGAATGCTAAAAGAAAGTTGGAAATGGAGCTTAGTATTATTAAGCTAATATTACAAAACTTTAAATCAGCTATTCCTTTGATAATTATACTTTTAGTAATATTTAGCGCCTTACTTTTTTCAATATTTTATTTTACTAATAATACTGTAAATCCTGGAAATAAAAATATACAGGAACAAAATCAAGAAACTATTAAGTTTTAATCTTTGCCTTAATTTGCCACTGTCCGGAAGGTGGCAAAAAATTGAATAGCATCCCCATGCAATTAAATAAGCACAACCAGATATTGTGCTCAAAGAATACTAAATTTGGTTTAAAATTTGGTAAAACAGAGAGCAAAAACAGCCAGCTGAAAAATAGATTTTTTAGCTGGTCTTTGCTTTTTGTTGGGGTTTTTGTATTTTTGATGCTTTTTGGTTTTTCTCCTCTAGAAATTATCATAAATACCTTAAAAGCTAATTACACCAAAACTGAAACCATTAAACTTTATGCCAGCTCTGCAATTCAAGACAAGGAAGCTGAGTCTTTTGAAGAAGGTTGGTGGAATATGGATTTCGCCACTTTTGCTCCGCAGATTCCAGAGGATGGTAATTTGGTAGATTTTAATGATGGTAACTCAGCCTTTTATACTGGTGGTAATTTTAGCCTTAGTTTTTCTGGTTTTAGATTTTTAGAAGAAGATTTAGGCGTATTTTCTTCAGAAGAAGAGGTAGATGAAGAATTGATAAGAGAAGAAGAGGAGACTATAGAAGAAACTGCTACGATTGATGCTAGTGTGGAGTTGATTACAGATGTAGAAAATACTGGTAACCAAGAATTTGAGTCAAGCGCAATTACTGAAGATGAAGTGGTTAGTACTAATGACATCAAAACAATTACAGACGAAGAGATTGAAGTATTAGAAAAAAATGAATCTAGTGATGAAATAGAAGTTATAACTGATGGAGATATTGTTAATGATTTTATAAATGAAGAAGATATTTTTATTGAAGAAAACACAGATGAGGGTTTGGAGCCTTTGAATATTGAAAGTGATGAAAATTTACAAGAATTTGATTCCCAAGATAATATAGAAATTGAAATAATTGAGGAAGATGAAGCTAGTCTAGAGGAGCTAGAAGAAACACCAGCAGAAGCTGAGGAAATTTTGGATCTAGGATTTTTAGATACTTTTGATAATATTTGGGGAACAACTGAAGCTAAAGCAATTGAAATGGTAAGTGAAGGAGCTATAAGTTTAAGTGATTTAGGCGTTTTTAAGAGTGCTAGCATCAAACTTTCCATGGCAATGCAAGTTTTAGGGGTAGAAACTGAACCAGAAAGCAATACAGTTACAAGTGTTGATGATATTAATCAAGAAGAACAGATTGTGATAGAAGAAGAGGAAGAAATTATTTCTCAAAATAAGGACACTGAATTAGTATTTGATGAAGACTCTATAAACACAGATGATTTGGAACTAAAATTAAAGGAAGATGATCTAGAAGTACTTGAGGCTGGAATGGCAGATGCAAAAACGGAGGGAATTAGTGTAGAGATTACTGAAGGAGCAGAAGAGGAAGCAGAGGTTATTGTTGAAGAAGAAGATGAAATTATTGAAGCTTCTGTTGAAACTGTGGAAGAGGTAGAAGAAGTTATTGAAATAGAGGAAAATTTTAGTGAAGAAAGTGTAGAAACCGAAGAAATAAGTTTATTTCAATTTATAAAAAAAGCCCAAGCGCAGAGTAGTATTTTGGGTGAAGCAAAATTAATAATTTGGTATGGTATTTCCTCTACTACTGGTATGGCTGATGACGTGGTGTGGCATAAATTGGATACTCTTAGTGATGATTTAGTAGTGAATGCGTTGAGTGATGGCTATTTTAGTTTTGATGCTTCGTTTTTAAGTAATTGGGAAGACATTGAGAATTTACAACTTAGAGTGGAAGCAATTGATGCGCAAAACGAATACATCGCTTACATTGATGGCGTCTGGGTAGAAGCTGAATATGAACCCAGTGATACAGTAAAGAAAATAAATGAGAGAAAAGAGTGGGAAAAAGCTTTGAGTTTGGTTTCTAATAAGCTTGATTTTGCCATGAATGAACAAGGTGTACTTAAATTTCATTATTTAAAAAATAGACAAGCTCTACTTGATAGTGTGGGGGAGATGTTTGGACTAGCTAGTTATTGGGAAGATATTGATATTAACGTGAGTTTACAAGATATGGAAGGTAATTTTTTGGATTTACCACTTTCTATGATCTTTGAGGAGGATGGTAACTTTGAGATCCGTCTTCCATATATGCCTCGAGGTTATAAACCAGGTAAATATAAACTAGTCTTTACTATTTCAGATCTATCTAGTGGTGATGAGCAGACTATTGATATTGGACAGAATTTTTCTTGGGGAGTTTTGGCGATCAACGCCAATAAGTCTATATATGGCCCTGATGATGATACTGCTTATCTGCAAATGGCCGTACTTGATGACTATGGACATACTTTGTGCGAAGCTGAATTGAGCCTGGAGATAACTTCTCCTACTGGCATTACTTCAGTCCTTTCAACTGATAATGGTTTATTAGCCAGAAATCCTGAATGTGTTCCTGAAAAGGTTATGGACGATCCTGATTATTATGCTTTTTATATCATGGATGAGTTTGGTGAATATAACTTGAGCTTAACAGCCGTGACTGACAACGGAACTTATACAATAAACGACATCTTGAGAAAAGATAAATATGTAGCTTATGACGTTGAGAGAGTCGGTCCAACCAGAATTTATCCATTGGCTGATTATGATATGGCTATCACTATTAAGGCAAATGAAAATTTTTCTGGTAATATTTACGACTACGTGCCAATTGATTTTGAGATTGCTACGCAGACCGTGTATTTAAAAGAAGCTTCTAGCAGTGAGTATTTAATCTACAATGATACTTTGGCAAGCACTAGTCCTAAGTCAAAATTTAGAGAAATGGACTTTGAATATGAAAAAGAGATTTCTTGGACCAATATTGATCTGGAAATTGCAGATGAATTGATAATAGTATATAACTTCGATGCTCCAGATATTTCTCCAGAGTTTTATTTATTAGGACCACTTGAAATTGCTGAGTGGCATGAAGCCAGAGAATGGCAGATTGCTTCTGATGTTATTATCGTAAGCACTTCTACTAATGGTGTCCATGTGGGTTGGGCATCTTCGACCTGGGCCTGGGACAATGGAGTGGATACATATGCATATAGAGAGATTCCTAAAAAGACAGGGGGAGGTGAGCCAGCTAATTATATTCAATCAAACATAAATTCCTCAGTTAATTTGGGAGGTGATATAAATACGGTTGAAGTGGGAATTGAAGGTTATGTAGATGGTACAACAATAACAACTTATGTTACTCCTTATTTTGGCGGAATAAGCGCTGGAGATCAGTATCAAATAACAGCAACTGAAATGGAAAATACAGACACCAGCATTCCATTTTATATTGATATTACAAATAGTACTAATGCTCCAACAACTTGGACTTGGGCTGATGTTGCCAATCTTGATGTGCGTTTATTTGGAGGAAACTCATCAAACTCTACTCCTAATAATCTATATATTGATCAGATATATATAAGGGTTGATTATACTCCAAACAATCCTCCAGATTCAGAATTTATCTCTGTCTTGCAGAGAAAGGACGATAGTGGCGTGGTTGATATTACTGTCAAGGTTTATGATGAGGACAATGATAACTCAAGAGCAAGGCTTGACTATGTACCAGGAAATACTTGCGATTTTTCAACCCCACTTGACCCGACTTTAGACGAGACTGATGCTAATGCTACTTCTAGTCCAGGGGATGCTGATATTGATAATAATCAAATATATCAAATTGGAACATCTACAGGTTATATTACTATGAGTGGAGGAACTTCAACAGTTAATTTTGACTGGTTGAGCGCACTTGATACGAGTGACACGGAAGGTGATTATTGTTTGCAGTTAACAGCAACTGACGGAGATAATGTTGATGCGAGCCCAGCCACCACCACTTTAACAATCGACAATAAAGCTCCTAGCGCACCAGGAACTTTCGTGGGAGCAAGTTCTACTAAGGAAAGTGTTACTTTGTATTATGGTGCTACCTCAAGTGATATGCATTTCTTAGAATATAGGATATATTACGCAACTTCTTCAGATATTGATGAGCTTGACTATATGCATGCCTCAAAATCAGATATTAATTTGAATAATGTTTTGTTTAATAGCGAGGCAACAACTACTATTTTAGGTCTTTTAGAAAATGTTACTTATTATTTTTCAATGTTTGCTTATGATGAATATGGTCATGTGTCTAGTTCTACGGTTTTTTCATACAAAACAAATAAAGCCCCTACAGCTATTTTTACAAGTGCTAGTCCAGCTACGCAAAAAACAGATGGCTCGGGCGTGGTTGATATTTCAATTGATGTTGATGATCTAGATACTGCAAACGCTTTCGCAATTGCCAAACTTGAATATGTGCAAGGCGCTGATTGTAGCTTTGGGGCAGGCGGGCTTGATCCTTTGCTTGATGAGACGTCTGCAAATATCGGGACCTCTTATGGTGTGGTGTCAATTGAAAATGATAATGATTATCAAATTGGTAATGCAAATGGTTATATATTGACCCCAGCTACAAACACTGTTTCTTTTGATTGGGATACTGTGAATGATCTGCCAAATGCTGATGATACTTATTGCCTTCGTCTTACAGCCAATGACTTGATCGATGATCAGAATAATCCAGCAACTACCACATTGGTGCTTGATAATGTTGATCCAACTGCACCTGGTAATCTAATAGTGGAATCAAAAAGTACTTCTACCATAACGCTTGCATTTGGCAATGCTTCAAGTGATACGAATTTTTCTCATTACGATATTCATTACAAAGAAGGAATAAGTGGAGTGACAGAGGCAAATATAGAGTTTAGTTCATCAACAATTCCAGGTGATCCAAGTTTGGGGCTAATTGATTATAATGGCGCAGGGTCAACCACTCTGGAAGGGCTTATTCCTAGTACTGATTACGTGATAAATATCTGGGCATATGATCTATTTGGCCATGCAAGTAGCGCTCAGGAAATAACAGTCAAGACCAATGGTTCGGTAAACAACGTTTCTTTAACCTTAACTAATCCTGTGACTAGCAATTGGTTGGTTCTGGACGCAGTAACAGAATATAATTTTCAAGCAGTTGTAAGTGAGGCAAATGGATATGCTGTACTTGATGAAGTGGTGCTTAGACTTGCTGATGACAATGATTACAATACGCCATTTTCTGATCTGGAATTCACTTGGAGTCAATCAGAAGATACTTTTACTGAAACTGGTACAGATATAAATAGTGCTGTGAGCGTTGGTCCGTCTAGTTCATCAGTTTGTGCTGACAATTCTTGTACACTAAATTTTAATTTGATATTTGCTAATACTTTTGCATCAACTAGTGTTGATTATGATGCAGAATTGTATACTACGAATGACAGTGCAGTTGAGGACTTTGATACGTATCTAGATTTTTACCAGACTAAATTGGTTTATGTAGAACAGATTCATTATAGATGGAGAAATGATGACGGAGGAGAATAATATAAACCTTTGTCATTGCGAGGAGGAGAGAAGCGACGACGTGGCAATCTCTGTCGAGTGCATTTAATTGAGATTGCTTCACCTCGCTTCGCTACGTTCGCAATGACATTGATAATATGAACAAAAAACAAACAACAAGAACTTTCCTAAAAAGCATAACAATGTTTGTTTTTGTGTTGCTCGTTCCTTTGTTTGTGTTGGCTCAGGAAGTGGGGGTAGATAATGATAATTTTGTTTTGAAAAATTTAGGTACGGGAAATAGCTTTTCCCTTAAAGACGATGCGAATTTAGTTTTTGAATATAAAAGGAAGCAGAATGTTTATTCTTCTTTTAAGGAATTTTTGATGAGTTTGTTTGTAGATCAGTATGAGGATATTGAAATAAAAGCAGAAGTAAGAGATGCTCAAGGAAGACTTAAAAGTAATTTAAAACCACAGGTTAAGTATTTGGGAGATGGAGAATTTAGTTTATCCATTGATAAGAGTAGTAAAGAATTGCGAGCAGGCGAATACAAGCTTGAATTAGAGATAATTGATGGTGAACACATAATTAATTATGAACAGGATTTTTCCTGGGGAGTCTTGGCTCTGAATTTTGACAAGGCTGAATATTATAATGGTGAAGAAGCCTATTTGCAAATGGCTGTCCTTAATGAGCTGGGACACACTCTTTGTGATTCGCAGTTGTACTTGGAAATTACTTCACCTGATGGAGGAGTTGCTTACTTAAATACTGATAATGGACTTATAGGCAGAAATTCAGAGTGCGGAGCTGATAATTATATTGAGAGCCCTGATTATGATGCGTATTATGGTGTGGGGGCGATTGGTGACTATGTTGTTAAATTAAAAGCCGTGACTGATAATGGAGAATTTGAAATAAGCGATACTTTTTCGGTTGTTTCAAGTACTAATTTTGATATACAAAGGTATGGTCCAACTCGTATTAACCCAACCTATGATTATGATATGGAGATCCGTGTAAGGGCAAATGTTGGTTTTAGAGGGGATGTGATTGAAAAAGTACCGGTAAATTTTAATATTGGAAGTTATGAAATAAAAGTGAATAATGAAATTGAAAACTGGAAATTGGAAATTGGAAATTTTGAGCAAGAGAAGTATTTAACAGTTAAAAATGTTGATTTAAATATTGGTGATGAGCTAATTATTGATTATAATTTTGATGCTCCAGATATTTCGCCAGAATTTTATGTGATTGGACCACTTGAGTTGGGAGATTTTACAGAAAAGAGAGAGTGGCAGATCGCTTCTGATGATGTAAATACTTATATATATAATGACGGTACTAGTATTAATTGGATTACTGATACTCAAGCTTGGGACAATACTGATAATACCTATGCAGAACGAGATATTCCAAGAAGAAGTGAAAATGACTCAGCTAATTATTTAGAGGGTAGTTCTACCACTGTTCCAAACTTACCTTTTGTAATCTCTAACGTAGAAATCGGTATCGAAGGTTTTGTAGAAGGGGTTGAAGTAACGCCGTATATTATTCCTCGTTTTGGTGGCTCCACTAATGGTTCAGGTTATCCAGTAGCTGGTTTTACTACTACCGACTTAGATGCAATCCAATGGACAAGTGTATATAGTGATGCCAATGCTCCTAGTACTTGGACTTGGTCAGATGTACAAGACTTAGATACCAGAATTTATGGTTTAAATACTAGTAATTCACAGCCAAAAATTTTATATATCGATCAGATTTATTTGCGGGTTACCTATACTCCTAATGATGCTCCAACTACGACAATAGTATCAGCATTTCAAAAAACTGATGGCACTGGTGCAGTTGATATACAAATGACAGTGGACGATAACAATGATGATGATGAGGTGATGACCTTGGTTCAGTATCAGGAAGGTACTACTTGTTCTAATATGACTAAAGCAACAATTGATGAAACAGATTTGAATACTACTTCAGACAGAACTACAGATCCAAAAGTAGAAAATGATAACACATACCAGATAGGTAATGCCAGTGGTTATGTAATAACTTCAGAAGGAATCAATACTATTGATTTTGATTGGCTGTCTGATACTGATGAGCTCAATGCTTCTAGTACTTACTGTATTGCTTTGACGTCTTATGATGGGGTTAGCGTAGGTAATACTGCCACCACTACCGTAACGCTTGATAATTATCCACCACCAATAAACAATGTTACCTTTAGCCCAAGTTCAGGTGTTTTGAAAATTGGGGACACTGCAACCGCTACTATTATATCTGATGCTACTGGCTACACGGCTAGTACCATGACTATTAATGGTGTTGATGTCTCTGGTACTTTTATAGACAATAATGACAATACTTACACAGTGAGTTATACAGTTGTCGAAGGAAACACTGATAGACTTGATTCAGATGATCTACCAATTAGTTTTTCTATGCTTGATGCTAGTAATAATGCTAGTCCCGCTTATAATACAGCTGATGCAGGAAATAGACCTGGGGTTGACTCCCATCGACCGACTATTTCTCAGGCTACTATTACTAATAATGTTTATGGAATAGGTGATACTATTACTTTAGTGCTTACAGTTACTAGTGATACGGATGTCTATACTTTAGGACCGTCTACTATCAATGGAGTAAATGCACAAAATTTAGTTAAGCAAAGCGATACCGCTTACAATGTTGATTATGTTGTTGTTGAAGGAAATACTGATAGGTCAGCTGGTACTATTCCAATCAGCATTGTAGTAACTGATGAGGCGGGTAATCAAAATAACCCTGCTTTTACTTCATTGATTGCTAATACAGCTTCGGTTGATGCTCATAGACCAGTGATCACAGCCTTGGCCATTCCAAGTTTAGCTTATAAAGTAGGAGATACGATCACAGCCACGGCCACAGTTAGCTCTGATACTGATACTTATAGCTTAGGAGCAACTACAATAAATAATGTGAGCGCGACCAATATACAGAAAATAAACAATCTGACATATACATTTGATTACACTGTTCAGGAGGGAGATGATGATATATCAACTCCCGGAGCAATTCCAATTAGCGCAGTATTCATTGATTCAGCTGATAATCCTAGCACTCCCGCTTTTACTTTAATTGATGCAAATTCAGCCACAATTGATGCTAATACTCCAAGCATTAATACAGTTACTTTTAATCCTAGTTCAGGAATATTGAAGATCGGAGATACTGCTACAGCAACTATTGCGGTATCAGGATCCGAAACTGGACTACTTGCTGGATCTGTCATGATTATTAATGGACAAGATGTTAGCTCAACATTTACTGGCATTGGAGGTGGTAGTTACACGGTTGCCTATACTGTGGTCGAAGGTGACACAAATAGAACAGATGCTGATGACTTGCCTGTTAATTTAAACATTCAAGATGTGGCGGGCAATATTTCAGGTTCTTATACTACAGCAAGTCCTAGTACTAGACCAGGAGTAGATGCTACCAGGCCAGTTATTTCAAGTGTTAATTTAAATATCACTTCAGGCACTCTAAAGGTGGGAGATATTGCAACAGCTACATTGACTTGCGATAATTCTAATTACACCGCTGGAACACTTACAATAAATAGTATCGATGTAAGTGCTACTTTTGTAAATAATTTAGACAATACATATACGGTTTATTATGAAGTACAAGAAGGAAACAATGATATATTGGATGCAAATGATTTGCCAGTAAGTTTCACAGTTTTTGATATAAACGGTAATGAGTCAAATGCATTCACCTCAGCTGACCCAGACAATCGCCCAGGCGTGGATGCTAATACGCCAAGTATTAATACAGTAACATTCACTCCAAGTTCAGGTGTTCTAAAAGTAGGCGACACGGCTACAGCCACGATTGCGGTATCAATTATAGAGGCAGGGTTACTGGCTGGCACTACCATGACCATTAATAGTATAGATGTAAGTTCAACATTTACAGATATTGGAGGTGGTAATTACACGGTCAGTTATACAGTCAAAGAAGGAAATGCTGACATCCTAGACACCGAAGATCTACCAGTAAACCTAAATATCCAAGACTCAGCCGGAAATATCTCTAGTTCATTCACCACCGCTGACCCAGACAATCGCCCAGGCGTGGATGCTAATACGCCAAGTATTCCTGGAAATTTGACTTTTGTGGATCATTCGGACCATACAATTACAATTCAGTTTGGTAGTCCAAGTACAGATGATAATTTTTTAGAATATAAAATATTTTATAAGGTAGGCATTAGTGGTGTTACAGAAAATGATAGTGCTTGGACGCAAGTTGAAGATGCTGACTTAGCAGATAGATTATTTAACTCTACGGCTACCACAACTATTTCAGATCTTTTAGCTCAAACACAGTATGTGTTTAATATTTGGGCCTATGATATAGCAGGGAATAAAGCTAGTGCTACTACAGAATTGGTAACTAACACAAATTATGCACCACTTGAAGCTACCAATCTCAATCAATACAAATCAGATGGGACTACAATCATTAATAATGGTGCTTGGACAAATGAAAATCAAATTAGACTTATGGCTACTAGTTCGGACCCAGAAGGGGAGGACTTGGATTTGTATTTTGAATTTTTACCAGTTGCCAGTTCTTCTTTGGTTGCTACCAGTGTTCCAGTTTCCGCATGTTCAAGTGCTACAGCATATGGATTATGTTCTAGTAATGTGTGGACTATAGGTAGTGGTGCGGATGAAGTAAATATCATCAATATTCCGGATAGTTATAATGGATATAAATGGCAAGTTTTAGCATGTGATAATGAAGGAACATGTTCGGAATGGGTTAAATTCAATGCTAGTACTCCAAATGTAAAAGTTGACAACACTCCTCCTAGTAGTCCAGGCAATCTAGTAGAGTATTCCAAAACAAATACTACGGTTACTTTGAGTTTTGGAGCTAGTAGTAGCGAAGACAATTTTAGAGAATATATTATTTATTATAAGGTTGGATCTTCTGGTGTAACTGAAAATGATTTATCACATTCATCTACTACTGATAACAATCTTTTTTATCAGGATTATAATAGTGCTACCTCAACGATAATATATAATTTGAGTGCAGGAACTAAATATGTTTTTAATATTTATGCCTATGATGAGGCTGCTAATGTTACTAGTGCTTCGGAAATTACTGTTACCACAGATTCAGCTGCCAATCCTCCTACTGGTGATTTCAATTCGGTTGCTCAAAAAACAGATGGAAGCGGGGTAATCGATATTTCAGTAGAGATTGATGATCCTGATAATGATGATACTCTTCGTTTGAAGCTTGAATATGTAGCTGGAGCAAGTTGTGATTTTAGTTCACCACTTGATCCGAGTATAGATTCAAGCGATGAAAATATCACAGCAGATTATGGTGATCCAGACCTTGATAATAATTACCCTTATCAAATTGGTACTACTAGTAATTGGGTTTGGACATCACCTGGTTCAAATACGGTAAATTTTGATTGGTTGAGTGCAATAGACGAGCCTGATGCTGATGGAGTTTATTGTCTTCGTTTAACAGCCAATGATGGTACCTATAGTCAGCTCGTTTCAGCTACAACAACTATTTATATTGATAACCTTGAACCAAGTTCTCCAGGGGCCTTAAGTTTGAACACTCAAAACACATATGATTTAGTACTTAATTTCGGGGGCGCTAGTGTAGAGAATAATTTTGATACTTACAAGATATTTTACAAGCAAGGAACCAGTGGGGTAACTGAAAATGATATCGAGCATATTGATACGAATTTATTAAATCAGAATTATAACAGTATTGCCACTACCAGTGTTTCAAGTCTTCAGGCAGGAACGGATTATGTATTTAATATTTGGGCCTATGATCTATATGGTAATAAATCTAGCTCAAGTGAAGTAAGTGTTAATACCAATCACATTCCAGGACTTGCTTTCAGTTTATTACAGAGAAAAACAGATCAAGTAACGCCTATCGAAAATGGTGCTTGGACTGATGAGAGTAATGTGTTTTTTAGCGCTAGTGTAAATGATGATGATCCTAGTGAAGTTTTAAGTTTGTATTATGAAATTCGATATGTTGGCGATTCATTTTTGACCGCTACTACAGTACCAGAAAATGTTTGTGGAGAAGGTGATGATTTTCTAGCCTGTTCTTCCAAGGTTTGGTCAATTACATCTAGTAATGGCGATTATAGTTTGAGTCCATATATAGGCTCAGGGACACTTCCAGCTTTACCAGATTCTAGTACAGGTTTCAAGTGGCAGGTTTTAGCTTGTGATGACAACAACGTATGTAGTGACTGGGTTGATGCTGGAGTGGATCCAAATTTCAAAGTTGATACTGTTGATCCAAGTTCTCCAGGTAATCTGAGTTTTAATTCTAGAACTTATAATTCAGTCACACTTGACTTCGGAGCCACAACAACAGAAGATAATTTTAGAGAATACATTATTTATTATAAAACTGGTGCGAGCGGTGTTACCGAAAACGATTCAATGCATTCTTCTACGACTGATATTAATTTATTTAATAAATATTATAATGGTGCCCAAAATACCACTATCTCTGATCTTTTGTAGAATACTCAGTATGTATTTAATATTTATGCTTATGATGAAGTGGGCAAATCTGCTAATGCGACTGAAGTATCTTATTTCACTAATGCCAGGCCAACAACTACTGTTCAAGAACTTTCTCAAAAAACCAACGGCACAGGAGCAGTTGATATTTCCTTTACGGCTGACGATATTAACGATGAAGATTTGAGCGTGAAGCTTGAATATGTGCTAGGAGCTACTTGTGATTTTTCTACTCCACTTGATCCGACTATTGATACCACGAATGAAAATGCCACTAGCACTTATGGAGACCCGAGTGTTAATAATTCAAATGAATATAAGCTTTCATCGATAACAACTAGTTCAGGAGTTAATACAGTGTATATTGATTGGTTAAGTAAAACTGAAATCGATGATGCAGAAAATACTTATTGTTTACGTTTGACTTCCAATGACGGGGTAGATAACAATGCCATTTCAGATACTCGAACCATTACAATTGATAATTTAGATCCAAGTATCCCTGGAGATTTAAGTCTTTATTCATCTGACTCTTCTTCAATTACCTTGCAGTTTGGAGCTGAATCAAGTGATACTAATTTTGCATATTATAAAATATTTTATAAAGCAGGAGCTGGAACAGTCACTGAAAATAGTACGCCACATTTTGATGATGATTTAAATGATGTTTCATTTAATGGAACAGCGACAACAACAATAAGTGGTCTGGAAAACAACACCCAATATAGTTTTAAGATATTTGCCTACGATGACTTTGGAAATGTGTCTGCTTCTGGTCAAACAACTTACATAACCAATGCACCCCCAACTGGATTGTTTAATTCTGTAGCCCAAAAAGTAAATGGATCGGGTATAGTTGATATTTCTATCGAAGTGTATGATGTGAATCTTGATGATTGTAGGGCTAAGTTAGAATATGTAGATAACGCACAATGTGATTTTTCTGGCGGTGCGCTGACACCTACTCTTGATACTACCCCAGCTAATATTAGTTCGGATTACGGAACAGTTACTATAAATAATTCTAGTGAGTATCAGGTTGGTACTAGTTCACCAATTATAACTAGCTCAGGCTCAAATACTGTTAATTTTGATTGGTTAGCCTCAAATGATATCCCAGGATCTTATGGTGACTATTGTTTGAGACTTACTGTGAATGATGGTCAAAATGATCAGAGCGTGTTAGCTTCTAGCACTATTTTGTATGATGACGAGGACCCTATTGCTCCTGGTGATTTGAGCGTTGATTATGTTGATGGGGTTAGCGTAAGATTGAATTTCGGTTTACCTGGTTCTGATCCAAAATTTGATGAATATAAGATATTTTATAAACTAGGAACTAGTGGCGTAGATACTGGTGATAATGAGTTTAACCAGTTACTTGACCCCAATTTGGGTCTGGAGAATTTTGGTGGTGCATCAAATGTTACGGTATCTGGATTAACTCAAAATACCGATTATGTATTCAATATATGGATATATGATCTTTATGGCAATATAGCTTCAGCAACTAATGAAGTATCTACAACCACTGAGATCATTGTTTCTGCTACTTGGCGTGAGGAAGAGGATCAACCGGATCCATCTGAGAATAATTTCTTGGCCAGACTTGATCCAATTCGTTTGCGATTGTCTATAGCTAATACTGGAGACTACGGAGCTAGTGGCTATAGATATGATCTTGAATATGCAGAAAAAACAGCTGATTGTGATTTGTTGTCAACCTGGACTACGGTTCCAGTGACAGCAAGTACCGAGCATTTCAAAATGATAAGTTCAGATTATTTTGATGATAAGGCATCAACCACAGCACAATTTATAAATAGTGAAGGTTATATTTTTGAACCGGGATATATCATTGAGGCGCCATCCAATATTACCGGTTATCAAAGTATTTCAACAGGCTCGTATACTGAATTGGAATTTAATTTAACACCAACCAATAATTCAATTGCTGGACAGACCTATTGCTTTAGAACAACTAATGATGGTGAGATTTTGGATAACTATGATATTTATCCAGAATTTACTTTGGCGCCTAATCCTCGAGCTACTTTTGTCAGCGCTAGTCAAAAGACTGACGGAAGTGAAGAGGTACAGGTAGAAATGGATGTTTTAGATTATAATAGTGACTACAATTCTGTAAAAGTTGAGTATGTTCAGGGAGCTAGTTGTGACTTTTCTTTTCCGCTTGATCTAACCTTGGATGAGACTAGTGCTTCAGCTGATTTTGGTACCCCGGTAATTGATAATAATCAAGAGTATCAGATTGGTTCAAGTACTGGTTGGATCACCACGAGTTTTGGTACCAATACAGTTGCTTTTGACTGGGATACTTTATCTGATATTTCCAATGGAGACGATACTTATTGTCTGCGTTTAACGGCAAATGATGGAGTTGATCAACAAAGTATTCCTGCTACTACAACTGTGGTTGTTGATCATATTTATCCAACTCAAGTTGGTGATCTGACGAAAATTGATATAACAAGTAATAGTGTCACTTTTGCCCTTGGTACTAGTTCTAGTGACACAAATTTCAAAGAATATAAGATATTTTACAAAGAAGGGGCAAGTGGAGTAACAGAATCTGATACACCATTTTCTTCTTCAACAAATCCAAATCCTGGGGATGTAAATCTTGGGTTTGCTGATTTTAACGGTGCAACGACAACAACTGTATACGGACTTGAAGTAAACAAACAATATGTATTCAATATTTGGGCTTATGATTGGTTTGGACATAAGGTAGCAGCAAGTAATGAAATATCTGTAACAATTAGATATGTTTCAGTATCTGAGAATTGGCATTGGTATGGTGATCAGCAGAATGAGACTCCTAGTTATTCTTTGGCAGATGAAAATGTGTCACCCAGCGATGTGACAGCAGGGGCAACCATAAAACTAAGACTTGCTCTCAGAGAGATTGAAAATATTTTAGGTGAGGACGTGAAGATCAGGTTGCAATATTCAACCTATGCAGATTTTTCTTCTGATGTAAATTTTGTTGGAGAAAGTGGCTCTAGTACTTCTTTGTGGACCTATGATGATGGCGTAGACGATGACAATAGTACATTGAGCACGAATTTGCTCAGCGGTGTTTCCTTGCGTGCTACTCACAATGAATCAGGTATATCAACTACGACCTATGATCATTTAGGCTCAACTATTGCTGAGTGGGAGTTTACTGTGAGAAATAACGGTGCTCCAGAATCAACTACTTATTATTTTAGGGCATATGATGACACTAATGAGTCTTCAATTGATCATAACGGAGGTTATACATTTCCTAGTTTGATTACTTCATCTCCTGGTTTAAGTTTTTCAACCGGAGGTTATTCTCTAAATACCTTGGTCGAAGGAGTTTATACAACAGTTGACTCTAGTCAGAGTCAGGTTGATTTTGGAACAATAGATAATGACAATGATGAAGTAGCAGCTTACAGTTTTACGATTAATACAAATGCCGGGGGAGGTTATCAGTTGTTTGCTTTACAAAGACAAAGACTAGAGTCAGCCAATGGAGCAACTTTTGAACCAGTTCCATATAGTAATGCTTTTCCTGATGCTTGGCCAAGCGATCCAAGTCCATCTGCTTTTGGTTATCATGCTGGTGATGATACTTTGTCAGGTTCTTCACCTTCTAGATTTTCGGCCGATAATACCTATGCTGGTTTTGATGAGACTTTTCAAGAGGTTTCTTATTCAAATATTCCTGTTCAAAATGAAACTGTAGACTTGATATTGAGGATTGAATCATCTGAAATGCAAGCAGCTGGAGAATATGAAACAGAAATATTGTATATTTTGGTGCCGACCTTCTACGAATAATATAGAATGATATAAATTTTTATATATCAGTGTCCTTGAATTAGGATAAGGACAAAATAAGCTTAAACAAAAAATCCCGGGATACTCGGGATTTTTTGATACCAAATTTTTATAATCCGTTTTCTTGGAAACATTCTATATATCTTTTGTCGGTGCCATTGATATGATCTATCAACCAGTTTTCCAGAAAGTCTATGATTTGATAAGCTGCCTCCATCTTGTCATCCTTAAATTCTTGAGAAATTTTCATAAGCTGTGCCCTAAATTCACCATGTTTTTCCAGATGAGAATCTTTGTCTTCGTAATTGAATTTTTCGAAATAATCTTCTTCAAATTTAAAATGATAATTGCTATAGTCTATCAGTTCTTTGATAATGGTTTTGAGATTGTCATCAAGACTCTCTTCCTCGATTATTTCTAAAACCTGGTTGATTATTTTGATTATTTTTTTGTGCTGATTATCTATTTCTTCGATACCAACACTATAGGAATCATCCCATTTAATAGGCATATTTTTAATAGTTAAAAGTTTATAAAGTTTGAATTTAAAAGTTTTTTTATTATAGCAGATTGTTAGAAAATAGAAAACAGGAAGCAGATAATAGTATTTAAAATGCCACTATTTTTATAGTGGCATTTGGGTGTTAGTCTTTGATTTTGAAATGATCGATTTCTGCAAGAGCAGGATTGCTTATTAACTCTCAGTCAATTTGACTTGTAGTTTCTTTTTGTTTCTCGCTAATTATATCTATGTTGATATAATCATTGCTTAATTTTGTTTTGCACACCTCGAGCCCCATTTTTTCTCCCAAATTTATTTTGTTTTTTTAATGTGGTTTAATGTAGGTTTGTTTGTTGTTTGTTTTTTTTGGAGCATTGCCATTGTACTGCTCGGGATTTTTAAATTTGTGAGCATAGAGACCAGTTTCATTGATTGCTTTTAACCAATCAAGAATTTTTCGTTCCTTTCCCATGTAAGCAGGTCGAAGATAGAAGTCCTGGCCAGAATCATTGGTCAATTTTTTCCATCCCCAAATCAATAATCTTTCGTTTAAAGAATCATGATTTTTAAGCATATTTGTAATGGCTACAATCCTTTGTTCGTAAAAAGCATCTTCAAAAAAAGCCATTTTTCCTCCAAAAATCCTAATTTGAAATTATTATTTTTTTGTTATATATTAACTTTATCACTAGAACAAAGAAAAATCAAATATAATAAATGGAAAATTATCAACCAAAATTTAGTGTAATTACAGCGACTTTTAATATGTCTTATGTGCTCTGGAAAGCAATCCAGTCAGTCCTTGAACAAACTTATCCTTTTTTTGAGTTAATCATAGTTGATGATAATTCTAGTGATGATACAGAAAAATTGATCAAGGAATTTTCTGATCCGCGGATAGTTTATATTAAAAATAAAAATAATATAGGTCCGGCTGGAGCTAGAAATATTGGTCTGAAAAAAGCTAGGGGTGAATGGATAGCCTATCTTGATAGTGACAATACCTGGCATCGGGAATTTTTGGAAGTTATGAATGATGCCAAGACTAGAGAGCCTGAACGGGTGCTGTTTTTTTGTAAAAAGAATTATCGTTTGTCTATCATAGACGAAAAGGGTGAAAGGGTAAATTTACGGGACGAGTTTTCAAATCACAAGAAACATTTTGATTTAAAGCGACTTTGGCACAGGCGCATTATGATAGATACTAATACTATGTGTCACAAGCGTGATGAGATTGTTAACTTAGGTGGCTGGGATGAGAGTTTAGATTTTTGGGAGGATTGGGATCTAACATTAAGAATAAGCATCGAACACCCAGATGGTATATTGTATTTGAATCGTGCTTTACTTGATTATGAACAAACTTTAGATATAAAAAAAGCCGAGGAAATATTTTCGGTTTGGGAAAAGGCGGAGGAAAAAATATTTAAAAAATACGAAGGCCATCCATTGCTTGAAGGCCAGACTTGGTTTCCGCCTGAGAAGGGGAATAAGTCAACACTTGGAGTGATTGATTTTTTGAAGTCGAAGCATAAGAATAAGTGATTAGGATTTTTGAGACCCTTGGGATTATCGAGAACATACTCCCTCTCCCTTTGGGAGAGGGCTGGGGTGAGGGATAATTTTTCCCCTTGAAGGGGAGTGCCCTGGTGTCACCGGGGAGAGAGGGTGAAGACGTTCTAAGATTGATTTACGTCAACACACACACCTGGCTAAGCACATCTGCAAGCACAGTTAATCAAGTTGATTAATGTATTTTTAGATATTACGCATTAATCCCCTCTCACTGATGTACATTACAATAGCGTTATCACCACTAAATATATAAAAAAATAATATATAAGTAGAGCTAGTTTACGAAATTAGTTAAAATATAGTTACAACACT
>PKTK01000009.1 GCA_002869165.1 Candidatus Parcubacteria bacterium | reverse complement strand
AAACCAGTCCCAGAAGTCTTGGGACTGGAACCTAGTAGGAGTTAGAACATCTCATAACATAAGAAGGAGAGACAACAGTGAACGGCTAGAATGTCAAACATAGACTCTGTAAAAAACAAAAGTACTTCAAAAATGGAGAAACAACCATGAATGGCTAATTTAATGAAGAAAGAGTTCTAAAACAAAAGGGGTAAAACATATAGTTTTACCCCTCTTTTTTTTGCAAACCCTTTACTGCTAAATCAAATAAGGTTTTTAATGTATTTGCAATTTCTTTATTTTCTATAACAAGGCCTGACTGTTTACCTTTTTGAGAAATAATTCTTACCCTGTCTCCAAATATCGCAACATCACTTGTAATCTTATTTTTATCTGTTGAAACTCTATAAACCGAAGCATCCGTTTCAAGTCTATTTTGCTCGTCATTAGTGATTATTTCTGCTTTTATTTGTTTAGATTGTCTTTTTTTTCTCATTTCCTTAATCTCATCTTCGCCAAACATATCAACTAAAAGATCATAAGAATATATCATCCTAATCTTACCCTTATTATCATTAACAAATATTTCTTCAGCAATTGCTCTCATCCCCTCTTTGCCTTCAAAATACCTAACAACTGGTCCATCTTTTTTGTCAGAATTAAGACCTCTTAACTGTGGCAATATCTTATCCAAATACTCATGCTTCCTCTGTATTTCCATAGCCTGCTCCCTGAAAAGTAAACTTAACTTTTCGGGTGATTCTGCAACAAAATACTGTTTTTTACCCTCAGTATATTGACTCATCATGCCTTTATTTATAAGCGCTTCTATTACCACATAAGTTGTAGCTCTATTTACTTTGGCTTTTTGGGATATTTTTTGAACTGTTGAACTTCCTAACTCCAATGATGCTAAATAAACTTTGGCTTCTTTTTCAGAAAGACCTAAATAAGTTAATTCTTTATAATCCATATATATTAATTTAATTTATTATATACCCTTACCCCAACCCTCTCCTTAACAAGTAGAGGAAGAAGAGGAATACTTTAATTCTAGCATACTTTTTATAAAATGTCAAAAGTTGTTGACACTTTTTACACAAAATAATTTTAATATTAGCTAAAATTTAACTTGTTTTTAAGGAAAATTTTGTATAATAACTAGAAGATGGGTAAATCTAGCTTTTTTTTGATAACATTTATTAACAAAAATTACCAAATACTAGCTAAAAAAGACTTGACAAGATTTAAATTGTATGCTAGAATAGTCTATTAACATAAAAAACAAAAAAACGCCCCGCATTTTATTGTTGGGTAAAAAACTAAGAAAGACCATTTTTAGCGGGTCAGGCACGACAAGCATGGGGATTTTCTTACCAGGGTTTCTCTGGCTACGGCTCGAGGACTGCTGAAGAAAATTTCTTGCCTAACCCGCTTAAGTTGGTCTTTTTTTAAAATAAAACAAACCGGAGGAAAAAATGAAAATAGAAGAACTACTGGATGAATTTGATTTTGAACTTTTAAAAAAGAATATTATAGTTATCAAAAGTGAAATATGCGATGACTTGGTTATTATATTTCAAAAAGCAATGGCAATTCTTGCTATCTGGGGAAATCCTGACATTACAATATACATCAAAAGCAACGGCGGAAATACTAAAGCATCACTTGATATCTATGACATGATCAGTAACTATCCTGGCAAGACTACTGGTATTGCAATTGGCTTTGCAAAATCTGCAGCTGTTACTATTCTTCAAGCCTGTAATAAAAGAAAGTCTTATGCGCATAGCTCTTTTCTGATTCATTATATTGTATTAAGCAACATCAGTCTTGTCACTTTGATAAAAAAGAAAAAGCTCAAAGCTCTAATAAAAGATAGTAAAAAAAGTCATAAACGAGTTGAAAATATACTGGTAGAAAAAACAGGTTTGAGCAGAAAAAAAATTCGCTCTGAATGTTTGAAATATTACGAGATAACAGCCAAGAAAGCTTTTAAACTTGGTCTTATTGATGAAATAATTACAGGTGAACAGGAGAAAGAGCATGAGTAGAAAAGAAACTTTTAAACTTGTTTTTTCAGAGTTTTTTTCTTTTGGGGTAGGTTGTGTTGCAAAAGTAAGACGCCCTGAAGAAAAAGAATGGAGCGAGATGACCATCACTTCATTTCGAGTATGCGGAAACAACAAAAAAGAAGTGGCTGTAATTTCTGGCTACATCCTTGACTTTGACCTTTATTCAAAGGTTGACGTTGAGATCGTTATTCGCAAAGATGGGTCTTTTGAAACAACCGGTTTCTTTGAAAACGACGATTAAAAAAGCAAAAGGGGAAATTCGCTTACGCGTATTTCCCTTTTTTATTTATACGATTGTGTCATCCTGAGCGCAAGCGAAGTCCGGCGGGCGGGCTTCATATTCGCTCAGGATGACACACATGCTAATTAAATATTAATTACTTAATACTGCTTCAGTGGAAGTAGATAGAGCTTCAACTCCCAAGAGGCAGACCTCTTGCCATGGTGAATAATGCGACTTAAACCTTTCATTTACCTGAGTACCATCAGCATACCTTACACCATAATCAAAATAGGCATCAGCTCCATTGTGAGCATGCTCGGTACACCTTTTTACTCCAGGCTCTAAATCAAGTGTTTCAATTATCTTGGTGGGTGGTGGTCGTTTGATATTATAAATTACGGGATCAGTTGCACTAGCTACCCGACCATCATTGGTTCCCCAAAAATCAAAATACAGATCAGTGCCTTCGATACGAGATAAGATCAAAACATGACTAGGTGTATCGTTTTTGAATTTATAGTCTGGCCATGGATCATAAATAGTTGCATCAGTTCCAGCAGGCTCGTAATAACTAACTCGATAGGAGTGATTACGCCTCATAGTTACCGGAAGTCCTGAGTCTACTGTACCACGAAATACTGTTGTACCTATCTGACACAAACCTCCACCATATTCAGCAATAGTTTGATTATCTTTGATAACTAGTTCTTGTTTATATCCTGTTGTACCATCTATCGTTCCAAGCACAGATAAAAGTGAGAATTCTTCACCTGGGGCCACTAAAGTACCATTAACACTCTCAGCCCCTACTGAGATATTGTGTACACGATTAGCAGGACTGCCATAAAAATTCGAATGGCCTACTCCAATAATCTCGGTAATTCCCAAATTTTCCATTTCCTCGGTTGAATCTTTGCTTTTTATTACTTTGGTGATCAAGTCTATTTTTTCTTCAGTATTTGTTGCAATGACTTTTTCAATCTTAGCTAAACTACTATACAAATCAAGCTCTAAACCATCATGATTCGGTTGAAACTTCTCTACTCGATCATCTACTATTTCAAATTTAGCATCTGCTGCTTCTATATTTATTTCGCTAGCAATATTATCAAAAAGATACCTGGAACCTAGTTCCAAATCTAAACCTATATATATCTTGCCTGCCTCATTTTTCTTGATTTGCATAATATTTAACAAATCATCACGGCTCACTGTCCAGGAATTATCTTCATATACAAGATCAATTGGAGCTTTATCTAAATACTTATTAGCTATTACTTCAATATTTTCAACATCTTTTTTTGCAATTTCTGGTAACTCTATAGTAGCCTCTAATTCAATATTGTTATACTCAAGTAAGGCAAGTTGCTCTCGTAATTTTTGCTTGGCCTTCTCAATATCTAAAACCTGTCCATAAACTTCCTGGCTGACACCAAACTCTACTTCTTTTGTATATGGTGAGCTAGTTGATACCAAGCTAGCGTTCTTGGCTGGAGTGGAAAAATGAGAAAAATTAATCTTAAAAAAATCATCAACCATTTCTTCATTCAAATTAACAGCTATAGGAAAATTTCCTTGATCTTTCCATAATGAATATTTCAAATAAAAATTCGTTAAACTATCTTCAGTTCTAGGATAATTAAAAGCCTCATCAATAGCACTCTCAAAATCAAACAAAGCGATTGGCACAGCAATGTCAGCTCCAGCACTTTGCAAAATATCCAGCCTAGCTTGTTCATTCAAATAAGAAAAAATCACACCTTTTTCATGCATATTATCTATTTTTTCGTTCAAAAGATCTTCTGCTTCTAACCTGTTTAGACCTTCGACATTAACACCAGCAATAGAAGTGCCTGGATAATAACTATTCTCATAAGTTTTTTCAAAATAAATCAAAAAAACTCCAGAAGCTATAATTAGAATTAAAAAAATAGCTACTAATACAAGTAGCCACTTCCACGCTAATGATTTGACGAGTTCTTTATTAAGCTTCATTTGAATTGTTTAGTATCTCGCTCAAGATATTTTTGGCAAGTTCCTTATCAGCGCTTTCCTTGGCGGTGTCATCGGTAATGGCAATCTTAATAACTGTTCCTTCTTTGGCATCAGCTGGTAATTTACTAGCAGGCCAGATAATTTCAAGCCCATCGGGAGTTTTTAAAACTGCTCGATCCCCCTCAATTCTATCTATTACAGAGTCTATAGTCATTATTTTTCTTTTACTTTTATAGAAATTTGTTTAGACACTTTTGATTTAGGTAATTTTACAGTTAAAACTCCATTTTCTAATTCAGCATCGATCTTTTCAGCCTGAACTTCTACTGGCAAAATAATAGATCTAGAAAAAGAACCCCAGTAACATTCTCGGTATAAATAATTATCTTCTTCAATCTCTTTCTCCATGCTTCTTTTTCCTCTGATAGTCAACATGTCATTGTTGATAGAAATATCAATATCCTCTGGTTTAACCCCAGCTATAGTTGATTGAACTACAATGTCTTTATCAGTTTGATATACATCAATTGATAGTTGACCTTCTTCGTATTCATCAGGCATCCACTCTTCTTCCTCTTCTGATACTTCTTCTTCCTCCTCCTCCTCTTCTGCTTCCTCCTCTTCTTCGTATTCATCTTCTAATTCTTCATCCTCTAATTCTTCCTCATATTCCTCAGTTTTTTTATTTACACCTGAAAATTTTTTGAGTAAATTTTTCATATATGTGATAATTACTTATTTTTTAACCTATGCTAATTATAATACTTTTTTTCTAATATTTCAATATTAATTGCAAATACATAAATCTTGCCACAAATTCACTAATTAGCAAAATATATACGGATGTGGACGACACAAGATTTATCAGGTCATCCGACCTGACTATCCAGTCGGATGACTGGATTAACTTGTGAGCTCTTGCGATGTCAATCCCGTTATCCGACGGGACAAGATCCGCTTCGACTTAATATTTATTTATTTGTGAGCACGAGAAGATTTGCCAGCCCAAGGCTGGTCCGCCTAGGGCGGAAATTTCTGACCTGCCCGGTATTAACCGGGGCGCTCTGATTCTTCTACATAATAAATTTTATTTCTTGTGGACGACACAAGATTTGAACTTGTGACCTCTACGATGTCAACGTAGCGCTCTAACCAACTGAGCTAGCCGTCCTATAATATATTGTCAACGTAACTCACTCTAAGCAACTGAGCTACGCACTCTTTTTTACTAATATTAATATAATATCATATAAAAACTTTTTGTAAAGAAAAAAATGCTGAAAATTTTTAATTTTTTAATCAATAACTATATACAACATTTTTGTCATCTCGTAAGGAACGAAGTGACTGGAGAGATCCCTTAAACAATAATGATAGTACATCCAAGAACTTGCCTGCCCCCCCCCAGAGAAAAAGATGCATTTTTCACGATGGCGGTCACTTGTAATGACCTATAAATTCCCATGTTTAAAGGATACTCCGGGGCGGCCTCTCTTGCCCGTCCGTCCTGCAGACGGGCTTCGCAATTCACATTCTTCCCCAACAACGCTTCGGAATGACAACTAAAAAGAAGGATTCTTAATTTTAATACTAAATGCAAAATATTTGCTTCTCGGACTAACAAGCTATATACTAAAAAACATGAACACCAAAGAATACACAAATTGGAAAGTATTTTGTAAATGTGGGGAAAAAATTGTTCTCTACCGCAAAAAAGGACCTGGTAGACTTAGAAAAATTCATAGAGATAGAATTGCCAAAGACTATCACTATCTTTTTTTAGATAATTTCGAAAAAGAAGGTTTTGATATCTTTTGTCATAGTTGTAATAACAGGTTTGCTACGGTAAAAAAGATAAATGGAAAATACGTAAACAAGGTCAACCAAGGACAACTTGGAATAATTCGTAAATAAAAAAAGACGGTTAAAAAAACCGTCTATTTATTTTACAAATTACTATAATAGTAAAAAGCCAGGTCGGTTCCTATAAACTTTTCAATAAAGCTATCACAATCCAAAACTTCAAAATAATTATACTCCAAACACTTTTCTTCAATATAAATCTGATTACCTTTTGAAGACCATGTCCTAGTCTCCCAATTAAAATACGTGCCATCCTCAAAATAAAATCTCACAAACACATGATTTGGGATCGCAACTGCACGAATAGGTAAATTCAAAATCTGACCAACTGCTAGATACAAAGTAGCTAATGTGTCACAATCAAAGATATGACTAGTAATTGCCCTACTTAAGAGTAACTGCTCATCAACAATCTGCATGTCAAGTTCTTTAACAATTTTTTCAGCAATCATTGTGAAAAATTTTTCAGCTTGTTTTTCATTCTCTATCTTCTTAAAATTTAAATGATACCCTGTCATTACTTTAGTTAAAAACCTGTCAACTTTATCATAAATTTCCTGATCAACCGGATAATAAATATTCTCAATATCAAATCTTTTTGAAGCAACTGTTTTAAACTTTTTTTTCTTATCAGACGAAATTAGATTTACTAAACGAATTCGATTTTCAAAGGCCTTGTATTCTCTTATTCTTTTTTCACTACCCACCCTGTTAATCGCCTCTTTTATGCTCAATATTTCTAATTTAACACCACAATCCCCAGCCCACAAATACTTAGTGCTAAATAGTATAAAAAAAATTATTATTATTTTTTTCATCACCTTCCTCCTTTTTTTAATGAACGATTTTTTATAATATCATAATAATTAAAATTGTCAAAAAATAAATAGGGTAGACCTTTGGTCTACCCTGTTGCTTCTATTTATTCATTTTTATATCTTTTTCAATTGGAGCTTTAGTATTTTTTACATAAGCTCCACTTAAATTACCACAATAATACATTTTTTTCATATTGTGGTAAAGTTGACGATCAACATCTTGATTCCCATGGATAAGGCCAATTACACAGCCATTATCATCAATCATGTAGCCCTGAATCCTTGGGTCATTTATATCTACAATTTTTCCCTCTTTTTCTTTGGCCGTTACTACTGATACGCCCAAAAAAATACTCAATAAAATAACAAATGCTTTAATTTTCACCTTTTTCCTCCTTTTTTTATATTTTTTATTGACTTTATATAATAACAAAAAAATCAATTTTTGTCAAGCAAAATAAAAAATCAGCTTTTTATGTAGCTGATTTTTGAATATTTTAACTAAGTTTTTTATTTACAATTGCACTCACTACTCCTCCATCAGCTTCACCCTTTGTTTTCTTCATTACCTCTCCCATTATCTGACCAAAATTAGCTTTGCTAGCATTTTCAATACCGGAAATAACTTCATCAACTATTTTTTCAACATCCGCTTCAGACATCTGCTCCGGCATATATTTAGAAAGAATATCAATTTCTGCTTGTTCCTTGTCTGCTAGATCTTGCCGTACGCCATCGTTGTATGCCTGAATAGAGTCTTTTCTTTTTTTAATCTCAGATTTTACAACCGCCATTGCTTCCTCGTCTTTTAATTCTTCTTTATTGCCCAATTCGATCTTCTTGTTTTTAAGGGCAGTTAATAGCATACGAAGAGTCGAAAGGTCGTCTGCTCTTTTCTCTCGCATGGCTAATTTTATATCTTCATTTATTTTATCAATAAACATAATTTTAATTGAAATCCTAAGCACTAAATCCTAAATACTAAACAAATAATAATTATCCAATACTTAAAATTAAAATATTTTAAAAATTTGAATTTTGATACTTGGATTTATTTAGGATTTGTTATTTAGAGTTTAGAATTTTATAAATATCTCTTAGTTGAAGCAAGCTAGCATAATTGCTAGCTTGCTCTATATTAATAGATATTTACCATCTATTTCTTGGCTCATCTTTGATTCTGCCAATTTTTTTCAAATATTCATTTTTTTCACGAATTTTCATGCTATTCAAAGCTTGAATCTTCTTCTTGTTCTTGTTTGGTTTTGGAGTTAAGTATTTGTTTTGTCTTACCTCATGCAATTTTCTTGATTTAATCAAAGTCTTGTTAAATCTTCTCAAAAATGCTTCAAAACTTTCGTTCTTTTTTCTTTTAAATTCCACGTTACTCCACCTTCCTTTCTAGTATTTTATAATTATTATTTATTTTTCTTCAGCGATACTTTCAGTAGCTGAATTTTCCAACTTCATTTCCTTCACTTCAAGTCTTTTGTTTAATTCTGGATATAACTTCTTGAAGTCAATTACTTCTTGAGTTCCAAGTTCCATATCTCTAACCATTACAGTTCCATCAAGTAATTCCTTTTGTCCCAAAATCAAGACCAACTTAGCATTTACTCTGTTTGCTTCTTCAAGTTGATTTTTTAAACTATCTTTTGTAAAAGACTGTCTGACATTGTAGCCTGCTTTTCTCAATTCTTCAAACAAAGTCATCATTTTTCGTTTTGATTGCTCACCCAATTGAGCTAAAAAAATAATATTTTCATTATCTTCTTTCAAAGGAATACTTTTTTCTTTTATTTTCATAATCACTCTTTCAAGTCCAATTCCAAAACCACACCCTGAGGTTGGTCTTCCTCCCATTAATTCAACCAATCCATCATATCTACCTCCACCACCTAAAGAAATTTGTCTCTTTTGTTGACTTGGATCAAGCCCTTCTTCGTCAATTGGAGTTATTTCAAATACAGTTTTTACGTAATAATCAAGGCCTCTAACTAAAAATGGATTTAAATTGTATGGAATTTCTAATTCATCTAAATACTCTAGAACTTTGATAAAATGTTCACGGCAATCATCACACAAAAAGTCAACAATCTGTGGAGCGTCTTCACGTACCTCCAAACAAGATTCTTCTTTACAATCAAGTAGCCTCAACGGATTTTTGGTAAAACGTTTCTTACAGTCATTACAAAGTTTTGATCTCTTGCCTCTTTCCTTGTAAAAGGCGGATAATTTTTCAATATAATCTTTTCTACATTCGGGACAACCAATTGAATTAATCTGAATCTGAACATTGATTTGCAATTCAGAAAAGAAATTGTAAGCAATTAATATAAGCTGGGTATCAGCTACTGGTCCTTCTTCACCGAAAATCTCTAAATCAAACTGAGTGTGTTGTCTGAGTCTACCTGACTGAGGTTTTTCATGTCTAAAGAGTGGGCCCATCCAAAACATCTTAACTGGTTGGGGAAGATTAAACATACCGTGTTCTATATAAGCTCTAACTGCTCCTGGAGTTGCTTCAGGACGTAAAGTAACTTTGTCACCTCCTTTGTCAACAAAAGCATACATTTCTTTAGATACAATATCAGTTTCTTTTCCAGTTGATTTTACATATAGATCACTAAATTCAAGAATTGGAGTTGCTATTTTTTGAAAACCGTAAACATTGGCTAAATCCTTGGCTTTTCTTTCAACTAAATCCCAATATTTTGATTCAGAAAATAAAACATCTTTCATGCCTCTAAGTCGATGCAATCTTTTTGACTTAACTGATTTACTAGTTTTTGGCTTATTAGTAGCCGCCTTTTTGGTTGTATTTGCTTTTTTTCTAGGCATTTTTTTGTCTATTTAATATTACTCTTCATAAACAGGGTCATTAAAAAGAGTTACCCTGTCAAAAGGCCATCCTCGCAAAAGTACTCTACCAGTAATGAAACTTTTGTCAACTGGGCCAAAACTTCTTGAATCTTTGCTTGAATTACGATTATCCCCCAAAACAAAGTACTCATTATCTCCCAAGATAATCTTGTCTTCAGTATTTGAATATGTTTTTAAATCATCTGGTAAATATTTTTCTTCCAAAATATAACCTTTGATATTCTCATCGTTATATATTATCACCTCGCCATCCATGATTTGAACAGTTTCACCAGGTAAACCAATCAATCGCTTTATATAATACTCTTGAGGATTTCTTGGATATCTAAAAACAATTATATCTCCTCTGTTTGGTTCTTCAAACCTATAAGTAATCTCATCGATTATTAAATATTCATGATCATAAAAATTTGGCTCCATTGAAGCTCCTTTTACATAAAAAGGTTGTATCAAAAAATATCTAATCGGTATAATAATAACGAGTGAAATTACAACTATTTTAACTAATTCAAATAAAAATAGAAAGAAATTTTTTAGCATGGTTTTATTGTGAAAAATACTAAAATAAGGCAAAAATGCCTTTTTTTAATAGTTTTCATTGAATTTGTTTCAAAAATTATATTTATATCTAAAAACTATAACACTTTATATTATAAAAATCAAGTGAATATCTACCATTAAACATAAAATAAGCAAAAATTTATTATTGTTATTTTATATTTAATATTACGTATTATTTTGTGAATTTATTCTAAACAAAATAGGCTTGAATTTTATAATTAATAATTGTATAATCAAAGCAATAGTTTATAAATATCTTTTTTCACTAAAATAACAAACAATTTTAGCTAAAAAATTGTTTTTTTGTGAAAAAAATTATTAAGATAAGCCAAAAAATGGCTAATTTTGTGTTTTAATAAAATGGACAAAGAAATAAAAATAAATAAGACAACTTCAGACGAAGAAGTAGTAATAAATAAAAAGCCTAAATACAGAAAAAGAAAAAAAGCCCTAAAGATAGGTTGGACCCTAAGTATTTTTTTGGGAATTGTTTTTATAGCTTTTTCATCACAGGTGCTAGTATCAAAACAAAGTTCAACGAGCTGGTTTGCTAAATTACCTATTATTAAACAAATCAAACAGCTGGCTGAGTCTGCTGACAGAAACTTAAAAGGTGAAGACATGGACAGAATCAATATTTTGCTTTTGGGAATGGGAGGTTTGGGTCATGACGGAGGATATTTAACTGATACTATCATGATAACAAGCATCGAGCCTAGTACTGGCAAAGTTGCCATGATATCTATCCCTCGTGATCTAGCTGTTCCGATTGAAAATTATGGTTGGCAAAAAATAAATCATATAAACGCCTACGCCGAAATGGAAGAAGCAGATAGTGGTGGCTTGGCCGTGTCACAAGCTATTTCTGATCTACTTGATATACCAATTGATTATTATGTTAGAGCAGATTTTTCTGGCTTTATAAATATTGTTGATAAACTTGGTGGTATTGATGTAATGGTAGAAAACACCCTTGACGATTACTCCTACCCTATTATGGGTGAAGAAGAAAATCCTGACTGGGATGCTAGATTTAAACACCTTCATGTTGAAGCTGGTGAACAGCATATGAATGGAATGGAAGCTCTGGAGTTTGCTAGAAGCAGACATGGTATAAACGGTGAAGGTTAAGACTTTGCTCGTGCCAAAAGACAACAACTCATTATTCAAGCAGTAAAAGAAAAAGTTTTTAATGCTTCAAATCTGCTTAAACCAAGCATGATAACTGGAATTATATCTGAACTGAATGAACATATTAGTACTAACCTAAAGATCTGGGAAATACTTAAACTAAAGGATATGCTAGAGAATGTTAGCAAAGACGATATTACGACCAAAGTTATCGACAACTCAGCCAATGGTCTTTTGGCAGATACCATCTCAGATCAAGGAGCTTATCTGCTTGTACCAAAGAGTGGAGATTTTTCAGAAGTTCAATATTTTGTTCATAATGTCTTCACTGAAGCTCCAGAAGAAATAAAAACTGAGGTTAATCAAGAACACGCTACAGTTGAGGTTAGAAACGGCACTTGGATAAACGGACTAGCTTCCGAGATTGCCCTTGACCTAGAAAGATATGGGTTTACTGTTGTGCGTATTGGTAATAGTTCCAGACAAAATTTCCAAAAATCTGTAATATACGATCTTTCCTATGGTGAAAAAGATAAATCTCTCGAAATACTCAAAGAAAAAACGGGTGCCAATATTTCCTTCGGATTACCTGATTGGTTACTTGATGATCTAAAAAATGAACTAGATAATGAGATTAATCCAGTTCAACCTGACTTTCTTCTTATCATTGGCCAAGACGCTGACTCAACTGAATCTGGCACTGAAAATAAAGAAGATTATGATTTAGACGAAGAAGAATAAATCCCTTGCTTCTAGAAATTAAAATTATGAAAAAGAAAATAGCTAAGATAGCATTATTTGGTAGAACCAATGTAGGAAAATCGACTCTGTTTAATTGTTTGAGTGAAAAAAATATCGCCCTAATATCAGAAGAAGCTGGCACAACCAGAGATTCCAATGAATCCTTGGTAGAATGGGATGGTATAGAATTCAATCTCATTGATACAGCTGGCATTATTGAAGAAAAATTACTCACCAAATATCTAAAAAAGGAAGATTATGATGTTGAGAGCCAAGTACAGAAACAAGCCCTTGGCTTTTTAAAATAAGCTGACATTATCTTATTTTTGGTTGATGCACGAGACGGTCTGCTACCTGATGACAAAGAACTAGCCAAAAGACTAAAAAAGATCTCTAACAAGAAAATAATACTAGTAGCTAACAAAGCTGATAAACCAAGTGTTCGCAAAGATATTGCCGAATTCAACAAACTGGGCCTAGGCGAACCAGTTCCTGTTTCAGCAGCTACTGGATCAGGAACTGGTGATCTTCTCGACATTGTTACCTCATATATAAAAGAAGAAGGTTTCAAGGTAAAAGCGCCAAAAAAGGAAAAAGACAAAAACGAATACATTAATGTCAGTATTTTAGGTAAGCCAAATGTAGGCAAATCTAGCTTGCTCAACAAACTTAGCGGTGAAGAAAAACAAATTGTTTCCCATATTGCTCATACTACTCGTGAGCCAAATGACACGTTTATTACCTGGAAAGAAAAAAATATTCGTCTGCTTGATACGGCTGGTATGCATAAACAGGGATTTAAAAATGTTAAAAACAAAAAGGAACGTGAGGCTCTGGAAAGATTGAGTGTAAACAAATCATTAGCAACTTTAAAAAATGCTGATGTTGCTCTCTTGGTCATTGATATTACCAAAGATCTTACTCAACAAGAATCAAAAATAGCTGAAGCTATCATGAAAAATAAATGTTCTATTATCATAGTAGCTAATAAATGGGATGCTGTAACTGATCGAGACACCAAACACTATACGCTAGAAATAAATCGTCGCTTTCCTTATGCCACCTGGGCACCTATCCAATTCGTTTCAGCCAAAACCGGTGAAAAAGTAAAAAAACTCAAAGATCTGATCATAGAGGTAGAAGAAAATCGTCACATTGAACTCAATGACAACGCCTTGAATAAATTCCTAAAACAAGCCATGAAACGCGTGAGCCCGATCAAATCAAAAGGAACTAAAAAACCATATATTCACGAATTCTCCCAAACCCAAGTAACTCCACCAAAATTCAAAGTCCGTATTGGCGCCAAAGATACTCTAGATGAATCATACGTACGCTATCTAGAAAACCAACTGAGAAGAAAATTTGGTTTTTTTGGTGCACCAATTACTATTTATGTTGAAAAGAATAAGCGAATTCATGGAAAACATGAAGAGAAAGAAAACAAATCCTAAACACTAAACCCCAAGTACAAAATTAATTCAAAAAACTTCCATTTTGTCATCCTGGGACTCTGAACGGAGTGAAAAGAACCCGGGATCCATCAGTATAGGACGATTCTGGATCCAGGGTTCCTTCCGCATTCGCTCCAGGCCCCAGGAAGACAAAACTTTTGAAAAATTTACCATACCATGAATAACATTAGATACAACCTAAACCCAACCAATCTATTTATAATAGCAGGGCTTGGTAATCCTGGAGATGAATACAAAAAAACCCGACACAATGCCGGGTTTTTATTTCTGGATTTCTTGGCCAACAAGCTAAACGAAAGCTGGCAAGAAAACAAAAAACTAAAATGTGATTTTATCAAATCAGGTAACCTACTACTCATCAAGCCAACAAGCTACATGAATAACTCTGGTCAGTCAATCGAAGCGGTAATGAATTATTATAAAATGCTTGATAAAAAATTTGGTTTAAAGAAAAAAAACGCTGACTACTCAGAAAAACTTCTAGTAGTCCATGATGAGATTGATATTGATTTTCCAAAATACAAAGTATCCCTAAACTCCAGATCAGCCGGCCACAATGGTGTTCAATCTATTATCAATCATCTAAAAAGCAAAAACTTTGCTCGTCTCCGAATTGGTATAAAAAATGAAATTCTAGATCATATGAGTGGCAAAGATTTTGTTTTGAAAAGATTTTCTGGAGATGATTTGGATAAATTTCAAGAACTTAATAAAGAAATGTTTAACAAATTCTTTGGATAAAATATGAAATTAATTATCACTAGACATGGAGAAACTGTAGACAATGTCAATAGAGTAATCCAGGGACAAAAACCAGGAAAATTATCAGATGAAGGAAAAAAACAAGCAAAAAAACTTGGTCAAAGACTAAAAAATGAAAAAATTGATTTTGTCTATTCTAGTGATCTCAAAAGAGCAATTGATACGTCCAAAAAAATAATAAAACACCATCCTCAGCTTAAGCTTATACTTGATAAAAGAATTCGTGAAAGATCGTTTGGAGAACTGGAAGGAAAAAAAATACCAGAAAACTGGTCATGGGAAACTATGCCAACTTATATAGAAACTAATGAATCGATTTGCAAACGAGTTAAATCATTTATAGATGAAATTAACAAAAAACACTCTGACAAAACCGTAGTCGTTGTTTGTCACGGGGGAACAAAAAAAGCTTTTTTAACAGTACTCAATAATGTCCCCTGTGAAAGAATGAATAAAAGCTTTAAACACCAAAAAAACACGGCTGTAAGTATTTTTGAAATAGAAAAAAACGCTAAACCAAAAATGATCACTAGTAATTGCACCAAGCATCTTGAATAATTTGTTCTTTTTTAAAATAAGGAGAGAAAAAATGCCAACATTTTCGGAAGCATTAGATAATGCCATTAGAGAAAGCGGTCAAGATCCAAGTGAAATTGACTTGGAATACATCAGAAAGTGGCGAGAGGAAAATCTTTATCCAAACATGGTTATTCTTACAGATCACCCAGATGGACTTAGCTACTTATCAAGAAAGCAACACAAAAAACTAGGAAAACTAATTCGAAGAATATTAAGAATTTCTTAAAACTAAAACTCCTTTAAACAAAAACTCGGTCTACTTTTGACCGAGTTATTTTTATAAATTAATTATTTATCTTTGGGCTTCTTTATATTCCAAAACTGTTTCTTAAATTATCGTTTCCAATCATCTGTAATAACAAAAATAATATCTTTAATTATATTTATTGTATTTGTAGCTGATTTATATATTTGTAATTTCAAAAAAAATACCCAACTTAACATCTAGAAGCCAAGGATAACCTTGTAAAGGCAAAAGATAGCTCAAGGAGGGTAAGAACTATAATCGCCTACTCCTAGACGTTAAATCAGGTATTTTTGTTTGATTAGAGAACAGCCTGCCAAAGAAGATAAAGGTTAAATTTACAAGGAGGAAAAAAATTTAACCAGTTCCTTTTGGCAAGCAGTTCTTTAATCAACGCTTAACAATTATGCAAACTTAGCACAAGTTTTGACACTTGTCAAGCAAAAAAGGCAAATATTAGCCATTAAAATTATTACCTAAAATTAGTAAAAATGTACTATAATACAGAAAAACAATATCTAATAGCTCTAAATCATTTTCCAAAATTTGGGGAAAAACGTTTAAAATTGCTGAAAAATTACTTTTCTAGCTGGGAAAATGCTTATAAAGCCAAAATAAACCAATATATAGAGGCAAAAATCCCCGAAAATGTTGCTAATGAATTTATTGCTTTTAGGAACAATCTAGATATTTCACAAGTCATTTCAGTTTTAGAAAAAGAAAATATTAAAATAATTGAATTAGAAAAGGAAGATTACCCCTCTCTACTAAGTGAGATTTATGATCCGCCTAGACTACTTTTTTGTAAAGGTGACACAAGTATATTAAAAAATAAATGTATCGGTATAGTAGGCTCAAGAAAATGTACTCCCTATGGCATGCAAGCCACTTCAAAACTAGTTAAAGAACTCTGTGGAAACGATTTTTCTATTGTATCAGGCCTTGCTATGGGAATAGATGCTCATGCACACAAAAACTGTAATGACATTGGAGGAAAAACCATAGCAGTCCTTGGAACTGGTATTGATTCAGCTAGTATATATCCAAGTCAAAACAGATATCTGGCCAAAGAAATACTCGATAAAGATGGTCTCATAATATCTGAATTTAGTGTGGGGACTCCCCCTCTTCGCCATCACTTTCCTATGAGAAATAGGATAATTTCAGGACTTAGTCTAGGTATTATCGTAATAGAAGCCGTAGAAAAGTCTGGAGCAATTATAACAGCTCAAACTGCCATTGATCAAAATAGAGATGTTTTTGCGGTTCCTGGTTCAATCTTTTCTGATAGTTCAAAAGGAACTAACAAACTCATCAAACAAGGGGCAAGATTAGTTGAAAATAGTCAGGATATTCTTGACGCCCTTGACATAAATCAACTAAGTTCGTATATTAGTATAGAAAAACTTGAAGCCAAATCACCTGATGAGGAAAAAATCATTCCTCATCTCTCACACGACCCTATTCATATAGATGAATTAAAAAGGCTATCAGGACTTGATTCTGCTAGTCTATCAAGTGCCATCACCATGATGGAGCTAAGAGGGGCCATAAAAGATTTTGGTGGAAAGAAATATGCTATAAAATAATAACTATCTTGTCATTCCTGGCCGGAGTAATGAGCTTCGTCAGCTAACGAAAGCGAATTACGGAGGGGAAAGGAATCTACGCGCAACTATTCTTTGATACGTAGATTCCCTTCCCCTACGCTTATTCACTCCGCTCATAAGGCTCCGTCCGGGAATGACAAAATAATGCAGAATTATGAATTTAATAATAGTAGAGTCGCCTACCAAGGCGAAGACAATCACCAAATTTCTTGGCAAAGGCTACAAAGTAGAGTCTTCTTTTGGGCATATCAGAGATTTGCCTAAATCCAAGATTGGTATTGATACCGAAAACAATTTCGAACCAACTTATGAAATACCTGCCAAAGCCAAAAAACAGGTAACAGCTCTAAAAACATTAGCTAAAAAAGCTGATAACATCATCCTCGCAACTGATGAAGACCGCGAAGGGGAAGCTATTGCTTGGCATCTTCTAAGTGCCTTGAAGATCGACCAAGACAAAACCCAGCGGATTGTATTTCATGAAATAACCAAAGGTGCTATTGAGGAAGCGATGAAAAATCCTCGTAAACTTGATATGGGACTAGTGGATGCTCAACAAGCCAGAAGAGTTCTTGATAGACTAGTAGGCTATGAACTATCCCCTTTTCTATGGAAAAAGGTTGCTAGAGGATTATCAGCCGGACGTGTTCAATCAGTAGCGGTTAGACTCATCGTAGAAAGAGAAAGAGAAATCAAGGCCTTTAAGCCAGATGAATACTGGAGCATAGACTTACTGCTAAATAAACAAGACAACAAAGAAGACAAGATTGAAGCTAAGCTAAATAAAATCGAGGGTAAAACTCTAGACAAACTAGCTATCAAAAACAAAGCTGAAGCAGATAAGATCACCAAAGACCTCCAAGGTGCTAAGTATATTATCTCATCTATTAATAAAAGAGAAACAAAAAAGAATCCACCTAAACCATTTACTACTTCAACTTTGCAACAAACCGCGAATCGTTGGCTAGGCTACTCCGCCAAACAAACCATGATGCTAGCTCAGCAACTCTATGAACAAGGCTATATTACCTATATGAGAACAGATTCTCTAAATCTATCTCAAAAATTCCTAGATGATGCCAAAAAGCACTTGGAAGAATATGTGGGCAAAGAATACGCACTTACAAAACCAAGAACATTTAAAACCAAGTCCAAAGGAGCTCAAGAAGCTCATGAAGCTATCAGACCAACTGAAGCTGGTAATACTCCTGAGATTCTCAGCTCAAGCCTCGATCCTAAACAGCTGAAGATGTACACCCTGATTTGGCAAAGAGCAGTAGCCAGTCAAATGACTGAAGCAATCGTAAACTCAACCAGTATAGACATAGATGCTGATGGTACTAGCTATCAATTCCGCACCACAGGTCAAATCTTGAAATTCGATGGTTACTTAAAAATCTATCCAGAACAATCAAAAGAACTAATATTGCCTGATGTAAAAGAAAAGGAAGAACTGGATCTTGAAAATCTAAACAAAGAACAACATTTCACCAAGCCACCAGGACGATACTCTGATGCTGGGATTGTAAAAATTTTAGAAAAATACGGCATTGGCCGACCTTCTACTTATGCACCAACCTTAGCCACTATTATCACCAGAAACTACGTGCAAAGAGATGACGCTAAAAAGCTTTATCCAACTGATATTGCCTATGTAGTTACTGATCTACTAGTTGGTCATTTCCCTCGAGTGGTTGACTATGAATTCACCGCCCAAGTAGAAACTGATCTTGATAAAATCGCTGAAGGTGAAACCATGTGGCAACCAGTCATCAAAGACTTCTATGAACCATTTCATGCTAACTTAGAAAAAAAAGATAAAGAACTTAAAAAAGAAGATATTATGCCTGAAGAACAAACAGACGTAAAATGCGACAAATGTGGCGCAAAAATGATTATCAAAACTGGCCGTTTCGGCAAATTCCTAGCCTGCTCAGCCTATCCTGAGTGCAAAAACATCAAAGGTATGGACAAAGACGGCAAACCGGCTGACGCTGGAGAAAAAGACAAAGAGACTCAAGCACTCGAAGAAAAGTACAAACATGAAGAATGTGACAAATGCGGTAAGCCAATGGTAATCAAAAACGGACGCTTCGGCCATTTTCTTGCTTGTTCAGGCTATCCAAAATGTAAGAATATCAAAAGCATCAAAGAAAACTCCAACTCAACTGGCATAAAGTGCGACAAATGTGGCAAAGGAGAATTCGTCCAAAAACGAAGCCGAAGAGGTACCTTCTACGCCTGCGACCAATACCCTGACTGCAAAAATGCTCTCTGGGGCAAACCAACTGGAGAAAAATGTCCAGACTGCGGAGCATTACTAGTAGAGTCAAAAGATGGACTAAAATGTTCAGCCAAAGGATGTGGATACACGAAGTAAGCACGTATCACACATCACATAGCACAAAACACATAGCACATAACACATATCACATAACATAAAACAGAGTAGTTCATACTACTCTGTTTTGTTTTTTCATTTTTATTATCCCCCCCCCTGTCATTCCCGCCTGTCCCGTCTTCTTGCGGGGGCGAGCGAAGCGAGGGAAGGGAATCTCGTCTTAATTTTTCCTAAAAGTAATACCACTTCATTTGTCATTCCCGGCCGAAGCGCAACGCTCCCCCCCCTGTCATTCCCGGCGAGCGAAGCGAGGGAAGGGAATCTCATAGATAGATATTCTTCATTATCATTCCTACCTTTGAATGAATGATAAAACTCAATGTACGTACATATGTACGTACATCAAAAATCCAACATTTTGTTTATGGCTTATTTTATGCTAATATAAAATAAAAAGATAAGATAAAAATTAATTTAACTAATAAAAAAACTATATGGGATTTTTTGACAAAATTTTATCATCACTCTCAGGGCCTACTCACACTGCTGATGAATATACAGACTTAGGTGAAGGCTTACCTTGGTTTAAAGAATACAAAGAAAAAGGCAGTTCAACTCTTAGTGAATTCTTTGAGCTAAAAAAAGAAAATCAAATAAAAATTAAAGCAACAATCGGCAAAACAGGATTTTACCAAACTAAAAAAGGAAAACGTTGGGCAGTCATCGCACATTTTACTGATGAAAGTCAAAAACAACACACATTCTATTGCCCTGACTGGACTTATGATCCAATCAATGAATATAGAGAAGGTAAGACGCTTGAAATATTTGTTGATAAAAATGACTACTCAAAATACGAAATGCCTATTTATTAAACAATTAACAAAAAAGCAGAGTACTTAATTGCCCTGCTTTTTTTGTAATAAAATTTTTCCATGCTAATAAATTATATAATTCATCTTCTTTATCATTTTCGATAGATGTTAGATAAAATTTTTAAATAAATACTCTTATAATTATTTATTGCTTATATTTTGATTTTGAAATTTATACAAATAAAAACCGCCTCAATCTTTACAAAATATCAGCGGTCCCATGGTAAGGGTATGTTGAAATTTTTATTTAACCAACGAAAAACTCTTCCATAGTTATATAGCTCTCCGGTCAAGGCATAGGAAATAAAATTAAAAGTATCTCCACTTTGCCCGCAACCAAAGCAATGAAAAGCACACATGTATGGATTGAAAGTAAGAGATGGTGTATTTTCATTATGAAGAATACACTTTGCCTCGTATATACTTCCTCCTTTCTTGGTTGAATGAAATTTTATTCCAAGCTTATGCAGAACATCCTCCCAGTCAAGCTCCTGTTTTACTTCCACAAAATATGAATGTGGAATTCTTCTTATTTTCATCACACACCTACCTTTTTAATTTAAAATAACAAAATCCATCCGTTGCTGAAACATTACGTTTCTGCTCGCCTCTAATACTTACGCCTACGGTCATCAGATTTCTCGGCATAAGCAACGGATGGGTAAATCAGACAAGCCGATGGCGCAATTGTGGCTACAAGTTTAAATATCTCCTTGATCAACCACTAGTATTAATATAAACTTTACAAGAAAAAAATACAAAAGTCAATTTCTGACAAATTTAAAAATAGCTTAAATCATCAATTATAATTTTTAAAAAGCTCTTTTTTAATCAATATTATAAGACATCCATATTTTGCTTTTAAAAATATTTATGCTAACATAAAGGCAAAACAAACAATTCTCAAAATAAAAACCACAAAAACACTTCTTGATTGGAAATAAACCACAAATATTTAACTAATTTTAAATAAATAATCAACAAGTTCACATATAACTTGTTATGTGAAATTTGAATTGAACTTCTATAAATCCGCCTAACTTTTTATAAAATGACTCAAAACGTTATGAATATAAAAAAACGCAAATGTAAAAAAGACGACTATGCGTTCGTGTATCGTTTAATGAAAACAACGTTATTTCCTTTGATTGAGAAATTCCAACCAGTTGATAAAAACAAGTTTGATGAAAAGTTTTATAAAGACTATGGAAAAATGGTTATACTACTTCGAGGAAAGCGTAGAATCGGTTTATACGAAGTTAAAGAACAAAAACGTAATCTATACGTATCACGTATATTTTTAACACCGTTCTATCAAGGAAAAGGACTTGGTTCGCAAATCATGAAAAGCTTTGAAACGCATAGGTATCGCAAAATAACGCTTGAAGTATGGGAAAACAATCCTGCTGTGTCATTTTATAAAAAGTTAGGCTACGTTATTACCAAAAAACAAAATCATAAATATTTTTTAGAGAAAAAGCTTGCTAAATAGTGTCCAATTCAAACTACACATAACATGTTGTATCTGGCTACACCAGAGAGTAATATTTTTAGAGAGGATAAAACAAGAAAAAACAACAAATGAGTTGAAATAATGTCCCGAGAAAATAAAAATAAAAGGCGTAAATTTTTTACACGAAAAAATAGACTAGTACATCCTACAAAATCATCAGTAGAAATACTGTCTGAGATGTATTCTAAATACGACCCCGACTACAAAATATGGTTCGAACAAGTAAAAAAGAGAATGGAAGATAAACAAAAAAGGATCGTATAATTAAAATTGTTTTTTTTGGGGGGGAATCAATCGAATTCCCCCTTTTTCTAAAAAGAGTTTTCAAAAACTTCAGACATCACTCTAGTTAAATTAAACAACCTTAAACGTTCTTGCTAATTTAAAGTTTGACCAAAGAAAAAAGTCCGAGGATCTTCCTAGGACTTTTATAAAAGGTTACTTCACTTAACACGAATTATCAGGTTCTGTGATAAAAAAATTATTTAAAACTTCAGTTACACAGAAATGTTAACTGAATTAAATAAAAAAGGCGATGTAATTTTTTTATTACATCGCCTATTATTTTACAAACATTATACTATTCCTTCTTTAACACCAACTCATCTTCATAGTGCCAAATGATCACTCCAAAATCTCCATTACCTAAATTGAGCTGACTTCCCTTGGATACATGAAAGCCATTTTCATTGTCCTCATCTTCATGACAGCTAATCTCGCCTGGCATGGCCAAACGACATTCTCCTCCATCCATTTCACCAAGAAAAGGACCAGAAATATTCTCACTTTCATTAGGCTCAATTATTTCCTGATCACCATAGCCATATTGCTTGTGCCAACACATCGCAATCACCGGAAATGATGCATTATTAATAATAAGCATTTTGCCTCCTTAGTTAAAATTAGCGTTACCCCGTTTTTTTTAACCACTAGTAATCAAAATCAATGTGCTCATTGGCTCTACCTGGACGCCCAAGATTTGGACTCTTGTGTTACTAACATCCCAAGGTGTATACTCGGGGAATACTTTTTCAAAACCTGCAATGAAAAATGGACTCATTAGCATCAAAACCATTATAGTATTAGCTAATTTATCTTTCATAATTTCTCCTTTTTGATATTATTTTGTTTATTTATACTATAAAAAGACCAATGCTTTACTTTAATATAATATTATCAATGTGTCAACAAAACAAAAAACCTCGTATTCTTTTATCGAACACGAGGCTAAACTCAGTTATTTCAGATATTTCCTGTGAGCTTCTGCAAGATAATCTACGGTTAGTAGATAATCGTAGCGATCAGTGTATTCACAAAACTCTGGATAGGCATGGCCATTAGAATCTCTGGGACAAGCCACGCAGGTTCCCCATCTTCCATTTCGCGAAATCTGAATAAAAGCATCTTTCATTCTGTCATCAATCATTTTTTTATCAGACGCATCAGCCTCCTGTTTATACAACTACCTGAATTATCTAATTATTTAATCTTGGGCACCACTCTGGAATATCACATTCATTTCTTGTATTGTATGGTCGACATGCTACGGTAATGTTTTTCGAAGGCTTTTTCTTTGTGCAAACAACTTTAACATCATCATCACAAAACCAGTCATCCGGATCAGGATCAGGTAGCTCTCTGTGATAGCTACAGTCAATACAATTATCAATCTTCACATTGTTTCCCATTTCTACACTCTCCTTTTTTTTAAATGATCAATATAAAATTAACTAGATTTATGTGCCAATTTTATATCATGTTTTTATAAATTTGTCAACCAATTCAATTTAAAATAACATCAATCTTTGTTTATTGCTATTATCTTTAATAAATGATATTCTAAAAAAACAAAAAAATGTACATTATATTATAAAAAATCAAAATTGGGACAAAACACAAAAGAGGAGAAAAAAATGAAAGGAATAATATTGAAATGTTTGGATGGAGTTGCTCATCATGATCCAAAATATAAAATTCCTGTGATGTTGATATTGGCAATACTTCTAACAATTACTATGGCAAGTGATGTAAGTACTAATATTCGTTATATGGCTGGCATTACTACCATACTAATTACGAGCATAGTTGGTGCTATTGTTAAAATCTAATATAGCACCTTTAAATAAAATATTCATCTGGCAAATTCTGACTATTTATTTTTCCAAACACTTTCAATGTATATACATATGTCTATACATATGTATATACATTGAAATTTTTCATTTTATATTGTTTAAAATAACAAACTCTAAAGCACTTGTCATTTCGTAGCGAAGCGGAGAAATCCCTTAGACATAAATGTTGTAACGGCCAAGGGATTTCTCACTTCGTTCGAAATGACAAAGTTCCCAGACAAAAAACAAAACAGGTAAGCTTATAAACACTACCTGTTTTTTATTTAAAAATATTTTATTTCCCAATATTCTCTAGGGTCTCCAAATCCCTACTATCATTCTCGTCTTCACAGCCCTCACCTCGACCCTCTCCCAAAGGAAGAAGGAGTTTGAATCCCAATAATCTCAAGGGTCTTAAGAGTCTCGAAAATCCTACTTATCTTCCTTTTCTTCTCTCTTCTTCATTATCTCTACCAATTTCTTCACCCCTTCACCAATCAAAAGCAGATATGATGTTGAGTGTTCAATCTTGTCTTTGAGTATTTTTAAAATCTCATCGATTCTATCTATCTTTTCCTTAAAACCTTTCACCATAATAAAAATATTTCTTCCTACTTGAACCATATAATAAAGCCCCCAGCAAAGGAAGAAGGCGATACCACCGATTGAAACGGCTAGCACGATATTTAATACGTCTTTTGATGTTTCTAACATATATATAGATTAATTCTAATACTACAAATAAATATCCGAATACTACAAACTCTATTCGGATGTGTCGCGTTCGTAGTGCGACCGAGCAAAGCGAGTAACTAAAAGTCTCTTACCTTAGCTTCAAAATTATTTTCTAAATCTTTGATTAGTTTAGTTTGGATTTTGTCCACTTCTTCACCGGTTAAGGTTTTTTCTGCTACGTAGTTTATATGAAAAGCTAAGCTCTTCTTGTCTTTACCTACTTCTTCACCTTGATAAACATCAAACAATTCGACTTCCTTGATATATTGGTGAAAATTTTCCATCTTAGCTTTGATATCATTATAAGTTATTTTATCACTCACCACAAAAGCTAAATCTCTAACTACTGGGGGGAACTTATCAAATTGCTTATATGTTTTATTTGCCTGTTTGTTTAAGACATCCAAAAGATCAACTAAGCTTATTTCAACAACTGCTACTGATTTTTTGAGTCCAATTTTTTTGGCTTTTTGTTCATCTAATAGATTAACAAAACCAAGTACTTTGCCAGCTACCCTTATTTCAGTTGAATATATCTTATTTGCCCAAGCAAATGCGGTTTCTCTTTCTGTGTATTCAGCTTGCAAATCAAATGAATCAAGCAAAAAGCTCAAAACGCTTTTAACTCTCATAAAAACCTCTGTATTTTTCCCAGCAATAACAATAGCAAGTCTTTTTTCTTGTGCCGGCAAAACATCCACCTCCTCTACTTGCTTCTTGTACTGACCATCAAAGTTTAAATATACACTACCAATCTCAAACAACTCAATCTCCTCATGCCTTGCCTGATTTTTCTTAATATTATCAAAAAGATTAGTAGCTAAACTCTGTCTTAACATAGTTTGGGTGCTACTAATTGGATTGGCCAGACGAATATAGTTTTCAAAATCTACCCCCAAATGTTTGAGTTGCTCTTCACCAACAAAAGAATAATTATAAACCTCGGACAAGGCTGGCCCACCACTCAAAATACGTCGAATTTTACTATCTAAGTCCCTACTCTCATTTTCCAAAGGAATATTCATTTCAAGAACTGGCATCTTGGCCTCTATTTTTTCATATGAATAAATTCGAGCTATTTCTTCGGCTATATCTTCCCTAATAGAAACATCCTTGGTTGCTCGCCAAGAAGGGATACTTACATTCATTATATTATCCTTTATTTCTAAACCAAAACCTAGACTAGTCAATATTCTTTCTATTTCCTTGGTTTCAATTTCAGCTCCCAGTATTTTGTTTATCCACTCAATCTCAATATCAAGTACTTTTGTTTTGTAGGAAAAAGTGCTTTCGTCAGCTACTTCTGAACTAACATAAGCATCTGGACAAATTTTCTTGATAAGTTCAACTGCTCTAACCAAACCTTGTTCACAAGTACTTTGATCAAGAGATTTTTCAAATCTTTGTGAAGCCTCGGAACGAAGAGCTAGCTTATGACCTGTTTTTCTAACAGATAAATAATTAAAATTGGCTGATTCAAGAACTATTTCTGTACTAGAACTATCAATTTCACTTTCCTCACCCCCCATAACACCAGCAATAGCGATTGCTTCTTTGTCACTCGCTATAACTAAATCATTTTCATCGAGTTCTCTTGTTTCACCATCCAAGCTTTTTAAGATTTCATCCTTTTTAGCGTTTCTTACTACAATTTTTATGTCTTTAGTGTCTGAAATTTTACTTGCATCAAAAGCGTGCATTGGTTGAGCCAACTCAAGCATTACATAATTAGTTACATCAACAATATTTGAAATTGGCCTAATACCCGAAGCAATTAGTTTGGTTTGTAACCACTTTGGAGATGGCTCGATCTTAATACCTCCCATAGAAACAGCTGAATATCTTGGACATTTTTCTTTGTCTTCAATCTTGATTTTAATTTTTCGCTCTTTTTTATCTACCTCAATTTTAGAAAAATCATATTCACTCGCATCTACTTTTAACTTCTTGTCCAAAAAAGTTGCAATTTCCCTGGCCATGCCATAGTGCCCCCAAAGATCTGGCCTATTGGTGATAGATTTGTTATCAACTTCATAAATCACATCATCAAGGTCCAAATAATCAGATAAATCTGTGCCAATTTTTGCTTTCTCATCAAGAATCATAATGCCAGCATGATCATCTCCCAGTCCTAGCTCATCTTCGGCACACATCATACCACAAGATTCCTCTCCTCTGATTTTTGTTTTCTTGATTTCCATACCGTTTGGCATCACAGCTCCTACTAAAGCAACTGGAACTTTTTGTCCGACTTCAATATTTGGGGCTCCACAAACAATATTTAACTTTTCTGTTTTCACGTCAACTACAGCTAGTTGTAATTTATCTGCCTGAGGGTGTTTATTTACTTCCAAGATCTCGCCCACCACCATATTCTTGTATATTTCATTTTGCTTTTCTACTCCATCAATCTCAACAGTGTGAACAGTCAGAAGTCTACCTAGCTAATCACCCTCGACTGATTTTGGAATATCAACAAAATCTTTTAGCCATTTATTTGATAAATACATACTTTATATAATTTTTAATTTGTAATTTTTAATTTTTAATTAAATTGAATTGGGAATATATACAAACTCAACTTCTACGCCAAACTCCTTGGCTACTTTTTCTCCTAAATTCTGTATACCGGTCTTTTCAGTATTGTAGTGGCCTGGAGCAATCACATTTATTTCTGCTTCTTCAGCTTCCCTGACAACGTGCTCTTTGAGTTCACCACAAATAAAAGTATCTGCCCCCAAATTCTTTGCCTCCATAAAATAATCAGCTGAACCACCAGAAACTATGACCACTTTCTTTACTTGCTTATTTCCTCCGTCTATTATCGTTGATCTTGTTTCTAGTTTTTCATCTATTAATTTTACAAAATCCGCCAAACTAGTGTCATCACTCTCTCCTATAAAACCGTAATTATCTTTGGCTTCGGTCATAGGTTTGATATTTTTCAAAGCAAACAACTTAGCTAAAGATACATTGTTGCCTATTTCTATATGAGCATCAAGTGGCAAATGAAAACCTAAAACATTTAAATCATTTTCTAAAATTAGTTTAAGTCTTTTCTTTGAAGCGTATTTAATAACTGGATTCTCACCAAAAGACATACCAAAAAATCCATGATGCACCATTATCATATCAGCTTTTTTTTCTATAGCTTTTTTTATCAGCTTTTCTGATAAGCTTACGCCCGTAACTATTTTCTCCACATTCTCTTTTCCCTCAACTTGCATTCCATTATGACAATAATCCTTGAAATTTTCCGTCTTCAATAATTCCTGACAATATTTTGTTATTTCCTGTGCTTTTACCATATAATTAAAGGCTACGAAAATACAAATCTGTACGAATTTACGAATCGAGTCTACATGAATAATACAAAATTATTTGTAAATTTGTACTGATTCGTATTTTCGTAGACAATATGTTTTTCTAAACCAACTAAAATTGTTCCATGAACCGCAAGTCCCCTGAATTAAACAATCGAATATCATCAATTTTGTATTTCATCATAGCGAGTCTAGTTACTCCAATACCAAAGGCAAAACCAGAATACTTTTCTGGATCAACTCCTCCATACTTCAAAACTTCTGGATGGATCATGCCCGAACCAAGCATTTCTAACCAACCAGTATGTTTACAAGCTGGGCATTTAGCACCTTTGCAAATGGTGCAAGCGATATCGATTTCTAAACCTGGTTCCACAAATGGAAAATAGCCTGGTCTAATACGCATACCTACTTCTTCCTGAAAAATTCCATTCAAAACATCCTGCAAAACTGCTTTTAGATTGGCCAAAGAAATCCCCTCTCCCACCATCAAGCCTTCAATCTGATAAAAGGTTGTGTCATGAGTAGCATCAGTTGCTTCATTTCTAAAAACTCTACCTGGTACCACACATTTGATAGGCGCACCGTATTTCTGCATTGCTCTTACCTGTACTGGTGAAGTGTGAGTTCTCATCACCATATCGTGCTCATTGTTTTTGTTCTTGGTATCAATGTAAAAAGTGTCTTGCATGTCACGAGCAGGATGATCAGCTGGAATATTTAGAGCTGTAAAATTATAATGATCTGATTCAAGTTCTGGTCCATCTAACACCATAAAGCCCATCGAAGAAAAAAGCTTTTCTAAATCTCCCATTACTTGAGTTATAGGATGAATATGTCCTTGTTTGATTTTCTGTCCTGGTATACTAACATCTACATAATTTCCCCCTCGAGCACTGCCAATAATAATATCCTTGGCTTCTTTGAACTTTTCAGATAGCTCTACTTTGATCTCGTTACTTAGTTTACCAATTTTTTTCTTGTCCTCATCACTCATAGAGCTTAGGTTTCTTAAAATAGCTGTAAGCTGTCCCTTACGACCTAGGTACTCTTTTTCTAGGGCTTCAAGTAAATTAAGCTTCTTAATATCAGCTAATTTATCCAGAGCTTCCTTTTTTATTTTTTCTAGTTTGTCTTGCATATAAAATTATTTATTTCTTTTCGTAGCTTAATAAAAAAAATTCAAATACTGATATTGCGAATACCAATAAAATCATATTAAGCCATGAAAACAAATCACGAGACATAAGTAATAAACAGGCAACTACCAAAAAAGAAAACAAAAAAGCCTGTCTAAAAGCGTCTTTAACTAAACGAAAAACAAGTTACTGCTTCATAGCAATAAATCTAATCACAAAGCCAAAGATTGAAGCAGCTCCCAAAATGGACAAAAAAAGTGAAGAATAAAATAATGAAAAGCCAATCCAATTAGTAACTTCTGGGTCAATAATGTTTAAAATAAGCAACCACAAAAGCCAACAAACACTTGTTAGACTAATCATCAATATCAAATATGATCTTAAGGTCATAAAAAGGCTAAAATTAAACAAAAAATATTAATAATTAGCACCTGAAAATCTTATCATTTTCCCTTTATTTTTGCAAGTGCTAATTGCAAATACCAGTAGAAAATTCACAAACCATGGTACCTTCAAGTGAAACCGAATAAACTCGCTCCGGCGTATAGCCATAAACAAAAGAACTTCCTGGTGAACTCAAAATACCTTGTGAATTAAAAGAGCCTGCAAAATCCTTGGTTTGCTCATTCCAACAAGTAACCGGATCAAAATTCGGACAAGACCCCAAGGTGTTAATTGGATCTAGAGGAAATTCTCCTCCACCAATTTCTTGCGATAAATTATCATTCCAACTAGGCCAAACTGACAATGACTTACCAGAAACATATGTACCAGCTTTTAATTCAGGGTAAGACTCTACAGTCTCATAATGCTCTTCAATCATAGACATGATCTTGGTTAAATTTTCATACCTAATTGTTCTTCTAGTTACTTGAGCCTTTTCACTGCTACAATACCAATGATCATCACAATCATGATCACGCCAACAAGCTGAAAAATTACTATCCTTCGGTGCACATCTACTTAGGTTGCAAACATACCCATCACCACAGTCTGCATCTATATTGCATGATAAGTCTGTAATATTACAATAACCAAAATCAGTACTATCCTCAATTAAGTTAGTGTTAAAGGTCCAAGTTTTCAACATCCGAGAAAAAACATCAATTGTTCCCGGATCAGCTTCTTGCGAATATGAGATCAAATAAATATACGATCCATATACTCCGTCAACAATATTGCTTGCATGAACATACACCGTCCTGCCATCCCTAACAGCATTATAACCATCAACCCGAAGTGACTGAGGTGCGCCCTGCTCCTCTCTATCAGCAAATTCCTCTTGATACCATATCAAAGCACTCTTGTGCTCTCTGTTTGCATGCACCCTGATGCTAATAGCATCTGATTCTTGAGCTCTAACCGGAAAGGTCAACCAAAAAAATACCGAAAACAAGAACAAAGCTAGTAAAATAAATAAATTAAACTTTAAATTGTGAACGGATTTTAATAACATAAATACAAAAAAGACAAAATTAGCTAAAATATTTACAATTAAGCTGATTTTGTTTTGAAAATGATTATTAACTTATATTTTATTATACCACAATCTTAGCTTTTTCTCTAATTTTTCTTCCTAAATTCACAAATATTATTAAAATCACAATAATCACACAAAAATCCTGGCTTAGCTGAAAAATCTCCTTTTTTCATTTCTTCAATAGTCGCAATTATTTCCTGCTTTAATTTTTCTTCTTCTTTTTCCGTTGATACAAAAGACTGAATACTAGTATTTTCTAAATAAATAAATGATTGCTTACTAACTCTCTCCCCTAATCCTTCTTCTAGAGCTATCTTATATAATATTAATTGTCTTTTTTCCTTATAAGATAATGATTTCTTGGCTGTGCCTGTTTTATAATCAACAATCTCTAATGTACCGTCTTCCAATCTATCAACTCTATCAATACTTCCTTTAAAAAAATAGTTACTAATCTTGCAAGTAAAAGACTTTTCACAAAACAAAACATCTGGCCATTTAGCTGATTCATAATAAGCATGCAAAGATCGAATCATGTCTTGTCCTTGTTTTTTGTATTTACCAGCTTCTTCCTTAGAAGCATAACCCTCATCCATCCAGTATTTTTTAAAAGAAGTTTGAAAATCTTTAAGACTCGGTACTACTTTACTTGTTCTTTTGTCACCAAACATACCCATCTGCCCCGTGCTAATAAGCATGGACATCATTTCCCTAAGTACATTGTGCATGAGTCTACCAAAAACAAAGACTGATTTGGATGGAACTGGTATCTTTATCAGAAAATTAAATTTATACTGCAAAGGACAGTTACTATAAGCTTCAATCTGCGAAAAAGAAAACTTTGTCGGCAAGCTATATTCTATTTTCTTAGTTGGCACTACACTTGAGCTTCTCTCAATATCACGAAGTAACATATTTTTGTCTTGACTAGCGCTCTCCAAAGACTCAGAAACAATATCTGACTCTTCAACAAAAACAGACACTCGCTTTTCCCTAACTCCACCACAATCTTTTGCTGAACATAAGAATAATTTTTCCTTGGCTCTTGTCAAAGCAACATAAAAAAGTCTTCTTTCTTCTTCAATATGAGCATTTTTAGAGTCAGGTACTTCTTCTTTTAGTAATTCAAGAGGAATTTGAATTTTGTCCTGCCTGTTTATAGTAGGAAATTTTTTATCAACTAGATTAACTAAAAATACATTTTTGAACTCAAGCCCCTTGGAAGCATGAACTGTCATAATGTTTACAGTTTCTGAATCCCCAAAATCAAGTCGCAAAGATCCAGTCTCACCTGAATCAAGCTCCATATCAAGCAGCTCCATAAAATCCTTGAGCCTTGCTCCCGGAACCTGTGCTTCAAACTTCTTTATCTTTTCATAAAACTGATTCAAGTATGAATAATACTCCAAAAACTCATCATAATCCTTCTTGTCCAAACCTGCATCATGCACAAATGAATAAAAAACCTTACTTGGACTTTCTTCTTTTACTAATTGAGAATGTTTTTCTATTAAAGTCATTAAAAACTTTATTTTCTCCTGAGTGCTAGAATCAATTTTGGTAACTACTTCAATATTTTTGAGTGTTTCATACATAGACCAATTCTTTCGTCTAGAAAATCTACTAATCTCTATAAGGTCCTTATGGTCTATTCGAAAAACATCAATATTTAAAACACGAAACAAAGAAGATGACTCATGATAATCATCAAGTAGCTTCAGGTAAGCAATTGAATCAAGAATAATCGGCTTATAATAAAGCCCTCTTAAAGAAACAAAAGTAGCAGGAATATTTTTTCTCTTTAATTCTTCTAAATATTCCTGGGCAATAGCATTACTTCTAACCAGAATCGCAAAATCTGACCATTTTAATCCTGGATCATTCTTTTTTAAAGCTGATATTTTCTCAGCTACCCAGGACTGCTCATTAAATATACTATCAAATTGATAATGCCTAATCTCATCACTAATAGAAAGAGGAGAATTTAGTTTCTTATCAATCTTGATCCTCTCTTCTAATCTATTAGGGTTATTGTGTTGAATAAATTTATAAGCTAAATCTAAAATATTCTGTCCAGAACGATAATTATTATTCAGAACCACTTCTCTTGCCTTGGGAAAATCATCTTTAAACTCCATGATATTTGAAAGTGATGCACCACGAAATTTATAAATACTCTGATCATCATCCCCGACCACCAAAAGATTATTTTTGGGACTAGCCAATAATTTAATGAGCATATACTGCGAAAGGTTCGTATCTTGAAACTCATCGATCATTATATATTTAAATTGTTCTCGATATTTTTCCAGTATAACTGGCCTGGTTTCAAAAAGTTTAAGACAATAATTGACCAAGTCCCCAAAATCAAGCAAACCATTATCGAGAAGTATTTTGTTGTAAGTATTATAAGCATTGGCCAATTCTCGGTAACGCAAAATCTCACCCTTTTCATCATCATTCTTAATCTGCTTGGAATCAATCCCCCCTAAACTTATATCTTTGTCTTCTATTTTATTATCTACAAAGTCTAAATACTCCCTGGTGGAGATATATTCATCTTTGAGTCTGGAAAAATGTTTTACCAATTCAAAAATAAATTTATTTGGATTACCAAGAGGTTGATAATAATCAAGGTCAAACAAATCAAGATTTTTTTTGACAAGAATCCATTGCTCTGTTGTGGAAACGATGCGAAAATCAGAGCTCAAACCAATATCAAGTGCGTGTTCCCGTAATATCCGTTCACAAAAACTGTGAAAAGTTGAGATCCATAAATCAAAAAAACCATAAGGCAATATCTCCAAAGCGCGTTCCTCCATTTCTCCTGCTCCCTTTTCAGTAAAAGTCAAAAGTAGAACCTCGTCTCCTTCAGCCTTTCTATTCTTAATCAAAAACTTCAATCTCTCTATCAAAACAGTGGTTTTACCAGTACCTGCACCAGCAACAACCAACATTGGTCCAGCCAAATGTTCAACTGCTTTTTTTTGTTCTTGATTTAATTTTTTTTCTGACATTTTGATTATCTTCAAAGGCCACTTTATGATACCTTTTTTTTATTTTCAATAAAAAAGCCTTAGCCCGTCCTTGTTAGCTCAGGCAAAGGCTAAAATGTAAATATAACATTACTGCTCGTAATCCAATATAGCTTGTTTTATTTTAGATTCATCTCCTAATTTCTCCATAAACAACACTTGCGAACGAACTAACTCCATAGTACCATTTGGCCCATGGCTTTCTTTGCCTCTTTTGACTAACTTGATACTAGATGAATTATCCTCTTCGGTATTTTCCTTGTTCAACTGATTATAATTATAGTAAACATTACTAAGAATTATTGGATCAGCGCTAGTGTCTTCAATATATCCGTAATAAGTCTCATCACTAACTAACTTTACTGAATACCAGTCACCCTGTTTTTCTCCGCTTGTTTCTTGATTTAGATTTTGTCCATCATTTCGTATAAATAAAAACCAAAAAAACATCAAAGCAATAATAGCAAGCAACACAAACACAAGCTGTTTATAAATAATACCATTATCCTCTCTGACTTTAGGTCTTTCTATGCGACTCATTTCATTTTTCTCTATATCATCTTCATTGGCGTATACTTGGTCTATCTCCTCAACTTTGCTTTTTTTGACACGCTTAGCACCAGCTGGTCTTCTTGTTGGTTTTGGCTCTTCTTGTTCTTGTAGATTTACAACTTTTTTATAATTATCTGGCATTTTTTTAATTTATTTCAATTATTTCAACTGTCTCTTCTTCGACCGATGCCTCCTCTGAGTCACCTGCAGATGGCTCGTCTTCAGTACTGGAATTGTCTTGAGTAATTTCTTCACTATTTTCAGTAGACTCTTCTTTTATTTCTTTGTCTTCTGGGGAAGATTCTTTGGTGCCTTCTATAAATTCAGGACTAGAGCTTGCTTCCTCATCATCAGCTTCAATTACTTCATCACTTGAACTAGCAACTTCATCTGAACTAGTGGCCACTTCCTCTGGTAGACCACTACTAGGATCACAAATATCCCCTAAGCCATCACCGTCATAGTCAGCTTGAAGAGGATTATAATCATCTGGACAATTATCCATATCACCAAAAACATCGTCATAATCTGGATCATTTAAAGATACATAATCATTATATATATCTGTTAAACTATCTTCAATTGATTGAGTTTCAATTTGCTCTTCACGACTTAATGACAAAAGGTCAGGTGCACTAGGAGAAGGAATAGAAACTGTTTTTACAGGTTTGTAGCCTGGAAAAACTTTTTCCGCCATAGAAAGAGTCTGCCCAATCAAGCCGTCATACTCGGTTATTTCAACTCTTTGTTGTTCGCCCTCACCATTTGCTTCTTGCTGAGCAAATTTCAATTCCTTGATTCTTTGTTCAAATTGTTCAGTAAACTCTTCGATCAAAAAATCACCCAAATCCATAGGAAGAATATTTGGTACTTTTCTTACTTTTTCTTGTAATTCATACTGCCAAACATCATCTTTCCTAAGTAAATCCAAATATGTATAAGTTACATGAAAATGAGTTTTGTCTTCTGAAATATTCTCGATTTTAAATTCCATATCAAAATTTTCTAAATCTGCCTCCAAAAGAAGTGTATTATCAATCCCTTCTACTCTGGTTTCCTTTTCTCCAATAATCTCTTGGCCAGTTTCGGTTTGTGCAAATACTCCTGTACTTACTAAAAATATCACTACAATTATTAAAACTGTAATATTATTATATTGAATAAAATGTATTAATTTTTTAAACATATTTTTACATCAATTTTTTAACCCATCCAAAGGTGTCTTCAAAAATTCCGATTATTATTTGAATAATTGATTCTCGTTGTTTAGCAGTCATAAAAGTATGAACTTTAGAAATACTTGTATTCCCTCCAGAATCTACACTTTCAACCCGAAAGCTATACACTACGCCGGGTTTAAACTTAGTAATAACCATCACATGTTCCTTGGTATAACTGTCCTTCAAATCAGTACTTTCAGCAAATTCCATTTCAGAACCATGCACTCCTTCTTGGTAATACACTTTTGATGTAGCTGGCTCATTGGTTAACCAAGATATAATTGTTTGAGTTTTATTACTTTTGTCCAAAAAAACTGTTGAATCTGCCTTTACATGACTTATTTCTGGAGCTTCATCTGTATCAGCAGTTGAAAACCTGTTGATCGTCTCAGTGGTTACATTAGCAGAATCGTCTGTAGAATAGATTTCTATTATATAATATACCCCTTCTTGTAAATCATTCATAGTCATCTCATGAATTACGGTAGAATTATTATCTATAAGAACTTTCTTTTCATCATAATTTACCTGACCGTTTTGATATGGAGCATATCTAATCTCTGAATTAGCTTCTTTGTTAGTTACCCATTTAACTGCTGCTTCTTCATTGGAAATAACCTGGGTAAAAAAACTTTCAATACTCAAGCCCTCTAAATTAGTTGTAAAAGTATAATCATTTGAAACTGCTGTTGGCCCAAGTTCCGGTTTACTTCTAAGTTGAAAATGATATGTGGTATCGGGTTGTAAGCTATATATAGTAACTTCGTGTTCGGTACTAAAGTCTTGGGTGTTACCAATTATTTGATAATAAGGTTCGTCGCTTTCTGGTCTGTATCTATCTTCAGGTGAAATAGCAACTTGAGAATTTGATTCTAAGTCTGTTGTCCAATATACAGTTGCCTGATCAGCCCCCACATCAATTCTCGGCTGGCCAGACATAATAGGAACTGGTGCAAAATCAGACAAATCTTCAACAGAATCTACTGACTGCAACTGTTCATCAGTTAACTCATTTAAGTTAATATTTGGAAAAATTCTTCTTAGTAACTCCAGAGCAGTATCTGTAACTCTCTCCAAAACTGGCTCCTCTTCCTCTTCGTCTTCTTCCACCACTTCCTCTACATCTTCAGGTTCTTCGACAATCTCTACTTCATCGTCTTCTCCAGGAATCAAAGCAAATGTAGCATCAGCTGATTTACCTAAATTTCCCCAGGAATCAGAACTAAGAGCACGGTAATGATAAATAACATCACTCTCTAAATTATCAAGTACTACCTCATGCTCAGTGGTCGTTCCCCATTCCCCATATACATTGCCATAATTAATTGAAAAACCATATTCCACAAAACTCGTAGCCTCTTCATTTGTCTCCCAGGTAATTCTTGCGCTACTTGAATCAATAGCTGTTATTACTACATTACTTATTTCTGGGGCTTCCTTGTCTGTTTTATCTATTATAAGCATTCCACCTCCTCCACCTGAAGATTCTTGTTCAGTTGAAGCGTCTGGATTAGCTCCAGTAGAAAAACTTAAAATACTTGAACTCTCAGATGTGCCACCATTTACTCTTGTTGACTTAACTTTATAATAATAGGTCGTAGAATATGCTAATCCAGTCAACATAACTGAATGAGAAGTCTCTGTCTTGGGTGACTTACCCTGTTCATGACTAGTTGATTCGGGAACTGATGGATCAGTATCATAAACAACAAAGCTATCACTTGCCACATCCGTTGTCCAGGTAACAGTAACTGTATTAGCATTAGAACTTGCACTTTCACCACTAATAACTGGTCCGTCAAAATAATGATGAACATTCTCATAAATAACATAAGAATCACTCACCATAGCCGCCTGCACAAAATAAGGACTAAATATAAATACAACTAGTAATATTTTGGAAAATAATTTCATCACAATAGTTAAAAAACCAACAATAATGATTTCGTTGGTTTTTTTGTTTTTTTATTTTTATTTTTTTATTATACCACATTAGCCGATTCATTTTCAAGCCCAAAAACCGCCTCAACAATTCCAAGTATTAACCAAAAATATATAATTCCAAAATGCAAACTCCACCACCAATGATCAAATAACATCATCAACATTATTACAATATATATAATAGTTTTAAAAATAAATATTGTTTTACTTGAATTATAATATGTATTGGAAAGTAAAAATACAAACATCATCACGAAGGCTATTAAAGCAAAAATTCCTGCTTCACTCAAAACCAATAAAAAAGTATTATTAACAGGCTGGTAAGCATAGGCTGGTTGATCTTTAATATGCTCATTTTTCATTTCAATTGTATAATTACCAATTCCTGTTCCCAAAATAAAATTGTAGTCAATTATTTCTTTGGCGGTTTGAATTGAATTAATTCGTTCAGTTTTAGAAATAAATTCAATTTTCCCTTGTGACTTAAGTCTAGCTTCAATTAAATTAGAATAAGGGATACTCACCATAAAACAGACCGTTCCAATAATTAAAAACAAAGGAAGAAAATATTTCTGAGATAACTTATCATTTTTAAAAATCAAATAAAATAAATAAAACACTATTCCAAAAGAAAATCCAAGCCAAGCTGCTCGTGAAAAGGTAAAGAAAAGCCCAAGAGTGGTAAATAAAACAAAAATATAAGCATATATATTTTTAACAAACTGCCACAAATCGTGTTCTCTTTGTAAATTCTTATTTCTATTAACGGTATAAATTATAAATACAAGCAATCCAAGAGCTAAAAATGCGCCTAAAATATTGGGATGATCCATAGTGCCATAAGATCTAAGCCATCTCTCAATAAAACCGAGATTCCCCATACCTTCAACAACTGACACTCCTAAGTTGGTCGGATCATGACTGGCAATGCCCAGATATTTATTTGCGCCAATTGATTGATTGACAAATTGCACAATAGATAAAATGGCCTCAGATAAAACCACAAAAGAAAAAGCAAATACAAGCTTGGCTTTTTCTCTGAAAAAATCACTTACAAAAGCAAAAAGACCAATTCCCAAAACTAAACGAAGATAAGCCTGCATAGCAATAAGCTTGTCACTTGCAACAAAAATTGAAACAAAAGACATAAACTCAAGTACAGCAATAGCTATCCAAAATTTCTTTACTTTGTTGCTAGCCAAAAAACTTTTCTTTTTAAATTGATACAAAAAATAAGAAGTCAACAAAATAAGTAAAATAACATCACTTAAATACAAACTAAAAGTACCATATTCAAAAAAACCTCCATCTATCTCTCCTTCCTGAATCATAAGTCTGGTTTGCAAAGGAAAAAGAAAAAGAAAAATATAAAATAAATATTCTAAAATTTTTTTCATTTGTTTATTTTTATTAAGTTTTTTTTGTATTTATCGATAAAAATTTTTCGCCTGTCAAAAACGTGCATTTTTAAAACTGAATCATTAATAACTACTCTGGTGCTTTTATTCATTGCTTCTCTTAAGTCATTGGGAAGAATTTTTAACTGAAACTTTTTAAAAGTATTTTCTAGTCCTCCAAAAAATAAATCCAATACATCTTTGTAAAAAAGTTTTTTCTTTGCCAAAATCATATCTTGACTATTTCTGGTTTTTTGCCAATTTGGAATACTTTCAACTATTTGCTGGTTAGCCTCTATAAAACGATCATAAATATCTCCTTGTTCATAAATAACTTTTAGTCCTGCAAACCAATACCTGAAATATAAATCCTCGGTATTTGAAAGAAAAAACTGCTTTAAATCCATAGCGTCTTCTCCGATATAAAAACTTAGACAAAATTTATCTCTCACATCATTCACTTTTGGCCTTAGGCCAAGAACTTTTACGATTGAAGTACTAATAAAGCGACTAAGCCAAACTCTGTTCTTTTCGCAAATGATAAAAAAATCTATATCTGAACCGTCTTTCAAATTGTCACTACCAATAATATTGCCAATTGCAATCATTTTTATCCAAGGAATAAAAGAAAAAACACGTGAAATACGTAAAGCCTTCTTCAGCTTCCGATTGCTGTGATTATACCTATTTAATCGCTCACTCACGATCTCTTCTCTGCCAGATAAAAAATAAAACACTCCGTTGCTTGTCCATTTTTTCTCGCTATCCAAAACATCCAATACGTCTTTTAGATCACAATCAAGATCTATATACTTCCAAATCTCTAAGCTCGTCAAAGGAAAAGAAAAAACATCAAAAAAGACAATTACCCGAAGTATTGCCTCCTCTATGTTTTTTTTTGTTCTAGATTTTTGCGTTAACACAAAATAATCTAATACTTTAAGTAATCCTTTCATTATATTAATAATTAAAAAATTTACTCTGTCTTTGGTCTATCGATTACCATCGGATCAACCTCGTTCTCACCACCTGCAATTCTCAACACATCTTTATTTATTTTATTAAATTCTTTATAAGCATTGTTGTAATGATTAACAGTAGTTGACATAGATGTGCCAAGTTTTTTGATAAATGACTCATAACTTAGAATGTGTCTACCTAATTTTTCAACATTGGACTTGATCTCCTTGGCACTCTCCTCAATTTGTAAAGCTCTAAGGCCCTGAAGTACAGTTTGTAAATAAGCCAAAAATGATGTTGGTGAAACTATAATAACTCGTCTGTCTTTGAAGGCATACTCAATCAAATCTCGAGTATTTACCTGAACTGCTCCAACTTTGTTTATAAGTAAATCATAATAAATTGACTCTGAAGGAATAAACATAAAAGCAAAATCCATCGTACCTTCATTGGGCTTTACATATTTGCTTGTTTCATCAATGCGAATCTTCAAGTCTTGCTTAAAGGCTCGTTCTAACTTTTCTCTTTCTTCTTTGTTGTTGCAATTCAAAATTCTTTCATAGTTTTCAAGTGAAAACTTAGAATCGATCGGAATAATCTTGTCTTTCACTTTAACAATCGCATCAACAATCGAGCCGTCCTTGAAACTATACTGCATTTCGTAAGAATTTGGTGGCAAAACATTCTTGAGTGTTTCTTCTAGATAATACTCTCCCAATACTCCACGTTGTTTTGGATTTTTAATATATCCTGCAAATTCTGAAGCTGAGATGAAAAATTCACAACCTGCTTGTTGGTCTCATCAAGCTTGGTAAGCTTTTCTGTAACTTGAGCTATTACGTCTTGGCTTTGTTTATGTACGGCATTCATGGCTTCTTGGGTTTGTTTGTTAATTGACTGCATCATGCCCGCAGTTTTCACAAACTGATCTTGTGATACTTTGTGAGTTTCTGACAATTTATTATCAATCTCTTTTCTAAGACTATTATTCTGCTCACTCAAAAACTTAATATTTTCTTTCAAAGACACCAAGGCTTCATTGTCATTTTTGCTCTCATCTTTTTTGTTAAGCAAAAGGTAAATAACCACACCAAGAGCTATAACTATAAGTATTTGAATAATTAATTGTATATCCATATATTTTATATCTTTATTGTCATTGCGAAAGGAATGACACGCTAAATGCTACTAAATTGGTAATTCTTAACTCTTAATTCTTAATTGATTTAAGATACTCTTATCTTAGCAACAATCCAAAACCCTGACAAGAAAAAAATATTTTGTAAAAAATGTCAATACTTTACTATTATTAGATGAAAAATTTACAAATAAAGAATATTAAAAAGAAAAAATAAATTATAATCTATTTTTTTAAATTTTGTAGATAGTAAACCCCTTGCAAATAATATAAAAAGAATGTATAATAAAGCCCGTCGTTAAAAATGATAAAATAGTATTACAAAACTCCATCCCCTTCGGGTACTCCCTTTAAAAAGGCGAGATTTTAAAAAACATTACTTAATATAGTATGGCGAAAAATAACAAAAAAACATCAATTGTTGTAAAAGGTGCTCGGGTACATAATCTTAAAAACGTTGATGTAGAAATACCAAGAGACAAATTTGTGGTAATCACTGGTCTATCTGGATCAGGTAAATCCTCTCTTGCTTTTGATACAATCTACGCTGAAGGACAGAGAAGATATGTAGAGTCTCTGTCTGCCTATGCTAGGCAGTTTCTTGGCCTTATGGACAAACCTGATGTTGATTCTATTGAGGGGCTCTCTCCAGCTATTTCCATTGACCAAAAAACTGCTCCCCGCAACCCTCGCTCAACCGTTGGAACAGTAACTGAAATTTATGACTACATGCGTCTTCTTTTTGCTCGTATTGGTGTGCCTCATTGTCCTGACTGTGGAAATATTATCAAACCATTCGCTATTGATGAAATGGTCAAACAAATTGAAAAGAAATTTTTAGACAAAGATATATTAGTTCTTTCACCGATTGTAAAAGACAAAAAAGGTGAGCACAAAAATCATATCACCCCAATAGCTAAAGCTGGTTTCAAACGAGTCCGCTTTGATGGTACTGTTCTTCGCTTGCAAGAATTCAATGATCTGGAAATAAACAAGCAAAAAAAACACAATCTAGACATTGTAATAGATAGACTTGTAATAAGCGCTGACAAAGACGATAAAGCTCGTTTAATTGATTCAATTGAAAAAGCACTAGAGTATTCTGATGGATTGGTAAGTATATTGGAGGCTGAAAAAATGGAAAAGGCCACCAAAAAAGATCCTGCTATTACTTTTTCTCAACTTTTTGCTTGCCCAGACTGTGGTATTTCGTTAAATGAACTTGAGCCAAGAAGCTTTTCTTTTAACTCTCCTCACGGTGCTTGTGAAGAGTGTTCAGGACTAGGAACTAAGCAAGAGATAGACCCTAAACTAATTCTAAATCCAAACTTGACCATTGCTCAAGGTGCTATCAAACCGTGGTCGCATGCTCATACTAGCGGACAGACCTGGCACATGCGCATCTTAGGAACTGTGGCAGAAAACAATGGCTTTGATTTAAATACTCCCATTAAAGACTTGAGCAAAAAACAACTTGATATAGTTCTCTACGGTTCTGGTGACAAAAATTACAATGTAGAATATGAAAGTGACCGCTTCCAAGGAGAGTTGGCCACAGGCTTTGAAGGAGTTATCAATAATCTGGAACGAAGGTACCAACAAACTGACTCTGATTATATTAGAAAAGATATTGAACAATATATGAGAGTCCTGCCTTGTCCTGCTTGTGGAGGAAAAAGACTAAAAAAAGAAGTTTTGGGTGTAACTATATTAGACGAATCTATACACGATGTCTCTACCAAAACCATAAGAGATGCTAAAAAGTATTTTGAAAAATTAGCTACTGGTAATAGTTTAAGTGCCAGAGACAAAAAAATATCAAATCAAATAATAAAAGAAATCTGTTCAAGACTTGAGTTTTTACTTAATGTTGGTCTAAATTATCTAACTCTAGATAGAGCTGCTAATACTCTCTCAGGTGGTGAAGCGCAACGAATTAGACTCGCTAATCAAATCGGCACCAAACTAGTTGGTGTTCTCTACATCCTGGATGAGCCATCAATTGGCCTTCACCAAAGAGATAATGACAAGCTGATAAAAACTTTAAAGACACTTAGAGATAATGGTAATACTGTAATTGTAGTCGAGCATGATGATGCCACTATGCAAGCTTCAGACTATATAATTGATGTTGGACCTGGGGCTGGGGCTAAGGGTGGTGAAATCATTGCTCATGGCACTCCAGCAAAAATAAAATCGAACAAGAAATCTCTAACAGGAAAGTATTTGTCTGGAGAATTAAAAATTGAAATACCAAAAAAGTTTCGCAAAGGTTTAAATAAAAACATTATCATAAAAGGAGCCAAGGAGCACAATCTAAAAAACATAGATGTAAAAATTCCTTTGGGAAAATTTATTGCTATCACTGGAGTATCCGGTTCTGGTAAATCAACTCTGATGACTGACATATTAGCCAAGTCTTTGAACAAAAAATTTTATCGCGCCAAAGATGATCCTGGAAAACATGATTCTATCGAAGGGCTAGGATATATTAATAAAGTTATTAATATTGACCAATCTCCTATTGGCAGAACTCCTAGATCAAATCCAGTTACCTATACCGGTGCCTTTACTCCTATCAGAGATCTTTTTGCTAGTCTACCTGAATCAAAAATTAAAGGCTACAAAGCTGGCAGATTTTCATTCAATGTAATAGGCGGAAGATGTGAAGCCTGTAACGGTGACGGTATGGTAAAGATCGAAATGCAGTTTTTGCCTGATGTTTATGTGGAGTGTGAGGTTTGTCACGGTTCTAGATTCAACAAAGAAACTCTAGATATTCACTATAAAGGCAAAAATATATCTGATGTTCTCAATATGACGATTGAAGATGCTTGTTTCTTTTTCAAAAACATCCCAGCTATTCACAACAAGCTCAAAACTCTAGTAGAGGTGGGACTTGGATATATCAAACTTGGTCAATCTGCAACGACTCTATCAGGTGGAGAAGCCCAAAGAGTCAAACTAGCCACCGAACTATCCAGACGAGCAACGGGTAAAACCATCTACATTCTAGATGAACCTACCACTGGTCTACATATTGACGATATTAAGAGGCTTCTTGGAGTTCTAAACAAACTTGCTGACAAAGGAAATACAATATTGATAATTGAGCATAATCTAGATGTAATAAAATCAGTTGATCACATTATAGACATGGGACCAGAAGGTGGAGACAAAGGTGGTGAGATAGTGGTCGAAGGAACACCTCTTGAAGTAGCTGAATGCAAAGAAAGTCATACTGGCAAGTTCTTGAAAAAAGCCATCAGCACATAACACATATCACACAGCCCATATCACAAAACAGGCCTTCAGGCCTGTTTTTATTTTTGTCATTCTGGGGCTCATAACAAAGTGAAAAGAATCTGAAATCCAGTAACGTTTTTTACACGGTGGATCCCAGGTTCCTTCCGCTTACGCTCCAGGCCCCAGGATGACAAAGGAATAATATGTGATATGTGTTATGTGTTATGTGATACATGACTTAAATGACTCAACGCTAAACACTTCAATCACCGTATCTGGGTCTTTATATGAATTCTTATTTAATCCTGCTTTCTCTTCACATAAATGCTCTAAAAACTCTTGCAAGTTCCAACCAGTGTCATGGGCTACTTGAGGCAAGAACACTCCACTGTTTCTTCCTTGAGATACAATAACTCCGTGTTTACCCAATTCTAGCTCTTCCCAAGAATCAATTTTCTCTGTTGGGCTCAAAATAGAAATTTCAATTTCCAATTCATCAAGTTCTTCTGCTCTAACAGGATCAAAACGAAAATCCTCAGTAGCTGCTGCTATCGCCATATCACGAACATTTTCTATTAATGTTTTACTAGGTGCTATGATTTGCCCTATACAACCACGTAAAGATCCATGCTTATATATTGTCACAAAAACAGCTCGTTTTTCACCCAAAACTCCTTCAGCTACAAAATCATTTTTCTCACCACGTAAAACAAAATCTTTTATGGCTAAACTAGCGACCTCTAAAAGTTTTTTCTTTTCTTGATTGTTTAATTTTTCCATATTTTTATTATAATCAAGCATTGTTTTTTTGACAAATAAAAAAGACTCCGAATTAACGAAGTCTTATGCACTTATGGTAAATCAAGTTTTTTACGAATTAAAGCATTGCATTCCTCGAGCGGCAAATATACAATACTCCTTGTTATTTTATCTAGATCGGAGCAACCATATTCAAACATAGAAATTATTTTACAATAGGGTTCTTTTTCATTAACATGTCTTACATCATCCCAAAATATCTTTTCTCCATTTATTGGATTCATTACATATTTCTGTTTTACAATTTCTTCAACCAAATCGTCCCCAAAGTAAATAACTGATGTACAAGGGAGACCATGGTCAGCACCTATGTATCTTTCTTGATATCCACGAAATTGCTCATATTTTCTAGCTCTTTTTATAAAGCCTAAACAGACAATTGAAATTAAACAAAATCCAACCAAACCAGATATAACTAAACTTATCATAAAAAACCTCCATTTATTTAAAAATAAAACAACAATTAGTAATATAGTTTTGAATACCAATTTGATCTATAAAATATCAATAAAAATATTTCAGCAAAATACTGAAACTTAGCTTGCAACTAATATTCTTTATGTCGAAGCATCCTAGCTAGAAAACTATACTGCCACGGTTTTTTTAGGGTTTTTTGGTTAAATATATTGTTTCTTTTTTCCTGAATTTTCTTCCAAGTTTTTTCCTTTATTTCATTTTCATCAAAAATCAAGTCAATTCCTTCTTTTAATGATAATTTGAAATCCTGTTCTTTTTCATGAATCAGACTAAAATTCTCTTTTACATATTGAACAAAATCCTCTTTATTTAAGGAATAAATATATTCGTATTTCTTTTTACTTTCGTTTAGTTTTTTAAAATTATCTTTTTGTCTTTTTAAGGCTGCTTCATATGTCAAAATATTAATATAAAAAAACAAAAACACAAGCACAGAAAAAATAATTACACTCAGACATATTAAAAGATAAATGCTCGACATGCTATAGGTAATTTTTTCTAAGATATTGCCCATCAACATCGCTAAATTAAATGCAAGAATCAATCCTAAAAAACCAATAAATAAAAATGTAAACTTTCTACTAAGTTCAATTTTCTTCATCTATTCTCTCCTTTTTTTAAAGATCTATTTGTGTAGATATTATTAGAAATCTTAAGAATTGTCAAACAAAAAAAACTTCACTGATTACGAAGTCTTTTTGTTATTTACTTTAGTTATACTACTCATCTATTTCAGTCTCTGTAACAAATCTATCAAAATCAGCATTTGAAATACCTAGGCTCAAAGTTCGCATTATATCAAAGGCATCATTAGGTCTACCTAAATAATATCTTTTACCGTCAAGTATATACCATGCTTCTCCTTTGCTTTCAACTTGCAAAAATATTTTTCCAAAATGTTTATCTGCGAATGTTTTATCTGTTGTCATAGCTCCAGAACCCAGTGGACTAAAACCATTTTCAACTTCAAGCTTATCTTCAAATCCGTCTGAATCTGAATCTTTGCTATTTACATTTGTTCCAATTGCTTCTTCAAATATGTCAGACAAACCATCTCCATCTGTATCAGTTCCACTGATACCACTCAAACCGATAGGTAGTTTTTTTAAATCATTATTACTTATACCTATGCCTTGCTCCCTCATCACGGAAAAAGCATCTCTTGGTCTACCTAAATAATATCCCTCTTCGGTGCTAGGATTTATATAATAAGCTCTGCCATTATCTTCAACTTTTAAAAGTATCTTACCCTTAAGTCTTGTATATAACCCACTATCCTTCACGCTCAAAATACTTCCTCTAAACGATTTTTGAGTGGCAACAATATAGTTTTCTTCACTAGGATTTTGCTCTTCCTGACTAGACTCCGTAGAATAAGGTGAACTTGTTGTATCTAAAGAGCTAGAATCAGAAGAACTTGTTGTGTCAGATGAGCTTGTTGTGTCATCAGAAGAACTAGAATCTGTAACAACTTGAGCAACTGTAAAGGAGATCAAATAATCGCCACTATTTATATTTGATTCTGAGTCCATGCATTTCACATAATAATTATATGAACCACCATTAGCTAATCCATTCACTGTTTTGCTATGAGTTACTCCACCAGTGATCGTAAAAGCATTCGACATTGAAGCATAACTCAAACCTGGATTAGTGTCATATTTACAAGTTGCATTTTCATTAGTAGACAAAGATATAATTGTATTAGTTGTTCCTACTTCTAATTCAGAATTTGGTAACGGATTTGATCTAGTTGGTGCTTCTTCATCTACTTCATTAGCGCTAACCGTAGCTGAACCTAAAGTTCCTGCGCTAATTGAGCTTCCCAATGTGTCAGCTAATTCATTCACTCGAAGGGAAAGACTAGCTGAGCCACTGGTAAATCCTGACAACGAACTAAGGTGGACTGTAAGTAAATGCTCATCTGAACCATCTGCACAATTTTGAGCACAGATTCCGGCTATTCTGAAATGGCCATTTGATAAATCATCAGGATTTGATAATACTGTATAATTCGAAGCGTCTACTCCTAGACTTACTCCATCTTCTCCACTAGATGTATTTATCTCCACATCACTGGCATCAAAATCAAAATAAATATCAAAGGCCCCCAATTCGATACTACCAATATCAATTCTAATTTCCATATTAAAATTTTGACTTGCATCAATACTAATTGATGTAGGATTTAACCACATATCCCCTTGGCTAGCTGATACTTTCATTAAGGGTAAAAAATTAACTAACAAAAAAGTTAAAAGTAAAAAAATGCTTTTAATTTTCATAAAATCTAATTTAACTTCATTCAAATATATTTAAGTACATTTTACAATATTTTAAAGTAAGTTTATAATATTTTTATGAACTAATCCATTACTAGCTAAAATATCTCTACTTTCTAGGTTCCATTTTTTGTTTTCAAAATTAGTGACTCGTCCTCCTGCTTCAGATACTAGTAGAACACCAGCCGCCACATCCCAAGCATGTGCTCCTGGTATCATAATAGATTCCACTCTACCACAAGCCACATATGCAAGCTCAATTGATGCGGAACCAATTTGCCGGCAATCAAAGCCGTGAAGCTTTTGATGCCTGTGATATTTGGTGGCCTGGCGAATATCTTTTTGCTCACCTGAATGACAAAAAGTATTTATTGCTCTGTCTTTTTTGATATTGGAGACTTTTATTTTTTTGCCATTCATTCTAGCACCACAACCAAGCTCTGCCACAAAAGTTTCTCCTAAAATTGGCGCGTGCACCAAACCAAAAACTAGCTTGCCTTTATGAGCTACTCCAATTGATACAGCCCAAAGAGGATTGTGCATGGAAAAATTGGTTGTACCATCAACTGGATCAATTATCCAAAGATAATCAGACTGCTTTTTATTGTCCCCTGACTCTTCGGCCAGTATCTGATGTTCAGGAAAGTTTTTCTTAATTTCATTTATAATAATTTTTTCACTTGCCAAATCCGCCTTAGTCAAAATCTCATGATGAGACTTGAAAGACACAGTAGCACGTGAAAAATTATTATAAATCTTTTTAAGTTCTCTACCAGACTTCATAGCAGCCTGCTCTGCTATTTTTTTTATTTTACTATTCATGTTTTTTTTCTACTTGTCATTTCGTAGCGTAACGGAGAGATTCCTTGGCCATTGCAAAATATATTATCTAAGGAATTTCTCCAGTCGTTTCCCTGCCTACCGGCAGGCAGGACTCCTTACGAAATGACAAAAATTATAGTTTGTTAAGCACCTTCAATTCCATCTCCCCTCTCTCTGTATCAAAAACCGCAAAAGTTGCTAGAGAAAACATGGCGCTCAAGGTGCCAGGATTTACAAACCTTACGCCATTTTTATTTTCTTCCCATGGTTTATGAGTGTGGCCATAAAAAACAATATCACATTCACCAAGAGCAAGAACTCTATCAAATTTGAAAGGTTGATGACACATGCCAATATTAAGCCCTGCTATTTCTACCCGACCAACCTCACCGTGATGACTTATGTTTGAAAAATCATCGGCATCATCTTGATAAATATAATCCATATTCCCGGAAACATAATGAATCTGACCAGGAAAATTCTTACTTAAAATTTCTAGCGTATCCAAACTAGCCAGATCTCCACAACAGATCATTGTCTCAATTTTTTCTTTTTTACACCAATCAAGGCAAGTTTTTAAATTTGTGATATTATCATGAATATCTGAGGTAATTACAATTTTCATTTTATTTTATTTAATTCGCCTCCTTCTTTTCAAAATAATCAGAAACTAATTTTGTTATTAATAGAGCTGTAAAATATCCAATACAAACACCTGAAAGCAAAATAAACCATTGCCCAAGTCCAAGTGGAACAGCATGGAAAAATACATTTAGCGGTGAATACACGATCACCAACTGAAGAAGTAAAGAAACTAACAAAGCTATTAAGAGCCAAGGATTTGATGTCCAATTAAGTTTTTCCTGCGAACGAATACTGGCAATACGCACAAATTCATACAAGATAAATCCCGTAAAAAGAGTGGTCCGTGCCAAGTCTTCCCCTTGAGGCAAAACCAACAAGAAGGTTATCAAGAGAACAATAGTTTTCTTGGCTCCCATGAGACCAATCAACCATGCCAAACGTTTGTTTATAATTGCTTCATTTTTGTGACGAGGTTTATCCTTCATGATATCTTTTCTGGCCGGATCAACACCCAGGGCCAAAGCTGGCATTCCATCAGTAAGTAAATTTATCCATAAAATCTGCACTGGTATTAATATCGGCTTATCAAGTGTAAACAAAAAAACTGACAAAAACAAAACAAAAACTTCAGCAATATTAGAGACCAATAGATAATTCATAAACTTACGAATATTATCAAATATTCTCCTGCCCTCTTTAATGGCTTTTATAATAGTTGAAAAATTATCATCCAGTAACACAATATCGCTAGACTCCTTAGCTACACTTGTGCCTCTCTGGCCCATAGCAATACCTACGTTTGCTTGCTTGATCGCTAACGAATCATTAACCCCATCTCCTGTCATAGCCACACGATTATTTTTTTCCAGGACTTTTAAAATTTTTAATTTATGCATTGGAGTGGTTCTGGCAAAAATATTAATATTTTCATCAAGACTATTTTGAACATCCCTAACTGTCATCTTTTCTATATCTTTTCCCTCCAAAACACCTTCACTTTTCAGACCGATTGTATCAGCAATTGCTTTAGCAGTAATAGGATTGTCTCCTGTTATCATTATCACTCTAATACCAGCTGTTTGACAATTTTTCAAAGTGTCAACAATTTCAGTATGAGGAGGATCAACCATTGCTTCAAGCCCAATCCAAATCAAGTCTTTTTCCGTTTGCTTGTCATTGTCATCAATCTCTTTGTAAGCAAAACCTAAAACCCTATAAGCGCTCACAGCAAAATTCTCATTTTGACTTAAAATAACTTTTTTATCATTCAATTCCATTTTTCTTACTTTTCCATTTTCCAGTATTCTATTACACTTTTCAATCAATACCTCTGGAGCACCTTTGCTAAACATTTTTTTATTTGCATTCTTTTCTAACTTTTCATGAACCACCACGCTCATCATTTTCCTTTCAGAACTAAAAGGAATTTCATTTATCTTAGCGTATTGTTCGTTTATTTTTTCATTATAAATACCAAAAGCTTCGGCTACCCTTATAATTCCAATCTCTGTTTGTTCTCCAATATATTTTCTATCTCCTTCTGGATGACCACTTACCTTTGTGTTATTACAAATCGCTCCACACTCAAGAAGAGAATAAAATTCATCTTCATCTTTTCTGTCCTTGTCCTGAATCTCAGTGTTATAAACCTTGTTATTTACAAAAAGCCTAACAACAGTCATTTCGTTTTTAGTGATTGTACCTGTTTTATCTGAACATACAACATCAACGGCGCCAATTGATTCAACTACATTCAACCTTCTAATCAAGGCATTGTTTTTAAACATTGTTTTAGCACCAATTGCTAGCGACAAAACTACTACAGCAGGCAAGCCCTCTGGAATAGCTGCAACAGCAAGCGAAACCGCTGTAAGTAAAGAGGTGTATAGATCATATTTAAACAAATTACCAAGAAATATCACAACTGTTATAAAACCAGTTACCCAAAATATCTTTTTACTAAAACTTGCCACTTCTTCTTCAAATGAAGTTCTTTCATTGGGAATCTGTTGCAATTTATTGGCAATCTCACCTACTTTAGTCTGCATGCCCACCTTGCTAATTTTAATCTTAGCATTACCTACATAAACCGATGTATTCATATACACCTCATCTTCAGCTTTTTTGTCAACTGAATCTTACTCACCAGTCAAAATTGACTCATCAACTTTAAAATTAAAGGATTCTATTATTTTCCCATCTGCTGGAACAACATCACCAGCCTCAAGTAGTACCAAATCACCAACTGTAATATCGGTAACAGGTATCTCTATGATTTCTCCATCACGCATTACTTGAATACTAGGAATAGACATCTCTTGCAAAGCTTCAATAGATTTTTCTGCCTTATATTCCTGAATAAAACCAGAAAGACTAGAAAGAATAACAATCACAAAAATCAAAAAAGCGTCGATATAGTCTGGTTCTTGACCTGGCAAAAATCCAATCAAGACAGATATCAACGCTGCAAACAAAAGAATAATAACTAAGGGAGATAAAAACTGGGAAAGAAAAAGTTTTAACGGGTTAATTTTAACTGTCCGAGTTATTTCATTCTTGCCATATATTTTTTTTCTTTTTTCTACCTCTTCACTTGTTAAGCCATTATAATTCATAAAACTAATACACTTCACTGAAGTGCTCTTTTAATAATTGTGATAAAACTATAGGAACAATAAAAGTCAGTATTATACTAGAAGCGATAATAACCGAATACAAATTATCCGCTACAATCCCATTGTCATATAGAATCTTCATTACTACGATACTAGTAGAGAATCTCACTGAAAGACCAGTGCTAAGCAATAAAGAATTCACCATACCAAGCTCCTTTCTGCAAAATAAAATAGTAGCCAAAAACTTCGCCCCACTAGAGATTATAATCGTTAAAATAACTAAAAAATAATTTTCTAGGAGATAATCAATATTAAGTCCTAAGCCTACCCAGAAAAAAAAGATTGGGGCAAAAATTCCGTAGCAAACTGCTTTTACCTCATTTTCAATTGCTTCAAGACGTTCATCAGGAATAAAAGTCCTAAGTCCAATTCCTGCCAAAACCGCTCCCAAAGCACTAGCTTCAGCATATTCACCTACTCCAATAAACAAAAACATTGTCGCGATAACAAAGAGAAAAAGTGGCTCAATTTTTAGATAACTAAATCTTTCACCTTGGGTCTTTAATCTAGACAAGCCAAAAGTCATCAAAAACAGAACCAACAAAGACATTGATATTATCAGTATGCTAAGTTGCCCGTGAATACCTGCTCCAACGAATAAAATCACAAAAACCAAAGTAAGAATCTCCAAAACATCATCAAAGGTTCCTACACTTAAGATTGTTTGACCTAAACTTGATTTGGTTATATTGAATTCATCCAATATCGGAACCAGGATTGCCTCACCCACAGTTGAAAATGATAAAGCAACTATTACTGAAATGAGCCAGTTATAATCAAATACATAGTGAATAAACAAACTACCAAATAAGGTATTGGAAAATATAACCACAAAAGCTGTTTTCATTATAAAAGCTCTTTTTTCACTGATTTGCTTAAGATTAATTTCAAAACCAATAATAAACAAAAGAAAATACATACCCAAATTGGATAAAAAAGTAAAACTCTCTGAATTGGTTATGAGGCTAAATGGGTTATAAATAGCAAAAATTCCACCAAGCAACAATGCAGAAAATATCCAAGGAATTCTAAGAGTCTGCAAAACCCTACCTGCCAAAAAAGTAAACAGAAAAACACCACTCAAAAATAAAAAAATATTCATATCAATATATATTATATAAATAATTACTTTTTAACTATCCAATCTGTAAATTACTGAAAAAATCCCAAAGAGAGTAAACAATTCCCAAAACAAAAATACATATCAATAATCCTTGCACCAAAGTATTTGGCCTATATTTAAACATTTTCTTGACACCTCTTTTGTTTCTAATTTTTCTAAAAATAATCACCATTAAAATTGCTGAAAAACCTCCACCAACAGCACCAACAAAACTAATAACTTCTATCAAGTCGGAAAATCCCAATAAATACAAAATATAAGGAATAAAAACTGCTAAAAGAAAAGATGTTTTTTCGCCATATCCATAGTCCCAGGAAAAAGTTTCCTTAATAGACTCAGCCACTCCAATAAAAGAAGTGATCATGCAAATAACCCCGAAAATAATCGAAACAAGCACAACTCCATCAAGTAGCTCCTCTAAACCGCTTAGAGCATTTTGCGTAGTAGCATCTCCAGTAATCCCAGCAATAGAAAAAGTAAAAACAAGCAACAACATAGCCACTATCAAAGTACTATAAAGTATTACTCGTCTAATCATCTTAGCATCACGCTTAACAAGTCTAGTAACAATTGGTAAAGCACCGTTTCCATCAAGCGCCATTAACATAGCTCCGTAATGAAGAAAAAAGGCGCCACCTCTACCCATTAAATTTAAATTTTCTACATTAATATAATTACCTCCTTTAAGGAGAATTAAAGTAACTGCAAATAGCAGCAAAAAAGTCATCCCTAACTCCACCTTAGCAATCATTACTATACCAAAAAATATAATTACTATTTCAATAATATACACTAAGGTAGCATAAAAAAATTCATTACCCCCAAATATTGGCTCAAATAATGTAAACATAAATGATCCTGTGATAATAATATAAGCAAGCAGCCCTCCCCAATTACCAAAAACTTTGGTAACAAAAACTAAATTTTTCATCTTCTTGCCAATATAAAGACCAGCGTAACCAGGCATTCTATGATATTCTCTAGTGGATAAAATTAAACTAGCATACATCATATGCACTAAAAACTGCACTGGAACTAAAATAGCCATAAAAAAAAGAAAAGAAACAACACCTGATTCTTGCATAAGATAAGGCATACCAAACATACCTACGCCAATAATATAACCAAGCATTACAGCTGTGGCTTGAAAAAATTTTTTATGATTATGTCTCATTCAAAAAAAATACAAAAATTCCTAGTTATCTAGGCTTTAATACTTCTTTTATTATAACATTTTTGATGTTTTTTAGGAAATAAAAAAGGTATCAATACCCTATTAATACCCTATTAATACTTTTTATTTCACCCTAAATGATAGTAAACAACATTAAAATTTTTTACTCACTCTTTTTGAAAAATCTAATCACAACTCTACTTTCCCACTCAATATCTGTTTTTCTAATTCTCCAGTTGCATCTTTTTTCTTTCTGTTTGAAATTTTTCTTCTTGAATAGATTTTTTTAAGAGCTCCCCTCGCCTAAAAGCTAAGGGTAATTTACTTTCGAATATTTATGTCGTAATTAATCTGTTCAATCTTTCTAAGACTTCCTCTGGCTTGATCATACTTGGTGCGAAGATAGCCTGCCATATCAAACTCAACCAATTCTGACATTATTTGATTTATGTATTCTTTGATCTTTTCAACTTCCTCATATTCACCATTAGCTGCTTTATTGGTTGCTCGACGAACCAATTCACCCGTCAAGTCACAAATCCCACCAAGATAAGATTCATAATCAAGCTTAATGCCTTTAAATTTATCAATCTTCTTGCCTGTTACTACCAAGAATAAAACCCTGGCTTCCACATATTCTTCAACAGCAGCCTTGTATGAACCTTCTTGTCTAACTCTTACAAAACCAAACTTTTCTTGTAATTTTACAAGGATTTTTTCAATTTCCGCTAGACTTTCAGTAGCTTTTCCTATATCACCTCTGTGTATTGAAAAAATAACTCGCTTTGAATCATGCAAAATTATATTTGACTTAGAAATAATCTGACGTCTTTCAGAATTACTTTCCTCATGCTCCTTTTTTAATTTTTGAATAAACTGTTTGTTAATCATATTTTTGGGCTACTAAAATACGAATCTGTACGAATTTACGAATTCTATTATTTACTAAATACTTAATATTAAATAATTGTTGTTTTACAACTACACACATTTTTCCCACCTCAGAACAATCATTTCTAAGGACTCTCTCTTGCTTTGCAATTCCTTTTATCTTTTAGAAGGAAAGAAATTGATATATGATATGTGTTTTGTGATATGTGATAATCTACCTAATAACTCTAAATACTTCTCCAATACTTGTCAAACCTTGCAAAGCCTTCAAAATACCATCCTGAACCATTAAAATAGCGCCTTTTTCTATGGCTAAATTTTCGATCATCTCATCGGTAACTGCTTCTTTCTGAATAAGCTGTTCCATGTCTGCATCCATGCGAATGGTTTCATAGATTCCTAATCTCCCCTTATAGCCTATACCGCCACATTTATCACAACCCATGCCCTTATAAAACTTTCTTTCCTTGGGGAGTATTTTTCTGATATCTGGATTCATTTGACTTATTATTATCTCTACTTCACTAAGTGTTTTATCATCTATTTTCTCTTCAGCTTTACAATGCGGACAAATTGTTCTAACCAAACGCTGACCAATAGTAGCATTAATTGCGTTTGCCAAGGTTTGTCTGTTTACACCAAGTCCTGAAAAACGTGAAATAGCTCCAGCGGCTGAATTCGCATGAATTGTAGACAAAACTAAATGACCAGTAAGTGAAGCCTCAATTGCTACTTCAGCAGTTTCCTCATCACGAATTTCACCAACCATAATTACATTCGGATTTTGACGAAGTAAGAATTGAATTGCCTTTTTGAAAGTATAGCCCTTATCTACATCAATTTGTGTTTGCATAATACCATCAAGATGATACTCAATTGGATCTTCAATCGTAATAACTTTAATATCTGGCTGGTTAATTTGATTAAGTATTGAATAAAGAGTGGTGGTTTTACCAGCACCGGTTGGACCAGTGGTGACCACAATACCTCTAGTTTGTTCGAGTGACTTCTTGAGTGGGTTCAAGGCTGGAGCCGAAATACCCAAATCTTCAATTTTTAGACCAGCAGCCTGACTCATGTAGAGCCTCATTACGATAGTTTCACCATAAGCTCCTGAAATAATGGAAATACGAGAGTCTTTTCTAACACCATCCATAACAATAGAAAATCTTCCATCCCAGTGAGAACGTTTTTCTTTGGTTGAAAAACCAGCCGAGTCTTTGATCTTGGAAAGCATCTGAATATATTGATCCTTTTTAATATTTGCTACTTCATGCATGACGCCATCAATTCTATATCTGATACTAGCACCTTTTTCAGTTGGCTCAATATGTACATCTCCTGCCATAGATTTAACAGCGGTTGCCATTACCACATAAAGAAGTTTGTCTGTCCCAAGTTCTTCAAGTTTACTCGCAATATTCATAACATCCTTGGCTAGTGACTCTGCATATTCAATATCTTCCTTAACAATTGAAATACCTCGACCAATAATATCCTGAATAACAATATCATACAAAGCATCAATATATTCAAATTTACCAATAACCCGATACACTTCTTCTAGACTTGTCATTCCTTGAAGAGCTTTCAAAACTCCATCCTGAAGCATAGTTATCATGCCCTCTTCAATAGCTTGCTGGAGGATTTCAAAAGCGGATGATTCTTTGGTAACCAAAGATTTGATATTGTCAGTCATTGTAAAAATTTCATATATTCCAACTCTTCCCTTGTAACCAATCTGTCCGCATTCACTACAACCCTTTCCTTTTTGATAAAGTTTTGTAAGTTCTAGAGGAATATTAACGTTTGCTTTTGGAGAAACTACAGCCAATATTTTATCAAGCTGTCCTCTCTCCTCACTACTCAAAATATGTTCTTCACGACAATGTGGACATAAACGCCTTACTAAACGCTGGCCAATAATAGCATTAATAGATGGCGAAATAAAATAAGGTCTAACTCCCATATCAACTAGCCTAGGAATAACTCCACTTGAATCATTGGTATGCAAGGTTGACAAAACCAAGTGTCCAGTTAGTGAAGCGTGAATAGCGATCTCAGCAGTTTCTAAATCACGAATTTCTCCCACCATCACCACATCAGGATCTTGTCTTAAAATTGAGCGCAAACCCTTGGCAAAAGTGTAATCTCTACTTGGATCGACTTGCGACTGAGCAATACCATTAAGTTGATATTCGATAGGATCTTCTAAGGTGATTATTTTAATCTCTGGAGTGTTTAACTTATTTAAAACCGCATACAAAGTAGTGGTCTTACCAGATCCTGTTGGGCCAGTAGTCAAGATCATACCATTTGGTTTTTTTACCTCGGCAGAAAGTTGATTGAAAGCTCTATCCATAATACCAAGCTCTTCAAAGGGTAGATTGATAGAATCTGCTTTCAAAATTCTCATTACGACTGACTCACCAAAACCAGTTGGCAAGAATGACACACGAACTTCATTTTTTTCATTTTTCAAAAATATAGAAAATCTACCATCTTGTGGCTTATCATCAACATTAATCTTTACGCGCGCCATAATCTTAAGCCTGGAAATAACTTTCTTCCATTGCTTTTTGTCTAAGTCCCCGACATCATACATCACACCATCAATTCTATATCTAATAGCGATAGCGTTTTCCTCAGCCTCAATGTGTATATCAGAAACTCGAAGTTTCAAAGCACCAGCTACCAAAACAGTAATAACATCAGTAATATTCACTGTTTGAATCTTTTCTTCTATTTTTTTGTAATCTGTTATACCAACTTCTAGTTTTTTAATATCCTCCTCGGTAATCTCAATACCAGGAATCCATTTTCTTACCTTGGGAATAGTCTTGTACATTTCCAAACAAAAACCCATGCTTCTCTCAGAAATCAAATACAATTTTGGGTTAGCATAATTTACCTGGGATATTTCCTCTATCTTTTTTGCTAATTCTTTATTTTCAGGATCAGTGGTAGCAAAACGAATATTAGATCCGTCAAAATAAAAACACACCAATTTCAAACTATTGGCTGTTTCTTCGTCAACCATAATAAGTGCGTCAGGACTAATTGGAAAACCAAATAGATCATGATATTCAAGGCCAAGCTCTTCGGCTCTAGCCTTGGTCACTCTTTCAGTGTCTTTTATTTTTATATCAGCTTGTTTTCTTCGAAACTCAGCCAACTTACTCTTTTCATCAACCTCGCCTCCCTTGCTATCATTAATAAGATCTTCAACTGACTGCAAATCATTTGACATAATGGGGATAAGAATAATTATCTACCTTGTGGCAATGTAATTATTTAAATTATTTTGTAAACATTCTTTCAAGTTTACTTTTAGCACCCTTAACATCTATTTCAATAAATAAATTCGTCCAAGCACTAATCTGAAAAACTGACAATAAACTTAAAGTGTAAGTAAATATAATCAAAAGTAAAATTGGTATTAAAGCAGAAAAATACAATGCTATACTGTCATTATGAGAATTAAAAAATTCAAGCAAAAATGCCATAAAATATAGAGCTGTAACCATCACCAACATAGAAACAAACACAAAGAAAAAGGTAAAGGCAAGCAAAACCAAAGTTAATTCTAAACTGACTAACCAATTCTTCTTGAATAAATCATAAGCCAAAATTAAAGCGTGTTTAATTTTTTCATTTCTAATCACTATATAAGCAATAGCGTATTTTGTTATAAAGGCGATTACCAAAAGCAAAAACAAAACAGACAAAAACACAAAGCCGTATAGAATCGAAGTTGTAAATTTAGCTAATAAAGCCAGTAGCAAAATGATCATTAATTTAGTAAAAATATTCAAGGAAAGCACTGGCCAAAATTTACTCAACCCGGTATTTAGACCGGTTTTAATATTGGCTTCTTTCTGTCTAGTTATTTTATAGTTTGAATCAACTATAGCAATTTGTGATATATTAGCCAGCCACACCATAAACAAAAACAAAATAAACAAGAACAAAAAGGTTAATAAAATTTCAACTGTTAACAACGGTTCTTCAATTAATCTTTTACCAATTCCCAAAAAACCACTAGAAAAAACCATAATAAAATCAATAAAACTATCTATTACCCCATTGGCCTTATCTTCTCTTCTAGTAATAGAATACAAAACTTCATACTCACCAGCACTGCCTAATATTAGGGAAAAAATACCAAAAAACCACAAAAATTTATTTTTAATGGTTATAGACCACGATTTTTTTAAAATATCCTTGTATAATGTCATATTTTT
>PKTK01000007.1 GCA_002869165.1 Candidatus Parcubacteria bacterium | reverse complement strand
TGTTCCCCAGCCTGTTATAGACGAGCTAGTAGCTGGGAATGATTCTATTAGAGAATTGTCACTTGTTTGTTTGATAGAGATAGTGCCGGTGGCTCTGTACATGGGTCTGTCGAAGGTTATGGTTAAGTTTTGGTCTAGGTTGACGCCAGTGCCATTGTTGGCTGGAATAGATGAACTGATCATTGGGGTGAAGCCGTAGGCTAGAGAATCTACCCAGTTAAAATCTGTATTACCATTATATGATGATTCAAAGTAGTTAACTGCGTCACCATTAGAAAAACCCACTTTTGCTGTATGTGCAACAAGTGGAACTGCTTGGGCACCGTAGTTGAATTTAAAACTACCATTATCATACAGAACCAATTCAAAATCTATGTCATCGGTGTAGGGATATTCAGTGGCGTTCCATCTAATAATTACATTATCTGAATTTTCAGTAATGTAGATATTGTTAGAGTTTACATTGGTGCGAAGATCTAGATACAAGGGGGCTATCATGGGACGAGAGGAAAGAGATTCAAAATTATAGGTAGAGGATCTACAATCATCAGCATCATCCAAACATATCATACCATTGGAACCTACTTTAATATCTCTATATGTTTCACCATAAAAAGTAAAATCAAACGGAAGGGTGTAGGCCCATTGACCATCATCAGAACGCCAATTTTGTGCAACTCCACCACCAACATAGCCATTGGGCAAAACTATTTCGTCAGTAGCATTATGTTGATCTATTGCATTGGTTACGAGAAATGAATTAGCCAACAAAAAAACTAGCGTTAAAAACGCTATCACAAATAGCTTGGGGAATGCTTTTTTCATATGAGAATAATACTAATTTTATACAAATATTATAACATATTTTATTAAAAATAAAAAAACACATATCACATAACAAAAAAGTGTCATTCTGAGTGACAATGAATAATCCCATTAATAACAGAAGATACGAGATTATTCACTCCATTCAGAATGACACCTAGGAAGATGGTATTCTTAAATCTTAAATCTTTTAAAAATTCTATTCATTATCATTTTCCACCTTAGCCGGTTCATCTATTTCTTCTGTAATAACCTCGTCTTCTCTATCAAGAAGTGGCATTGGTTCTATAGGTCTTGGTATAAAATCATCGTCTTGTGTACTTTGCTGATAATATTCATCGAATATTTCTTTAACAAGCGGAACTGTAACATATTTCCTACCATACAAATACTCGCTTTCTTCATAGTTAACAACTGGGAAAAGTAGCGCTGGAATAAACAGCTCCTCACTGCTTCCATCTTCTTCATTATAAAGATAATAAGTCATTAAAATCATTTCTGGGTTATCAAGTTGAATCTGAACCTTGTTCACTTCTACATCATCACCCCTATAATAATTTCTGTTCCCCATTGATTCAATATATTCTATAACTTTATTCTCATCATTTTCCAGTTCATACACACTGCTTACAAACTCGTTCTGTCTAATAGAGTTAACATTAGCAACTTTCATGTTTCTAACATCTACCGAAACTGTCAAGCCACTAGCCCTACCGTCTTCATTATATACAGTTTGGCCTTCGATCTCCAAAGGATAGATTAATTGTATTTCTTCTGGGATGTAATAATTATCCTTGTCTTCTGCTCTCTCATAATAACTCAACCAATCATTTTGCATCTGCGCTTCCCCATAAACTGAAGTATCAATTCCGTATTTTCCAAGAAAGCTATCAGCAATAGCGATTATTTTGTCATCTGACGGAATGTCTTCTATGCTTAATCTATTCTGCTCGAAACATTTTTCATCTCGACATTTATTATTTACATTTGGCCAAGTTTGATAATTCTTATATAAGCTAATAGCCCCGTCGTAAGAATTAAAGTTGATACTATAACCAAACTCTTTTGTCTCTACCAGATTTAAACTATTTACCTGAATATCAGAAAAATTAGAAGTATCAATCAATCCACCACCAACATTTGAAATACCATTGGCAAGTATATTGTTTATAGCATTTGACCTTACACGTTTATAAACCAAATCTTCATCGCCTTCTAAATCAAAATCATCGCCAGTATAAACATATTCAATTTCGTTGTAATACGGAGCTATCATTTTTCCAGAAACTGTGTCTGCTCCCATTGTACCTCCGCCACCAAGACCCACTGCTTCTTCTGTTCTTATAACTTGCTTGGGGGCAATATCATCACTAGCCTCCAAGGCATCCGCATTTGTAATGCTTCTAGCGCTTTCGTTCAGAGCAAATTCGTCTCCATCCTGCGAGTTCGTAATAGATGACAATGATCCAAAGGCATTTTTTTGTAAACTTTCAATTCTAGCTGACCAGCTATCATTTTGAGATAAGTTCGTTTTATTAAAAGTTGAAAAATCTACAACGAACGGAAGCATCAACAAAAACATAAGCGCCGCACCAGCACCTGCAAAAACGAAATTTGGCATTGTGAATGAAAATTTAGTTTTTTCTCTTGGGCTAATTTCTTGATTCATAAGTTTATTTTTAAGTCGGATAACAAAATCTTTATCAATATTTACTTCAGGTTTTTCTTTGATAAAAGATTGAATAATTTTTTCTAGTTCCTTTTCATAATTCTTCATATCATCATCGATTTTATATATTTCTTGTAATATTTCTTGTATTTTCATATATTTATACAACTCTTAATACTTGTCATCTCGAGCGCTAGCGAGAGATCCCTTGGCCTGAATATTTTTCTAAATTTAAGGGATTTTTACCCCAGGGCACCCTCTCTTGTCTTCGACAATTCACCTTGTCTCTTCGTTTCACTTCGTTCGAAATGACAATATAATATAGATTTTTTATTTCTAATATTTTTAACGAATCAACCCTCCCACAAGTAACAAATAAATAAACATATCAGCAGGCATTTCCTCTCTGAGTTTTTTAAGAGTTCTAGCAAGATTCATTTTACAAGCCCCTTCGCTCTTACCAATTACTTGAGCAATTTCTGCAAATGACATGTCTTGCCAAAATCGCATTATTAAAATATCTCTTTGTTCACTTTTTAAAATATGTAAATATTTTTCAACCTTTTCTAACTTTATTTTTATATCCGTATCACGTACAATGTCATCATTTGAATCAAGATCAAAAAAATCATCAATGTTAGCATCTTTTTTTTCTGTACGATAATGATCAATTACTGTATTCCTAGCGATCATATACAGCCAAGCTTGAAAAGTTCCACTTCCTTCTTTAAAAGTATCTATTTTATTTATTGCCTTCATAAAGACCTTGGCCACAATATCTTCGGCTGTCTCCTTGTGATGAGTTTTGCAATACACAAAAGAGTATATTTTTTCAATATACTTGTCATACAATAGGCCAAAACTTTCTTTATCACCATTTTGGCATTTTTTTACCAAGTCCAAATCATTTTTCATATCTATAATTTAATACGAGAGAAAACGAAAAAAGTAACAAATCAATTTTGCTACTTTTTTTCTCTCAAGTTTCTCACTACTTCCATTACTTTATTTAAATTTTCTTGATTCAATTCAATATTTGGATCAAATAGAAGAGTCCAGCCTCCGCGAGTGTAATTTTTGCCAAATGGTCCATCCAGACCAAAACTTAAGATACCGCCATCGTTCTTGAGTACCATGTCATAACCTGGAGCTATCTCTTTTAGACCATATTCTCCCTCCCCATATCTAAATAAATCTCCTGCCTCTGTACCAAAAAGCATTTGCAAGCCATCTTTATAATTCTTGTTTTCTAGTATTTCAATTACCCCTTGCTGAGCTCTACTATTCCCTTCGAAAGCATGCAACTGAGTATAGTAATCTTCAGAACTTGCTAGATCTAAATTAAATACCTGAGCATTATTTATTATTTCAATGCTTTTATCAGTATCATAATTGTGAGAAATAACAAAATTTATTTTCTCAATTGATTTTTCATCTAAAGCTTCACTGGTATCAATATCTATTTTCTCCAAAGCTTCATCGTCAAAACCATATCTTTCTAAGCTATGTTTTGTTACTTCATCCAAGAAATATTTTTCTGTTGCTTTACTTTGATTTTCTAAAGACCCAGCACGAATGTTTGATTCAGTTGGTTTATTTTGATGCAAATATTCATTTGTATTCAATTCACTAGCATTCTCCCTCAATTCACCATTCACATACTCCTGAACCACTATTCTTCCACCTTCATTTTTTATTATATAAGCATTAGTATCAATACTGCTTGCTTTCAAGCGCACTCCTTGACCGGTTTGCGGATCAAAATACTTGTTATCAATGGCAATTCGGTGAGCCTGTGATCCTGCCCATCTTTTTATTTCTGTTTGATCATTTAGATCTCCATTAAACCCGAATTCTTTTGGATCATCGACAAGTTGCTTTATAATAACTCCTTCAACTGAATTAGAGCCTGCTCCGGCATGAATAGTAGCGAGTCTCAGTTGCTCCTCAAATTTTTCTTCATTTAAAATATCTTGTTCACTTATTGTTGTCGGTGCTTCTGTTGCTGGTGCTTCCGAGGAAGGCGTGTCGATTTTAGAAAATTCTTGATCTGGGCCTTCTGCATTCCCCAACTTTTTAATTAAACTTTGTTCCTGACTATCAATTTCATCATCTACATATTCTTGTTCTGAAGGAAGTTCTTCCTCAATTCCCTGACGCAAACCTTGAGCAACTTGAGGATCTTCGGGGCCATCCTTGGAAATACTTAAGCTCTCACTATTATTTAATTCTTGATCACGAGATATTTCTACTGAAGTAGCCATGCTATGACTAGCTACTTTTTCAATATCTTCATAACCCTCTACATTGGCATCTCCTTTCTCCCAAGCTCTTTCAAAAATTTCATACAAATGACTTGCGTTTGCTAATTTTAATACCGAATCCAAAATTAATAAATTTGCTGTTGTTTTAAAAGAAGTTTCTGCAATTCGCGCAGAATATGATAAAGTATCAACCTGTCCTGCATATGATACTATTTTATCCAAGTCTTTAAGTAATTTTCTATATTTATGATAAACATTCTCTATTTTTTTCTCTTTTTTTTCTTTATCCTTATCACTATTTTGAATTTTTTCTATTTTATTGACTATTTTCCCCACCTTTGACTCTATTCTATTCATAAACAAACGTTGTATAAAAGAAGTCATAACATCAACTTCTTTTGCTTTATCGAGTCTATCTAGTAAATCCTTTGGAATATTCTTCTGATATAATTTCTCTAAATCTTCGCTATACAAATTATCCGTACTTTTTTTCTTAAGATCAATATTAAATATCTTTTCATCGTAATCCATTGCCTCAAGCGGATCTTCAATGCGTGTCTTCTCTACTCTGTCATCTCTATTGTAAATAGATCTTTTAAATGCTTCTGAGCCTCTTCCTAGTCCCATCGCAACTAAAGTAACATGTCTAAATGGATTTACCGCCATACCAGCGCCATAACTTGTTGCATCATATAATACTCTAGACAACCTAGCTATATGTCCAAAACCTTGGGCTACACCACCGAGTTTTTGGTAACCAGTCATGTTGTCAGATTTAATCATTTCTTTTATTTCTTCAGAGTCTTCTTTGTATAAATTTTCAAATTCTTTAAAAAAATCATGGGTCATTTTGTGCTTCTTGCTTACCTTGGCTGCCCCTCTCATTATACTACCCATGCTTTTACTTCTAAGCCAAGATGCACCATAACCTGCTAAAGATAACATGTTAAAAGAAAAACTATCTTTGATATGCTCCTCTACAAACCATTCTCTAAACTCCTTCCAAGATCCTGATAATTTTTCCTTATCTTCTTCGTTATAATATTCATCCTGATCAATCTCTAAGTCATAAGCTTCTTCTGCTAGTCTATCAATCTCTTCATCACTAATTTCTTCTGGCTCAGATTCCTTTGCATTTTGAATCAGTTGATTATTTCCAGGATAATCTAATATATCTTCTAATTCTTCTAGTTCACTATTGTCTGACTTTGATTCATTATCATTTATTTTTTGTTCTAATGACTGTACTTTATTTTCTTCTTCTTTTTTTTGTTCTTCGTTTCTTTTTTGCTCAGCCTTTTCATCCAAAACCCTTTCAGCTTCTGCAATCACTTCTTTGCGCATATTAAGAAATAATTGTTTAAAACTTTCAGCTTCTTCCTTGGTGCTATTTTTTTCTATCTCAGTTATGGTTTCCTGAACGTTTTTTGGCGCATTTCTTTCCCAATCTTTCTGAATTTTTCTCAAATCTTTTTTTACATCTTTTTTAATATTTATCAATTCATTTATTGATTTTTCTTGTAACCTTGCTTTATTGAAATCTGTTTTTTCTCTCCACGACATTAGCTTCTCCTCAATATGTTTTTTTTCTTTTTCTTGAACATGTCTAACAGAAGGAAGCTCAGACAAATCTGCTTCCTTTCTTGATTTTTCAATTGTTTCAAATTTTGTTGGCATGGGGATGCTTTTTTATTTGAGAACTTATTTTTTTACTCTACCTACCCATCTATCACTTTCAGTTGGCCAGCGTCTAATAACATATGCTTGCCACTTTGTAAGATCGCCTCTTTCAAAAAATAAATTATGGCAAATCGGACATTTGCGAGCTGGTATATTAGATGGAAAATTTGGATCACGAAATGTAAGCATTGGAATCTTGTGGCGTGGACAAATTGCCGGCCTATCATCATGCATCAAAGACTTTTTCAGCTTTGGCATATTCTTGGTTTCAATAATCCTAGCTTCACCCTTTTGAATTTGATAAAGCTCGCCTTCATCAACCCAAATACCTCCGCATTCAGGACATTGATCAAGCATTAGATTTTGATAATAATGAGATTTGGTTCTCACTATATCCATTATTATGTTACATTTTGGACATTTCATACTTTAATAATCACAAACAATATCCATTTGTGCATGAATAAGGTTTATAGCAATAATAATTAGTGTCTTCATAACAGCACTCGCTGTTTTTGTATCCACAATCTGTTCTTCTAATAAAAACCTGAGTTACAATAATATAACCTTCTACATATTCCGCTCCTACACCTGCCTCATCGTACTCGGCTGTCAAAATATTTTGCCTGTGGCCTGGACTATTCATCCAACCCTCTACGCTTTCCTCCGCAAGCTCCTCTTCACTATCCCACCTTATCATTTCTAATCCAAGAAAAGGTATAGTAGCAAAATCATTTTTTCTTTTTTCTATTTCAGCTCGTATTATACTTTTCTTTTCGTCTATACCATCTACTTCTTCAAGTTCCAATTTAAAACTACTTGACCACTCCTCCTGTTTATTTGAACAATTCAAAAAAGCATTCTCACTTATTGTTCCTTCTACATAATTTAACCTAACAGAGGCCATACTGAGTAAAGCAATGTTCTCTCCGGTCATGTTATAATAATATATTCCTCGATTATTCAATCTATCAGATTGATAATCACCAAAATTAAAACCCTCGTGATGAATCATCGGATAAGAACACAAGGCCTCAATTTGTGTAAAAGCTTTATTTTCTTGAGCTAAATTCTGACTATGCTCTCTGGCAACTGAAGCTATATTTTCATTCCAAGCCAGATCATTCAAGCCTTCTTTTTCTCTTTCTTTATTTATCAGGTTGTGAACAATTTGCTCAAACTTCCCTGTATTAAAATTTGGCGTTTTTGCCAAAATATTTTCTAAGTCTTCATTGCTAATTCCAAGACCCAAGTTTCTCATCAGATTAAAAGCATCCAATGGTCTACCTAAATAATACCTGTGATAATCATCAGGAGCTACATACCAAGCCTCACCTTTAGACTCAACTTGCAAAAATATTTTTCCTGCTTGTTGTTTGGAAAAATTTATATCTATCTTTGACTGTCCCTTAGATATTGGATCAGCGCTATTTTCTATTTCCTGTTTATCGCTATAGCCATCCTCATCTGTATCTTTTAAATATATATCTGTGCCAATTGCTTTTTCAATTTCATCGATCACACCATCGCTGTCAGAATCCATTCCCACTGAATGATCTAGGGCGACTGAAATTTTAGCTAAATCATTATTACTTATACCTACTCCCATTTCTCTCATTATCTCAAAAGCATCATCTGGATTACCCAAATAATGTCTTTCATTTCCGTTCGGAGCAACATACCAGGCTTCACCATTCTCTTCTACTTGTAAAAGAATTCTGCCGGTTAATTCGCTTGCATAAACCTGAACTGTTTGCACAGCAAAAAATATAAATATTAAAAATAATTTATTTTTCATTGTTTTTTCTACCCGTCTAAAGGATCTTTTCTTAATTCCTCCTGTATTAACTGCATATGCTTGGCTTCATTTGCCTGTCTTTCTTGCCATTTTTCCCAAAAACCGCCACTTATCCAAACCCAGGCAAAAAAAACAATTGCTGTTACTGACACTAGCCCTCCTATTCCTAATGTTCGATAAATTGCATACAAAAAAACCAAAAATCCTATTGCGTATACAAACCATAATTCCAATGGACTTAAATTTTCAGAATAAACTACAAATTTATCGAATAAAAACAATGCCTTTTCAAATAACATATTTAAATAAGTCATAGTAAAGTTTTTTCTTTCTTGATATTTTTCTTTTTTACAAGAAACACTATAGCAGAAGAACTTAACCAAAAAAGATTATAAATAAATAATAAAAAGAATAAAGCAATCGCCCCAAACCATTCTTCAGCTTCAAGATATGTACGAAGAATAGCATAGATTAGTAAAGATACGATTAACCATGAATAAATAATATGCAAAAACAAAGGAACGAAGCTCTTTATTCTTACTACTTTTAAATCAAAAAAAACCAAAACAGGAGTAGTCACAACAAACAAAGTCATCACCAAAGTGTCAGCTAAAGCTCTAAAAGTGAATTCAGAAAAAGAATATACTAAAACAAAATATAAAAAAGCAAATAGAAAATAAGTTGGTACAAGTAATGGCCATTTTCTATATTTATATTTAATATTTTCCTCACCCATATTAACTTTATTATAACACAAAAACCCGTCAAGTTTCAATTCTCTCTAACTAAACAACCTTAGCTATATAATAAACAGATTTAAATTAATATTTTGTTAAGAATATAATTTTTTTACTTTTAGTAATTTTATAAATCCCCTCTGGTCGAAGGCAGAGGGTAGTTTTTTAATCAAAAACAAAGTCCTCGGGATTCTTTACTTACTCAAGAGTAACAAAAAAGTGTCATTCTAAAACGCTAGCGAAGAATGACACTTAAGTAAGGATATTCTTAATTTTTAATTCTTAATTCTTAATTCTTAATTCTTAATTCTTAATTGATATTTCGTAGTTGATAATTCTATCTATTAAACTCCATCTTTCACTCTAATATTATCTACATACAAAAATCTATATTTCATAAAAAAATGCTTTTTTTTCTTTTTTGAATTTTTTGTTTTTCTTCTGAAATAAATCCTGATTCTTTGACAAAAAAGCAAAACGTCCCTCTTTGTCAGGTAGTTCAATAATTCTATTTGACTCTAAATATGGAATTACAAAACCCGTGCTAATAACTATTGTGCCTGTTTTGCATTCAAATTTAAGCTTTTTACCTAGACCTCTCATCTTGTCAGGTCTAAGATGACAATAAATAAAATCAGCGTCATGCACGTCCATGCGATGGATTACGCTATAACGGATTTGTATTCTGGACCGTCTGAGGAATGCTTGAGTTTTGGCAACCAAATACGGAAATACTGCATTTTCATATCCGATAAGCTCAGCATTGGGATACTTTTCTCCTAATGTTTTAAAGAAACCTGATCTACCACTAGAAAAAGCGACTAATTTAATTGGTTTATTGGTCGGTAATATGATTTCAGGCATTAACTGTTCAACTACCCAAGGCCGAGATGGAATAAAAGGAGAAAAACCACGAAGCAAGAGGTCAAAAATAAATATTAAAACAAAATACCCTGTAACTATAAAAATAGCTCCGTATAAATAGAAAATAAATGACTCCATATTAATCTTTCTTTTTTAGAAAATAATAATTACTAAAAACAACAAACACAACAAATAAAACTATTGAATTTACAATCTGATAATTTATTGCCTCAACATCCATTTCTGACATAATAATAAAAAAGGAAAAAACTGAAGCTACAAACATATATACGCTAGATGCAATAACAAAAGGAATAAATGAGTCTCTATGAATTTTTGTTTTAAAAATTGGGGATATTTTCTTGACAGAAAACCAAATACCCAAAGATGCTATTACAGCATTGATAAGAGAAATGTCTAAACTATTCTCGTAAAAAGCCCAGATCATATTTCTGGTAAAAAAATTTACAAGTAATAAAACAAAAAAACCACAAAAGAAAAAATAAATAAAACTTAAAAAAGCTAAATAAAATGTATTTTTGATTAATGCCATAGTTACTCTTGTTTTAATTTTTCATCGTATTGAGTTTTGAGCTCAAAATATCTATCTAAATTTTCTTCCTTAATAGGATCCCCAGGAGGCAATATTTCGTTTTGAGGGTTTATTTTAACTCCATTTTTAACCATTTCATAGTGAAGGTGTGGACCAGTAGAATATCCTGTTGAACCAACATATCCAATCACCTCACCTTGCTTCACTCTTTGACCCACGCTAACTGCAATTTTGGACTGGTGGGCATAATTCGTTGAATATGTTCCATTGTGTCTAACTTTGGTTAAATATCCATAACCAGCACTACTCCATCCCGCATGTGTTACTACCCCATCACCCACTGTTCTAATGGGTGTCCCCAGAGCAGCTGCATAATCAATTGCTCGATGAGGACCAGATAAACCAATCTCCATCACAACCCTATTGCCTGTTGTATAGCCAGATGAAATATATCTAAACTCGACAGGGGCTTTCAAAAACATTTTCTGCACAGAGTTTCCGTTCTCGTCAAAGAAACCTTTATTTTCTTCTGATTCTTCAAAATAATAAACATACAATTCTGTACCGTTGTTTACATACTTTCCCGCAAAAACCTGGCCAGGCATCACATACTCACCATCAAGATATCTCTCTTCGTACAAAAACTCGAATGTATCTCCTACTCTAGGGTCCATAGCAAAGTCAACTGACCATTGAAAAGCGTTAGCTAGTTCTATAATAGCTCTAATATCTATATCATTTTCAAGTGCTGCTTCATACATACTAGTCTCAACTGTACCACGAGCAACTCGCTCCCGAACTTTATATGGGATATCCTCACGTCTAGCCAACCACTCACGTGTAGAACTAGCATTTTGAGTAAGAGTTACAAACAACTTCTCCTCTGAATCAATTTGATACTGAAGCTCCTTAAGCTCGTCTGTATCCTTGTCATAAACCAAATCAATAGTCCGGCCAACCCTAACTTTAACTAAATCATATACATCAACAGATGCATTATAAATAGCCATGGCTTCAGAATAAGTAGTGCTAGCCTGATCAGTCATAGTTTCTGCAAAAGTACTACCCTCCAAAATCTCATAACTTTCTACTCGATCTTTTGACTCCTCCACAACTGGCTCAACATAAATATTTTCTGGATTTTCCACCACCTGAGCCTCTCCTTTGTCTTGTTTTATATATAAAATAGCGCCCCCGAGGGCAATTATTACTATTATAAAATAAATTATTTTTTTCATATCGAATATTATTATTATACCTATTATTACGCTGTTTAGCAAATATAAATTCTAGCCAAAAACAACCTTTAAATACTAACAGATATGGGGGAAAATACAAGCTATGTCACATATCACACAGCACATATCACATAACAAAAAAACAGGCCTAAGCCTGTTTTTTTTTGTTATGTGATATGTGCTGTGTGATACGTGATATGTGATAAAACTATTTATTCTTATGCTTACTTTTCAAAAAATCAATCACTCCAAGTGTTGACTTATTCCCCTTCTCTGGCGGAAACCAAGTCTGCGCATCATTATTTAAATTCACAAATTTATTTTTCTTTTATATAAAATAATGTTATAATGAGATTAGAAACAGCTATCTATAATTATGAAAATAAAACAAATAATGACTAAAAGGGTTATTTCTGCAGCAGAAAAAACAAAAGTTACGGATGTAGCAGAAATACTTACTAAAAATCGAATTCATGGCATTCCTGTTATAGATAAAAACAACAATATTACAGGTATTATCACCATGTCTGATTTTTTTATCAAAGGCTTCCCCAATATCTATCTACCTACCTATATTAATTTTATTAAAAAAAGTAAACTTCACAAAAATGTTCAAGGAAAACAGAAAGAAACTTCCAACATACTACTCAAATCAACTGCCAAAGATATCATGTCTAGTCACTGTATGACTGTATCAGAAAATGATGATGTAGAGGTTCTACTAAAAAAATATCGCGAAAGCACTCTCAAAACATTACCAGTTATAAACAAAGACAACAAACTAGTTGGTATTGTTGCTCGCTCTGACATTATTAAATTTATTAACTTAAACTAAAAATTAATCCTCAATTTTATGGATAACAAAAATCCTCGGGACACACGTCCCATTGATGAAGCAGTCAAAGAGTCATATTCCTGGCTGGGTCGTAGTTATGTTTTTATAGCCAAGACCAAAATAAAAACCTGGCAAAGCGTTTTTGTGCTTGCCTTTTTAGTTGGGGCAGCCCTTGCAACAATATTTTTAGTTTCTGCTGATTTCCAAACAAGTTCCTACGCTTCAACTTATGATTTAAGCAAAGCAATCGATTCAAAAAAATGTTATAAGGTTTTAAAGTCTCAAAGCTCCTATGAAAAAAAAATAACATTATATCTTTTACAGAAAAAGAGATATTGCGGACTAAATTACGACCCTGCTAATCCAAGCTCTGCAATCAGTAAATCAAAATGTAAAAACGTTATAAAAAAAATAGCTAAATACGAAAAGAATATTTCTGCTTTGCAACCCAAATTTGATAAGTACTGTGGCTTCACAACTACTCCAGTGGTAACTTTTAGTAACTTAGCTTCCGATGAAGCAAGCTACACATCTGACCAGAGAAATATATTGCTTTTCAAAGGAAGAATCTCTGCAAATGAAGTTAGTGACTTACAAATAAAATCTGTAAATTTTCAAGGTATTTTCGGAGGTGGAACGAGTAATGACTCTTTTAGTGATGCTTTTGATAGACTCTCCCTCTACTACATTGATGGAAATGGCGATGAAGTGCTTCTGGATAATGAAGCTTCTCTAGAAACAACGTCTGTTAAATTTACTGGCACTATGACCATTCCTGCCAACGGAACTGTAGCAGTAGTTGTTAGAGCTGATGTCAAAACCTTAGTCCAGAGTGGCACTTATGCACTTAAGTGGGCAGATTCAACAACTAACTACTCAGTAATAGATGAAGATAATACTGCTTTACCAGCTGAACAATATGAAATTGATTCTACAACTGGAACTATATTCAATATCACGTCCACCGGTTCCTATTCAATTGAATTTGACACAACAGAATCATACTACTCAAACAATAGAAATGTCTTAGCTGGCGGACTTAGACCGCTAGGCAAACTACTACTAAGCGTACAAAACGAAAATGCAATTTTAGAAGACTTGGTGATACAGGCTATAACTGATGATGGTTCTGAAGAAATTTTCTCTGATGACACTCAGACTCTTTATCTCTTTACTGATAATTCCATGACGGATCTATTAGCAAACGCTGATTTTGGCGAAGGCGCTAATCCAAAAGCATTATTTGAAGATATAGACTTTCTTATTCCTACTGACGGAATCACTTACCTCTACATATATGGGCTTGTTAAGAGTATTGATTACTCCAATTCTCCATCAGCTGACTCAACCGCCCAAGCTGGTAAATATTTTCACTTAGCTATTCCAAACGATGAAGATTTATACACAAGAAAAGTAATAGGAGCAAACACTGGACAAACCCTAAAAAATGAACCAGTTGCCACTGTTTCTAAGTCTAGTACTATCATGGGGGCTATAATTACAGCTGTTTCATCTGACTTTTCTAACGATACTTTAACTATTGGTAAACAAGATATATTCAGTTTTAAAGTCACTGCCCCAAATTCAACAAACATTGATTATGATGGTGATCTTTTGGGTGTTAAACTAGCTCAATCAACCTTTACTCTAAATAAGACAGATAATATTTCATTTGAAAAATTCTGGATAGAACGAGTTGGCGGAGCAAATGGTGAAAAACAAGCCTTTGCCTCCACAACCGCAGAAGACAAGCTATACATAGATTTTGCCTATACTTATGGAAATGAAAATGATCTAGTCATTGAGCCAGGTACAACCGCTGAGTTTATATTACGTGGTTTTATTACTCCTACCAACTCCCTAAGGGATGAAACCTTGCAAGTAACGATTGAAAACATGCAAACTAATTTTAATTACAGTCATAATATTGGTGAATTTGGTAGCTATACTGGTCAAACAGAAAGAGTATTTACTAAAATACCTGGTCTAACAAACATTAAAGGAGGAAGTTTAAGTAATTAAATACTCTCAACAAAAAACCCTTTCTTAAAACCAAATAAAAAAAATGAACATGCTTTTGTTTGTTCATTTTTTTATCTTTGCATATCTAAATATTGAATCAAAATAAAAACAGGCTTAGGACTGTTTTTAAATCCCCTCTCAGTGTACATTCGTCAAGCGTTGTCACCACTATTAGCATAAAACTGGGCTAGTCGTTGAAAAGGAGTTAAATTGTTAATACCTTGATGTTTACGATCGTGA
>PKTK01000015.1 GCA_002869165.1 Candidatus Parcubacteria bacterium | reverse complement strand
GAAGAAGCTCCCAAGGGTTGGGCTGTTCGCCCATTAAAGAGGCACGCGAGCTGGGTTCAGACCGTCGTAAGACAGGTCGGTCTCCTATCCACTATGGTCGTGGAAACTTGAGAAGTCCGTTCCCTAGTACGAGAGGACCGGGAATGACGAAGCTCTAGTGTACCGGCTGTCCCACCAGGGGCACTGTCGGGTAGCTACCTTCGGTTTGGATAAGCGCTGAAAGCATCTAAGCGCGAAGCCGTCTTCAAGATTAGGTTTCATAGAATCGTCGGAGACTACGACGTTGATAGGCTCTATGTGTAAGCACAGTAATGTGTTCAGCAGAGGAGTACTAATAATTCATTTGATTTTCCCACATTTTTGTTATTTTTATCAAAAAATTTTGATATAATTGAATGTTTAGTTGTAATGTTTATAAAATTTAGTATTTTTTTAGGCTAGGTTGTTTATCAACCAAGAAATCTGTCTTAAAAAAACTAAAATATTAAACATTTACAACTAGACATTCAATTCTTATCCGCCCAAAACACCTCTGGTGTGGCGGATAAATCACTCACACGTGATTTAAAAAACATCATTGTTCTGGTGGTTCTAGCGAAGGGGTCACACCTGATCCCATCTCGAACTCAGAAGTTAAGCCCTTCAGCGCCGATGGTACTTGGGCCTGAGCCCTGGAAGAGTAGGTCGCCGCCAGAACAATGGTGTTTTTTTGTGCCTAAAACAACCTTTCAGCTTAGACAACGGTAATGTACCTGCCTGTCCGCCTTGGGAGGAAACCCTGGAAGAGTAGCTTGGCAGGTCAGAACAATGGTGTTTTTTATATTAACTTGTTTTTTTAATCTCCCCCCTTTTTGTCATTCCCGCCTGTCCCGTCTTCTTGCGGGGGCGAGCGAAGCGAGGTAAGGGAATCTAGTGAATATCAAGATACTGTATAATTATTTGTAAACCTATATACAAAAAGGAAGCAAAAAAATTTATCTTGATTTATTTCTTGACTAAAATCACTGTATAAAATACAATAATATTATCTAATAATAGATAAAAAATCGTTCATTTAAATAAAAAGGAGCAAGAAAATGAAAGTATTAGTTTATGGTACAGGTTATGTTGGGTTGGTTACAGGTGTTTGCTTGGCAAATTATGGTCATAAGGTGGTGTGCCTGGACATAGATAAAGAAAAAATCTATAAACTTGGAAATGGTAAGATGCCGTTTTATGAACCAGGTCTTGAAGAGATGCTTCAAAAGAACAGAGAAAACGGAAGGCTAGATTTTACCAATCGCCTTCATTCGCTTGATAGTTTTCAAGTAGTTTTTATTGCAGTCGGAACACCACAGAAGGAAAATGGTGAGGCAAATCTTCGTTATGTTGAAGAAGTAGCCCAAGAAATTGGATCAATGCTAAGAAAAGAAATCGTTATTATTATCAAATCAACCGTGCCTGTTGGGACAAGTAAAAAAGTTCATGACATTATCGATAAGGCCAAGAATATTTCGGTGTTTGAGGAAGATGTTAAAGTGCACATAGTTTCAAATCCTGAATTTTTGCGCGAAGGATGTGCGGTATATGATTTTGAACATCCCGACAAGATTGTAATTGGTTCAAAAAAGGGACCAGACGGTGAATTTGCAAGAGAAATGATGCGTAATCTGTATAGCTCAATAAAACTTCGTGATGATTTGTATATTGAAGTAAAAAATGAAACCGCAGAACTTATCAAGTATGCCTGTAATGCTTTTTTGGCAAGCAAAGTAGCTTTTATAAATGAAATGGCGCAACTATGCAATGAAACTGGAGCAGATGTTCAAAATATCGCCAAAGCTATGGGTGCTGATGGTAGGATATCATCTAAATTTTTGAATCCGGGTCCAGGATATGGAGGAAGCTGTTTTCCCAAGGATGTCTTAGCACTAGATTATATTTCTAAATTAAATGGTCTTGATCTGCCGATTATTTCATCAATTAACCGTTCAAACAAAAAGCACATTGAAACCACTGTAGCCAGAATAATTAAAATTGTTGCTATTGGCGGCATGAAAGTTGCTGTGCTTGGTTTAAGTTTTAAACCAGAGACAGATGATGTTCGTGAGTCACCTGCAATTGAAATAATAAATCAATTGCTAAGAAAAGGAGTAACAGTAAACGCAACATGTCCAAAGGGAATACCTGGCGCTAAAGTGGTTTTGAATAATATGGAGGAATATTATCAAAAAAGTTTGAATTTTTTTGATGATGTTTATAGAGCGATTTACGAGGCTGATGCCATTGTATTGGTTACTGAATGGAAAGAATATCGAGCTCTTGATTTTGATGAAGTGAAAAGAATTATGAATGGCAATATAATATTTGATCTTAGAAATGTATATGCTAAAAATTCTTTCGTCAGAAAACATTTTAAATACTTCGGTATGGGTACTTAGTTTTTAACAGAGAAGGTGTTTATTTTTTAAGCACCTTCTTTTTTTTGTGGATAACTTTAAATTATTGATTAAATATAATGACAAAAAGTTACAAAAAATCAGCTAAAAATAAAGAAAATAATAAAAATATATAAAAAGTGTAGAAAAAATATTGACAAAATATATTTAGGTGTTATAATTGAAATATAATCAATGTTCTTTTTAAAAACAATAAGACAAACTAGTGAGGGGAGCTGTTTAATCTTTCTTCCCACAATACAAAAAAATTTGTCTTAATTACATATGGGGAGCTTGATTGAATATGCTCCCCCTTCTTTTTTCAATAAAAATATTAAATAGAAAATTAAATGTATAGACATATGTCTATACATATGTCTATACGTCATATGTATAAAACAATTTTAAAAAAACTTGGTTTAAACGATAAAGAAATAAAAATATATTTGTCACTTCTTGAATACGGCGCTTCATCTGTTAGGGATTTAGCAACTACTAGCAAAATAAATCGGGGAACAGTTTATGATATTTTGAAAAAATTACAAGATGAAGGCCTAGTTTCTTATTATCACGAAGAAACCAAGCAGAAATTTGTAGCTGAAGATCCTGAAAAATTACTTGATTTATTAAAAGAAAAACAAAAGGAACTTGAAAAGAATCAAAAAAATATTAAAAACCTTATTCCTGAACTTAAAGCTTTACAGGAAAAAGGAGATGAACATCCTACTAGTAAATTGCATGAGGGTCGAAAAGGTATAAAAGAAATTCTGGAGGATGTTTTGGAGGTGGTGTCAAAAAAAGAAAAAGAATATTTTATATACTCAGCCACTAATTCTAGCGATGATATTAATAAAGCCATGCAGAATTTTACCAAATCAAGAATTAGAAAAAAAATAAAGGTCAAAGCTATTTCACTTGCCAAAGGCGGAAAGATCCATGGTCTTGACGAGAGGAGATGGCTAGGTACTGAAGATGAGTCTGCTACTTTTGTAATTATCTATAGCGGAAGGTGTGCTTTTATTTCTCGTGACTCTAAAGGCAAGCCAGTTGGGGTAATAATAGAAAATAAAATGATATATGAAACTCAAAGAATTATATTCTTAAGACTTTGGGATTTGTTAAAATAAAAAGATCTTTACAAAATAAAGGAGGAAAAAATGTGCGGAATATGTGGTTACATTGGAGTAAATGGCGCAGCTACTAAGTCAGTAATTGAAGCTCTTCATGATTTGGAGCACAGAGGTTATGATTCAGCTGGTCTTAGTAGAGTTTGTGAAGGAAAGGTGGAAACCTATAAAATTTCTATTGAAGAAAAACCGGATTTCACAGCCAGTGATTTGGCAGATACGATTCCAGATTTTCATAAGCCATGCAAAATGGCACTTGGTCATAATAGGTGGCGAACTTTTGGAGGGATTAACAAAATTAATACCCATCCTCATTATGATAATGATAGGCTTTTTTACTTGGTCCATAATGGAAATGTTGAAAATTTAAAAGATGTTGAGAAGGAAATAGGTATCTGGAAGAGATATTCTGAAACTGATACTGAGGCAATCGTAAACTTGATAGCCAAGTATTACAAGCAAGGCTCAAGTTTTTCTGAAGCTGTTAAAAGGACTATCAATTTTATTGACGGCGCAAATGTAATAGTAGTTTTCAAAGCAGATGAGCCTGAATATTTTATCTCTGCCAATAAGGGCGGGCCAATTATTTTGGCCAAAGGAAAAGACTTTTCTTTGCTTGTTTCTGATCCTGCTCCACTTGAAAAGTTTAATATTACCAGCAAGGCACCGCTTGAATCAGGCAACATTGCAGTCGTAGATGCTTCTGGGTGGAAGGTGGAAAGTTCCAGAAATGACAATGAAAGTAAAAAGCGAAAGAAAAAAAACAGCAAAAACAATTACAAGCATTTTATGCTCAAAGAAATAATGGAACAAGCAGAAACTTTTGCCAATGCTTTTCGCGGACGATTAATCCATGAAGCAGGCACAGCAAAACTTGGTGGACTTGAATCATTGTCTGCAGTAAAGAATGTGTCGGGTATGAATTTTTCCAGAGAAATAAGGAGAATAAATAGATTTCATTTTGTTGCTTGTGGGACTGCTTATAACGCAGGTCTTTATGCCAAGCTCCTTCTTAATAGATTTGGTATTCAGGCAGAGGTTCATATTGCCAATGAGTTTTGTTATTCTCACCCAGTGTTTGATCCAAGAGATGCTTTTATTTTGATAAGTCAGTCAGGAGAAACAGCTGACACAATAGAAGTAATGAACGAAATTAAGATAAAAGGGAATGTATATCTGGGTATTTTGAATGTGCCGGATTCTCGGATTTGGCGAGAAACAGATGCTGGGATTGGTATAAGGGCAGGTACTGAGCGAGGAGTGGCTTCAACCAAGGCATTTACTTCTCAGCTTGCATGTATAGTTCTTTTAGCAGTATTTTTAGCCAGACAAAGAAATATGACTATTGATACTGGTCAAAAGATCTTGTTTGAACTTGAAAAATTGCCTACCAAGATTGAAGAATCTTTAAAAAGCACAAGAAAAATTTCAGCTATAGCCAGAAAATACCTTGAATATGATAATTTTTATTTTCTTGGTAGGTATTTTAACTTAATCACTGCCATGGAAGGAAGTCTTAAGTTTAAGGAAATAAGTTACAAGCACTCTGAAGCTTATCCACTTGGCGAGATGAAGCATGGACCACTAGCTCTGATTGATCAGAATTTTCCAAGTTTTGTTATCATCCCTGATGACTCTGTTTTTAACAAGTCATTGGTTAATGTTTATGAAATAAAGGGCCGAGAAGGAAAAGTAATTGCTCTGACTAACAAATCAAAAGAAAAGGAACTAAAAAAACAAGTTGATGATCTAATAATTTTTCCAGAGACCCTAGATTTTCTTAGCCCTATTCTTAGCGTAGTTCCACTTCAACTTTTGGCCTACTACACATCAATTGCCAAAGGCATAAATCCAGATAAGCCAAGAAATCTGGCCAAAACTGTTACTGTAAGTTAGAAAATAACCGTTCTAAATATTTAGTTTAGAACGGTTTTTTATTGTAGTATTTGACAAAAAAAACGTAACTTGTTAATCTTGTCATACAAAAAATGCACTTTAAAAATAGGAGAGAAAAATGAAAAACATAATGTTCTTTGTTCTTTTGATAATGTTTAGTGTAAGTATATCTTTTGCTGAAAACAATTCTATTGATAGCAAAATATCAGAATTGGGACAGAGGGAAGAAATAGTTTTTGAAAAAATTTTTCTAAATAACAATTTAGAGGAAAGAATATCAATAGAAGCAGAGCTTTTGAATATTGGTAATGACATTACTGAATATAATCAAATGAAAAAAACTATTATAAACTCTGCATTAATAATGGGTTGGTATGAAATAAATAGTTTATCGTTACTTGAATCAAATATTGAATATGCCAAGAAAAAAAAGCTTTATCGTGAACAAGATGTTTTGAAGTCTGTATACAATAGCTTGAAATTAGCAGCTTTAGAGAAAAAAGTTGATCTAAAAAGTAATTTTCAGGTGGAAAATTTTTTGAAAGAATATATAGCAAAAATTTCAATCAAATCACTTACAGCTTTTATGGACGGTGACATAATAATTTCAATGAAAAAGAGAGAAGAAACCTTGTTAATAGCAAAAAATATTATCTCATATAGAATGTTATCGCCAGCAGTTTATGTTATTATGAAAAATAATAGCCAACTTGAATTAAAGAAGACTTTCAATAAGACAAAATCGGAATTGTTTAAATTAAAAGATGCTAGCAAGTATTTTCAGAACTTATTTCATGAAATTAATCAAGAGATAGTTAATAATGGAAAGAAAGAGGTAAATAGAGATTTATAGAGGATTCTGATTTATTATTTAAATGTATAATATAAAGCAGTGATTTATTACTGCTTTTTTATTTTCATTGACATTTAAGTAAAAATATGTAATATTATAAAATCAAAAAATATTGTATTTTTACAAATAAAAATTACACAGAGGAGATAAAAAATGACAAGGATAATATTTTTGTGTTTATTGTTTCAGTTTTTTTTGGGTGGTCTGGCGATTGCCGAACAAGTATTCTTTCTTCCTGAGGAAAGTTTGGATACTCAAAGAGCCGAAGATCTTATTCTGACAAAAAAAGTTTTTGTAAGGAGAGTAGGAGAAGACAAGGTCGGTGATTTCTTTTTGAGAATCCGATTGAGTGTGGTAGATGATGATGTTCAAAGATGGCCACATCTTGCAGTGAGAGCATTTAAAAAAGCTAGCATGGATGCTGGTTGGAGTGTATTGTCAACTATTGATTTAATTGACAAGGAGATGTATATAGCTCAAAAAAAAGGAGACAGCTTTAGGTCATTTGCCTTGAGGGAGCTCAAGGGGGCAATGAAGACTAGGGCTGCTAGAGCAAATTTTAATTTGAACAACGATGAAGACATATATTATTTTTTGAGAGATTATGTTTCGAGGTTGCAAGCAGATGCTATGTATTACTCGAATATAAATCATAAAAGGTCAGAGACTAAAGAGGAAAAGGCGAGAATTATTTCAAATAGCATGTTTTATAACAAAGAAAGAATAACCTTAGCCGCGAGTATCGAAATAGCTGACGATGAAAAAATCATTAGCCAGTGTCTCTTGTTTGGTAATAGTAAAAGAGTCTATTTTAATAGATCTCAAGTCGAAAAACATTTTCATTATCTATTTAAAATGATTCAGATAAGAATGTCTAATCAAGGCTTCATTTCACGCTGATAATTTGAAAAAATTCACAAGCAGTAGGTTTATACAACTACTGCTTTTTTTTGTGGGCCTAATATTGTATAATATATATATGAGGAGAAAAAAGCCAAAACAAATTGAATATTATATGCATCATGAGATTTTTCAGCAAATAGAAGTCCTTTCTTCTTTGTTTGAAGAACATGTTGATTATGAGAAGAGACAAATAAGATTTTCAGAAAAATCAATGATAGGTAAGCTGAAAAAGATTAAAAGATATGTTTTTTTGGGATTAGGAAGTTCAGCTCATGCCGCTATGATGGGGAATTATTATTTTGAGGAGATTGCTATGATCAATGCTGAATTTGAATTTGCTGATGAGTTTGTTTCTAGAAGAGCAATTTTGGAGCCTCATACAGCGGTTGTAGTCTTGAGTCAGTCAGGAAAAAGTAAAGACGCTATCAGTGCAGCTAAAATTGCCAAAGATAAAGGAGCGGTTTTGATCTCTGTAAGCAATACCCAGGGTAGTGCATTGGATAGACTAGCTGACTTACGTTTTAATACAAACGCAGGAGAGGAAAAGGGGGTTGCGGCTACTAAGAGTTTTTCTAGTCAGCTGATGATTTTGTTTTTGTTATCTCTGTATATTCTTCAAATGAAAAATGAAAAATTAGTATTGCGAAGAAAATGGATTGATGAACTGAGAAAAACACCTGAATATTTAAAAGAAGTGTTATGACTAGAAAATGAGATTAAAAAAATTGCTAAGGCAATTTACAAAAAAGATGCTTTGATGGTATTGGGACGAAAGTTTAATTTTCCAATTGCTCTGGAGGGAGCCCACAAAATAAAAGAAACAGCATATTTTCATGCAGAAGGGGTAGCCTCTGAAGAATTTAGACATGGTCATGAAGCTATGCTTGATAAGGATTTTCCTGTGTTTGTTCTAAGTTCTGATATAGATTTTTACAAAGATTATTTAAAACTTTTTGGAGAGTTACAAAAAGCAAAGGCTCCATTGTTTGTTTTGTCAGATTATAATAAGGCAGTAGTGAAAAACAAATCCAAAGCTTTTGTAAAATTCAAAAAAACCAATGAGATAACTGAGTCATTTCAGTTTTTAGTTTTACTTCAGCTACTAGCATTTCATTTGGCTATTTTAAAAGAAATAGATGTAAACAATCCAAGGAATATCTCAAAATATGTAGATCATTAGTTAAGTAAGAATTAGTAATATAGAAGTAAGATTTAAGATAAAAAAACTACAGAGATTGCTCTGTAGTTTTTGTTTTATATTGTAAACTGTATTTTAATTTGTTGCTACCCGTGGTGATTCATTTTTGTCATAAAGCCTATCATCAGTAATCCATTCAACTTTTTCAAATTGTTTAAAGACCTCTATCACCTCATCTTCAGTTAATTTTCTGCCAGTAATATTTTGCGCTTTTTGTAATTCTGATAATATATGGTTCATAGTTTTATCAAGAAGCTCTTTTTTTGTGTGTTTCGAATCTTTGCTTAAAAAAACTTTGTTCATTTCTCTAGCTGTTCTCATAGCGATCGCATTATCTTTTGAATCTAATTCGTAGTCTGGCATGGCAGAGCGAATGTTTTTGAGTCTATTCATGTAGTTTAGGATTTTCTGAACATATATAGTTGGTTCCTTTCCCCATGAATAATTTTTCCATTTATCAAAAGGGATTTTAGATGCTTTGGGTCCAGCATTGTATGAACCAAGTAGTTTGATATGAGCTGACTGAAGATTGCCTTTTTTTACATCACTTTGCCCGATGCTGTAACCATAATCTTTGTGCCACAGTCTCATGTGATAAATTTTTCCAAGCGCTTTTGAATAGTCTGGGTTATGTTGAAGAAGTAGCTTTGTTGTTTCTATTTGTGGTGTGCTTAGGATTCTTTTGTCAAATTTTTTCTTTTTTTCTGGTATTAATTTTTTTAGATATTCAATCCTATCTTTTCTTTTATCACCTTGAAGGTCTGGATATTTTCCTGTTTGCAAGCCTTTTAGTTCATTCTCAAGATTGCCAATATATATTGGTCCTTGGTAGTTGATAATACTGTTGTTGTGCAATTTTTCCAGGAACAAACAATCATCTTTGATTGAAATAGGCATATTTTGCATTACACCAACTGCACCGGCGTGCGATGTAGCGTGCCTGTCAAAGTTTGATTCTTGAAGTTGTTGAGCTATAAGCAAGTCATCTGTGAAAACTTCCTTGGGAAAAAAGTTTGGATCGTCTTCTAGTTCAAGATAGGCTTTTAAAAAATGGTCAGCAATATTTTTTATTTCCATTTTTTCCTCTGGTTTTTCAGCTGTGCTTGTTTTTTCTTCGATTTCAATAACTTCTTCAGGCTCTTCAGGCTCTTCTGGTTTTTCCATTTTTTCTGAGATTCTACTAAAAGTCTTGTTCATGAAACCAAGTGCTTTGCCAAGTTTTTCAGCTTTGTTCTCAACAGTAAAAGCAGCTGTAGTAGCACTACCAACAATAAGTCCTTTTATGAAACCTCGTCTAGACATTTTTTCATCTCTTTTCTTTTGTGTTTTCTCTTCTTTTTTCTTTTCTTCCTCAAGATTAATATGTTCAAATTTTCCAAATGCCATATTATTCGTTGTTTTTATGAATCACCATTTGAGGGAATGGTATTTCAATATTGTTTTCTTTAAATTGTTTTACAATTTCTTTTATTAGGGCATGCTTGATGCGTCCTTCATCTTGGACAGTGTCTACTTTTACATAGATGCTGAAGTTTATACTAGATGCATCAAGTAGATTGTAGCGAATAGTAGGGTTGTTCTCTTGTAGGGTAATCCCTTCTTCTTTAATAACTTTTTCCGCTGCTTGGGTGGCAATATATTCAGCTTTTTCCAGGTCAGTGTCGTATGATACGCCAACTGTGATTGATGTGGTGAAGTGTTTTTCTGGATAATCATAGCTACTTACTATCTCATTGGCAAAGACATTATTCGGCACAATTACAGTATTACCTCCGATTGTCCTGATTCGAACAGTGCGCCAGGAAATATCTTCGATATATGCTTTGGTGCCATCAGCTAGTTGAATCCAGTCACCAACATTAATCGATTTATCCATTACCAAAAACAGGGCTGCAAAAAGACTTTCAATAGTTGGCTTAAGGCCCATGGCAATAGCTAGTCCGGCAATACCTAGAGAAGCAAGTAAGGGGGTGATCTCAATGCCGAGCTGAGAAAAGACAATCATTAATATAACAGCATATATTACAATGTTAATAATTCTCCTCAAGAAGATAAACATGGTTTGACTCATAATAATATTATCTTTTTCGCCATACCAGGTAAAAACAGTTTTTACCAGTCTAGATATCATGAAGCCTGCAGTTAAAATAACAAGCGCTACCATGAGATCAGAAATGCCCATTTCTTTGCTTCCGAGAGTCCAAGTCCAAGCAAATGATTTGAAGCCGTAATAAAAACCAAGAATAATAGCAAAGTAGCGAATAGGAAGCTTTATTGCTTTTATGATTCGATCATCAAGATCAGTTTTGGTTTTGCTTGTTAATTTGCCAATGAGTCCTATGGCGATGGTGATGATGTAAGAACCTAGCCAGAATATAGCAACTATGGCTAGAGCGTTTAGGTAAGGATTTGATAGCATAATACGTATTTGTCATTTCGACTGAAGCGATAGTGAAAGGAGAAATCTTTAATACTTTGGAAATTTACTCAGCATTATAGATCTCTCACTTCGTTCGAGATGACAAAGTTTAAAAAATTATTTAAGTTTGTTTAGCTCTTCTTTATATTTGGAAAGTTTTTCTTTTTCAGCATTTACTATCTCCTCTGGAGCATTTTCAACAAAGGCTTTGTTGTCTAGTTTGCTCTTAATCATCTCAATCATTTTTTCAAGATTAGCAATTTCTTTTTTGATCCGCTCTGCTTCTTTTTCTTGGTCAATTGCTCCGATTAGATAAAATTCAATTCCTTCGATACTTCCATGGATTTCTCCCTCGATCTTTTCACCATTTTCTTTTATTTCAAGATCTTCAATACCAGTTCTAAGAGATTTGAGTAAAATATTATTTTCTTTTATCAGATCAATTTTATCACCAGCGTAAATTATAGCTTTAACTTTTTTGCTAGGTTCAACCTTGTTTTCAGATCGAGCATTTCGAATTGATTCGATTATTTCTTGAATAAGCTTGAATTGTTCAGATATCCCTTTTTCTGAAAATTTAACCCACTCATTATTAAAATCAGTTTCACTTGGCCAAGATTCTATAATTAGATCAGTATCAGAAATTTCCTTCCAGATAATTTCAGTTACGAAAGGAATGTAGGGATGCCATAGTTTAAGTAGAGTAGTTAAAACAAAAGAGAGAACTTCCTCTTTTTGTGAACTATTTTCAAATTTGCTAGCTTCCACGTACCAGTCAGCCAGTTTATTCCATGTAAAGTCACGTAGCTCTTCTCCCGCCAAAGAAAATTGGTAGCCTCTTATATAGTTACTAACAGTTTTTGTAAGCGATATTGTTTCAGAAAGTATCCATTTATCACTCAAAGTACATTCTTTGATCTTGATATTTGATAGATTATTTTGACTTTTGATGTTTGCATTTTGAAGTATGTAACGAGAAACATTCCAAAGCTTATTAACAAGATTTCTAAAGGACTCGATTTTTTCTTCTGAAATTTTGAGATCAGTCCCCGGGGTACAACCAATAAGCAGTGATAGGCGAGTAGCATCAGTGCCGTATTTTGGGATCATATCAAGTGGATCAATAACATTTCCTTTTGATTTACTCATCTTTTTTCCTTTGTCATCTAGGATTAAGCCATGTAAATAAACATCCTGAAATGGAATATCTTTGATAGCGTAAGTTGTCATAATAATCATACGGGCTACCCAGAAGAAAAGAATGTCATAGCCAGTTTCCAAAACTTGAGTAGGGTGAAAGTTGCGGAAGTCATCGGTGTCTATCATAAGTTTGTCATTTTCAATACGAATGTCATCTGGTTTTTGAGCTAGAGTTGAAAAAGTCCAAAGCCCAGAAGAAAACCAGGTGTCTAGCGTAGCTTCATCACGAATCCATCCGTCTCCTTCAGGTGGAGTGATGCCACAGTAAGTTTCATTGTCTTTGTACCAGACAGGAACTTGGTGACCAAACCAAATCTGTCTAGAGATACACCAGTCGCGCAAGTTTTCCATCCAATTAAAATATGTTTTTTCGAATCTGTTTGGTACAATATTAATTTTTTCACGACCAAAGACACCCGTCTTTACAGCTTGAACAGAGATTTCTTTTATGCTTTTACCATCAAATTTATCAAGTTTTTTATTTACATCAATAAACCATTGGAGACTTGGCAGAGGCTCAATGGGTGTGTCACAGCGGTAGCAAAGTGATAGATTGTTATCTATTTCTTCTACTTTTTCAATTAACTTAGCTTTTTCTAGATTTTCTACTACCTTTTTTTGCGCTTCTTTAGCACTAAGCCCAGAATATTCACCAAAACCTTCATGAATATTACCATCTTCGTTTATTACCTTGATGGTTTCTAGATTATTTTCTTCTGCCATTTGCCAATCAACCATAGAGTGAGCTGGAGTAACACCCAAAGCACCAGTACCAAAGTCCATTTCAATGTGTCGGTCAGCAATTATTTTGATATTCAATTTAAGGCCAACAAAGTCAACCTCAAAAGTCTTGCCAATAAAATCTTTGTATCTATCATCCTTGGGATTAACAGCTACAGCTGTATCACCAAGCTTAGTTTCTGGGCGAGTGGTAGCGATGGTTATAGGAAAATCTTTTGAATATTTGAAATAGTATAATTTAGTTTTATTTTCTTTGTATTCAACTTCATCATCAGCCAAAGTTGAGTGACAACGAGGGCACCAGTTTATTACCCGTTCTCCACGGATTATAAGACCATCATCATACATCATTTTGAAAACAGAGTTTACGGCTCTTTCACGAGTTTCGTCTAAGGTGTAGGCTTCGCGAGACCAGTCAAGACTTGAACCCATTTTCTTGCATTGATTCACTATGGTGTCATGTGAGTCTTGGGCGAATTGTCTGACTCGATCAAGAAATTTTTCTCTACCCATTTCGTGTCGACTTGTACCTTCTTCTTTGATTATTTTTTCAACTTTAGTTTGGGTGGCAATAGCAGCATGGTCTGTTCCAGGAAGCCATAATGTTTTAAAGTTATTCATTCTATGAAAACGAGTTAAAACATCTTCATAAGCTAACATACCAGCATGTCCCATATGCAGAGTGCCTGTTACGTTCGGAGGAGGAAGAACGATGGTATATGATTTTTCTGCGTTTTTGTTTATTTCAGGCTGGAAAAACCCTGATTTTTCCCAGTGTTTGTAGATTTCGTCTTCATATTTTTTAGCTTCATATGATTTTGCAAGTTCTTTTGACATAGTTATCCTTTAATTCTGTTATATATAATGTGTATTATTCTTTTAGATTAACAAAAAAGAGCTAACTTTTCAAGTAAAAAAAAGAGGCATATGCGTAAAGCAGATGCCTCTTAAATGCTCAAATAACCCAGTGGAGAGTTGGAGAGAAAAGAGTTCTTACCTCTATTGTAGGGGGAGAAAGAGGAAAAGAAACGGCAAAGAGAAACTCCGTGAGAAATATGAGCATTTAACTTATAAAGATCAATTATGCTTATTATATAAGAAATTATATATTTGTCAATAGTATAATTATTTTAATATTAGCAAAAAAATATTAAAATAGGCTTAAAAGATTATATTTGACAGCTTTTATTTATTTATATATACTTTTTGATTATATCTAAACAGTAAAAATGCTTGCAAAATCTTGATTTTTTGTGTTAATATTTTTAAATATGTTAAACCAAGAACAACAAATATTTGAACAAATTGAAAAAGCTAATTCTATATTAGTGACTTTTAATAAGACATGGAATGGCGATTCGCAAGCTTCTGCTTTGGCCTTGTTTTTGGTATTAAAAAAAATGGGCAAGAACGTATCTTTGGCGGCTGATAGTTTCGGAAGAAATAGTACCTTCGGTTTTTTGCCATCTTTTAATAATATTGAAACCAGATTAGATAATCTCAGGAAGTTTATAATCAGTGTAAATATTGCCAATGCTAAAGTTGGTCAGGTTAAGTATAAAATTCAGGAGGATTCCTTAGATTTTATTATTTCACCAAAAGAAGGATTTTTTAGCAGTGAAGACGTGAAAGCAAAATCAGGTGATTTTAAATACGATTTAGTTATTGTTATTGATACTGAAGACTTAGAGTCCCTTGGGTCAATTTATGATAGTGATACAGAATTTTTCTACAAAGTACCTATTATTAATATAGATCATCATTCAAGCAATGAGAGTTTTGGCCAAATAAATTATGTAAGTTTAACTGCTTCATCAAGTGCTGAAGTTATTTTTGAGCTTGTTTCTGAATACGCCCGTGATTTAATTGATGAAGATGTGGCAACTTGTTTGTTGGCTGGAATTATTTCTAAAACCAAAAATTATAAAACGGCGAACGTATCTCCACAGCTACTCAATTACTCCTCACAATTAATTTCTATGGGAGCCAGAAGAGAAGAGATTGTTAATAAGCTTTATAGATCAAGATCTTTGGGGGTATTAAAACTGTGGGGCAGGGTTTTGGCAAGGCTATCTAATACTGATGACAAGCAAATAGTTTGGTCAGTTTTATCTGGAGCAGATTTTGATAAAACAGATACCGTGGAAGATGATGTAAATGAAGTGATTGATGAATTGGTGGTAAATATTCCTGAAGCAAAGATAATGATGCTAATCTTTGAGTCAAAAGAAAACAACCAAGAGATGACAAAAGTAATGTTATCGACCATTAAAAATATTTCAGCCATGAAGTTGGCTAAAGAGTATAATCCTGAAGGTTCAATGAATATTGTTAAGTTTAAAATAAATAAGACCTTGAAGGAAGCGGAAAAAGAAATAGTAGAGCACATTAAAAATAAAGCAAAAGACTTATCAATTTAATTTTCTAGAGGTGATATTGCGGAGGCAGGTTATATAATTGATATATACTTAAATCAAAAAAAATTATATTTTGTAAAAATATTGTAAAAGCATTAGAAGTTTTTATTTAAATAATTTAAACAGTCATTAGGAGGTTTGAGTGTTAAATAAAGAAAAAAGAAAAAGAGCCATTGCTTTGCTTATTGCATTACCAAGAACGGAATTATTGAATGCAAGTAACTTAAAAGAAGTTGAGAAGATTGTTGATGAGCTAATGTCTCAGGTATCAGATGACTTTTTTGATATTTTAGAATTAATGATTTATCATCCTGATGAGTATTTGCATCATTGCGAAACAGTTGGCATGGATGAAGATTTTCAAACAGTACTGGTAAAAAATCTCGAAAAGATGAATCGTGCTCGAAAAATGGAAAAAGTATTGTCTAATTAGAATAATTTAGTAAATTAAAAGGAGTTTAAACACTCCTTTTTTCAAACTTGAAAAAAAATAACAAAGGTGATATAGTAGCAAAAAGGAAAGATTTCCTTTTTTTGTTTGTAGAATAATTGCTCCCATAGCTCAGTGGTTAGAGCACCACGCTTATAACGTGGGGGTCGATGGTTCAAGTCCATCTGGGAGCACGTATAATAAGACAACCCGATTTAGGGTTGTTTTATTATACGTGATTTCAGCTGAGACTTGAACCATCCTTGAGTAGTGTGGGTTATAGAAAAATAATAAGCAAATTGTTAAACAAATTTATTGCTTATTATATACAATATTGACGGTGTGAGGCTTCCGCCTCTTCAAGTCCATCTGGGAGCACGTATAATAAGACAACCCGATTT
>PKTK01000002.1 GCA_002869165.1 Candidatus Parcubacteria bacterium | reverse complement strand
TAACCCAATCATCAGTCAATGAATTCCAAAGCTTCTACCAAATAGATGAAGATGGAGAGGTTAGAGAGAAGAGTAGGGAAGAATTGAATAAATAGCTTTTAAATTAAGAATTAAGAATTTCGGGAATGTTGGGATTAACTATGAGATTTTTTAACTTCGTTTCCCGCGAATAGACGGGGCAGGCAGAATGACACGGGGAGTGGCACGAAAGTGACAAGGATACAAGAAACAAATAAATTAAAACATTCAAAATGGGTATTAATAGGGTATTAATACCCTATTAATACCCATTTTTAAAATAAAAAGAACCCGCTAGGATTCTGATTGGAAAACTAGCGGGTTTAGTTTTAGTTTTTTTTATGCAGGAAATGAATGTAGTAATACTTTTCCTGCTCACTTGTAAAATCAACGTGTGGCTCGTACCCATCTTTTCCATAGGTGGCGAGTTCCTTTATTGTATGTTTTTCACAACGTAAAATGTTCAAAAAGACTTCGGTGTTGAACTTTATACTGATCTCATCACCTATTTTTAAGTTGAATCTATTGATATGCCTTATGTCGGTGGGAATTATAAACTTATTTAACTCTTCTTTTACGATAGTAACTATGGTATATAATTCGGCGTCAACAGGTATTCGGGAAATATTTAATATTTTCCCTTCAGTACATTTTTCCAATTTTTCCTCCTTATTATTTTAATGTTTGGCACTTGTCCTTTCTACACATACTAACATAATATATTGGAATCATAAATAACATTAGAAATGTTGAAAATATTAGACCAAAGGTTACAGTTATAGAAAAACCTCTCCAAAATTCATTAGCGTATATCAATGGAAATATACCAGCAATGGTTGTTAGAGATGTTAGGAATATCGGTTGCATACGAGAGATGCCACCTTCAACAATTGCGTCAATAAATTCCATACCATTATCGATATTTTTATTTATTCTGTCAACTAATACGATTGAGTCATTTACTACAATTCCTGATAAAGAAACTATACCAATAAAGGCTAGGAATGAAAACGGCATAAGTAGTAAATTTAAACCAAATATTACACCGACAAACGAAAGCGGTACAGTAAATAGAATTAGGAATGGTTGTTTGAATGAGTTAAACTGTAAGACCAAGATAACTGCAATCAATACAACAGATAAAATCATTGATAAGAATATTTATGTAAATGATTGTTGTATGTCCTCAACTTCTCCACCAACAGAAATAGAATAACCTTCTGGTAGGTCTATTTTACTTTGGTATTCATCAAAATCAGCTAAGATGTCTTGTAAATTTGCGCCAGCTTCAGTGTCGGCGCTTACAATGGCTGTTTCATCACCATCTCTATGGCTAATGGAAAGTAGAGCAGGTTCTAATGTAACCGAGGCAACTTCTTTTAAAGGAATACTTTCTCCAGTGGCGGTTGTAAGTAATATTTCATTCAGGTCGTTGATAGTTTGGAATTCTGAATCATCGTATTTTACTGTAATATCAACATCTTCACCATTAACATTTACAGTTCCAGCCGAAGCTCCATATTTAGCGCTTCGTAGAGCTGAGGCGATTGATAAAGTATTTAACCCGTAGTAGTTGGCTTTTTGTTTATTTATTTCAAAAGTAAATTCTCCAGCTGAATTTTCTAGATTGTCTTCCGCATTTATTACACCTTCTTTATTATTCATCCAGTCAAGAACTTGAGCGGTAATGTCTGCAATGGTACTAGAATCATCTCCGGATATTCTAACTTCAATTGGATCTCCAGTTGGAGGTCCAGCAGTAAGCTCTGTTACTGAAAATTTAGCTCCTTGAATAGAAGCAAACTGATCACGAAGAGAATCCGCAATTTCATAACTTTTTCTATCTCTTTCACTAGGGTCAACTAGATTTACGGTAACGCCTGCTAGGTGAGTAGCGGTAGCACCAGTATCTCCAGCAAAACCAGAAGCAGCAGATGCCCCAACATTCAACACATAGTTATCAAGTTCGGGAATATTTCTAACAATTTCTTCTGTGCTAGCCACTATCCTTTCAGTAGCTTCTAGACTAGTCCCTACAGGAGTTTCGATATTTACATAGAAATAATCAAGGTCCATGTCACCAAACATTTCAATTTTCATAAGACCACTTATTGGAACAGATACAGCCAAGAAAAAAACAATCCATGATATAGCAATGATTCTTCTCCTTTTTTTCTTATATGGCAAAATATTTCTTAGTATTGCTTCATATTTAATATGTAGCTTTGAAATTTTATTTTCTATAAATAGATGTCTTTTTTTATCTCTATGTTTAGCATTTCCATTTACTTTTACTTTCAAAAATCTAGTTACTAAAGTAGGAATGATAACTAACGCTACAAATAAACTAGAGAGTAAAGTAACGGTAATAGTTTTAGGTAGGGTAGCAATGTACTGGCCCATGATTCCTGAAACAAGAAGCATGGGTAAAAATGCAGATACTGTAGTTAAGGTTCCAGCGGTGATTGCCCACTTAAAATTCCACACTGAAAGCATAGCAGCTTCATAGGAATTCTTTTTGTGCTTGGATATATATTCATTAACACCCTCAATAATTACAATTGCATTATCAACCATAAGACCAAGAGATAGTACTAGTGAAAAAAGCACCATTGAGTTTAAGGTCATGCCTTGTAGATTTAAAAAGATAAATGCAGTTAGAAAAGCAAATGGTACAGCTAGAGCTGTGATGATAGCACCTTGCAAACTAAGCACCATAAGAAGAATCAAGGTAATAAGAATAACAGTTTGAATACCACTAGTACCGAGAGTTTTAATATCATCTTTGATAAAAATTGAATTATCGTTGGTTTTTAGGATTTCTAGATCAGTTGGAATTAAATTACTATTTTGGATTTCATCAATCTTTTGATTGGCATTGTCAACGATCTTCAAGATATTTCCACCAGTTTTTTTTCTGATTTGTAAAGAAATTGTATTTTTTGATGGTGTATCAGAAAAACCAATTTTTGAAATTGTATTCCTTTCTTTGAATGAATCACTGATTTGTGCTACATCAGACAGAAGAATAGGAGTTCCATCAAGAGATGTCACTACAATTGATTCAAGATCTTCGATACTTGTAAAACGCCCTTTTACTCTAATGCCATAAGTAAAGCCATCAACATCAATATCTCCAGCTGGTAAGGAAAAATTTGCAGAACTGATAGCTTGGCTTAGACTTGATAAATTTAGCTTGTATGAATTAAGTTTTTTCTCATTTACAATAATTTGAAATTCTTGTTCAAGAGCACCTAAAATATCAACTTCTGAAACATCAGATATTGTTTCGAGCTCATCTTTGATAATATTCGCGTAATCTTTTAATTCCACATCTGTATAGTCGCCAACCAAAGAATAGGTTACAATTGGAAAGTCATTGAAATTAATTTCAGATACTTGTGGATTTTCAACATCACTAGGTAGTTCTGGCTCAGCTCTATCAACAGCTTCTCTTAGTTTTCTAAAAGATTCTTGCAAGTCAGCTTCAGCTTCAAATTCTACAAAGATAGAGGAAAAACCAGCCCCTGAGCTAGAAGTATATATCTTTAAGTTGTCTAGATTATTTATTTCCTTTTCTATCTTATTGGTAATAAGTTCTTCAACATCAGTAGGATTTGCTCCTGGATATATTGTAGTCACCACACCAAAAGGAACTTCGATCTCTGGTTCAGACTCTTTAGGAAGAGTCATAAGAGAATATGTCCCAAGAAAAATCATGGTTAGGAGTAATAGATATGTAAAACGAAAATTTCGGATAAAAAAACCAATCACAGATTTTTCTGTCTTCTTTAGTCCTTTGTCTAATTTTTCGTTTAGATTTTTTTAGTATTCTTCCTTTGAAAGTATATCCGGTTTTTTATCTCCCGGGTGGTTAGTAGTTTTCATATAATATTTGAGTACGATTATTATGAGTCTTGTTTTTTGGGAAATTAAGATCTGTAAGTAAGCAGATTCTCAAATATCCCAAAGATATCAAGGGTCTCTAGAATCTTATTTAATTATAATCTCATCTCCATCTTCAAGTAGCTTGCCTCCGTCAGTTATCAATTCATCACCACTTGTAAGACCACTGGTGATCTCAACTAAAGCGTTTTCTGTTTTCCCAAATTCTACAAGTATTTTTTTGGCAAAGCCATTCTCATTAACATAAACATATTTTTCGTTTGCAGTAATTGTTACAGCTCGCAAGGGAATGAAAACTGAGTCGCTTTTACTTTTTTCTATTTTTTCAACTGGAATTGAAACATTTACAAATGTTCCTTGAATCAATTCTTTATTTTCGTTATTAAAAATAATTTCAGCCTTTACTTTTTTGGTAACGGGATCAGCGGAAGGATTTATAGAAGAAATAATCCCTTCAAGGTTATTTTCAATCATCACAGTTTGGCCTAGTTGAATTCTGTAAATATCCTCGCTGGAAACATTAACAACAATTTTCATGTTGTTTAATTGAGAAATTTGTGCAATTTTTTGACCAATACTTACCTCAGTACCTAATTCAACGTATTTTTCAGTGATAGTACCTTTAATTGGAGCCTTGATATTCAAGTCAGCAGTTTGAGCGCTACTTAGATTGTATTGACCTCTTGCACTATCAACCTGAGTTTCTACGCTTAAGAGTTGTTGGCTTTGAGCAACTTTAGCGCTTTCAACCGCTTGTTTAGCGTTTTTAACAGCAATTTCTGCATTATCTTTGGCTGTAATAGCAATTTATAATTGAGCTTCTGCAGCACTTACAGCATTGTTTAAGGCTGTGATATCTGTAGAATTTGCTAGATCAACAGTTGATAAGGCCTCAAGTTCTGTTTTGGCTCCGTTTAATGCCGTAATTACATTGGCACGAAGTAGAGTAAAAGAACTTTTTTGACTAGCAAGTGTAGATTCATAATAAGATCCACCACTTACAGTGTTATCTAAAAGATTAATAGCTTTGTTTAGCATGTTTTCACTTAAACTAAGTCCATCTACACTATCTTGTAAATTGCTTTCAATTGTTTCCAGGCTAGGAGAGATATTTTTTAGTTCGCTATATTTTTTATTAACTAAAGCATAAGCTGATTTAGTTTCAGAAATAGTTTCGGGATTTTTTGCTCAAAGATTAGAACTCAATAATTCAGAGGTGTTCGCATTGATAAGTAGTGCTACTTGGTCACGGGCACTAAATATAGTATTAACATATGCATTAAAGTTTATTACAGCTTTATTTTTTTGATCTTTTAAAGACTTTTCCTTTATTTTTATAGCATTGTTTAAATTATCCTGAGCTGTTTTAAGACCTAGTTCAGCAACTTGGATAGATTTTTTGGCATTTTCTAGGCCAATATTTGCTTGTTCTACACCAATCTCTGTTTGCCTGATAGATTCGTCAGTTATTCTTTGAGTGGTAGTAAGTGAACTCTGAATATTATTTAAGTTTGTTTGAGCATTGTTTAAACTTGTTAATGCAGTTGAACTGTATAATTGAGCAAGAGATTGGTTTTGATAAACTTCATCCCCTACATTAAAGTACAAACCTTTAAGAGTTCCTGAAATGGTGGAAATTACATCAATACTAGATTGGGCTTCAACTACACCAACAGTTTCTATTTGGCTCTTATTCGCTTCATCGCCATTAATAATCTGAGTAGATACAGTTTTGATAAATTCCTTGTTTTCTTCCTGGCTTTCATTATTTTTAACAGCCAAAGAAACTCCTGAAAAAACCAGACCGACAATCAAAACTAGCAGTATGATATTTCTAGAAGTTTTGTTTTTTAATAGATTTTTAAAAATGTTTTTCATTGTTTTTTTAGTTATGTTATTTGTTTTTGCTAATAATAGAGATTATATACTAGTAATACAAATAACTCAAGTCTTTAATTTTAACTTAAAATTATATCATATTTATTTAAATTTGTCAATGTATTTTTTTTTTTATTTGTTGATAACTAAAGTTTTACAAAAATTGTAAATTATTGTAAAATAAGTGTATATTATTAATAAACATATGGCTTGGCAAAAAACCAAAGTTTTTTGTAATTTTTAGGTTAAATTTTCCTAAAATTAGCTATATTTAATAAATGAAAATAAAAACAAGGAGTATAAATTTGTCTGATAAGATATTGGTGGTCTTTTTTATTTTTACTTTGATAGTAATTTTTTTAGTAAAGTTTTTAACAGAGATAGATTGGGCATATTTGTTTATTCTTGCTTATATACTTTTAACAGTTGCTTTTATTTTTGCTTATACAATAAGTAGGTGGTTCTCCAAAAGACTTGCAAATGTCGTATTTAAGATAGAAGAGATGGCAGCTGGTAATTTTTCAGAAAATCTAAAAACTGGCACTAAAGATGAAATTGGTCAACTAGCACACGCTGTTAATGAACTTATGTCACGTCTAAATACCGGAATTGCTCAAGACGTATCCAAACACAAAGAACTGTCCCAAGCAAAAACGGATTTTGTTGCTTTGGCTAGTCATCAGTTGAGGACACCGTTATCAATCATAAAATGGTATATTGATTTTGTTTTGGCAGGAGACGCTGGTGAAATGAACGAGGAGCAACATAAATATTTAACCGAAGCTTATGAAAGTAACGAAAGATTGATTGATCTGGTGAATGCTTTGTTGGATGTATCAAGAATAGATGTTGGTACCTTTTCGATTGAACCTGAGCCAACTGATATCACTGAAAGAGCTGATAAAGCTCTGGAAAAATTTACTGAAGAAATCAAAGAAAAGAAGCTACACATTGAAAGACTTTATGATGATATTCCACTGATCAATCTTGATAGGCGCTTAACCAAAATGTTTTTTGAGAATCTTATTTCCAATTCTGTCAAGTACACCCCTGAAGGTGGTACAGTTCAGATAGTGCTTAGAAAAACAGAAAAAGATGTATTGATAAAGATATCAGATAATGGTTGTGGCATACCAAGAGAACAACAACCAAATGTCTTTACTAAGATGTTTAGAGCAGATAATGTAAAGAGAATGGAGTCAGTTGGTACAGGATTGGGTCTTTATATTACAAAAGCGATTATTGAAAAAAGTGGAGGTAGGATATGGTTTCAGTCACCCAGCTTTGATCTTTTACTTGATCCCAAGAAACAGTCTAATGTTCCAATAGATAAGCAAAATCAAGGTACAACTTTCTTTATAACAATTCCTTTGCAAGGTATGAAAAGAAAGATTGGCACAAAAAAACTAAATAGTATAGAATAAAAATAAACAGGGATATTTTGATTACATTTACTATAATAATAAAATATCTTAATTATAAATAATATGTCAGAAGGCAAAAAAACAATTTTAATTGTAGAGGATGAAACAGCCATGCGTGAAGCCTTGGTTGAAAAATTTAAAAAGAGTGATTTTGAGACATTTAACGCTCCTGACGGTGAAGAAGGTTTGAAAATCGCTTTGAAAGAAAAACCAGATATTTTGATGTTTGATATTTTAATGCCAAAATTAGATGGTATTAGTGCAACTAAAAAAATTAGAGAAAGTAGCACCTGGGGCAAAGAAGTGCCAATAATTATGTTAACTAATTTAAGTGACCCTGATTCTGTTTCTGAAGTTGCTAGCTATGGCGTGTTTGATTTTTTGGTAAAAACCGATTGGAGACTTGAAGATGTGGTTGCATTAGTTAAAAAGAAACTAGGGATGGTTTAAGTTTATGTTTATTAATCCTGAAAAACCAGGTTTAACATTCTTAAAGATCTTGATAATTTTAAGCGTGCTTTTGATTCTACTTATTTTTTTGTTAATGAGTTTGTAAATAAAAAATATTCCTTTTTAGAAAGGAATATTTGATAGATTTTAAAACTGGTCCCCTTGCAACTTGAAAGGGGATTTTAGTTAGCAAGTTTTTTTGCAGTTTTTAAACACTTTGTACATACTTGCATTTTGCCACCTTTTACGGTTTTGCTTTGCAAGTTGATATTTTGACGTTTATTTGTTCTTACGTTAGAATGAGACCTGGCTGCACCTTTAGTAGAACTTCTTCCGCAAATTTCACATTGTTTATACATAATATTTTTTAGTGCTTAGGTTTTATAAAAAAAATAAAAAGATGACCTTTTGCACCTATTTAGATAATATATTTATTTCGAAATTAACCATAACATGTTTGCGTAATAAATGCAAGACTAGGAAGAAAAGATAAAATTATGACAATGAATATAGCAATATTTCAGGTAATTGTATTGATCTTTTCAGCGATCATTCATGAATATATGCATGGCTGGATGGCTGATAGGTTGGGCGATACTACCGCAAAAGACTTAGGTAGATTGACTTTAAATCCAATTCCGCATATTTATCCAATTGGTTCTATTTTATTACCTTTCATTTTAATTACTACAGGCGCTCCTTTTGTGTTTGGCTGGGCAAAACCAGTTCCTTTTAATCCGTATAATTTACGTGATAAAAAGTATGGAGGTGCTAAGGTGGCTGTGGCTGGTCCTATGGCTAATTTAGCTGTTGCTATAATTATTGGGTTACTGATTAGATTCGTTCCTTTTGCGAATACAGACATGGTCTACATGATGCAAATAATTGTTTTTGTTAATTTATTGCTAATGGTATTTAATTTGGTACCAATTCCACCACTTGATGGCTCAAAGGTCATTATGCCATTTTTACCAATAAGTATTCAGGAAAAATTACTAATATTTGAACAATACGGCATGTTTTTGGTATTTATCTTTATTGCAGTAGGATTTAGATTGATACTACCAATAATTTATATTTTATTTTCGTTAATAACAGGAATTACTTAAGATTTTTATATAAAAATAAAAACAGGGCTAGGCTCTGTTTTTATTTATACTCGTATTTAAATTTTATATATCGTCCATCTTCTCGGTTTTCGCCAATTGATATAGAAAAGTCACTTAATTCATTCTTAAAATCGCTTGGTTTAAATTCAGTAGCGCTAACCGAAGTATTAAAGATCAGTGAAAGAAAGTTCGTTCCCAGGAAAAGAAAAAGTAAAATTGTAAGAATTATAAAACGCATATTTTTAGTTTAATACTAAAATAAATATTTTTAAAGTTGATTAGGTGTGTTTTGTCTAAAAATAGCTAATTTTAGGATAAAATATTATTTTTTATTTTATAAATTATAAATTATAAATTATAAATTAAAAATTTGTTATGGCTCTTGACTTATTTCTTGTATTTTGCTAAATTAAAAAAGCATTTACCCGGTTTTAACGGGTTTGTTTTATTAATAAATTTAATTCAGTATTTTTTAAACTGAAATATAATACTAAAATAATTATGCATACTATTAACCAATTGGTAAGAAAAGGGCGCGTTTCCAAGAAAAAGAAAGTTAAATACGCTGCATTGCAAACTACCCTAGATACCTTACACAGAAAAAGAACAACACTAAGAAAAGGAGCACCTTTTAAAAGAGGGGTTTGTTTGAAGGTGACTACAACTACTCCAAAGAAACCTAACTCAGCTCTTCGAAAAATTGCAAGAGTTAGACTTTCAAATGGAATGGAAGTAACCGCTTATATCCCAGGTGTAGGGCATAATTTACAAGAACACTCTATTGTGATGCTTAAAGCAGGTAGAACAGCTGATCTTCCAGGTGTAAGATATAAAGTAGTAAGAGGTGTTTATGACACTCAAGGCGTGGCTGACAGAAAGAATTCTAGAAGTATGTATGGAGCAAAGAAAGAAAAAGCAACAGCAAATTAATTTATAAGTAGTAATTTATAATTTGTAAACAATTTTAAATTACACAAATAAATAAATTTGTAAACATAGAAAATTATAAAATTAGAAATTAAAAAGTTTAAGAAAAATAATGAGTAAGCTTAGTGTCAGGTGATTGCGTTAAGAATGCTCCGGCTAAGTTGAAGAAAACATTATGAGGGGAAAAAGAGCTCCAAAAAGAAAAATCGAAGGAGATATCAGATATAATGATACTGATATTTCAAAATTTATAAATTATATCATGGTTGATGGTAAAAAAGGGATTGCTCAAGGAATTGTGTATTCAGCTTTTGATATTATCAAGAAACAAACCAAACAAGATCCAAGACACGTTTTTAATAAAGCACTTAAGAAAGTTTCTCCGTTACTAGAAGTTAGAGGTAGAAGAATCGGTGGAGCTAACTATCAAATTCCTTACCAAGTTAGAGGTGAGAGAAGATTTACTCTTGGGTGTCGTTGGCTTATCGAAGCAGCTAGAGATAAGAAAGGAAAATCAATGGCTGAACGTTTAGCTTCAGAAATTACCGCTGCTTCAACCGGAGAAGGAAATGCTGTAAGAAAGAAAGAAATGGTACATAAAATGGCTGAATCAAATAAAGCATTTGCTCACTTTGCTAGGTAGATCCTAGCTACTAGCTTTTAGCTTCTAGCTTGTAGGAAAGCCCTAAAAGCTAAAAGCTAATACCTAAAAGCTAATATGATGTTTACACTTTTAGATAACAAAAAAGGTTATGCCGCACTGATAGGGTTATTAGTAGTAGTATTACTAATAGCATTCCTTGTCTATGGTGGCTCTTTTTTTTCAAAAAAAACTCCAGTTGAGTTAACTGAAGATTATGAAGGAGCAAAGCAGGCGATTGAAGATATTAATTTGCAGACAAAACAAGATCAAGAAGTCATTGATAAGATCATTGATGGAGAAAACAGCGAAACAGTAAACAAGTCATTAACTATTAACATTGAAGAAGATAGTGTTGTTAGTAGTCCACTTAAAATAGAAGGAACAGTTGATCAAGAAAAGGAAAGTGTGTTTGTTGAATTAAGAAAGAGCGACAAAACTCCTTTAGTGGGAGAAGAAGTTAAGGTAAGAGATAATAAATATTCTGTAACCCTATACTTCGAATTTAGTAGTACCAAAGAGGGCTATGTAGCAGTAACTGACGAAGAAGGCACCGACTTAATTGAAAGATTTGTAAAATTCGAAGAAGAAAACGAATAAAAATTTATATAAATTAATAGAATAAGTTTTTTAAATTTCAAAATTGAAACATTGAAAATTGTTTACAAAATTGAAAATTAAAAATTAAAAAATTAAAATAAGTATGTCTAGAGAATATTCACTTGAAAAAACCAGAAATATAGGTATCATGGCTCACATTGATGCGGGGAAGACCACATTTACTGAACGGGTACTTTTTTACACTGGTAAAAAACATAAAATTGGAGAAACTCATGATGGTGAGTCTGATATGGATTGGATGGAGCAGGAAAAAGAAAGAGGTATTACTATCACTTCAGCTGCTACTACAGCCTTTTGGAAAGATCATCGTTTAAATATTATTGATACTCCAGGTCACGTTGACTTTACTGTAGAAGTAGAGCGTTCTTTACGTGTGCTTGATGGTGCGGTAGCAGTATTTGATGGTGCTGCTGGTGTTGAACCTCAGTCTGAAACAGTTTGGAGACAAGCTGATAAATATAATGTTCCTAGACTTTGTTTTGTAAATAAGATGGATAAGCTAGGTGGTGATTTTGATATGTCACTTAAATCAATCAGAGATAGATTGAATCCAAACGCTGTAGCTATCCAATTTCCAATTGGCGCTGAAGACAACCTAAGTGGTATTGTTGATCTTATTCTTATGAAGGCTTACAAATTTGAAGGAATGCATGGTGAGCAAATAGTAGAAATTGACATTCCTGAAGACATTAAAGCAAAATGTGAAGAATTAAGAAATGAAATGATTGAAAGAGTGGTAGAAGTTGACGATGCTTTGACCGAAAAATATCTTGATGGACAGGAAATTACTGTAGAAGAATTAAAAGGAGCTATCAGAAAGGGAGTATTAGCAACTCAACTTTTTCCAGTTATGGCAGGATCTGCTCTTAAGAATATCGGCGTACAACATGCGCTTGATGCTGTGATTGCCTATCTTCCATCTCCACTAGACGTAAAAGAGCTAGTTGGTTTGGATATAAATGATGAGACAAAAGAGATCCCAGTTAAAGCAAGTGATAATGAAGCTTTTGCTGGACTTGCTTTTAAGATTGCCACTGATCCATTTGTTGGTAAACTTTGTTTTGTGAGAGTTTATTCTGGAGTATTAAAATCTGGTTCATATGTATACAACACTTCAAGTGGAAACAAAGAAAGAATTGGAAGACTTGTAAGAATGCATGCCAATCACAGAGAGGAAGTTAGTGAAGTGTATGCAGGTGATATTGCTGCTGTAATTGGTCTAAAAGGAACAGTGACTGGTAATACTCTTTGTGATGAATCAAGAAAGCTTTTGATGGAGTCAATTACTTTTCCAGAGCCTGTTATTAAGATTGCGGTTGAACCTAAAACAAAAGCAGACCAAGAAAAAATGGGACTTGCTTTGCAAAAACTTGCTGAAGAAGACCCAACATTTAGAGTAGAAACTGATGAGGAAACAAATCAAACTTTGATTTCAGGTATGGGAGAACTTCATTTGGATGTTATTATTGATCGTATGAAAAGAGAGTTTAAGGTAGAAGCTAATATCGGTCAGCCTCAAGTATCATACAGAGAAACAATCAGACAAACAGCTGAAGCAGAAGGTAAATACATCAAGCAATCAGGGGGCAGGGGACAATACGGTCATTGTTGGCTTAGAGTTTAACCACAAGAAGAAGGTGCTGGCTTTGAATTTTTAAACGAGATCAAAGGTGGTGTTGTTCCAGCTGATTATGTTCCAGCGATAGAAAAAGGTATTAAAGAGGCTATGGATTCTGGTGTTATTGCTGGTTTTCCTATGGTAGATGTTAAAGTTGCAGTATATGATGGTTCATATCATGAAGTTGACTCTTCTGAATCAGCTTTTAAAATGGCAGCAATCTTTGGTTTTAAAGAAGCTTGTAGAAAAGCAAATGCAGTTCTACTTGAACCAATCATGAAAGTTGAAGTTGTTACCCCTGAAGAATATATGGGAAGTATTGTTGGAGACTTGAATTCGAAACGTGGTCAAATTGGACAAATGGAAGATAGAGCAAATGCAAAGGTGGTAAATGCCAGTGTTCCATTATCTGAAATGTTTGGTTACGCTACACAGCTACGAAGTATGTCTCAAGGTAGAGCAAATTATACTATGGAATTTTTACATTATTCAGAAGTACCAAAAAATATTGCTGAAAAAATTACTGCAGAGAAGAAATAACCGGATTTTTTTACGGAAAAGTCTGCGAAAATACAAATTAATACAAATTTACGAATAATTTTATAATGTTCGTAATTATCCGATTTGTAAATTCGTATTGATTTGTATTTTCGTAGGCCAATATTCACTATATAATAAATAAATCACACACATGGATAATAAATTGCAAAAATTAATAGATTTATCAAGGAAGACAGGTGATAGAATTATAGCTTTTGATCAAAGTGGACAAAATGATCCATTTGTTGTTATGAGTGTAGATGAATATGAGAAGATAGTGGTGGGAAGGTCTCCGGTGAGAGGCTTGACAGAAGAGGAGTTGGCTGATAAAATAAATCGCGATATTGCAATTTGGAAAAGTGACCAAGAAATAGATGAAAATCAGCTAAGCTTAGATAAAATAATAGCAGAAAATGAAGTTAAAAATTTGTCAGATGATGATTATTATGGTGATTTAGATGATCCATATATGTCTAAGGAGTATGATGATATTGAATTAGAAGAATTATTCGATGATGAAGAGGAGGAGGGAGATGAAGAAGATAATGATTGGCACAGTTTTTCAACTATAGCAAGAGAAAAAGAACAATTTATTAAAAAAAATAAGAAGAAAAAGAACTGGGCAATTCCAGGTGATAGAAAAAAGAACGCTGAAGAGATAATAGAAGAGGACAGGTATTATTTGGAAGAAGTTGAAGATTAATAGTAGTTTAATAAGCTTATTATAAACTAAATTTAATAATTAATTTAAAAAAATACGACTGGTTCCCTTTTTAAAGGGGTAGAAACCTTGAGTCAAACTATAGATGACTTAAGGGTCGTACAGGCTAAAAAACATGGCAGAAAAATTTGAAAGAAATAAACCGCATGTTAACGTAGGTACTATTGGTCACGTAGATCACGGTAAAACTACTTTAACCGCTGCAATTCTAAAGGTGTTAATCGCAAAAGGTAAAACAGCTTCCAATAAGGAGCTTGACCAAATTGACGCAGCTCATGAAGAAAAAGAACGTGGTATTACTATTGCTACAGCTCATGTTGAGTACGAAACAGACAATAGACACTATGCTCACGTTGACTGTCCAGGCCACGCTGATTATGTTAAAAATATGATCACTGGTGCTGCACAAATGGATGGTGCTATTTTGGTAGTAGCTGCTACTGATGGTCCTATGCCTCAAACAAGAGAGCACATTCTATTAGCAAGACAAGTTGGTGTGCCTAACATGGTTGTATTTTTAAATAAATGTGACATGGTTGAGGACAAAGAACTTATTGATCTTGTTGAAGAAGAAGTAAGAGATCTACTTAAAAAGTACGAATTTGATGGTGATAATATTAAAATCATCAGAGGTTCAGCTCTAAAAGCTCTTGAAGCTCCAGATACAGAAGCTGGAGATGCTATTATGGAGTTGATGGATGCTCTTGATTCTTCTATTCCAGAACCAGAAAGAGACGTTGACCAACCATTCTTACTTCCTATTGAAGATGTATTTTCAATTGAAGGACGTGGTACTGTTGTAACAGGAAGAATTGAAAGAGGTGTTGTTAAATTAAATGAAGAAATCGAAATTGTTGGTTTGAAAGATACTCAAAAAACAGTAGTAACTGGAATCGAGATGTTTAACAAACAACTTGATGAAGGTATGTGTGGTGATAATGCAGGTGTTCTTCTTCGTGGTATGAAGAAAACTGACGTTGAGAGAGGTCAGGTTCTAGCAAAACCAGGAACCGTTACTCCTCATACTGAGTTCGAGACTGAGGTATATGTACTAAGCAAAGAAGAAGGTGGTCGTCACAAACCATTTTTCAAAGGTTATAAACCACAATTTTATATCAGAACAACAGATGTTACTGGTGAAGTAGAATTAGCCGAAGGAACTGAAATGGTTATGCCTGGTGATACTGTTCCATTGACAGTTAAACTAATTGCTCCAATTGCTTTGGAAGAAAAGCAAAGATTTGCTATTCGTGAAGGCGGAAGAACAGTTGGCGCTGGTGTTGTAACAAAGATTTTGAAATAATCACATAGAGTCGCTCACTTTGTTTGAGCGACTTTGTTGTGCTTATTTATTAAATATTATTCTGATCTACAAATTGTTTGTAGGTTCGCATTATAATTATTCAAATGGTAGAGAAAAAAGCAAAAAAAGAAGAAAAAAATGAAAGTGGAACAGTTGGTCAAAAGATTCGTATCAAAATCAAAGCTTTTGATCACAAGATTATTGATCAATCAACAAAAACTATTATTGACACTGCTCAAAGAAGCTGTGCTCAAGTTTTTGGTCCTATTCCGCTTCCAACAGAGAAGAAGAAATATACAGTAAATCGTTCTACATTTGTTCACAAATCAGCTAAAGATCAATATGAGATGAGAACTCATAAGAGATTAGTTGATATTGTTGAACCAACAGCAAAAACCGTTGAAGAACTAACCAACCTTAGTCTTCCAGCAGGAGTTGATGTGGAAATTAAAATGTAGAAACTAAACTAATTACTAATTAATTACGAATTTACTAATTCTGATTAATTTTGTTCACTACAGATTTTGTTTTTAAATTAACTAATATTAGGTAAAAATATTAGTAAATTTGTAAATGATTAGTAATTAGCTAGGGGACTTGATTTATTTTTGAAAATAGTATATACTAGTATCATTAAAATAAGGAATTATTTTGGTCTTTGGTAACTCGTTTAACAACGAAAGTGCTTAAGGAAAGAATAATTTTTACTAGGAGATAATCGACATTCATATTAATCTAAATAAATATTTAGAATAGAGTCATAAATATGGCTTTTGTATTGTCGGCTGGGTCCTAAAGGTTCCAGTTTTTTGTTTTTAAAAACTAGCCTTTCTAAAAGAATTTTATGAAATTTATCATAGGGAAAAAACAAGAAATGACTCAAATTTGGCAAGGTGATCAAGTGATTGCTGTTACTAAAGTTTTAGCAGGTCCATGTCGAATTACCCAACTAAAGACTGAGGAAAAAGATGGTTATAATGCTGTTCAACTTGGCTTTGGTGAGAGAAAGACAAAGAATATAAACAAGCCACAAAAGATGCATTTGAAAAAAGCTGGTGTTAACATAGATAACAAAACAACGTTACATAATTTAAGAGAATTCAGAGTAGAGGAGGTTAATACTGATATAGAATTAGGAAATGTTGTGAAAGTTGATACTTTTGAAGCTGGTGACAAGATTCAAATTACCGGAACTTCAAAAGGAAAAGGTTTTCAAGGTGTTGTTAAAAGACATGGCTTCAAAGGAACAAACGAACAACACGGTAATAAAGATCAATCAAGAATGCCGGGTTCTATTGGCGCTACTGGACCAGCTCACGTGTTCAAAGGCACAAGAATGGGTGGAAGAACTGGTGGTGACAAAGTAACTATGAGAACATTAGAGATTGTTCAAGTAGATCAAGAAAATAATATTTTATATATTAAAGGTGGTATTCCTGGTGCTAGAAATGGACTTGTGTTAATTGCTGGTGAAGGAGAACTAAAAATCACTAAACAAGAAAAGAAAGAAGAAGTAAAGAAAGAAGAGACTATTGCAGAGAAAGATAAGTCCGCCCAAAGCACCTCTGGTGCGGCGGATGAATCACTTACCCGTGATGCAAAAGAGGCTACCACTCCTAAAGAAGTGGAAAAAGAAGTAATAGAAGCAAAAGAAAAAGTAGATGCTAAGAAAGAAGAGTCTAAATAAATTGTCAAAAAGTTAAATGACTATATTGTTAATAATTTAACAATAAAGCAATTTAACAATTAAATACATGTCAATCAAAGTTAAAGTATACAATCAAAAAGCAGAGGCAGTTAAGGATAAAAACCTTGATGAAAAAGTTTTTGGTATGGAAGTTAATGAATCATTGGTTCATCAAGCTATGGTAGCTCAAAGTTCAAACGAAAGACAGGTTTTGGCTCATACTAAAAGCAGAGCAGAAGTAAGAGGTGGTGGCAGAAAACCATGGAGACAGAAAGGAACAGGTAGAGCTAGGGTTGGCTCAAACAGAAGTCCTATTTGGATTGGTGGTGGTATTACTTTTGGACCAACTAAAGAAAGAAATTTTAAAAAAGATATTAACAGAAAAATGAAAAGAAGTGCAATTTCAATGGTGCTTTCAGATTTTGTTAAAAATGATAATTTAATGATTGTTGAAGATTTGAAGATTGAGAATTTTAAAACCAAAGAAGCTTTGGAAGTTATTAAAAACTTTGAAAAAATCACTAACAAAAAAGAAGAGAAGCAACCAAAAAGAAGTTTCCTAGTAGTTAACGAAGAAAAGGACGATAAGGCAAAATATTCTTTAAGAAATTTGGAAGGCGTAAAATATATTAATTTAGAAAATATTAATATTCTTGATTTGTTAAAATATAATGTACTAATTATTTCAGAGAAATCAGTTGACAGTATTCAAGAAATTTATACAAAATAATTGCAAAATAACATATGGGTTTGTTTAAAAAAGATACAAAAGAAGACGTAAAAGAGCCAAAAACTCAAAGCAAAGCTAAACCTGCTACTAAAAAAGAAGCTAAGAAAGAAGAAACCAAGAAAGTAGCCACCAAAGACTTGTACAAGGATGACAAAAAGGTGATTAAGAAAGGTGAAAAAAACAGCTCAAAAACAAAAGCTTACAAAGTATTGGTTAAGCCATTGATCACAGAAAAGGCAGCAAGTTTGAGCGCGGAGCATAAATATGTTTTTGCAGTAAGTAAAAAAGCTAACAAAATTGAAATAGCCGAGTCAGTTTTAGAAGTATACGGCATCAGACCAGTTGCAGTAAATATTGTGACTGTTCTAGGTAAAAAAGTAAGATATGGTAGAACTATGGGTAAAAGGAAAGACTGGAAAAAAGCGGTAGTAACATTACCAAAAGGTAAAACCATTAATATTTACGAGGGAGTTTAATTCAATTAAGAATTAATAATTAAGAATTAAAAATTATTTGCGGAGAATGAGATTGTTAATACATTATCGCAAAAATTATAAATACAATGGCAGTTAAAAGAGTAAAACCTACAACCCCGGGAAGACGTCAAGCAAGATTTGATGATTTTGTAGATATTACAAAAACAACACCGGAAAAAAGATTGGTAAAAGCCAAAAAGAAAATCAGCGGAAGAAACTCTCAAGGAAGAATTACAATTAGACATAGAGGCGGAGGAGTGAAAAGAGCTCTTAGAATAATTGATTTCAAAAGAGATAAATATGACATTCCAGCTAAAGTTGCTTCTATCGAATATGATCCAAACAGAGGTGCTAGAATAGCATTACTTCATTATGCTGATGGTGAAAAAAGATATATTATTTCACCAATAGGTTTAAAAGTTGGTGAAACAATTTTAAGCTCAAGAAAAAAGATTGAGATCAAAGCAGGAAATGCTTTACCAGTAAAATTTTTAATTGCTGGAGTTGATATCTATAATGTAGAACTTGAGCCAGGTTTTGGAGCAAAGATTGCTAGAGGAGCAGGAAACAGTGTTCAAGTGATGGGTGTAGAAGATAAATACGCACAAATAAAAATGCCTTCAGGAGAAATTAGATTGATCAAAAAAGAATGTATGTGTACTGTTGGTCAAGCAAGTAATCCTGATAAAAGACATATTAAACTAGGAAGTGCCGGCAGAAAAAGAAAGTTAGGCTGGAGACCAGTGGTTCGTGGTACAGCTATGAATCCAGTCGATCACCCACATGGTGGTGGTGAAGGTAACCAACCTATCGGTTTGAAACATCCAAAAACTCCATGGGGTAAACCAGCTCTAGGAGTTAAGACCAGAAAGAAAAATCGTCCAAGTGATAAACTGATTATTAGAAGAAAATCAAGTAAGAAAAAAAGATAAATCCTAAACTAATAACTAATTGCTTACGAATTTACTAATACTATTAAATATTTCCTTTGATAGAGTTAGTAAATTCGTAAGATAAAGCAGGTTATTAAAAAATAAAATAAAGGGATAGAAGCTATAGAAATAGAATTCGTAAATTAGTAATTAATTCGCGTATTAGTTTAGAAATAATATTATGCCAAGAAGTTTAAAGAAAGGACCTTACGTAAACGAAAGGTTACTAAATAAAGTAAAGAATATGCAGCCTAATGACAAAACAGTTATTAAGGTTTGGGATAGATCATGTACTGTAACTCCAGAGATGGTTGGGTTTACTTTTGGTGTACACAACGGCAGACAACATATAAATGTTACGGTTGTAGAGAATATGGTAGGACATAAATTTGGTGAGTTTGCTCACACTAGAAAATTTGTAAGTCATGGCGGTAAAATGGCCAAGACTCAAAAATAAGTAATTATAAAAAGACCCTTAAGACTTTTAAGACTCTTGGGATTTTTGAAAAAAAGATTTTCAATAATCCAAAGGGCCTTAAGAAGCCTAAGAATCTAACTAAAATATCATGGAAGTTAAAGCAAGCGTAAAAAATGTAAGAATTTCACCAAGAAAAGCACGATTGGTTGTGGATGTGGTTCGTGGTGCAAAAGTTGATGATGCTTTGAATCAATTAAAGTTTATGAATAAGAAAGCAACAGAAGTAGTTGCTAAGCTTATTAAGTCAGGAATTGCTAATGCTGTAAATACATATGAACTTAATGAAACTAATTTATTCGTGAAAGAAATCAAAGTTGATGAAGGTGTAACCATGAAAAGATGGATGCCAAGAGCAAGAGGAAGAGCCACTCCTATTAGAAAGAGAACTTCACATATAAATTTAATTTTAGGCGAGCTAGTTGATTCAGGCGCAAAGGAAGCAAAGAAACAAACAATTGAAGCCCCAATTTCATTGGGAGCTAAGGCAAAAGAAGAAGGAGACGCTAAGCTTAAAACCAAGAAAGAAAAAGATAAAAAAAATACTGAAGAAAAAGGAAAAAAAATAGTTGATCCAAGAGGAGAAGGAAAAGGTAAAAATACCAAGATCGAAGGAACTAGCACTAAGGGATTTGGGTCAAAAGTTTTCAGAAGAAAAAGCGGTTAAATGATGTTTCCTTCGGGAAGCCCTAACTACGAACAGGGCATATCCGAATTGATTTATAAAAAAGGTTCGTAGTATTCGGATATAATTAGTAGTATTCGTATTATAAAAATATGGGAAAAAAGATTAATCCAAAAATTTTTAGAATCGGTGTAAGTAAAGCATGGCCATCAAAATGGTATGCCAGCGGAAAAGACTATAGCAAGAACGTTCAGCAAGACGTTGCTATGAGAAGGTTTTTAATGAAAGAATTAAGAGAAGCTGGTGTCGACAGGGTAGAGGTTGAAAGAGATGCTAAAAAAGTTAATGTAGGAATCTATACAGCAAAACCAGGAATTATTATTGGTAGAGGTGGTTCAGGTGCTGATGATTTAAAGAAAAAAGTTCATACTAAATTTTTAAAAAATTATAAACCAGGCAATATAAATCTAAATATTTACGAATTCGATAGACCTAACTTGAGCGCACAGATTAACGTACAACTTATGGCTTTAGATCTAGAAAAGCGTATGCCATTTAGAAGAGTAATGAAGCAAACTATGTCTAGAGTAGAAAGAGCTGGCGCCTTAGGAGTGAAAGTGATTGTATCAGGAAGATTGAATGGTGCTGAAATTGCCAGATCAGAAATGTTGACCAGTGGCAAGATTCCACTTCATACTCTAAGAGCTGATATTGACTATGCCAGAGGTATTGCTAATACCACTTACGGTGTGATCGGAATCAAAGTTTGGATTTATAAAGGTGATAAATTTGAAAAAACAGACGATAAAAAAGGAGAAGTAATCGGAAAGAAAAAATAGGCTACGAAAATACGAATCGGTACGAATTTACGAATAAATTTGCGTAGTACCTGGAAGTATTTTCTAGCAATTTAAAATAAATAGTTTATAAAATAATCAAATAGATTAAATAGATGGATTCGTAAATTCGCAAAGGATTCGTAATTCGTAGGAGACAAATATGTTAATGCCAAAGAAAACTAAATACAGAAAATCACATAAAGGCAGAAGAGGCGGAAAAGCTTCTAGAAAGCTTACCATTAGCTTTGGTCAATATGCACTAAAAACTATGGAGCCTTGCTGGGTTTCATCACGTCAAATTGAAGCTGCTAGAAGAGTTATGACTAGATATACGAAGCGTGGTGGTAAAATATGGATCAGAATTTTTCCCGACAAACCGGTAACAGCCAAAGGTGGTGAAATGCCTATGGGTAAAGGTAAAGGTGCTGTTGATCACTATGTAGCAGTAGTAAAACCTGGCATGATCATGTTTGAAATGGATGGTGTTGAAGAAAAGATGGCTGTAGAGGCAATGAGATTAGCCGCTTACAAACTTCCAGTGAAGTGTAAAGTTGTCAAAAAATAATTATTTTTGAAGCGCGACACTATTATTTTAACTAAAGGATGTCGCACATACGAATAAATATATTGTATATGGATATTAAAGAATTAAAAAAGAAAACTGAAACAGAATTACATAGGATTTTGGCTGAGTCTCGTGACAAGCTAAGAGATCTTAGATTTAAGGATGCGAATAAACAACTTAAAGATGTAAGAGAGATTAGAAAGATCAAGGTAACCGTAGCTCAGATTATGACACTTTTAAATGCAAACAAGAAAGAAGTGAAAACTGAAACTAAAGTAGAAAATAAAGAAAATAAATAGTTTAAATTAAGATAAGACCATTAGGATTGTTGAGATCCTTAGGACTCTTGAGATATAATTTCAAAAGTCCCAAGGATCCCAAGGGTTCCGAAAGTCACATATAAAAAAATGGCAGAGAAGAAAAAAACAACCAAGAAAGCAACTCCAAAAAAAGTTGAGCACAAACAAAAGGAAGTTATCAGAAAGAAATTTCACGGTGTTGTTGTGTCTGACAAAATGGATAAAACAGTTGTTGTTAGAGTAGACAGAGTTGTGGTGCATCCAAAATACAAAAAAAGATATACAGTTTCCAAGAAATATAAATGCCATGATGAAAAAAATGAGTTTAAAGAAGGTGATAAAGTAACATTTACTGAATGTCGCCCAATGAGCAAGAATAAAAGATGGAGAGTAATTAAATAAGCAGAAAGTTAAAAAGTTTATAAAGTTAAAAAGTTTTTTACTTTCAACTTTAAACTAATTTATATGATACAAGTAGAATCAAAAATTAAAGTAGCGGACAATTCAGGAGCACGTAAAGTACAGTGTATCAGGGTTTTGGGTGGATATAAGAAAAGATATGCTGGAGTGGGTGAAATAATCACAGTAACTGTTAAGCAAGCGACCCCACATACAGCTATTAAAAAAGGTGACGTTTTGCATGCTGTAGTAGTAAGAACCAAAAAAGAAATTAGAAGAAAGGATGGCACATATTTAAGATTTGATGAAAATGCTTGTGTAATTATTGATAAAGAGAAAAAGGAACCAAAAGCAACTCGTATTTTTGGCCCAATCGCCAGAGAAGTGAGAAGAGCAGGCTTTTTCAAGATTGCAAGTTTGGCTCCAGAAGTATTGTAAAAAAATAGGCTACAAAAATACGAAACTGTACGAATTTACGAATAATTTTAATAAATGTATTGAGGAGTATTAAAGGCCAAAATAAAAATTAGTTATAAAATAATCAAAGAGATTAAATAAGCGGATTCGTAAATTCGTAACGGATTCGTAATTCGTAGAACTATGAATATTAAGAAAGGTGACAAAGTAATAATTTTAGCTGGTAAAGACCAAGGAAAAACAGGCAAGGTTTTGCAAATTTTCACAGATAGAAACCGTGTTAGCGTGGAAGGTTTGAATTTGTCTATTAAGCACATGAGACCAAGAAGACAAGGTGAAAAAGGGCAAAGAATTGAATTCCCGGCTGCAATGAATATTTCAAATGTGATGTTGGTTTGTCCTAAATGTTCAAAACCAACTAGAATAGGTCACCAAACAAACGAAGGATCTAAAGGTAAGAAAAAATTCAGAGTTTGTAAGAAATGTGATCAAGTAGTAGATTAGTTATCGCCTTCAGCGAGCCCCAACTACAAACGGGGCATATCCGAATGTTTAAGAAAATAGATTTGTAGTATTCGGATATCATTTGTAGTATTAGGATTATAAAACAATTATGAAATTAAAAGATTTATACAAAAAAGAAATAACCAAGAAACTAAAAGAGAAGTTCGCTTACTCTAATGTTCTTGAAATACCTAAAGTTGAAAAAGTAGTAATTAATGTAGGGATGGGTAGACACAGTAAGGAAAAAGCTTATATTGAGAATGTGGTAAATGCTTTAACTAGAATTTCAGGTCAAAAACCAGTTTTAACTAAAGCTAAAAAATCAATTTCAGCTTTTAAAATCAGAGAAGGAATGGTAGTTGGAGCTTCAGTGATACTTAGAAGAGAAAGGATGTATGACTTTTTGGAAAGATTGGTTAATGTAACATTCCCAAGAGTTAGAGATTTTAGAGGAATTGATGCAAAGAATATTGATAAATGTGGTAATTTAAATATTGGATTCAAGGAGCATACTGCTTTTCCTGAAATTCAAGCTGATGAAATTGATAATGTTTTTGGCCTAGAAGTTACTATAGTAACTAGTGCAAAAACCAAAGAAGAAGGAAAAGAACTGTTTGATCTAATGGGATTTCCATTTAAGAAAGAAGAAGATAAAAAATAATTTTTAAATACATGGCTAGAAAAGCATTAATCGCAAAAGCGAAAAGAAAACCAAAATATTCAACTAGAATAGTAAGAAGATGTTGGAGATGTGGCAGAAATCATGGATATATGAGAGATTTTGACCTGTGCCGTATTTGTTTTAGAGAACTTGCGGAAAATGGTGATTTGCCAGGAGTAACTAGATCTAGCTGGTAGTTATCCGCTTTGCGGAGCTCCGCCATAAATGGGGCACATGAAAATAATTTTTAAATGTAGATAGTATAAATTTGTAGATTTGCATTTCGTTTGTAGATTTGCACTATGATTAAATAATAATATTATGACTGATCCAATCGCAGACATGCTAACAAGAATAAGAAACGCTTCAGCTGTTAATAAGTTTGATGTTGTTTTACCTATGAGCAAAGTTAAGCATGAACTTGCAAAAATTTTAGCTAAGGAAGGCTGGGTTCAAGAGGTGAGCGTAGAAGAATCAGCACCTAGAGGTAAGTCAAAAACAAGTTTCAAAGAATTAAAGATTACCCTAAAATACAAAAAAAGCGGAAAGTCTGCTATTACTAGAATAAGAAGAATTTCTAAACCAGGTTTACGTATTTACGTAAATAAGGAAAATCTTCCAAAAGTTTTGAATAATTTGGGAATCGCAGTTATTTCAACTCCACAAGGTTTAATGACCAATAAAGAAGCCAGAAAGAAAGGCTTGGGAGGGGAAGTTCTTTGTGAAGTATATTAAATAATTAGGATGCTTAAGAGTGTTGAGATCTTAGGAATTTTGAGACAGTTTTTCAAGAATCCCAAGGATCTCAAGAATTCCAAGTTTCCCACTAAAATAAAATGTCACGTTTAGGAAAATTACCAATTGAAATACCAGCAGGAGTTGATGTAAAAATCGACAAGACTTTTATTACTGTAAAAGGACCAAAAGGCGAACTAAAACAAAAGTTAAGCGATTTGGTAAAAGTTGAAGTAACAGAAAAAGAGGTTTCTGTGAGTGTGGCTAAACCAGACAATAAAAAAGAGAGATCATTTTGGGGTCTTTATAGATCATTAGTAAACAACATGATTACTGGTGTTACAGAGGGTTATGAAAAAAAACTTGAAGTAAATGGAGTTGGTTATAGAGTTGCAGCTAGCGGAAAGAAATTGAATCTTAATTTAGGTTTTTCTCATCCAGTTGAATTTGAACTTCCTGAGGGAATTACAGCAGCAGTAGAAGGAAATATTATTACTATTTCAGGTTTCGACAAACAATTAGTTGGTGAAACAGCTGCTAGAATTAGAAAATTAAGAAAACCAGAGCCTTACAAAGGAAAAGGTATTAAATATATTGATGAAATCATTCAAAGAAAAGAAGGTAAGACTGCTGGAAAAGGTGAATAGTAAAATAAATTATAATATATGAATAAAATAATAGCTAAAAACAGAAGAAAACTAAGAAGAAAGAATCGAACAAGATCTCAGATTTTTGGTACAGCTAAAAGACCAAGATTGAATGTGTGTAGAACTAACACTTCTATTTATGTTCAATTGATAAATGATGAAAAAGGCGAAACATTAGCTAGTGTACATTCTAGAGATATTAAAAATAAAAAAGCTAATAAAACTGAGATTGCTACAGAGGTAGGAAAGGAAATAGCAAAAAAAGCTCAAGCTAAAAAAGTGAGCGAAGTAATTTTTGACAGAGGTTCATATATTTATCACGGACGAGTTAAAGCTGTAGCAGAGGGCGCTCGTGAAGGTGGACTTAAATTCTAAAATTTTTAAATATTTTTTATGGCAAAGGCAGAAGAAAAAAACAAGATTGAAGCTAAAAAAGCTGAAGCAAAAACTGACAAAAGTGCAGCTCCAGTTAAAGCTGAGGCAAAAACTGATAAGACTAAAAAAGCTATCGGTGAGTCAGTGTATGCTAGAAAAAGACAAGAAAAGGGTGCAGCGAAAAAGAAAAATCAAAGAAGAACTCAAGAAAGAAGAGATGAATACGAACAAAGAGTTATTGATATAGCAAGAGTTACCAGGGTTATGGCTGGTGGAAAACGTATGCGTTTTCGTGCTACTGTCGCTATTGGTGACAAAAAAGGAAAGATTGGCCTAGGTATGGCCAAAGGTGCGGATGTAGCAGTAGCTGTAAATAAAGCTGTTAATAATGCTAAAAAGGCTATGATTGAGATCTCAATTGTAAATGGGACTATTCCACATGAGATTTATCATAAATATGGTGCTGGCAAGGTATTACTAAAACCGGCAAGACTTGGTAAAGGTGTTATTGCTGGTGGTGCTATAAGAACTATGCTTGAATTAGTTGGCCTTAACAATGTTACTAGTAAGAATTTGGGCACAAACAACAAAGTTACTATTGCTAAATGTTTGATGGAAGCTCTTGATTTATTAAAGAAAGTAGAAGTAAAGAAACCAAAAAATACCAAGAAAGTAGTAGACAAAAAGGAAGTTAAGGAAGAAGAGAAAAAAGTTGCCAAGAAGGTAGCTCCAAAAAAAGAAATTAAAAAATAGAAGATTACAAATTGCTTGTCATCTCGTAGCGAAGCGAATAGATCTCTTAGACGGTTTTAATACTGATGATGTTCAAGAGATTTCTCTAGTCGTTTCACTCCTTACGAAATGACAAATAAAATATATGACAATATCACTACATACAATAAAGCCAGGTGCAGGTTCAGGAAAAACCAGAAAGAGAATTGGTCGCGGTAATGCAAGTGGAACAGGCACATATAGTGGCAAAGGTCTTAAAGGACAAAAGGCAAGATCAGGTGTTTCAAACTTGAAGCGTTTAGGTATGAAACAAGTTTTGCTTCGACCTCCAAAAAAACGTGGTTTTAAGTCCTTGAAAGACAAAAATCAAGTTGTAAACTTGAATGTAATTAGCAGTAGTTTTAAAGATAATGATATTGTGAGCCCTACCACTCTACTTGCTAAAGGTCTAATTGATGATAAAAATAAAGATGTAAAGATTTTAGGACAAGGAAAATTAACCTTGAAAGGCCTTCAATTTAAGAATGTTAAATTCTCTGAAACTGCCAAAGAAGCAGCAAAAAGTGCAAGTTCAGAGCTAAAATAATCATTTTGTGCTATAATTGAAGTATATTATTTAAAAAAACAAATGGCTTTATATAACAAATTAATCCAAATCTGGAAAGCTCGTGACCTAAGAAATAACCTACTTTTTGTGTTGGCCATGTTGGTTATTTTCAGATTTGCTGCTCATATTCCTGTACCTGGCGTAGACACAAGCGCTTTACAGGATTTTTTTGGTAAAAATCAAGTTTTAGGATTACTAAACATGTTTTCGGGTGGAAGTATGGAGAATTTTTCAATTGTGATGATGGGTATTGCTCCATATATTACAGCCTCCATTATCTTTCAATTACTTGGTATGATTGTGCCAGCACTTGAAGAAATGCAAAAGGAAGAATCAGGTAGACAAAAAATAAACATGTGGACTCGATGGTTAACAGTGCCAATGGCAGCCATGCAGTCATTTGGTATGATTACTTTACTTCAAAGATCTTCAACTGGAATTTTGGGTGAGATCAATATTTTTGAATTTGTTTCTATAATTATTATTATTACTACTGGTACTGTATTTTTAATGTGGATTGGTGAATTGATTACTGAAAGAAAAGTAGGAAATGGTATTTCATTGTTAATATTTGCTGGTATTATTGCGGGTCTTCCTGGAGCAGTTCAACAAATTATTGCCGGCTACAATCCTCAGGATTTAATGACTATAATTGGATTTATAGCAATTGCTTTAATAACTATCATTGGTGTAGTTATAATTACTGAAGGGCAAAGAAACATCCCAGTTCAATACGCTAAACAAATCAGAGGAAATAGAATGTATGGTGGAACAACTTCACATTTACCACTTAGAGTAAATATGGCTGGAGTTATTCCAATCATCTTTGCTATTTCAGTGGTTATTTTTCCTCCAATGATTGCTCAATTCTTTGTTGGAGCTAAGACTGCCTGGATAGCATCATCAGCTACTTGGGTGATTGCATTTTTTGAAAATCAACTAGCTTACGGTGTTATGTACTTCTTACTTGTATTTGCATTTACATATTTTTATACAGAGGTTGTTTTCCACCCTGATCAAATTGCTGAAAATTTGCAAAAGCAAGGCGGTTTTATTCCAGGTATCCGACCAGGTCGACATACTGCTGAATATTTAGCAAATACTACCCATAAGATTATTTTCGTAGGTGCTATGTTTTTAGGTATAATTGCCGTACTACCATTAATCATGAGATATTTCACAGGCATGCAATCGCTAGCTATTGGTGGCACCTCACTACTAATTGTGGTAGCTGTGGTAATTGAAACAGTTAAGCAGATTGAAGCTCAGCTGTCAATGAGAGAATACGAACAATAGTAATGAAAAAAATTTCAAATATAAATAAAGGTTCATATGAACCTTTATTTTTTTTCTTGTTTTAATTCATTTATTCGTTAATGTATACATTACACTTGATTTATTATTACAATTATAGAAAATGCAACAAAATAACTAGGAAAATAATAAAACAAATAAAAGGTTTTTTAAAAAATAAAAAGCCTTTTTATTATTTTAATTTATAAAAAATAAATATAAAAAATGCATTAAGTTTATAAAAGATTTTTATTTAGTGTTAATTAAAATTTAATTTTAGCATAGTATTATAAATATATTATAATTTTATAAACTAATATTATGAAAAAAGCGATTTATTTTACTAAAAATTATAAAACTCTTTATTTATTGATTCACGGTTACACTGGTTCACCATCTGATTTTAATGGTTTTCCCAAATATCTTCATGAAAACTATAAAGTTGATGTAAAAATTCCCTTGTTAGTTGGGCATGGCGGAGGAATAGAGAAGTTAGATAATATTAGTTTTGATGATTTTGTTCGACAATTTAAAAATATATTAAAAGAGGATAGAAAAAAATACCAGAGAATTGTGATTGGTGGTTTGTCTTGGGGTGCAATATTGTCTTTGCTACTGGCTAGCGAGTGTCAGGTTGATGGTGTTTTGAGCGTCAATTTACCAACCAAGTTAAAATTTCCCATGAATATTCCTGGTTTGATTCATGTAGTTAAATATAAAAAATATTGGCCAAAGGTATTCGAGCCTGAATATTATGAAAAAATAAAAGATAGTCTTGATTATGACCAAATGCATGTTAACGGCCTTAGATTGGTTAATGAAGGAAAGAAAAGATTAAAAAGATCTTTACCAGATATTACTGCTCCGATTTTTTCTCTTCATTCCATTCATGACAAGGTTGGTAGTCATAAGTCTGTAAGACTACTTGAGAAAAAAATAAAAAGCAAACACAAGATACTGCTTTATACTGAAAATTACCATAATATTTTTAACATTGACAATGAGAGAATGCTATTTTCTGCAGTTGCTAAGTTTTTTGAAGAGTCAAGCATGAATAATAACATCCAAAAGGTAGCCGCAGTTGTTCCAGCTTACAATGAAGAAAAGCACATAGCTGATGTTTTGTCAGTTTTATCAAAAACTGAGATTCTAGATGAAATTATCGTGGTAGATGACAGTTCATCAGACAGAACTGGTGAGATTGCCAAGTCATTTTCTGAAATAAATTATATTAGGAATCAGGTTAATAGTGGCAAAGCCATATCTATGCAAAGAGGAGTTGAGGAAACTGATGCAAATATAATATTTTTTTGTGATGCTGATTTGAAAAAGCTTAATACTGAAATAGTCACCTCAATTGTCGAACCAGTGCTTAATAAGAAATATGACATGTATATAGGTCTTCGCAATAATGTGTTTCAGAAAATGTTTAAAATATTTGCGCTAAACTCTGGAGAAAGGGCTGTAAACAGGGAGTTGTGGGAGGCAATACCAACAGTATTTAAATATAGATATAGGATAGAGGTTGCCATGAATTATTATGCTAGTAGGCATGGTAACGGTTTTGGGTCAAAAAGATTTGCTTATTATCAAACCATTAAGGAAGAAAAATACGGAGCCATTAGAGGAGATTTTTTGAGATGGTGGATGTATTTTGATGTTTTTACTGCTTATATTTTAATTGCTTATTATGAGTTAAAATATTTTTTTAATCATAGTTTGCGAATTAATAATCGTAAATATTTATGGCGTCACAAGCATTAGTTGATTTTTATATTCAACTTCATTTACTGTTTTATTGGCTTATTTTTCTCTTGAGTTACGGAGAGTCTTTTGTAGTAATTGGATTGTTTGTTCCAGGAAGTATTAGTTTGATACTTTCTGGATATTTGTCAGCCAAAGGCTTTTTTGATTTTGGTGATTTGTTTTTCTTTGCAACTCTTGGCGCAATTGCTGGAGACTATACTAGCTATTATCTGGGTCGTATAGGTGCCTTTACGAACAAGAATAGTAGATTTTTTTTAGTTAATGAAAGTAAACTAGCATATGGTAAGGACTTTTTTTATAAACACGGTACCAAAAGTGTTTTTTGGGGGCGCTTTATCGGATTACTTAGACCTATTATTCCTTTTGTAGCTGGAATATTCAAGATGGATGAAAAAAAATTTCTTTTTTGGAATATTTTTAGTGGTATTTTGTGGGCTTTTTCGCATCTGATTATTGGTTTCTTTTTTTATCATACATTTATTAAAGTCAGTGAGTGGTTTTCAACTATTATTCGAGGACTTATATAAAAAATACGTTACTATTACTTTACAAAATATTTTAAAAAAGTATATTAATAATTTCCCATAACTATAACGTAAGTTATATAGGCTGGTTAAAATGATATTTTAATTTTTTCTTTTTAATTTACAATTAGTTCCTCTGATGAATAGATAAATTTCTCTGGTCAAAAAAACTGGAGTGCTTACGTCGGTGGAGTTTAGCCTCGGGCAGGCTACTTACTTTGTTGCTCACATAGAGGCAGGGTTATACGGGGAATTGCATTTTGATATTTTGACGCGTCTTTTTGTCTCTAGTAAATAAGAAAGAGTAAAACTTTTGTAATGCAAAAATATAATAAATAATAATTTTGTCAAAAACAGCAAGTATGTGTAATTGCTGTTTTGTTATAATTTAAAACTATTTGACTGGTCTAGTGTGTACATTAAAATGTATATTTTAATGTACATATGATTATGTTTAAACATATACGTAAAAATATTTGTTTTTTTATTTTTTTGTATAAATATGTTATAATATTAGAGTATTAACAAAAATTTATTTTGTTATTTTTTACTATTTTTAGGTAAATTAATGCCAGAAGAAAATTTGGAACAAAACAGTGGAAGCTCGGAAACAGCTACTCAAGTGGCTGAGCCTATTGATATTAGCGCACCGCATAATCCTGAAGCAATCGAAAAAGCTGGGACTAATTCGAAGAATACAGGTGATGAACCAATAATTAGAGCACAAAATCTTGACTTTATTTACAATCGAGGAAAGGATAATGAGTTTCACGCTTTGATAGATATTAGTCTGGATATATATCCAGATGAATTTATTATCGTTTTTGGACCTTCTGGTTGTGGTAAATCTACTCTCCTAAATGTGATCGCTGGTTTGGAAACACCAGACTCAGGAACCATTTCTGTTTTGGGACATGATCTAACCAGATTGAGTGGTAAGGACTTTGCTATTTATCACCGAAATGAAATCGGCATGATTTATCAGGCCTATAATTTAATTACTTCCTTATCTGTGCTTGATAATGTGGCCTTACCGCAAATGTTTGTTAATGTTTCTCGAGGTCGTAGAAATAGATGGGCCAAGAATTTACTTGAGCGTTTTGGGATTTTGGAACATGCTTACAAGATACCAACCGAGCTATCCGGTGGTCAACAGCAACGCATCGGTATTGCTAGGGCAATAGTAAATAATCCGCAGATAGTTTTGGCTGATGAACCTGTCGGTAATTTGGATTCAGTTTCTGCAAAAATGGTACTCAAGATATTGGGTGAATTGAATGAGAAAGAGAAAAAGACAGTTATTTTAGTGACACATAATCCTGAATATTTGGACGTGGCTGATCGTATTCTCTATATGAAGGATGGAATAATAACCAGAGAAGTTGTTAATCATGATAAACATCATAAAAAAAAGATACTAAAACCAAAGTCAGCTGCTAATCAAATAAACGAATTAATGAGAGCATATCAGGGTATGAGTCCAGAGCAGATCAATATTTTGATCATGCCATACAAGGCTAAGGTTTTTGTAAATCATTTTTCCTCTAATCTGAGCATGGATGAGGTTAAAATATTTGAAGATATTTTGCAACGCAGGTTGCTAGGCTCTATTTCTGAGAGAGAATTCTATGAAGTATTAGATAGACCAGCAAAATTTGGGGGAGTGGGTATGGATAGGAGAACTGCCCAGAATGTTGTAGATCGAATAAATGACGTAGTAAAAATGGCCTATTTTGTATATCAAAAAGCTAGACAGAGAAAGGACGAGAATGGCAAGCATCCAAAAGTGACTTTTGATGAAAAGGCTGATAAAGTACAATCATATTTGTATCGAGTTTGTTACGATGAGCATTATAAAAAGCTCAACGAAAAACAACACGAAAGAATATTTCATGCAATAAAACAAAGACTTATGAATACTATGGACAAGCGGGCCTTTAATGACTATCTGGATACATCTTTTAATCAAAGCGGAGTAGGACTTAATTCAAAAACCGCCAAAGCCTTTACTGAAGAATTAGAACTTATTTTGATACTTGGTTTTGGAGTAGTGAGTGTAAATCAAGCCATGCAAAAAAAAGTTAAACAAGAGCAAGAAAAACAAAGAGAAGAAGAAGCCAGAAAGAAGGCAGAAGAAGAAAGTAGAAATGCACCAAGTCCAGGAGAAATACTCAATCAAATGCAAGAACAACTTGGCACAGAGGTAAGAAAAGTTGACGAAGATTTGAAAAAACATGAAGAGCAAAAAAAAGAGATTTTTGGTGATGCTTTAACAAAGAAAGAATAATCAAATCCTGAAAATATCACTAAGTCGCAAACTGAAGAAAATACTCAGAAAGATACAGCCGAAAATCATAATAATTAATTTAATATTAGCAAAATGTTAGTCGTAGACGTTTTTAGATTAGCAACTAGAATGTTTAGAACCAATCGTTCAAGAACTATCTTGACTATTTTGGGTATATCTGTGGGAATCGGTGCAATTTTGTTTTTGGTATCGCTTGGCTATGGTTTACAGGTTTTTATATTAAATAGTATAACCACCTCAGAAGCTTTGCTTAGCTTGGATGTTACAACTGGCGATCTTGAGGGGCTTAAACTTGATAGAGATTCTATCAATGAAATTAATAACATGCAGGGAGTGGAAAAGGTTAGTCCTCTTTACACTATGCAAGCACAGATGAACATTGATGATATATCTTCTGAATTGGTGGCTAACTTTACTAATAATGAATATTTTTCATTAGATGGTACGGTCTTGGAAGAAGGAGAGTTTTATACCGATGAAGCTGGTGATAAAAATAAAATTATTATTTCTTCCTCGGCTTTGCAACTTTTCAATTTAAGTTATGAAGATGTGTTTGAGAAGCAAATTAATTTTGTGCTTTTTTTACCAAGTAATGATGAAAACGAAGAAATTGTTCGTAATTCTATGACTTTGGATTATTCTTTTGAAGTTGTGGGTATAGTCGAAGAGGATAATTCAAATTATGTTTATATGCCCTTATCAGTAATTGATGAAATGGAAGTGGATAATTTTTCGCAGCTAAAAGTAAAAGTAGACATTGAAGACAATTTAGATTTAGTAAGAAATGATATTATGGAAAAAGGTTTTACTGTATCAGCTTTGTCAGATATTATTGAGCAAGCTAATCAAATATTTAAAGTTATTCAAATAGTATTGGCTTCGTTTGGAATTGTGGCCTTAATCGTATCAGCTATTGGTATGTTTAATACTATGACTATTGCTCTACTTGAACGTACCCAGGAAATTGGTATTATGAAAGCTTTGGGAGCTACTAGTATTGATATCTGGAATATGTTTTTAGCTGAATCAGTTATTATCGGTTTTCTTGGTGGTATGGGTGGGATTATTATTGGTATGCTTGGCGGTGAAGTCTTTAATTATGGTGTAAACATGCTAGCAGGAGCTTTGGGTGGTGATAAGATTGATATGTTTTATACACCGATTTGGTTTATTTTATTAATAATGAGTTTTTCAACAATTGTTGGTTTCATGACTGGGTTTTATCCAGCTAGAAGAGCTGCTCGTATCAATTGTTTGGAAGCATTAAGATATAAATAATATGAGTTTTAAAATTTTTGCAAAAACAGTGGAGGAAATTTCAAAAAGCGAGTTCAAGCCTATTAGAATCAAGGATAAAAATGGCGAAACCAAAGACCTGAACCAAAAAGAAACCAAGGAATATATTTTGAAAGCAGTTCATGGGGGAAAAACTATTTCTCAACTGGAAAAAATTCTTGAGCAAGCTGATGTTAAAGGTAATCAATGGGAGAAACGAAAAGCTATTATGAAAATCTTTGAAGATATGGTAAGTGATAAAGAAACAAAAAGTGAAGACAAGGAGAAATTATTAGAGGCATTATCTGAAGAAGAACAGCAATAAAAATTATTTAATAAAAAAGAATCAACCAAAGAAGATCAGCGCTATCTCATACTTATGTTTAAACGATACAATGAAAAAAGATGAAGAAGAGCTAATTTAAATATATGACAAACAATGATTTCATAATACCAAAAGGATATCATAAGAACAAAAAATTTCTTAGCAAGAGAAAATTGAAAAAGATTGAAAATATAAAGGCAAATGGTGAATCTGTGGATTGGGGGGAAGATATTTCCAGATTTTCGGCAATAAATAATAAAGAAAAAAATGATAAAAAATTTAAGCTTTACCTTACGAAAAAAAAGGTAAAATATAATGACATAAAAAAGTTTATGCCTGTTATGAAAAAGCTTTATGGTGGCGAGAGTTCAAATGAAAGTGCTGAGACGACTAAAGCAAAACCAAAGAAAAAAAATTCTTTTTTATCAGGCTTTAAAAGAGTGGCGAAGCAACAATTTCAAAGTCCTAAAGATAAGTTGTATAAACAGACAGGGGTTTTGGGTGGGAAAGATTCTGGTAGCTTGGACATAAAATCAGCTAATCAAGGCTTTAAGGCAGGTGCTCATGGTGATTTAGCTTCCAAAAAAAATGATTCTAAACCAAATTCTAGAGGCTTAACCATAGGTGGAGAACAGAGTATAAGCAAAGCAGGACCAGGAGCTTTTAATGATAATAGAGTTAATTCAAGTAACCACCCTCGTATAGGAGGATTATAGTATATGTTAGTAGATGTCTTACTTTTAATAATTGGATTTATATTTTTAATCAAAGGAGCCGATATTTTAGTAGAAGGCTCTTCTTCGATTGCAAAAAAGTTTGGTTTATCATCATTTTTTATTGGTTTGACGGTAGTTGCTTTTGGTACTTCTACTCCTGAATTAGTTGTTTCAATTTTGGCTAGCATGCAACACAGTGCCGGAATCGCCTTGGGCAATATTATTGGATCAAACATTTCTAATTCTTTGCTTATTTTAGGAGCTTCTGCCATGTTTGCGCCTTTGCTTGTAAAAAAAACTACAATTACCAAGGAAATTCCTTTTCTGCTTTTATCTATTTTGGCTGTAGCAATTTTAGTAAATGATTTTTTGATTGACGGGGTTGAACCAAACGGTCTAACTAGAATAGATGGTCTTATATTGATATTATTTTTTAGTATCTTTATTTTTTATACCTTTGGTATCAGCAGAGAAAAAGAAAACATATTTCAGAAGACGGTCGGTAATATTAAAGAAGAAATCCCTGTTTTAAAAACTTTTCACTCTGTTGTATTGATAACTTTAGGTTTGATTGGTTTAACTGTTGGTGGGAGGTGGATTGTTAATAGTGCGATTTCAATTTCATCAGAACTCGGATTAAGTGAAGCATTGATTGGTTTAACAATCGTAGCGCTTGGCACCTCTTTGCCTGAGCTAGCCGCTTCTATTGTAGCAGCTAAGAAAGGTAATACTGATATAGCAGTTGGTAATGTGGTTGGATCTAATATATTTAATCTTTTGTGGGTTTTAGGTCTTAGTTCTGTAGTTAGTCCCATTAACTTTGCTACCAGATTGAATGTTGATTTTATAATGTTGTTTGTTACTACCATGATTTTGACCTTGTTTATTTTTATTGGCAAAAAGAACATTTTAGATAAATTTGAAGGAGTGAACTTGCTAATTTGTTATTTTTTGTATATGGTATTTATTGTGATGAGAGGATAATACCAATGAAAACCTAAATACTAAATAATAAATCCTAAACAAATATCAAATTAAAATTCTCAAATATTTAAAAAATTAGGAATTTTGGATTTATTTAGGATTTAAAATTTATATTTTAGAAATTAAAGTAACTATGATAATAAAAAAAACAAAACAAGAAATAGAGGTGTTGCGAGAAAGTGGCAAGGTTTTACGTTCTATCATGGATAATCTTTGTGAGGCAGTAAAACCTGGAGTATTCACTGGTGATTTAGAAACATTGGCTTGCAAGCTTATAAAGGAAGCAGGTGCTAGACCAGCGCAAAAGAATTTTCCTATGGGCGGGGGCTTAGTTTTTCCGACCGCTATAATTACAGCTGTTAATGATGAAGTAGTTCATGCCCCAGCTTTACCTTCTAGGGAGCTTAATTCAGGAGATATTGTTAGTATTGATTTTGTTATAGAATATCCGTTGCATGATGGCAAGACTGATATTCCAGAATATTGGCCTAAAAATCCTTATTCTAAGCTAGGAGGGTATTATACTGATATGTCTAGAACTGTTCCAGTAGGCAAGATAAGTACAGAGCTTAGAAAACTTCTTAAGGTAACTAAAGAATCTTTGGATTTGGCAATCGATCAAGTTAAACCAGGTAATACTTTGCGTGATATAGCAAAAGCCGTACAGACTCATGTAGAGGCTAATGGATTTTCAGTGGTTAGAGATTTAGTTGGACATGGAGTAGGGCATTCACTTCATGAGGAGCCTCATGTGCCTAATTATATTTTTGGCGCTGAAATTGAAAATGTTACTTTAGAGCCAGGTATGGTCTTGGCTATTGAGCCTATGACCACTACTGGTAACTTCAAAGTAAAAGAAGATAAAAAAACTTTTGCTTTCAAAACAGTTGATGGTTCTGTTAGCGCACATTTTGAACATAGCGTAGCTGTCACACGAGAGGGGAATATAATATTAACAAAATAAAACATGGAAGACAGTAGTATTAAAACTTATTTAGGGATTGATTGGGGAGGAAAGCGAATTGGTCTAGCAATTGGGGATTCTTCAACCAAGATAGCTTCACCTTATAAAACAGTTGGAGATATAAATGACGTATTGTCAGAGATTGAATATGAGGAGATTGATGTTGTGGTCATAGGAAAACCTTTGAAAATGGCTGATGTTTATAGTGATTTAGATAAAGATTATATTGCTTTTGTTCGAGAACTTGAAGAAAGAGTTGATGTGCCTATTAAGAAAATAGATGAAAGATTATCAAGCAAACACGCTGATTCATTGCCAGGGGATAAAAAAACCAAAGCTAATCGGGATGAAATAGCTGCCATGCTTATTTTGCAAGATTTTTTTGATGGAGCAGAAACTGATGAACCATTGTTTTAAATTATGGAAGAAACATATTTCACAAAAGCAATAATTCTAGATAGAGAAACTTTTAGAGAATTTGATGTTAAGGTTTTGGTATTTAGCGAGGAAAAGGGTCGATTGAGCTTGGTAGCTAGAGGCGCTAAAAAACCCAAGTCAAAGCTAGCTGGTCATATAGAACCTTTGAATATGCTCAAGATGATGGTGGTAAAGGGTAAGAATTATCAGTACCTTACTTCAGCTGTTTCTTTGGATTCATTTGTAAATATTAAAGAAGACTTAGATAAGCTAGGAGAAAGTGGTCGAGCAGTTAGGTTGTTTAAAAAAATTATTAGAGAACATGAAATAGATAAAAATCTTTATAACTTGTTAAAAGAATTTTTGGAATTTGTAAATAAAATTGATGATGTTGAATTGGAATTTTATAAATTTGCTTTGAAGCTGGCAACATTTTTAGGTTATGAGCCATATTTAAATAAATGCCTTGATTGCGCCAAAGAAGAATTACGATTTTATTTTTCTGCAGAAGCTGGAGGAATAATATGTGAAAAATGCTTAAAAAACCATAAACAAGTATTTGCTATATCGGAAAATGATATAAAAGGCATAAAAAACATTATAAAAAGTGATTTTAAAAATATTACTAATATTAGCAAAAATATATCAGATAAAAATTTCAAGAGAATAGTAGAAGAATTATTTTTGTATAATTTTGATATTAAAATTTAATTTATTGACATTTTGATTTTTTTTATTTATAATAGCAATACAATTAAATATTTAAATCCATTTGACTCAAGCCAACACTTGAGGAAGGAGCAGGAAGAAAGCTTGAATAAAAAGTGACTAGAACCTGCCGGGTAAGCCCGTTATAGCAGTTTGAGAGCTTTGTTAAAAAACAGAGAATCTAGGTGGTACCGCGAAGAAAATTCGTCCTAGTTTCAGTATTTATTAATACTGAAACTAGGACGAATTTTTTTATTAATTAAATTTTGTCATTTCGAGTGTAGCGAAGCGGAAGGAGAAATCCCTTAGCCGTGAACTATTTCATGTTTAAGGGATCTCTCACTCCGTTCGAGATGACAAAAAAATCTTTTATGTTAAGAACACATACTAATGGCGAATTAAACAAAGCTAATATCGGTGATGAAGTTACATTGTGTGGTTGGGTACATCGTAGGCGTGATCATGGAGGGATTATTTTTATTGATCTGCGTGATAGGTATGGACTTACCCAAGTGACTTTTGACCCTGAGGTGGACAAAGAAGCTCATAAGCAAGCTGATGTTTTGCGAAGTGAGTGGGTTATTCAGGTTACTGGTAAAGTAATTGCCAGACCAGACGACATGGTGAATAAAAAATTAAAATCAGGAGAAATTGAGGTAGAAATTTCCAAACTCAGTGTTTTAAATACATCCAAAACTCCTCCTTTTGAACTTGACGAAGAAAAAGCTCATGAAGCCAACGAGACTATAAGATTAAAATATAGATTTATTGATTTGCGTCGAGAAAAAATTCAAAAAATGCTTGAGCAAAAAGATAAGATGATCAAGTATCTGAGAAAATATTTTCATGATAATGATTTTACAGAAATTCAAACCCCGATATTAGCAAATTCTTCACCTGAAGGAGCTAGAGACTTTTTAATCCCTTCTCGCATGTATCCGGGATCTTTCTTTGCTCTTCCTCAAGCCCCGCAACAATTCAAACAACTTTTGATGGTCGGTGGTATGGATAAGTATTTTCAGATTGCACCATGTTTTCGTGATGAAGATTCAAGAATGGATAGGCATTACGGAGAATTTTATCAATTGGATATGGAAATGAGCTTTGTGGAGCAAGATGATATTTTTCGTCTTATGGAGCCTTTGATGATTGGTTTGACCAAGGAAATGAGTGATAAGGAAATAGTTGGATTGGAAAAAGACGGTCGATTCAAACAAATTCCATATTTGGAATCAATGAATAAATATGGCACAGATAAACCTGATTTGCGTTTTGACATGGAGATAGTTTCAGTAACTGAACTAGTGAAGGGGAGTGGTTTTAAAGTATTTGCTGACATGGCAGAAAAAGAAGGTCATGTAGTTCATGCTATGCGTGTAGCTGGTGGTGAAAAATTCACCAGAAAAGATATAGATGAATTAACTAATCTGGCTTTTGAAAATGGTGCGAAGGGACTCGCTTATATTGTACTCAAAGATGACGGTAGTTTGCAGTCTCCAATTGTTAAGTTTTTGGGAGACGAAATATGTGCTAAAATAATAAAAGAGACAAAGGCAGAAAAAGGTGATATTATTTTCTTTGGAGCAGACAAGTGGCGTACAGTATGTGATGCCTTGGGAGCTGTTAGAAATGAATGTGGCGCCCGTCTTGGATTAAAAGATACTACTAAAGCTGCTTGGTGCTGGATAGTTGATTTTCCAATGTTTGATTATTCTGAAATTGAAGACGGGAGAATTGACTTTGGGCACAATCCATTCTCTATGCCTCAAGGAGGCCTAGAAGCTTTGGAGACTGAAAGTCCATTAGAAATTAAGGCTTTTCAATTTGATCTAGTTGTTAACGGTTTTGAAGCTAGTTCAGGAGCAATCAGAAATCATGACCCACGTATCATGTATAAGGCTTTTGAGATTGCTGGTTATAAAAAAGAAGAAGTAGATGAGAAGTTTGGCGCTATGATCAGAGCCTTTGAATATGGCGCACCACCACATGGCGGGAATGCTCCAGGGATTGATAGAATTTTGATGGTTTTAAATGATTACGAATCAATTAGAGATATTTACGCTTTTCCTAAGGATGGTAAAGGCAAGGACTTGATGATGGATAGTCCAGCTAAAGTAGATGAAAAGCAATTAAAGGATTTGGGACTGAAGTTCAGAAAAGATTAATATTATTAAATTAATTATATGAGAACTTTAATTATTTACTATTCTCGAACACAAACAACAAAAAAAATTGCAGAAAAAATAGCTGAAAAATTATCAGCTGATATTTTAGAGATTAAAGATAAAAAAAATCGAACAGGAATAAAAGGTTATATGACTGCCGGGAGTGATGCTATGAGAGGAGCTTTGACCGAGTTGGAAGAATTTGATAAAAGTCCAGCTGATTATGACTTGTGTGTTTTGGCTACACCTGTTTGGGCTTGGCGTCCTTCTGTGCCAATAAGTACTTTTATTGAAAAACAAAAAGAAAATATGGGCGAAGTTGCATTAATTATTACCCAAGGTGCAGAACCGCCAAAACAAGAGAACATTTTTGGTATGATGGAGGAGAAATTGGGAAAGAAATCTATGGCTAATTTACATTTATCTACCTTACAGGTTAAGAAAGAAGCATACGAAGAGCAGATTAAGGAATTTATTCAAAAGATTCATTCATAATATAAGTTAATGAGCATTGAAAATTTCAACAAGGAAGTTTTTAGTCCCGAAGAACAATTGGGAAATTTTTTTGATGAAGAACAAGGCAAGAACTTAAAAGATAAATTAAGTAAAGAGGAATATGATAAGCTTAGGGAAGATTTTATTGCTGATGGAATTGATTTAGAATATGTTAACGAAAGCAGAGAAAAAGAATTGTATAAAGCTAAATATGATGAATTAACTGGACTAAAAAGAAGAGGTGAGCTTTTTTCTATAGCAAACAAAGAAATTGAAAGAATCTTTGGTATTAAAAAAAACGGTATAGAAACAAGAGAAGATTTAGAAAGGATATTGTTTGACGAGTCTAAGAATATTGAAACAGAAAAGATTCATATAATGATGGGTGATATCTCATTTTTGAGCATTGCAAATGAAGGAGGAAATCATGCTAGTGGTGATGAGTTACTTAAAAAAATTGCAGATAGATTGAAGTCAAATATCAGAAATGTTTGTCGACATGGTGGAGATGAAGTAACAACAATATACAAAGGAGATTTTGAAGATTTTAATAAAATTTTAAAGAAAACTCAATCAGAGATCAACGCTATAGACGATCATTCTGTCATGAATAAATATGACCTGGAAGTCAATTTGGATGTTGGTACGGCAAGCATGGCTGAAGCAATAAGTGTATTAAAAGAATTGTCTATTGGAGGCATGGTAGGTAGAGAAGCTGGTTCGAATATTTTAAGTGATTTAAAAGATATTTGGCTAGAAATTGCTGATAAAAGAGCATCTGTAGCCAAGGCCCAGAAAAGAATTAGATTATTACTAGAAAGAAAAAATCAAAACAAAGAGATTATGTCTGGTTTAAGAAAGGGCGCTTATGATATAAATGACACAGAGATTGCATATTTATTAAATAATAATAATTTAGATGAAAATATTGATAAATATATCAAGGATTCTGAAGAAGCTATGCTTCAAGCACAAGAAGATAAGCTAAAAAAAGAGCGTAGTGAATTAATTTTGAAAAAGATTGGTGTATTGTAAAAATGCAAATAAATTTAAGAAAAATTTTTATTATATTTATATTTCTGGGAATATTGTTTTTCCCAGATTCTTTTTTGTATGCTTCTGATTTAGATGAGATTTGGCGTGACTATTCTCGTAGTAGTGCCCCAACATCAATTGTCAGTATTGACTGGGATATGATGATCAGTGTGGCGACTTTGTTTATTTATTTTGTAGCCTCTATTGCTTTTATCGTTGCTATTTCTAAAATTTTCATCGGAGCAATAAAATATAAATTAGAAAGTGCTAACGGTGACCTAGCCAATGTTCATAAAACAAATTTTATCTCTGGCTTAGTTGGACTGGGGGTTTTATTAGTGTTTTTTACTAGCATTGATTATCTTATTACTTTATTTAGAGACTACACTCAAAACATTTTATAAAAAAAGATGTTTAAGAATTTCATAAAAGTTTCTTTTGTTTTTTTTGTTATTATAATATTTGTAGTAGCAGTTTTTAGAACTATTGAAAATTATGCTTTTTTTGCCAAAGCTGATACAGGTTTGTTGGAGGTAGATTTTATTGATGTTGGTCAAGGAGATGCAAGTTTAATCAGAACTCCAGACAAACAAGAAATTCTGATTGATGGAGGAGAGAGTGAAAAAATACTTGAAGAACTATCGAAAATAATATCTCCATTTGATAAATATATTGATTTGCTCATTTTAACTCATCCGCACTCAGATCATGTTGGTGGACTTAATTTTATATTGGATGAATATGAGGTGGGGCAAGTTTTGTATACTGGCGCTATTCATAATAGTCCGGAATATATTTCTTTTTTAGAAAAGATTAAAGAAAAGGAAATTGTTTTGGAGATAGTTGATCATCCGCAAAAAATAATTTTGGGAGATGATTTGTTTTTGGAGATTGTTTACCCTTTTTCAAAAGAAAATATTGATTCTTCAAATCTTAATAATACTTCAATTGTAGCTAAACTTGCTTACAAAGATACAACCTTTCTTTTTACGGGCGATATTGAAGAAGAAATAGAAGAAGCTATTTTAGAAAATTATAGTAATTTAGATGTAGATGTTTTAAAAGTTCCTCATCATGGTTCTGATACTTCAAACACAGTCGAATTTTTGGACGCAGTTCAGGCTGATTATGCCGTGATTTCAGTAGGGGCTAATAATTATTTTGGTCACCCCAAAAATATTGTAATATCTAGATTAGAGAGAGGAAATGTAGAAACATTTAGAACGGATTTACAGGGAACAATAAGTTTTTCTAGTAATGGTGAGAATATCAGTGTGGTTACTGAAAAATAGTAATTTTTAACTCGGGTCTTGAAATTTGGTTATTTTTTGCTATACTAGAAGTAGTTTTAATATATTTAATCTAAAAAATATGGCAAAAAAAGTATTAATAATCGAAGATGATGCAATGATTTCTGGTATGTATAAAACCAGATTGGAGCAGGAGGGTTATGCTGTTGTTACAGCAGATAATGGCGGGCAAGGCCTGGAAGTAGCTGTGATAGAAAAACCTGATTTGATACTTCTGGATGTGATGATGCCCATGATGGATGGCTTTGCTTTGTTGCAAGAATTACGACTAAAAAGCACTTTTAAGGAAACACCAATCATTATGCTTACAAATCTTGGCACCACTGAGGATAAAGAAAAGGGAGAGAAATTTGGCGCTACTGATTACTTGGTAAAGGCCAACCTTACCCCAAGTAAAGTTTCTGAACATGTAGCAAAATATTTAAAATAATTAATTTTATTAATCTCCATTTGTTTTTATGTTTGAATATAAGGCAAATGGTTTTAATTTACTTATGAAAAACGAAAAAACATTGGTTATTGTGAAACCTGATGGAGTTCAAAGATCATTGATCGGTGAAATTATCCGTAGATATGAAAGAGTTGGTCTAAAGTTAGTAGCAATGAAAATGGTAATGCCAGATGAAGACATGGCAACTAAACATTATTATGAAGTTGGGGGAGATGAATGGATCGAGGAAGTTGGCAGAAAAGCTCGGGCTGCATATGAAAAAAAAGGCGAGGAAAGTCCATACAAAACAAACAAAGAAAATGGCTGGGCAGTTCTAAAGTCAAATGCTAAGTATTTAAGTTCAGGGCCAGTAGTAGCTATGATTTGGGAAGGGCATGCAGCAGTAGAATTGGTTAGAAAAATTACTGGAGCAACTGCGCCACTTCTAGCTGACGTAGGAACAATTAGAGGCGATTTTACTCTTGATTCATATGCTTTGGCTGATACTGATCAAAGAAGTGTTAGAAATTTGATTCACGCATCTGGTGCAGTTGATGAAGCAGAAAAGGAAATTAAAATTTGGTTTGAAAAAGATGAAGTACTTAAGTACAATCACGTTCAAGAAAAAATTCTTTATGATGTTAATTTGGATGGGATTAAAGAATAGTTTTAAATAGTAGATGACAGAAAATAGGTGATAGTATTTCAAAAAGAGGCGAAAGCCTCTTTTTTTATATCTTGCCTGTTATCTCTATTATTGTGGAAAACTAGCTAATATTAGATAATAGTTAAAAATATAAAAAAATATTTACTAATTTTAGCTATTAAATATTGCATTGACAAAAACATTAAATTTTTTTAATATTAAATAAGTATGAAAAATATTTATTGGACAACTCTATCTTCTATTTTTGGCATGACTAACGTGGTGCTGATTAAGAATGGATAAAATTGGGCGGTAAATCAAAATAGTAAGAAGAAGAACCGCCCAGGGAAAAGGCGGTTTATTTAATTTAAACGTTCATTTAAAATGGAGAGAAAATGGAATTAGGTAGTCATTTGTGTAGGGAAAGTGATGGAGTTTTGGGGCATTTAGCAATTCAACAAAATGCCTTGGAGTTTAAGCTTAAAAAGGCAATTGCATCTGGCGACGTTGAAGGTTATAAAAAATATAAATACGGATTGAAGACAACAAAAAAAGGTATTGAAAAAGCAATCGCAAAATCAAACATTTTTTAAGGGGGAAAGTATGGTTGGAGGCGCTGGAACTTGGGAAAAGGTAGAGAGTTTTGACAGAATTGTGAAGAATGGTGAATGTTTGCTTGCCAGAATGAATGAGGCAACCTGTCCACTCGAGAAAAGGAGATTAGCGGCTAAGCTTCTTGAAATAAAAAAAGCAGAAAAGAAATTTTTTTCTTTTCAATTAGGCGGTCCGCAAGACTAGCTAAAACTCTCCGTAAACAAAAGACCGGAAATTTATTTTAATAAATTTCCGGTTATCAAACATTTAATAAATTTATATATGAATAGTCAAAAGTTTTTCAGTTCAATTTTGTTACTGGTCAACCTGCTTCTCTTAAAAGAGCAGGCTTCTTTTGATTAGTTTTATTCAAATTTATTAAAAGATGACTGCTCTTGTGTAAAGAGTGGTTTTTTATTCTGTTCATTGAAAAGAGAGGAGAGATAAATGTCTGAAACATACGAGTTTTGTGATCTAAGAAAAAAAATGGGAGTTTGTAAAAAATGTGGCCAAGGATATATTATTGAAACAATAGAAGAAAGTAAGGGAAATATAGAGATATATAAAAAATGCAGTAATGAATGCGGCATGCTTAGCTATGAAAAAAGAAAAAAATAAATAGGGAGAAAAATTTTGGAAATGACAAAAAGTTGTGATTTTAAACAAAAGACAAAGTTTATAAAAAATTTTTCAAAGCACAATGATGCACAAAGAATTGTTCTATTGATTTATTCAAGAGGTAGATTTAACGAAGATGGTATTTTTAGTGATGAGATATCAGATAGAGAAGCTGAGGATGTTGTAGATGTGTTAAATATGGTTTGGCATGCAAGCGGGATAATCATGAGTGTAGGGAAAATGAGGAAAAAATAAGGAGGAGAGAAATGAGGATGAGGGTACGGGGTTATGATCAATATTCCAGAGATGAACAAAAACCTTTTTTTAGATTTCATTTAGGGTCCATAAGTCCTGATGGTGCTGTTAAAGAGGGGGTAAGTGAGGAAAAAGTAAGGAATTGGATTGATGAAATGACCAAGGTTTATGCTCACCCAAAAGCAATTCTTCAATTGGAAGTAAATTAAAAAAATCTCTCTAAAATAAAACTCTGGTAAATTTTTTATCGGAGTTTTTTTATTGTTTATATTTATAAATTGTAGTATTATTATATTAATGAGAAAAAATATGACTAGTAAAAAACAAATAAAAGACACATTTTTTGATCTCATAAAAATCGACTCAGTTTCCGGGGAAGAGACTAAGGTTGCTTTTTATATCAAGAGATATCTCAAAAGGATTGGTGTTGATGCAAGCCAAGATAAATTTGGTAATGTCATTGCTAGATTGGATGGGTATGGAGAGTTTTTAGCACTTTGTGCTCACATGGACACGGTTGAGCCAGGAAGAGGAATAGAACCAGTAGTGAAGAATGATATTGTTAGATCAAAGGGCGAAACAATTCTTGGTGCTGATGATAAGGCGTCAATTACTGAAATACTTGAAGCTGTAAAATATTTAAAGATTAAAAATATCAAACATAGGCCAATTGAGCTTATCTTTACTTGTGGGGAAGAAAAGTATTTTGCTGGTTCAATTAATTTAAACTATAAGAAGATTAGATCAAAAGATGTAATAGTTTTGGATCATTCTATGCCTCCTGGAGCTATTATCATGAAGTCTCCTTTTATTTATAATTTTGAAATCAAAATAAAAGGCAAATCTGCTCATGCAGGAGATGTGCCAGAAAAAGGAGTTAATGCTATCAAGGTAACAGGAGATGCTATAAGTGAATTAAAAATAGGCAGAATCAATAAAACAACTACTTTAAATATTGGTGAAATAAAAGGAGGTATTGGGATAAATACGGTTCCGGAAGAAGTTTATATAAAAGGCGAAGTTAGAGCATATAATCAGGATAGTGCTTTAAGACAAATTGATTTAGTCTCTAAAGCTTTTAAAAAATCTTCTAGAAAACATAAAGCCAGGTATTATTTTAAGTCTAGTTTGAAATGTCCTGGTTATCGTCATTTACGTACTAATTCACTTATCAAAGAAATAGTGCTAGTAAATAAAGAACTTGGGATAAATAGTAAATTTATTGATAATGCAGCTAGTGATGCTAATATTTTTAATAAAAAAGGCCTAAATAGTGTGGTGATTTCCAAGGGGGGAAGTAATCCACATAGCATAAGAGAAAGTATAAAAATTACACATATGCAAAAAATGATAAGCTTTTTGGTGGAAATTTGTACTTAATTTTTGTCTAATTTTAAATAAAAAAATTAAAAATTAAAAATATCTAAAAAATACTTGTCAAAATCAAAAAAAATGTATATAATTAATACATAATGTTTAGGACCGATTTTTTTAATAAAACAGTATTGTTGATTTATTTTCATCTGAAGATAAATCATAGTGGTGTTTTAACGATTTAGCAAGTTAGAACTCATTAAGGAAAAACAAAAAACAGCCTCTGTTTAAAACAGGGGCTGTTTTTATATGGGAAAATAGGCCTTGACAAAATATTAATAAATTGTTAGAGTATTTTATTAAATAAAAGGAGGTAAAAATTAATGCAATCATGTGTTTCAGGACACAAAAAGCCAGCTCTTTTAAAAAGTCTAAGTTTAAAAATAATTTTAAAAAAATTATTAGAAGAAAAAATAATTGATAAAGCGGAAAAGAAAAAAATAGAAAAAACCTTTCAAAATTTAAATATTGATTTTCCGTGTTTATCAAAAAAAGAACTAGAGTCTACCAAGGGCGTTATCATTGTTAATACTTCTCTACCAGAAGAAGAGTTATACTTTTTAAAAATTAAACACGCTCCTTATGATTATTTCGTGCAAGGAACAAAGGAACGAGAGATCTGGACTTTTTTTTGCCATTCTCTATTAAGCTATAAGTACAAGAATAAACTGGAGTATGTTTTTAACCATCTTGTTAGTTTAGCAATAAACAAAAAAGCATGATTTGTATCATGCTTTTTTTATAATATTTTAGATAGCTTGTTGGATGTTCTCTTTTAGATTGTCTAGTCTTTGTTCAATATTCTTATCCATTTGAGCCAAGGGAACGATCTGTTTCATTGACTCTTTTTTTATTTCTGGTGTGCTTTTGAGTCCAGAATCTAGTTCAGCTATTCTTTTTCTTAGAAGTTCCAATTCTTCGATGCTGGAATTTTTGACCAATGCATTGTAAGTAGCTTCAATATCAGTAAACTCTTTGTCCAGTATTTCTTTTTGATTCATATCTTCAGGAGCTGGAAATTTTTTCTTCATGATGATATTGATTAGCTCTTCTTCGCTCATTTTTGAGTCAGGTGTATTTAATTTGTTGAACATTAGTTTAGCCTCATCTAATATGCTTTTTTCAGTAATATTTCCTGTACTTGCTTTTTCTTCTTTTAATTTTTGAAAAATTCTATTAGCAAGACTTGGGCTAGTTTCTTTGGCGAAATTATTCATATAATCAGTCAGAACATTGTTTTCATTTTTTTGCCAAGCTTCTTTGTCGCTAGTAATTTTCTCCTTGATATTTTGTTGTTGTTGTTCAAAATTAGCCATAAAATTATTTTATTTATATAATAGAATTGTAGCATTTTTTAAATAAATTGTCATTTTTGAGTTATATAGATATGTGAGTTGACAAAATGCCTAAAATCCGTATAATAGTATTTAGGTGAAAAATTAATAAGTAGTTATGTGAGGAGATTGGCGCCCTTATTCCAGATGGATAAGCTACTAGAGATCAAGGTGCCCTGTTGATAGACAGGGAAGCTAGATGGAACCGCGAGAAATCTCGTTCTAGCAATCTATTTTATAATAGATTCTTAGAACGAGTTTTTTTATTAATTATTATTTGTCATCCTGGGTCCTGGAGTGAAACGGAAGGAACCCGGGATCCACCATTCAATAACGTATCTGGATTCCGGGTTCTTCTCCGCTCCGCTATGAAGCCCCAGAATGACAAAGCAAGATATATGAGCGAAAAAAAACAAGACACCATGCAAAAAATCGTTTCGTTTTCTAAACGACGTGGTTTTATTTTTCCAGCTTGTGAGATCTATGGAGGATTTGCCAATGCTTATTCTTATGGGCCTTATGGAGCTGAATTAAAAAAGAATATCAAAGATGCTTGGTGGAGTATGTTTGTCAAAGAGCGAGCAGACATGGTAGGAATCGATGGACCAATATTACTTCATCCTAAGCTTTGGCAAGCCTCTGGTCATACCGATGGTTTCAATGATGCGATGGTTGATTGTAAAAAATGTAAAAAAAGATTTAGGGCAGATCATTTGGTTGAGGAATTAACTGGTCAGGATCTAGAAGGACAACTTGATGAGATGACCAAGATACTTCAATCAGGTGAATATAAGTGTCCCGAATGCGGAGGCAAGGATTTCACTGAAGCCAGAAATCTAAACATGATGTTCAAGACCGAAATGAACGGGATTAATGAACCAGTATATTTGCGACCAGAAACTGCTGGAGCTATTTTTGTAGATTTTAAAAATGTGACAGATTCTATGAGGGTAAAAGTACCTTTTGGTATAGCACAAATTGGCAAGGCTTTTCGTAATGAAATTGTAGCAAGGAATTTTATTTTTAGAATTCGGGAATTTGAGCAAATGGAGATTGAATATTTTATTGATCCAGAAATGAAATGGGAGCCACTTTTCAATGAATGGCTGGACAAACAGGAAGAGTTTTTGATTTCTATAGGGGTAGACAAGGAAAATCTAAGAAGATACGAACACCCCAAAGACAAACTTTCTCATTACTCACAAAAAACAGTTGATTTAGAATATAAATTTTCTTTTGGTTGGGGTGAGATCACTGGTCTAGCTCATAGATCCGACTTTGATCTCACACAACATTCCAAGTTTTCCAATCAAAAGCTTGAATATTTCGATGCGGTCAATAATCGCAGATACGTTCCACACGTTCTTGAGCCAACCTTTGGTTTGGATAGATCGGTTCTAGTTGCAATGACCGCTGCCTATACAGAAGAAGAGGATAGAGTAGTAATGAAGTTTCCAAAAAATATAGCTCCTATCAAGGTAGCAGTATTTCCACTTCTAAAAAATAAACCAGACCTAGTAGCCAAGGCCAAGGAAATATTAGGAGAATTGAGCAAGAAATTCACTTGCGAATTTGATGACAATGGTAATATTGGCAAACGCTACCGCAGACAAGACGAGATCGGTACTCCATACTGCGTAACAGTAGACTTTGATGGACTGGAAGAGGGAAGTGTAACTGTAAGAGATAGGGATACTATGGAGCAAAGTAGGGTGAAAATGGATGAATTGGATAAGTTTTTTGAGGAGAATTTAAGGTAATTTATATTTTATAATGATTTGATTATAGGTGTTTTTTTGAAAAATGTTATCACTGTTATAGGTTGACTTTTGTTTGATAATAGTGTAATATTCAGCCAATGGTCATTAACATTATAGATAAAAGTTTGCATAATTAAATAATTATAAGCAAACACAGACTTAAGAAAAGGAGGTGATGATTTTGAAAAGAACAGAAAAAAACAAAAAGCTTAAAAACTTTAAGTTGCGTGTTATTAAAATAAAAAAACGCACACATGCTTCAGTGGACATGGATCAGGATTAACAAAATTTGCCACACCTTTTTTGAGGTGTGGCTTTTTTAAAAGGAGGAATAAAGTGTATCCAAGGGTAAAGGATTGTTTTGTAATTAGGGGCGCAGAGGGAGATCAATATATAGTCGATACAAAAAAGTTTAGAATAATCCCTTTGAGAGATAGCTTATTTGTAGATATAATATTAGCTTGTAATGGTAGTAATAATGTATCTAGAATAGCTAAAAAATTTGATGTTAACATAGATGATTTGATGAGTTTTTTGGATCTATTTATTAGCGAGGAAATAATTAAAATGCTTCCGATAAAAAAGCACAGAGAAATAACCGTTAAACTATGTTCTCAGCAACCATGGCTAAGAGAAGTGCATCTAGATATTACTAATAGATGTAATTTAGCTAATTTTTGTCGGCATTGTTTTAGGGGAGAAAAACTAAATATTGGCAAAGTTGTTGATGGTCATATGTGGATTGGATTAATAAAAGAGTTGTCAAATTTTGGTGTGTACAATGTAGCCATTAGCGGTGGCGAACCTATGCTAGAAAAATCACTCCCCAACATATTGAAGTCTATTGTTAAAGAAGAAATGTTATTAGGGGCAATATTCACAAATGGTACAATATGGTCTAAAATAGTAGAAGAGGTAGTGGCGATTATTATTGATAAAAATATTTCCACCACTTTTTATATAAGTTTAGATGGCCCCAATAGAGAACTACATGATAAAAACAGAGGGAGAGGTTCTTTTGATAAAACTGTAAGTTTTATCAAAAAAATGGTGTCTATTCGTGAGAAAACAGGCGCTAGTTACAAAATATCAGTAAATAGTTTAATTTCTTCTGAGAATTTTAGGGATTTGGCAGCTTGGTATGATTATTTACTAGGTCTTCGAATTGATAGATGGAGACTGACTTCTGGTCGACTGGTTGGAAATTTAAAAGACAATCATTTTTTGGTTGTAGGTGGCGAAAGTCTATTTGATGAATATGTGGGTCTTATAAGAAAGCATATTATTGATAGACAAGCAGGAAGTGAAATGCTTTTAAATGTCGAGAGTTTTTTTAACACAAATATGTTGGTAGATAAAACCGCATATATATTTTCTGGTGAAAATGTGATGTGTGATTATAAGCAAAATGCGTGTAGTGTTGAGCCAAATGGTAATGTGCAGTTTTGTACTAGTTGGAATAAAAGCTTCGGTAATGTTTTTGATATTGGGATAGAAAAAATATGGCAAAGCAAAGAGATGCAAGTCATGAAAAATAATCCAATCAAAAATATTAGCGAATGTCTTTATTGTGATTTGCTTGAATTTTGCGGTGTAGGATGTCGTTTAGTAGCTAAAGATATTAACTCAAAAGACAAGCAATCTTGTGAAAGGTATAAGATGTTTGTTGAGAGGATATTACCAATACTAAGTGATTATGGAGTTAAATTTATTAATGATAGGAGTGAAATATGAAAAAAGTTTATTTCATGTTAAGCGCAGGTTGGGGGCCAGTTATAAGGGCTCTTCCAGTCGCTGAACAACTGAAAAAAAATGGCATTAAGAGTGTTTTTCATGTAAGTGGGAAAAGCATTGTAGATCATTTGAAGAGAGCGGGCTATAAAGTTCACTCACCAATTAGCATACCCCAAAAGGGCGAGCCAAAACAAGACTGGTGGACACTTGATCAGTTATTGTATGATTTTAATTGGTCTGATAGAGATTTTGTTTTTGCAAGGCACAAGGCGTATGTTCAGGCTATAAAAACTATAAAGCCAGACGTTTTGGTTGTAGATTTTAATACTAGCGCAATGTTGGCAGGCAAAGTGTTAAATATTCCTATCTTGTCAGTTGTTCAGTCGTGTTTTCACCAGAATCGTAAAAGTAAATATATAGTTTATTGGAAAAAAGCTCCAGACTTTTTGCCAAAAGTAACTGAAAGTATAAATGGCATTTTATCAAGTAATGGCCTAGATTCAATTGAGAAAGTTGAGGATATTCAGTTGGGAGATATCACTGTAATTCCTAGTATCCCAGAAGTTGATCCTCTCTCTATTAAAAGTGATAGTTGCTATGTGGGACCAATGCTTGGTAATGATATTATCTCAGGAGATGATTATAGTTCTTCTTTAAGTGAAAAGGATATGATTTTTGTATATCCTGGTAGACCAAAGGATTTGGGAGGAGATTCTGGTAATTTGATAATGACTAACGTTCTCCCGGCTCTCCAAAAAATCCAGAACAAGGCAGTTGTGTCGGTAGGTGGGTTTAGTTATTCAGATTTTAATGTTTCTGAAAATGTGAAGATTGAAAAATGGGTATCCGAATCTGATATTATTAAAAAATGTAAAATAATGATACATCACGGTGGTCACGGAGCCTGTTTGACAGCTTTAAAAAATGGTATTACAAGTATTATCATTCCTACTTTTGCAGAAAGAGAGTATAATGCAAGAAATGTAGAAAAAATTGGATGCGCTTTAGTTTTAACTCCTGAAGAAATTAGCCCAGATACTTTAATTAGCGCTATAAAAAAGATTGAAGATGGTGAATGTTCTGAAAATGTTTTATATTGGAAAAAGGAAATTGAATCTAGAGCATATAAGCCAGTAGATGATGTTTGTCGATTTATTAATCGTTTATTTTAAATTAAGAGCAGTTTTTACTGCTCTTTTTATTTTATGAAAATCAGGGGATTGAAAACACCAATAGATTGCATGTGCATTATTGAATTATAATTATCGAGGATTTTTATGTATAATGAAATAAAATAAATTTAAAGTAAGATTAATTAAAATATGATAAAGAAAACAGCTAATTATAGCTGTTTTTTTGTTGTTTATTAGGATTTTTTAATAAATCTATTGACAAAATTGTTGAAAAGTGATAGTATAAAAGTGTTAATAAGAATAACACTTTTTATTATAAGTAAAATGGGTAAAAAGTAGCTAGAAGATATTTTTACTTTTTTTATTTGTAGTAAAAAACAAAAAATGATGTTTAAAATTAAATTATTTTGCGAGGGAAAAAATGGCTACTAATATTGTTACTAGTATCGGAAATGAAGGGTGTGTCAAAAGAAAGAAAAATAGTATTACAACAGAAATTCAGTTGACGGAAGTTTGTGCGGGGCAAATTAATGGAGAATGTAATAAAACAGGTATGTTTTATCAGTTAACTCTTTTGTTTGTTAGCTGCATAGCAATGATCAAAAATGGGTTTTTGGTCTTTCTTATGATAACAAGAAATGAAAAATGTAGAAAACGAGGCTTTCCTTATACAGTCTATAAGCTTGGAAGAAACAAAAAACATGTCTCTTCTTTGTTTGTTGACGGCTTTTCCAAATGGAATGCTCAGGCAAAGTGGGGTGCAACTACTTGTGATTCTTTGGAGCTTTTTTATCACTACCAAGAAAGGGTTTTCCCTAATTTGGGGAATAATTTTGAGGGGTTCATAACAAAATGGTGGATAGGAAAAATGGAAAATCGTCAGGCGGTTACTAATCGTCTTAAGATGGTAATTGGCCTTTTGGCCGTAGAAATTTCCAAGCAAGAGAATCCCCGAATTCTCTCAATTGCCTCTGGATCTGCTGACGCGGTTATTGCCGCAATCAAAAAGTGTCCAGATAAAGATGTTCATGTAGTTCTAATTGATGTAAATCAGGATTCATTGGATGCAGCCAAGAAGGCAGCAACGGAAGCGGGAATTGTTAATTGTTTCCAATTTGTGAAGACTTCATATGCTAGAGCTTTCACTTACCTGAAAACATTTAAACCAAACATTGTTGAGATGGTTGGATTTCTTGATTATCTTGATGACGCAATGGCGACTCGTTTGTTTAAGGCTATTAAAAATGGTCTTCCTGCTTCAGGAGTTTTTCTTACCTGCAATATAATTCCCAATAAAGAAAAGATATTTCTGGATTGGGTGCTCCTTTGGAATATGATTTACAGAACAGTAGATGAAATGAAAACCCTTGTTGATGACGCAGGTTTTTCTCGTGGTAAATCAGAAATTTATCTGGAGCCACTAGGCATACATCAGGTTGCAGTATGTCGTAAATAATTCTTGGCGACTAAAATCATTAAAAGATTTTAGTCGCTTTTTTATTTTAAAAAAATATTTAAAAATGTTATAATTAATTTATAAAGAATTACATATGCAACATTTTTTATCAATTTATTCTTTGTTAGCAGCTATTATTGCTTTATTTTTTGGTGTTCTTGTTATAAACAAGAATAAAAGAAATATTGTCAATCAAACTTTGTTTCTCCTTACACTTGCCACCTTTATTTGGATGATTGCTTATTGGAGATGGCTGAGTGTTTATAATGATTATTCTTCGGCTCTTTTTTGGGCTCGTTTTTTGGGGATAGGATCTACCTTGATCCCAATTTTTTATTTTCATTGGATTGTTTCTTTGCTTGAGTTAAATAAAAAATTAAAAAAGTTTTTAATTTTTTGTTATGTATTAGTTATTCCTTTTGAGTTTTTATCATTTTCTCCTTATATGGTAAAAACAGTGGAGCCTTATAAGGGTGTTTTTAGTTTTTGGCCAAAAGCTGGGTTTTTGTATTCCTTTTATTTATTTTTTTTCTTTTTTGGCTTAACTTTTTATGCTTTAACTTTATTGGTAAGTGCATATCGAAAATCTAATAACCTAAAGAGAGAACAAATTAAATATGTAATACTTGGGACAGTTTTAGGCTTCGGAGGAGGAGCTACAAATTTCTTTTTGTGGTATGACATAGATATTCTTCCTTATGGGCATGTTTTTGTGGTTTTATATCCAGTTGTTTTCGTGTACTCAATTATCAAACATCGCTTAATGGATATTAAATTCGTAATGAGAAGATATTCGGTATTGCTCGGATCAATTATAATATTGCTAGTCCCTGCATTTATTATAAAATATTATGATTCAATATTTTTAAGTGGATATTCTTTGTTTATCGATTTGGCTTTGATAGCTGTTGCTATTTCTGTTTATCCAAGCGTAAGAAAATGGTCTTTTCGAGTGGCTAATAAGTATTTCTTCTCATCTCTTTATGATAGTTCAAAAGTGATTGCAAATATTTCTGAGAGACTTCGTTCTACTTTGGATATTAATCAGATCTATGAGTATATTCATAAAGCTATTGATGGAGCTATGCACGTTAAGTCTTTTGGTGTTTTGACCTACGAAGAAGATAAGAAACATTTCAGTACCAAGTATAATGTAAATTTTAATATTGGTAGAAGGGTAAATTTTCCTGAGAATGAGTATATGAATGAAATGTTTGTAAAGAATAACCAACCAATCGTTGTTTCTGAATTTAAAGCACTTTATAGTAACAAAAAAACTAAAGAAACAATTGAATTGCTTGAGTCTTTCCATGTTGATGTAATGTGTCCTTTGATTGTAAAGAATAAGATAGTTGGGTTATTGGTGCTTGGCCAAAAAGAATCAGGGGATATGTATAATGATGAAGATCTGCAAGTTTTGAGCATTATATCTGCGCAGTCGGCTATTGCGATTGAAAATGCTATGCTTTATGAAGAGACTAGGTCTTTTGGTGAACGCATGGAGGCAGAAGTGAAGAAAGCTACCAAGGATTTGCGTTTGGCTAATGAACGTTTGAAGAAACTAGACGCTGCCAAGTCAGAGTTTATTTCTATTGCATCTCATCAACTTCGTACTCCACTTACAGTTATCAAAGGATATATTTCTATGATGCTGGAAGGGAGCTTCGGTGAATTTCCGGATATATCTCGTGATTCACTTGAGAAAGTGTTTGAGTCCAATGAACGACTTATTAGTTTGGTTGAAAATCTGCTTAATATTTCACGCATCGAATCGGGCCGTCTTAAGTTTACCTATACCGAGATTCAGCTTGAAAAGATGATTGAGTCTGTGATTTGGGAGATTAAAAGAAATGCTGAGGACAAGGGAATTAAACTAGAATTCAAAAAACCCAATATACCATTGTCAAAAGTAATGATTGACGAGGAAAAGATCAGACAAGTTGTTATGAATTTGATAGACAATGCTGTTAAGTACACAAACAAAGGTAGAGTAGTAGTGACCCTGAAAGAAAAAGACAATGCACTTGTATTTTCTGTAAAAGATAATGGTATTGGGATATCCAAAGATGATATGCCAAATATGTTCAAGAAATTTTCTCGTGGCACAACAGCTTCACTAGAGCATACCGAAGGAACCGGACTTGGACTATTAGTAGCCAAACAAATGATAGAATATCATGATGGTAAGATCTGGGCTGAAAGTGAAGGAGAAGACAAGGGAACTACTTTCACCTTTGTTTTACCTATCAAGGAAAGAAAGACCGAAGTGTAAAATTGGCTAAAATTAAATAAAAATATATATTTCCACAGAAAATAGTTGCTAACTTTGAATAAAATTGATAAAATTAATTCATATTTAATAATTTAAAAACATAAATTTATGCCATCACAAGTTGATCTTGATAAATGTATTGGTTGCGGAGCATGTGTAGCAATGTGTCCCGCAGGTTTTAAACTAGGTGCAAATGGAAAATCAGAAGTAATAGACCCAAATTCAGAATGCGCCGAAAAAGCCAAAGATGCTTGTCCAGTGCAAGCTATCACTGTGTAGTAATTATTGAATTACAATGAAGAGCAACTCGAAGTATATTCTTGGGGTTGTTTTTTATTTTTGTTATGTTAGTATTTTTATATGTTAAACATTGAGAAAGTAAAGAAATTAAATATTCCCAAAACACCTGGTTCTTATCAATATTTCAACAAGAAAGGTGAAATTTTGTATGTGGGTAAAGCAGTGGATTTAAAGTCTCGAGTTTTGTCTTATTGGCGCGAGTCTACCAATCATACTCCTGCCAAACGAGCCATGATGAAAGAAATAGCCGAGATAAAATGGATTGAAGTTGATACAGAAATCGAGGCATTGTTACTTGAAGCAAATTTGATCAAAAAACATCAACCACCTTTCAATATCGATATGCGCGATGACAAGCGTCATCAGTATATTAAGGTTTCGACCGAAGAAGAATTTCCTCGAGTATATTCAACTAGGACTTTGGACAAGGCTGGGACTTATTTTGGTCCTTTTGTGTCTGGTATTGCCGTAAAAGAAGTTTTGAAAGTAATTAGACGTATTTGGCCATATAGGTCTTGTGCTAGACTACCCAAGAAAGTTTGTCTATATCATAGAATAGGGAAGTGTTTAGGGATGTGTGAATACCCAGAAACTAAAAGTGAATACGACAAGATAGTTAGTCAAATTGTGCTTTTTTTACAAGGTAATAAAAATATTATTTTAAAATATAAGGAGAAGGAAATAAAATCGCTTGAGTCTGCCCAAAGCACCTTCGGTGCGGTGGATGAATCACTCACACGTGATTCAAAATATGAATTAAATGCAAAGAAAATTGAATTCTTGAAGTTTGAGGTGATGAATATTCGCAAAGTTCTTGAGCATACGGAAATCATTAATTTGATTGATAAGTATGCGACTGATGTTATAGAGCTAGCCAAAGTATTAGCTCTACCAAAAATTCCTGAACGAATAGAAGGTTTTGATATATCAAATATATTTGGACGGGATGCAGTTGGTTCAATGGTGGTTTTTAGAGATGGTGAACCGGATAAAAACGAATATCGAAAATTTAAAATAAAATTATCAGAAGGCCAAGCTAGCGACACATTTATGCTCAAAGAAATTTTGGATAGAAGATTGAAACGCTCTGTTCCAGAAACAGATACTAGTAAAAAAATCTCCCCTAAGATAGGGGAGTACCCGCCTGTTCACCGAATTGGAGGAAAAGAGGAGGCCTGCCTGTCGGCAGACAGGGGTGTGAAGATGTGGGCACTTCCTGATTTGATTATTATTGATGGTGGTAAGGGACAGCTCAATGTAGCAGTTAAATTACTAAAAAAATATGACTTGGATATTCCGGTAATAGCAGTTTCCAAGGGATCCGGTCTTCGTGGGGCTAACGCACCTGACAAGATATTTTTCCCAGGCGAAAAAGAAGCCTTGAAATTATCCCTAGCTAGCCCAGCTTTACATATTGTCAAAAGAGTTAGGGATGAAGCTCATAGATTTGCAATAAAATATCATCGGGAACTTCGGAAGAGGAGATGGAAGAAATAAAATCCATTTATGTAATTTTTTCATTTGTTATTGCTTCGCTTTGCTCGCTATGACAGTTTTAAGTAAACTTGAAAAAATATTAAATATTAGTTATAGTAACAATACATTTTATAAAAACAATAAATAAAAATATGACCAAAGTTATCACAGATGAAAAACAAATTGATGATTTACTTGAACGAGGTGTTGAAAAAATCTATCCAAATAAAGAAGATTTGAAGAAAAAATTAATGAGCGGAGATAGGATTCGTTTGTATTGTGGTTTTGATCCAAGTGCTCCATCACTTCATATTGGTAATGCTATTCAAATAAATAAACTTGCTCAGTTTCAGGAACTTGGACACGAAGTGATATTTTTGATTGGAGATTTTACGGGCATGATTGGTGACCCAACTGATAAGTCAGCGACCAGAAAGAAGCTGACTCGTGAAGAAGTGCTAGAAAATGCCAAAAGCTATAAAGATCAGGCCAATGGATATTTGAAATTTGATGGTGACAATCCAGCTCTTGTTAAATATAATAGTGAATGGAGTGATAAGTTAACATTCAAAGATTTGATTGAAGTTTCAAGTAATTTCACTGTTCAGCAAATGATTCAGCGAGACATGTTTCAACAAAGACTCAAGGATGAAAAACCAATTCACTTGCATGAGTTTTTGTATCCTTTGGCTCAGGGTTATGATTCTATGGCTATGGATGTAGATTTGGAAATCGGTGGTAATGACCAGATGTTCAATATGATGGCTGGCAGAGACCTCATGAAAGCCGAAGGCAAGAAAGAAAAGTTTGTTTTGACCATGAAACTTTTGGCTGATGACTCAGGAAAGAAAATGGGTAAGAGCGAGGGGAATGCAGTGTTTCTAGATCAGGATCCAGCAAATATGTATGGAGTGGTGATGTCTTGGGCTGATGGTGTTATAGGAGTTGGCTTCGAGCTAGCTACCAAAGTTAGTTTTGAGGAAGTGAAGGAAATATACAAACAATTGGAAGATCCCAAGACCAATCCAAGAGACATGAAAATGAAATTGGCTTTTGAAATAGTAAAAGCCAATTATTGTGAAGAGGCAGCTCAGGAAGCTCAGGAAAGATTTGTATCAACAGTTCAGAAAAAAGAAATTCCTACAGATATCCCAGAATATAAATTAACAGAGAAGAAAGGTTTGATCGATGTTTTGTTTGACTCAGAGCTAGTTGCTTCAAAATCAGAAGCTAGGAGAATGATAAAACAGGGTGGGGTTAAATTGGATGGCGAACAGATTACAGATGAAAACTTTGAGTTAGAACCAGAAGACAAAGAAAGAGTTCTGCAAAAAGGAAAACTTCATTTTAGAAAAATAGTATAATTTGAATATTTAAAAAATCACTGATCTAAATTGGTGATTTTTTATTTTGCAAAAACCCCTTGTCATTCCCGGCGAGCGAAGCGAGGGAAGGGAATCCAGGATAAAGCGGTACTCACAATATATTATTTTTTTGTGCTTATAGATCTATAATGTTTGCATGCGACAGTTTAGTTTCTACGGAAAAATCCTAGATTCCCTTCCCCTCCGCTTCGCTTCGGCCGGGAATGACAGTGAGGAGGGTTCTTCTTTTGTCATCCCCGGCGAGCGAAGCGAGGCCTGACTGCTGGCAGACAGGGAAGGGGATCTTGTTGGAATTATTTTTCACGAGATTCACCTCCTCTCCGCTAAAATTCCGTCCCCCGCAATAAGACGGAGTAGGTGGAAATAACAAGAATTGTTTGTAGGACTATTCGTGCTATTTAGACCTTCGACGTCCCAGGGACGTCTGAGGTCTTTTGTTTGTAGAAAGGATATATAGGCGCAATAAAAATAGTTGACATAAATACGAAAAACATGTAAGTTTTATAATTATTGAAACAATAGTTCTTTTTTAAAAATAAAAGGAGGAGAGAATGTTTGAGAGAGAAGTGACTTTTGAAGATTTTAAGAGTAAATTTGAGTTTGAACCTAAATTAGCATATTTGATGGGTATAGAAGATGAAGTTTTCTTGGTCGACGCAAGAACTGATAAGCTTAGCACAAAGTCTTTTATGGCCTTGGATTATTTGAATGATTTTAATCTGTATAGCTACGAGCCATCAGAATGTCAGCTCGAATATAGGGTTGGTCCTTGTGAGTTGTTTGATCTTGGTGTGGGAATGAAGTATGAGAGATCAAGACTTGCTAGCAAGCTCAGGGTATTGGGACTAAAGATGTCTCACATGCAGATTGCACCAGCTGATATGCCTCTGAATCTTTATCCTGATCCAACCGGCAGGTATGATGTATTCGAGACCATGGAGCCAGAAAAAGCATTATCAGCTATGAGGATAATCGCCACTCAGTTTCATGTGGGAATGCCTGATTTTAAAACTGCTTTGTATATCTATAATGCCTTTGTGGGAAAAGAGTTTAATCATCTTTTGAATCTAGCAGAAGAAATGTCTCCAGGAAGGCTTGAAATTTATGGAAAGGTACATGAAGTTTGCCAACCACCTGTATTTCCTTCTCTTGAACATATGTTTAATTATTACCAGAAGAAGGGCTGGGAAAGAAATCCAAAAGATAATTGGATGTTGATTCGTATGACTGTGCATGGCACAATTGAATTTCGCATGTTTGGAGCTATGGAAAATTTGAAAGACGTTGAAAGAATTGCCTATTATCTTATGCAAAGGGTAGATTTAATTAAAATGAAGATGTAAAGAATAATAAAACGGACTTAAAAAAGTCCGTTTTTTTGTTGGTATTTTAGTGTACATTTTAATGTACATTAAAATGTACACTAAATAAAACTATCATGAAATTTTGCTTTAGTAGAACGTGGTGTGATGCCGTGTTTTTTGTTGTAAGCTATTTGAACTTTTCTTCTACGCTGGGTTTCCTTGATGGAGTATCTCATAGCTGGAGTTACCTTGTCGCCATACATGATGACCTTTCCTTCTTGGTGACGGGCTGCTCGGCCCATGGTTTGCATGAGACTGGTTTCGTTACGAAGAAATCCAGCCATGTCAGCATCTAAAATTGCAACTAGTGAAACTTCTGGTAGGTCCAATACTTCCCTGAGTAAATTAATACCAACTAGGACGTCATATTCTCCTTGGCGCAAGTCTCTGAGTATTTCCACTCGTTCTAGAGTGTCAATTTCTGAGTGCAAATATTGAACTTTGATTCGTTCTTCGGCTAAGTATTCAGCCAACTCCTCGGCCATACGTTTGGTTAGAGTAGTAACAAGCACCCTTTGCTTTTTTTCAACTCGTTTTTCGATTTCGTTTATCAAGTCCTGGATCTGACCATCATTTTTTCTGACTTCAACTTCAGGGTCCAGTAGTCCTGTCGGGCGGATGATTTGTTCAGCTACTTGGGATGAGTTTTTGATCTCGTATTCACTAGGTGTTGCAGAAACATAGATGACTTGATTGATTTTTTTATTCCATTCATCAAAGTTTAATGGTCGATTATCTCTAGCTGAGGGCAAGCGAAAACCAAAGTCAATTAGATTTTGTTTACGCGCTTGGTCACCAGCGTGCATACCACGAATCTGTGGGATAGTCACATGTGATTCATCCACGAACATGAGGAAATCCTCTGGGAAGAAATCCATGAGAGTTGAAGGTGGTTCTCCCTCGTTCCTACCTGAGAGGTGGCGGGAATAATTCTCGATTCCATTGCAGTAGCCAAGCTCCTCCATCATTTCTAGATCATAATTTGTTTTTCTTTCCAATCTGTAAGCTTCAACTTCTTTGCCAGCTTTTTTTAATTCTTTTAGTCTATTTGTTAATTCCTTCCGGATGTTTGTGAGGGCATTTTGCATGCGTTCCTTTGGTGTCATGAAGTGTTTGGCTGGTAAGATATTTACTTCATTTAAATTATTGTAATTTGTTGTGTTTAGGTCAGCTGCCCAGACAGGTTTTTTGGCATCTGGTTTGACATTGTATATTTTGATATTTTCAATTTCGTTGCCAAACATTTCTATTCTTACCACAGCTTCACCGGTTGATAGGTGAATATCAATAGTGTCGCCTTGGACTTTGAATTGTCCACGATAAAAAGCTACGTCATTTCTTTCGTATTGTATCGAAACTAATTGGCGCAAAAGTTCATTTCTTTTGATATTTTGTCCAACATTAAAGATGCGCCCCATATCTTCGTAGTCTTTTTTTTCACCTAGACCATAGATACAAGAAACCGAAGCAATGATAATGACATCTTTGCGATTGATGAGACTCTGAGTGGCTGCGTGTCTAAGTCTGTCGATTTCTTCATTGATAGTAGCTTCTTTTTCAATATAGGTATCTGATTGGGGGATATAGGCTTCTGGTTGATAGTAGTCGTAGTAGGAAACAAAGTAGTGAACCGCCGCATCAGGAAAGAATTGTCGAAATTCATTATAGAGTTGCGCTGCTAGAGTCTTGTTGTGTGACATAATGAGAGTTGGTTTATTAGCCTTGGCAATGATATTGGCCATGGTAAAAGTTTTACCTGATCCGGTCACACCTAGCAGTGTCTGCTCCCGGTAGCCTTTTTCGAGCCCACTTGAAAGAGCCTCAATTGCTTGAGGTTGATCACCGGTTGGTGAATATTTGGATTGGACTTTGAAAAGTGACACTTTTTTAGATTTAAGAATTAAGATTTAGGAATTTTGTAATTTTTGTAGATAAATAATTCAATGACAATTAATTATGAATAAAATATAATTTAAACTTCACCCTAACCCTCTACCCCAGGGCACCCTCTCTTGCTTTGCAATTCACCTTGTCCCCAAGGAGAGGGAAAAATAATGTTACCATTAATTATAGTATAAATCAAGTAATAGTAAATAGAGATAGTTTTTGTAAATTTTTTTTGTGTTATAATAAATTGAGTAAATTATTAAATGTTAATTATGAAAAAAATTCTAACCAAACTTGTTTTTTCTAGCCAAACTATTTTAGCTAGTATAATATGTACATTATTTGTAGCTGGTTTAGCTAGTGCTACTAGTATTGGTACTAATATTTCTACAGACGGTAGCTTAACCGTTGCTGGAACTACCACAATCGACACTAATACTTTATATGTAGATGTGACAAATAACAGGGTAGGGGTAGGCCTTACCAATCCTTTACATAATTTGCACGTTTCGGGAAATCAAGAGGCAATTATTGAAGTAGACGATGGAGGCTCCACTCGAACTGTGTTAGGGGCAAATTTACAGCTAAACAGTCCAATTTCTTCTGGTTATGTTGGAACCTTAAACAATGCTTCATTTGCTTTAAGGACTAATAATACAGACAAACTTTATGTTAGTGCTTATAGAGGACATATTGGAATAGGTACTTCAACTGATCCACAAAATAGACCTGAGGTGCCAGCAAAACTTGAAATTTGGGGCACAGAAGGAGACTATAATTTGTTAAATATTTCATCTTCAAGTGGCACTTCTTTTTTAAGAATTGACAAGAATGGAAATTTGGGACTGGAGAATTCTTCTACTCAATATAAATTAGATGTAAATGGTAGTGTCCGAGCAAGCTCTTCAGCTTTTCAGTCGATTAATTTTGGCATAGACTCTGGGTCAACTGATGCATATGTCATTACTCCAAATCCTGTTATAAGTCACTATAATCCTGGTTTGCAAATAACGTTTATAGCAAACACCGCCAATGTTGGAGCATGTAGTGTTAATGTAAATGGACTCGGAGCAAAATCTCTCAAGATGCAACATGATCAAGATCCTTATGATAATTTTATTGAATCAGGTTCTGTAGTGGTAGCAATTTATGATGGAACAAATTTTCAAATAATCAGTAACTCTGCTACTACAGAAACAATCACTACAGAGCCTGCAGTTACTTTTAGCAAGGTGACTACGAATGGAGCAACTTACGTTAAAGATGCTGAAGATGTTCTATTGTACAAAGGTAAGATAACAGCTTCTGCTTTAGATGATCTTGTAATAGAAAAGGTGAACTTAAGTGCTACTTTTTCTGCGATTTCGTCACTTAGTGACGTTTTTAGCAGAATGGATTTCTACTACATTGATGGAAATGGTGATGAAGTACATTTGGATGAGGAAACTTCTTTAACAGGAGCAACAGCGGTATCCTTCTCAGGATTTACATTAAATATCCCTAAAGGAGCTTCAAACGGTGTTTATGTAGTTGTTCGGGGTGATGTAAAAAACACAATAACTGAGGGAACATTAGCTCTAGGTTGGCACGCAGGCACCGCTACAACTACGAATTACATTGTAAAAGATAGTGAAAATAATGTTTTTAGTAGTTATCAATACACCATCTCAAGTGATGTTGGTCATACTTCTACGTTTGTAACAAACGGTGAATATACTTTGGAAGTTAACACAGAAGAAACAGGTACTGCTGCAGATAAAAATGTTTTGGCTGGTGGTGTTAGACTTTTGGGAAGGATGGCTATTGCAGCTCAATATGAAGATGCAATTATTGAAGATTTAGTCATTCAGGCTACTACAACGAGTGGTACAAGTATTACTAATGATGATGTAGCTACTTTATACTTATACACAGATAAGGAAATGACCGATCTGATCGCTACTGCAGATTTTGTAGCTGGCTCCAACCCAAAAGCATTGTTTGAAGATATTCTTTTCAATGCTTCAAGTTCGGCAACAACTTATTTGTATATTGGCGGTTTGGTAAAAGGTATTGACTATTCAAGCTCTCCAGCTGCTGATTCTACAGCACATGCTGGCAGAGAAATTGTTCTAAGTATTCCTGGTGATGCAACTGGCTACACAACAAAGGTAGTTGGTGCTGATACTGGTGAAACTTTGACAAACACATACAGTTCAACCAAAACTAAAGTAAGC
>PKTK01000005.1:274-67343 GCA_002869165.1 Candidatus Parcubacteria bacterium | reverse complement strand
TGCGGGAGTGACGAGGCTCGAACTTTTGTTAAGGAAAATAAGCATAATTTTTATATTCCAAGGCTATAAATTTGCTTTATTTTTATATCTATGATTAAATACATTAAATCTAAGAAATTTTGAAAGAACTTCAAAATAACAACAACACATAATTAAAAGGAGGGTATCAAATGAACGAAATACCAAAAAAACTAGGCGAAGTCATGGACAAAGACCTTGCAGGCTTTCAGCAAGTTCAAGCTCATTTTTTAGAGCTCAGCCATGGTCTTATGGGCTTTTTCCCCGCTCTTGTACGAGAAACTGAAGATATTGTTGTTTGCCTTGATAAAAAGCTCCTTATACAAGTAATGGAGCGACTCCCCAAACGCAAAAGCAAATTTGGTGAATTCCAAATGCTTGCAAACATTGACAATGGTTACGGCTTTGAAGTGGGAAACCATAACGGAAAAGAAACAAAGCCTCTTAGAATTCTTTCAGAAGAAGAATTTGAAAAACGAATTCAAGAAGAAGAAAAGCCTTTTAAATGGGCACCTGGTCTTGTGGGAAACGACATGACAGAAGAGGAGTTTATTGAAACGCTTGAATTAGCCAAAGAACGCTGTTAGTTTTTTCACAATTTTGTTAAAAGAAAAAAGACCAATTCTATTAAAATAGTATTGGTCTTCTTTTTTTAAGAGAGCATTGCTTATAAAAAGTTCGAGTGTACTATAAGGGGTTAGCAAAAACAACAAAAAAATTATCCAATCTTGGATAATTTTATTTTGTGGCGAGCTATCAACCTTATCCGAACTATAAATTAATAAAACTTGACAGTTTTTGACAAAATCATTTTTATAGTATAAGATAAAATGATTTTATATATAATAAAATCAAAAGTTCATTAACAAACTACTCTTTATATTGGAGGAAAAAATGGATAAAAACACAAAAAAGAATGCCTCCATAATTATATGTGGGGGAAACAAGGCTCAAGGACAAGTTGCGATTCCAGGCGACAAGATTTCTGCTGTACATCTACTATTTGCATCGTTAATATCAAATGAAGAAACTTGGATAAATAACATGCATTTTTGCGATGATGTAATGTCAATTATTGACTGGGCGCAAGAAAACGATATTGCTAAACTAGGGCAGTCTAAAAGCTCATTACGTGTAAAACCAAATAATGCTGACTTTAACATGACTTCAATTTCAAAAAGTCGTGCAAGTATTTGTCTTGTTTCGGCGTCTGCATTAAAATTTGGTAGAACTGAAATAGATTCCAGTATCGGTGGTTGTTGCTTTACAGATAGATTAATTGATCGTCATATTGACCTCATTCATGCTTTTGGAATTTCTCTTAGTAAAGCCGAAGGTAAATTTCTAGCTATAAGAACAAAAACAAATAACACAATTGATTTTGATTGTTCAACTAAGTTTGGGCCAAGCGTTGGAGTTACAGCTCATGCATTAATAGCAGCTTTAGTTTTTAAGGGAGAGCTAACATTAAGAAATGTTGCTCTTGAACCCGTTACAGAGGTGCTTATTGATTTTCTGCGAAAAACCACGGGAAGAAAGGTGACCTTAAAAAATAGGGTCATTAAGATTCTATCGATGAAAAAAATAAGTCATTTTAAAGCAGCTATTTCACTGCCACACGATACAACGGTGGCTCTCACTTATATTTCAATGTCAATCGCAACCGAAGGAAGCATTTGTTTAAAAGGGGTTAAATTATTACTACCCTCAGTCAACAAGCTTTTGGATAAAATGAATGTGAAATGCAATACCGCAAAAGAAGGACTGTGTGTTTCTGTATCAAAAATAATTCATCCAAAATTAATTGAATGCACACCATGGCCAGGAATACCTTCTGACGTGGGTCCAATTGTTATTTCTGGACTTTGTAAACACAAAGGACAAACAAAGCTAGTCGACAGGATCTATAATAGTCGTTCTACACATGTTAAGGGCTTAAATATTATGGGCTACGATTTAACTGCAAACGGGCAAAGCATTATTGTTAATGGTAAATATCCAAATAGCAGAACAGTTACTGTAGCTGCAATAGATATTCGAGCAGGCGCTGCGTTGTTAATTGGAGCATCAGCTCGTCTAGCAAAAACGAACATCATAGAAGCTTATCAATTATTCCGCGGTTATCAAAATATCATTGAAGACATGAAAAGTCTAAATGTTGATATTAAGCTAGGAGAATCACAATGGACACAAAAAGACACTCAAGAACGAATAGTAAATGGAGGTATACGAGCCTACCTATAATTAATCCTCCAAAGGAAAAGATCGATTTTCAAGGATTAATCGGTATAGGAAGTTGCTTTGCTAGAAACTTCAATCGATGGCTAGATTATTCCGGTTTGATAAAGGAACAAATGCCCTGGGATATTCTCTATAATCCTTTTTCAATGTCAATGGAAATAATCAGGCTTTTTGAACAAGTTGATTGGCAGGCTGGGATTATTTCTGAAAAAGAAGATTCTAAGCTCATTAATCAATTCAGAGATCCTTGGCGAACATGGGCATCATTTAATTCAATCTCCGAATTAGAGAGGGCTAATGATAGTTTTAGCAGAAATGCTAAAAAAATTATTAAACAAGCGACATGCTTTCTTTTCACCTTTGGATTATCTGAAATATGGAGTCACAAAGAAGACGATAATCTTATTGTAAACCAATTGCCTCTTGAAATTATCAAGGATGTTTCAAGTCCTTGGCAGTCAAGGTTTGCTGAGGTTGACGAGATTGAAGGGGTGGTATTGAGACTAGTTAAAACTATTAAGGAGAATTATGGGAGTGATTTTCCAATTATATTTACAGTCTCTCCTGTTCCGTTGAAATATACTTTCTCGGGATTACCGATCAGAGAAGCAAACAATATTTCCAAGTCTACGATTTTAATCGCTTTACACAAAGTAATTAATATGACTGAGAATATATATTATTTTCCAGCATATGAAATCGTACAAGCTTTAGTTGAACAAAATTTTCCAGTTTGGCAAAACGATGGTAGACACGTAACAGCTGCAACTGTGAATCTAATTTCGAATTTGCTTTTTGATAACTTCAGTGACAAAAAAGATAGAAAAAAATCTTTTTCGGATTTTTGGGTTCCTTTTGTGAATAGTCAAGGCAAAATCACAGGACGCTTATATGTTAATGGAGAATTTTCACATTAGTTGAAATACTTTTCCATAATCTATATAATAAGAGTAACATTATAACAAGAAATAATCATGGTTAAAGAATTAAAAGAAAAAATTGAACAAGCTGTTAAGGGCAGAATGTCGCCAGGATGCTCAGTGCTTGTGATGAAGAAAGGGAAAGAGTTGTTTAGGTTATCTACTGGAACCTTTTCTGATACAGACGCTACCGTTGTCACCTCTGACACGCTTTTCGACTTAGCCTCAATTACCAAGCTCTATACATCTGCTATAATTTTAACAGCAAAAGAAGAGGGAAAGTTAAGCACCTTAGATAAAGTAGCAAAGTATCTACCAGTCTTTGAAAATTCTGAGCTAACCATTCAAGACTTAATGACTCACCAGGCAAATTTCGAAATAAGACTTTCTGAATACAGGGATAAATACCAAAATAGCTTTGGTGTTGAAATTCTCAAAGTCGTACCACCAATAAAGGCTACCGAGGATGTACATTATGAGAATATAACCTATTTGTTTTTAGGTCAACTTATTGAAACCGTTTATCAAAAACCATTAAGAGCTACTTTTTCTGATTTTTTTAGAACCCATGATTTGCTAAACACAAAGCTGGGATCAAGTGATAAAGAAAAACTAGCTTCTCCTCCAACCGAAGTTAGGAATGGGGAAATTGTCCAGGGTTATACTCATGATGAATCAGCAGATCTAATGGGTGGAATTGCTGGCAATGCTGGGGTTTTCGCTAGCACTAATGATTTGGCTAAATTTGGAAGACTATGGTTGGAAGAGAAAATCGTTTCAAATGATAATCTTAAAAAAGTTTTTACTGATTACAGCAAAGCCGGGACAAGATCTCAGGGACTTGGTTGGCACCAAGACCTATACGGCCAATCCACTAAAGACTGGGGAGTTTATCTGCATGCAGGATATACTGGTGGCTTACTCGCTGTTCATCCTTCAAGTTCTACTGTATGCGCTTTTAATTGCAATCGAACATACTACGGGAGAGACAACATAAAGCATCGAGAGATATTAAAAATGCTTGCAGAGCATATCTCAAAGTAATTCAAACTACATATCACCGAAAGGATACAATTGTCCTTTCGGTGTTTTTTATACAAAAAGAATCGCTAACAATAGCGATTCTTTAAATTTGCGGGAGTGACGAGGCTCGAACTCGCGACCTCTTGCGTGACAGGCAAGCGCTCTAACCAAACTGAGCTACACCCCCAAGAAAAATATTCAATTTTATTCAAAAATAAAATTAGTCACAAAATTCTGGACTAATAGTAAAATATTAACACCTTTTTTTAAATTAGTCAATATTAAGAAAACTAATTATGAAAACTTATTTTTTTACCAATATTAAATAAATTTTTATAAAATAATTGGCTTTTTTTTATTTTTTAGCTAAATTAAGTTATAAAAATTTTGTTCGTTTTTAAATTCAATCCAAGGAGAAAAAAATGTATATTCCTTTGACATGGTTTGCTTTTAAGTTGCTAGGTGTTCCCTTGGTACTTATCTCTATTATGACTTTGTTTTTAGGTTCATTTCCTGATCATGACGGTAAATCATTAGCTAACACTCTAAGGTGGATATTTTGGCCTTTCTTAATATTTTGGATAATTGTTATTTTTTTAAGAGGACTTATCGTGTAAATACTTAAAAACCACAAATTTGTGGTTTTTTATTTTAACTATTTCTCTGTTTAAATGCCTCATACATTAGAACCGCAGCGCTAACTGATGCATTAAACGAGTCTATTTTTCCTTGCATTGGTATCTTGATATTTTCGGTAGCATTATCACTCCAAAATTTACTAAGCCCTTTATGTTCTGTGCCAATTACTATTGCTGTTCCTTTTTTAAAATCTACTTGTGTAAAATCTATACTACTGTCTTCAATATAAGCTGAATATATATTCATTTTATTTTTCATAAGCCAGTCCAAGACTTCTTTATTACTTCCACTTGCAACTTGCACACTAAATACTGCACCTAAACTTGATCTAATAACATTAGGGTTGTAAAAATCAGTTTGTGCTTCACAAAGTATCACTGCATCCACTCCAACAGCATCAGCAGTTCTGAGCATAGCACCGATATTGCCTGGCTTCTCTACTTTTTCGATTACTAGCACCAACGGACATTCTTTGAGTTTAATATTTTGTAAATCAATCTTTGGCAATTCAGCAATAGCCAAAAATCCATCTGGATTTTCTCTATACGAAAGCTTATCAAACTTTTCTTTAGTCACCTCAAAACCTGAAACACCCAGATCAAATTCGTTTCCGTATTCAGAACAATAACAAATATCTAATATTTGAATATCTGATTCTAGAGCCATTTCAATTTCCTTCTTTCCTTCTATCAAAAACTTGCCCTCTCGCTTCCTTTTATTAGCTTTATTTAAAGATTTTAATAATTTTATTTTCTTGTTTTCCTTACTTATTATTTTTTCCATTTTTTTCTTTTAAAAATAAATAAAGTGAATACAGGGTTGTACCAAGCGACATTAACAAAACAATCGTGATAAACAAAATCATTTTAATGTTGTTTGGATATATTGGCATGAACATCATAACAAGACCACCTAGTATAAAAACAAGTCCGCCAAATCTATGTGTCTTGTTCCAAACCTCTTCACTTGATAATGTCCAAGGAGTGCGGATACCCATAAACCAATTTGGTTTAATCTTTGACATGTAATTTCCTAAAACCACAAAAAGCATACCAACCATAATAGGAATCCAGGTGCTAATTGACATACCAATACCAATTGCGGAAAAACTAGCAACAAAATATGTTATGGTCATAAATAAAATCATCAAGTTTTTAAAAATATGATAAGTTTTTCTAAATTCGTCATATCTATTTTTCTTGGGATCCAAATAAGGGATCAATATAAACATTAAATACATAGCTAGTATTACTACGGGAAATAAGAAAGCTCCAATTTCTTTTGAACTATAATTATCAACTTGTCCTTCTATGTTCCAATGAATTGGTACCTTGGAAGGAAAAACACTATAAAAATAAATTGAACTAAGGCAAGCTAAAATTATTAGCAATACAGCAAACAGCTCTGTTTTGATTGTTGGTTTTATTGGATTCATTGTTACTCGCTTCGCTCGGACCCACTACAAATGGACCACATGCGAATTATTTAATATTATTATTTTGTCATGCCTGCCTTCGCAGGAATGACAAAGAATTTTATTTAAAAAACTTAGCCAGGGTTTTGGCAACACCTTCAAAGACACTTAAATTTAGTGAATAAATCATTTCTTGTCCTTTTCTTCTAGATGTTACTAAATCGGCTTGTTTTAAGATATTTAAATGGTGTGACAAACTAGGCAAGGTAATATCAAAATTCTTAGCCAATTCCCCCACTGGCATATCTTTTTTCTTTAATTTTTCTAATATCGTTCTTCTAGTCGGATCAGCTAAGGCCTGCATTGTTTTATTAAAACTCATATTATATTAATATTAGATATTTAGATAACTATCTAAATATTATCATAAAAATTTTTACTTGTCAAGGGTGAAATACAAATCTACGATAAACATTATATTTTTGTCATCTCGAATGAAATGAGAGATCTATAATACGTATTTTAAGAGAAAAAAAATAGATTTCTCTCTTCGCTTCGCTTCGTTCGAAATGACAAGTAAAATTTTACCGCAATCAAAACGATGGATCCCGGGTTCTCTTCACTTCGTTCCGAGCCCCAGGATGACAAAGAGAAAAATATTCGCTCGCCCCCGCAAGAAGACGGGGCAGGCGGGAATGACAAAGAATTATTTTTTCAAAAACACTACCCCCATCCAAGTAGAAATTGGCACAGACAAAACCAGACCAATAGAACCTGCCAAAGTCCTCACAATTTCTGTAGCAATTGCCTCGTTATTTATAACATCAGTAAGACCCGAAAAAGCGCTTTGACCACTAACAAACAAAATAAGCAAGGGAAATGATGCTCCGGCATAGGCAAGAAACAGAGTATTAGTCATACTAGAAATATGAGACACACCCACTTTGTAGGCACTACTAAATATTTCTTTTTTTATCTTCACACCGCTGTTTATCAATTCCTCTACAGTTGAGATCTGTGATATTACCACGTCATCCAAGACCCCAAGTGTTCCAATGATAATACTTGCAAGCAATAAACCTTGAAAATTTATTGTAAAGATGTCCAAAGAGACTAAATAAGATATTTCTTCGCTTCCAAGGCCTGATAACCTTGCAATCTCAACAAAAAACCAAGACAACACCATAGTCAAAATCAAGCTAACAAAAATAGAAATACTAGCAATGTGTGATTTTTTAGAATAGCCTTCTGTTAAATATACAACTATTAAGAGTATCAAAAATGACCCGATAATACTAACCACAATCGGATCAGCTCCAGATAAAATCTGTGGAATTATGTATTTAATAATTACTAAAAATGATAATACTAATGACAAAATAGCTCGGATCCCCTTCCATCTACCCACCGCTATCATTATCACAAAAAATATTCCCAATAAATAATAAATCGGACTTGTTCTAACATAATCGGTTATATAATATTCCCTACTTCCATCATGAGACATGTTCTCAACCACAATAACCTTGTCCCCTACTTCATATAGATTCTTTTTTACCACATCATAATCACCAATCCCCTCAAAAACAACTTCCTCATCCTTAAAATCTCCACTCAATCCTTTCAGTTTCACATTCTGTTGAAACACTTCTTGTCCATCTGGCAAAACAGTGTTTTGCTCTGCTAAAATCTCTATAACTTCTGCTTGAAAACTTGCATCTTGAGCAAATGCAAAAAATGGAAATATTAATAAAATTATAAATATTATTTTTTTCATATATATATTATATCATAACCTTTTCTTTTGTCATTCTCAATAGATTTCTTATAATTTAATAGTTAAATTAACCTACAGTTCAAACAAACTCAGTATTATTCGTTGAATTAATAAACAAAATTTAATTATTTGACATACTAACTATAATGTGTTAATTTAAACAATCAAATCAAACTGTTCCTTAAACAAGACTAAATAAAAACAGGAGAGAAAAATGCCAAAAATTATAAACTATGTAGAATGTGATTGCGAAAAAGGCAAACTCACTGAATTTGCGGAAACAAGTATTTATACTTCTAGCGATTCAAAGGGAAACCGGTTTAACGAGTGCAGTGAATTCTGGCAATGTGATAAATGTTTATCGATTTTCCAACGCGACAAAAGCAAAAATGCTCTGGACGACACATCAAAAACAGTTTATCAAGAATTTATAAAACTTACATTTTCAACCACCAAAGAAGAAATAATTGATATAACAGGTCAAATATTTGGATGCTTTTTGCCAATGCACGAAGATCTCATTATCACACTGAGAAAAATAAAAGAGGCTACTTTGCGAAAAGATCATACAGATTTATCTTTTTCTGTTGGCACTTCTCTTAGTGATATATTTCCTGCGGCAAATTCAAATATTGGAGCTGTTAAAATTTCAAAATTTAACTTTGCCTGGTGTCTTATTGATTCAGATATCAAAGAAGGTGATAGTATTATAATTTCTTATAATACCGTTTCTATTTTTGGTGAAGAATATGAATATTATATAGCTATCAAAAGATAGGAGGATACATAATGCCAAAAATTATAACTTATGTAGAATGTGACTGCGAAAAGGGCAGGCTTAAAAAATTTTCAGAAACTGCTTTTGAGGTCGAGCAAAATAGGATTTTTAAATCAGATGAGTTCTGGCAATGTGATCATTGCAAAGAAATTTTCCACAGAGAAATTTCAATCGATACTCGCTATAATTTAAATAGACCTGATATTGACTCTGATTATTTCGAATAATATAATTTTTTTGCCACCAAAGAAGAGCTGATAGTTCATGCAGAACTCACAACTGGTTATTACTCAAATTACAGTGACGAATTAATTACGAAAACAAGAGATGAAAAACTTGCATTAATTGAAAAATTTACTGCAGAAGCTCAGATCTTAAAAGAAAATGAAAAAAAACCAACCGTATCTACTGAATCAGAATCTTTTCCACTGCCTAGTCACAACATAGGAGCTGTAAATATCGGCGGTGATAAATTGGCCTGGTGTTCACTTACACCAAACATAGAAAAAGGATCAAGGGTATTTATTTTTGAAGCAAAAGTAAATATTGGCGACAAAAAACAAGCTTGTACATTTGCAATTCCTGCATAATACAAAAAGCCCCGGATAATAATTCCGGGGCTTCTTTATTTTTCAAAATTTAACCAAACATTATCCATTCAGGCTTGAGTATCAAAAGCACGCCAATCAAGAGTATTAATATTCCACCAACTAGTCCTGAGTACCTTGAATATTTTGCACTAATTCCTTTGAGTTGCATAGTCTTAACTGCCAGAGAAAATATCAACAAATCATCAAGCATGAAGACGACGATGTAGAGCAGTAAATACATTTGGTTCTCCCAAAAACCAAGATTCTTCATAGCCAAAACTTGAGTGAAGGTCTGAGGAAAGCCAGCCGAACAAAGAAGCTCAACCATATTAACAGCTGTAGCAAGCAAAATAATTCCACCAAGTGCAAACACAACTTGCTTTCTCTGAACAATTTCTCTTAGACGGGTAAATATCTTTTGTCTTTTTTCATTGTCTGTTACTTTGCAACCTCCATCCATGTTTTCCCAATAATCTTTGATGTGATAAGCGCCAGTGCCAACTGCAAACAATCCCACCAGAAGCCTCACCCACACTATCAAGCCGATAAGTAAAAATATTTGAAGCCATGTAAATACCAAAAAGTAATAAACAATAGCTGAAGTCAAAATAAAGGTCATGCCATAAATCCAAACCTTGCGTTTGTCATTCAAGCCGATCAGTAAATTGATAAGGAAAAGTAAAACCCACATAGCACAAGGATTGAAGCCGTCTGCTGCTGCAATTACAACCGTAAAAGTAGGAAGAGCTAGACTGTTCAAATTTACATCACCCACAAAAGGAACATTAATAGAATCTTTGGGCGCTTCATAGTCAGAATTATCCAAATCAGCTGAACAACCACAATCATGTTCACATTCCCCTTCCTTTTGATCACAGGTATGTTCACATGTTTTTTCACCACTTAAATTAGCATCTTCTTCATCAAGTCCAACCAAGGGTGCCACTATATCTATGCAACCTGTTTCAATATGTTCTGTTACCAGTTTTTCAATTTTCTTACCAGTACTTTCATACGAGCCATAACCAACAACCACTTCTTCACCAACAATCAAAACCGGTACTCCAGCACGAAAATCCATTTCCGAACGCAAATGATCAAGTACTTGAGCATTTTCCGAGTCGTACCAGGTTTCATATCTATAAATATTTATCTCTGGATATTTATTTTCCAATTCATCAAGCAGTATCTCTTCTTTGGCGCAATGTGGACATCCATCACCATAAAAAAAATAAAGATTTACCTTGTCTGAACTATATTCCTGCGCCACTGGGGCCGGTGATATAAATTTAAAAATTGCCAATATCACTACTATGGCAACGGAAATATATATTAAATTTTTTCTTAAAAATTCCATACTCTTATTACGATTATTAATAACAATTTCTTTTAAATAGTGTAACACTTCTCTGTTTTATTTTCAATTAGCATTATTTTTTAAAGTTTGTGTTTATTTTTTATTTAAAAATATTTATTTTTGCAATTTTTAATTTATAATTTTTACCTTTCAGGCACTTTGTAATTTTTAAACAATTTTCAATGCATTAATTTAAGATAATCACCCCAACCCCTCCTTGTAAAGGAGGGGAATAATTATAAAAAAAGACAGAAGTGTTGTTTGTGGTGGCGGTTGCTTGCAGCAACCTACTTATCCTCATATTCAAGGGATACTCCAGGGCAATCTCTCTTGTCTTCGGCAATTCACCTTCTTCTTCGATAACGCTTCAAAATGACAACTAAAAGAGGTTATTCTTAATTCTTAATTCTTAATTCTTAATTCTTAATTCTTAATTCTTAATTCAAAATTCTTAATTCTTAATTCAAAATAAAACCCCGAGCCAAAGCCCGAGGTCTTATTTATGGTATTATCTGTAAAATGTTTATTACTTTTCTTTTTCTTCTTGTTCTTTCTTTTCTTTTATAAGCTCTCTATTAACCCAAAAGATCCAGAGAATAACTGCTACCAAAAATAGAACAAACACCAATGCATTCCAACCTAATTTTCCTTGTGAATCATTTAATTCTGTTACAGCTCCTTTGGTTTCACCTTCTTCATTTTCTAGGTCTTGGTTTAAAATTTTCTCGATACTATCCTCCTCTTCATTCATAGTGTCTTCGTCTGCTTCTTCGTCACCTTGATCTACTTGTCCATTATTTTCTTCAGTTAACATTTCTTCTGTTTTTACATTTCTTTCAACTGACTCCTCTTGTTTTTCTTCTGTGCCAATTACTAGCTCCTCACTCTCAGCTGAGCTGCTAATAGCTGGTGTCAAAGTTGCACCAACTTTATAGCTCATCAAATTTGACCATTTACTTTCCTTGCCTCGATGATCAAATGCAATAGCGTAAAATAGATGATCACCAGAGCTTAAGTCATTTTCAACTGTATAAGCAAAATTAGCTGTCCCTGTATCAGAATTTTCAACCATGAACTCACCTGCCAATCTTTGGTCTATATAAATTTGGATCAAAGAATTGTTGGTAGCTAAACCAGTGATTATAGGTCGCTTGAAATTGCTTTGATTATCAATTGTCTTTACCAAAATTGGTGCAACCATTTCTTCTTCAATTGTAAATTCTTGTACTGCTGATACTTTTGATTTTCTTCCGTTCACATCTTCAGCAATAGCCCACACATAGTGATTACCGATGCTTAGATTTAAAAAAGGAGTATAAGCGAAATTAGCTGTGGTTGATTGATCTTCAACAATAGCGGTCTTTCCATTATAAACTCCATCAATAAATAAATGCACATAAGTTCCACTAAGTGTTAAACCTTTGATTACTGGTTTTACTTTAGCGGTAACTGTTTTTGGATTTGGCACGACAAGAGTTGGAGCATCCAACTCTCTTACCTCTAGATCAAATTCAGCTCCTGGATCTGATCTTTCCATTGTGGTTTTGTCTTCAGCAACTAAATATGCTTTGTGAATTCCTGCCTCAAGTTTTTTTGTTTGAAAATAAAAACTGTCACTTTCAGTGCCAGATTCTTTCACAACTGCACTTCCAGTGTATTCACCATCAACATAGACAAGCACATTAGTGCCAGACTGTGTAACACCAGAAATAACAGGCGCATCAATTGCATAAGATTTAAAAGTATTAATCTTCAAAACTGTCGGTGCGGAAACTTCTGAAGCTTCAACAGAAGTAATAGTCATCAGACTAAACACGAAGATAAATGCAAGACCAAAGACAAAACGTGTAATTAATTTCAACATAGACTAATAAAACCTCCTTGCAAAATTAATAATATAAATGGTTTTTGTTTTTGTAAATTAGATTAAAGCGAAATAATCCTTTGTTTTTATTTTTTCTTTTTTGGTTGTAGCTTTGCGCTTGCAACCAAAATGGTCCTCATATAATTAAGACAAAATATTTTAATCATTTATAATCAATTTAACGTGTTAGGCTAAAGGAACAAAGTAGGTAAACCCGCTTATGCCCTTTATAAGGGTCTACTACTGAAGTTTTCTAGTAAACTATTTAAGCCTCAGTAGTATTCCCTATTTTCCTAACACGTTAAAGGTACTACCAGTGTATATCAGTGCTATACTTGGGGTCAAGTAGATAAATAGTTTAAAACTAGCCAAAAAACGTGGAAAACTTGTGAAAAACTGTGCAAAAACCAGGGGAAAAACATGTGAAGAACATCATAAAAAAATTAAAATATTTCAATATAATGTTTAATATTAGGTAAATTATTAGCGTTATTTATATACACAGCAATTAGGTCAAATCTACACATATCTATGTCTAATTTGTGAATACTAGAATACATAGAAATGGCTTTTTTAAAATTTTTCAATTTAGTCTTGTTCATGGCCATTTCAGCGCTATAATCATCAAAAAAAGTAGAAGTTTTTACCTCTACAAATACAGTTATTCCTTTAATACTAGCGATAATATCAATTTCTTGATAGGATATTTTTTCATTTCTAGCTATTATTTTATAATCTTTTTCTTTTAAATAATTAGTTGCAATATCCTCTCCAAGGTTGCCAATTTGTTTTTTATAAGTCATAAAATATATAAAAAATAGGCTAATATTAGCCTATTTTTTGTTTTTATTTATATTATCTGTTTTATGGTATATATTTCTTGTATTCCTGTTCTTTTTTAAACTGTTCCTTGATTTCGGGTATTTTTTTTAAATGTATTAAGATAAAATATAGCCAAACAGCCATTGAAACTAGCCAAAGCAATAACCAAAACCTAGCTCCTAGTAAATACAGGGTTTCACTTTCAAAAAACATTAAAAACAAAGCTATAATTAAATTAGTTATAGCAAAACTATTTAAACCTCGCCAAATTTTAAAATAAACATTATTTGGTCTTTTTCTAACTATTTGGAATAAAACTATTAAAACTATAAAGGCTAATATAAATATTCCAAAAAAAACATAGCCGTTTGGGTGTAAATCCCCTGGTCGCATATTAAACCAATAAGATAAATTCAATAAATTGCTCATATTATTCTATTAATTCATTTCCTCCCTCTCAATATACTAAATTATAGTTTGTGAAAAATCAAGCCATAGTAGTACTTTCCCACATCAAAACGCTCTTCATAGTTTAAGCCTAGCTTTTTGGCTATTTCAACAACCTGATCATCTCTAACCCTTTGTTCTGGTCTAGGACCGAAAGGTAGGCTTACATTTTTCCACTCAACCACCAATAACACACCACCTTTTTTTACCGTCCTATTAACTTCACGCAAAATCGCTCCTTTTTGCTTAGATTGATGTAATGTATTAACCAGTAGAGCAACATCTAAGCTAGAAGACTCAATTTTTGTACCTTTATATATTTCAAAATCACTCCAAATTGGTTTTATGTTATAAAAATTCTCTAGTTCTATTCTTCGTTTTACACTCCTTAATGCTGTTTTTAGGATATCAACCGCATACACCAATCCTTTGCCGCCTACAATTCGAGCAATAGGAAAAACAAAATGACCAGTACCACAACCAAAATCAGCTACAGTCATACCTTCACCTACGCCTGCTTTATGTAATATTAATTCAATATTCAATACTTGTTCCTCTCTTGTGTTATCCATATTATAATTATACAAAATTTAATCACTACTAACAAGTTTATTTCTTGATTAGATCACTTACTGGTCTAAATGAAGTGCGATGCACTAAGGATGGACCAAAAATTTGTAGCCTTTCCATATGAAGTTTAGTCCCGTATCCCTTATGCTTGTCAAAAGAATAATTCGGATATTTCTTGTGTAAATCTTCCATTATCATATCCCTAGTCACTTTAGCCAAGATAGAAGCCAGGGCAATTGAAAGAACCTGACTATCCCCTTTTACAATTGCTTCTTGTTCAATATTTAAATTTTTAATCTTAATCTTACCATCCACTAAAACAAAATCCGGTTGAAGTTGCAAATTTGAAATTGCTTTTTTCATTGCTAAAAATGTGGCCTCCAATATATTTATTTTGTCAATCACATGAACATCACAGACACCAATTGCATAATGTTCTATTTTTTTTGTAATCAGATCAAACAAATACTTTCTTTTTTTCTCTGTAAGTTTTTTTGAATCTCGACACTTATCCATCAATTCTTTGTCGATTTTGGTATGTCTACCAATCAACACACACCCTGCCACCACTGGTCCAGCCAAAGGTCCTCTACCTGCTTCATCAACTCCCGCGACATTATTATATCCACTATAAAAAACCGATTTTTCAAAATCAAGATTAAGCATTTTTTTTAATACTTCGATCAAGTATAATATCAGCTGAATTTCCAGCTTTTAATTGCAAATACTGATATGCAGCCAAAGCTGCAATTGTGGCTTGTCCATTGGCTGACGAAATTTGTTTGAAAGGAATCTGTGTTACATCTCCTGCAGCAAACAATCCTTTAGTTTTAGTTCTACATTTCTCGTCTACCAATATTTCATCTCTTTCATTTCGTTCAGCCAGTTCTTTAACCAAATCTGTTCTTGCTATTCTACCTATCTCTATAAACACACCGTCAACATTTATTTCTTTTTTTGTTCCATCATTATTTGTTACTTCAATTTTTTCAACTTTTGTATTCCCTTTGATTTCAGAAATATTCGCATTCAGAACAAGCTCAATATTTTCTCTTGCTTTAACTTCACTTACCAAGGCTTCAAAAGCTTTGAATTCATCTCTTCTGTGAATTAGATAGACTTTTTTAGCAATTTTAGATAACATTTCAGCTGCATCAAGAGCAGAATTTCCACCACCTACTACTGCAACTTCCTTATCTCTATAAAAAGGGCCATCACAATTAGCACAATATGTCACCCCTTTTCCAGCAAATTCTTCTTCACCTTTTATAGCTAATCTTCTTGGTGATAGACCAATAGCTACAATTACAGTTTTAGTTTCGTACTTTGTATTATTAGTAATTATTTCAAAAAAATCGTCTTTTTTTACAATTTCTTTTACTTCATCTGTTTTAATTTCTACACCAAAACTTTCTACGTGTTCTTTGAAATTTTGAATTAATTCAAAGCTTTGAATTTTTTTAACTCCTGGGTAGTTTTCAATTTCAGAGGCCCATACAACTTGACCACCTACTTCTTTTCCAATAATTAACGTTTTCATTTCTCTTCTGGCCGCATATATTCCAGCTGTCATGCCAGCAGGTCCTGCACCTATAATAATTGTATCAAACATAGTATTGTCTAGGATATTGTGGACTTAAATTGGCTTATCCCCTATTTATCCACTTTAATATTTCCCTAATATTAGCTAAATTATATAGTTTTATACACTTTTCCACTGTAATTGTGTACAAAAAAACTTAAGTCTACAGTAGTGTGGACTTATCTTTAAAATAATAAATATTACTGTAATTTTTGTTTTTCATTTTGCTTATTTGAACAATTTATTTGTTAAAATGTTTAATTATTATAAGTAAGCGAAGAAACCACCTATAATAATTCATAATTTTAGTTCTACATGGAACTAAAATAAATAAAAACATACTTTTTGTCTTAAAAAATATGTTTTTATTTGTGTTTTTGTTTTATTTTGGTAACTTAAGTCTAGAATACTGTAGACTTAAGTTTTTTAAGCTATTTTTAGAAAAAATACTATATGTTTATTAACTTATAGTATCCCCAAAAACACCTCTATCTATCCCCTATTTTATACTATTTTTAATATTCTTGCTAGTGGATAAATTATTACATATAATATTGCCAAATCTTAAATAATGCTTTATAGTATATACATGAACCAGGGATATACCAATGGTTCTATTTATTTTCAGTCCCTGTAGTTCAATGGATAGAACGAGGGTTTCCTAAACCCTAAATCTAGGTTCGATTCCTGGTGGGGACACGTTCTACAATTAAAGATTTATGTATATATTCTAACATGTTCCAAATAGAACAACATTTTTAATATTTAATTGCCAATTTTTAATTGAATAAACAGGGGCCTTTAGCTCAGCTGGCTAGAGCGCTTGCATGGCATGCAAGAGGTCATGGGTTCAAGTCCCATAAGGTCCACATAATAAAAACACTGCAATAATGTAGTGTTTTTATTATGTTAAATTTTAGCTTATACTACTTAATTCTTCAAATATTTATAAACTTATATATCACTTATTAATCGATCTGTACAAGCAAATTATACATCAACAAAAAACGTTTTTATGTGTCCTTATTAGGTTTTTTAGAGAGCTAAATTAGCCTCATTGGTGGTAGCAGGAGGAATATTATTTTCTATAGCGAATCACTGCCTGACCGCAGGCAGGGGCCCCTAAAACTTTTTGTTACTTTTACTCTTGCAAAAAGTAAGCTTACAGGTTTAATTAAATTTCTGGACACTCCAGGGTGGCCTATCTTGCTTTGCAATTCACCTCCTTCCCGCCTTGCGGGAATGACAAAAAAGGAAGTGAAAATGACTAAAAGAAAAGCATTGTTTGAGGTGGCTGTTACTAACTGGAGCCGATCAATTTCCATGTTCATGGGATTTTTCTCCGCCGCCTGACGGATCCACTCGTAATGATAAAGTAAAAGGGGAGGGTTGTGGCTTGATATTCTAGTTGATTTGGATTAGAATTAAACTATAAATTAATTATCAAATATACAAAAATAACTATGTTTAACAAAGAAGAAAAAACTGTTTCTAGACCAGGGACAGCAGAGACTATAATCGGACCATCTATTAAAGTGAAAGGGGACTTTCATGGAGATGGAGATATAATTATAGAAGGTGAAGTAGAAGGGGAGGTTACTACAAAAAGTCACCTAGAAGTAGGATCAAAAGCTAGTATTTTGGCTAATATTAGCGCAAAATCAGCAAAAATTGCTGGTAAGATTAAAGGCGATGTCAAGGTAAAAGGCTATCTAGAACTTCTTAATTCTGCTAATATTAGCGGAAATATTGAAGCTACTGAAATTTCCATTGAAAAAGGTGCTCGAATTGATGGTAATCTAAAAATGTCTCAAACGCATCACTAATCAAAAGAAGACTAAAGATTTATGCATGTTTATATTTATGATTCTTTTGTAGTTGAGAAAAAGTTTGATTCACAAATTGCCAAAATCGAAACAAGATTAACTGACCTTGGACTAAACGGAAAAATAATTAGACTTGGTCTTCTTCAATCTCTAAAAGAATCTGTTCACAATGAAATAAAAAAAGGCGCCAAAACCATTATTGTAGTTGGCGGAAACGCAATTCTGCACAAGATTGTTAATGCAGTAATTTCTTTTTATACAGAAAACGATTATGCCCAAATCGTACCCATCGGTATAATTCCCATTGAAAACAAAAATTCCAGCTTTGCCCAAAAACTTGGTATTCCAGTTGGCGCAGATGCTTGCAATATATTGTCTGCCAGAAGAATCGAAGAGCTTGACGTAGGAAAAATAAATAATAAATTCTTCCTTGGCGAAGCCATCATCCAAACCGAAGACACATCAGTAAATGTTGACGGTTCTTATACTATTGAAATAAATGAAGCAGGTGAGATCGCGGTGGTAAATATGCTAGACCAATTTAAACTTCCAGATAACTTTCCTAGCAACGCCCAAGACGGACATCTAGACTTCTGCATTAACACCAGCAGCTCAAACAAACTCCTATCCCTAGGTAAGAAAACCAATACTCCAAGCATCTTCAACTTCCAAGAACTAACGATCTCAAACAAAAAAGGAAGTCAAATAACAATAGACAATGTAGAACAAGTCGACACACCAGCCACCATAAATCTAGCTTCCAAAAAACTAAGGATAATTGTAGGGAAGGAAAGGGGATTATAGATAAATAAAATATGTTAGCACAAACAATCATGTTAACATATTTTTTAAAAATTTATTTTTAATATTAGTTGTTAAATTCACAAGTTCACATATAACTTGTTATGTGAAATTTGCTTGATTTTTTTCAAGTTTTGTGCTAAGTTAAGCTATTGATTTGTTAAAGAAGTTTAACGAATTCCAATGGCCAACTTCACTTAACAAGTGATATGAGACTGCGAGAAATGATAAATTTGTTTTTGTTCTTAATAAAAAATTTAAAAATCAGAATTGGGTCTTTGGCGCAGGTATAAAAAATAATAAGCATAGGGAGAAAAACATGGAACATGTGTTATTTTCGGGCTGGGATAAAAAAATGATTGACTATAAAGTTAATGATTGGCTAAAAAACATTGGAGAAATAACCATTTTAAGTCATGAAGTTGATACTAAAATCAACAAAAGCAACGGTATAGCAATTACCATATCAATTCTTTATCAAAAAAAAGACTGAGTGCACCCACTACACACGAAGTATTGCAATTTAATGCTTCGTGTGTCCAATTCTGATTTTTAAATAAACACTAGGGATAACAAAAACAATTTATCAATTCTCTCCGTCCAAATTTTACAGATAAATAAAACTTAATAATGTATCTGTAAAACTTCTCATATCACTCTAGTTAAATGAAATTTATGAATTTAATTCCCAGGAAAACAAAATATATTATATTACTTCTTGTCATGATATTTTTAACAACCTTCTCTTTCATGACTTATCAATATACTGAAGTGTATTTTAAATGGACAAGTCGCGATGAATCATACGAATGCCCTGAAGGATTAATGGGTTGTGGTACCGTCATCTGGAGTTATAACGGTCTATATATCCCAAAACTAAAAATAAGGTTGGTGATTTCTACGAAATTAAATTCATAAACTTCACTTAACACCTGCATATGCGGTTCCAGAAATTCACCTTTATTAGCTTTTCTCTTCCGCTTCGCTCCAAAGAAAGATTAATACGGAGGATAAATTTCTTTCACCCAAATTTTGATTCCTAATTATTACTAATAAAGTTGAATCAAAACTTCAGATATCGAGAAACGTTATCGGAAATAACAAAAGCTATATAATTAAATTATCAATATTCTCTAATGAAAATAAATCATATTACCATCTTGGTCTCTGATAGACTAAAAGCAGCAGACTTCTATTCAAATCTTTTAGAAATGGAAGTAGTAGAGCGTGGTAAATCTAGATGGATAAAAATCGGGGATCAATATTTACACCTTGCTCAAGATTCTGGCGATCCAATTAAAGATAGTTTCTATCATTTTTGTGTTTCCATTAACAACCTATCAGACTATCTTAAAAGAATCATTGCAAAAAAAGTTGAAGTTTATGATATCGACGATAACATGCAAAAAACAGATATTAATGAAAACCTAGATAGAGAAAAACGTCAATTCTTTATTAACGACCAAGATGGTAATATGATTGAGCTAATCGATGAAAATAACAATTTTTTTAAATAACCCGCTTTTGTTACATCCGATAAAACCACGATAAGCGGCTCCAAAAAATGACCTTCAAACACAAATCCCAACAACTAAACAAAGGCAAGAACTTAGTTTACACTGCTATGAGTAAACATCTTTTTTATTTTCGTTCATACATATCCAAATTTGTTATTGAAAATGGGGGAGTGCCGCTCAATCCCTTCATGATCTTTGATTATTTTCTACTTGATACAGTTGATAGAAACTTGGTGCGAGAAGGGAATAATAATCTAGTGAAAAGAGCGGATGAACTGTGGGTGTTTGGGGCGGTGTCTGATGGGGTGCTAGCAGAAATTGAACTAGCAAAAAGCTTGAAAAAAAATATTAGATATTTTAAAATAATTAAGTCCAAGGATATTGTAGAGATAGAAAAAAATGAAGTTGATATGGAGGAGGAGACAGAAAAGTTCTTTGATAAATTGTAGTTATTTGCTGTGTTACTCGCGAAGCTTATATTGAGTTTTTGTTTGAAGGCACATTTATGAGATTCCCTTTCCTCGCTTCGCTCGGCGGGAATGACAGGAAATAAAAAAAACAAAAGAGGAAAAGACGTGAAGAAATGTAAAAAACTATCAAAAAAACGTGACAAAAAAATGTTTTCTAGAAAATCTTTTATTGTTTTTAATCATAGTAATGTAATTTCATTAACTGGTCTTTGTGTTAATTCGCTCTTGTACAGAAAAGAAAGATTTTTAGACTAATATTTTAACAAAAGGTGATTTGAAAAATGAACGAGATTTATATTTTGGTTAGTAGCGAAAACGACAAAGTGTTTTTAAACAAAGGTCTGGATTTCTTAAGAAATCATCATATTGAACCACATATAGTAGTTTCATCTATTCATCGAACTCCCGGTGAGTCAACGGAAAAAATCGAATGCTACGTGGCAAAAAACCATGGAGTAATTATTGCTGGTGCTACCACAGCAACGGGTCTACCTGGAATTGTGGCGGGATACACTCAACACACAAAAACCATTGTGCTTGGAGTACGTTTTTCAAAAAAAACCAAAGGGGATTACAACGAAGACGGATCATTTTGTGTTTCGGCAATGCCCGAGGGAATCCCACTAGCATTTTGTGGATACAACGATGTTGGATTCTTTCATGCTTGCGTAATGGCAAAATGAATGATATATAAATTCAATGAAGAGAGATAAAAATGAAAGACGACAATGAATCTTCTTGGTGGGGAATATCCACTAGTAAAGAACAAAGGAAAATAATTGAAGAGGGGACGTTTTCTCACGTCAACACTGAAACAACTGAGATTTATACAAAAGATTCTCAACCATATTCAAATGAATTTTTTGAAGAAATTGGCTTAAAGATAAAAAAATAATTACTCAAAGGAACAAGTTTGACTTGTTCCTTTTTAATTTCTGTAATATTATAAATAATATAATAATTAACATATTAAATTATGACGCAAAATTTAATAAAAAAAGCCAAAGAAATTATCAATGACTATGATGTTATTATTGATGTAGAAAATCAAACTTATACTGCTGTAAGTGGTAATTTTTGTAAATTAGTTGATTATGAATGTGTAAATTTTCTAGAAAAACCATTTGATGAAACAACTGAGGTAATTGGTGGGGACAGAAAAGAAATACTACAGGAAATAGTTGAAAATAAAAGACAATCGCCAGTTGAATTGGTAGTAAATAAAAAAGATGGTTCTAGAATAAAAATTATTGGCTATGGCAAAGTAATTGAACACGAAGGAAAACAATACGTGGTTGGAAAAATAACAGATTTAGCCAAAGTATAATATGAAAAAAATAATCTTAGCCAGTAAATCACCCCGCCGAAAAGAAATATTAAAAAACCTTGGACTTAATTTTGTAGTTAAAGAAAGTGCTTTTCAGGAAAACAATAATATCAAATTAGCCCCAAAAAAACTGGTGGAACTTTTTGCAGTAAACAAAGCCAAGGATGTACTTGAAAAAAGCCCCGAGACTATAGTAATTGGTTCTGACACTTTGGTTGTATTTGAAAATAAAGTTATGGGCAAACCAAAAAACAAACAAGACGCCAAAAAAATGCTAAGAAAAATAAGTTCTAATTCTGTTCAAGTAATAACCGGTCTTTGCGTGATGAGTGATGAAAAAATAATTACCAAAACCAAAACAACCAAGGTTTATTTTAAAAATATAAGTGAATATGAAATTGATAAGTATATAAAAAGCAAAGAACCAATGGATAAAGCAGGGGCTTTTGGGATACAGGGCCTTGGAAGCACACTTATCAAAAAAATAGAAGGGGATTACTTTGCAGTTATGGGCTTACCGATATTTGAGTTGTCTGAGAGCTTAAAAAAGTTTGGTGTTGAAATTCTAAAATAACTAAACCTTTTTTCTCTTTTAATATTATTTTTTTAAAACAAGAAAAAACCGTTGATTTTTTTATCAACGGTTTTGTTGTTGCCCCATAAAAACTGGGTTCATACTTTTGAGCTCCTTAGGGTAGATATAAATTATATCTTTACAATTTTTTATTTGCAAAACATCAAAAAAATTTATGCGTTCTGGTTTACAACTAAAAGGTAAAATAATTTGATATGTATTGCAGACTTCCCAATTTTCACCATTTAAACGTTTGGTATTTTTGAGATTGAACACAATTTCTTCCTCGAATAAATCATATGATTCAATAACACCATAATAATATTCACGTTTTTTCAAAATCATTACATAATCGCCTATTCGGCCCTTATCTAGTAGGTCTTTAATGTGCAAAATTTCCTCCTAATTTTGTTTTTTAATTACTTCTATACTATCTTCATCTCGTTTTTTAAATAAAAAATATTGTTGTACTACTGTTAAGTAGGTAAACACAAACCAATAAAGTGCTAAGCCTGATGGAGTGGTGTATGAAATATAAGCAACAAAAACAGGCATCATATAAAGCATTTGTTTGTTCATGATATTCATCATGTTTTCAGTTTCATTTGGATTAGGGTTTTTCTTTTGTTCTGGTTTTCTCGCCATCATCATTTTGGTTTGGACATACAAGGCACCACCAGCCAAAACTGACAAAAGAATATTTCCTGGTTGAGACAAATCTACAAAACCCAAGGTAATCGGATTAATTGTTTCGGGAGCACTAACAAAAGAATATGTAAGGTTAAAAATATTATTATCTGTAAAACCAGTTCTAAACAATCTAAAAATAGCTATTAAAAATGGGAGTTGAATTAGGAGAGGCAAACAAGATGAAAATGGATTGATTTTTTTTTCTTTGTATAATTCTAGAGTTGCTTTACCAAGTTCTTGTTTGTCATCTTTGTATTTCTTTTTTAATTCTTCAATTTCCGGTTGAATTTCTTGTAAGGCTTTTTGAGAAGTAATCGCTTTTTTTTGTAGAGGGTGAAGAACAATTTTAACAATAACTACAAAAATCAAAATAGTCAGACCTATATCGTGTCCAGGGATAATATCATATAAAAAGATAAGTAAATTTACAACTGGTTTATAAAAAAAAGTTTGAAACATGATTATTTTGGGCTACGAAAATACGAATCAATACGAATTTACGAATCCTTATTTATTATTTTTATCAACTGGATCATATCCTCCTTTATTCCAGGGGTTACAGCGAAGTATTCTCCAGCTTGCTTTTAGAGTGCCTCGAATAGCTCCATATTTTTTTAGAGCATCAATTGTATATTCTGAACAAGTAGGTTTAAATCTACAAAATACAAAAGGATAAAATATTTTAAAGGCACTATGGTCAAAAGAAAAGAACTTTTGATAAAATTTTACTATTTTAATTAAAAAAAAGGCCAAAAATGTATCTACAGAAGTAATAATATCAATTGCCTTTTTTTTCATTTTAATAATTTTGCTGTTTTTAAAAGATTTTTAACAGAATTTCTAGTTTCCTTCATGTCTATGTTTTCAGCTTGATTTAATGCTAATATTAGCAAATCTACATTTCTTTCTAAACTTTTATATTCTTCTTTTAATACGGATCTGACTCTTCTTTTAATTCTATTTCGCACAACTGCTTTTTTGGAAACCTTGGTACCAACCACAACAGTAAAACGAGAATAGTTTAAATTATTTTCTTTAGCCTTTAAACCAAAAAATTTATTATATTTACTAATTTTAGACTTAAAAACAGCTTCTATGTCCTTTTTTTTTCTTAATCTAGCAGTTTTTTTAAACATTTGAAATTATTTAAATATCTAAAATTAGCTAAATAAACAAATTATTTGCTAAGTAAAGCTCTTTTTCTATCTCTTCTTCTTTTTAATGTCTTTCTCCCTGCTTTTTTTAACATTCTAGCACGAAATCCATGTTTTTTCTTAGCCTTTCTGGTGTTTGGCTGAAAAGTTCTTTTTGGCATATATTTGCTATATTTTCACTAACATTACATCTTTTTCAAAAAAAATAAAGCAACTTACTGTTGTTTTTTGTTTTTAGTGAAATTTTATTATTATTTATGAAATAAAATTAACACTTTATAAGTAAAAAGTCAACATTCTAACACAACACATATAACACAACAAATATCAAAAAATAAATTTATTTTGTTTTTTGAAATTGATCCACAAAAAAACAAAAACAAAAATATTATGTGATATATGCTGTGTGATATGTGAAGAAAATTGACAAATCAACTTGTACACTTTTTATTCACATGTTATAAACAAATAACAGTCTTTTGTTTTAATCTATAACTTGATATAATCAAATAATCAAAACAAAAAACGAACTCTTATTAAAAATAAACCAAAGATGAATATATTATTTTTGTTTTTTACCCGTCTTGTAAACAAAAATAATATATTCATATTTTAATTTCCAAATTATGAATAATGAGCAACTATGGCAATCTGTTCTTGGTGAAATAGAACTCAATCTAAGTCGCGCTAACTTTACCACTTGGTTTAAAAACACTTTTATCTCTTCGTTTGAAGATGATAAAATTGTTATTTGTGTTCCCAACACTTTCACAAAAGCTTGGTTAGAAAAAAAATACCACAGTATTATTTCAGAAGCCCTGGAAAATATTGCAAATCAAAAAATTTCTGAAATATTTTATAAAGTAGAAACTAAAAAAGCTGATCCTAGCGCAAATTTATTTAATAAATCAACTGCGCAAAAGCAAGTTGATAGTATCCAGGAAACACCAGCCACTCTCCCTTCAACTCCAGTTAATAGGTTTGGTTTAAATTTAAAATATATTTTTGATAATTTTATTGTAGGAAAAGGAAATGAATTAGCTCACGCTGCCTGTCAAGCGGTTTCAGCAAATCCCGGTAAAGCTTATAACCCATTATTTATTTATGGAGGAGTGGGTCTTGGAAAAACACATATTTTGCAAGCCATTGGACATATGGTATCTAAAAAAACCGAAAATGTGATGTATGTTACTTGTGAAAAATTTACCAATGACTATATTCACTCTGTTAAATCAGGTCAAGCAAAGAATTTTAAAGATAAATATAGAAATGTTGACCTTCTTTTAATAGATGATATTCAATTTATGGGAGGTAAGGATGGTACTCAAGAAGAATTCTTCCATACTTTTAACGAACTTCATCAATCAGATAAACAAATTGTACTAACATCCGATAGACCTCCTAGATCTATTCCTGCTCTTGAAAAAAGACTACTCTCACGCTTTGAATGGGGGATGATTGCTGATATTACTCAACCTGATATTGAAACCAGGGTTGCAATTCTAGAATCAAAGTGTCGAGAAAAGAATTATATGTTGGAAGGAGAAATACTTTACTATATTGCTAACAATGTTCAGAACAACATTAGAGAGCTAGAGGGCGCTTTAAATCGTCTTATTGCCTTTCATGAGTTTAATAACTCTAAACCTACCATTGAGAGCACTAAAAACACTCTAAGCTCAATTATAAATAGTAATAAATCAAAATCAATTACAGCAAAAAATATTTTAGAAGTAATTTCTCAATATTTTGATATTGAAAATAAAGACTTAATCGGTAAAAGTAGAAAAAAAGAATTAGTTTATCCAAGACAAATTACTATGTTTTTACTTAGAGAAGAGATTAATTTTTCTTATCCTACTATTGGGCAAGAATTAGGCGGTAGAGATCACACAACTGCAATGCATGCATATAATAAAATAACTAAAGAACTTGAAAAAGACGAAAAAATTAAACAAGATATTGAATCAATTAAACAATCATTATATTCTAGCTTCAATTAATTACACATAAGAGACTATTGATAAGTTGTTATTTGTCATGTTAATAGAGCTGTGAGGAAATTTAATGAAAAGTTAATAACTTATCATTTAAATTACTTAAGCACATTTTACGCAAGTAATAAAAACAAAAATTCAACAAGATAATCACAGGCAAAAAACCCAAAATTCATTCTAATATTAGTAAACATTAAAGTTTAATGAAATCTTAATCACACCCCTTATTATTACTATTACTTATTATATATAAATATAAGAAAGAAATAATTCAATATGAAAATTTCCACACTGCAAGAAAATTTAAAAAATGGTTTATCTCTTGTTTCTCATATAGCAGGTAAAAATGTTAACCTTCCAATTTTAAATAATATATTAATTAACGCTGACTCAGAAGGAATTAAATTAATATCTACTAATTTAGAAATTGGTATTACTTGTTTTATTCGAGGGAAAATTGAAAAAGAGGGAAATTTTACAGTAAATTCAAAAATTATTTCCGATTATATTTCATTACTTGCAAATAAAAAAGTAAATATTGAACTCAAAAAAGAAGAATTAGTTGTAGAGAGTGATAATTACAAAACTGTAATAAAAGGAGAGAAGGCTGATGATTTTCCTTTAATACCCCAAATTAACAAAGAAACATATTTTAAAACAAAAATTAATGATTTTAAAAAAGCACTTAGTAAAACAATATTTGCTGTTTCAAATTCAGAAACAAGAATGGAATTATCTGGTGTTTTGTTTGTATTTGATAAAGACAATTTAACTATAGCTGCTACAGATTCGTATAGATTAGCAGAGAAACAAATTAAAATAGAATCAAATACAAAAATGGAATCCAAGGTTATAATTCCTGTTAAAACACTCCAAGAAGTATTAAGAGTTTTATCAAATGTTAAAATTGAGGAATTAGATGAAAGAGAATCAGAAATTGAATTTTATTTAAGTGATAACCAAATAATGTTTTCTATAGATAAGATTGAAGTTGTTTCTCGGGTTATAGAAGGACAATATCCAGACTATAAACAAATTATTCCCAAAGACTCTAAAACAGAAATAATGATAAATAGAAATGAATTTATTAGAGCAATAAAAGCAGCTTCAATATTTTCAAAAACAGGTGTAAATGATATTAATTTAGATTTTACAATAGATAAAAATATAACTTTAATATCATCTTCATCTGGTATAACTGGAGAAAATAAAACAGAAATAGAATCAAAAATTACAGGCAGTGATAATGGAATAGTTTTAAATTATATATACTTACTTGAAGGAGTTAATAGTATTAATACGGAAAATATTATTTTAAAAATTATAGATTTAAATACCCCTTGTGTTTTAAAAGCAGATAATGGAGATGATTATATTTATATTATAATGCCGATTAAACAATAATATTTTAAAGATATAAAAAACTACCTTTATTTATGGTAGTTTTTTATTTTTGTAGTTATTATTCTTCCTTTTAATTATCTTCTTCTGTTTCTTCTTTGGTATTATTTATGGATATACTTATTTTATCGGTATTAAATTTTTCACCTTCCCAAGAAATTAATTCAGCGAAAAATTGGTAAGTGCCACTATTTGGTATATCTTCCCAGGTGGTTGATACTTTATCTTTTTCTATTGGGGCAATACTTTTAATAATAGTTTGTTCTAAACTTTCATTTATTAAGTAAATATTTATTTCAGAAGCTAATTGAGGATTTTCTACATCAAGTGAAATAGTTAATGGAAAATCAAAATCCATTACTGCTAAACCATTGGAAGGATTAGTAATGGAAATATTTGGCTTTGTTAGTGATTTTTTGTTATTTTCTAAGTTTAAATTAAAGTTAATTGATTTTTCAATACAATTATCTACATCATCACATGATTTAATTCTAACTGTATGAAAACCGTTATTAAGAAAATCAACTCGTTTATTTAGTGAAAAAGGAGGATTGTAATTTATAGAGAATAATGAATTATTTAAATAATATTCAACTCTTTCAACTCCTCTTTTTGAATCTGTTTCTATATTAATAGATAAAACAATTAATTCAAGGCTTTGGTTATTATTTGGCGAGATAATTTTTAATTTGGGAATATTTTCTTCCGTATGAATATCATCAAATTCACTTGGAGGAGTTTCAAATACTATTTCAGTTTCTGTACTAGAAGCTTGTTCAAGAGCCCAATTCATAACTGCTTCTTCCCAAAGTTTATATTGAGGATCTTTTTCAGTATTTTCTGGTATATCACCCAATGGATCATTTATATCAATATAATGTAGTATTGAATGAGGTTGTAAAAAATTCTTTTCTTCAATAAAAGATTCTGGTGTAAATTCTGTTGCTAGTAAACCAGTTGCTTTATCGATTTTTATAAGCTCCATACTTCCTGCTTCACCGTTTAGAAGTGGTTTGTCACTATTTTTAATTTCAGGTTCTTTAAAATATTCTATTGGTGTATCACCTAAAATTTGTTTCATATAATCATGCCAAATAGGAGCAGCTACCACACCTCCAGCAGCACCCCTTCTCATAGGTGAATTATCATTATTACCAACCCAAACACCTGTAACTATTGAAGGAGTGTAACCAATAGTCCAAGCATCTCGATAATCATTAGTTGTCCCAGTTTTAGCTGCTACTGGCCTAGAACCTAAATTTAGGTAGTTTTGAGTGCCAAAAGCATAGGCACGAGCATTATTATCTGATAAAACATCATTTATCATACGAGCAGCTTTTGGATCCATTACTTTTGATTCTTTTTCTTCTGCTTCTTCTAATATATTTCCTTCAGCATCTTCAATTTTTAAAATACTAATAAGTTCATTTATATTTCCCTCTCTTGCAAATGCTGAATAAGCATTGGTGTGTTCAACTAGTTTTATTTCAGCTCCTCCTAAAACTAAAGCAAGACCATATCTATCTCTATCTTTTAGAGTAGTATAATTCATATCTTCAGCTAAATCTAAAACATTATTTACCCCAGCTAAATAGATTGCTTTAACTGCTGGGATGTTTAGAGAACCCGCTAGCGCCTTTCGGATGCTTACTGGTCCATTTTCCGCTAAATCGTAGTTATGGGGTTCATATGGCTCCTCCTTGTCGTTTGAGAAGTTGGTTACCACATCATAAAGGATAGTATCAGGGGTGTAGCCCTTTAAAAAACTAGTAGCATAAACAAGTGGTTTCATGGATGAGCCAGGTTGTCTTAAGCTAGTGGTAACATTAACTTGACCATCAATCTCTTCATCAAAATAATCACGACTTCCTACCATGGCCAAGATATGACCATTTTTAGGATTAATTGAAACTAGAGCTGCGTTAGTAGCGTCATAATTTTCTTCATTTGATTCCATATGGTCTTTAATAACTTGCTCTGCTATTTCTTGCTTATATAAATCAATAGTAGTATATATTTTTAAACCACCTTGTTCTATCATTTTTTCACCATATTTTTCAGCTAACTGTTCTTTGATATACATTACAAAGTGAGGCGCCTTGATGTTTTCTTGGGGTTTTTCAAAAACAAGCTCAAAGTCTTTTGCTGCTTGAGCTTCCTCTTTGGTTATATAACCCTGTTCAGCCATTTGATCTAATATATAATGTTGTCTACCAATTAAAATATCTCTATTTGATCCGTATGGTGAATAAGCACTAGGAGCCTGAGGAAGGGCAGCGAGTATAGCTGCTTCAGCTAGGTTAATATCTTTAACGGATTTATTAAAATATCTTTGACTAGCTGCTTCAACTCCATAAGAGGTTGAACCATAAGGAATTTCGTTTAAATACATTTGTAATATTTCATCCTTGGAAAATTGTTTTTCTAATCTATAGGCTAAAATAAATTCTTTTATTTTTCTCGAATATTTTTTTTCTGAAGTTAGAACGGAGTTTTTGATAAACTGTTGTGTAAGTGTGGAGGCACCTGCTTTTCTTCCATATAAAATATTAGTAATACCAGTTCTTGCTATTGCTATAAGAGAAAATCCCTTGTGTTCATAGAAATTTTTATCTTCAATTGAAATAGTTGCTTGTTGGACGTATTTGGGAATATCATCTAAGTTAACTAATGTTCTTTTTTGGTTGCCATGAATTTCGTAAAGTAATTCTTCACCGGTTCTATCAAATATTTTTGTGCTTTGTGCAATTTCTCTAATCATTAGTTGATCAGGACTAGGAAGACCTCTGGATAACCAAAGTATTAAAGAGGAAATGGATATAATTCCAATAAAACCTATAATAATTGTAAAAATAAAAACATTCTTTTTTGTAAAATATTTTAAAAAAGGAATTTTTTTATAAACAGAGGGTTTGCGAAAACGTATAGATTTTTTTGCCCGCAATCTATTCTTGATTATATTTGATCTTTTGAATTTATTTGCTCTCCAACCTTGATTTAAATTGGATAAATTTAATGGTTTTGGTTTTTTCATATTATTCTCTATAGTATTCACTAGCTACTTCAGGAGGAACTGAGTTTATAACCAGGCCTGAACCTAGTTCTACACCCGCACAAACAGAGTCTCTTGGTTGAATTTTTATATAAAAGTGTTGATTTTTATCAGATATAACTTGATGCATATAAAAATTAAATGATAAATCAAGTTTTTTTAATTTAACCAATATTTTTTTAAGTGCTGCCGCAAGTGAGTCTAATTCCTGTTCATTACAGTTTGTTATATTATCAATGTGGCGCTTAGTAAAAATCCAAGCTTCATAATGGTATTCAGAAGCATAAGGAGCGATTGCACAGGCAAATTTGTTTTCCCAAATTTTCCTTGGGCTATTCATTTCTTTTTTTATAATATCACAATATGGACAAGAGTGTTTTTCGATTTTGTATGAAGTAGCTAAACCAAGTTCTTCGTGGACATCGGGTGGTAAAATATGAGAGGCAAAAATCTGTGAGTGAGCGTGAATTATTGAAGCACCTGCTTTTGAGCCCTGATTTTTAAAACAAAGCACGTAATCAATTTTTTCATTTTTGGAAATTTCTTTGGTGCGCTTAGCATACATTTTAAGTACATTTTTAATTTGTCTTTCGTTTAAATCAGACATTTCCTTGGAATGATCTCGGTTTTCAATGATTACTTCCTGGGTTCCATAGGCTTTGTCATTATCTAAGGTCACGGCTGGAAAAATATTTTTTATACTTAAAACTCTCCATTTACCATTAATCTTGATCTGGTCGGTAATATTTTCATCGTTGATGTTTTCAGGGCAAAAAGGACATTCACTGCTACGTTTGATAATAGTTTCTTCTTTCACATCCCGTGGTCTTTTAGCTCTTCCAGGCGTGATAATAACGTATTTGTTTAGTAAATAAGCTTTTCTAATTTCTGATTTAATGTCTTTTGTCATATTGTTATTAATAATGTATTGGTTATTAATATTATTATAGCAAAAGAAAGAAGGAGAATAAAGAAAATTTGTTTTACTAGGAATATTTAACAACTTTTTTCGAAAAAATACAAGTTTATTATTGGTATTGACTTTTGTTGGTTTCTTTAGTATATTATTTAAAGAATAGCCGACCAAAACGGCTTTTTCTTTTTCATTTGCGCCCGTAGTTCAATGGATAGAACACCAGCCTTCTAAGCTGGCTATGGGAGTTCGATTCTCTCCGGGCGCACAGAAATTTGTATAGCTTTTGCTGTATAAATTTATGTTTGTCTGGATATTAGATTGAAATAATCTGCAGTGGGGCTTCCGCCTCTTCGATCCGGGCGCATTATTTTCAATTAAAAATTATCAATTAAGAATTAAGAATATACAATTTTCCATTTTTTAATTCTTGATTGAAAAATTAAACATGGTGGCTATAGTTCAACGGCTAGAACATCGGTTTGTGGTACCGATGATGAGGGTTCGATTCCCTCTAGCCACCCAAACATAAAAGACTCCAATTTTTTGGAGTCTTTTATGTTTGGGTCGTTTGAAGGATGATGAATTTTGTGTGGTGGGGGTAATAATAAATAATAAACAGTGGCTTGACAGTAAAAAATATTAATAAAACAAATTAGCGTATTCGAGTTTGAAAAACACCCGATAGGCCTTCGATTCCCTCTAGCCACCCACGGTTTACAAAAAGACGAGTTATTACTCGTCTTTTTGTTTAGCTCTATATTTTTTAATTTTTATTAAATATTTTTTATCTTTTTCTCTGTTGTATTTTTTAACCATTCGTTCTTTCCATTCCTCGCACACGTCCAAATTCGCAAACTTAAAACCATCTACCACTATATGATTGTTAAATAATTTATAAAAGTAGTTTTCTTGTCCTGGCCAACAAGTCCCTATATCTACTTCAATGTTATTAATTTTCAATTTATAAAGTTTCTGATTTGGGTCTCCTTGAAAAGTAACTTCATTAGCTTCTTTTGGTATTTTATTTTTTTCTTTTATTGCAACATCCAAATCATTTATATTTTTATTAAAATCAACAATTCCAATTAAGTATAAAGGAGCGGAACCAAAAACAATAAAATCATTACCAATTTTATCTTCTAATCGATTTAAAATAGGTTTAATTGTATTAAAAAATTTTTTATTTATATACATAATTATATTATACACCATAATACTGCTATAGGTATATCCACGTTGCATTCAATCAATTCAGTTCTAAAAATTATTTGAAACTAATTAATATTTTTTATCCAACCCTTTGTTTATAATTGAATTAAATATCTAGTTAATAACTAATATTTATATATTGTTACTTATTAGAGTTAAAAATTGCAATGATGTTTTTCTTAATAACAACAATACAATCTCTATCTGATAAAATAATTATAATAGTGTTTTGACTTCTTAAAAAGAATAATAATTTATATATTTTACTTAATATTAAACAGGAAAGTTTTTGAAAAAGTTATTTTTATAAATTTGTTTAGCTTTGTATTTTTAAAAAGCTGGAATTTGTATTAATTATAAAAATTTTGACAATTATTTTTCCATGTATTAATCTAAACCTAGATCTTTAAAAATAATAAGGAGGGGAAAATGTTAGTTATAAATGATTGTAAATTGTTGGATATAAAATCTGGTTTAACTGATATGGATCTGGGGATTACTTTGACGTGTTTTTTGTGTAAAGAATACGAATTGTTACTACCACTGCTTGATGAGTATAAAAAACAGAATTGTTGTTTATGTGATACGTTTTGTAAAAGAATGGTCAAAGATTATTTTGCCAGCGAAAAACATGATTTTATATGTAGTTATTGTTTACTGCCAATGAATTTGTATAGAAAAAAAATCAGACAAGTGGCTACTTGTTTGAATTTTATTGGTATGAGAAAAGAAATTGAACATATGTCCTATTTTGTTAGAGATATAATAATTGATGATGTAGAAATTGTTTTTGGTGAGGAGAAGTCTTTTATTCAGGGAGATGTTGAGATAAAAAAAAGGTTCAGGGCAAAAGACAGACAAAAACTGTACAAAGGAACAGAAGAAGAGCGTGAAAGATTGAAAAAACTTGAAGAAGACAAGCGAAATGGTAGAGTTTTTGGTCAACATTATAGAATGAAAATAACATCACCCGAGCTAGAGGAATTGTACGAAAGAGAAAATCAAACAAGAAAAGCAAGAAGTTTTAATAACTATGGGAAAAAATAAGCAAGCCTAGGAGGGACTTGCTTTTTTTATTGTTTAAAAAATGCTATTATGTTAATTGTGAAAAATATAAAAAATACAATTAAATATTTTATTATTATTTTAGCTATTTCTTTGTCATTATCAATTCAAACTTTAAAAGCACAAGAAGTTGCTATAAAAGACATTTATTTTCACACTGACATAAGTTTTGAATTTAGTGATACTTTTGGAGCGGACCGTTATAATCATTTTCATGAAGGAACTGATATAATGGGAGAGCAAATGGCGCCTTTGTATGCGGCAGTTGATGGGGTTGTTTCTTATATGGTAAATCCTGAGGGGTCTTGGGGTTATGCTATTACGATAAAAGGAAGCGATGACTACACCTATCATTATCTTCATATAAACAATGACACTCCGGGAACAGATGATGGAAACGGCGGAATAAAAAATGCTTATGCAGAAGGCATAGAAAGAGGAGTAAGTGTTAAGCGTGGTCAATTGATTGGGTATATGGGGGACTCTGGTAATGCAGAATCAGTAGGCCATCATTTGCATTTTGAAATTAGAAAACCAAACAATGAGCCAATAAATCCTTATAATAGCTTATTGGCGGCGCTTAATTCAGAGGAATATAATCCAGAAATTGCTAAGGAGTTGAGTGGAACAATAAATGATGATAAAAATATTGTATCTTCGAGTGAAAGTTTGTGCGAGTCAAATACGCTAATAAAAATGGCAGACTACTCAACAGTTTATTATTGTGGAGCGGATTCAAAAAGATATATTTTTCCCAATGAAAAAATATTTTATTCTTGGTATGATGATTTTTCTGATGTAGTAATTTTAGGAGTTAAAGAAATGGAAGCTATTCCCTTGGGTGGAAATGTTACCTATAAACCAGGTAGCAGAATGATTAAAATGCAAACAAGTTCAAAAGTTTATGTGGTTGAAAGAGGAGGAACACTGAGATGGGTTCAGTCAACTAGTGTTGCAGAGAATATGTATGGAGAAAAATGGAATACATATATTGATGATTTGCCTGATTCTTTATTTTTTGATTATAATATTGGAGAAGAAATTGTTTCAACGTAAAAAACTAATTTTTATAAACGGCTAATTTAATTAGCCGTCTTTTTTTTAGCCTAAAAAAATGCTACAATTACTAAATGAAAAACATTAAGAAGAAAATCAATACTTTGATTATTTCGGATATTCACTTAGGAGATTCCTCAACGCGCTGTAAGGAGATTTTGAGCTTATTAAAAAAATATAGCTTTAAGAGATTGATCTTGAATGGTGATATATTAGATGGTCTAAACTTTAATCGTTTACATACTAAACACTGGGAGATCCTTTCTAAGTTTCGAGAATTAAGTGCCAAAAGAGAGGTTGTTTGGGTGCTTGGTAATCATGATGCTCCTGGTCATGTTTTATTTAAATTGTTGGGCATAAAAGTTTGTCACAGATATTCTTGGATATATAATGGAAAAAAATTTCTCGCAATTCATGGGCATCAGTTTGATAAATTTCTTTCAAATAATTATATTTTGAGTCAGATAGCTTTTATTTTTTATGACGCTTTAAAAAAAATTGATAAAAAAAGAATTTTAGTTGATTATATTAAGTTGCACAATAAAACCTGGAAAAGAGGATCTAGTGAAGTTGCTAAAGGTGCTCTGAGATTAGCCAAACTACTTAAGGCTGATTATGTCTTTTGTGGCCACACTCATAAGTTGCTTGAAAAAAAGAAAAAAGGATAAAGATATTTCAATACTGCTTCTTGGAATGAAGCACCATCAGGATATATAACAATAGGACATGATGGAGTTTTTTTAAAAGTACAGGATTAAATTAAATTCCAAAATCTAATCTCTAAACCTCAAACAAACTCAAAACTTAAAATAAAAAATTCAAAACATTTTAGTTTTGAATTTTTTATTTTGAATATTGTTTAGGGTTTAGAATTTAGAGTTTAAGCTTTTTAGGACATTTTCTTGATAACCTTTAAAAAATCTTTATGCACTAGTCCATTGCTTGCCAAGTATCCATCATAATTTCGTGGATCTTTTTTATTGTATGAAAATAATTCTCCTTTGGTGGTGGTAAATTTACCTCCTGCTTCATGGATAATCAAATCAGAAGCACACACATCCCATTCGTAAGTGTGAGTTGAAGGATTGAAACTAACATCGCCAACTTTATCAGCTATTAAACAAGCCTTGAGAGATGAACCTAGTTCTTTTTTGTGTTTAACCCCATACACAAACGCCACTTCTTTTTCCAATTCGGTGCCATGATTCCTACTAGATAGCATATGAAGAGAAGAAGGGCGAGTTCGTTTGGAAACGGAAAGCTTTCTTTTTTTCTTTAATTTTTCAAGCACGTAAGCACCACAATCTTTTATAGCGTAGTAAAGATTTTTCTTTTGGGGTTGGTAGATGATGCCTAGCACTGGCCTGTAAACATTCCCTTTAAATTTTTTTGTGAGCGCAAACATGATTGTGAACTCACCAGTCATCTGGATGAAGTCTTTGGTGCCATCAAGCGGATCAATCACCCAAACATATGGAGCTCCAAAACGTTTTTTGTCTTTTTGATCTTCTTCGCTTAGATATTCAAAGCCAAATTCCTTGAGTCCATCCAGAATTATTTTGTTTGAGGCAAGGTCAGCATCAGTGACGGGGCTCGCCTTGGCTTTCATTTTGACATGTTGTTCTTTGCCATAAAATTTCATAGCAGTCCTGCCTGCTTCTTTGGCAACTTCAATGGATTTTTCTAAAATTATATCGTAGTTCATATCGTTGTTTATTAATATGCTAAGATTATAACACTTTATACTCAATTGGACAAAAAACTAGCAATATAATTATTATTTGTTATAATAATACTTAGTTAAAGAAAAAAATATGCCAGAATTACCAGAAGTCGAAACAATTCGCCAAGATTTGAAAAAATATTTAATCAGCAAAAAAATTAAAAATATTGAAATTGTTTTGGAAAGGTTAGTAAAAAATAAGAAAAATGAGTTTTTGAAATCACTGAAAAATAAAACAGTGAAAGACATTAGAAGAGTTGGTAAATTAATAATTTTGGAAATGGACAACGCCAAATATCTATTAGTTCATTTGAAAATGACTGGCCAGCTAGTTTATTCATCAAAAAAAACAAATTTAGCAGGCGGTCATAGTACGGGCGATAATCCAGAGTTTGAAAGAAATAAATATTCATACATAATTTTTACTTTTGATGATGACTCAAAGCTTTATTTTAATGACATGAGAACTTTTGGATACATGAAGGTTGTGAATGGAGGAGAATTGGTCGAGACTATAGAATCATATGGTATAGAGCCATTGCAAAAAAATTTCCGTATAGAAAAATTAAAAGAGATAATAAAAAGCAGAAAGATAAATATAAAAAATTTATTGCTGAATCAAAAACTTGTAGCTGGTATAGGAAATATTTATGCAGACGAAATATTGTTTCGTGCAGGAGTGAGGCCAGATCGAATTGCAAATACTTTAAGTGATGAAGAGATAAAGAAAATTTTTAATTCAAGCAACACAATTATAAAAAAAGCAATTAAGGCTCGAGGAACAACCTTTAATAATTATGTAGATGCTAGAGGGAAAAAAGGATCATTTGTTAAGCTGCTTCAGGTATATGGAAGAGGTGGAGAGCAATGTAATAAATGTAAAAATAAATTAACAAAAATTAAGCTAAATGGCAGAGGAACAGTTTATTGTTCTCAATGTCAAAAATAATTATTAATACTTTTAGCATTATACTTTTAGTTGGTGCAAAAAAGATAAATATTATGGAAAAAACAATTAAAAATCTAGCAGCAGCCTTTATTGGTGAATCTCAAGCAAGAAACAGATATAGTATGTATGCAAGCATTGCCAAAAAAGAGGGGTTTGAACAGATCGCCGCAATTTTTACAGAAACTGCTGAACAAGAAAAGGAGCATGCCAAATGGTTGATGCAAATGATCAACGATTTAAAAGCCAAGTCAAGCGATGATTATTCTGAAATAACTTTGGAGGCAGGGTGTCCAACTATAGTTGCTACTACTATTGAAAATTTAAAGGCAGCTATTGCGGGCGAAAATCATGAACACACAAATATGTATCCTGATTTTGCAAAAGTAGCAGACGAAGAAGGTTTGGTAGACATTGCCAAAAGACTTAGAAATATTGCTGTAGCTGAAGCTCATCACGAAGAAAGATATCAAAAACTTCTTGTAAATATAGAAGCTGGTCAGGTTTACAAGAGAGATACAGAACAATCATGGGTTTGCCGAGAATGTGGCTATGAACACAAAGGACTAGAAGCTCCTGATACTTGTCCTGCTTGTGGACATCCTCAGTCTTATTATCAATTAAAAAATGAAATTTATTAAATATGAAAATTTTTGTATGTCGAATTTGTGGAGAGGTGTATATTGGCGATAATATTCCGCCAACATGTCCTTTTTGCGGAGTAGCACAAAAGTATTTAGGCTTAGCTCATGTTTGGAAAGACACCAATAACGTTGAGTTGAGTGAAGTTAGTAGAAAAAATTTTGAAGACGCTTTGAAATTAGAGCTGTCTAATGCCTCTTTTTATAAATGCGCTTCCAAGACTTTGTCAAACACAGAAGTTGCTTTGATGTTCAAAGGGCTTTACAAAGTTGAAAGAGAACACGCTGAAGTGTTTGAAAAAATTCTCAAACCCGAAAACCTTCCAGAAATAAATGAGGCCTGCGAAGATGATGTAGCGGCTTGTTTAAAAGCATCACAAGATCGAGAGGAGCGAGCAGTAGAATTTTATGCTAAAGCACTTTCTGAAGCAACAGAAGACAGAGTCAGGGAAGTGTTTGAGGCAATTATGAATGTTGAAAAAGACCACATTGTGTTGGATGAAGAGATGAATAAAAAATATAATTAACATAAAAATATGACTCAACAAAATCAAATTTATAAATGTGAAGCTTGTGGCAATATTGTAGAAGTTTTGCATATTGGGCCAGGTCAACTGGTTTGTTGTGGAGCACCAATGGGATTAATGGAAGAGAATACAGTGGATGCTGCTGTCGAAAAACACGTTCCAGTGATTAAAAAAACAGAAGACGAAATAATTGTAAGAATTGGAGAAGTGGATCACCCTATGGAAGAAGCTCACTTTATTGAGTGGATTGAGATAATTACTCCAAATAAAGTTTATCGAAAGAACCTAAAACCAGGCGATTTGCCAACTGCAAAGTTTAAAATTACAGCTACTGACGTAAGTGCCAGAGCGTATTGTAATTTGCACGGACTTTGGAAAAAATAATTTTGCACAAATAAAAAAATAGACTTAATTTGTAAGTCTATTTTTTTATTTGTTTAAAGGAAGTATTGTTGTAAAGGTTGTGCCTTCGTTGAGCTTGGAGTCTACTATTATACTTCCATTATGAGCTTCAGCAATCCATTTGCATATTGACAAACCAAGACCAGTTCCGCCTATATTTCTGGATCTGGCTTTATCTACTCTGTAAAAACGTTCAAAAATATATGGAAGATCTTCTTCAGGAATACCGATGCCTGTATCTTTAACAATCAACCTTAACTGGTTTTTGTCTTTTTTTACGAATATTTCAACAGAGCCCTTTTCTGTGTATTTAATTGCATTTAGTGTAATATTTAGTAGTAGTCTTTCAAGTTTTGTTTCATCGCCTATAAAAATTACACTTTTATTTTCTAAATGTGCTTTAAGTTGTATGTTTTTTTGATCTGCTATTACCATTAGAGATTGCGCTACGGCCTTGGCTAGTAGATTGAGGTCAATTTTTTCAGAATTAATCTTTTCACTGTTTGAGTCAGCATTCGTTAGCATGGTTAAATCTGACAAAATGCCAGTCATTTGTTCAATTTCTTTTTTTATTAGCTCATAGCTTTCAGGTATATTGTTTTTTTCTTTTAAGCTTTCACTAATGGCTAGATCCAAATTGCCTTGTATGATGGTTAGCGGGGTTCTAAGTTCGTGACTTGCATCTGAAATAAATTTTGACTTTAGTTTTAGTACTTTACTAAGTTCTCTGTTTGTATTATAAAGTTCTTCGGTTCTTTTTTTTACTTTTCTTTCCAGTTCTTCATTTAATTTTTCTAATTTATTTTGGGCTAATATTTTTTCAGTATTATCAATTGCCATAGATATAGCTCCGCTTATTCTACCTTTTTGTTCATATAAGGGAACAGCAATTATATTAAGATATTTTTTTTCTTTGCTTTTACTATCGTAATAAGAAAGATTGTCATAGAAAAAAGAATGACCATTTGTTAAAAGCTCATGATACTTTTTCTGTATTATGGAATTATTTTTTATTTCTTTGGTGTTAGTTAATTTTCTTCCAACCAGGGGTTGTTCTTTTGTTTCCATCATTATTCTGGCTAGGTTGTTTGCTGCTAAAATAATACCTCTTTTATCTAAGGCAATAATACTAACCGGAGAAGCATCAAGAATTTTTTTAGTAAGTTCTGTAAGTCTTTTATTTTCTTCTTCGGCTCTATATTTTTCACTAACGTCTCTTATGGTTATAACAATTTCACGAGTTTCATTTTGTTCTTTTACTGGAAAAGTTTTGATTACGTAGTAATAATTTTTGCCATTGTGATTTTTTATAGTTTCGTAATATGTTTGTTTTTTTCCATTTTCAAAAATCTTAATATTCTTACAGACTGAGTAGCAGAATTTTTTAGAACAGTGACTTTTTAAAATGTTCTTTTTATATTTTGGGAAAATATTATAACAATATTCATCTTTAAGTTTTTCTGGCGACATGCCTATACTTTTGGCAAATGATTTGTTGCAACTTGCAATTTTAAAGTTTTTTCTAATCACTACAATGTCATCTTGAATGGAATCAATGACGTTTTCGTAATGTCTTTTTGATTCTTTGATTTTCTTTTGTAGTTCTACACTCTTACTTATATCTATAATTGTTGCTTGAATACCAGTTATTTTTTTGTTTTGCTTAATTATGCTACCAATGTAACTGATATGTTTTGTTTTTTTATCTTTTGTTTTAATTCGAAATTCATAATTAGTTGGTGCTATTTTGTTGGCTATTCTAGCACTGAATCTTTCTTTAACCATGAAAAAATCACCTGGGTGAAGAAATTTTGAAAAATGGCTATTAATTATTTCATTTATTGGATAGCTAAGAATTTCAGAGGTAGCTTCATTAGCGAATGTTATTAACCCTTTTGTATTTAATAAAATGACACCATCACTAGCTTGATCAACTAAACGTCGATATTTTTCTTCGCTTTGTTTAAGGAGATTTTCAATTCTCTTTTTTTCAGTTATGTCTTGAAAATTAAAATATAAAATATTTTTATCAGTTGTTTGGTTGATCTCAATATTGCAAAATCTTTCATTTCCGTTTTTGTCTATTATGATTTCAGAAATTTTTAGAGGTAATTTGTAACCGTATTCATTTTTTCTTATGTTTGACACCATTTTTAATAGACGGTTATTTTGGTGGTTTAAAAGAAGTTTGCTTAGGTTTATTTTTTTTAATTCTTGTTCTGAAAAAGAAATAATTTTTTCCATTGATCTATTGATTTCAATAAATCTTTGTTTTTCTAAATCAAAAAAAGCCAAGCCATCGCTTGAGTTTGTAAAAAGAGTACGATATTTTTTTTCCGAACTTATTATTTCATGGAAAAAGATGTTGTTAGTAATTGAAGAAACAAGTCGCTTTGAAAAGTCATCAACTGCTTGTATATCATTTCGAGTAAGATCTTTTGAAAGTATTTCAATAATCCCAATTATTTCGCCGCGTAAAATTAAAGGAGAAATAATCGAATTTATCTCATTGTGAGTTTCAGGAATTTCCTTTTCAAGTTTATGGTCTTTTATTATGCTATTAATCCTTTTTTTGATATAAATCGACTTTTTTCTCTCAATGCAATTATTATAGTGACTGGTTTTTTTGAAAGAATTAACAGAAAATTCTTTCTTTTGTATCATTGCTTCAATTTTTTTTGGTAAGGAGTAGTGTTTAATAAAAACACTACTATTAGCCTCATCAATAATGGAAATAAGAGAACTAATGTTGTGCTTTTTTAAATTGATAGAAATTATCTCATAAATTGCATTTAAGTTTATATTTTCTTCTATTGAATCAATTTTTTTAAGTAAAAAATTTAACGTGGACTTTAGTCCACGCACAGGAAAAACGCTATCTTTTATTTCAAAAAAAGTTTTTGGATCCATTTTTTTGTTATCTATTAATAGGTCTAGATTTGTACTGAATTTTGTAGCCTACATCTCTTATTGTGTGAATAAGTTTTTTATTAAAACCAGTATCAATTTTTTTTCTTAAATAACTTATATAGACATCAATTACATTTGAGTCATCATTAAAATTGTAACCCCAAATATGTTCGCCAATCATGGTTCTAGTGCAAACATTTCCTGGTCTACGCATCATATAATCTAATAAACGATATTCTTTACTTGATAATTCGATTTCTTTGTCTCCACGAAAAACTTCATGAGTTGCTGGATCAAGTACAAGATCACCCACCTTTAGCTTGGTTGCTTTGGTGGTTTTTTCTCTGCGCAATAAAGCTCGAATTCTAGCCAGTAATTCACCAAAAGCAAAAGGTTTAACCAAATAATCATCTGCTCCTGCATCAAGTCCTTTGATACGATCATCAACAGTATCCTTGGCAGTTAACATGATAATAGGGGCTTCAATCTTTTTTTCTCTTACTTTTGCGCATACTTCTATTCCATTAATTTTGGGGAGCATAATATCTAAAATAATTAAATCATAATCATTTATTTCGATTTTATCCAAGGCTTCTTCTCCATCATAAGCTGTGTCTACTGTGTAGTGTTCCATTTCCAACCCCTTTTTTATAAATCTTGTAATTTTAATTTCATCTTCAACTACTAGTATTGTCATATTTTTAATTTATTTATTATTCTTACTTATAATATATTATAAAAATATTAAAATAATATTAATAATAAGCTTGTAATAAAGCATATATTAAGTATAATAAATTTTTATCTAATATTAAGTAAAAATTAGTATATTATAAAAGATGTTTTTAGTCAATATTGTTTGTGATTTTATATATATACAGGTAATTATTTTTAATATGAATAAAGTATTGCAAATTTTCAAAAAAAATGTTATTGTTGACTTGTTTAACACTAAATAATTAATGACCCTTTCTTGGTTTAGGTAAATAAGCTATTCTCGGTTAGGGAAAAGAAAAAAATGATAGACAAAAAAGTAAAACAACGTATCATTAACAGATTTAAAAAACACGAAAATGATACTGGTTCAACAGAGGTGCAAATTGCTATTTTAACTGAAGAAATAGCTCAATTATCAGATCACCTAAAATCACACAAACAAGACCATTCTTCAAGAAGAGGTTTGCTTAAAAAGGTAGGCGAAAGAAGAAGACTTCTTAAGTATTTACAAAAAGAAAATGAAGAATCTTTCAAAGATTTGGCAAAAAAACTTAAGCTTAAAATTGCTAAAAAAATGATTGACGATGAAGAAGAAAAGAAAAGAAAAGAAGAAGCTTTAATGGCAATGGAGGAAGAAGTTGAAGAAGAGGAAGAAGAAGTATAAATTTATTTAAATCTAAAATAAAAAGTTTTAAACATTAAAATTTACTGTTTTTGAATTTATTTAGGATTCGTGATTTAGTATTTAATATTTACTATGATAAAACACAAGGAGCAGAGAGTAGGCGTATTGGTGGACGTATCAAACATGTACCACTCTGCAAAAAATTTGTATCACACCAGAGTTAATTTCAATGAAGTTTTAAAAGCATCAGTTGCAGGCAGAAAATTAGTTAGAGCCATTGCTTATGTAATTAAAACTGAAACTGAGGAAGAGACTCCATTTTTTGAAGCGCTTTCTTCACAGGGTTTTGAGGTGAAAATGAAAGACTTGCAAATTTTTGCGGGTGGCGCAAAAAAAGCAGATTGGGATGTTGGAATTGCTATGGATGCAATTAAACTTGCTTCAAAACTTGATGTTATTATAATTGTATCAGGCGATGGTGATTATTTACCACTCGTTGAATATATTCAAAATACAAAAGGCTGTTTAGTAGAGGTAGTTGGCTTTAGGCAAACTACCTCTTCGGCTTTAATTGATTCATCAGACGACTTTTTGAATCTAAGTGATTCAAAGAAGTATTTACTTAGAAAATAAAAGGATGTTAAAATGCAATCCGTGTCTTTTTTTTGCAGAGAGTTTTGTGGTTATCATCCAGAGTTAAAAATAAAAGCAAGAGAATTGTTTTCGCCAGGTATTGCCAAAAGGTTTGAAAAAATATTAAATAATCCTGATTTTAAAAGAAAGACAAAAAATATTTTGAAGCAGAGCAGAAGGATACGAAAAATTAAAGAATAAGACGGAAATCTGGAGCAGAAAATTTCTGTTCCAGAATTATAAATTGAAAATTATACCAATAGTTTTCAGTTAATAATTTATAATAATAGTTGACCATGAGATATTGAGATCATGTAGATTTTCTACTAGTCTTTAATCTCGTGGTCAATTCACAAGAAACACATGAAAAATGAAAATGTTTTCAGTTGTGAGTGGCTTGGCCGTACTCTAACAATTAAAACAGGTAAGCTTGCAAAACAAGCTGATTCAGCTGTAACCGTACAATACGGAGATACGGTTGTTTTGGCTACGGTAGTTCAGGCCAAATATGAAAGAGAAGGAGTTGACTTCTTTCCTTTGATGGTTGAATTTGAGGAAAAGCTTTATGCTGCTGGTATTATCAAAGGTTCACAGTGGGTGAAGCGTGAAGGTAGACCAAGTGATGAGTCAGTTCTGACTGGTCGGATGATTGATAGATCTATCAGACCTCTTTTTGATGACTCAGTTCGTAAAGATATTCAAGTAGTCCTTACTACTTTATCAGTAGATCAGGAAAATGATTATGATATCGTTGGACTTATTGCAGCTTCTGCTGCATTGTCAATTTCTGGTGCGGATTGGAAGGGGCCAATTGGTGGTATTAGAGTTGGTATAATGGAAGACAAGTTTGTTTTTAATCCAACCTATGAACAAAGAGAGAATTCTTCACTTGATTTAATTGTAGCTGGAACTGAAGAAAAAACTTTAATGATTGAGGCAGGCGGCAAGGAAGTTAAGGAAGATTTGATGTATGAAGCAATTTTAGCCGGTCAAAAGGAACTCAAACCAGTTATTGACTTGATTAAAGAAATGGCTTCAAAAGTAGAAATAAAAAAACACGAAGAAAAAGAACAAAAAAAGAATGTTGATGAACAAGAAGCAGAAAAGGAAAAAGAAGAATTGCTTAAAAAAGCAGAAGCTTGGCTTGGTCAGAATGTAAACCAAATATTATTTAATAAAGAATATTACACAAAAGGTGAAAGGAAGTTAGCTGTTGAAGCCATCAAAGATCAACTGGATGAGTATTTGTTTTCTGAAGGAATTGGCTCAGATCATAGAAAATTTGCGATTGGCAAAACTGTGCAAAAAGCAATTGATACTGAAATTACCAAAGAGATTATTGAAAATAAAAGAAGGGTTGATGGCCGTGATATTGAAGATATCCGTAACCTAGAAGCTGATGTTGATATTCTACCAAGAAATCACGGGGCTGGACTTTTTTCTCGTGGTGAAACTCAAGTGTTGACAGTGGCTACATTAGGAGCGGCAGGACTCGCTCAAAGCTTAGAAGGATTAGAGGGAAATTCTAAAAAGACTTTCATGCATCATTACAATTTTCCAGCATTTTCAGTTGGCGAGACCAGACCAAATAGAGGAACCTCTAGAAGAGATATTGGACATGGCGCTTTAGCTGAAAAGGCACTTGAACCAATGATGCCAAGTAAAGAAGACTTTCCTTACACTATTAGACTCGTTTCAGAAACATTGGGTTCTAACGGGTCTAGTTCCATGGGGGCAACTTGCGCATCAACTCTTGCTTGTATGCATGCAGGTATTCCAATTAAAAAACCAGTTGCTGGTATTGCCATTGGTCTGGCTAGTTATCCTGATATGAGCTCTTGGCAAGTCATTACCGATATCCAAGATTTAGAAGATGGTAAGGGTGGTATGGATTTTAAAGTAACTGGTACAGAAGACGGTATAACTGCAATTCAGCTTGATACAAAAACAGATGGTTTGAATGCAGAGATCGTAAAAGAAGCTTTAAGACAAGCTAAAACAGCTAGACTCAAAATATTAAAAGTGATCACTGATACAATCCCTGAGCCAAATAAAGATTTATCTCCGTATGCGCCACGTATTACTTCATTTCATATTGATCCAGAAAAAATAAGAGAGGTTATTGGTACAGGTGGAAAGGTAATCAATGAAATAATTGATGTTTGTGATGTACAAATTGATATTGAAGATGATGGACTTGTGATGGTCTGCGGAAATGACGCTGAGGGAGCAGCAAAGGCAGTTAAATGGATTCAAGATATTGTAAGAGAAATTGAAGCTGGAGAAATCTTTACTGGAAAAGTTGTTCGCATGCTTGATTTTGGTGCGTTTGTAGAGCTTTTACCCGGTAGAGATGGAATGGTTCATGTAAGCGAAATGGCTCCATATAGAGTTGGTAAGCCAAGTGATTTTGTAAGTGAAGGAGATGTAGTAACTGTGAGAGTAAAAGAAATTGATGATCAGGGAAGAGTAAATCTAACCATGAAAGGTTTAAAGGAGAATGAAGATTTGTGGAAAGAAGAAAAAGGTAAACAAGTTGGTGGATTTGGTGGAAATGGTGGAAATGGTGGATTTAGAAAAAAGTTTAATAACGGTGATAGACCCAAAAGAAATTTTAAAAGACAATAAGATAATATAAAAGACTAGCCTATCTAATCTATGGCTAGTTTTTTGTTTTGTAAGAAAAGAAATGCTATAATTTAGTTATGATAAAGAAGAATAAAAAAAATCCAGTTATTAAACCAAGAGCTTTTTCGATTTATCGCAAAATTTATAATCCCGGCTTCTTTTACGAAGAAGGTAAATATTATTTATTTTGTCGGTCCAAAAACGTTTTAGGTATATCAGAAATAGTTTTATATATTTCTAATGACGGAGTTAATTTTAAAAAAGAAAGGGTAGTTCTCGATGCTGATTCAAAAATTGATAAAAAAGGAGTTGAAGATCCTAGAATTGTAAAAATCAAAGACAGATATTTGATGACATACACAGCTTATGACGGGAAATCAGCCAGGTTATGTATTGCGATTTCCAAAAATCTTTATGATTGGAAAAAATTTGATAATGCACTATTGGCCTGGAATGCTTGTATGGCAGGAAGTTTTACTGTTCCTTGGGATAAGGCTCAACAAACAGAAGAGGCAATAACTGAATGGTCAAAGGCAGGCGGAATTTTTTCTAAAAAAATAAAAGATAAATATTGGATGATGTTTGGTGATAGATATATTTGGTTAGCAGAATCTGATAATGGTCTTAGGTGGCAGGCAAGTACAAGACCATTTATAAAGCCACGTTTAGGTTTTTTTGATTCAGTTCATGTTGAAATGGGGCCGCCTCCTATATATACTGAAAAGGGATGGGTAGTATTGTATCACGGAATAAATGATCAAGCCGAATACTCTTTAGGCTTAATTTTGCTAGATTTAGAATTTCCAAAGAAAATTATTTTTCGTAGCAAAAACCCAGTTATTAAGATTGATCAGTTGTATGAATATTCAAAAAAAACAGATATTTCAACAGACAAAGCAACAAAACCAGAAGTTATTTTTTGTAATGGTGCACAAGTAGTTAGTGATAAACTTCTTTTATATTATGGAGCAGGTGATTTTTCGGTTTGTCAGGCAAGCGTTGATTTAAACGAGGTTTTATATAATTATAAGTCGTTGCAAATTAAATAACATAAAAAAAGCCTAGAAAATTTTCTAGGCTTTTTTTATGTTATTTTTTGAGAATTTTTTTATAAAGTTGTAAATATTCTTTGGCAGAGCTTTTCCAGGAAAAATCTTTTTTCATACAATTTTTTTGAATATGTCTCCAGGATTCCGGGTGGTTGTAATAAACGTAAAGGGCGCTTTTTAGAGCTTCAAAAAATTCTTTCTCATCAATTTTTTTAAAGCTAAAGCCAGTAGCAGTGACTGGTTTTGAGAATCTGTAAATTCTATTCTTTCCTTTTTTGATGTTTAAACTTTTTACAGAGTCTTTTAGCCCGCCCGTTTCTCTAACTACTGGAACAGTGCCATATCTCATTGATATCATTTGCCCAAGACCACAGGGCTCAAACCTGGAGGGCATAAGAAATATATCAGATGACGCATAGATCTTCTGTGCTAACTCAACATTAAATTTAATATTTGCTGAAATATTTTTAGGGTATTTTTTTGCAAGTTTTTGAATGTGCTGCTCATATTCTCTTGAGCCAGTACCCAAAAAAACAAATTGACAATCCAAAGTAAGAAACTCATCGGTAAATAAGTCAATTCCTTTTTGCCAGGCAAATCTTGAAATGAGTGCAACCACTGCTTTATTTTTGTTTATTGGTAGGCCTAATTCTTTTTGTAGAGCAACTTTATTATCCTGTTTTTTATTGATTGTATTTATATTATATTTTTTGTATATATATTTATCTTTTGCCGGATTAAAAAAATCAGTATCAATTCCATTAAGAATACCAAACAAATCATTTTTTCTTCTTTTGATAATTTTTTCTAGACCAGCACCATATGCTGAGGAAACAATTTCTTTAGCATAACTAGGACTTACTGTATTTATTAAATCAGCATTTAAAACACCTTGAACCATAAAATTAACATCCCCATCTTTAATATCGATACTTAAACTTTTTAATAAGTCTGCGTTTAAGTTTCCTGTGCTCAATACAGTTGGACGAGTTTTTCCCTGATATCTAAAATTGTGAATAGTGTATAATGTTTTTAGGTTTTTTATATATTCTAAATTATTAGTTTTAATGATGTCTGGTATTAAGGCTGTGTGTGAATCATGGCAATGTATAATATCTGGTTCAAAATTTATAATTGGTAAAATAAATAAAATTGCATAAGAAAAGAATAAAAACCTTTCAGAATTATTTGTTTTTAAATATACTTCCTTTTGGTCAAAATATTGAGGTGCATCAATAAAGTAAATTTTCACCTTGGATTTTGGTAATATAGCCTCCCAAATATTTACATTTATCATCACTCTGCCAGAGGGAACTTTGATGTTTGAATGAGTTTTTTTAAGGGAAAAAGATTTTTTATCGATAGAGCCGTAAAGTGGCATGATAATACGAGTGTCAGTTTTTAGTTTTTGAAGAGCTGGGGCAATGGAACCAACTACATCAGCTAATCCGCCGACTTTAGCTAGAGGCGAAACTTCGGCAGCAGCCATTAATATTTTTAATTTTTTAGATTTACTCATGTATTTATGTTTATATCATTATATAAATAGTGATAGGCAAGTAAAAAAGCTCCAGCATTCCATGATTGTCCGCTCATACCATGAGCTTGACCAGTGCGAGAGTGAAACCATTCAGAAAAGCGCCAATTGTTCCGCTCATTTAATTTTGCAGTTTTGTATAATTCAAGCTTAGCTTCTTTTGTTTGCCCATCTTTTTTTAGAGCCATAGCATAAAAACATGAAATATATGGCCAGGTGCCACCATTGTGATATTGGTGAGGATAGTTTTGATGATGATTTTTCATGTATTCTCTCCACAAAACATGATTTTCTTTTATTGGTTTAAACATAGCTGGTACAGGAAATCCAGTGATGATTTTTTGTTTATTAATAAATTTAAAAATATCTTTTTTAAAATCAGGTTTAGCAAGACCAAAAAGAATAGCTAGGGAATTTCCGTAAACATCACAGTCATCACCCCAGTATTTATAGGATACAAAACTCTTATAATATCTATCTTTGTTTTTTGAGTGATGCATCATTTTAATTGTGCTTGTGATACTTTTTGGGATTTTGTTGCTTATTTTGTCATATGGGTGAAAAAGTAGATTAAAATTACGTCTAGTTAAAGTTTTTTCTTTTACTTTGTATAATTCTTTTACGTGATACCAGAGAGCGTTAGAATATAGCACTCTTCCGTTGCGGGGCATGATATCCGCCCAATCACTTGCTTCTCCTTGGACAAGGAGAAAATCTTTGTTGTGCTCATGAGCACGGAGCCAGATAATAGCCTTTTTTATCTTTTTATCAAGTTTAGTTTTTAGTTTTTTGTCTCCAGAATTTTTGTTATAAAAATCAAGGGCAATCAACCACCAAAGCGTGGCGTCAACACTACCCAGTCGCCAAAAGTCAGTATAAGGAAGCTCAGGTTTAACATAATTAGGAATTTCTCCATCTTCGGCTTGGTGTTTTGATAAAGTAAGAAGACTTCTTTTTGCCAATCTGATTAAAGCTTTATTTTTAGTGCTTATCATCCCCATAGCACAAATGGAAGCATCTCGGGAAAATATGCCAAGATAATTTCTTTCTTTAGCTTTTTTTTGTTCGCTACAGGCCAAAGAACCAAAAACGCTTGAGTTTTTCTCAAGTAGTTCAATTGATTTTTTGTAGCATTTTTTTATAGTTTGATCTGGCATGTTTATTCATTTATCCAGTCAAGAATTTTCTGATATTGTTTAGGATCAGGCAGGATATCGGTTTCAATTACCAATGTATCAAGGACGGAGTTTTTTAGAATTTCCTTGTATTTTCTTTGTTGATTTATATACCATTGAGGGGATTTTAGTATGTCTTTGTAGTGAGGATAGATATTTAGTCTATCTTGAATGCGTTTTTTTAAATTTTCCTTATCTTCAGGAAAGCAGATAAAAATAATTTTAAATCCAAGTTTTTTTAATTTTTTTTCAATTGATGTGTAGTTTATTTTGTTGTTGTTGTAGATTTGATTATAAACTATGTCAGATATATGAAGTTTTTCAACAATTATGTTTTTTCCCGCAAGTTCTTCAAAAATATTCAGATAAGACTTGATTACATTTTTGCCGTGCTTAGTGCCAAAAACGCCTATATCAGCATTAAACCAATGACAACCGTTTAGAATATTTTGGTTACTACGGTACTTTGGCTCTAGTTTATTGTAAACTTGTGACATTAACCAGCTTTTTCCTGCTAGCTCTGCTCCTTCAAAAATTAAATGATGCATTTTTTTAATAAATATTTTTTTCTAGTCTATATTACATTATAACATATTTATTACTGTTTTATAAAATAAAAAAACACGCTTTATTGTAGCATGTTTTTTATATATATTAGTTAATAATCTTATTAATATCTTTTAGAAGACTAGAATCTATTTTGAAATAATCCCAAGATCTTTGTGTTGGGTGGTCTCCACCTTCAACTTTGTGAAAATCAGACCCGCCAGTTTCAATGAAATTAAGCTCTGAAGCTAAATGTTGAATATACATTATTGCCTCATAAGAGTGATGAGGAGATAACTTTTCTACACCATCAATTCCCATTTTTTTAAATTTTTCCCATCTTTTTTTGTTGATATATGAGTGTTTGGCAGGGTGACAAAGAATAATTTGTCCGCCTATTTTTTTTCTTAAAAGATTTATTCTTTTTAAATCGATAAAAGAATTTCTTAGCATGGGGAGTTTTTTTTGATTTTGAAAAAACTCATTAATAATATCATTTTCTCTGGGATTTTTATTTTTTAGTTTCTTTTTAATTAAACGTAAATTATAAGGAGTAGCTATAATATCGTCTATAACTTGATTAACCGGAACGTAATGATTGTATTTGTCTATTATTTTGTTAACTTTTATTTTGAAATTATTTTTATTCATTCTGTTTAAAATATTTCTCATTTGCATCCTTCTTCTTCTTTGGCTTTCTCTTAGGAGATCGTGAAGCCTTGGGTCAGTTTCATCGAAATTGTACCACAGAACATTAAATCTGTGGCCATTTAATCTGCAGTATATTTCAATACCAGTTATTGCTTTTATTTTTAGTTTTTTACAAGCTTTTTTAAATTCATGGACACCACCTACGGTATTGTGGTCAGTGAGAGCAGCTACTTCAATGCCATTATTTTTAGCAAATTGAGCAACCTCAGTTGGACTTAGGTATCCATCAGAATAAGTTGAGTGAAGCTGGAGATCTATTAGCATAGGTTTATTTGATAAAATTTTTAATTCGATTTATTAAGGGGGTCGCCCTTTCTGGTTCTGGCCCATCTTTCATGAGAAAATGAGTTGCGGTTCTTGTGGCAGTCCAATAGTAATAAAGATCTATTCTTTCTTTGATTTCTGGAGTGATATTTAATTTTGGAACTTTTGAAAAATATGAGATTAGAAATAAGTCGCAGATTTTTTTAGCATATTTTTCGTTCTTTATTTTTCTGTTGCTCATGAATTCTAGTTGTTGTGTAAAAGAGCCAAGATCACGAGCAAAATCACTTAAACAAAGGTCAGTAAAATCAATTAAACCAATTTTTACCTTTCCCATTTTAATAATATTTTCCGGATGAGCATCACCGTGTACTAACCATTTTTTTTCAGTGGAGTTTAAAAACTCTTCTTCTTTTTTTATAAAAAATTTATAAGCACTTTTGTAAAAATCTAAATATTCAGGATAATCATAATGTATTCTTTCAATAATATGTTTAGCTCCAGGCGTGACAGTTTTTATGCGAGAATTATCTGGATTGAAATTTTGTGGATCTTTTTTCTTTCCGTGGTGAAGTTTGGCAAACAAGTGAGCAGCCTTAGGAACAAGATTTTCTATTTCTTTTTTGTTGCCTTCACGAATAAAGTGATATAAATGTTTTCCATTTACCCCTCTATAAAAAGTGCCATTAAAATATTTTGAATAAAAAAGAGGATGAGGAATACTTAAATGCCCTTTGTGAAAGCCGTTATACCATAAATATTTAAGAGATGTATAGACATTTTTTCTTGGTTCATTAGAATGAGCTGAACAGAAAATAGGTAATTTAATTGTTTTCCCCTCTTTACTTATTAGGGTTGTCCTAAATTCAATAACTACATGATATGTGTGCTCCCAAATAAATTTTTTATGGCCAATTATTTTAATGTTTTTAATTTTGTAAAAATCAGGATAATGAGGAAGTAATTTTTTTTGGAAATAATCCAAAACAAATTCCTTGTCAAAAAGTTGGTTTATCTTATTCATGTTGGTGTATCTAAATAATATTAATTTTTCCAGCGGGTCCAATGTTTTTCCCAGATCATTTGTTTTATTTCTATAAATAGTTTCTCTGCTTTTAATTTGGTATATCTACTGGCTGCATCTTCAATGGCTCTGATTGAACGGATAAATTCATTTACGCCTCTCTCTATTTCATCTGGGTTCCATGCATGAGGGCCAAAAATGTATGAAAAATCTTTGTCTGAGGCCCACCAAAATGTGCAACTAGCAAAACCTCTTACCATATGCCATCTAGCCCAGACATAATTATCATCATTTTTAAATTTTTGGGTAGTGTTGTAAGAAAGCATAGCCAGATCCCAAAGTTTTTTGTGGATCTTATTATCTGGATTATCCCAAAGATTATATGGTCGATAAATTTTTAATTCTTCTTCATCTGATTCCCAGCTACAATCAAGCGGATCAGTTTCAATTAATTCTTTGTTTTCTTTTATGTAGCTTGAGATAGTTTTGGTAATTAAACCTTTATTTTCTAAAAGTTGTTCAAATTCTTTTGCATGGTCGATGTGTCTAAGTCCGTACAATTCCCCATCGGTAGCAGAAATTATAACTTCGTTTGAGTCTAGTAATTTGGCTATAGTATTTGGTACAAAAGAACTAGAATATTTTCTAGATCTATAGATTACTTTTAGGCCAATATTTTTTATTTCATAAATTTTTTCTGTGTCAGTCTTATTTAATTCTCCTGTATGAGCAATTTCATCAAGAATAATCCACTCATACCCCATTTCTTTTACTAATTTAGCAATGGATTTTGAGTAAGCCATCTCTGGCAAAAAGAATCCCCTAGGTTTATAATTAGAAAAAAATTTTTTTAAAAGTTCTTCGTTTTCTTTGATTTGCCTTTTGGCTTCTTTTTCAGGAATTAATGGTAGAAGAGGATGGTAGCATGCAGTTCCAGTCAAATCTATTTGACCACTTTTGATCAATTCATCAACATCTTTTATTAGGTCAAAATAATTAAGCTCCTTCCATCTAATCAAAAGTGAACCATTGATATTGATGGTAAATTTTATATGAGGATTTTTTTTTAAAGCATTAATCACTCTTTTGTAACTCATTTCAGTTGCTTCTTTGATGATGTGGGCATCGGTATTTACAGGTTGATAAAAATGTAAAAAGTTTATCCATTTCATAATATTATTTCTTTACGTTTTTAAATTTCATTACTTTTCTATATAGAGAGATATATTTTTTTGCCGGAATTTCCCAGGAATTTGAATCTCTCATAGCCCTAACCATTAATTCGCGCCATATTTTTCGATGTTTATAATTTTCCAAAGCTCGAATTATCGCTCCATAAAAAGGATAAGGAGAAAAGCTAGAAAAAACAAAACCAGTACCGCGATTTGTTTTTGGATTGAAGTTGGCCACAGTATCGTTAAGTCCACCAACTTTTCTTACTACTGGAATACAGCCGTATCTCATAGCAATAAGCTGATTTATTCCGCAGGGCTCATGATGACTCGGAAGAAGAAAAAGATCTGATCCAGCATAAAGAAGTGTTTCAACTTTTTTATTTTCATTAAAAGGGATATAGATGAGTTTTTTGGGATATTTTTTTGTATATTTTTTTAGAGTAGAAACATAAGCCCTATCTCCATCTCCCATGATGATAATCTGAATATCCAATCTAATAAGAGCTTCAATTATATCCATAAATAAAACATAACCTTTTTGATAGGCGATTCTTGAAGTGAGACAAATAAGAGGAATTTCCATATCAATTGGTAGTTTGAATTTTTTTTGGATATATTCTTTGTTAAGTTTTTTTCTTTTGACGGTTTTGTAGCTATATCTTTTAAATAAACCAGGGTCAACACTTGGATTATAGGCCTTGTAGTCAATCCCGTTTACAATCCCAAAGAGTCTGTCTTCACGATTCTTTAAAATTCGGTGTAAATCTTGGCCAAACTTTTTTGTCATTATTTCTTCGCGGTATTGTTCTGATACTGTTGAGATAGCATCAGAAGAAAGAATGGCTCTTTTAACAAAATTAATATAATCAAGATTTTTGTCTTCAAGGTGGGGTAGTCTTTTTTTGCCAAAATCCTTTTTGCTTACTGGAACGTCCCACCAGTTTGTTCCCATTTGAAAAACTAAATTATGAATAGTAAAAACAGTTTTGGCATTTTTTAAAGTTTTGGAGTATCTAAAATCTGTTTTTAAATAATAGGGAATAAGGCCAGTTTGCCAGTCATGGCAATGAACAATATCAGCGTTAAATTTAAGTAGAGAGATAAGCTTTAAAGCTGCTACATCAAAAACAAGCCAACGGGCATTTTCATGGCTTGAACCATATATAGATTTTCTTTTTGAAAAATATTTTTTACATTCAACAAAATAAACAGGCAGACCCTTCATGTTATAACCCTTGTAATAGCTGACGTTTAGTTTGTCTTTTGAATTAAAAAAAACTTCGACGTCTTTAAAGACTGGTTTCAGGTCGTATTTTTGCTTGTTGATTATCTGATTGTAAAGTGGAGTTATACAAATAATTTCGTGCCCTAAACGTTTGATTGCTTTAGGAAGACTTCTGGAAACATCAGCAAGACCGCCTGATTTTGAATATGGATCAAGTTCTGAAGATATTGAAACAATTTTTAAAGGTTTTGACATAATATTTAGCTTTTAGTTGTTCTAAAAGTTAGAAGTTTAAGTTTAGTGGTTACTGGCACAGATGGCAGCTGCTAACGCATCAGCGGCATCATCCGGTCTAGGTATAGTTTTTAAGCCTAGAATCATTTTTACCATTTTTTGTACTTGTGATTTGCTAGCACCGCCGTAGGTTGAAACAGCCTGTTTGATTTGAAGAGGAGTGAATTCAAGGAGCGGAATATCGGCTTGTTCCAAAGTAAGAAGCACAACCCCTCTAGCTTGACCAACCACCAGAGCTGTTTTAACATTTTTGCAAAAGAAAAGTTGCTCAACAGAAACTAAGTCTGGTTTATGTTTGTTAATTATTTTTATTAATTCTTTATTTAAAATCAGTAATCTTTCAGATAATTCAGTTTTAGCTTTAGTTTTGATTGATCCGTAGTCAAGACATTTTAAACTACTACCTTCAACCTTTATTACGCCAAAACCAGTGTCGGCTATCCCCGGATCAATTCCTAATATTATTTTTTCTTTTTTCATTTTTCCTAAGCTAAGTTAGAATAATAATCTCCAATATCCTCACAATCATCCAGGGCCTCTTCTAGTTTATCTATTTTTTCTTGGTCAGCTTCGCTAACTTCATTTGTATCTTTAGCAATATACTCAATATCTGCTGATTCAGTTTCAATGTTTGAATCATCAAAATATTTTTTCATTTTTTGTAAATCAGAAATGTCAGAAATGATAGTATAACCCTCATCTTCTTTTTGAATATCCTCAGCTCCAAGTTCAATTAATTCTAATTCTTGATCTTCGTTTAAAACAGGCAATTTTTCTTTTAGGATCCTGATTACACCTTTTTGTTCAAAGTTCCACATTACTGAAGCAAGCGATCCACCATGTTTTGAAAAAATATGACGAATGTTAGAAGCACTTCTATTTTTGTTATCTGTGATTGCTTTTACAACATATTGAGAACTAGCTGGCCCAATACCTTCATAAATAAGTTCAAGAATTTGATCTCCACCTAGTTCGCCAGTTCCTCTTTTGATAGATTTTTAGATATTGTCTTTTGGCATATTGGCAGCTTTTGCTTTATCAACTGCCATTCTTAACATGAAGTTGGTATCAATGTCTCCACCTTTTTCTCTGGCTGCAATAGTTATCAAATTGGCAATTTTTGTAAAAACCGCCCCACGTTTAGCATCAGCTGCCCCCTTTTTTCGTTTAATAGTAGACCATTTATTATGTCCAGACATATAAAAATAGTTTAATTATAAAACAATCAGGCTAGGCCTGACTTATGATTATCTTACCATATATTAGTGAAAAAATCAACCTAATTAGTTGTGTCTATGGCTTTCAAATGTTATAATAAATTTATTAATATTTAGTTTTAAATAAATGAATTTAGATGATAAAAAAGTTTTCGAAAAATTAGATAGACACCAAGTTGCCAAGTCTATCGAATTATTACCTGATCAAATGAGACAAGTGCTTGAGAGTGCTAGGCTTGTAAAAATCCCCAAGGAATATAAGAACGTAGAGAATGTTGTTTTAGCTGGTATGGGAGGTTCGAATCTTGGTATAAGAATAGTTAGACATTTGTTTTCTGAACAAATCAAAAAACCAATAAATATTTGCGCTGGTTATAGCGTACCCAATTACGTTTCAAAAAACACTCTTTATATTATTTCTTCCTATTCAGGCACAACTGAAGAGCCTCTTAGCACATACAAAGAAGCCAAAAAAAGAAATGCCAAAATAGTAGCTATTACCGAAGACTCCTCCAAATCAAAACTTAAAAAAATAATGATCAAAGACAATCTCCCAGGGTTTGTGTTTAAGCCAGATTTTAATCCCTCTAATCAACCCAGACTAGGACTTGGTTATTCTGTTTTTGGGATCGCTGTTATTTTGGCCAAAGCTGGTTTGATTAAAATAGATACCAAAGAAATGCAAATAATAATAGATAAACTAGAACTGGCAAGTAGAAAGTGGCGAGTAGATAGTCCTAGCTCAAGGAATTTGGCTAAAAAGGTTGTTAGCCAGCTTGAAGATACCTCTCCAATCTTGGTAGGAGCCGAACATTTATCAGGTAATTTACATGTTTTGAGAAATCAGATAAATGAGTGTGCTAAAACTTATTCAAGCTATTTAATGATTCCCGATATGAACCATTATGCTATGGAGGGACTGGTAAAACCAGACACTAATAAAGAAAATTTAACTTTGGTATTTTTTGATTCAGATTTATATGACAAAAGGGTTGCTAAGAGAGTACAGTTAACCAAACAGGTGGCCAAGAAAAATAAATTAAAAGTTGTAAGCGTGAAGCTAAAGGGTGAAAGTAAAAGAGAACAATGTTTTGAAATGTTACAACTGGGCTCATGGCTTGCTTATTATTTAGGAATTATGTATGAGTTTGATCCGGTGGCTATTCCTTATGTGGATTGGTTTAAAAATAATTTGAAATAAATAAAAAAAGACTCTTGTAAACAAAAAGAGTCTTTTTTTATTGTTAAAAATGTATATCTCTCTATATATATGTATAGAGATTAGTACTTTTCATAAACTTTCAAAAAGGCAGGTATGAGTCCTGATTGATATTTTGTCAAAGTAGTTTTACTAGCTAATTCCATTTGCGCAATAGCTTTTTCAAGACTCAATATTTCTGGGCTACTATTTTTTTCTTTTAGTAAGTCTTTGACTATGGTAAAATCTAGTTTAATTTCCTGTAAAATCTTTTTTGTTTCTTCAACATCGTTTGAGTCACTTGCCTTTTTGATTTGAATAAATAAGAAAAAAAGTTCGTTGTCTAGTTTGTAATCCTCTTTATTAGTAGTTATTAGGGTTATAATTTTTCTAGCTTCATCAAGTTTTTGAGAGGCTTTTTTCATTTGGTTTTGATCTTGCAAATCTTTAGCTTCTTTGGATAGGAGGAAAACTTGTTCTAGTTTTTCATCCCATTTATCTATATTGGTATAATCTGAGTCAGGACCGTTTAAAAATTCATCTGTAAAATCTTGCCAAACAGCAATAGCTTTTTTGGTGGCCTCTTTGGCATTGTAGTTATTGTAGTAGAAAGTTGATATTTGAGCTAACTTGTAAGCCTGATTAAAGGATTTTAGTCCTTCATCAACACTCTGTGGTCTAGCTGGTATTTCTATTATTTCCTCTTTTTCTTCTGTTTTGTTTATTTCTTCAGTTTGTTTAAAAATAAAAAAATACAAAAAAACAGAAATCAAAGCAAGAATAATAAAAATTATAATTAATGTTTTTTTATTCATATTTTTTTATTTTTTTAGCTTCAAAGGATTTTTCATCTAGAAGTTTGCCAACGATTTTTATTTTTTCTCCGTTTTTAATCTTTAGATTTTTTTCAATTTCTGTGTTATTAAAATATACTATCCATACTTTGCTATCATAATCAATCATAGTAAAGGAGTCATTGTTTTTAACAATGCTTACGGTTCCAGAAAGAAGACCAAATTCTGCTTTTTGCCAAAGTTCAGTTCGGTTTTTTATAAAAAAATTATAAAAATATATATTTTCTAAATATTTTTCAGAATTTTTTGCTAGATTGTTTTGAAAAATAAGCAAAGAAAAGGCCAAAGAAATAACCAATAAACTAATAAATAGAAAAAATATATTTTTTCTAACATTAAAAAATTTAAAAAATATACTCGAAATAATTAGTAAGAGAAAAAAGATGAGTAAATGATAATAAGGGAAGGTGCCTATGAAATAATCAAGCCTTGAGTCAAAGTAATAAGTTGCAATGCTGTAATCGTTTTCTAATAAAAGGACGATTATCAGGGAGAGGCAAAAACTAGCTAAAGCTAAAAAAATAAATCCAGATAAAAAAAGAACAATCAATGCCCAGGTGTTGGTAATTGGTTCAAAATAAGGATTATCAAATTTTGTTTCAGGTTCAATATCCATACTTATATTATATGCTTATATTATAGCAAAAGATAACCTACAAATAAAAGCCTTGACATGCCTTGTTTAATATATTATACTATTTTTAGTCCTAAAGCAGGGCTATATTTTTTTTCAATTGAAAAAGATATGTAGATATTTTATTTTTCCTTAAGTTTTTGAGAGAAAATAAATTATTGTATGAATATTTATAATTTTTAATATTGAAAAATAAAAATTATTTACAAATTAAAAAATTTAGCCATGGTCCCATCGTCTAGTGGTTAGGACACCAGGTTTTCATCCTGGTAACCGGGGTTCGATTCCCCGTGGGATCACATATAAAAAGACTCGTTATACAACGAGTCTTTTTATATGTGATTTTTTGGTGCTATTGTGCCCCTGCTAACACATAGTAATAGTAGTAAATATTGGAAAATTAAATAAACGAGCAAAAACAGTGCCTTTGTTGGTGAGATTAAGTCGTGGGATCACAATAAAACAAGCTCGCAGATGTGAGTTTGTTTTATTGTTGTTTGATGGGTCATTCTAATTTTGGCGAACATAGTTTTTGAATAATATACATATCTTGAAAAAAATTTATATATGTTATAATGTATTTAGCATCAAATTAATAATATATGAAAATACTAGCAATTGAAACATCTTGTGATGAAACAGCAGCTGCCGTAGCAGTTGGTTTTGAATTTGGCGCAAAAATATTTTCGAATGTTGTGTCATCACAAATTGAAATTCACAAAAAATATGGTGGAGTAGTGCCAGAGGTGGCAGCCAGGGAGCATGTACATCAGATATTACCAGTTATTGATGAAGCGTTTTTTCAAGCTGGAATAAAAAAAGAAGAGTTAGACGCGATTGCCGTAACTGGTGGACCAGGACTAATGTCTAGTTTGCAAACTGGAGTAGAAACAGCCAAGTCTTTGGCATATGTTCTTAATATTCCATTGATTTTTGTAAATCATATCGAAGGACATATTTATGCTAACTATATTGATCTTGAAAAAGAAATAGAATTGCCTGCAGTTATTCTCACAGTGTCAGGTGGGCACACTATGATAATTTTAATGAAAGAACATGGTAAATTTGAAGTGATTGGAGAAACTCGTGATGATGCAGCTGGGGAAGCTTTTGACAAAGCCGCTAAACTTTTAGATCTTGGTTATCCTGGTGGCCCCGCAATTTCAAAAAAGGCGGAAGAATTCAAAATTCAAAATTCAAAATTTAAAATTTCTTTACCCAGACCAATGATAGACTCAGCTAATTTCGATTTTTCTTTTTCAGGTCTAAAAACTGCAATTCGCTATGCACTAGAGGATGATAAAAACTGGAAAGATAGAATTCCAGAATATGCTTATGAGTTTCAAGAAGCAGTAGTGGAAGTTTTGGTAAGCAAGACGATTAAAGTGGCAAGCAAATATAATGCGCAAACTGTAATGCTAGCTGGAGGAGTGTCTGCTAACAAAAGACTTAGAGAGAAATTAACCGAAGACGTTAACGATAAACTGAATGATGTGAATTTAATTATACCCGAGTTAAAATTTACAACCGATAATGCTGCCATGATTGCTTCAGCCGGAGTTTTTAAATATAAAAATAAAGACTTTGTTGATTGGAAAAATTTTTCTGCGGATTGTAACCATTCTTTAGCGTAACACGTATCACATATCACATAACACATAACACTAAAGAAGCAAATGCTTCTTTTTTGATGTTTTTTGTCATTCTGAAGTGTTGCAGAGGAATTTCTTAGATATGGGAATTGGTATCACTGCAGGTGACCGCCTTCATGAACAACGCTTTTGTTTTGTTGTTTTATCTTGATAGAAAAATTTGAGACAAGCTATTTTTACGTCTAAGAGATCTCTTCAGTCGCGTTACTCCTTACGAGATGACAAATAAAAAAATCCCCGAAAAGCAATGCTTTTCGGGGTTCCAGACATATTTAGGGATTTCTGGTTAACTGCCAGAACCAATTTTTTGCCTGGCGACGAATGGTCTCTGTATTCATAGAGATTCCTCGTAAGAAATACAGATGTTTTGTCCCTGTTTTTTAGGTGAGTAAGCACTGGGACTTAGCTTGTGACATATGTCAGTAATCACCTTAAATCAACCACCACCTTTTGGCCTTGCAAATTAAATTGCGGCCAGGTTACAAACTTCCAAAATAGAATCCTCCATTTTTTTGTTTGCGCCTTTACGAGGCATATTCGGTTAAATGTAGTATTATAATAGCAAAAGATTAAAAAAATGTAAAGATTTATAAAAAAAGAAACCCCGTAAGAGGTCTTACTAGGGTTTTTATTTTTGTGGGGAAATTATTGCACCGGCAAGCATGGGAATAATACACATATTTTAACATGCAAGAAAAAAAAGTAAAGTGGATAAGTCAGACCACATAACACAAATCACACAACACATAACAATTTATAAAACAAAACAGGCTAAGGGCCTGTTTTTTTGCTATGTGTTGTGTGCTATGTGTTACGTGTTATAGAACTTTGCGTTTTTTAAGTTCGAAGAAGCAACGAACCATGGCTTCAACATCTACTAAGGCATTGTGAGCGTCAGGAAAGTCTTCTTCAAAAAGTTTTTCGTGAAGTTCGGTTAGGGTCGGCCATTTGAAGCCATATCTGCCTGGAATCTCACAATATTTTGTGCTTGCAAGCATGGTACAGATCTTGTTTTTATTCATCAAGGCATGATTAAAACCCTTACGAACAAGTTCTGCGCCAATTATTTTTTCATCAAAGCGTATATTATGAGCAACTAAATGTTCAGATTCTTTTAGGGCCCAAATAAATTGATCTAAAGCAGACTCCAATTCTATTCCTTCCTTTGAAGCACGCTCAGTTGTAATTCCGTGAACATCAGAGGCTTGTTTTGGTATTTTAAAGCCGTCTGGTTTAATAATGGATTCGTGCTTGGCTAATTCTTTACCTTTTTTGTCGTGTAAAGACCAGGCAATTTGTACTAGACGAGGCCAATTATCAGTGTCAGTAATTGGTGCGTTATAAAGTTTGGGTAAGCCCGTTGTTTCTGTATCAAAAAATAAATACATAGTAAATAGTTAAAATTTTTAAAGTTAAAAGTTGGAAAGTAAAAATAAAAATAAAAAAGATTTGTGATTTTTTAACTTTCCAACTTTTGACTTTATGAACTTATTTTAGAAACTTGATAGTCCAGTAGCTTCTTGGATTCTATATAATAAATATTTCCATATAGAATTATCAGCGTATACTTCGTAAATTTGTGTATAATATTCATCTTCATTTGACCATATTCTATTGAAGTAGCTTGTGGTATTTTGTACAAATACAGACGAGGTGGGGGCAATGGTTGCAACGTCCATTTCTAAATTGTAGTTGCTTAAATTTCTACGGGTTAGATTCGCTGATCCTAATATAATACGACTAGGTCCGTTTTTATGAGATACGATTAACATTTTTGTGTGAAATTGCTCTCCATGAGTGTCATACCACTTTATTCTTATTTTACCCTTGCTTTTTTTAATAAGTTCATAGGAAGCACTTCGATTAGGGATACCATTTTTTTCATAACCAAAAGCATCTTTATTTGGATCAAGAATAAGTCTGATATCAGCCCCACGTTTTGCTGCTTTTAGCAATGAATCAACAACACCTCTGTCTGACAAATAAAACATAGCAAGCATCACATCATCTTCTTGGTTGCTGGCATCAATTGCTTGGATTATTTTTTGTTTAATTTTATTTTCAGTGATCAATTCAATAGAGATATTGTGATCGTGATTTTGAAAAGCATAAGTACTTTCAAGTAGCATCGGTGGGGATTGAATCATTTGTCCACTAAGATTTGCTACCGCTGATTCACTGAACCAGATGCTTTTCCAGAAGTCACCCTTTATTTCAAAAGCAACATTGGAATGAGCAGAACTGCCATCATGGGGGTTAGCTGAGCTTATTATTGATATCATATCGTCATCCTGATCAGCAATTATTACTTTTCTGTGGTTGGCCTTGAAGTTTAGCATTGTTAAATATGATTGTAAGCTAACGCCACTTTCGGTTTTAGAAAAGGGGTGAGGAAAAATTTTAAACATATTGTCTGGTAGCCAAGCAAAAAAAGTTCTCCAGATTGCACTGTAAATAAAATTACTATCTCTTAGAGCTTTATGTTCGGTGATAATAACATTTACACCAGCTTTTTGCATAGCTTGCAATTGAGGTGAATATTTGCTGCTGTAAGTATTGTTAATCGGGTCAGTTATGAAATCTATTTTTATTTCGGGTTCTTCGGTTTTTTTATTTATAATTTTTTCAGTTAACTCATGAGATAATTGTCTGTATGATTGGGTGCTCCCTCCTTGCCAGTCGTTGAATAAAAACATATCGATCAGTATGTAGTCCTTGGCTTCTTCTATAATACTAAAAATTCTGTCAAAAATTTGTTGTTCATTTACTATTTTGTCATCTTGTTTATAGGTAAGATCATAAAGAAAATTTATGTCTTCTGATTTTTCAATAAAAGTTTTGGAAGCAAAATCAGTTCCAAGGGGCATGGGTTTGCTAGTGTGTTTTAAACAAACAATATAAAAATAAGAAAAGATTATCAAAAATAATATTAATCTGACTATTCTGTTTTTTAAAATTTTAAACATTGTTTATAATTTTACATTATTTTTGTATGTAACAAATGAAACCAGAAGGTTGATAACTCCAACTATAAGTAAAGTGGAAATAAGCCCCATATAAAAACCAAACACAGCCAAAGACATTAAAAATATAAAAACAGTCATAATTCTTCCTAGGTGCATATATAGCTCTCGATTCATGATTTTGTTTCCTGAATCTCGATGTGAGTGTTTGAAAAAATTTGAATCAATAGTTATGTTTCTCAATCCACCAAACAATCCTCCCATCAACCAGAAGGTTGTTATAAAAACTGGCGTAAGATATAAAGCTCTCAAAAAGATGGATGCACCATGACCAAAAGTGCCAATGGTAATGAATTTACCTGAAGTGTCGTTGTCAGCAGCCTTACCTCCCAGGTAAACAACTAAGGCCTGGCCTATATTGGCAAATAACATTAATGAACCTATGGTAATAATCTCTATAGAAGAAACGAATATTAAGATCGGCCAAATAAATCCAGTTGAACAATAAGCTAGTCCTTGGGCGAAATAAATAGCATTTTTTTGAATATTTTCTTTATCTACAATTCTTTTTTTGTTAAGTTTAATAGAAACTTTTAAATCTTTAGAAAACATTAACGACAGAGAAGCAATGAATAAAATGAAAATATTAAATAAAAATACAGCATTATAGGACAATTCAACAATTAAGATACTGCCAATAAACGGCCCAGAGATACTGGCAATAACAGGGACACTGTTTAGAATACCAAGTTTTGTGCCGGATTCTTCCACTCGAGTACAGCGTAAAAAATATAAATGATGAGCAGTCCAGTAAGTGGTGGAAGCCAGTGCGTTCAGTAGAGCAATAAATAAAATAAAGATAAAACCACCTAAAATGCTATTTATTAATTCTCCTTGGTACAAAGTAAAAAATAAAAGACAGTTTAAGAAGTAACTACTGATCATTATTTTTTTAGCGCCAACTTTTCCTGTCCAAGTAACAAGATAATAATGAAAAAAAATACTCAAAATAAAGAAAAATAGTTCAAATAATGCAACGTTTAAAATTCCAATAGACAATTTATCAATTAAAAAAATAGGAACAAAAATTGAAATCATGGAAAGAGCTAATAGTCTAAAAGTATCAGCAATCACGAGATCATTGTATGAGTCGCAAAAAAACTTTTTCCAATGAATGTGTCTATGTAAATGATAATGTTGGTTATATCTATCCATCTCCTTGTAATAAAATATTAAACACTAAAATCTTGTGTTATTCTGAACGGAGCGAAGAATCCGTATGCTCTGTTCTTAACGAAATTCATTGCTCCGTTCAGAATGATAAGTATATTTAGTAATTAATTTATGGTTGTTCCTTTGTATTTTTTGTTAGCCAAGATCTTTTCCAGGTTTTTGATATTACCACCTTTAGCTATAATTACCTTTAGTTTTAATTTTTGTGCTAACTTAGAGGCGATTGGGTCAAAGGGAGCGTTTAATCCTGGGTCCCATTTATTGCCGACAATTTTTCGGAAATCTTTCCAATTTACTTCAATTAATTTTTCGGCATTTTTATATTTGTTAGGATCCTTGGTATAAGCGTATTCTATATTGCTAAGATTAATAACAGTTTTGGCTTCTAATCTTTCAGCTAAAATTGTGGCAACATAATCAGTTGACCAGCCTGGTCGCCAACCAGCTGCTACCATTACTCCCTCACCCTTTTTAAAATGAATTTTTAGATCTTCTTTGGTGCGAGGGTTTTTATTTATCCGAGGATGAGCTACGTCTCGAAAAATTGTTTTTATTAAGTGAGCATTTAATCTGGTAGTGTGAATTCCCAGCCAGTCTTGGTCGTCTTTGGTTAGTTTGCAAACTTTATTGGCGGCTTGTTGATAAACTCGAGCGGTATTTCCTCCTCCAGTTACAATAACAAATATCTTGTCTTTTTTTATTTCTTTGAGAATTAACTCGCGAAATTTTTTTAAAAATTTCCAATCAATCCCTTCTTGGGGAGCAATCAGTGAACCTCCTAGTGAAATAATAAATAATTCTTTGTTTTTCATGGGTTGTTTATTTTTACATAACGAAAATAGACCAAATTGGCCTTAAGTTTATTATAACACAAATTAGCTATTTGAAACAAAATTTAAACATACTATTCTGAGTGAAACGAGGAATTTTAGGATTCTTCCCCTGTGTTCAGAATAACAACTTTGAATAATTGAAAAAAACATCAACTTGAGTTAAAATACCCTCATGCCCGCGTAGCTTAGCTGGTAGAGCAATGCTTTCGTAAAGCAGAGGTCGGCAGTTCGAATCTGCCCGTGGGCTCATGTTCAATTAAGAATTAAGAATTAAGAATTAAGAATTAAGAATTAAGAATTAAGAATTAAGAATACTACTTCTTAGCTGTCATTCCGAGTGAAATGAGGAATCCCTTAGACTTGGGAAGCGATAGGTCACCACTAGGTGACCGCCATAACAAACGATACTACTATTCATGTAAGATCTTAATAGTTTTGATACTTTCGAATTCTAATAACACTTTCCAAAGAGTGTTCTTGTCTACCATCAGAACTGTATTTTAAAAACCTCTTCAAAGAAGAGGGCTCTAAAATACAGTGCGGACGGTGGGACTCGAAGTTCCTCTCGGATGTATTCAAACTCGAATACGTTTGTATTGATTATCTTTGTTGTTACTTCCAAGCAACTGTACTGTT
>PKTK01000005.1:0-269 GCA_002869165.1 Candidatus Parcubacteria bacterium | reverse complement strand
GAAGTTCCTCTCGGATGTATTCAAACTCGAATACGTTTGTATTGATTATCTTTGTTGTTACTTCCAAGCAACTGTACTGTTGCTTTTTATTACTCCTACCACATATGGGCTCTCGCTCACCATTCATACCATTTAAAAAAGCCATTCTTTCAGAATGACCTTTTTAAATGGTGCGGACGGTGGGACTCGAAGTTCCTCTCGGATGTATTCAAACTCGAATACGTTTGTATTGATTATCTTTGTTGTTACTTCCAAGCAACTGTACTGTT
>PKTK01000006.1 GCA_002869165.1 Candidatus Parcubacteria bacterium | reverse complement strand
AGTAGACGGAGCTGGATATGTAACCGCCGGAAACTGGAGTGGTGATGTGATTGACTCAGCTTATGGTGGTATTGGTACTACTTCAGCTGATTGGACAGGTTTTGCCTATATTAATGGTGGGCAGTGGTCAGCTACTTCATCTCTAGGTTACGCAAACTTATCGGATTTTTCAGCCACTGGACCTCTAACTTATAATTCTGCTTCCGGAATATTTGCTATCAATAAAGCCTCATCAAGTGCTAATGGTTATCTATCTAACACAGACTGGACTACATTTAATAACAAATGGGATAGTTTGAGTGACATGACTCTTTCTCAAGGATATATATATGTAGGAGATGGAAGTGATAATCCTTCAGCTACTAGCTCGCTGTTTGTAGATACTAATGGTTATGTAGGAATAGGAACTGATAATCCGTCATATTTGTTAGATGTAGCAGGTAATGCAAGGATTGGATCTACAGGGAACGGCACAGTCATGGCAAGACAAATGATTGGCAATGGAGCTGTGTATTTATTTGCTTCCAATGGCGGTTATAGAATGGGAATTGATAACACAGGTGATGTAAGTTTTGCAGATGCTGGAGGAAATACAAAGATATTGTTTGATTTAAGTACTGGTAGTGTAGGCATCGGCACTACATCACCATTATCCAAGTTGACAGTAGACGGCAATCTATTCTTAGAAGGTGCAAATAATTATCTAAACTTCGGCGCTACTACTTCAGTAGCTGAAGAAGGATATGGTTTCAGAGATAATGGTGGAACTATGCAAGTAAGAAATGCTAACGGTGCTTGGGCAAATATTGAATCAGGCGGAAGTGGTATTGCCCTAACGGATTTAAGCGCTACTAGTCCACTAACCTACAATTCAGGCTCAGGTGTATTCGCCATTAACATAGCTAGCTCTACTGCCAACGGTTATCTAACAAGCACAGACTGGACTACATTCAATACCGCTGCAGCTACTGTAACAGCTAGTTCAACATATTGGGATACAGTCTATCTAAATAGAATAACTTCAGCCACAGATAATCTAGAAATATAAAATAATCAATTAGGAGTAGTATCAGGTTATAGCATTCCTTTAACAGCCTCTACTACAGAGTGGTCTGGAATGTATGACGAATACATAGCTAGTTCAACCTATTGGAATCAAGGCTATTTATATAGAATAACATCAGTACCAAGTCCATTCTCACTGGCAAGTAACGAAATTACCCTAGATGGAAACTACAATATCCCTCTAATAGCAAGTACCTCAAACTGGAACACAGCCTATAATACAGTAAATTCAAAAGAATCAGTCTGGGATGCCAAATGGGGAAGTTTGTCAGATATGACCCTTGCTCAAGGATATGTATATGTTGGTAACGGTAGTGCTAATCCAGAAGCAACCAGTACTATATTTGTTTCAAGTGATGGTAAGGTTGGTATTGGAACAACTACTCCAAGTGAAGCTTTGACAATTGATAATGGAGGTAAAATAGAATTAGTTTCTGCAGATGGGCATAATGGCAGCATTAATATGAGTACAGATAATTATCTTTTGTTTAAGAATGCAGGTAGATATTATTTTGGAAATAGGGGAGCTATATATGATAGCGGTAACAATGTTTTTATTGGTGCTCAAAATAGTACTTCTGCAGGTGTCGTCTTAGGCAACGGAGGAGGAGGTTATATATATTTATCTAGCGCTACGGATGGTGGTAAGGTAGGCATTGGCACTACCTCACCATTATCCAAGCTAACAGTAGACGGAAATATCTTCCTAGAAGGCGCATCTAGATACATTAATTTCGGTGCTACTACTTCAGTTGCTGAAGCAGGTTATGGTATCCGAGATAATGCTGGTACCATGCAATACAGAGATGCTAATGGTACATGGACCAGTTTCAGCTCAGCTGGTACTGTTGACGGCTCAGGCGCAACCAATCAAATAACATATTGGTCAGACGTTGATACTCTAACATCTACCTCAACATTTACAATTGATGCCAGCTGCAATATCAGTATCAGTACAACTAGCTCAGCCTACAGAGTAACTGTGGGTGGGTCACTATACGCTGATGATATTTATACTTCTGGCAGCACTTTTTATATGAATGGCAAGCCAATAATTTCTGGTGGTGGTGGAACATTGAGTTTATATAATCAGGATGGATATAGTGCATCTTTGGTAGCTAGTACAGCCTTGGCTAGCGATTTGAGTTGGGCATTGCCTACAAGCCAAGGATCAGAAGGAGAGGCGCTTATTTTAGATGCTGCTGGTAATTTTGTTTGGGGTACTCCTAGTGGTTCAGGTATCGCTTTAACTGACCTAAGTTCAACTGCAACTGGTTTAGTCTATAATGATACTACTGGTGAATTCTCTTTGGATAGTGATTATAATATTCCATTAACTGCTTCAACTACTGAGTGGGCAGAGGCTTATGGCTGGGGAGATCATGCAAGTGCAAATTATTTTGACTTAGACAATGCTCCACTTTCTGTTGCAAATGGAGGTACGGGAACCTCTACCACGCCTATGGCTGGTTATATGTTGATTGGCAATGCTTCAGGCGGGTATGACTATATTTCATCAACCAGTCTTTCTGGTAGTTCAGCTTCTGATTTCTTGAGCTTGTCAGATACACCTAGTTCTTATACTGCTGGTTCTATTCTATTCACCTCAGCTTCTGGTGTAACTCAAGACAGTTCAAACTTATTCTGGGATGATATAAATAATAGATTGGGAATCGGTACAACAAGCCCAGTTTCAGCCCTCACAGTAAAGAGCACAGGTAGTCAGTTGACCTTAGCTTATGATGATAGTCATTATACAAGTTTTACGGTTGATGATGTTGGAAAGCTTATTATTCAGGCAGCTACCAGCACACAATCAGCAATTACTATTGGTTCTGGCTTACCTGTTGACTCAGGGTTGGTTTTTGACGGATATGTTATGGATATGTCAATGGGTATTGATAATTCATTAGGCGCATTTGTGCTTGGTACATCAGATACAATTGGTTCATCTACCGTTTTGACAATTCTTTCAAATGGTCGTATTGGCATTGGCACAACATCTCCAATGGGATCTGCTACCGTAACTATTGGAGGATCTCTATACGCTGATGATATCTATACCTCTGGTAATACTTTCTACATGAATAATCAGTCTATATTATCAGACAATGGAGCTACTTTGAGTTTATTCAATGTTAGTGGAAACAGTGCTAGTTGGAAAGCTAGCTCATCTCTAGCTTCCAATCTAAGCTGGTATCTACCAGTAACAGCTGGAAGCGCTGGTCAGTATTTGCAGGTAGATGCAAATGGTCAAACATCTTGGGCTGATGCTGCTACTGGTATTGATGGATCAGGTACAGCCAATCAGATTGCCTATTGGTCAGACTCTAATACTCTGACTTCAAATTCTAATTTTGTGATCGATGGTAGCGGAAAAGTAGGTATTGGCACTTCTACTACCAGCTCAACTTTAACGGTGGCGGGAAATGTTGATATAGTATTAAATACAGTTTCTAATTCATATGTATTAGATACTACTAGTTCAGACTTTGATAGTGGAACTCATTCATCTACTACAGTTGTTAATAGTGGCACAGCTGGTGATGTTCAATTAATTGAAGATGGAGTTAATTGGACTTATGCTTCTAGTACGTATGTCAATGATGCTCCTGCGGGAAGCACTGCCGCTCCTAGTGTAGTTGATATTGATGGCGATGGCGACTATGATATTATAGCTGGTTATAGTGATGGTGAACTTAGTTTTTATAGAAATGATGGTTCAAGCACATCTCCTTCATGGACTACAGTAACTCATACTTGGTTGAGTATAGATGTAGGAAGTTATTCAAGGCCAGAGTTTGTTGATATTGACGATGATGGTGATTATGACTTTTTTCTTGATGGCTCTACTTCATATTTCTATGAGAATATTGGTTCTGCTACCTCTTCTGATTGGTCATCAAGCGTTTTTTCTATAACTGGATCATACAGTTTTGCTGACATGGATGCTGATGGAGATTATGATTTAATTTCAGATGCTAATGATGGAAAAGTTGCTTATTATGAAAATGTTGGTTCAGCCACCTCGGCCTCTTGGTCTCTTGTAAGCTCTAATTGGTTGTCAAATGATTTTGGAATAAGAGTTTTCCCAGAGGCTGCTGATTTTGACGGTGACGGAGATTATGACTTGCTTCTAGGGGCTGATGACGGAAAAAGTTATTATTATAAAAATATTGGCTCAACTTCATCTCCTTCATGGTCTTATATTACAGACACTTGGATTGCTGATGTTGGAGCCAATGGTGCTCTAACCTCTGCTGATATGGATGCTGACGGAGACCTAGATGTTATATTTGGTTATGATGCAGCTGCATTGTTAAAATATTACAGAAATGATGTTAAATATGAGGAATCAGGTGTATTTATTTCTCAGACTTTTAATGTTGATGTTTATGATCTTCAATATGGAATACTTGAATGGACTGAAACATTGCCAACGAATACTGATATTCAAATCAAGCTAAGATCTGCTTCAACTGAAGGTGGCCTATCTGGCGCTACTTGGTATGGACCAACTGGAACAGGTGATTACTATACCACATCTACAGGTGTTAATATCAATTCAGTTCATGATGGAGACAAATGGATTCAATATCAAGTCGCCTTTTCTACTAGTGATGATACCGTAACTCCAGTTTTGTCAGATTTAACAATCAATCATACTTCTAGTTCGGATGTATTCAAGGTTTCGTCATCAACAGATAATTCTGTATTTAGAGTAACTGGTGCTGGTAATGTTTATGCTGAAGGTAGTTTCTCGGGAAGTGGGGCTGACTATGCTGAGTATTTCTATACTCGTGATACTGACCTTGAAGCTGGGGAAGTAGTTTGTGTGGATATTACTGAGAACAACGCGGTTGAGAGATGTATGGATGGAGCTGATACTAATGTAATGGGCATAGTTTCAACCAGACCATCGATCATTGGTAATGCTAAGTCAAGCTATGAAGACAATGAAAATTACAAAGTCATCGGTATGCTTGGTCAGGTTCCAGCTCGAGTTTCTACGGAAAATGGTATTATTCGACCAGGTGACTCTTTGACATCCGCTGCTTCTAATCCAGGTTATTTAATGAGAGCTCTTCCAGGAGACCCAACAGTTGGTGTTGCTCTTGAGTCTTTTGATGAAGGAGTTGAAATTGGTAGTTATGACATAACAATATCTGAAGAAGTAATTACTGAAGTCGCTATTTCAGCTGATACAGCTAGCTCAGCTGTAGAAATATCTACTTCTACTGATGTGGCTAGTTCCACTACTCCAGAATCAACTGAGACACAGGTAGAAACAATTAACAATACAGAAAGCATCGCTATTCATGGTGGTACTATCAATGTTTTGATTTCACGTCGCAACAAGAGCTTAACCGTAGATATGGTAGAGAATAAAATTACCGAGAGAATCGCTGATATGGAAATTGAAGATGAGGTTGAAATATTGATTGCTAATGCCGTTGATTCTCTATCACTAGATGATGAGATTACTCCAATTATTAACGAGGAATTAGCTCTATTTAATCAGGGCCTAGATTCAAGACTTGATGTTGAGTTTAATGAAGTTGATAATCAATTATTAACTCTTAGTTCAAGTATGGATGATGTTTTGGGTAGACTTGTAAGTCTAGAAACAAGTGTAGATTCTATTAATTCAAATATCAATACTTTAGAAACAGGCTTAGCTTCTGTGGAGGCAGAACTAGCTAGTTTCAGCATGCCTTCAGTATCAAGTACAACTGTCCTTAGTGCCTCTATTGAGGTAACTGACGATGGTGGAGTGAGAATGGGCGATATCAAGAGAACTAGAACATCAACTAGCTCTGATGTAGCTGTAGTTGAAATAGTTTCTGCTACTACTAGCTTAAAGACAGCTTTCGTAGTTAACCAAGAAGGTAGCGCTGATATTGCTGACTTCCAAGCTGATGGAGTTTCAGTTGTAAGTATCGCTGAAACCGGTAAGGTATCCGTAGTTGGTGAAATGATGGTCGATGGTAGGATTATGATCTGTTCTGGTGGTGCTTGTGGTTCAGCTCTTGATAATGCGGTTGACGAAAGCATGGGTGATATGGGAGTTGAAGGCAAAGTTGTGGCAGGAGCTTTTGAGTCATATTGTGATGACGGTTTTACTTGGGCCCCAGGATCAAGTAAATACGGAACCATGCCAGGCTTCTGTGTTCAGATCGATGAAGCTTCTATAGAATTTGCTGAAGAGAACGATGCTTGGGTGAACATCAACCAAGGTGAAGCAAGTCTAGCTTGTCAGGAACTCGGGTCAGATTATCATCTTTTGACTGAAAATGAATGGCTAACTATTGCTGAAAATGCTATTAGAGTAATTGAAAATGATATTGATAGAGATTTGGATGGTTTACAACTTGCTATTGCTAGTTCAAGTGAAGCAACCTCGTCAAACTATCTATACTTTAGCAATGGTTCGATTTTATAAAATATTGTCGGCGGTGTAGCTGAATGGACTGACCAGGTTGTAACAGATGCTTCAGTCTTTGAGCCACAATCTAATGACTGGCAAGAGTATTATATGATTGCAGACTATAAAGGATATAATATCGCACCTCCATATTATTATGGAAGTGATAATGGTATCGGACGAGTCAAGACTGGTACAGAGCCAACAGTATTACATGCTTTCATTAGAGGTGAATCAGCATTGTATGACCTTGATATCTCACAATCACCAACCATAGCCACTTCTACAGTTGGATTTAGATGTGCTAGATAGTAGTTAAACATAAAGTGTCATCCTGAGCGCAGGCGAAGGATCCCGAGATCCTTCACTAGCGTTCAGGATGACACGAAGAAAAGCATAGGATTTTACGAACGAGAGACCTCAGACGTCCTGGGGACGTCAGAGGTCTAAATAGAGTGGAAGAAGTGAAGAATATCAAAGATCATTAACAAGAAGTGCAGCATAATCTTTTGGCGCTTTTCTTAATAAAAAAGGACAATTTTCCCAGCTTCTAGATAATTTAAAAAAATTATCTAGAAGCTGTGAAAATCACAGCAAAAATTTACAAAAAACAAAAATAGAAATAAGCGATCTGTAAAAGGAGCCTGACCCTTGGGGTGTTGAGGTCAGGCTCCTAACAGGCGCTATTTCATTATGCTTGGGTAACCACAATTTCAGAGGCCAGGCCTCTAATACTAGAGGTCTGGCCTTTGAAATTATTAAGTAGTATCCGATGAGAATAAGAAGGGGTGTAAAAGACGTTGGAAACAAAACACACCCCGTCTGCTTCACTCCGTTCCGCATCCACTCTTCTCGAGAAGGGAATAAAAAATCTCTCTATAAGGGAGTTTTTTATTACTAGAAATAATTTTCTAATTTTTTAATTTATATAATTCCAAAAGAAATCAAATTTTTATGTAGAATTTATTAGCTATGTTATTCACAAAAAAATCCTTGTTAAAAAATACCTAAAAGTGTTATAATAACATTAAGATTATAATTAAATTTAACACAATGTTTAAAAGTAACAAAAACATTATTATTTTGGTTTTTTTATTAGTTTTTTTACTAATATTTATATTTTATTTCTTTATTTTAAGAGATAATAAGAATGAAGATTTTTCTGAGCTTGTTTCTTGTGAGGAGATTAGGGCGGAAATTAATTCAGAGATTGAGGATCTGAGGTACTGCAAAACCGCTAATGATTGTGTGTTACTTAATTCTTGTGTTTATGGCTGTAATAATTTAATAAATAAAAACGCTGATATGACAGCTTTGGTGCAGCTTGAGGCTAGGTTTGTGGAGTCTTGTGGAGATACTTGTGAGGAACAGTGTAGTGGAGCCCTTAAGGCTAGCGAAATAAAATGTGAAAATAGAAAATGTGTAGGAACTAGGAAATAAGCATTTAAGAATGGTGATACACATGAAATTTGAGAAATTTTATCAATATTTAACTCTTTTTTTGGTTGGTGCGGTGGTTCTAATTATGGAAATAGGAGGAGCTAGACTTTTGGCTCCTTTTTTTGGTTCTACAATCTATGTTTGGTCATCCCTTATTACTGTAACTTTAGGCTTTTTAACTCTTGGATATTATTTTGGTGGAGTAGTTGGGGATAAGTATAAGAGTTTTCAGCTTTGGTACGGAATTATTGCCTCTGCTTCAACATTAGCCATATTTTTATTGAAAATTAATCGGTATTTGCTTGTTTTTTCTGATAATTTCGGTTTCAAATGGGGTCCTTTAGTGGCTTCAATATTAATATTTGCCTTACCTTTGGTCTTTTATAGCATGAGCGGGCCAATACTCATAAGACTTTTTTCATTAAAAATCGATAAATCTGGATCAATTTCAGGTAATATTTTTGCTATTTCTACTCTAGGTTCACTTTTTGGAGCTTTACTTGCTGGTTTTATGTTAATTCCAAATTATTCGCTAGCATTAGTACTTTTGGTAAGTAATTTAATATTGGGAATTTTGGCTATTATTGGTCTAATATTAGAAAAAACAAAATGGTCTTTACTCGTTTTTTTTGCTTTAGCTTTGTTACTAGTGTATTTTTTGCCAATATTTAACATAAATAGTGAAAATAAAGTCACCATTATCCATTCTGAACCTAGTTTTTACGCTGATTTGAAAGTTGCTCAGATGCAGAATGTGGATATGTTGCTAATGGACGGTTCGGCTCAGTCAGTTTTTTCTAGATTGGAAAACCAGAGTTTTGCCTATGAAGCTCTACAGATCAATAAACAACTTGTTGATATGTCAGATGATGCCAAAATATTGGTGCTTGGTTATGGTGTAGGCATGGTAGGGGAAGTGTTTTCCGAGAAGTTTGCCATAGATTATGTTGAGCTTGACCCCAAGATGATAGAACTGAGCAAGGATTATTTTGATTATAATTTGGATGATAATGATGAGATGTATATTGCTGATGCTAGGCAATTTTTGCGCCAGACAGACAAAAAATATGATGTTGTCTATATTGATTTGTATCATTCAAGCGTGATTCCGTATCATACGCATACCAAAGAGGCTTTAGAGCTTTTAAAGACAAGATTAAATGATAATGCTTTGGTTTTTTGTAATATTTTGGGTGAAAAAGATAGCGCCTTGCTTCAGTCTCTAGCTATGACCATGAATTCGGTTTTTAAAAATATTTATTTTAGTTCCACCCAAGACGGCTTTGCTAATATATTAGCCTACGCAACCGACAATGACGATTTCGTTCCTGATTTTTCCTTTAGGCACAAAGAAATATCCATTTCCACTGATCAAGCAGTATTGATCACTGACGATAAAAATCCCTTAGACCGTTTATCTTCAGAAAGATTAGATGGATTCTTAAGCGCAACAAAAGAAGTGCTTGGATATGAAGCAATGTTTGCAATTTAATAAATTTAAAATTTAAAAATGGAAATTTTTCTTTGTCATATCTCAGGGTAGTTTCTTCTCCAGAGGACTATCTCTCATTCGTGATACACCCTGTCTTGCTTTGCGATCCACTTTTTTCTGGGGTTATCTTGCTATTTGTTATTCCATTGTCATTCCTGCGAAGGCAGGAATCTAGAAAATATATGAACCGTGTCAATGAACTAAAACCCAAAAAAGAGTATGAGTTTTTTGTTTACATATTAGCCAGTGAGAAAAACGGGACATTATATACGGGAGTTACTAATAGTTTGTTTAGTAGAATATTTCAGCACAAATTAGAAGAAGATAAAAATAGTTTTACAGCAAAATATAATATAAATAAATTAGTTTATTATGAGAAACATGAATATGTTAACAACGCTATTAAAAGAGAGAAACAAATAAAAAAATGGAAAAGAGATTGGAAGCTTAGATTGATAGAAGAGATAAATCCTAATTGGGAAGATTATTTCGAATATATGATTTAATTATATTTTTTTCTGGATTCCTGCCTTCGCAGGAATTACAAAAACAGGAATGCAGGATGACAAAATAATGAGAATAAAAAATGATGTTTTAATAACAAATTATTCAAGATAGCAGCTGATTTTTTAAATTTTAATTTCAAAATTTTAAAATTGTTTCCAGAATTGTAAATTCCAAAATTCCAAAATTTTCACATGTTTTCCACCAAACATACAATCTATATATTATTTCTCTTAGTCGGTATATTTTTCACGGCTGATTTGGCTATGGCTGCATCTCTGCCTGAACCTAGTTGGGCGACTACTGATAGTTTTGAGATTTGGGCAGGGGCTACTACCACAGACGATGCGACTTTATCTTGGGATGATGGTACCTTGATCTGCTCGGCTACTTTATCAAATGTAAACAGTGAAACAGATGTTTGTAGTTCAGGAGATATTAACCAGGGTCAAACCTATCGTGTTCAGTCAGTAGTATATGATGGTACGGGCAGTAAAACTACTCTAGTTTATGATTCAAGTGATGAATATTGGGAACATTTTTATGTTAAGGGTTCGTCGTATTGGGCAGGCGCCAGTCCTACTTTAGGCACTTGTGGTTTTTATGACAATGACAGTGATGATGTTTCTGCAACTTGCTCGGTTGCTTGGAGCGATACATCCAATGTGCGTATCAGTAGATCAGGTACGGTAAATGTTGGTCAAGGTGGAGTTACATCAACATATTTAGAAGGTCTTATGTATCTCATAACCACGGATACTACTCTTATGGACTCTGCTGACAGTTTTCTCTATACAGGTGTTGATGGCTACTACGCTACTTCCTCCAAGATCAGTATAAGTGTAGCCCCTGATTTTTATCAGGTTGGCTACAGGTGGTATGAAAACGCAGACGCAACTACTACTGGTCCAGTTTTGGCTGACTCGAATGCAACTTCTACAGTCACTGCCACAGATCAGGAATTTCGTTTGAGAATGTTACTTGGAAACTATGGAGGTTATGCAGAAACTTCTACGGTGGCAATGAAATTACAATACGCTCCCTTGTCAGGCTCTTGTGCTGACTCAAGTTACACAGATATTACTACGGCTACACCTATTTCGTTTTATAACAATAGCTCAGTATCTGATGGAACTACTAGTATAACAGCTAGCTCTACTGATCCGACGTATGGTTCTGATACTGTAATGATGCAAACATACGAAGAAGCTAATAATTTTTCTAATGATAAATATTCTCTAGATAATTCTAAAATTGGCCTTTGGGACTTTTCTCTGCTAAATGAATCTATGTCTGCGGACACTACCTATTGTTTACGTGCAATTAACTCTAGTGGCTCAGATTTAACAAGCTACGTATATTATCCAAGTGTTAAATTCATTCCACCGTTCTATTCATCAAGTGACATGGTATACGAATCTGGTCAGGCTAATACTATGATTAATACTATGGTTATTACCGCTGTTAATGATAGTGAAATTACTGCAAATAATGATATACGCATAGTTATAGATTCAGATAGTGTAGACATGAAATGGGACACAACTGACTACACAGCTATAATCGGTGGTAACGCTTCTAGTTTGGTTAGTGCTACTGTATCTTATGAAAGTGATTATATCTTGGTCATAGATGTGACTAGTGACTTTAGTACGGAAGATAGGATCACAGTCAGTGGTCTCACACTCAAGGACTTTAGCGCAGCTAATTTAGCCACTCCAGCTTTTTCTACCTATCTTGATGGAAGTAGTGATAGCGTAGCTAACTATACAGACACAGCTAATGTAACTATCTATGGCACTCTTACTCTAGAAAATCACCCTTTAGGCCCCATTACCAATAAGTGGGCAAGTGAGACCTCAACTACTACTATTCATTATTCATATTCCTTGGTTACGGAGGGAGATGAAAGTATGCTTCTCGGAAACAGTACATTCTCACTTAGCGCTATTAGCGGAGTAACAGCTTCTGATATTACCGATGCAGCTATTTATTATGATTTGGATGGTGATGGGCAAAAAGATTCAGAAGGAGGACTTTTTGATTTGTATTCTGGTGATTATTATGATGTAGCTATGTTTGGAGATTATAATTATACATTAATAAATTATGTTTATAAAAGAGATAGAAATTTCGCACTAGATGAGACTTGGGGAAATAGTGGATCTGTTAATGTTGGTGGTAATAGTTTTAGTAAAATAGTGTTTGATTCTGATGGTTCATTTTTTGTAAATTATCATAGTACGGAAGATTTTGTTGTTAAAAAATATGATGCAAATGGTGATCTTGATACTACTTGGGGCAACAATGGCATTGTAACTTATGATTCAGGAGCAGCAGAATATGCTTACGCTCTAACAATTGATGCCAACGGTGGCATATATGTTGGAGGACATTGTTTGCTTAATGATAGTGATGGTGATTGGATGATTTTAAAATATGATGCAAATGGCGATCTTGATACTACTTGGGGGGACTCTGATAGCGGTAGAATTTTAACTGGTACGAATTATATCGAAAATCTTTATGATTTAGATATTGATTCTTCTGGCTCACTCTATGTTACTGGATATTATGACTCTTCTGATGTTAGGGTTGAAAAGTATGATTCAAATGGTGACATAGTCACTACTTGGGGTTCTAGTGGGGCAGTTACTTATACTCCTTCAGTTATCAATCTATTATATAATTTTCCAGATGCAACTATTAGTTCTTCAAGTGAACTTTATTTTGTGTTGGATGATGATAGTGATTGGATGATAAGAAAGTATGATTCTAGTGGAAGCTTAGACACATCTTGGGGAACAAGTACGGGTGGTTATATTCATGAAAATACTATATATACAGAATGGCCGACTTCCATTATTGTAAATGATGATGGCTCGATTTATGTTAGTGGATACTATTATCTTAGTGGCACTAAATCAATGATAAGAAAATATGATAAAAATGGAGATTTAGACACTACCTGGGGTACGAACGGTTATACTGCGTGTGGAAACACTGTGTCACCAGGTTATTATAATCTTGGTTTTACAATTGATCGATATGGACTTTTATATTTAGCTCAAACATCTTATTTATGTAGTTTTTTGGGAAACGCAAAAGTTTCTACTGGCGAAGTAGACATCACAGGTAATTCAGGCACCATCACCTTTGATCCATATTATCTCATGTCAACAACATCTGAGACAAGTTTCCTTTTGGATATGTCAGTTTCTGGTATTGCTGACGGTGATAGGATGACTATTGATTTTGATGGTATCGATTCGATTACTGGTTTGACATCAGAGTATGCTATCAATCTTACGGGTAATGCTAGCTATACTACGCACGCTAAAGGCGCTGGTATGTCTAGTGCATCAAACCAGTCATTCGCCTTTGGACAGGCGACTACTTCTGTTTCTGCTATTACTATTACGGATTTTTCAGGAGCAATTACTGCTAGTAATGATATTCGTATAGCCATAGCTACTACGGCAGTGAGCATGCTGTGGGATACTACTGATACAGTGGCGAATATTAGTGGCGCGCAATCAAGCAAGGCAAGTGCTATAGTCTCATATGAGGACAATGCTTCGGTTTTGGTCATAGATATTACTTCTGATTTTGCAATCAATGACAGTATCACTATTTCTGGTGTATCATTTGTTAATTTTACAGAAGCAGTTAGCGCAACTAGCGCCCTAGAGCTTCATATTGATGGGGGAGTGGATTCAAGTCCGGCTAGTATAGATGATAAGACTGTGGCTATATATGGAACTTTGACTTTGGCAAACAGTAGTCAGGGAGTAACTCTAAATAAATGGCCAGGAGAGACTTCTACTTCCACTGTTCATTACAGTTATTCATTGCTAGCCGAGGGAGAAACAATATCTCTTGGGGAGACTATTTTTAATTTAAGTAGTGTAAGTGGTATAGTAAGTAGTGATATTACTGATGCCATATTATTTTTTGATACTGATGAGAATGGAGAGTTTAGTGACGGTATTTTGGATTCTTGGGGAGATTCAGAGTCTGGTATTATAACAGTTTCTAATAGTGCTGGTGATGATTATGCCCAAGCTATTACCATGGATTCAGATAACAATATTTACGTAGCTGGTTATTACTATAATACAACCAATGCTGATACTGATTGGATGATCCGTAAATACGATGCAAATGGCGACCTTGATACCACCTGGGGCGACTCCGACACAGGCATTATTATTGTTTCTAATGATAACGGCAGTGATGGTGCTTTTGCTATCACCTTAGACTCAAGTAATGCTATTTATGTAGCCGGTAATTATTATAATGCAAGTAATGCTGACCTTGATTGGATGATCCGTAAATACGATGCAAATGGCGACCTTGATACCACCTGGGGCGACTCAGATTCTGGTATTGTTACTGTTTCTAGTAACGATGGCAGTGACTTTGCATATACAATAACCATAGACTCAAGTAATTCTATCTATATAGCAGGTGGTTATTATGATTCAGGTAATGCTGATTATGACTGGATGATCCGTAAATATAATGCAAATGGTGACCTCGATACCACCTGGGGCGATTCCGACTCGGGTATTATCGTAGTTGTCAATGATGAAGGCATAATTACAAATAATGAAGTTGTTTATGGTATTACCATAGACTCTAGTAATGCTATATATGTAACAGGATATGGTGTTGGACTAACAAGAAAATACGATGCAAATGGTGACCTTGATACCACCTGGGGCGACTCTGATACTGGCATTGTTTCAGTTTCTTGTTATGCAATAACCATAGATTCAAGTAATTCTATTTATATAGCTGAAAATAATGCTGATTGGATAATTAATAAATACGATGCAAATGGCGACCTCGATACCACTTGGGGTGACTCTGATTCTGGTACAATTACAGTTTCTAATAGTGGTACAGATCTCAATAAAGCCATTACTATAGACTCTAGTAATGCTATTTATGTAGCTGGTTATTATTATGTTTCATCTAGTGATGATGACTGGATGATTCGTAAATATGATTCTAGTGGTGATATTGATACTTCTTGGGGTGATTCTAATTCAGGTATTGTTAGTGTTTCTAATAATGCCGGTGATGATTCTGCTCTTGCTATTACTATAGACTCAAATAAAGCTATTTACTTAGCTGGTTATTACTATGTTTCATCCACTGATGATTGGATGATAAGGAAATATACTCCAGAAACAATTTCAACTGGAGTAGTTAGTATAAACGATACCAGCGGTACTATCATTTTCTCTGATGCGAGTCATGTTATAGGCACTACCTCTGGCGATTACTATGTTGATCTTACGGTTTCCAATATTGAAAACGGTGACACAATGACGATTGATCTTGGTAGTATAGTAGCTACAGGGACAGTGTCTGATTACGCTATCAGTTATGTTGGTGATGCCAGCTCCACAACCCATGCTAAAGGAACAACTATTTCCAGTGCCTCTGATCAGGTATTTGCAGTTGGGCAGGCTACTACTTCTATTTCTGCTATTACTATCACTGATTTTGTTGGTGGTAATATTACTGCTAGTAATGATATTCGTATAGCTATCGCTACTAGTGCAGTGGGTATGCTGTGGGATACTACTGACACGACTGCTACTATTAGTGGGGATCAGTTAGCCAAGGTTAGTTCTAGTGTTACTTATGATGGAGATGGCTCGGTTCTGGTTATAAACGTCACTTCTGACTTTGATGCTTTTGATGCTATTACCATTTCCGGGCTTTCCTTTGTTGGTTTTACCGAAGCTGCTAGCTCCACTGGTTTATTAGAACTCCACATAGATGGCGGAGTAGACTCAAGTTCTGCTAGTACTGACGATAAGCTTCTTACTGTCTACGGCGCTCTTACTCTTCAAAACGCCTCTACTGGCGTCACTCCAAACAAATGGCCAGGCGAGACTTCGACTTCTACTATTCATTATTCATATTCATTGCTTGCAGAGGGAGAGACAATGTCTCTCGGAGAGACTGTGTTTAATTTAAGTAATGTTAATGGAGTAGTAACTAGTGATATTAGTGATGTTAAATTATATGTTGATTATAATAAGGACGGGTTACTTGATTATACAATTTTAGATTCTAATTGGGGTGACTCTGACTCTGGTATTATTACGGCTTCTAGTAGCGCCAGTGATGATTCTGCTAATGCTATTATCGTAGATTCAAATAATGCCATTTATGTAGCTGGTTATTATTATGACTCAAGCAATGCTGATAATGACTGGATGATTCGTAAATACGACTCGAGCGGCGACCTTGACACCACCTGGGGCAACTCTGATTCAGGCATTATAACTGTTTCTAATAATAATGGTGCTGATAAAGCCTATGCTATTACAACGGATTCAAATAATGCCATTTATGTAGCTGGTGGTTACTATGTTTCAAATAGTGACTGGATGATCCGCAAATACGACGCAAACGGCGACCTTGACACCACCTGGGGCGACTCCGATTCAGGCGTTATTATATATGACACTCTTGGTGAAATTTATGACATTACTTCTGATTCAAATAATGCCATTTATGTGGTTGGCTATAAATCTAATTCAACTATGGACTGGATGATCCGCAAATACGACGCAAACGGCGACCTTGACACCACCTGGGGCGACTCAGACACTGGTGTTATTTCGGTTGTTAATAATGATGGTGTGGATTTAGCTTCGGCCATTACTATTGATTCAAATAATGCCATTTATGTAGCTGGTGGGTATTATAATTTAACTAATACTGATCGAGACTGGATGATCCGCAAATACGACTCGAGTGGCGACCTCGACATTACCTGGGGCGATTCCGACACTGGCATCGTTACAGTTTCTAGCGATGCCGGTGGGGATGAGATTTATGGCATTACCATAGATTCAAATAATGCTATCTATACTGCTGGTTATTATTACAGTGCAACCAATGCTGATTATGATTGGATGATCCGCAAATACGACTCGAGCGGCGACCTCGACACTACCTGGGGCGATTCCGACACTGGTATCATTATAGCCTCTAGTACCGCTGGTCACGACTATGCTTATGACATCACCATAGATTCAAGTAATGCTATTTATGTAGCTGGTTATTATTATGACTCAAGCAATGCTGATAAAGACTGGATGATCCGCAAATACGACGCAAACGGCGACCTCGACACTACCTGGGGCGAATCTGATACTGGTATTGTTACAGTTTCTAGCGCTGCTGGTGATGACTCCATCCAGGCTATTGTCATAGATTCAAACAATACTATTTATGTAGCTGGTTATTATTATGACTCAAGCAATGCTAATCAAGACTGGATGATCCGTAAATACTCTTCAGAGTTAGTTGCAAACGGAGCAGTTTCTATCAGTAACGACAGTGGAACTATCAATCTTGCCACATCTTCCAATTATTACATGTACGCCACTTCTACAGATTTTTATCTCGAGCTAACCGCTTCCAACATTGCAGATGGTGTCAGGATGACCATTGACTTTACTAGCGTAGAAGCAACTGGAGCAGTATCTGCTTACCCCATCACTCTCACCGGCGATGCTAGTTCTACTACTCATGCTAAGGGCACAACTATTTCTAGTGCTAGTAATCAGGTTTTTGAGGTGGGGCAGGCTACTACTAGTATGTCAGCTATTACGATTACAGATTATGCTGGGGCTATTACAGTTAGTAATGATATTCGTATAGCTATTGCTACTGATACGGTTGGTATGCTTTGGGATACTACCCAGGACACAGCTACTATTTCAGGAGATCAGTCGAGTAAAGTAAGTACCAGTGTCACTTATGACGGTGGTGGATCGGTTTTGCTTATAAATGTAAGTTCTGATTTTGAAATGGAAGATACTATTACTATTTCTGGACTTTCATTTACCAGTTTTACTGAAGCTGCTAGTTCCACGGGATTACTTGAACTCCACATAGATGGAGGAGTAGACTCAAGTCCTGCTAGTACAGATGATAAAGTTATTACATTATATGGCGCTCTCACTCTTCAAAATAATTCAGCTGGTCCGATTACCAATAAATGGCCAGGTGAAACTTCTACTTCCACTATTCATTACTCATATTCAACAGTCGCAGAAGCAGAGCCTGTAAATTTTGGAGAAACTATTTTTAATTTGAGTGGTGTAAGCGGAGTAGTGACAAGTGATGTAACTGTTGCTCAGCTATATATTGATTATAATAATAATGGTGAAATAGAAGGATCTCTTCTAAGTCAAGATTGGGGTGATTCTGATTCAGGAGTTATCACATACTCTAATGACGCTGGCGATGATGCTGCTCGTGCTGTAGTACTAGATTCAAAGGGTTCTGTTTATGTGGCTGGTTATTCTGGTTATAACTGGGTGATAAGAAAGTTCAATACATACGGTGACCTTGATATTGGCTGGGGAGATGATGATTCAGGAATTATCACAGCATCTAGTGCAGGTTATGCTCGATCTATGGTTATAGATTCAAGTAATAATATTTATGTATTTGGTCAAATTTCTCCTGGCGTTAGTCGTGATTGGATGATTCGTAAGTATGACTCAAATGGTGACCTCGATACTACTTGGGGTGATAGTGATAGCGGAATTATTAGTTTTATTAATAGTGGGGTTGATGACCCTTATGCTATTGCTATAGATTCAGATAATGCTATTTATGCTGCTGGTAACTACGATTGTGGTTCCGGCTATTGTTGGATGGTTCGTAAGTATGACGCCAATGGTGACCTCGACACCACCTGGGGTGATTCAGATTCTGGTATTGTTACATCTGAAGGTGGTGGCTATGATACTAACTATGCTCAAGACATTACTATAGATTCTAGTAATGCTATTTATGTTGCGGGCGCTTATTACAATTCAGATAATCTTAGTGATGACTGGATGATCCGCAAATATGATGTGAATGGCGATCTCGACACCACCTGGGGCGACTCCGATACAGGTATTATAACAGTTGAAAACGTTAATACTAATCGTACGGATTCCATTTATTCTATAACTATAGACTCAAGCAATGATATTTATGCTGCTGGTTATTATTTTTCGTCACCATCTTCTTATAACATGATAAGAAAATACAACTCGAGTGGAGATCTTTACACTACTTGGGGTGATTCAGATTCTGGTATTGTTACATCTGAAAGTGGTCTATTTTATAATTATGCTTTAAATTTGGATCCTGATGGTTCTATTTATGTCGCTGGTTTTTATTCTCAGGACATAGCAATCTTTAAATATGACTCGAGTGGCAATCTCGATACCACCTGGGGCGATTCTAATTCGGGCATGGTTTCTTTCGATAGCGGGGGTATTGATTGGGCTTATGATTTAGCTTTGAATTCAGGTAGTTTATACATTGCAGGAAGTTACTATAATTCAAGTAACGACGACCAAGACTGGATGATACGAAAGTATAACCAAGAATTAGCCATAGATGGTCAAGTGGATATATCTGGCAATAGTGGCACCATCACCTTTGCAACATCTACAAGTTATGGTAATTATTCCTCAAATTCAACAAATTTTATATTAAATTTAACAGCTTCCAATATCGACAATGGCGACAGGATGACTATAGATTTTGGTAGCGCTGAAGCTACTGGTCTTTTATCTGGCTATCCCATTACTCTCACTGGTGACGCTAGCTCTACTACTCATGCTAAAGGCGTGACTATTTCTAGTGCTAGTGATCAGGCTTTTGCAATATATCAAGCTACTACTACTATTTCTGCTATTACGGTTGCCGATTATCTTGGTGGGTCTATTACGGCTAGTAATGATATTCGGATAGCTATTGCTACTACGTCTGTGCCAATGCTTTGGGATACGACTGATACCACTGCCACTATTAGCGGAGACCAGTCAAGCAAGGTCAGTGCAACTGTGTCATATGAGATGAATGGAGAAGTATTAGTTATAGACGTTACTTCTGATTTTGCAATTGGTGACAATATTATTATTTCTGGACTTTCTTTTGCTGATTTTACAGAGGTCGCTACCAGCACTGACGTACTACAGCTTCATATTGATGGGGGAGTAGATTCTAGCCCGGTTGATACTGATGACAAGGTTGTTACTATCCATGGATCGCTTGTCTTGGCTAATCATTCAGATGGTCCTATTCTAAATCAATGGCCAGGTGAGACTTCAGTTGATACTATTCATTATTCATATTCTCTAGTAGCTGAAGGAGAGATTATGACTCTGGGAGAAACTGTGTTTAGTTTGTCTGATATCAGAGGGGTGGTTGCTGATGATATTACGGATGCTATGGTATTTGTTGATTATAATGATAATAATAGACTTAATAATGGTATTCCTGCTTCTTGGGGCGACTCTAATTCTGGCATTGTCGCAATTTCTAATAATGATGGTGATGACTTTTCTAATGCTATAACCATAGACTCAAATAATGCCATCTACGTAGCCGGTGAATATGAAAATTCAACTAATTCTGATACTGACTGGATGATCCGCAAATACGACGCAAACGGCGACCTCGACACCACCTGGGGCGACTCCGACTCTGGTATTATTGTGATTTCCAGTGATACTGGTGATGATCATGCATATGCTATAACCATAGATTCTAGTAACGCTATCTATGTGGCTGGTTATTTTAATGATTCAACTTTAGACTGGATGATCCGTAAGTACGACGCAAACGGTGATCTCGACACCACCTGGGGCGACTCTGATACTGGTATTATTACAGTTAATGGTAGTGGAATTGATATGGCACATGCCATTGCTATAGATTCAAGTAATGCCATCTATGTAGCTGGTGAATATTATAATTCAAGTAATAGTAGCAGGGATTGGATGATCCGCAAATACGATGCAAACGGCGACCTCGACACCACCTGGGGCGATTCCGACACGGGTATTGTTATGGTTAATAATGGCGATGGTAATGAAGCGATCTATGCTATCACTATAGACTCAAGTAATGCCATCTTTGTAGCTGGTGATTATTATAGTTTAACAAATACCGCAACTGACTGGATGATCCGCAAATACGATGCAAACGGCGACCTCGACACCACTTGGGGCGATTCCGACACTGGTATTATTACAGTTTCTAATGATATTGCCTGGGATCAGGTTAATGCCATTGCTATAGATTCAAGTAATGCCATCTATGTAGCTGGTGGCTATAGTCCTATTTCAACTCCACCGGGTTGGATGATCCGCAAATACGATGCAAACGGCGACCTCGACACCACTTGGGGCGATTCCGACACGGGTATAATTAAAGTTTTTCATGATGATCTCAATTATGATGAAGCTAATGATATCACAATAGACTCAAGTAATGCCATCTACGTAACTGGTCATTATAAAAATACAAATAATAACGATCTAGACTGGATGATTCGCAAATACGATGCAAACGGCGACCTCGACACCACCTGGGGCGATTATAATTCTGGTATTGTTGCAATTTCTAATAATGATGGTGATGACGAGCTTAATGCCATTACCATAGATTCAAGTAATGCCATCTATGTAGCTGGTGAATATGAAAATTCAACTAATTCTGATACTGACTGGATGATTCGTAAATATATTCCAGAATTAATTATAGACGGAGGTGAAGTTTCTATTAATGGAAGTAGTGGTAGCATTACATTTTCTAATCCTGTAGATTTTGATATTAATTCTACCTCCGAAGATTTTTATTTAGATTTTGCAGTTTCTAATATTGCTGATGGTGACAAAATGATCATTGATTTAACAAGTGTAGAGGCTATTGGTCAAGATTCAAACTATACTATTAGTTATACAGGAGACGCTAGTTCTACTACTCACGCTAAGGGTGTGACTATCTCCAGTGCGGCTGATCAGACCTTTGAGGTAGGACAGGCTACTACTAGTATATCAGCTATTACTATTACAGATTATGTTGGTAGTATTACCGCTAGTAATGATATCCGTATAGCTATCGCTACTAGTGCGGTGGGGATGTTGTGGAATACTGCTGATACTACCGCTACTATTAGTGGTAATCAGTCAAGTAAAGTGAGTACAAGTGTTACCTATGATGGAAGTGGTTCAGTTTTGGTTGTAGATGTGACTTCAAATTTTGAAGTAGGTGACACTATTACTATATCTGGTTTGTCGTTTATAGATTTTACAAAAGTTGCCAGTTCTACTGGAATACTTGAGCTGTACGTTGGTGGGTTAATGGTTGATACTGATGACAAGCTTATTACTGTATATGGAACTCTAGATTTGGAAAATCATGTTTTGGGACCAGTAGAAAATAAATGGCTAGGTGAGACTTCTACGACGACTGTTCATTATAGTTATTCATTGGTTTCTGAGGGCGAGAGCATGACACTTGGTGAGACAGTATTTAGTTTGAGTGAGGTTCGCGGGGTGGTAACTGATGATATCACAAATGTACAATTGTATATTGATACTTATGATGACGGAAAAAGAAATACTAATACAACTGATTGGACCAGAATTTCTTATTCGGCTGGTATTGTCACTTGGCCCGGTACAGCACTAATTCATAGAATTACTAGTATGGCCAATATAAATAATACCTTATATATAGGAACTTTTAATCCAGATGAGGCTGAAGTATATCGTTATGACGGCGGCAAGAGTTGGACCAAGATTTCACAGGAAACCGCTGGTACCATTAGTCTTGGTGGTACAAGTGGAATTGATTCTGTTTGGAGTATGGCTAATGTGGACGATGTCCTGTATATAGGAACCTATGAATCAGGTGCTGCTGAGGTGTACCGCTATGATGGTGACACAAACTGGACTTTAGTTTCATCATCTATTCCAGGGGTCATTACTTCTGGTGGTACCAGTGATATTGATTATATTGGTAGCATGATTAGTATAGATGGTACTTTGTATATAGGGACAAGTAAATTAGCTGACGCAGAGGTATATCGCTATGACGGTGGCACTACCTGGTCCAAAGTTTCACAGGAAATCGCCGGTACAATTAGTTCTGATGGAAGTAGTTCTATCAATACTATTGAAAGTATGGCTAATGTAAATGGTATTTTATATATTGGAACCGCTAAGGTAAATTTTGCTGAAGTGTACCGCTATGAAGGCGATACTACTTGGACCTTAGTTTCATCATCAACCCCTGGCACTATAAGTTTGGGCGGCACTAATTCTATTAGCTCTATTGGCAGCATGATCAGTGTTAACAATACATTATATATAGGGACTACAGGCGGAGCCGAAGTGTATCGCTATGACGGCGATACTACTTGGACCTTAGTTTCATCATCAACCCCTGGTATTATTAGTTCTGGTGTTACAAATGAAGTTGATGATATTATCTGCATGGCTAATGTAAATAATACTTTGTATGCAGGAACTCAGAAAACTGCCGGCGGAGAAGTTTATAGGTATGATTTTGAATATCAAGTGACTCAAGAAGCAAATGTTGTAATTTCTTCAGATACAGGCACTATTACTTTTGCTACTTCAAGCATTTATTATATTTTAGCTACTACCACTAACTTTATTCTCCAATTAGATGCAGCCAATATTGCAAACGGTGACAAGATGACTATTGATTTTTCTAGTATTGTGGCCGCAGGAACTATTTCTGCTTATCCTATTGCTATTACTGGCGATGCTAGTTCTACCACGCATGCTAAGGGTATATCTATTTCTTCGGCGGCGAATCAGACTTTTGAATACAATCAAGCCACCACTAGTATTTCTGCCATCACTATCACAGATTATGTTGGTAGTATTACCGCTAGTAATGATATCCGTATAGCTATAGCTACTAGTGCAGTGGGGATGTTGTGGAATACTACTGATACTACCGCTACTATTAGTGGTAATCAGTCTAGCAAGGTTGATACTAGTGTCACTTATGACGGTAGTGGTTCAGTTATGGTTGTAGATGTTACTTCTAATTTTACTAGCGGAGATACTATTACTATTTCTGGTCTCTCATTTGTTGATTTTACTGAAGCTGCTAGTTCCACGGGACTACTAGAACTTCATATAGATGGAGGAGTAGACTCAAGTCCTGTTAGCACAGATAATAAACATATTACAGTTTATGGTTTGCTAACTATGGCTAATGCGTCTACCGGTGTTACCTCAAATAAATGGCCGGGGGAAACTTCAACTACTACTATTCATTATTCATATTCATTGTTAGCAGAAGGAGAGGACATAACCTTAGGGGAAACTGTATTTAATTTGAGTGGTATAAATGGGGTTGTGACTGGTGATGTTAGTGATGTTACCATGTTTGTTGACCGTGATGGTGATGGCGAATTTAATCCTTTTTGGCTATATCCTGAGTGGGGAGATTCAGACACCGGTGCCGTGATAATCGAAAGTGATGATGGTGGTGATGTAGTTAATGACATAGCCATAGATTCAAGTAATGCTATCTACGCCGTAGGAAATTATTATAGCACAACATATTCTGATAATGATTGGATGATTCGCAAGTACGATGCAAACGGAGATCTCGACACCACCTGGGGCGACTCTGATACAGGTATCATTACAGTTTCCAATGACGGAACTGATAATGTTCAAGCTATTGCCATAGATTCAAGTAATGCTATTTATGTAGCAGGAAATTATTATAGCTCGGTTAATACTGATTTTGACTGGATGATCCGCAAATACGACGCGAATGGCGATCTCGACACCACCTGGGGCGACTCCGATTCAGGCATTATTACAGTTTCTAATAATGATGGTAATGACACCATCCAAGGCATAGCTAAAGATTCAAGTAATGCTATCTACGTAGCAGGTTATAGTTATCTTTCGTCAAGTTCTTATTATAATTGGAGAATTCGTAAATACGACGCAAACGGCGATCTCGACACTACTTGGGGAGATTCAAATACAGGCATTATCACATATACGAGTACTGATGGCTCAGATTATCTAAATGATATAACAATAGATTCAAGCAATGCTATTTATGTAGGTGGTAAGCTTTGGGATTCGGTGAATCTTTATAGTCGTTGGATGATTATAAAATATAATTCAGACGGCGATCTCGACACCACCTGGGGTGACTCTGATTCTGGTATCATTGTTGTTAATGTTTTTGGTTCCAATACACTTTATTCCGTAAAAGTTGATTCTAGCAATGCTATCTATGTTGGAGGTAATGCATATAATAGTGCTATTGGTCATTGGGAATGGATGATAAAAAAATACGATGCAAACGGTGACTTTGACACCACCTGGGGTGACTCTGATACAGGATCAACTACAGTTTCTAATGACAGTAGTAATGTTAATTGTTATGATTTAGCTTTAGATTCAGATAATAATATGTTTGCAGTTGGTAACTATTCAGGTGATTGGATGATCAGTAAATACGACTCGAGCGGTGATCTTGACACCACCTGGGGAGGTTCAAATACAGGATATATTATAGTTAGTGCTGGAAGCTCCCCTGGGGATATCGCAATAGGTTCAAATGATGTAATATATGTAGGTGGTTCATACTATAACACCACCAATGAAGACAGTGACTGGATGATTCGTGCCTATAATGTTGTAACCGAACAGGAGGATATTGAAGGAGAAGTATCAATTACTGGTTCTAGTGGAACTATTAGCTTTGCTACCTCTACGACCTACAATCTTTATGCTACCTCTACTGATATTTACCTTACTTTTACCGCTTCTAATATAGATAATGGTGATAAAATGATTATAGATTTTCTGAGCACTGAAGTCACTGGAGTAGCATCGATGTATCCTATTACTTTAACCGGTGATGCTAGCTCTACTACTCATGCCAAAGGAACAACTATTTCTAGCGCCTCTGATCAGGTATTTGCAGTTGGGCAGGCTACTACCTCTATTTCTGCTATCACTATCGCAGATTATGCTGGAATTATTACTAGCTCTAATGATATTCGCATAGCTATAGCTACTAGTGCAGTGGGAATGCTTTGGGATACAACTGACACCACTGCAATTATTGGAGGAGGTCAAGCAAGTAAGGTAAGCACTACTGTATCATATGATGGCGCTGGATCGGTGCTAGTCATAGATGTCACTTCAGATTTTGAAACACTGGATTCATTTACTATTTCTGGTCTCTCATTTGTTGATTTTACAGAAGTAGCTACATCTACTGGCATGCTCGAACTCCATATAGACGGAGGCGTTGATTCTAATCCAGTTGATACAGATGAAAAGACCATTACGGTTTACGGTGCTATCAACTTGGGAAATGCTTCAGGTGGTTCGATTAGCAATAAATGGCCAGGGGAAACCTCTACCTCCACAGTTCATTATTCATATTCTCTAGTTACCGAAGGAGAGGTAGTAAACCTTGGAAATACTACATTTAATCTAAGCGATATAGTTGGAGTAGAGACTAGTGATATTACGGATGTTCAATTGTATATTGATTACAATGGCAACTCCATAGCTGATGGAGTTAGCGTTTCTAGTGGTTGGGGAGACACAGATACCGGCATTATTTCAGTTTCCAGTAATGACGGCTATGATTATGCTCGAGCTATGAGTGTTGACTTAAGTAACGCTATCTATGTAGCTGGTGATTATTATGATTCTACTAATACTGACAATGACTGGATGATTAGAAAATATAATTCATCTGGCGATCTCGACACCACTTGGGGTAGCTCTGACTCTGGTATTATCACAGTTTCTAACAACAATGGAAATGATTATGCTCGTGCCATGAGTATAGATTCAAATAACGCTATCTATGTAGCTGGTGATTATTATGATCTCACTAATACCGACCAGGATTGGATGATCCGTAAATACGACGCAAACGGCGATCTCGATACCACCTGGGGTGATTCTAATTCTGGCATTATAACAGTTTCTAATAATAATGGCTCTGATTATGCACGAGCTATTGCTATAGACTCAGATAACGCCATCTACGTAACAGGTGATTACTATAATTCTACTAACTCTGATAATGATTGGATGATCCGTAAGTACGATTCGGGCGGCGATCTCGACACAACCTGGGGTAGCTCTGATTCAGGTATTATTACGGTTTCTAGTGATATTAATAATGACTCTGCTTACGCAATAACAGTTGATTCAGATAAGGCTATCTATGTAGCGGGCGAGTATTATGATCTAATTGATGGTGACTACAATTGGATGATCCGTAAATACGACGCAAACGGTGATCTCGACACTACCTGGGGTGACTCTGATACAGGTATTATTACTATTTCTAATACTGGTAATGATTCTATCCGCGCTATTACCACGGACTCTGTTAATGCTATTTATGTAGCTGGTGATTATTATAGTTCTGTTAATGCTGATAATGATTGGATGATCCGTAAATACGACGCAAACGGCGATCTCGATACCACCTGGGGTGACTCTAATTCTGGAATAGTTGCAGTTTCTAATAATGGTGGCGCTGATTACGCGTACACTATTAGTATGGATGTATTTTATTCAATCTATGTAGCTGGTGTTTATTTCAGCTCAGCTAACGTTGATGATGATTGGATGATTCATAAATATGATTCTAATGGTGATATTGATACTTCTTGGGGTGATTCTTATACAGGCACTTTGACAGTTTCTAATAATAATGACGACTATGCTCACGCTATGGTTATTGATTCATATAATCATATTTATGTAGCAGGAGAATATTACAGCTCCACCAACGCTGACCATGATTGGATGATCAGAAAATATAATGGTCCAGAAATTGTCTCTAATGGTCAAGTATCTATCTCTGGTACTAGTGGAACTATTACTCTAGCAACTTCAAATAGTTATATTTATGACACTCCAACAAATATTTATTTAGACCTTACAGCTTCAAATATTGAGGATGGTGACAGAATGGCAATAGACTTTGCTAGTGTAAGTGGTACGGGATTAACATCTTCTTACAGTCCTATTAGTTATACAGGAGATGCCAGCTCCACTCTTCATGCCAAGGGTGTATTTATTCTAAGTGCATCTGATCAGGTATTTGAAGTAGGCCAAGCCACCACCACGATATCTACAATAACCATTGAAGATCGTTTGGGCTCTTCTATTACAGCAGGCAATGATATTCGGATCGCTATTGCTACTTCTGTAGCTGGTATGTTGTGGGATACCACTGATCTTACTGCTACGATCGGCGGAGCCCAATCATCTAAGGTCAGCACTACAGTAAGTTATGATGGTGGAGGTTCAGTTTTAGTTATAGATGTTACGTCAGATTTTGTAAAAGATGATGTTATCACAATATCTGGACTTTCCTTTGCTGATTTTATCAAGGCAGCAAGCACTAGTAATTTATCACTTCATATTGATGGAGGGGTAGATGGAAGTCCAGTTGATTCTGATGATAAATCAATAATTATTCATGGAATACTTACAGCTTCTAACCATAGTCAGGGAGTAATAAGTAATAAATGGTCAGGGGGAGAAACCTTTGTATCTGCTGTCCACTATGCTTATTCTTTGATTGGAGAAGGAGAGAAGATAAGTCTAGCTACAACAACTTTGACACTAACTGGTATTAGTGGTGTATTTACTTCGGATATAAGTGGTGCGTGGTTGTATTTGGATATAGATGGAGACGCTGAGATTGATTCAAATCCAATTGCTACTGGTACAGTTTATATATTAGACTCAACCGGAGTTATCACCTTTGTTTCGCCAAGTCTGTATGAAATTGCTACCACTACAGCCACTGATTTTATTGTTAAGTTAGATGCCTCTAATTTAGTTAATTTAAGTGGGGGAGGTGAACAATTATCACGTATTACAATAGAAGGTGATGTTGAGCTAGAAGGTTTGGTCCAACTAGAGACTGGTTTTACATTTGCAGGTGACACTATGTCCATTGATTTAAATAGCGTCACAGGTGCTTTAGGTAATGACAGTGAATATAGTATAGATTTGAGTGGCAACCCATCAGCTAGTGTGCATATAGTAACTCAGTAAACATATGTTTGTATTTTTAGAGCTATCATCATTGGTAATTTTTGCATATTATTTATCTCATGCTTACAGGAATTCTAATTTAGGATTCCTGTTTTTGCTATTTTTATTTGTTTCATTGGTTGAGAATCTGAGCATTGTTATGTTTGCCGGACAAGAAGGCGGATATTTTTATAATCAAGGATTTTATGTTTTTTTGTTTGAAACACCTTTGTTTATTATTTTGTTCTGGACTTGTATTGTTTATTCTGCTTACAATATCATAAAGAAAGTAACTGATTCCAAAAGGCAGTTACTGTTTCTAACACCAATCTATGTTTTGGTGCTAGATATTATAATGGATGTGGTTGCAGTCAAAATGAATCTTTGGACTTGGATAGGTTTTGAGAATGGTGAAGGGTTTTATGGTGTGCCGGCTTCTAATTATTTAGGCTGGCTGATTTTACCTTTTTCATTTATATTTGTTTGGGATAGATTATATTTAGTACAAAAAGAGCGAATTCGAAGCTCATTAGCCAGAATTTTGTATATATTCGTGCCGATAGTGTCATTTTTGCTATTTTTAGCCATAATGTGGTCTTTGTACAAGTTAAAATATATTTTAGCCTTGTCACTAGTAGGACAGTATTATTTAAGTATAATAATTTTTCTTATTTTCCTAATATTAGGTGTTTATAATTTTAGGATAAATAAAAATCAACAAGAAAACAAAAGTTTTGGCTTGTTTAATATTAGGTATTTTTTGCATTTATTCTCTATATTTGGCTTATTTTGGGCTGGACTTTATAGAGATGTAGTTTTGCTTGTAATTTTAGGTATTATTTTAGCTTTTGAGTTTTATGTTTTTAGTAAGTACTTTGATTTAGGGGCTAAAATAGCATTGGTAAAAAAATCCAAAATATAGTATAATTTATAGTATGTGGATTACTCACATCCCCGTGTAAAATCCCCAATTTTTAAAATTATCCATAAAAATTCTCCCCTTCTAAGAGCACCGTGAAAGCGGGGAGGCCTGCCTGTTCGGCAGACAGGAGAGTTAAAGATGTAAACAGTAAAACATAACACTTAAAATCTTCGGTTACCATTTTTGAGAGAAATAAAAATAAAATGAATATAAAGTTAGAAAAATTCGAGGGACCTTTGTCTCTAATGCTTAAATTAATTGAAAAGGAAGAAATGGACATTACGCAGATCAGTTTGGCTAAGATCGCGGACCAGTACGTTGAGTATATTAGAAGCGCCGAAACCATCAATCCAGAAGAGATGGCTGATTTTTTGGTTATTGCTGCAAAATTATTACTTGCCAAGTCCAAGGCTTTACTTCCATATCTTTATCCTGAAGAAGAAGAGGATTTAGAAGAGTTAGAAAAACAGCTTAAGATGTACAAAGAATTCATTGAGGCCACCAAAAAAGTAGAGAAGATGATAGGCAAGAAAAAGTTTATGTTTGAACGCGAGTTCAACCGCAAGGCTATAATGGCTAATACGAATTCCTTTGCTCCGCCAAAAAAACTCCAAGCTGATGATATGAAAGCAGTTTTTGAAAGTCTCTTGGTTCGTTTACGTCCTGTAGAAAGACTAGAGGAGAAGACTATGGAAGATGAAAAGATAAATATTGATGACAAGATATTTTCCATCAAGGAAATGATAGTTAAACGAATAAAATTTTCCTTTAATAAAATAATTAAAAACGCCAGTAATAAAACTGAAATAATAGTATCATTCTTGGCAGCGCTGGAAATGATGCGCCAGAGAGAAGTAAAGTTAGAGCAAGATGCACTGTTTGGAGAGATAACCCTTGAGAGATGGTAAAATAATATTTGTCATCCCCGGCGATCGAAGAGAGGGAAGGGGATCTCATGAAGTATAAATTGACGAGATTCCCTTCCCTTTTGCTTCGCTCCGGCCGGGAATGACAAAAAGATTAAAATAATGAGTATAAAATCCAAAATCGAGTCTCTGCTATTTATTTCCGCTAAACCAATGAGCGTGAAGGCATTGGCAGGGTTTGTAAAGAAAAATGACGAGGAGGTTAAGAAGGCTTGCGAGGATCTAGTCAAAGAGTATCAGGAAGCCAAAAAAGGAATTCAGATTATCAAGAATGCTAGTAAGTTTCAAATGGTAAGTTCAGCTGATAATGCCAAGCTGATTCAGGAATTCTTGCAAGACGAAACCAGCGGTGAGCTTTCGAGGCCTAGCCTAGAGACTTTGACTATCATTGCCTATCGAGGCCCGATTTCAAAATTAGATTTAGACAGAATTAGAGGCGTTAATTGTTCTTTGATCTTGCGTAATCTTTTGCTTAGAGGTTTGGTTGAGGTGAAAGTTGATAAACAAAAAGATGAATCTTATTATAATGTAACCATGGATTTTGTTAGATTTTTGGGTATATCAGATGTAAGTGAACTACCTGACTTTGAAAAATTATCGCAAGATGATTCCATTGATAGAATGTTAGAAGATGAGAATGTTAATAAGAAGGAAGAAAAACAGGAAAAGAATACAGAAGAAAAAAAAGATATTAAAATCAAAAAAGTTGATCTTCAGGAAGACTTAGAAGCAGAAGAAAAAAATGAAGAATATGATGAGGATAATGAAGAGTATGATGATGACTAGGAAGAGAGCGAAGATGAGAAGGAATATAACAATGGAGGGGATGAGAAAGGTGTTTAGAAATTAGAAAAATAAAAAATTGGAAATTGTTTAAAAATTAAAAAATTAAAAAAATTAAAAATTATTTAAATCCCCATGCAAATAATTAGAAATTTAATTCTAGTAATAGTTATTTTTGTCGTGTCTGCCATGACAATCATTCATTTTATACCTGGAAGTGAAATAGATGAATCAAAATTAATAGTTTTAGAAGAAGAAAACGGTAAAGTCTTGGGTGTTTCTGAAGAAGTTGGTGAGGAAGTGGATGAGGAAAAACGAATAAAAAGTTATTTAAAGATCAGTGAATTAGATAATGTCCTTCCAGTAGTAGATAAAAGTAATTTTGCCCCAGAAAAAAAGGAGGAAACATCCAAGTTGTCGCATGGAGCAGGCAGTATTCTAGCTTTGGATGTTAATAGTGGGAAAGTGCTTTATTCCTATGCTGAGGACAAAGAGAGATCTATAGCCAGTATCACTAAGTTGGCCACAGCGCTTGTATTAATGGATCTTGGGCTTGACTGGAATAGTGAATATGAGATACAAGCAAGTGATCATATCAGTGGAGGAAGAATTTATGTTTACCAAGGTGAAGTTGTAAAACTTAAAGATCTTTTATATGCTAGTTTGGTAGCTTCAGCAAATACTGCTACACAAGCTCTAGTCAGTGCTAGTGGTTTTACTCAAGAAGAGTTTGTTGATCTAATGAATCAAAAAGCAGATTTTTTAGATTTGGAGAAAACCAGCTTTGTTGATCCGATCGGTCTAAGTTCTTGGAATACTTCTACAGCTTATGAAGTATCAGTTCTTCTTAGTGAGGCGTTGCGAAATCCAACTATCAGAGATTGCGTTTCCCGAGAGTCTTATGTTTTTACTACCAAGAGCGGAAAAAGTAAAACAGTAAAAAGTACAGACATTTTACTTGATGATTTCGAGGAAGGTGATATAAGAATATTGGGAGGCAAGACTGGTTTTACGGGAGCCGCTGGATATTGTTTTGTTTCAATGTTTGAAAATTTGCAAAACAAAAGAGTTATAACAGTAGTTCTAGGGAGCCATGGTCATGCTGATAGATTTGAAGACACTAAACATTTGATTAATTGGGTTTATGCGAATTATGAATGGAAATGGTGATTTAGAATATTATCCAAGAAACAAATAAATCTAAAAAACAAGAAAATAAAGAGTTGATAAATATATTTTAGTAATAATAAAAAAAGTAGAATAAATTTTTTGATTTGAATATTAGAATTTGTTGTTGCTTGTATCTTTTTAATTTGTGTCTTACTTTATTAGTATAAAACTATGTCTAAAGAAAAAATAATCATAGCTAATTGGAAGATGAAAATAAGTTTGAGTGAGTCAAAGCAACTTGCTCAGGATTTAATTGATCCTTTGAAAGAAATAAAGGGGATTGAGATTGCTGTGGCACCAAATTTTTTATCTGTTTGTGATGTAGCTGATATTTTAAAAGATACTAGTTTGAAAATTTGTAGCCAGGATGCTTTTTGGGAACAGCAAGGAGCCTATACTGGAGAAATTTCACCGCAGTTGCTTAAGGAAGCGGGTTGTGAATTCATTATTATTGGTCATTCTGAGAGACGAAAATTTATGATGGAGAACTATGAAATGATTCACAAAAAGACCAAGTTAGTTTTAGAAACAGAAGGTGTAACACCAGTTGTTTGTATAGGTGAAAATTGGGATGAGCGAAAAACAGACAGAAGAGACTTTGTTTTATTTGATCAGTTGCAACAGGCTTTGGGCGGGCTTAAATTCGGCCAAGGAGATAGAATAATTGTTGCCTATGAGCCTATTTGGGCAATTGGATCAGGAACTGCGATCGAGCCAGCTGAAGCTGAGTATGCTCACAAAGTGATTCGTTTAACTCTAAATGATATGTTTGGCAAAGATGTAGTAGACGAAAATTTTCAAATAATCTATGGAGGTAGTATTAATTCCAGTAATGTAGTTGGATTCTTGGGCCTAGAAAATATCGATGGTATGTTGGTGGGTGGAGCTAGTTTGAACGCAGAGGAATTTGCCAAAGTAATTAAATCGTTTAATAAATAGTAGATATAAATTGATTTATGTTAGATCACATTAAAAATATTGTTAAGGAGGCAGAAAAACAAGGTTATGCAGTTGGTGCTTTCAATGTTCATGGTCTTGAGTCAATTCTTGGAGTTGCTCAAGCTGCGGTAGAAGCCAAATCACCAGCTATTATTCAGGTGAGTGAAGGAGCTATAGACTATATGGGACTAAAGCCAGTAACTCATTTAGTTTCAACTGTAGCTAAAAATGTAGCAACTCAAGTACCGATTGCTCTACATCTTGATCATGGCAAGAAGCTTGATTATGTGCTTGGTTGTATCAATGCTGGTTTTTCATCAGTTCATATTGATGCTTCACATTTGCCACTTGATGAGAATATTGCCTTAACAAAACAAGTAGTAGAAATAGCTCACAACAAAGATGTGTGGGTGCAAGGGGAGGTTGGGGCTATCATGGGAGGGCATGGTGATAACGGTGGGAAGATCGAAGATATTCCTATAGCTGAATTGGATGAGGTAATTAAATTCGTCAAAGAAACCGGAGTTGATACTATCGCAGCTGCAGTTGGGACAGCTCACGGGGTGTATGACAATGAAGATATATTAATAGATTTACTCAAAAGCATTAAAACAGCCACTAAAATTCCTTTTGTTTTACATGGAGGCTCTGGTGTGAAAGTTAATAAGATTGAAGAATCAATTAAAAATGGAGTTAATATTATCAATATTTGTTCTGACATAAAAATAAGTTTTACTGATGCAGTAAAGAAATATTGCAAAGATAATCCCAAAGATACTGATCCTAGGCACCTACTTGGACCTGGTATTGAAGCCGTGAAGAATAAGGCAATTGAGCATATGAAAATACTTGGTAGTGCTGACAAAGTAAAATTAGCTAATATAAAGACATAAACAAGCGAGGATAAAAAAAATTTATGTATAATATCATCCCTTTATTAATAATCTTAGCTAGTCTGATGACTATCATGATTATTGTAGTTAGGAAATTTTCAGTTTTAGCCTCACTTGATGTTGAGACCATTCAAGCCGAAAAAGAAGCCAGATTCAAGGAGCAAATCATTAGCAATAGATTGAAAAGAAATGTAATACGTTACAATTCAAAATTTGTAAATAACATGAAGCCTGTCATTTTGAATATTGGTTCATTTTTTACTTTATTATACAAGAAATTACTTGAATTCAAAGATAATTATAATAAGGAAGCCGAAGAAACCGAACTTAGCGAGGAAAAAGTTTTGTCTATGACCGAACAAGCTGAGGAATTAGTAAAGGACGAGAAATTTGAAGAAGCAGAGAAAGTATATATTGATCTAATCAGTAAAGATAGTCAAAACCTAGAAGCTTTCAAAGGTTTGGGTAGATTGTATGCACAAAAAAAACAATACAGAGAAGCCAAGCAGACTTTTGAACATATTTTGCGTCTGATCGAAAGAGATGAGTCAGAGATTGAGGATAATAAATTAAAAAACAACGATCAAGCTAATGATCCTCATTTTCTTTCTTCGATTAATTTTGAATTAGCTGAGATTAGCAAGGACAATGAAGAATATTCCAAGGCAATGGAGTATATTAAATCAGCCACCAAAACTGAGCCTAATAACCCAAGATACCTTGACATGAAATTGGAAATAAGTATAATAAACAAAGACAAAGCAACCGCCTTAGATGCATTCGATAACCTTAAAAAAGTAAATCCAGAAAACAAGAAATTGGAGGTATTTGATAAAAAAATAAAGGAAATATAGAAAATATCAAAATGCAAAAATTAAAATCAAAAAATTATTTTGATTTTAATTTTTGCATTTTGCTTTAAAAAAATTGCCGATATAGCTCAGTGGTAGAGCACTTCCATGGTAATAAACAGGTCTAGTGGTTTTAGCTAGCATTACTGTCAAAATGGGAGATAGCACTCGTTCACTACAAGAACGGGTCATCGGCTATTATAAAAAAGTTAGTAAAATTTATATATTTTTGCCGATGTAGCTCACTTGGTAGAGCACTACCATGGTAAAGAAGTGGTCTAGTGGTTTGAGCTAAGGCTAGCTAAGAAAGTATAGGTAGTGACCATCTCCATGTCAAAAGTGGTCGCGGGCTCTGGACGTCATGGACATCAAGGACATCATTTTGTACAATTAAAACATGCCGAAATAGCTCAGTGGTAGAGCACTTCCATGGTGAGACGTTTGTCTCTTGCCCTTTATCAGGGAAACCTGATATCGAATCTCGAATAACGGTTAAAGACCTGACACAAGGTTAAGACCGTGGCGTCAATTAACAATACGCCCGAACGACTGACAAGAGAGACTAAGTCCCGATAAGAAGGGATATGTCTGAGATACAGTCTAGCCCCTATATATGTGTTATATAAAATAGGGTGTAAACGAAGGAAGGGGTCCCGGGTTCAAGTCCCGGTTTCGGCTCAAAGAAAAAGTCTGCGGATAATACTGCAGGCTTTTTTGTATGGATATAAAAATATTAGTTCAACAGTTCTGTGATCATGCTAAATATATTCGGGGTTTGTCTCCGGATACTACATATCGCTATAACCAAGTGGTACAGATTTTTTGTAACCGTACAAAAATTAGGCGCATGTCTCAGCTAGATGATTCTAGAGTTAAGGCTTTCTTCGTTACCGGGAGAACAAAATACAAATGGAAACCCGCTACCTTTATTAGCTACCATAACACTCTTAATGTTTTCTTTACTTGGTGTATCAAGGAAAAGCATATATCTTTCAACCCGATAGAGGACATAGAAGTTCCTAAGCTAACAAAATCTTTACCACCCAAGCTAACCAAACAGGATGCGATTCGGCTCTTGGAGGTAGCTTATAATTATCCTTACCCCTATACATTTCTTAGATATAGAAACCATGCAATATTTGCCACCTTTATTTTCGCCGGGCTGAGGCGACAAGAACTATTGAATTTAAAGTTTGCTGATGTTGATCTGGAAAACTTAACAATATTTGTAAGACAAGGAAAAGGGAGTAAAGATAGAATTATTCCTATGAACTACCGCTTGGCGGAAATACTAAAAACATACTTGCGTGAAAGAACGAGACTTAAAAAGACCTGTCCGGAGTTTTTTACTTCTTTAAACAGGGATATGGGTTTTACAAAGATAGGTTTAAAACGTTTGATTGAGAAGATAAAGGAAGCTTCTGGTATAAAGTTCTCTAGTCATAAGCTTAGACATACCTTTGCCACACTTATGCTTGAAGGGGGATGTGATATCTATTCCTTGTCTAGAATGATGGGGCACTCTGATATTAAGACAACAACCATCTATTTATCAGCAAGCGCAGAGCATTTAAGAGGTCAAATCATCAAGCATCCACTAAATAATATGTAGTTTTTCACGTCCTTCACGTCTTTCATGACTAGATTCTAGGGGGAGAAGGGGTGTTTTGTTTATTCCCACAAGCTTGTTACCACGTTAAAGCCGGCTATAAGAATAAATTTGCTATTGTTTTATTTAATATTAGTTATTTAATAGCCAATATAACTTTGCATAAGAAATGCTATAAGTTTGCTATACTTTTTACACACTTTTTATGATTTAAATACGAACGCATGTTCGTGTTTTTGGTGTTATAAAAAAAATAGGCTTGAATATACCCAGACTTCCTGGTATCTACTCTTTTAGACCTCGGGGGGAGGCCCTTTTTTGTAGCTAGGATGGCGTCCATGGCGTCTTTGGTGTCCACAACCACACAATATGATCATTAGTTTTATACTGATGGTCTTTTTTTTATTTAATATAAACAATATCTGTTCCAACGGTATCGGAAGCGGATGGGCATATAGTATTGACCCCTTAATTATTTTTTTAAAGGTCGACAAATTTGGGGGCGTTACTAATTATTAAGTTAACAATCGTATGGAAAAACCAAGATCAACTTATCGCGGCTCACAAGAGACCTATCGTCGAGTAGCAGCACAAATTGCAGACAGATGGGGCGAGGAGGAAGTAGCTAATTACGACCCCTATTCTAATGCATTAACTTTTCGTAGCTGGGCCAAAGCCGGTTACAAGGTTAATAAAGGAGAGAAAGCTCTCAAGTCAACTACAATTGTTGAGAAGACGGATGATAATGGCAACGTCGTAACCCGTTATCCAAGAGTCGTAAATCTTTTTTATCATAAACAGGTATCAAAGATTGAGACTTAAAGTCTTGTCGTGCTAATAACCGCTCTAACACAGGGCGGTTTTATAATTCATAAAGTAAAACTAATGGATATAAAAAGCGTGGTTGCCCGGATTGCTTCCGACTGCGACCTACGAACGCGATTTAATCGCAACGTTCCCGGCTTGTTTGATGACTACGTGTTATCGGGACAAGGAGAACTCATGACTAAAGACGAGGCTAATAGATCCTCAGTATTTAATTACTTTCTGGATGGAATGGATTTCGTTTCCAGTCAGGTAACTAAAGTTTAGCGTGGGCGCTAGGGAAATTGGTGAGTGGTTAGCTAGGGTATTACTTATTCTAGCTTTCCTTCACTTTATAATTAATTTAATAATACAATGTCTAAACAATTAAGTATCGACACTGCTGTAATCAAAGTTGAAAAAGTTAAACAAAGAAACTGTAATCATAAGTTTCTTACAGTTCCGGCTTTCGATTATGAGAACGATGAAGTTTATTACTTCTCGGTTTGTCGTCGGTGCGGTCTAAAGACGGATTAAAATTATGGAAACAATTAACAAAATCCAAATCAATGGGTCAGTCAAAACAGATGCGCTTGGAAACATTCTTGAGCGTAGTACACTTCTTAATATCAGGACAGACGATGTCGCCGAAGCTATTCAGCTTTTTAGTCAATTAAAGAACCATATGGATAGTCAGGCTAGCATTGGCGCAGAACCGGAACCGAAAAGAATTACAGCTAATGATTTATTCCCAGATGAGGAAGATGAGTCTAGCACTTGTCCTGAGTGCGGGAACAAGCTTGTCCAGAGAAGCGGGCGCAATGGATTCTTCTATGGATGTAAGTCTTATCCGAATTGTAGGTATACAAAGCAGGCATAAATCATTAAAGCCGGGGTATTCAATATGAATTCCTCGGCTTTTTTGTTGTTGTCGTATAATTTATATCAATCTACACGGTAAATTATACCTAACACTTGACAAAACACCCTAGTTTTCAGCGAGAATTAGCGATTTTGACCTTGACTTAAGGTATTAAAAAGTGGTAAATTAAAAGAGAATTAAATCAATTCAATTCTTTTTTTATTTATTTTTTATATATTAAATTATGCCTAAGGATACACAAATATCTTTATCACAACTTGAACAGTACTTAGCTAAGGCTGCTTGGATTTTAAAAGGACCAGTAGATGCTGCTGATTTTAAGGCATATATATTTCCACTTTTATTTTATAAACGTATATCAGATGTATACGAAGAAGAATATAAGCAAGCTTTAAAGGAGTCAGGCGGAGATGAGGAATATGCAACATTACCAGAATTTCATAGATTTACGATTCCCGAAGGATGTCATTGGCGTGATGTCAGGGAAACAACTATAAATGTTGGACAGAAGCTTCAATATGCTTTTAGAGAAATCGAAAAAACGAATCAGGAATTTTTATATGGTATTTTTGGTGATACTCAATGGAGTAATAAGGAAAAATTATCAGACGAATTATTGATTGATTTGATCGAGCATTTTTCTAAATATGAATTAACAAATCAAAATGTAGAGCCTGATATGTTGGGCCAGGCATATGAATATTTGATAAAACATTTCGCAGATTTAACAAACAAAAAAGCAGGAGAGTTTTATACACCAAGAAATGTGGTTAGTTTGATGATAAACATTCTTGATCCCAAGGAGGGGGATAAGGTTTATGATCCTGCTTGTGGTACTGGCGGCATGCTTTTAGAGGCTAGTCATCACATTAAAGAATCTGGTAAAGACGCAAGGACCTTAAAGCTTTATGGTCAGGAAAAGAACTTGACTACTTCAACCATTGTGAGGATGAATATGTTTTTGCATGGGATTGAAGATTTTAATATTATACGAGGAGATACTTTAAGAGACCCAGCTTTTTTTGATGGTGACAAATTAGCAAAGTTTAATTGTGTCGTTGCTAATCCACCTTTTTCATTGAAGAAGTGGGGTTCAAAAAAGTGGGAGCCCGATCCATTTGGAAGGAATTTATTTGGAGTTCCCAATGATTCGAACGGGGATTATGCCTGGGTACAACATATGATTAGTTCCATGGAATCAATCGTAGGCAGAATGGCAGTGGTTCTTCCTCAGGGAGCCCTTACTAGAGAAGGGAAGGAGGGTAAAATACGCAAATCAATTATTCAGAATGATTTAATTGAAGCAGTGATTGGTTTAGGGTCTAATATATTTTATGGTACTACCCTTGCTCCATGTATTATTGTTTTAAGAAAACAGAAAGTGAGAAATAAAATTAATAAAATAATCTTTATTGATGCTAGTGAGCAAATGAAAACTGGACGAGCACAAAATTTTTTAGAAAAAAAACATATTATACAAATTTATAAATGGTACGATAAATATGCGGAAGTAAAAAATTATGTACATATTGCCAGCCTAAAAGAAGTCAAGGATAACGATTATAGTTTGAGCATTCCATTATATATAGAAAAAGAAATCGAAGATTTTTTACCTAAAATAGACGATGTAAAAAAGCAGGCAAATATAACAATACAAAAGATGTGGGATTCTGAAAAATATTTTAAAAAACAATTAAAAAAGTTTGACCTACTATGAAACAAAATGAATTAGAAAATTATTTATGGGGCGCGGCAACTCTTTTGCGAGGAGTAATTGATCCTGGTGATTATAAACAGTATATATTCCCGTTACTTTTTTACAAACGTATATGCGATGTCTTTGACGAAGAAAAAGAGTTATCTGAAAAAGAGACTGGAAATGATTATGCTGAATATCATCGATTTAAAATACCTGAAGGATCTCACTGGAAAGACATCAGACGGATAAGTAAAAATATAGGAATGGCGATACAGAAAGCCATGGAGACTATTGAAAAGACAAACAAGGATGTGTTGTATGGCATTTTTGGTGATGCCGCATGGACTAATAAGCAAAGGCTATCTGATGAAATATTAATTGATCTGATAGAACATTTTTCTCAAAAAAAGTTAACAATTCAAAATGTACCTGATGACAAACTGGGCGATGGATATGAATTTTTAATTAAGAAATTCGCAGATGACAGCGGTCACACAGCTGCTGAATTTTATACAAACAGAACAGTAGTGCAATTAATGACAAAATTAATGGATCCAAAACCTGGAGAAAGTGTTTATGATCCAACCTGTGGTTCAGGAGGTATGCTTTTGAATTGTGCTCTTGAGTTAAAAAGACAGGGTAAAGAATTTCGTTCGTTAAAACTATATGGTCAAGAAATAAATCTAATAACATCTTCAATAGCTAGGATGAATATGTTTATGCATGGGATTGAAGATTTTCAAATTGATAGAGGGGATACACTTAAAAACCCAGCTTTTATAGAAAACGATGAACTTAAAAAGTTTAATGTAATACTTGCTAATCCACCTTACTCGATTAAGCGTTGGGATAGAAATTCTTTTGAGCATGATCCTTATGGTAGAAATATGTTTGGTACTCCACCTCAGGGGTGCGCAGACTATGCTTTTCAACAGCATATATTAAAGAGTTCGGATAAAAAATATGGTCGGTCAGTAGTGCTTTGGCCTCACGGAATATTATTTAGAGATCAAGAAAAAGAAATCAGAAGAAAATTAATTGAGGCTGACTTGATTGAAGCTGTAATAGGTTTAGGTCCAAATTTGTTTTACAACTCTCCTATGGAAGCTTGTTTGCTTATTTGTAAAAATAACAAAATAAAAAAGCAAAAAAACAATATTTTTTTCATTAATGCTATAAACGATGTAGAAAATTTTAATGGACTTAGCTACCTAACAGATATAAATATTTCAAAAATATATAAAGCATATAAAAATTATATGGACATTGAAGGATTTGCGAAGATTGTAAGTATCGATGAAATTTTAAAGTTCGATTCAAATCTTACAATATCGTTATATATCTCAAACGTTGGAAATTATAAAAACTATAGCAAAGAAATTGACATAAAAAAATTTATTAAAGAATGGAAAAAAAAATCAAACAGTATTAAATCTGAAATTAATAATATATTTAATTATGAAAATAAATAAACAGAATTGGAACAAATATAGATTTAATGATATTTCAGAGAATATTTCTGAAAGAGTAGAACCGATCGAAAGTGAATCAGAGATTTATGTTGGGCTTGAACATTTAGATTCTAATTCAATCCACATTAAGAGGCACGGGCATCCTTCTGATGTCATTGGGACGAAGTTGAAAATTTATAAAGGAGATGTTATTTTTGGCAAACGAAGAGCATATCAAAGGAAAGCCGCAATAGCAACTTTTAATGGTATTTGTTCTGCACATTCTATGGTTTTACGAGCAAAGTCAAATGTTATCTTACCAGAATTATTTCCATTTTTTTTACACTCTGATAGTTTTATGCATAGAGCAATTGATATTTCGGAGGGGTCATTGTCACCAACCATAAAATGGAACATTCTTTCAAAACAAAATTTTTTATTGCCACCCATAAAGCAGCAAAAAGATTTTTTAGAATTAATAAAATCTGTAGACGATTTGCGAGAAAACACTTTAAATTGCATTAACAGCTTAAAGACATATAAAGACGTTGTTTCACAGAAATTATTATTGATTGGTTATGATAATCTAGCGAAGGGTAAGTATACAAATAATACTCCATCAAATTGGAAAACAGGGGTTCTGGGTTCATTTGAAATTAAATGGTTTAAAGGAGTGAACGCGGAAAAGAGTTCAAACGGAAAATATAAGTTGATCCCATCGGGAGCGGTATTTCCAGAAGGTGTAAAAGCGGAAAGGATAGCTAAGATAAATATTGATTTTAATAATGTTAAAGAAAAAATGCTTCAAAATGGCGATATTCTATTTAATACAGGTGGACAAGGAACTTTGGGCAGAACTTGTTTGTTCAATATTGATAATGGTTACTTCGCTGATAGCTTTGTTTTGGTTATTAGAAATAAAGATAAAGATGTAAATACAAATTTTCTTTTTCACAAGTTTAATTCAATGGAATATAAATATTTGATTAAAAAATATACTGTAGGAACCACTGGTATTACTGCAATTAAGGAAAAAAGTATTAAAAAATTTCCCCTTTTAATGCCACCAATAAAGGAACAAGAAAGAATTACTGACTTTATCAATGATATTGATAGTAAAATTATAAATTTAATTGATTATTATAGTGATGTGAAAAAAATAAATACTAATATAATTAATTCAATATTTTAATATGGCTTTCAATGAATTAAATACAATTGAATCATATTTGATTTATAGAATTTCTGGAGTAAAAATAGACACTTCAGAAAGTACAGAAACAGTCGAACTATCTTCGGTATATGGCGATTATCTTTGGAAATATAGAGCGGCAAATGATTTAAAAAGAGATCCAGAAGATGTTTTAGCGGAGCTTGAGTTAAGAGAGGCGTTGGTAAAGATTAATCCCGATATAACGAAACGGCCCGAATTAGCTGAAGAAGTGTTATATAAATTAAAAACTATTTTACTGTCAGTTGATTCTGTTGGTTTAGTAAAAGCAAATGAAGAGTTTTCGAAGTGGTTGACAGGAGAAAAAACTATGCCTTTTGGAGAGAATAATCAACATGTTCCAATATACTTAATAGATTTTGAAAATATAAATAACAATTCTTTTATAGTTACTAACCAATATACAGTTATCGGGAAAACCGAGAAGCGACCTGATATTGTGTTCTTAGTCAATGGCATCCCGATAGTAGTCGGAGAGTTAAAAACTCCTGTACGACCAGCTATATCCTGGTTGGACGGAGCTGTCGATATTCATGATGATTATGAGAATACTATTCCACAACTTTTTGTTCCAAATCTTTTTTCTTTTGCCACAGAAGGAAAGACTTATCGTTATGGTTCTGTGCGAATGCCTTTGGAACTGTGGGGTCCCTGGAAAACTGAAGAGGTGAAAAGGAAACACACCGAGCTAAAGGAAATAGATGCGGCTATCAAAGATCAATTTAGACCGGAGGTTTTATTAGATCTTATTCAAAATTTTACACTTTATGCAACGGATAAAAAGAATCGAAGAATAAAAGTAATAAGCCGTTACCAACAATACGAAGGAGCTAACAAGATAGTAGACAGGGTTAAAGAGGGCAAGACGAAGCAGGGTCTCATATGGCACTTTCAGGGGTCTGGAAAATCATACTTAATTGTGTTCGCTGCTCAAAAACTTAGAAAGGATCCAGAATTAAAAAGTCCTACTGTGCTTGTGGTTATTGATCGGCAAGATTTAGATAGCCAGATGTCAAACAATTTTAGTGTGACAGAAATACCCAACGTTGTTCCGGCTGATTCGATAAAAGATCTAATGGAAAAATTAAAACAAGATACAAGGAAAATTATAATTACTATGATGCATAAATTCCGTGAAGTGGACGGACCATTAAATGAACGAGAGAATATTATCGTGCTAGTTGATGAGGCACACAGAACTCAGGAAGGAGATTTGGGAAGAAAAATGAGGTCTGCTATTCCAAACGCTTTCTTATTTGGTTTAACAGGTACTCCAATAAACAAAGCCGATCGAAATACATTTTATGCTTTTGGTTCCCCTGAAGATAGTGGAGGATATATGTCTTTATATTCGTTTCAAGAATCAGTTGATGACGGAGCTACATTGAAGTTGCATTTTGAACCGCGTTTACTTGATATACATTTTGATAAAGTAGGAGTAGATAAATCTTTTATTGAATTAACACAACATCTGTCTGACAAAGAGAGAAAGCAATTGATTGATCATGCTGCTAAGATGTCCGCTTTTTTAAAGTCACCTAAACGAGTTAGTATGATTGCCCAGGATATTGCATCGCATTATAAACTTAAAGTAGAACCCCAGGGATTAAAAGCTATGATAGTTACACCTGATAGGTATGCTTGTGATATTTATAAAAAAGAACTTGATAAGTTGTTTCCTGAAGATGCGTCTGCAGTAGTGATATCAACTTCAGCAAGCGATGAACTGGAATTTAGGCGCAAGTATGAGTTATCAAAAGATCAAGAAGAGCGATTGTTGGAAACATATCGAGACCCTTCAAGTTCTTTAAAATTTTTAATTGTAACAGCAAAGCTTCTGACTGGGTTTGATGCTCCTATATTGCAGTGCATGTACCTTGATAAGTCAATGAAAGACCATGGTTTGCTTCAAGCAATTTGTCGCACAAACAGAGTTTATAAGGACAAGAGCCATGGATTAATAGTTGATTATTATGGAGTGTTTGATGATGTTGCTAAGTCGTTAGAATTTGATGATGAGCGAGTTAAGTCTATAGTAACAAATATTAGTGAGTTAAGAATGATCTTGCCAGAGGCAACTGATAAATGTCTAAAGCATTTTCCTGGCGTAGATCGTGGTATAGAGGGATTTGAAGGTCTTCAGTTAGCCCAAGATTGTGTTAATACTGATAAGAAGAAAGATTCTTTTGCTGCAGACTATGTGTTTTTGTCGAAAATATGGGAGTCAGTTTCACCAGACCCAGTCCTTAATCGATATGAAAAAGACTATCGTTGGTTATCGCAAGTCTACCAATCTATTAAGCCCGCATCTGATGATACCGGGCGTTTGCTTTGGCACGCGTTAGGTGCTCAGACTACAAAATTAATGCATGATCACATGAAAGTGGGCGTAGTGAATGACGATCTTGATAAAATCATTCTTGATTCGAACATGATTGAGACACTAACTGAAGGAAATACAGATGAGAAGGGGAAAGAGATTGAGAAGGAATTAATACGTCGGTTAAAAAAACACAAGAATAATCCACAATTTGTTGCCTTGTCTGAGCGCCTTGAGAAGTTACGAGATCAGGCTATGAAAGGACTTATCAATAGTGTAGATTTCCTAAAACAATTAGTGTCTTTGGCGCGTGATGTGGTGGTTGCAGAGAAAGATGTCCAAACAGAGGATGAGCGCAAAAACGCGAAGACAGCACTAACCGAATTATTTCTTGAATCAAAAACTGATGCCACTCCTGCCATTGTTGAAAAAATCGTTAATGATATAGATGAGATAGTGAAAATAGTAAGGTTTCCGGGGTGGCAAACCACAAACGCAGGAGAGCGTGAAGTCCAAAAAGCTTTAAGAAAAACCTTATTGCGATACAAGTTACATAAGGAAGCGGAACTATTTAATAAAAGTTATGAATATATTAAAGAATATTACTAATGCGTTTGGTAAAGTAAAAAAAATCATTGTCTATTATTATTTATTTTTAAAGTTTAAAATAAAGACTTTGTTTTTGCACTTGTATAATAAATACATACATCGTTATTCTTTCGCAGTTCTATCTATAGTATATTTTACTTTGATTATAATAATATCATTTTATATTTTAAAGCTAGCTAATGGCTCCATTCTTTCAGAAGGAGGTATTAGATTTTTTACCGCTAGTGGCGCAATGTTTGGAAGCGCATTAGCAATAGTTTTCTCCTTAACTATATTATTAATTCAAAATGCGGCCCAGCGATCATCTGCTGGGTTTTTTGATTTAGTAGCTAAAGACAAGTTTCAATCTGCAATATATTGGGTGATTACGTTTTTTATTTTTGCATTTTTTTCACTAGCAATAATCTTTACATCTTCTTCGAATATTTTTAGTAAAGAAACTTTAAACTTTCTCGCTCAAGGTTCGTTGATTGTTGTTGGTCTTGTTTTTTGGTTGCTATATTTTTTGTTTAGAAGAATAAGAGAAAAAATAAAACCTAATAATAATTTAAAAATTATAGAAAGTAGTAGTTATGAATATTTAAATAAAATAAAGAAGTTAGCTAGCGAGGTTGCAGTCTTGTATTCTTCAAAACCTAGTGAATCAGGTGAGCCTATTGATAAGAGTTTAGCAGAGGCGACCGCCTACAGGGGATTTCAATCTTATTTTTCAGATATTAACAATAGACTAGATTATCTTTTTGATTTCCACGACAAGCTTTATAATTCTCAAGAAAAGAAAATGGCGAGAAATTCATTAACAACTGCTTATAAAATTATATTAAAGTATTTTAGCTTAAGGAGTGAGTCGTCATTGGTGGTTCCCTCAGCTGATGTTATTTGGGTTGGCGTGAGCGATTCACAGAGTTTCCTTACGCCCAACTTAGAGAACTTTGTTTCTAGGGGAGAGTTTTATATTAATAAAAATGATAGCGTAGGCGTAACTCATATAATAAACATATTGAAAAGCCTAGCTATAAATGCTCAAAATATTAAATATGTTGGTCCCAGACAAAGAAGCAATCCAATTTTTTCACAATGCAGGGGATACCTAGATTCATTATTGGTTAGTGCGGTGAAAAATAATAATATGGAAGCAATGTTTCAAGGAGTGCGAGCATATCAAGAAATAATCCCAGTGATGATTGCTAACGGTTGTGAACAAGACTTATATTCTGTTTATAATATTTTAGATAAAATCGCTTTTCATTGTATTTCAAATCGACTTGATGTTGTTTGGAAGGAAGTGATTAAAGTTTACGATATTATATTGCAAGCTTTAGTTCTGAAGAGCATTACAGATAGGAGGCTTTATTTGAGAAATTACTTTGATCATATTAGTTCTATAACTCTTTTTGTATTTTTAAATATAAGAACAAAAAGCATACAAGATATTTATGCCTCCGTCGAGTTGGACTCAATATTTTATAGGGTTTCTCATTTAGCAAATGTTCTATATCAGATTGCACAAAAAGAAAAAAATGATAAAAGAGATAATACGCAGTTGACTTTTGTCCGTCTAATTGAGGAATATCGTCGTTGTCTTCGTGAGATATCGGAAAAAATTAAAACAGCAGACCATGCTTTAGTTGAAACTTTTGCCAAAACTATTATTGATATTTCTTGTCTAATGGTTAATTGTATTAAGGATGAAAAATGGAATAAACAAAAAGAAGAGCTGATAAGGATTCTTGGTTGGTATTTGCATCAGCCGTCCTGGTTCACACATGAAGTAAAAAAAATTGAATCCAATTTACATTTTGATAAATTAGTAGAAGCAGTTTCGGTTATTGTGATAATATCTTTTGATGTCAATCAAGATAAGTTAGCTGAAGATGCTATTGAAATTTTATTTAAATTAGCCATGGATATGTTTGAGAAAGAGTCTGATTCTAAATATGGTTATACTGAACCAAGGATTATGGAACGAGCATGTTACATTGGTATTCTTGCATTGAAAAATAAAAAGAAAGACATAGTCGAGAATTTGAAAGTGAATCTAAAAGTATTTCAACAAAAATTTGAAGAGTATTATTTTTCAAATTTACCGGAAGGGGTGGAGCCGACTTCGCCTAAGAAAGAGCTTGTTAGAGTTGAGGTAATGCAATTGCGTGATGAATTTTATAAAAATAGGCGAGAGGCCGATATTTTAAAAAGAGCAGAACATTGGTTAATCGAAAGAGTTGAAATTACAGATATTGATTGGTTTACATTTGAAATGTGGAATATGTTTGATGCAAGTAGTCCGATATCAGAGAAAATTGAGAAAAAAGAAAATGATAAGAAAAAAAAGAAATAATATGTACATAACTAAGAAGGAAAAAGTTTTTTGGGGAGGGGTTGTATTATGTATATTAATATTTCTTGCGTTACGCCTCATTTTTTTTCCATGGTATTTTCTAACCGGGTGTATATTTGAACGACATATTCGCTGGGACATGGGGACATGCGCCGGAGAACAGTGGGAATATTCAACTAAAAAAGCAGCCAATATTGCAGCGCAGTTTTGGCCATAAAAATAAAAGATATGGGTGATATAAAATTAAACGAAGAAGGAAATGAATATCATTTTCATAAAATTAGAAAAAAATTACCTGAACTAAACCTGTCTCCATGTTTGGATGAAACCTGGAAAATTCATGGACCACATGAAGAAATGGATTACCAAGTTTATGTTGGTTATGTTGAACCTTTAGACAGTAATAAAAAATGTAAGTTGTGTAAGAAAGTTTGGAGCGAATGTGAACTACATAATAATTATAAAATTGTTGCTGTTTATCCTGACAAAGTATATGAAATTAGCGATGTAAGTAGATGGGTCGAAGATGCTATTGAAGAAAATGAATTGTAGAAACTAATATATTTTTATGAATATTTATCTGGATATAGATCAAGTTTTAATTAAAAAAGATTCGAAGCCAGCAGATTATGTTTCTGAATTTTTAAAATATATTACTGATAAACATAATGTATATTGGCTTACTACCCACTGTCGAGGTAATGCACAAGTAACAGCTCAGTATTTACAGGACAAGTTGCCAGATGAGGTATTGCCTTGTTTGGATAAGATCAAATCTACTAACTGGCAAACACTTAAAACTGAAGCGATAGATTTTAGTCAGGACTTTCGTTGGCTGGATGACTATGTTATGCAAGCAGAATCGAATGTTCTAGCTGAGAATAATGCCAAAGAAAAAATTATTTTAATCAATCTAAAATCAGAACCAGATAAGTTAAAACAAATAATGAATATTATATGATACAAAAAGAACCTAGTAATTTTTTATTACCCCTAGATTTATTGCGAGATTATAAGGAGAAGCCGGTTGGTGTTGATTTTGAAGAATCTAAAAAGATAATCGAGAAAGAGTTTGAATCCGCTGGTGTCGGAGTTATCTATACTAGCTTTGATGTTGCGCCGAGAGTATCGGTTTTTAAGTATATTATATTTGAGAACTACGAAAACTATAAACAAAAAGATTTTACGAACAATCTAAGCTTAGCCCTGAAGAGTTATCCGGTAAGAGTTAGCTTGTTTTCTGGACTAGAAAAATACATAGTGATAGAAATTCCCAATAAGAAGAAAGCATTAGTAGGACTGAAGGACGCTTTAGAAGATTGCGTGTTTGATGAACTGACAGGTAAGGTGGGATTGCCAATTGGCCGAGATGATAATATGTCTAACGATGTGGTCGATATAAGACAGAGGGGGAACATAATAATTGGCGGTGCTACGAATTCAGGTAAATCTAATTTTTTCCATACAGTAATTGCCAGTTTATTATTCCAGTGCAAGCCCGAAGAACTTGGTTTGATTCTGATTGATCCTAAGAGGGTTGAATTATATACTTATAAAGGACTACAGCATTTAAAATTTCCAGTTATGGTTAATGCTGAGGAAGCTAGGAAAGCGTTTGATTGGTGCATGGAGGAGATAGACAGGCGCTTTGATATACTTCAAGCAAAAGGAATTAGTAATATTGCTAATTATAATTTATTTGCCGAGGAGAAGTGGCCCTGCTATATAATAATGATTGATGAATTTTCTGATTTGATGGTAGCTGATCATGATTATTTTCTTAAACAGATAACTAGGATTGCTAGTATGGGAGGAGCGGTTGGTTTTAATATTATACTTGGTACATCAAGGCCAGATCCGAAACAGATAATGCCCAAAGAAATGGTAGCTGAATTTTTGGTTCAGATTTCATTTAGTACAGCTTCAGAACAAGATTCAATAACAATTCTAGGTGAGAGCGGAGGAGAAAAACTATTAGGTCAAGGTGACATGCTTTGTAAACAAAGCGAGATTGATATCAAATTACCAAAGGGGAAAAAGATTGTTGCCGGTGATAAGGTTAAGATTGAGAAAATTGAGAATACCCCTTGGCGCTTTCAAGGATTTTTTATAAGTGAAAATGAAATAGAAAAAATAATTGAAGCGGTTAAAGCTGGCAATTATATCGACAGAAAAGAATTATCTGAAGTTAACAAGGATTTATTTGATAAAGCGGAGGTATTAGCCAAGAAGAATAGAGAACTTCGAGCGGCTGATTTGAATGACAAGCTTAGTATAGATCACGTAACCGCTTGCCGTTTGATTGATTATCTTTTGAACATGGGAATTATTGATTATACTCATAGCTGTAAAGCTAAAAAACTACCGGATAATATAACCGACGAAGAAAAGCTGGCGATTGTTAAAAAGATTTTGTACGAAGAAAGGTGTTATTCGCCAAGTGCAGTACAAAGAAGAATCAATATTACATATTCAGAAGCAGAAAAATTAGTTAACATTATTCAAAAACAAGACGGAGTTACTGGGTTTAATATTGAAGACTAGTAATAGTATGGAGAAGCATTTAAAGTCAGAACAATATTATATTGACAGGTATGATCGGATGACTGTTGATTTAATGCGGATAAAGGAAAAGTTCTTTTTGGATTGTGATACCAAAATTACCGGTAATAAGAATGAGGATGAATTTAAACGTGCCACCAACGGATTGTTTAAGGACCTGGGTTTATATTTTGAAACTGGGGAAAGGTATTTGGAAAAAAGCGAAACAATTCGTCAATGGATGGACGAAGACAAGAAGCGAGATGAGCTCATGGAAAGTGCCAAAACTCCGGTTGGCATTTTTTGTTTAGCATGTAACAAGGAAATGTCAGTTGAGACAAAGACACTGCATATCGGGAATTTGAATACTGAAGATAAGGTTTTATTTATTTTTAGATGTGGTAGTTGTCGAAAAGGTCGAGGCTTTTTTCATACCGGTGAAGAGTTTAAAGCTACGCCGGAGCATTGCGACAAGTGCGGTAAAGTTTTGGATAAAACACATAAACGTGAAGAAGAAAAAATAACTACTTATTACAAATGTCCTGAGCATGGAGTAATTAAAACTTATGAGTATGATATGGAAAGCAAGCCCGAAGAAGTAGATTCGAATTATGAAACAGATAGAGATCGGTTCTGTATATCAGATGAAGCTGGGCAGGAATATTTAAGTTTCAAAATAAGAACAGATCAGTTGCAAAAAGTTTTAAGGAAGATTGAAGATAGGGAGGCGAATCAAGAGCTGTACGATAAAGTGGCTTCGATAAAAAAGTTATCCATTGTTGAGCTAGAGAATCTGCTTGTATCCAAGCTGGAAGAACAGGGGTATATCAAATTGGAACTGAAGACGCCCGAGCAAGGTCGTCATGTTATAGCACCGTTTAATATCAGAGATGCAAAGTCAGGCCGAGAAGAATATGACAGCAAAAAGCAACTGGAAAAAGCTATCAAGAAGACACTTGAAACCACCAACTGGCGCTTAATGTCTTCCGGGGTTAGTTACCGCCTTGGTATGTTATTCGGTGAATTGCGGGGATATGAGAAGGAAGATGATTTGGCAAAGTTAATAGCTAAAAAATAATTATAGCAAAAAATCATGAGCTGAATATGCTTGTGTTTTTTTATTTGAATAAGTTTATTGACATATTTTTTAATATAGTTTAAAGTGCCTTTATACTTAAATTTGAATATTCAAAAAAGAGAATCGAAAAAGCAGATGTGAACTAAAATAAGCTATTAATAGTTCAGCTAGCAAGTAAATTCTCGTCATGAATATTGATTTAAGTGCAGTAAAATTAAATACTATTTTAGTACAGTACAGACACACCCATTTTTTTGGGCTGTGTTTTTTTGCGTTTATTAATTAATAAAAATAACTATGAAACAAGAGAAAAAACCAAAGAAACCGCTAGTGAAAAAGCCAGCTAGAAACTTGCCTGGTTTTACTAAGGACCTTGACGCGGCAATTAAATTGCTAAAAGAGCGAAAGGTTTAAGTAAAAAGTTAATTAATGTAAAAAATAAAATTATGATTTTATGTGATTGTGGTAACAAAATTGAAAAAGCTATTGCTGTGGCATATGCGCCAGGATCTACAGTAACAAGGTCTTACCGACCAAGATTAATTCCAAATGGGTTGAGTTTTTTATGCCGTGATTGTTGTAAAAATAAACTTGAATGGTGGGACAAACATAACCATGGGAGGAGTGAAGCCTATCTGGCTGAATCAGCTGACATTAATGTCTTTGCTACAACTCAAGCAGAGTTTGCCCGAAAAGCCTTGCCTCAGATAATTAATGGATTTCATGGAAAATATCCTGGTACTTTGTATATATCAAAGTCAGCAATAAAAAAAGCGCTTATAAAAGCTAAGTAACAAAATATGAGGATATATATCATTACTGAGGAATCGGACAGTAAGCTTTATACTAGCCGGGAAGTTTTTAATATACTCTGGAAATTGATTTGTGATCTGGAGTCTGACTTCGAAACCAACCAGTACGCTTTTTATTCCAGTAAAATGGGGATCATTAAAAGCAATAAGCACAGAGCACTAATGATTAATTCTATACAAGTAATAGAAAAGATGTTGGTTGACTCTCGCAAGGGCGTTTTATTACTTCAACGTGGGCAGACAAATGAATATCTAGTCAAAACCTTGTATGATTTAAAAAAAATATCAGTTGATTTTAAAGAGGAATTAGTTAAACTTTTGGCTGGCTGTAGAAATATAAGTGTAAAAAATATTGTACAACCAATAATAACAAGCTTGAATAGATTCAGCGTCATAGATACAGGGCTACTTAGTAATTTATCAGACTTAAGTAAAAATATTATCCAAGGACAGATTATGGATATTACAGAACCGGGATCGGACGAAGCGATTGTGTATAGGTTTAATGAAAGCAAGACAGAAGGAATACTAACAATCAAGAGTTTCAAGCCATTGATCATTACAGGAAGAAAGGCGCTAATTTATTACTTCCTTTACAAACATAGAGCAGATAGTGAGGACTATGATTATCATGATGTAAATTTGTATATATCAAAATACCCTCGATTTACGAGGGTCAGTAGTGATCAGCTTAGGAGGGATGTTGATTGGTTAAATGATCAAGTTCAGGGAATAATTAACAATTCAAGGTTTGAAATTATTATTAAGAAAAGTGAGAACTTGAATAATAAAGCCAAACGAAATCGTTATAAATTTGTGGAATCTTGGTAGTGGTACTATATCGCTTTTTGGTCGCTGTTAATAACTGCGATCCTTGGACTAATATTAATACAGTTATTTTTTTACATGCTGATATAGAAGCGAGAACAGACAGCCTTGCAATAAACAACTACAATGAAAAGGTAAGTATTAAATTTAAAAAAATGACAAAAGAAAAAAATCAAGACACGTATTTTGAAACTGAGGACATGGCCTTCGCCGCCTTCCTTTTTTCTAAAGGATATAATTTCTTGTACGTAAGAAAAAAATCAAACAATGAAGGTCAAATGATATATGGTTTAGACTGGAACATGGACTATATGGACGGCGCTTTGTTAGAAAACCTAGATAATTTACTTGAAGAGTTTAATCAAAACAGTTCTGACATATGTTACGATTGTTTTGCTCATTCAGTAAAATGGATAGCTCAGTTGGAATATTGTCTCAGGTGTGAAGCTGAAGATGTTGATGCTTTAAGTATCGGACATTTATTGTCAGTGCATAATTTAACAATGGTTACTCGATAAAAAAACATGGAAAAAGAAATTAATAAAAATACTAGTGATTACGAAGAGGAAGAAATCCTCAACGAAGAAGACAATGCAACGGGGGTGTGGAAGGTTATTACTATTATTGAGAGTGCGAATTTAGATATTTTTTTAGATGAAAACAATACCCTACAAGTATTGCTGGACCAAAGTACTGGAAAAATTGTTGAGTTAGACTCAGACACATTTAAGAATTGGGTTTTATATCAGTGTTATGAACATGACAAGAAGCCACCTGGGACCGAGTCAATAATAAAAGCAGTAAAAATAATTGATACCAAAACAAGGCTAAAAACAAAGAACACAAAGAAGCTCTATGTGCGTGTTGCTGAAGAAGGTTCGGGTGTGTTTTGGTATGACCTTGGCAGGAAGGCAGTACGCTATGATAAAAATGGATGGGCGATCAAAGATGCTCCAGTTTTATTTAGGCGATTTAACACACAGAAGCCGCAAGTAGAACCATTGCAAGGCAAGGGGCTGGATGATTTTATCAGACTAATAAATCTTAGTTCAAGGGATGATGAAATTTTATTAAAGACTTTTATTGTCAGTGCCTTTATACCTGATTTTCCTCATCCGATACTTGTGTTGCATGGTCAGCAAGGCTCTTCTAAATCCACAACCTCAAGATTTTTAAAAGAAATAATTGATCCATCAACTCTAAAGACAAGATCAATAGCAGGGAAACAGCAGGATTTTACTATCGCTATGGCTAGCAATTGGGCGATGTTCTACGACAACATTACGAATCTAACTGTCGAACAGTCAGACCAGCTATGTAGATCCAGCACAGGAGAGGGAGTGGGACAACGCAAACTATATACAGACAAGGAAGAAGTTGTCTTTAACTTCAAGAACATATTAGGATTAAATGGAGTTAACTGTGTAGCCAATAAACCAGATTTGTTAGACAGGTCAGTGATCATAAAGCTTTCTAGAATTCCAGAGAGTTTACGTAAAACAGAAAAAGAAATCGAAAGTACGTTTGAAAAAATGAAGCCGTATATACTGGGAGAATGTTTTGATATTGCATCTGAGGCAATAAAAATAGAGCCAAGCATAAAATTAAAAAAATATCCACGCATGGCAGATTTTGCACAATGGGGTTTTGCAATTAATGAAGTAATTAAAACAGGGGGCGAAGCCTTTTTACAAGCATATGAAAATAATATATTAACTCAAAACGAAAAAGCGGTCGAAGTAAATCCGGTGGCTGTAGCTGTTATGAATTTAATTAAGTCAGATAAAGTTGGCGAAATTACAGGATCACCTGAGTATATATACAAAAAGCTGATTAGCAACGCAAAGCAATACGACCTTGATTATATGCGAGACAAGTATTGGCCGAAGAATTCAAGTTGGTTGGTAAGAAAGATGGAAGAAATTATTCCTAATCTAGAAAAACTAGGAATAAGCGTAAGCCATTATAAGCAAGGAGGTAAGAGATGGGTCAATATCGCCGACAAGACTAGGGCGAAGGTTGACATAAATTCTTTCACCGGTGGTTCATTGTTGGTTAAGGACGGCTGGATGGATGCCGATTTTATCAATGAAGAAATTAGAAATAGTTATTATGAATTTGACAATGAAAAAGAATTTGTAACCGATGAAATAAATGTTGACGAGATACAATTTTAATTTATGAATCAAGATATTAAAAAATTATTTGAAGATTATGTAAATGAGTGCCGTTACTCTTCCAGGTTAAGCGAGGAGACAATCAGGGGATGCCGGGGCTGCTTCAACACATTGTTGGAGTTAGTCCCTGGCATCTGCCTAGATAGCTTGAGTCCGGAGGTGATGACAACATTCTTCAAGAAGCTTGATGAACGAAAGCGGGTAGTCGGGCGCGGTAAAGTTAGGTTTGGAATAAAGAACAGTACAGTCGCGACTTATCGCTCAAAGTTCAATCGTTTTTTTAATTGGTTGAAAGTGAACGGCCACATTCAGGAAAATCCTTTCGATAAGATGGCTTATCCGCAAGTAAATTACGAAGATCGAAAATACATTTCGAAAGCAAAGCTTGAAAAATTAATTCTTGCAGTCAATCATTCAATCGATTGGCAGGATAGTTTTGTGCGGAAAAGAAATTATCTATTAGTAACTCTACCACTGTACACCGGATTACGGAGAGGGGAGTTGCTTGGGTTAATGGTTAGTGATTTTAATCCCGATAAGCGAGAACTGACAGTGCGAGCATCAACCTCCAAGTCAAAAAGACAGCGAGTAGTACCGCTCAATACAAAGATCATGGAGATCATGAAAGATTATTTACAAGCTAGAAAACAAAAAGGATATAAAACACCTAATCTGTTTGTGTCCGGAAATAAAGACACAGCATTCACTGTGAACGGCTTTAAACATACGATCGATAAGATCAGGGAGGAATTGGATTTTAATTTTCATATCCATATCTTACGCCATACCTATGCTGTCAATTTACTTAATAGTGGCACAGATGTGGCCAAGCTTAAGCAGTTGATGGGGCACTTGGATATCCGGATGACAGCCACTTATTTACGTTGTTTGCCAACAAAGGCTATGCGGGGGGATGTCGAGAAGCTTTCTCTTGATAATTTTTTATAGTTATGATATAGTTTTTTATGTAATATAGCTTACTATTAATAGCATTATTATCCCACAGAAATCCTTTAATTAGGATTTTTATTTAGTCGTTTGGTAGCGCTAAAAGTGGTCCAAGCTACCGCCCCTTTTTCCTCCCTTTATCGGGAAGAAATCTCCTAACATTGAATTAAATTCGGCACAATTTTACAAGCCAAATTGATGGTAAGGTAGGGGTATCGGGTTCAAATCCCGACATCGGCTCAAGAAAAAAATATCGCAACTATAATTGCGGTGTTTTTTTATGGAAATAAAAATTATAGCTCAAAAATTTTATGACCACTCATTGTATATCAGGGGATATTCAGTTGAGACCATAAAAAGGTATCGCAATATAATAAACATGTTTGTTAGTTTTACAGGGATTACAGATGTTACCGATGTTACTGATGATAATGTAAAAAAACTTTTTTATGACGGAAGAACAAAAAGGAAATGGAAAACAAATACTTTTATTACATATCATAAGAGCCTGGTAGTGTTTTTTCGTTGGTGTATAGAAGAAGGCTATATTGATAGTAATCCAGCAGAAAGTCTAGAATGTCCTAAACTTGAAAAAAGGATACCACCAAAACTTACAAAGCAAGATGCGATGAGGCTTTTAGAAATAGTTTTTAACTATCCCTACAAATATCCGTATTTACGCTATCGCAATCATGCGATTTTCGCAGTTTTCTTGTTTGCGGGCATAAGAAAGAGGGAATTGATTAACTTAAAGCTAACTGATATTGATATTGAAAACCTAACTTTGTTCGTGAGGCAGGGCAAAGGAGCGAAGGACAGGATAATTCCGATTAACTATCGCTTAACAGCAATTCTGAAAAAATATTTAGAAGAAAGGAGTAGACTAGGTAAAACTGCTCCAGAATTTTTCTGTTCACTCAACAGGAACATGGGCATTACTGATACTTGCATGAAGCGTTTGGTGGAAAAGTTTAGAAAGGAAACAGATATTGTTTTTACTATCCATAAGTTGAGGCACACTTTTGCTACTTTGATGCTGGAAGGAGGATGCGACCTTTTTAGTCTTTCCAAAATGATGGGACACGAGAAGCTGGAAACCACTTCAATCTATTTGCAAGCATCAGCGGAACATTTGAGAAAGCAGATGATTAAGCATCCCTTGAATGATATTTAGCATGAAAAATAGGATATTATGTAGCTTAAACTTTATTATTTGCCACTAAATAATTTAAGTAATATAAAACAATATGACTAATCTAAAGTAAAAAGTTACAAAAAGAAGTTGTAAATATTGGTTTTTGCCTTCCTTTGAAAAATAAAACTGAAAAACATGCCACAAAAACCATACAAAATATTTGATGATGCGAGTGAAAGAGTGATAGGAGATGAGCTTGTTGAGAAATATAGGAACAACATTATTGATTTTTTTGAAGGTGAATATATTCTGGAAGATAACAAGAATATTAAACTTGAACCTTGGCAGAAGAAAATACTCCGAAGCGTATTTATGAAGAAGATGAGAGGGCATCCAGATGTTAGGCAGAACAGACTTGCCTTGGTGATGATACCAAAGAAGAATGGGAAAAGCACTCTTGCTTCAGGGATAGGGATTTGGGCATTATTATTTGACGATGATTATCCCGAGGTCTATATATGTTCAGGAGACCTTGACCAGTCACGAATTATTTTCAGGATGGTAACAAATGCTATCAGGCGAAATCAAGCATTGTTCAATTTGGTAAACATAAAAAATGATTTTATTGAAAGAAAGGATGGAAAGGGATTTTTAAGGGCGATGTCAGCCGATGCTCCCACTGCTCACGGAGTAAATCCGACTTTGGTGATTTTTGATGAGTTGTGGAATGCAAAGTCAGAGGACTTGTTTAGTGCCATGACACTTGGACCAACAAAAAAGAATGGATTACAGTTGGTTATAAGTTATGCAGGCTATGACAAGGACAGTGTTCTTTACAGGCTTTATAAAATGGGCAAGACAGAGAGCAACAAGAGAATGTTTTTTTATCACGCTACTGAAAATCCAGCATCTTGGGTCAAGCAAAGCTATTTAGACGACCAGAAAGCCGTTTTACACCCTTCAGAGTATATCAGAATGCACGAATGCCGATGGGTTGACTCGCATAATCAGTTTTTAGATAGCACTGAAGTGGATAGATGTGTTGATGAAGACTTATTGCCAAGTCAGAAAAGGGACTCTTCTTTTCTTTATTTTGTAGGTCTTGATATCGGACTTAAAAATGATAAAACAGTAGCAACTGTATGTCACTATGATTATAAATTGAACGCAGTAGTATTGGATGAGGTGGCTAGTTGGCAGGGGACTAAAAACAATCCAGTTGACTTACAGACAATCCAGGATTATTTGCTAGATGCTCATAGTAGATACTTTTTTAGAAATATTATCGTTGACCCTTGGCAAGCAATGCAGTTGATACAAAATCTGAAAGCAAAGTGTTTACCAGTAGAAGAGTTTTCTTTTTCAGGTCAGAATATAAACAGGTTAGCCCAAAATTTATTTTTCATAATACATAACAGAAGACTTAAAATATATAATCACAAAGAATTAATAAAAGAACTAAAAACAGTCCAGGCTATTCAAACTACTTATGGCTATCGCATTGACCACAAGAGCGGTAAGCACGATGATTTTGTTATCAGTCTTGGACTTGCAAGTTTGTATGCGGTTCAAAATCAAAAACCACTTGCGACACCTGAAGTTTTTTTACTTTAGTCGTAGGAAAAATAAAAAAGAGGCGATTAAGCAGATAAATGAAATATATCATAATTGTGGTGTTTTTGTTTGGGACAAATTACGCAAAGCAAAACTTGAAGAGGATTGTTATGAGTTAAGCAGTAGCTTGGACGATGTAAAGAGGCAGATGATAAAGTTGGTCAGAAAAAGCGATAATCCAGAAGTTCGCCACTATGTAAATGAATTATTTCAGGCATTGGGTAAGTTTGGAAAAATTAAATTGTAGTATGGAGATAATAGAACTAAAACAAGTCGGTAATGTGGCTAAAACAGTTTTTGATTTTCTGGATGTTTCAGATACTACACGCTATGAGTATAAGCAACGGATTTGTCTTTTTCTTTGGTTCACCAAAAAGCAGGGCATCAATAAAAACAGTTTTTTAGAGTTTAAGCGTTACTTGAAAAGCAGAGTTGATTATTCCGTTAGCACTAAAAACAAATATCTAGCAACTACCAGAATATTTCTGAAAGAGCTTCATCGCCAGGGAATACTTCCAGTTGACATCACGCACAACATCAAAGCCTTCTCTCAATTCAAGAAACATAAAAAGGAAGGGGTAAACGAGGATGAAATCAGGAAATTAACAAACTACCTTCACGAGCTTACTGATGATAGAAGCAATACAAGGCTAAAGGCAATTTTTAGCTTTCTTATTTATCAGGGATTACGGCAGGTAGAGATAACAAGATTGAAGGTTTCTGATGTTGATTTGGTAAGCAAAACAGCATTTATTCAGGGTAAGGGGCAGGATGACAAGGAAATAATCAATTTACATCCAGTGACCATCAAAAATATTGAGCTATATTTAAAAACAAACAAAATATCATACGGTTTTCTGTTTCCTAGCAGAAGCAATAAGAACCTTAACAATCAAATAACAACCAGGGGTTTGCGACAAATTGTCACTGATGTCTTGCGTGAGCTTGAGATTGAGCGTAGTGTTCATGGTTTTAGGCATTATTTCACCACCAAGCTAATCAAGAACTATAAAGGTGACTTGCTTGAGGTGGCACGCTATACCCGCCATCGTAGCCTTGAGATGCTTCAGGTCTACAATGACGGGATTAAGCTAAAACAAGACCTCCCACGCTACTATAAGGCATTTGAAGAAGTTAGCTTTTAATCTAGAGTTTACTTGATTTTTATGCTCTAAAATGGTAAATTGATAGCAAGATTAGTAAATTTTGCCATATGAGAGATTTTAAAATATTTTTTTTCAAAGTTGGGAATGGTCATTGCTCTTATGTAGAATTTCCCAATAACTCAAATGCTATTATTGACTTAAAGGTTTGCAAAGAGGATGGATATGATAATATTGTATCAATTTTGGAAGAAGCAAATATTAGAACAATAGATAGGTTAATAATTACGCATCCCCATCAAGACCATATTGGTGGATTGTGTGATTTTGTTGATAAATTTAAAATTACTACTTTTATTCATTCTCCAGTTAATTTTACCCCTGACCCTGTTACTCTTGATTGGGATACTTATGAGGATATGAGATTAGGTGAACATTGTGAAAAAGTATTTGAAGTTAAAAAAGGATGGAATAGCAAAATTGGTGATACCCGAATTGATTATTTATCACCTAATGACATCATGCTAAAAGAGTTTTCTGATGAAGTAAATAATAACAGCTTACTTTTAAGAATTACATGTCGTGGACATAAGATTTTGATACAAGGTGATATTGAGGATGACGGTTGGGATTGGATATCTGACAGTGAAATATCTGGAACATCCCTGCTTCTTGCTTCACATCATGGCAATAAAAGTGGTTATAACCTAGAGAAAATTAAAAAAATGAATTTAGCTTTTGTTGTGATATCAGCAGGTTCAAAAACTGACCATGATGCAGACTCAAGATACAGAAATCAAGCGAGAAGAGGCGTTCATACAACTCGTAACGGAACTGTTGTTGCAAAAATAAATTCAGAAAATTCTATGACAGTAATTTAAAATATGCAGTATAATTTTTCAAAATTTAATTTATACGACCAAATTGGCTATTTGGTGGTTGGAGCGTATGCCATTTTAGTGGTGTATTTAAATGTAGTTTATATTTTAAGTATTAGCCTGCCTTTTGATATTTCAGTATTGATAGTATATTTTATTATTTCTTATATCTTGGGGCATGTTATCCAAGGTTCAGTCAATCTAGCTGGAAAAATTCCAATATTAAAGTTTTTTTTCAAGGAAAACAAAAAAGACTTTAATAGTTACGAAAAAGCAGTTTTAAAAAAAGCTAGAAGTTTGATTATTGATGACGAAATACAAGAGCATTGCGATGAGAGCAAGGTTTGGAGTATTTGCAACCTATTTGTTCTGTTAAGAGACACGACAGGTCAAATTCAAGTCTTCAATTCAAATTACGGATTGTATAGAGGGCTTTATTTTACTTCCTTCGTTCAAGTTGTATTTATGCTGTTGGTGTTATTTTGGCAGTTTAGCCAAAACAATTTTTTATTGACATTGTTTTTTATTTTTCTTTTATTCGTGTTTTTAAATAGAGCTAATCGTTTTTGGGGATACTTAAGGGTGAAAACTTTAGATTTATTTTTAGTTTTATACCAAGACAAAAAATGATAAAACCTTTTTATTTGTCCTCCTATCTCCCATAACTCTAATTACAGGAGTTAGGAAATTAATAATATGATTGAATATATTTTTTATGTTGCTATTTTTTTATGCTTTCTTGGTCTTTTATATGTGGCGTATGAAGGTTATAAAAATCGCAACTACTATTCCCTAAAAAACATTTGGGCTAGAATGATAGAAGAAAGAGAAAGCAGTAGCATCGGCAGTCTTTTGCTCAAGACACTTGGTGTTAAAATGCCAAATGTGACCTCAAGGAAATTTGACGCAATATTTTTTTTAATATTGTTATTGGGAATGTTAATTTTTTCAGTATTTATTTTAATAGCCTCATTGATTGAGAAGATGTTGTAAACTACAAAATTATGATATTTTAACAATTAAAATACAAATATGCCAGAAAATTTAAAAAAATGTCCCTTTTGTGCAGAGGAAATAAACATTGAGGCGATTAAGTGTAAGCATTGTGGTTCAATGTTGAGTGAAGAGAAAAAAGAAGAAGACACAAAAGGCAAAAAGAGATTGAGCAAAACTTTAGAATTTAAAATTTCTGAAAAAGGACAAAAAGAGATGGATAAAAAAGTTTTAAAATTGAAAGAGGACGGGTGGGGAGAAGCTAACAGGGTTTCCAAAAAGAAAAAAGTAATAGTTACTTATGAAAAGTTTGTCACTAAAGAAGAAGAAAAATTGGAAAAGAAAAAAAATAGCAATGAGTGGATAAAAAAACATCCATTGTTAACTATTTTTCTTGTTATTTTTATTTTTTCCATGTTTGTATCTGCATTTGCTGATACGACTACAACACAGCAAACTAATAATACGAAGAAGCAAGATGTTAAAACTGATGAGGATAAATTAGAAGAGGTTCTATGGTTGGCACAAGTTGATGATTTGATTATAAAAATGAAAAAAGAAGGGTTTGTTGTTAAATCGGAGATTACAGGGGTAGAAGACGAGCTGTTATACTTGTATGTTCCACAACAAGCATGGATGGTTGCAACAAGAGATGACAAAAATTTCTTTTTGCAATCTTTTGGTGAGAAATGGCAAAAAGGTGGAAAAACAAGCGTGATATTTTATAGTGTTGAAGCAAATGAGAAGCTAGGAAGATGGTCTCTCGGAAGAGCTCAAATTTATAAATAAAGCTTATGAAAAATAATTTTCAAAAACAACTTATAAAAGGGAAGATTGCCGAGTTGATTTTTCAGCAGATGTTTGCCGAGGCAAAACAATATACCATACTACCGCTTGGCTATGAAAGGGTGTTGCCTGGACTGTTGGATTATAGCAGTAACAATATTTTGAAACCAATCAGGTCAGCTCCAGATTTCGTGCTTGTGCCAAAGGATGAGAAAGATGAAAATATTATGATAGTAGAGGTGAAGTTCAGGAAACATCCCGAGACAAGTAATAATCTTTTGAAGATTGCCAAGGAACAGAATAAACGCTGGAACCCTTCGTATTTGTTTATCGCTTCGCTGAAAGGATTTTATTTCGGTAGGTGTGACTTGATAATAAAAAATAGAAAAATTGAGAAATTGAGCGAGGAGTTAATTCCAAAAAAATATCAGGATAGGTATTGCAAAATGGTAAGCGACTTTTTAAAAGAACAATAATTATTTAAATAAAACTATATGTTTTTTATACCAGGTTGGTTAATATCAATGTTAACATTTCCAGGAGTAATAATTCACGAATGGTCACACAAGAAATTTTGTGATTGGATGGGAGTTAAGGTAAGCAAGGTTGTATATTTTCGCTTTGGTAATCCTGCTGGTTATGTGCTACATGAAGAGCCAGCGACATATAAACAAACATTCTATATTTCAACAGGACCATTGATACTTAACACAACAATGACTTTTTTGTTTGGCTATTTTGCAAGCCAGACATATTTTGATAGCACTCTATATTGGTTGTTTTTGTGGATTGCTATTTCTTCGGGGATGCATGCATTTCCGAGTGACCATGATGGAAAACACATTGTTTCTAAAAGCAAGGAGTCAATAAAAAACGGGGGAACAGTTATCCATTATCTTGCTTACCCTTTTTATTGGTTGCTTTGGACTGCAAATAAATTGAGATTTTTTTGGTTTGATTTAATTTATGCTGTTATGCTAGTTTATGCTGTCGGTGGTTTGCAATAATAATACTAATATTTGAAAATAAAAATATGGCAAATAAAAAATGTATAATAATTCATGGTTGCCCTTCTAACGCAGAAAAGGCAATGGACCCTGAAACTAGAACTTATGATAAACACTGGATACCATCAACAAAAACAGAACTTGAGAAACAGGGTATAATAACTGAAACACCAACAATGCCAGAGCCGTGGCAACCAGATTATGAAAAATTCAAAGAAGAATTTGAGAAGCTGGAAGTAGATGAGAACACAATCTTGGTAGGGCATAGTTGTGGTTGTGCTTTTCTTGTTCGTTGGCTTGGAGAAAGCAAAAAGAAAATACATAAACTTGTTTTAGTGGCTCCTTGGAAAACATTTGATAGACACGGGATAAAGAACAAATACAAAGAAAAGTTTTATGCCTATGATATTGACCGCACTATTAAGGAAAGAGTTGATGAGGTGTTTATGTTTACAGCAAATGATGAGGAAGAGGGGGGTAAGGTAAGTTTAAAAATATTTCATGATGCACTTGGTGGTGAAATAATTAACCTTGATGGTCATGGGCATTATACGATGGGTGACATGGGGAAAGAAGAGTTGCCAGAGTTGGTAGAAGTTATTGTTAGTTGATATGTATTACGAAATTAGGCATAAACATCCAGACGAATATAGCAAGACAGTAAAAACTGATAGTAAACATAAGTCAGAATTTAAAACTTGGGATTTTGGTTGGGATAAGATTTACAAGGAAATGCAAGAAAAGCAAAAAGATTTTGCCAAAAGTAATTTAAAAATAAGGGTTTGCACTGACTATATAAAAATATTCAAAAAAATAGACAGCTTTGACAGGTATGTAGAAAAATTTAGAAAAAAATACAATATGCCAAAGCTGAACTCAAGAGACGACAGCGTGGACACGTTGGTTGGGGCTGATTTCAGCAACACTGGTTCAAGTTGGCTGAATAGACAAACAAAGGAAACCAAGAAAAAGATAGAAGAAGATTTGATTAAGTTTATAATTATAATTGAGCAATCATTTTTTTTCATGGCTTGGATGAGTAATTACATTTTTTATGGCAAAGAAACAGATATAAAATTTAATATAAATACCGTTAATGGTTTGATTGAAGACATAAGAGAGTATGACCCAATGGGTTTGACAACTTTAGAAAAGAAATACTTGATTGATGATTACAGAAGTGGATTGTTGGCTGTTTCAAAATCAGGAAAGTTGTCTAGTAGGCAAAAAGAAGAGTTGAAATTTTACAAAGAAAAAATCGCAAAAATTAAAAATCAACAAAAAAGCGGATTTAGAAAATTAAACGAGTATATTAAGTTGTTAGACCATGGGAAAAAAGTAGATGTAATTGATACAGGGGAGGGCGAGAAGAATTACAAACTAACCCATAGGGATGTTGTTAGCGGAGAAGTGGATGATAAAAATATAGTTGAACAAGAGATGGTTAATTCAAGAAAAAGAAAACAGCGTTTACTAAAATATATTAGTGAAATAGAGGAAAAAGTTAATAAAGCAATAGATAATTTGTAGTTTAAAAATAAATGTCACGCCCTAGTTAGGACAGTATGTTACCGTGTAAGTAATAAATCGTGCACGGTTTTTTAATTACTAATTTATTAACCAGAGCTTGTCCTGATTGGAAAATATGAAAAAAGAATTAAACTATTTATTTAAGGAGGAATTTTTACCAGAAATGAGGCATGCTGGTAGGTTGTCAGAGGAAACTATCAGGGGATATAAATCAGCCTATGAGCTGTTTTTAAAGTTGTTACCCGATATTGTTTATGCCTCTGACATAAAAGTAAACAGGATGGTTGAGTTTTTTAAGATATTAAATACTAGAAAAAGGATAGTAGGGAGAGGTAAAGAAAGAGAAGGTGTAAAAAAATCTACTATTGCAACTTACTGGTCAAAACTAAATAAATTTTTCAGATGGCTTGAGCGACATAGCCATATTGAAAAAAATCCTTTGGACAAAGAGCTGATGGACTATCCAGATGTTAGGTATGAAGAATTAAAATATTTGGACAAAAAAGAAGTTGAAAAAATATTTAATGCTGTTGAATTTAGTATAAAGTGGAAAAATAGCATAATTAGAAAAAGGAATATTTTGATATTTATAATACTTCTTACTTGTGGGTTGAGAAAGGGTGAGTTGCTTGGCTTGAAGAATAGGGATATTGATTTAGAAAGAAAAATTTTAATTGTAAGAGCTGAAACATCAAAATCAAAAATGCAGAGAGCTATACCCTTAAATAGTTTGGCAGTAACAAAGTTGAAAGATTATTTTTCGGAAAAGCAGAAGTTTAATTTTGGAACTGATTATTTGTTTATTTCTGACAAGCAGGATGATGGTTTGAAGCAAAGCGGGATAAAACATTTAGTTGAAAAAATGAAGGAAGCTACGGGAGTAAAGTTTCACCTACATCAGTTTAGGCACACCTTTGCGGTTAATATGCTCATGAAAGGCACTGATATTGCTAAACTGAAGCAGTTGCTTGGGCATCGTGATATCCGTATGACAGCTTCATATTTGCGTTGCTTGCCTACTGACGAGATGAGAAATGATATTGAGGCACTGACCCTTGATAATTTAATATAGTTGTGATATTGTTTAAATTGTAAAAGCGATAATAATTAGCAGACTTTTATAGTTGTAAACATCCTTATTTAAGGATTTTTTCTTGAGTTAATTTCTGTATTGAACAGGTTGCTACAATGGTTTAAAATTATATATCAAATACGAGCTTTTTGCCCTAACTTCAGACTCAAACTGATAGAAAATTGTATGGGTTGTTGATGGTAAGGAAGGGGTCTCGAGTTCAAGTCTCGATATCGGCTCAAAATATAATCCCCGGATGGGGATTTTTTTGTGTTGATATCGTGCTTGAACTCGAGCATGATTATACGTAAAAAATAAGGATATTAAATT
>PKTK01000003.1 GCA_002869165.1 Candidatus Parcubacteria bacterium | reverse complement strand
TGTTCCCCAGCCTGTTATAGACGAGCTAGTAGCTGGGAATGATTCTATTAGAGAATTGTCACTTGTTTGTTTGATAGAGATAGTGCCGGTGGCTCTGTATATGGTTCTGTCGAAGGTTATGCTTGGGGTTTGGGTTAGATTTGCACCTGTGCCGTTATTACTTGGAATAGTTGAAGTTATTATTGGAGTAAAACCCCAGACTAGAGAGTCTACCCAGTCAAAATCCGTATTAAGATGATATGATGATTCAAAATAATTAGTTCCATCACCTACGGAAAAACCTACTTGAGGAAGATTATTTACAATTGGAGTAGCTTGAGCGCCATAGTTAAACTTAAAACTTCCATTGTCATAAAGGATTAATTCAATATCCATATCATCAGTATGTCCATATTCAACGGCATTCCACCTAATAATTACATTATCAGCGTTTTCAGTGATAAAAATATCATTAGAATTTCTATCTGTACGAAGATCAGTCCACATTGGAGCGATAATTGGTCCTGATGTAAAATTATTACTTAGCGTATAAAGCCAAGAGCTACAACCTTCTCCATTTAGGCAAATAACTCCATTTGAACCTATCTTAATATCTTTATAAGCTTCACCATAAAAAACAAAATCAAAAGGCAAGGTATAATCCCAACTACTGTCATCACCATGCCAACCTTGAGCTACTCCTCCTCCAATATAACCATTGGGTAAAACCTTTTCTGCGCTGGCATTGTTCTCGTCTACTGCACTAGTAAAAAATTGGCTAAAAAACAAAAAAGCAAGCGTCAAAAACGCTATTATTAATAGCTTAGGGAATGCTTTTTTCATATGGGAATATTTTAATTTTATATGGATATTATAACATAAAATCACTTTTCATAAAACACTTATTTACGTCACATATTACTTATTACAAAACGAATATAAAATTTGTCACCCTAATCCGCCTTGATTAATTAACAGATGGCGGAGAAGAATCCTGTATCTTCTGTTGTTGATGTCTTTTAACCCCTCCCCCTCGCTTCGCTCGGGTACTCCCCTTTGAAAAAAGGGAGAATTAACTATTTATGTTTCGCTCGGGTACTGCCCTTTGAAAAAAGGGAGAATCTAATTAAATAAAAATAACCAAATATTAATATTGTTTGGTTATTTTTTATTTGTAATTTGTTTGCATCTTGTGTCCTTGTATTCTTGTATCTTTCAAATCCACCTGTGTCATTCTTATTTTTAAAGCAACATTTAATACTCAAAAACAACAAAATACATCACGAAATATAATATACTGTTTGTAGTCTAAATACCTCTTGCCTCCCCCTGATCTCCTGTTTCAATTTTTTGACCAGGTAACCTACGTTTGATCGAATGCCAAAAATTAAAGAGCTCTTCACTCTTAAGTAACGAACAAAAAGCCACGTACACAAGAACTCCTGAAGTTCCAGCAATAATCATCTGAGTGCTTATACCCCAAAACCTTTCCATATCAACAATTGGAGCTATGTAGTTTTCCATAGCCTGAACTATGATACCAGCGGCAATCGCTGAAACGGAAAATTTGCTAATAGAAATAAAAATTCGTTTCTCATCCATTGAACCAAGTTCAAATTTCAAAACTATCCATAACAGAACAAAATTAACAATATTAGCAATAGAAAAAGCTAGCGCCAAACCAGCCACACCTAACGGGAAATACTCAACAACCCTAAGACCACTTGGATCAATTATGGTTTGTGCTACTTCAATCTTCGGTAAATAATAACTCAAAATAATATTAATAGCTATTGAAACTAAACCAATAAAAAACGGTGTTTTGGAATTGTGTCTAGCATAAAAAACCCGAACCAAAAGAGGTATAGAGGCCTGGGCAAAAAGTGAAATAGTAAAAAAACTAAGAGCATCTATCGTGGCCACTGTATCCTGCCAGCCAAACTGCCCTGTTCCCAAGATTACTCTGACTACTTGAGCCCTCAAAGCCAACATCAACACCGTAGCGGGAATTATAAAAAAAATAATTTGTCTAAAAACATGAGACACATTCTCGATAAGTTTCTTCTTATCGAAAGCGACTGATGACAAGACTGGAAAAGCAGCCACTGCGAAAGAAATGCCAAAAATTCCAATTGGGAAAGATTGAAGATTGTTAGCAAAGTTAAATACCGCTAGGGAGCCGCTCTCCAAACTGGAAGCCATCACAGTAATTACCAAAAAATTTATCTGAGCGATTGCCAAACTAAGAGTTCTCGGGACCATCATGATACTAATCTTTTTAAAATATTTATTTTTTAGATCAATAATCGGCTTATAGCTATAGCCCAATTTAAAGACCATGGGGATCTGCACCAACATATGAAGAAAAGTCCCCAAAACAACCCCCCAAGCAAGTCCAAACACTCCCCAAATCGGTACGAAGAATAAAGCTCCAATTATAATACCAATATTATAAAGAATCGGAGATAAAGAATACACAAAAAAACGTTTAAAAGACTGAAGGATTCCGCCAAACACACTTGATATACCCAAAAATATCGGTGATAAATACATTATCATGGTCAGTCTAGCAACCAAGGCTTGCTTATCTGGTGAAAAACCCGGCACAATCAACTTGCTCAAATAAGGAGAAAAAGTAATCAAGAGAAAAGATATTACAATAAGAGCCAAAGCCAAAACATTTAAAATATTGCTAGCTAGATTCCAGGCTTCCTTATTCTTGATGCGCATTTCTTTGGTGCTTTTACCGTCTCTAGTTTTTAATAAATTAGAAAAAATTGGAATAAAACCAGCTGACAAAGCTCCCAAAACTAACATATTAAAAATAAAATCAGGAATACGAAAAGCTGCATAGTAAACATCTAGCGTATCTCCTGCTCCAAACTCACCAGCCAAAATACGATCCCTAAAAATTCCTAAAAATCTGGACACCAAAGAAGACAGCGCTACTAATAGCGCTGCTAGTGTTATGCTATTTATTTTTCCAGAAAAAAGTCTCTTAATCATTATTTTAAAATTTCTTTCTTGGTAATAAGACCATTTTGTGCTCCTTGTTTTGCAATAACTGAAGCAGTATTTTTAACACTCAATCTCATAGCTTTTTGAATATCTCCATCATAAAGAAGTAGCCCGGCTGTAAAAGTTGAACCGAAGGCGTCTCCTACACCAGTTGTATCCTGTCGTCTCTTTTCTTTCATAATGGCTTGATGATAAAAAGTCTCACCATCAAATGCGTTTGCACCATTGGGTCCATCAGTTATCACTACTATCTTTGGTCCATATTCATAAATAGCCTGAAGTAAATTTTTTATATTATTCAAAAATCTATTATCCTTATTCCTATATTTTGGATTTGTTATCACTAATTCAATTGCCTCATCTTTATTGATGGTTAGCATGGATGTTTTAGCCAGGTACTTTCCTATTGCTTTAAAACCAGCATGAAGTTGAATGTGTCCCGGATTCCAAGCGACTTTTGCCTTGGTCTTAAAAACCTGATTCAAAGTTTTTTTCCAAGTTCCAGAAAGCGATGTCATATACACCCATCTAGCAGAATTTAAAGCCTTAAGCTCTTTTGGACCAATACTAAGCAATTTATTAGCAGCTCGATTAGAAAAACCAACATGTTCTTTGTCTTTGCCAACTACAAAAAAAGTTACTCCAGTTTGTTCTCCTGCTTTTTTTTGCATGAGTGAAGTAACTACCTTGTGTCCACGAAAATTATCAATCACATCCTTGCCTCGATTATCGCCACCAATTGCCACCATGGCTGCTACTTTGAAACCGAGACGAGCTAGACAAACCGCTGCATTAGAAGCTCCTCCGCCAAAAGTTGAATATGCCTTATCGATCTTTATCTTGGCACCATATTCAAAAGCCATCAGCTTCTGAGCTAAAATATTCCTTTTATTATCTATCATAACGGCTTCATTGGTGTACATGGTAACATCTTCAGTAGTACCACCAATAGTAATAAAATCGTATTTCATAATTATATCTAATTATTAATTTTCTTATTATACCATAAATCAGCTAATTAATAAAATAATATACCATAATGCAAAAAGACTTTACTAAAAAAGTAAAGTCTTTTTATATGTAAATTATCTCAAGTCAGAAATACGTAAGTCCAAAGCTTCTTTTTGTTCTTCAGAAATTAAATAAATATTATCACTACTTCCCTTTTTAGCATAATATAAACCTTCACCATTGCCTTAACCTATCATCAATACTACATCTACACCATCACCACTAAACTGTAAAATCTGTAAATTCTTCTCCAAACCAGTTCCTTCAAAAGTTTGTGCAGGTATTTCTGCTGCCTCCAAACTACTAACTAAATCAAGAACTTCTGCCACTTTTTCATTATCAACACTAAATCTATATGGCAATGTGCCATTCCAATTTGCCTCAGGAACTTCTTCTCCTTCAGCAACTTCCTCTATCTCATCCTTCTCAATGGTGAATTCCCTGCTTGGATATTGAAAACGAACCTTTTTAATATTATCTTTTTCCAAAGCAAATATTTCTTTATTATACCAATCATCATGATCAAAAGCTGTGCGTAGTGAAGCTTTTACTGAGTAGATAGCATCATCATCAATTTTAGCCACATAAGTATCTTGCATATCACTACTTGCTTTACCTAAAGCGAATTCAAAATACTCATCTTCTCCAATTTTTAACTTTATTATATATCTATTATTCTCATCAATCATAAATTCACCTTGTTTTTCAGGATTCTCGCTAACCAAGATAATTTCTGATTCTATAGCATCACCAAGACTATCAAAAACTTTGTTCATAACCGAATTGGTAACATAAAAATCTTTTGTATCTTCTATTTTCCACCTGTTATTATCTTCTTCAGTGATAACAATAACCTTTTCACTGGAATCAATCTCTATTTGTTCAATGTCAGAAACCTTCAGTTCACTAAAAAAATTCTTGGGCTTGCCAAAATCTTCTCGCCATTCTTTAAAAGGCCCATTATAGACAAAGGCAACAACGATTAATAAAAGTAACACCCCTCCTAAGTACAAATTTTTTTTACTCATATTATTATAGTTAAAAATTATTCCTTTATTCGATTTTTTACTTCTTCAATTAGATTTTCCTTATTTTGTATACCATTCAAACGATATATTTCATTTCCATCTTTGTCAAGAAATATAAAACAAGGAATATTTTTTACTTCATACTTCTTGAGCATCTCAGGATTTTCGTCAGCATCATAGTATTCTGTTACTAATTCTCTAATTTCTTCTTCAATCTCCTGCCACATTGGCTTCATAACCAAACATTCCGTGCACCAAATGGCGCCAAATTTTAATACTTTCATACTCGTTATTATCATTCCTGCCTGTCTCGTCTTCTTGCGGGGTGTAGGCGGAAATATTATTGATTATAATATTCGCTAGGTTCCTGTCTCCGTCCCACAAGAAGACGAGACATGCAAGACCTGCAAATGTTACTCTAATACTACAATTAAAAAAGCAACTAGTCAAAATGTTTTTGTATTTATTTGGAGTTTAGGCTCTACAGATCATCAACAAAACGGTTTCTCCTTCTCATAAAATATCTTCCTACACCAAATATTACCACGATAGCAGTAATACCAAATACATTAAAATATCTTAAAAATGCTCTATCAGAATCCTCTAGTTCTGAATCAATCGGCCTGCTTGTTGCTACCTTTGATCTAATCTTGATCAAATCTTCATCAAGACTCAAGGAATCCACTAAATTTAAAAATAAATTAATGTTATCTGGATTATTAGCTACAAAATTATCGGTACCAAAATCTGAATCAGCTACAATAACAATTTTAGCTACGAAAGAATCTGTTTGTCCCTCTTCATAATACGGGTTGGAAACTGAACCATTAATCATAACAGCTACCTTGTGTTTTTTAAGTCCAGAAGCAACAGAAGGAATTTGATTTGGGACAATTTGAAAATTTTCATTTTGCACCCAAGACTTATCAGTTGTTTCTATTAAAATAGCTACTGCTTCGTCGCTTAATTTCTCTTCATCAATTTCAATACTACTCACCCATGGTAAAACAACATTTTCCAAACTTGATACGGCTGAATAATCCTGATTAAAACTAGACCCTGAAAACTTTGGCCAAAACGGATAAGCCACACTAAAGCTGAAAAAACCTTGACTAAACTGTGCCATAGCATTTTTCTGATCTGCTACCAAGTCGTTTTTCAATGTTAATCCGTATTTACTAAACAAAGATTCCAAACCAGTTGTTCTTGGCGTTGCCAATAAACCATCGCCGATTGTCACTCCATCTTGTAAATACAAAATAGCTCCACCTGAAACTGCAAAATCATTAATTGCTTTCAACTGGTCATCACTAAAATTTTGTGTAGGGCCAGCAATAATTAAAGTATCTATCGAAGGACTGATTTGTGGATCTTCCTCGCTTAATTCAACATCTCTCACTTGGTATAACTCACTTAACTCCTGCATAACAGAAGTAAATTGTTGACTTCTATCAATTACTCCTTGAGAAGTTAAATAACCGATAGTAGCAATCTCACTAGTGGTTACTTTTTTAATTTTTGTTGTTAACTGATATTCAAGATCACTAACATTTTGTTTAACTATTGGTATCACTTCCTCAGAATCGGCAAAATTAATAGTTATGCCAAGATATCCATTTACTAATTGTCTTGTATCCTTTTCAATTACTTCAAATTGCAACTGAGGAATACCTTTAGCGTATAATTCTTGTTGTAATTGCTCATCTTCACTTGGGTTTATATAATTTACCTTAACTTTACCTCCAGAATATGTTACATATTCGTCAAACATATCTTCAATTTCTTGTCTGACTGATAGTAATTGAGTTGGTAAATTCTCTGAAAAATATGCATTAATATTTACTACATCATCCAGCTCTCCAAGAGTAGACTTGGAAGCGTCTGATATTGAATATATCTTGTTTTCAGTTAAATCAAAACGATAAAAAATATTGTATGAAAGAAAATTCACAACTACCAAAATAGCAATAAGTAAAGTAGCTGTAATAGACATATCTGCCTTTTTCTTTTTGCTGATGTTTTGTTTTTCCTTATCCATAATATTTAAATTAATTTTTTATTTCCAAGCTCTTGCCTCGATCACTCTAGCATTTAACCACAAGAACAAAAAGATAAATGATGAATAATATATCAGATCCTTAGTATCTATAACTCCTTTTGAAATATTACTAAAATGACTACCAAGACCAATAAATTTCATTAGCGGAACAAAAATTTGTGGGGCTCCATAAAGAACAAAGTCAGCTCCGATGATAAAAGCAGCAAAACAAGCTACCAAAGCCATTAAAAAAGCTATGATCTGATTCTTGGTCAAAGAGGAAATAAATAATCCAAGAGACAAATAAGAGCCAGCCAAGAAAATAGCCCCTAGATAACCTCCAATCACTGGACCCCAATCTACATCTCCAATAAAAGCAACACTGATGGGCAGAGTAAAAGAAAGAGATAATGTAATAACCACAAAACACAAGGCCCCTAAAAATTTTGCAACCACCACTTGCCAATCACTTACTGGCAAAGTTAATAAAAATTCAATCGTGCCACTCTTTTTCTCCTCAGCCCAAAGTCTCATGGTTACTGCTGGAGATAAAAACAAAAATATCCAAGGAAGTAAGTCAAAATATGGACGTAAATTTGCTTGGCCATAGAGAAAAAAGTTTTTAAAAAACAAGAAATTTCCAACCACCAAAAATACACCAATAAAAATATAGGCAATCGGTGAATTAAAGTAAGCCATTATCTCTTTCTTTAATAAATAGTATATTGTTTTTAAATATTCTTTATTCATAAATCCATGTGAGCATTTAAACTTATAAACATTTGAACATTTACATAGCATTGCTCTAAAATAAACTATGTTTGAATGTTTGAATGTTTATATGATTATATGATAATTATTTTGTTAATTCCTTAAATACATCTTCAAGACTGATTGTCTTTTTTGAGAATTCTAAAATACTCCAATTATTATTCATTAGAGTTGTTGAAAGTTTTTCTCTTACGTCTATTCCTTCTTTTGCTTCTATGCTATAACCAAAAATCTCATCACTTTCTTTGTCTTTTTCTTCGATCTTAACTATCTCATCAAGATTTTTCAAAGCCTCCAAAACCTTTTCCTTTGGACCCTTAATCTTCACATAAATCTTTTCCTTGCCTCCGGCCTTTCTGGCTAGTTCTGAAGGAGTTCCCTCAACAACAATCTTTCCTTTGTTGATAATAATTGCTCTATCGCAAGTTGCCTCTACTTCTTACAAAATATGGGTTGAAAAAATAACCGTTTTTTCCTTTCCGATTTTTTTAATAAGTTCTCTGATTTCAGAAATTTGATTTGGATCAAGTCCTGTAGTTGGTTCATCCAAAATAAGAATTTCGGGTTCGTGCATTATTGCTTGAGCTAGACCTACTCTTTGTCTATATCCCTTTGACAATTCATCAATAGGCTTTCTAATAACTGAAGATAAACCGCAATCATGTGCAACTTCTTTTATTCTCTTTTTGATTCTGTCTTTTTCTATTCCTCTAACTTCAGCAATAAACTTCAAATATTCATAAACTCTCATATCTTCGTATAGCGGGACAGTTTCTGGTAAATAACCAATTTTGGCTCGGCTCTTTTGTGAATCCTCTGTTACATCAATACCATCTACCTTAACACTACCGCCGCTGGGAGCCCAAAAACTAGTGATTATTTTCATGGTAGTGGTTTTTCCAGCTCCATTCGGACCTAAAAAACCAAGGATTTCTCCTTTTTTTACCTCCAAATTCAAATCTTCCAATACTGCTGTGGAAGCAAATCGTTTTGATAAATTTTTAATCTCGATCATATTTACAATTTTAATTTATATAAAAACGAAAAAGAATAGCTACCTAGCTATCCCCCTTAGTATTATAATATCATATCTTCTATTATAATACTAAGTGAATATTTTTCAAGTAATAATTGTGGATAAAAAAATCGCTAACTTTAAAAAAATAACTAGCAAACTTAGTTATTTTTTTATATTTTAATTTTAATATTAGCCAAATTATTTAAATTCGTCTAATTCCGCTACTAATATTAATACTCTTTCTCCACGTAAAACTTTCATTCCAATCTTATCTCCTGGTTTATAACGTTGAATTATTGACAATAATGTATCTGTTCCTTGCACTTTTATAGCATTTATCTCAAAAACAATATCTCCTGGTTCCAAGCCCGCTAAATCAGCTGGACCACCCTCAACTATTGGATTTGAATCCGAGTTTCCTGTACTTATCCAAGCACCTTCTGTTTTGTTTAATTTGTTATCAAGCGCAATTTCTGGAGTAAGCATAATATACTGTAAACCCAAACGAGGTCTGATAATCCTACCCGACTCTATTATACTATTTATCACAGGCCTAGCATCATTTATTGGAATAGCAAAACCGATTGAAGAACCTGATTCGTCTGTAGCTACATTTACTCCTACTACTTTTCCATTTAAATCAACCAAAGGTCCTCCTGAATTACCAAGATTAATTTCCGCATCAGTCTGAATTGTGTTATCGATATACTCAACAGTACCATTAGCATCACTAGCCAAAATACTTCTCCCAAGTCCACTGACTATACCTTTGGTTACGGTATTATTATAAACTCCCAGAGCATTACCAATCGCAATCACTGAATAACCAACTTTTAAACTTGAAGAATCTCCCAATTCAATATAAGGTAAATTTTGATCAAATATTTTTAATACTGCTAAATCATTTATTGGATCCTTGCCTATCAACTGAGCGTAATATTGTTTACCAGAATTCAATACTATTCGATAAGAGCCGCTTTTATCTGCTAAACTCACTACATGTTTATTTGTTAAAATATAGCCTTCAGAAGATATAATAAAACCCGTTCCTCTTCCCTTTAGACGATTTTCTTTAGTTGCAGTTTGTCCGCCAGTATCAAGATTGTAATAAACAATGTCTTCTTCATTGTATACCAAAATAGAAACAACTGCTGGAATGGTTTTTTCTATTGCTCTGACAGTTGCCTCTTGTTCATCAAGAGACAGGTTTTCTGCTATTAATTGTTTGGGGTAAAAACTACCCATAAAAAAACCACTACCCAAAACAAAAGCTAGAGTAATGGCTAAAAAGCTAATTTTTATTATATTTTTTTGCATGCGATATTTTTAATTAACAAAATTATAAACCTAGGTCCTCTAAAATTTTCTTCTGTTTTCTGTTTAGAGATTTAGGGACTTCTACCTTTACTTTAACATAATGATCCCCTTTTGGTCCACCATGAAGATTATTTATTCCCTTGCCTCGCAATTTGAACCTGGTTCCTGCTTGAGTTCCAGCTGGAATCTTAAGACTTACCTCACCATCAACAGTTTCAATCTTAACTTTATCACCCAGAGCTGCTTGAGAAAACTTCAAACTATAATCAGTTAATATATCATAATCTTGTCGTACCCATCGCTTATCGGGTCTAACTCTAATAAGCAAAAATAAATCTCCGTCCTTAGCCCCGCCTACACCAGCTTCACCTTTTTCTCTGATACGAATAGTTTCGCCATCATCAATACCTGCCGGAATTTTGACTTTTAACTTAAACAAGTCTTCCACTACTCCGTCGCCATGACATTTGCTACACTTTTGTTCGTACGTCTTTCCTTCGCCATTACAATCATCACAGGTTGCTTGCATTTGCATATTCCCCAATATCGTTCTTTGTATTTTGGTCACCCTTCCTGTTCCATTACATTTATTACAGTTGGAAATCTTTGAACCTGGTTCTGCCATATTGCCGTTACAATGCTCACACTTTATTTTTTTCTTGAATTTCAATTCCTTTTCAACTCCTTTTACCGCTTCTAAAAAATCAATTTCAATAGCGACTCTAACATCATTTGCTTTTCTTGATCTTGTACTAGTTCTAGTGCTTCCTCCACCAAAACCAAACATATCACCAAGACCACCAAAAAGATCACCAAGATCATCCATATCAACATGAACTCCTCCTTGACCACCGCTAAAACCGCCAAAGCCACCAAAGCCACCATTTCTTTGCATATCCTCAAAGCTGGAACCATATTGATCGTATTGACTTCTTTTTTTAGAGTCTCCAATAACCTGGTAAGCTTCGTTTACCTCCTTAAACTTAGCCTCATCTCCGCTCGCTTTGTCTGGATGATATTCATGAGCCTTTTTTCGAAAAGCTTTTTTAATCTCATCTTGGCTAGCGCTTTTAGACACTCCTAATATATTGTAATAATCTTTTCCCATATGAATTACAAATTCACTAAATCAAAGCACAAATTCACAAAAAATCTATTATTCACATTCTGTTTTAATTAGTATTTGTGAATTTATTATTTTGCAATAATTATTTAAATCCAATCTCCTTCTCCGGAGCACTAGCTTCTTTTATTTCACCAAAGTTGTCTTCGTATTTATTCAGATTATCCTGCATGGCCATAATCATTCTTTTGTAATGACCTGGGCTAGTAACAATCTTTCCGGCAACTCTTCCAGAACCACCAAAAATATTTAAAAACACAAGTTGAAATTCATCTTTATTATGATTTACCTGCATGGCATTTGAGTATTCTGCTCCGGGAATATTGTCAGCGATTTTAATTTCCTTTTTTTGTGGTTGATTATTTTGATTTGTCATATTTTTATATGTTAAATTAATAATTTTAAAATAATTGTGGGGGAAACAAGTCTCCCACACTTTGATCACAAAGCCCTGATAGACTGGACCACTGAACCTAACTCTGGATATGAGATTTCTCCGTCAAGATTGGTATAGACAAAGATCATGGGTTTCCCGACGAAGCAATGTTTTAATTCAAGTTTTGACTTAGCTGGACTATCCTGTCCTGGCAAAATAATGTTGTCTTTAATAAGTACACATTGCCGATTATTTCCAAGCTCAACGATAAATTTTTTCCCTTTAATTAAATCAGATTGTTCAATGCTTTGAATCACATTTTCCTCCTTTGGTTTTGTTAGTAAAAATGAACTCTAGTGTCTACTGATTTAACAATCAGTAGACTAAGAATTTATTTTAATTTATTTATTTTCTTCCACTTCACCTTCTACCACCTCATCATCATTCTTCTTCTCCTCAGCTTGCTCTGAAGCTTCAGCACCTGGAGCAGCTCCTCCTGCTTGAGCTTGTTGTTGATACATAGCAGAACCTATTCTTTGGGCAACTTCATTCATCTCTTCCATTTTCTTTTTCATATCATCTAAATCATCAGCTTCTTTGGCCTTTTTCAAGGCAGTAATTTTTTCTTCTAGTTCTTTTTTGTCTTCGTCTTTCATTTTATCACCAGTATCTTTGATAAGTTTTTCAGTTTGAAAAATTACAGAATCAGCATTATTAACCACTTCAATCTTTTCTTTTTTCTTCTTATCTTCTTCAGCATGCATCTCAGCTTCTTTTTTCATCTTTTCAACTTCATCTTCGGAAAGAGATGAGCTAGCTGTAATCGTAATTTTCTGTTCTTTTCCACTAGCTTTGTCAAGTGCTTTTACATTTAGAATTCCGTTTGAATCAAGATCAAAAGAAACTTCAACTTGTGGTACGCCTCTTGGTGCTGGTGGTAAACCATCTAGAATAAAACGGCCTAAAGTCTTGTTATCACTAGCCATTGATCTTTCTCCCTGTAAAACATGTATCTCTACACTAGGTTGGTTATCAGCTGCTGTTGAAAATATTTGTGATTTTGAAGTTGGAATAGTTGTATTTCTATCGATCAAAGGAGTAGCAACTCCACCAAGAGTTTCAATTCCCAATGTCAATGGAGTAACATCAAGCAATAAAACATCCTTAACATCGCCCTGTAAAACACCTGCCTGTACTGCAGCTCCATTAGCCACCACCTCATCAGGATTTACTCCTAAGTGTGGTTCTTTGTCAAAAAATTTCTTAACTTTCTCTTGGACAAGTGGCATCCTGGTCATACCACCTACCATAATAACTTCTTCAATATCAGAAGTACTTAACCCGGCATCAGCCAAAGCATCTTTACATGGTTTTAAAGTCTTTTCCACTAAATCACCGACCAAGTCTTCAAGCTTGGCTCTAGTTAATTTCATAACCATATGTTTTGGCCCAGTTTCATCAGTTGTTATAAATGGCTGATTGATCTCAGATTCCATCGTAGTAGAAAGCTCAATCTTAGCTTTTTCAGCTGCTTCTTTAATTCTTTGTAAAGCCAATGGATCATGAGATAAATCAATTCCATTATCTTTTTTAAACTCATCCAAAATCCAATTAATAATTGCTTTATCAAAATCTTCACCACCTAAATGAGTATCTCCGTTAGTAGATTTAACTTCTACAGTATCTTCTGAAACGTCCAAAATTGAAATATCAAAAGTACCACCACCAAGATCATAAACAGCGATCTGCTGGCCTTTTTTCTTTTCAAATCCATATGCTAAAGCGGCAGCGGTTGGTTCGTTTACAATTCTTTTTACTTCAAGCCCAGCAATCTTACCAGCATCCTTGGTAGCTTGCCTTTGTGAATCATCAAAGTAGGCAGGCACGGTAATAACAGCTTCGGTAATCTTTTCACCAATTTTAGCTTCTGCGTCTGCTTTTAACTTTGATAAGATCATGGCAGAAATTTCTTCTGGAGAATAATCCTTACCATTCATAGATACCTTTACAGCAGTATCTGATTTAATTATTTTGTAAGGTGATGTTTTTACATCTTTTTGCACTTCGGCGTCTTCAAATTTTCTACCGATCAATCTCTTAACAGCATAAACTGTATTTTCAGGATTGGTTACAGATTGTCTTTTGGCACTTTGCCCAACCAATCTTTCTCCATTTTTAGAAATCGCCACAATTGAAGGAGTTGTTCTGTTTCCTTCTGCATTTTCAAGTATCTTGGGTTTACCACCTTCCATAATAGCCATAGCTGAATTGGTGGTACCTAGATCAATTCCTAATATTTTTCCCATAATATTTTATTAAATTAATTATTTGTGTAAATAACTTATTGTTTAGTTACTTTTATACTTTTTAATATTTTTTCAAATGAATCCATTGGTAATATTCCCAAATCTTGATCAAGAAATCACAGACCAAAGAAATTATCACCTTCTAGATTAACTAGTGCGCCAATATTTTCACCAATATTTACTGGTAAACCATCAGCGCCCTCATCAAGAACAAAACTGTTCTTGTAGATGATTAAGGCAACATTATCATCATATTCAATTCCTTTACTTGGAATCATTTCTATATCCTCAGATTCTCTGTCTTCCCCAATACCAATAAAATAGTAATTATCTCTTCTCTCATAAAAACCTTGAGTTTCTAAAAATTCAACGATAGTAGTGGTCGCCATTGGCTCATAATCACTACTCACTCCCCCAAAAACTAATTTTTCATTTTTGGAAAATGTGCCTTTGAATTTCTTACCAGTTTTGCCATCTACCATTTCAAGAACTACATCACCAAAGGTCGCAGGATAGTCAAAGCTAATTCCCAATTCAGGATCTACAAAATCCTTTTTTGCCCCATTTAATAACTTAACCTGTTCTTCAAGTTCTTTGGTGGTATTTTTTAATTCTTCATTTTCTGTTTCTATGCCAGTTAGCTTATTCTTCAATCTATCAATATCTTGTTCAAAACCAACTCTAACAGCTTTGGCATCGCTTCTTAATTGATCAATCTTCTTTTTTCCTTCATCAGTCTTCCAAGCATAAATCACTCCCCCGACTATCAAAGAAACAACGACCGCTGAAATAATAGTAGTCAAAATATTTCTCTCTTTTTTGGGATTCTTTTTTGAATCTTTTTGTTTATCAACCGTCTTTGATTTCTTGCGAGCTTCAGCTACACTAGTCTTAATCTCAGCACTTTTGGCGACTGTTTTTATAGTAGCTTTTCTTGGTCTACCTCTTTTTTTGGCAGGTTTTTTTGACTCTTCCTCTTTGTTGACTGAAATGTTTAAACTGCCCATAATGTTATGACATTAACCATCTGAACGCTTTTTCCAGGTAGACCCCTAAGGGGGGACACCTAAATATTCTAGATGCTTACAATGATGCTATTAAATTACTTATTTTTCTTATTTTTAATTTTAATTTGTTTTGGCTTAGATTCTTTTATTTTTGGTATACTTATTTTAAGTACTCCATCCTCTGTTACAGCATTTGCCCTATCACCATCCACTTTGGCTGGCAATGTAACAGATCTATAAAAGGATCCTCTTCTTATTTCTTTGCGATAATAATTCTTGTCATCCACTTCGCTTTTTTTCTCGCTTTCTCCCTTGATACACAAGACATCATTCTCGATTGAAACATTTACTTTTTCCGGATCAATGCCTGCTAAATTAGCCTCCACTACTACATTGTCTTTTTCTTCATACATATCTACCGCTGGCACAAAACCAAACTGGTTATTTCTAATGCTTGGAGTCATGTCTCCAAAAGCCTTTTCCATTTCCTCGAATGGTTCGAAAAATGGACTCCATCTTATTAGCGACATATTTTTTGCTCACAAGCTATAGACATCCAAGACTATAACTTGATCAATTAATTTTTTATATAAAATTTTATAGTTCAACTTTAGCGGCAATTATTACTTTGCCATTTAATTTGTAGCCTGGCCTTACTTCCTTTTTAACAATCTCCCCTCTGCCTTTCATCGCCTCCATTGTTTCGTGATTAAATTTCTCACCAATTGTCTTTATTTCCTCGACACCAATCCCTTCCAAAACTTGAGAAAATTGTTTAACTACATACTTTATTCCTTCTGCCCAAGCATTGACATCGCTACTTTCATTTATATGAAGCAAAGAAACTTTTAGATTGTCGTAAACCGGTAATAACTCATACAAAAATTGTTCGTTGGCATATTTAACTAAATCTTGTTTTTCTTTGGCGTTTTGTTTTAAAAGATTTTGATAATCAGCCAGAGCTCTCTTATACATATTTTCATAAGTATCTGCACTCAATTTATCCAAAATATCAACGACATCTACTCCTATATCGTCTCTTTTTTTCCATTCTTCGATCTTTAGCCATTTGTATCCACTTGATTCATCGCTATGCTTAACTTTATCATTTTTTACTCTAGCAGAGTAATTTATATATACGTGATGCTCTTCATTTTTTTTAAATTCCTTGCCCTTCTTCACTGCTTCACCGATACCGAGAAACTCAATATCATGAATCTTTAAGCCTGTTTCTTTTTTTACTTCTCTTTTTAGTGCGTCTTCAAGCTTTTCATTGAATTCAACATGACCACTAGGACAAGTATACTTATTATTTCCTTTTTCAGATTTTAAAAGCAATAATTCATCTTTATCGTTTTTGATAAATGCTCCAACTATTACTTTTGCACTTTTCATATCCATAAAAAATTATTTTAAACTTTTATTTATAAAATCAACTAAAGAAATTACTTTTTGGTAATCCATGCGCATAGGACCAAGCACACCGAACATTCCTAGATTCTCCTTTAATTTATATTTAGCAAAGCTAACTCCAAAAATAGAACCAAAGGGATTATTCTCGCCCACTAACGTATGAACTCCTTGCTCAGTTTCATCAATAACCAAATTCACAATCTCATCAAGCCGGTCTATTACTGTAGAAATATCATGTATCACATTAATTCTGGAAAATTCTGGTTGTTGAAATAAATTTGAAATACCAGTGTAATAAAGGTTGTGTTTATGAAATGCCCAAAAAACTGCGTTACCAGTAGTTTGTGATAAGTGCTTGGCTAACTGTTTAAACCCTGTTTCGTTTTTATTTTTTAAAGCGTCTTCAATGATATCTATTTCTGATGGATTAGGACTTTTTGTCTTTATAGAATTAAGCATCCAATTATAAGCTCTTTCAGTAGGAATGCGACCTGAAGATGTGTGTGGTTGAATAATATAATCATCTAGCTCCAATGCAGCCATTTCATTTCGGACTGTTGCTGGAGAAATATCTAATTTATACTTTTCTACTAACATTTTTGAAGCCACAGGCAAACCTGTCTTAATATGCTCCTTCAGTATTGTATTTAGAATAAGTTCTTTCCTAGTATCCATATTTTTTACAGGGAATAATTTAAATCATTAGTAATTATATCATCTTTAGCACTCGTGTCAAGAGAGTGCTAAAATCAATAAAATGACCACAAAAAAAGACTTTTTTTAATGTCTGTTATTATTACGCAAAAAATATATTATTTATTTTTATATTCTCCAAAATACCAACTCAAAGCCTCTTTAGCAATTGGTACAGCAACAGCACTTCCCTCACCTCCTTCTTCAACTAAAATAGTTATCACCATTTCTGGTTCATCATAAGGCGCAAAACCTGTAAACCAAGCATGGTTGTCTTTTACACTGGACCATTGTGCTGTTCCAGTCTTACCAGCTATTTCCACTGGAGCATCATACATACTTCTAGCAGAACCGTCTGTAACTGTTTGTCTCATCCCCTCTTTTATTACTTGAATATTATAATTATCCAAAAAATTCTCCTTAATAGGATAAGCATCTACTTGTTTAATAATATTATCGTCACTATCAAGTATCATTCTAATCAAATGAGGTCGATATATTTTTCCATTATTTGCAAAAGCAGCAGTAAAATTAGCTACCTGTAATGGAGTAACCAAAATATCACCTTGACCAATCGCCATATGATAAGTGTCTCCTATATACCAAGGTTCTCCTTTTACTTCTTCCTTCCAAGCTCTATTAGGTAAAAGACCACTGGCTTCACCAGCTAAATCAACACCAAGTTGAGAACCAAGACCAAAATCCTCCATATGATTTACCATCCTTTCAAGTCCTAAACCTTTAAAATCTTCATAGCCGCCACCAATATAATAGAAAAAAGTGTTAACTGATTCAGCGATTGCTTTTCTTACATTAGTCCTGCCATGCCCACCAGCTTTCCAGTCAGGGAAATACCATTGGCCAATTCCGATTCCTCCAGTTGAATAAAAGTAGGTATTTTCAGTGATTACCCCCTCTTCCAAAGCTGAAATCGCCATCACTGGCTTGATGGTTGAGCCTGATGGAAACTCACCACTAATACTACGATTGAATAATTGATTATCAGGATGATTAAGTAGCGCTGAATACTCTTCTTGAGTTATCCCACGAGCAAAAAGATTATTATTGTATGCAGGCAAAGATACCATGGCAATTACCTCACCATTTCTTGGATCCAAGGCAATAGCCGAAGCTCTGGCAAGCCCCAATTCATCTAAATGCTTCAACATTATCTCCTCGAGCTTAAGCTGAAAAACAACGTCTAATGATAATACAAGATTGTTACCATCAAGTGGCACTTCTTCACCAATTATCTTCTTTTCATTACCTAGAGCGTCAACCTCAATCTGTTTTTTGCCGTTTACACCCTTTAACTCATTCTCCCAAAAATATTCAATTCCCATCTTTCCAATATAATCAATTGGCAAATAATCATCACCAAATTCCTCCAGCTCACTTGAATTTATTTTTCCCGTATAACCCATTAAATGTGACAAGGAGAACAAATACCTAGCGTCATCTTCGCTGTCATTAAATTCAATTGCTTGCCCAGTATAAAGATATTCACGGTTTGTCCTGGTTGAAAGAACAACTCCTGGCCATGATAAAGATTCCAAGTGCAGTAGCATGGCTATTTCATAATCAATATTATCACGAATAAATAAGGGCTGATAAGCATCTAAACTACTTCGATCAACATCCACTAATGCCTCATCTATTTCTGTTCTTATATTATCTCCTAAAACTTCCGCTAATCTAGACTTAATTTGCTCAAAATCATCTTCTTCACTAGGCAAATCAATAGGGACAAGATAAAGCATAAAATTTGCCTTGTTCCTAACGAGCGGATTTAAGTTCCTATCATAAATAACTCCTCTGTTAGGCTGTAGACGCTCAATTCTAATTCTATTTTCCTCAGCCATTGTATAATAATAATCCCCCTTCAAGATTTGTAACCAAGCTGTTCTAGCAATCAACATGCTCAAAAACAACACCAAAGCAAAAACAAATAGGCTAAGCTTGGTGGGGTTAAAAGTATTTCCCACTACTTCTTTGTCCCTAGTATCTGAAGTAAACACATCCTCTGACCAACCAGATCTATATACCGTATCGATTTTAGCATCCTTAAATCTGCCACTTTGAATAGAAAAAGGGTCGCCACCTCTAGATATTTTTTTGGTTCTGATATAATTTTTTTTAAACATTTATTTAACAAGAAACATTGGTTTAAATCTTTTACTGAAAAAACTTACTACGTAAAAAAGAAAAAATATAAAAACAACATTCACAATGATCTTTTTTAATTCATCCAACCAAAAAATATTAGAAAAACTATACACTGCTTCATAACCTTTCAAAAAACCGAATACTAAATTTAAAAAAATTACATTTAATTGAAATATTGCACTTGCAAATATTGTTAAAAAAATAAAAGTATACAAAGATCTATTTGTCAATAAATTCTCAAGTAAAAAATTAGTAAGATAAAGTGCCAGTAGCAAAGAAATAGTATTGACTCCAAAAAACGTGAAATGATACATGTCAAACAATAAACCAATACCCATTGCCCACATCAAAGATCTTCTATATGAAGAAAAACCTAGGATCAATATCAGAACAAGTAAAATTAGATTTAGATTGGACACCCAGGCAGGTAGACCACTAATAAAAGAAACTTGAAAAACTAACAAGGAAAGTAATAAAAAAAATTTACTTGCAATTTTTAAATAATTCATTGTTCACTACTTGTTACTGGTAATAAAACCGAAACAATGGTCAATTCATTAAAATTAATATTTGACTCAAGTACTGCTTCCTGCCACAGTTCATTGCTCTCTTTTATCACCTCTGAAATCTGACCAATCACTAATCCCCTGGTTATAGTTCTTTCAAGTCCTGAAGTAACCACTATATCTTCTTTATTAATACTTTTTGATTGCGGGATAAAATTCATAGTCATAGTCAAACCCAATTCTCCTTCCACAATTCCACTGGTTTTATCTTCTCCCAATATAGTGGCTGCCAGCTTACAGTCCTTATTAGTCAAGAGAGCAACTTCAGAAATCGCATCTTTTGTATTGATAATTTTCCCAACAACCAAACCTGCCTGATTTATAACAACTAGGCCGTCATAAAGGCCGTTATCACTTCCTTTGTCAATAGTTATCGACTCTATTCGACCGGCAGAGTCACTAAAGTCACCTCTAGAAATCACTTCAGCCATTACGTTTTCAAACTTGTTCTCAGAAAAAAAATTTAGAAACCCTCTCATAGTCTCATTTTCCTCCTTGACAATCTCTAACTCGGCATTTTTTGACAACAGTTCAGAAACTTGTTTTTCCAAATCTCTATTTCTTTGAGCGATATCCACTTTTGAAGTTTGTTCATAATATTTCTCAGAAAAAGAAATTGATAAATTTTGTACTCTAGAAAAAACTGGATTAAACAAATGCAAAAAAACTCCTTCCAAGGGTGAAAGAAGTCCAAACGCATACAGCACAAAAACTGCTATCAAAGCTAGCAAATATTTAAAAATTTTTTTTATAAATATCTTAAGCATAAAAAAACACAAGAATTATATTAAAAAAACATAAATATCTTGTGTGTTATTTATTACAGTTCCTCTGCACCCGGGGTTAATACTTTATCAAGAAGTTCGGGGTCAGCTAGCAACATACCAGCTCCTCTAACTACACAAGTTAATGGGTCATCAACAATCCTTACAGGTATCTTAGTGGCTTGAGCAATTTCTTTATCCAAACCTCTAAGCAAAGCACCTCCACCAGCTAAAACAATACCAAATTCATAAATATCTGACACCAATTCAGGAGGAGTTGTTTCTAAAGTTATTTTTATATTTTCAATTATTTGGTTAACGGTCCTGGAAATAGCTTCTCTTATCTGAGTATCATTAATCGTAATAGCCTTGGGCAATCCGTTTATTAAATCTCTACCTCTTATTTCCATTTCCATAGGCTCTTTTAATGGAGTAGCTGAACCAATATTGATTTTGGTTTTCTCAGCTACTTGTTCACCAATCAAAATATTGAACTCCTCTCTAACATATTGAACAATATTATTATCCAGCTCATTACCAGCTTGTCTTAAAGTCTTCCAAGTAACTACGCCACCCAAAGAGATCACAGAAATCTCAGTTGTTCCACCACCGATATCAACTACCATAGTAGCAGTTGGATCAGCTACCGGGAGTCTAGCCCCAATTGCGGCTGCCATTGACTCTTCGATTAAGAATACTTGCCTAGCTCCAGCTGATTTAGCTGCATCATCTACTGCCTTTTTTTCAACTTCAGTAATATCAAGCGGGATACCAATAACTACTCTTGGACGAGGAATTAAGGTAAAAGATTCTGAGTGAACTTTATCAATGAAATACTTAAGCATTTTTTCAGTAACTTCAAAATCAGATATTACTCCATCTACCAATGGCTTGATTGCTTGAATATATGAAGGAGTTTTGCCAACCATTTTCATAGCCTCTTCTCCTACTGCCAAAATCTCATCGGTTCTAGTGTTCACTGCTACCACAGACGGTTCATTGATAACTATGCCCTTTTCACGGGTATACACCAAAGTATTCTTAGTTCCTAGATCAATACCTAAGTCTTTGCTAAATTTTCCTAAAAATTTATTCAACATTAATTTATTTAATTTCTTTTATAATCTCATCAATTTTAATATTTCTTACCTCTTCAGAGTCTCTTCTTTTAAACTCTACAGATTTCTCTTTTAGCGTCTTCTCACTAACTACTAACCTAATAGGGCAGCCAATTAAATCAGCGTCAGCAAATTTTGCTCCAACCCCCACATCTTCCCTATCGTCATACAACACCTCAACACCAGATTCAACTAAGTCATTATAAATCATTTCCGCTTCATTATTTTTCTTGATAGAAATTAAATGCACTTTAAATGGAGCCACCGACTCTGGCCAAATTATACTATTCTCGTCATTACACACCTCCACCACTGTTCCCATTAATCTTTGCAAACCTATCCCATAACAACCCATGATTACATCTTTTTTCTCACCCGACTCATCAGTGTATTGCAATTCAAAAGGAGCAGAGAATTTATTACCTAATTTAAAAATATTACCAACTTCAACTGCTTTTTCTTCACGTAACTCAGAGTTACCACATTCAGGACATTTATTTTTTTGGTCTGCTAAAATTTCTTTATTTATAGCCACCCGACATTTATCACAAATATAAATATAATCCTCCCCCGCGTCTGTTAAAGTTTGAAACTCATGAGAATATTTAGAGAATGTTCCGCCTGAAGCATATGTTTTGTATGTTTCATTCCCAATTCCTACTCTTTTAAAAACATTTTCATAAGCTACAGACACCTGTTCATAATATTTATCCAGATCATTTTGACTTTCATGAAAAGAATAAAGATCTTTCATCATGAACTCTCGACCACGCAATATACCTGATTTGGCTCTTTTTTCATTTCTAAATTTATTTTGAATATGATAAACAGAAAAAGGCAGATCCTTGTATGAATTAATATATTTTTTTACTAGAGGTGACACCACTTCCTCATGAGTTGGACCAAGAGCGACTTGTCTTTTCACATCTGACAAATTCATCTTGAAAAGCACATCCATTTCATCCCATCTGCCAGTTAAATCCCAATTTGCCTTGGGCTGTATGGTGGGCATATACATTTCTTGCCCGCCAAGGGCATTCATTTCTTCTCGAATGATTTGTTCAATTTTTTTATACACCCTATAACCTAAAGGCAACATTGTATAAACCCCTGCCATTAATTTATCAATAAAACCGGCTTTAATTAATAGCTGGGCATTTAGACTTGTTTCATCTTTGGGAAAATCTTTTGTAGTTTTAGTAAAATTATTACTAAGTTTCATATAAGCATATTAATAATATTTGATAGAGTCTTCTTTATATTACATTATTTACCCCTCATTTGTCAAAACGACAATATTATAAAAAGAGGAGCTTTTTGGGCTCCTCTTTAATATTAGAAAGTATATTATTTTCGGCCCAATTTCTCCCATAACACCAATACCGGGCTAGCTAAAAATATAGACGAATAAGTACCAACAAATACACCAATAGACAAAGCTAAAACGAAATCTCTAATCGAAGTACCGCCAAAAAACAATATTGATAGAAGTACTAAAAGGGTTGTTAATGATGTATTTACAGAACGTTTTATTGTTTGATTTACAGAAGTATTAACTGTGCCCTCAAAGTCATCGCTGCTTTTAGGAAGATTTTCTCTAACTCTATCAAACACAACAATCGTGTCATTTACAGAATAACCAAGTACAGTCAATATAGCTGCTACAAAAGCTGTAGTTATTTCTACCTCATATAAATATCCCAAGATTGAAAATACTCCCAAAGTGATCATTACATCATGAAACAAGGCTACAATAGCAGCCAATCCATACTTCCATGAGGCAACAGGCTTAGAAACTGCTCGAAACGCCCAGGCAATATAAAGAATAATTGCTACCAATACTACAACAATCGCAGTAACTGATTTACTTTTTAACTCTGCACCAATAGTTGGTCCGACAGAATCAAAGCGTAATTCTTCAACATATGAATCATTCACCTTGGTCGTCAATATTTCAATGCCATCTGTTGAACTAGCCATATCATCAGTTGAAGTGGCTATTTCTGTCTCTATGACTACATCGTCTTCAGATGAAACCAGTTCATTTAATCTTGTTAGCACTTCTTGATGTTTTTCTTCGTCGATTTCTTGAAAGCGAAGAATCATTCCTTGTTCATCCACTGGTTGAACAATAAGACTCCCAAGATCCATATCCCCTAATTTTGTGTTTACATCTACCACACTTGGTCTATCATCTCTAAATTTTACTTCCAGTAAAGATCCACCAGTAAAATCAATTCCAAAATTCAAACCCCATATTCCTAGAGCTATAATTGAAGCTAGCACCAAAAAACCAGAGATGCTTAACCATATTTTTCTTTTTTGAATAATTTGATACATATTTTATGTTTAATTCTCTTTTTACTTATAAAAACTACTAATCATTAATTGTTTTTTTATATGCAAGTAGCCATGTGTTTTTTGATATTTTATCTGAAATTACTAATTGCAAAAGATTTCTAGTAACAAAAATTGCACAGAACATTGACACTATAACACCTAAGCCAAGAGTAATTGCAAAACCTCTTACCATTGAAGTAGTAAAAATATATAAAATAACACAAGTTATAATAGTAGAGACATTTCCATCACGGATTGAAGTCCAAGCTCGCTCAAAAGCGTCTCTGATAGCAATTCCACTTGGCTTTCCGCTAGCCAACTCCTCTTTCAATCTTTCAAAAATTAAAACATTTGCGTCCACCGCCATACCAATAGACAAGATCAAACCAGCTAACCCTGACAATGTCAAAGTAACGGAAAATATTTTAAACATTGCCAAAATCACTACTCCATAAAACATCAATGCCACGACTGCAAAAATTCCAGGCAAACGATAATATAAGATCATAAATAATGCAACCAAAATAAGACCAATAATACCAGCTTTTAGACTAGCTTGAAGAGAAACATGTCCAAGGGTTGCTCCAACTGTTTGCTGGCTAACAATCTCAATTGGTACAGGTAAGGCACCAGCATTTAACCTTTGAGCCAATAATTTTGCATCATCAATGCTAAAATCGCCTGAAATCACAGCTCTGCCACCGAAAATTTGCCCATTTACTGTGGGGATACTAATAGGCTGTCCGTCCAAAAATATTGCAACTGGCTTACCTATATTCCTACCTGTAATATCTGCAAATAGATCAGATCCTTCAGAATCAAACTCAAGAGATACCTCAGCTGAATTATCATTTGGATTAAATGAAAGACTGGCTCGATCCAAATACTTTCCAGTTAATTCAGTTAACTTCCAATTTCTAGAATCATTTGCGATAATATCAGCTTCCGAGATTGTTGCTACATAAATATGTGAAACATTATATTCAATAATATCTCTTTCGTCTTCCTTATAAATTAAATGGTAACCAAACTGAGTTTCAACAATATATGAGATAGTTCCCACTTCCTGATTATCAAATACAGTCACTGTAAAAGGTTCGACCATAGTATTTCTATCAAACCAACCAAGCTCACCCCCTGTTTCACTTGCACCTGGTTCAGTTGAATATTCTTTTACCAAATCTGTAAAATTATTAGGCGTTGCTTCTGTTTCAATTTCCTTAATTTTTGCCAACGCATCTTCCTTACTTAAACCTGATTCACAGCCTTCAATCTCATTATGACAAAGCAAAAGATGAGAGGCTTTGACCTCTGTTTCTTTTTGAGTTTCGTCAAATGGGTTTGTTTTTACTCTTTTGTCATTAAGCTTAAAAATCTCATAACCATTTTCTGCAACTATATATTCTTTACTAGTATCACCAACCTCATAGTTTTCTACCTCACCAGCCACCTGTGGATAATCATTAGCTGTAATCCAACCTAGTTCCCCACCATTATCCTTGGTATTATCATCATCACTATAAGTTTTAGCCAAGGTGGCAAAATCTTCTCCGGCCACAACCTTGGCAATTACCTCGGTAACTTTGGTCAATGACTCTGTGTTGAAATCATCCATTATTTTCCTCTCTTCTTCTGTTAACTCTCTTTGTGCTGTATCTTCTTCCTTGAATTCAAGCAAAGGAGTTTCTCCAATCATTTTTACTGCTTCCGCTACATCTTGGATACCTGCTAATTCAACAATAATTCGATAATCTCCACCTGAAATGTTGGTTTGCACCAAGGGCTCTGACACACCAAAAACATTTACTCTTCGCTCAATCACATCTCGAACACCTTCCAAGGCGCTAGCCCTGTCGGCATTATCAATTTCACTCATATCAGCTGTATAAACCAAATGGGTTCCACCAAGTAAATCCAATCCCAACTTAAAAGGAATTTCGGGTAGTCCCGGCAAATTAATACTTATTCCAGTTTTGTTTTTTAGATAATCAACACCTTTATTCAAATAGGATCCACCAGCGATACTACCTGAAATAACAAAAATAACTATTATAAAAATAAAAATCCGCCAAACTTTTGCCCTGGCGCTAGGTTCAAATAACTTTGAAATAAAATTTCCTTCCATAAAAATAAAAAACTCTTTTTCTAAGAGGTTGTTAAGTAATTAATTATTTAAATACATTTTATACTAATATAAAGAAAAATTCAATGTTGACAAATATTTATAAAAGTATTATAAATATTTAGTTGTTTTATTTTTTTTATCTAACATTAAATAAAAAAACCACCAAAATAAAAGCCTCTTTATTTTACAAAGAGGCTCAAAATATTCTAAACATTTTTTATTTACCTTTTTGGACTTTTATACCTTTAAAGCCTGGGTTAATTTTAAGGATTCAAAAGTAATCACTTTGCCTTTTGGTTCTTGTTTTTGTTTTTTTTGAGAAAACTCCATCAAGTAATCATAGTTCAACCTCATTGCCCTTCCAACAAAATCAAACATTTTCTTACCTCCATCAAAAATGATATTTCTTCGTTGAGCTTTCTTTTTTACCATCTTTAAAATAAATAATGGTATTGATTTTCCACTCTCCTTTTCCAATTTTAGCACGAACAATAGAATTGCTTTCTGTGCCATTCAAAACTATTCTCTTTGTTTCTTTTGTTTTGGTGTTTTTGCAAATAAGTTCAATTCGACTTATTTGATGTTTTGCCACATTAACTGATCTAATGTCCCAGGCAAAACAAGTTTGAAAACAAAGAAAAATGACAATAAAAAGCAAAAACCTAAAAATTTTCATTTCATCCTCCTATACAGAACAATTTATCCGCAACACTTTTTATATTTTTTCCCGGACCCACAAGGACAAGGATCATTGCGTCCTACTTTATTACCCTGAGCATCAATTGCTTTTTGTCTTATTGTATCCTTGTTCTCTTTTCCGGCTCCAGTTTTTTCAAACGCAGAAAAGGATGAATTTGATGTGCTAATAGTTTTTTGTGGAGCTGAAAAATTAGTTGCCTTATCAGCTATTCCTGGCGAAGAAAAACTAGCAAAGTTTCTTTGTGCTTGTCCCGCTTCAGTTTGAGCTGAACCAACTTTAAATATAGAATAAACTACTTCTTTTTGAATAAGACTATTAAGTTCATTAAACAATCTAAAAGCTTCTTTTTTGTATTCAATCAATGGATCTCTTTGCCCATAACCTCTTAAACCTATCCCTTGCCTAACAGAAGACATGGCATCCAAATGTTCTACCCACAATGTATCTATTGATCTTATCATCACGGCTTTTTCAATCTCAATCCACTTAATTCCTAATTCCTTTGCATTTAGAAGCATGTTTTGATAGGCAGTTCTAGCTTGCTCACTTAGATACTCTATTATTTTAGTTCGTACATTTACTTTGTCTAATTTTTCATGTTCTTTAGTTAAATCTTCAGTTGCATCTTTTATTTTTGAACCAACTGGAAATATCGTGCCAGCTACTTGTAATATTTCATTAATATCCCATTTATCAATTCTTTCATCGCTAGTATGAAAACTAACAACGTGCTCAATCTCTGTTTCAATCATTTCAAAAATCATCTCTGATAATTTAGTTTCTAGTTTTTCATCATCTCCCTCTTCTTCTGTTGCATCTTTGGCTGTTTGTAAAACTTCGTCCCTCTTGGTGTAAATTGCCATCCTATGTTTATTGATAACATCATCAAAATCAACAAAGTGTTTTCTGATATCAAAATTATTTCCCTCTACTTTTTTTTGGGCTGATTCAATGGACCTAGAAATAAGCTTGTTCTCAATCGGCATATCCTCAGGGACATTTAGTGTTGTCATGATATTTTTCATTCTATCTCCACCAAAAATCCTCATCAAATCATCCTCCATGGAAACAAAAAACTGAGAAGAGCCTGGATCTCCCTGTCTGCCTGCTCTACCACGAAGCTGATTGTCTATCCGCCTAGACTCATGTCTTTCTGTGCCAATCACATGCAGACCACCAGCCTCTCTAACTGCTTTTTGCTCCTCTGGACTTGGAGGATTGCCTCCCAAAATAATATCAACTCCTCTACCAGCCATATTCGTAGCAATTGTAATTGCCCCTTTTTTACCGGCTTGGGCTATAATTTTGGCTTCTTTTTCGTGGTTCTTAGCATTTAAAAGTTGTGGTTTTAAACCCTCTCGCTCCATCATTCTTGATAGAAGCTCGTTTTTTTCAATCGAAATAGTACCAACCAAGACAGGTTGACCATTTTGACTTCTTTTTTTTATCTCCTCTATTACGGCCTTAAACTTCCCTTCTTCATTCCTATATATCAAATCATTTTCATCTTTCCTAATATTTGGTTTATTAGTTGGGATAATAACTGTATCCAAATTATAAATCTTGGCGAATTCCTCAGCCTCAGTGGCTGCTGTACCGGTCATACCAGCAAGCTTCTTATACATACGAAAATAATTTTGAAAAGTAATTGAAGCATAGGTTTGAGATTCTTTCTGCACTTTTACACCTTCTTTGGCTTCAATCGCTTGGTGTAATCCCTCTGAATACCTTCTACCATGCATCATACGTCCGGTAAACTCATCAATTATCACAACTTCACCATCTTTAACCACATAATCCCTGTCTTTCAAAAACAATGTCTTTGCTTTGAGGGCTTGTTCAATATGATGTACTTCTCTAATTCCACCGCTAGTATAGATATTTTCAACTCCAAGTAATTTTTCCATCTTGGCAATACCCTCTTCAGTTAAAGTAGCTGCTCTCATTTTTTCATCAATGTTATAGTGCCGATCTTCCTCGAGTTGATTTACAAGTCCAGCAAAAGTAAAATATTTATCAGTTGAATCCTGTGCAGGAGCAGATATGATCAATGGGGTTCTAGCCTCATCTATCAAAATAGAGTCAATCTCATCAACAATTGCATAACTAAGAGCTCTTTGCACTTTTCTTTCCAAGCTAGGTGCCATATTATCACGTAAATAATCAAACCCAAATTCATTGTTAGTGCCATACAAAATATCACATGCATAAGCTTCCTTACGATCCACCTTGCGAAAATTCTTTAGTCTTTCGTCATATTGTGTGTCATCTACATATCCGGGATCATAAACCAAAGCAGAGTCATGAACGATTACAGCTGTGCTTAAACCTAAAAATGAATAGACTGGAGCCATCCAACCTGCACCCACTCTAGATAAATAATCATTCACTGTAATAAGTTGAACACCCTCTTCTGTTAAAGCATTCAAATAAAGTGGCAAGGTAGCTACAAAGGTCTTACCCTCTCCAGTTTTCATCTCTGCAATACTTCCTCGATGCAAAACTATTCCACCAACCATCTGAACATCATAATGTTTCATGTCCAAAACACGGCTAGCAGCTTCTCTAATAACTGCAAAAGCTTCTGGTAGCACTTCTTCCAATATTAAATCTCTATCTTTAGCTTCTTTAATTCTTTTTTTAAATTCTTCGGTTTTTGCTTTTAGCTCACTATCACTCAAAGCTTCCATTTGAGATCCAAAATTATTAATTTTATTAATAATTGGCTCATATGATTTAATTACTTTTTCATTCGGGTCACCAAAAATTTTGTCTAAAAAACTCATATACATTTTTGTCATTGCGAGTGAAGCGAAGCGGAGCGTGGCAATCCCGTCAATACTAACCTAAGCTAACACTAAGAAAATTTTCACTATCAATCCCTATGACTTGTTAATATAATATTCAATAAAAAAACACGAAAATAAATCTATTTCGTGTTTTTAAGTATAGTACTAATATTAAAAAAAATCAAATAAATACATTAAATTATTATGTTTTTTAAATAGTGACACTATAGTTACCACTATAGAGGACACTATAGAATACCCTAAAAATTTTAAAAAAAATCAGACAAAACAGCCTGATATTTTTTGTATATCTAAATTAAAATTACTTACTACTTTTAGCCTTTTCTTTTTTTATCCATTCTTTTTTCTTTGTAGCGCTTGATACTTCTAGCCATGTGATCTTTTACTTTGTCAATTGCCTTAAACAGATCTGCTTCTTGTTTTTCGACTCGAAGCAATTCTCCTGGTACGCTTAGATTCAGTTCAGCACGATAGATCTTCCCTTTGTTCTGTCCGCCTAGTTCTTGGGCAACTTCAAAGTCACAATTAGTTGCAGTAACCGAACCTAAATATTTTTCAAGCATATCCATTTTTTCCTGTACATAATCTTTTATCTTGTCATTCAATTCAATTTTTGTTGCTTTAATTTTTACTTGCATATATTTATTTTAATTTTTAAAAAATAATTATTGCCAAAATCTAGCAATATCTTGATAAGTTACCAAGACTATCAATACCATCAATAGAGCAAACCCTATACTATGAATAGCGGTTTCAATTCTTTTGCTAACGGGGTGGCCTTGAATCTTTTCAACCAAGAGAAATACCACTCTTCCACCATCAAGGGCTGGAAAAGGAAAAGCATTAATTATCGCCAAGTTAATAGAGAGTAGGGCTGAAAAATTAATTAAGTAAGAAAATCCCATTCGCACTGCATCACCAGTAATTTGAGCGATTCTTACAGGCCCCCCCACTTCGATACTAACACCGTTGCCGATTACAAGACCTTTTATCAATTCATAAAAAGCAATAATAATAATCCAAGTCATAATCAGAGTAGTCCTCACACCTTCCCAAATAGCTCTAAAAAAACTATATCTAACAATGCCTGTTTCAGCAATACTTACACCGATTCCTCCCCTCCCAGTTTCCTCAATAATCTGAGGGGTCATTCTTAGATCAATCTCTTTATCAGCTCTTTTAATCTTATAAACAACTTCATTGTCCACATTTTGATCTGATAAATCCTGGATTGTCTGATTACAGTCTATTTCTATTCCATTTAAGGACAATATCACATCTCCAGCTTCCACTCCACCTGCTTCTGCAGGAGAATCTTTAGCTACATCCAATACCTGCACCTTTACATCACTAACCTTTGCTCCAGTGCCTAAATCTGAAATAGTCTGCGGAAGTCCGATCATATAGCCAACAGAAATTAACACTGCAGCTAAAATTATATTCATACTTACACCAGCTATCAAAATCAAGGTTCTTTGATAAATTGGCTTATTGGAAAAATGATTAGGGTCATCCCCTTTGTCCTCATCTTCTTCTAAGTTCACAAAGCCTCCTAGAGGTAACCAATTTATAGAATATATAGTATCACTAGCGTCTTCTGGATCCTTGGTACCAATAACTTTCTTCCATTTTCCTTCTGTGTTCTTGTAGTAACCAAAAGCTCTTGGTGGAAAGCCAAAACCAAATTCCTTTGGTTTGAGACCAAATTTCCTAGCTACCCAAAAATGGCCTAATTCGTGTACAAAGACCAAAAGGGACAAAACTAATATAAAGGTAATAATTGTTATAAACATAATTTCCGTTAAGACATGCATCTGCTTAGGTCCATATCTTAAATCTTAATTCATTATTCTTAAATCTAGATTATATTGTCATTATATCTGATTCTTTTTTATCTCGAAGATCCTTCAAGGCACTATTTTGCTTTACCACCTCTTCATCGAGCTCCTTGATAAACAAAAATTTATCATCCTCAGTGATTTCTTTGTCTTTTTCTGCTTTTTCAATAGCTGTCTTTATCTCGTCTCTAATTTTACGAAATTTAATTCGAGTTTCTTCATTTTTTTCATTAAGCTTCTTAACTATAGCTAGTCTATTCTCTTCAGTCATTTTAGGAACTGTTAGTCTAATTTTCTCTCCTTCATTTACGATACTGAAGCCTAAATCAGCATCAGCGATAGCTTTTTCTATTTCTTTGATAATATTTTTATCCCATGGAGCTACTAAGATACTTTGTCCATCAGGCACGGTAATAGAAGCCAGTCCGTTCAAAGGAGTTTTTACACCATAACTTTCAGCCTGTACACCCTCTAGAATATTTGGATTTGCCCTACCAGTACGAAGATTGGAGATCTCCTTTTTGAAAAACTCAAGCGCTGAGCTAAATTCATCTTTTTGTGCTTCAATGTATTGATTCATATGTTTAATTTATTTATTAATTTTTATTCAATCCACATAGCTAAGTATAATATTTCTGGATTTTTATTGTCAATCTTTAGTATCTTAGCTTCTCTAGTACTGCCTATTTTTTTTGGTGACCAATTTTTGCCTCCATCGCTAGTTCTGTAAAAAGTATTGGATGTTACATAGAAAATTTTATTAACATCTTGTGGATTTACCGCAATTGACTTGATATCTGCTTTTTTGTTAGCAGGAAGAAGTTCCAATACTTCCCAAGTTTTAGCGCCATCATTCGAACGTAAAATACCGCTATCAGTTGCTAGAAAATATAAATTCAAGTCATTAACAAACATTTCCACTCCCATAAGCTTTGTTCCTACTCCCATATCCTTGACTTCCTTAGTGATTTCTTCCCAGCTTGTACCCCCATCGTCAGTTCGATAAATACCATCATTATTGATATTGGCATACATCACCCTAGAATCTCCTGGGTGCAGATAAAGTCTATGGATTCTCTTGCCAAATCTATACAAGGTTTTCCAGCTCTTACCTTTGTCTGTGCTTTTCACTAAGTCGCCAGTTGAAAGAGCTAGGTAAATATTGTTTTTATTAAAATGATCAGTTATAACCTCTGTTATATCTGAATACGAAGTATTGTCAGTAAAAATTTCCTTCCAAGTTCGGTTACAGTCTTCAGTTTTATACAATTTATTTCCAATGCCAGCATAAACCACACAAACATCATCATAGTCAATTGCAATTCCTGATACCGTTCCTTTGCCTAAATTTTTGGCCAAAGTCCAACCTTCTCCCTTGTCATAGCTATACAAAAGACCATTTTCATAAGTCCCATAATACAAAGTATCTGCATTATTCGGGTCCTGGAACATTTGCACAGCTCCTGCCATGGAAAAATTCCTAGCCACTCCACCAGTTTCCAATATCTCAGTCTTTTGTTGCCAACTCATACCTTCATCACTAGAAATATACAAACCACCATCAGGCAACAATTCATTGCTTGACCCTGTATTGATTTGCAAACATGCACTAGTTGAGATTGCTACCAACATTAATAAAGAAAAAGTTTTTATATTCTTTAACATAAAAATATTTTAAAAATTTAAAACGATATTTTCAAGCACTAACCTGGGGCTGACATTGGCTTTTAGGTATAAATGAGCTCGAGAAAGAAGTTTTGAAAGTCTAACTATCTCTGCTTCTGTATATTCGATTCCTTGATGCTTGATCTCGTCAGCTAAATAAATATGTTGGACATAATTATTTTGCCCCAAAAGAAGCAACAACCAATCTCGACAAACTCCCTGCCAAATTTCTATGACACGATGAGCAATTCGAGTGCCAGCTTGACCCTTTTCTTTGCCAGTTAATTCTTCTACTAGCATTAGCCGCTCATTTATTCCTGAACCGCAAATATGTAAAAAGTCCTCTACATTGTTATTATAAAAATAATAAAACTCCTCATCTTCCAAGAATTTAATAGCTAGAGCAGGTCGTCCTAGACTTAAACGAGACAAATTACGAGCCTTTTCCCGAGAAACATTTCTTTCTTTTACTAAATAGTCATAAATTTTTTCAGTCATAACCGGTTTAAAATACAGAATCTTACACCTAGAGAGAATGGTGGTTGGTAAAAGTTCAGCCTCACTGCTTATCAAAATAATTATGGTTTTTTCTTTGGGTTCTTCCAGTGTCTTAAGTAAAGCATTCGCCGCCTCTGTGCTCAATAATTCTGCATGTTTAACAACGCCAATCTTATACCCTCCAGCAAAAGAACTCATATTAAGCACTCTGATAAAATCTCTGATTTGTTCAATACTAATATTTTTTTTATCTTTGGCTCTGGTTACAAAAGTAAAATCACCATGACTAAAATACTCTTCATTATCCTTGATGGTAAATCTTCTACATGATTCACATACTCCACAGGGTAAAAAACCCTTGTTCTTACAAAGTAATATCTGGGCAAAACTTTTAGCAACAGTTGATTTACCAATATTGTCTGGACCAGAAAATACATAAGATCCCTCCGGATTGTTTTCTAAAATACTTTTTTCCAAATATTTTATAATTTGTTCGTTTGCCAAAGATGGCCACACAATTTTATCCTTCATAATCATTTAAAAACACTAATACATAATAAATTATATCATTAATAATAAATAAAAGAAAGTATAAATTAAGCTTATTTTACAGAGTTTTAAGCTATAGGTAATTGACATTTTGTTCATTTTATGCTAAGGTTTGGCCATGAACAACCATAAAAATAAAAAATTAATACTAATATTAGGCGACATAATAGTATTATATTCATCTCTTTATCTCACTTTAGTAGTGAGGTATTTTAGTATTCCCGGAAGCGAAACCTGGTTCAAGCACTTTTGGTATTTTTCTATTGTTTATATAGCATGGATAATTATATTTTACATTAATGATCTATATAACTTACATTTAGCCGTTAATAACGAAAAATTTACCAGCAAATCATTCAAGTCTATATTTATTGCTATTTTAATATCAGCTGTTTTTTTCTACTTAAATTCTCACATAGATATTGCTCCAAAAAGAAACCTGGTGATCTATTTGATTATTTTCACTGGTCTTTTTCTTCTTTGGAGAAGATTTTTTAACTGGTCACTCAATTCCTATTTACCGAAAATAAGAATTGCTTTTATCGGCTACAATAGCCAGGTTCAAGAACTGGTTCGTTCACTCAGACAAAAACCTCATCTAGGTTATGAAATTTCTACAATTTTTTCCAATCATACCGGTTATTATCTAGACGGCATTCCTGTACAAAGCAATATTTATAAAATCAAAGCAACTATCAAAAAAGAGAAAATAAATACCATTATAACTTCAAGCGATCTAAGTCAGTCAAAAGAACTCAGATCTATTCTTTTTTCCTGTTTACCACTTAAAATCAATTTTCAAAACTTCAGCAATTTTTATGAACAAATTACTGGTAAGGTGCCGATTGAAGCAATTTCAGAGAGTTGGTTTCTGGAAAATTTATCCGAAGGTAGTAAAAATACTTACGACACAATAAAGAGAATATATGATGTGGCTATTGCTTCTTTTATCTTAATAAGCACAGCTGTGTTCTGGCCTTTGATCGGACTTCTTTTAAAAATAGAAAACAAAGAATCTGTTTTTTTCATGCAAAAACGAGTAGGTAAAGACGGGAGGGTTTTTTCGATACTAAAATTCCGTACCCAAAAAACCATTAACTCGGAGGATCCTGAACCAGCCAAGAAGAATGATCGCCGTACCACCAAAATAGGAAACTTCTTGAGAAAGTCTCGCATTGATGAGATTCCTCAAGTGATTAATATCTTACTTGGTGATATGAGCTTCATTGGGCCAAGACCTGAACGACCAGAAATAATAGAGAGACTGGAAAAAAGCGTACCATTTTATAAGGAGCGCCTACTAGTCAAACCAGGCCTAACTGGTTGGGATCAGGTATCAGGTGAATACCACTCACCCTCAGAGGAAGACACCTTGAAAAAATTACAATATGATTTATTTTACATAAAAAATCGCTCTCTATACTTAGATACCAGCATTATACTCAAAACTATTTCAACCGTATTAAGTAGAGCTGGAATCTAATCTAACAAATAAAAAGTAGCACTTAAATAAGCGCTACTTTTTTTATTCAAAAAAAATTAATCTATATAATCATTGGTCCTTAAAAAACTTAACACTACTTTAGCCAAATCATCTGGAGAATGCTCGCTGGATAGTAAATGAATGTCAGGATTTTCAGGTGGCTCATAGGGGTCATCTACTCCAGTAAAATTTTTGAGTTCCCCGGCTCTCGCTTTCTTGTACATTCCTTTTGGGTCCCTGCTCTCACAAACCTCAATAGGCGCATCAACAAATATCTCAATAAAGTTTGTGACATTTTCTCTAAGCATTTCTCTCTGGGCTCGATAAGGGGAGATAAACGAAGCTATCACACCGATGTCATTTCTTGATAATAAATTTGCCACAAAGCCAATCCGTCGAATATTTTCATCACGATCTTCTTTGGAAAAACCAAGATCTTGGGTGAGATTTTTCCTAACAATATCACCATCCAATCTCTCAAGTCTATTGCCATTATGCTTAAGAAGTTCATGAACCTTATCAGCTATAGTGGTTTTCCCTGCTGCTGAAAACCCCGTAAACCAAAGCACAAAACCTTTTTTATTGTTATTTGTCATATTCTACTATTATTTTCCTGTTTAATAGAGATCCCCGCTATTCTTTTTTAATTCTCCCTTTTTTAAAGGGGAGTACCCTGTCCACATTTTAATTCTCCCCTTCTCAAGGGGAGTACTCGAGTGGAACGAGAGGGAGGGGTTAAAAAAATAAATAAAAGAACGGCCACTCTCCGTTCTTTTATATTTTATCATTTTACAAATAATAGTCAAATCAATCTGGCTGTATAATATTAACGTTTATGCATAAGTGACTTTACTTTATTTAAAACTATTTTCCCAACAAAAGCATATTTTTGTAATCCTGGGGCCGCGGAGCGGAACCCGGGATCCAGGGTTTACCCACAAAAATAATAACTACATGCAAACACTTGGAACCCGATAAACATTAGACTATTATCAATACTATGTTCTCGCACTCCTGGATCCCGGATCGCCTTCGGCGTCCAGTATGACAAAAGGGTTCCACTTTTTTACTAAAGAGCCATCAATCTATTAAGTTAATAATATTATCAATCTCAGATTTTATGTCATCAACTACATCAGCATCCAACCATTCAGCTACTTTATAAAAACTTAGTTGCGCTTTTAATACCTTTAAACGAAATTTAACAATTCTATTTTTCGTTTTGCTATGGCTTTCACTTGTATATCCTTTCTCAATCGCTGCTACTTTATTGATTAACAAATTATAATATGACTCCCGCTTGAAAAAACCTTCTTCTTTTGCTAGATTAATTTTTTGTTTTAATACAGAAAACAAATCACAACTCTCTTTTTCTTTTTTAATTTTACTAAGACCCTCATCATTTATATCAAAGTTTAAATTAATAATTTCACCTTCCTTTACTGCTCCTCTGTGATACTCTTCAAATTCCTCACCATCTCTGTACATACTCACCAATACGGTGTATGGACCTTTACCAACCCCCTCAAGGTTTATTTGATAATCCCCTTCTACAGGATTCACAATACTAACAAACTCAGACTTCGCGTCACTTCCCGTATAGAATGATCTATGAATTTCTTTTTTACTTTCTCCGGTTTCAAAGTCTTTACCCGCCAGCTCTCCCTCTTCATTAATAACCTGTAAATCAACCGGAGACATCACCATTACAAACACCATAGACTCAATAGGATTATACATTGCCATTTGCTCTTCTTCGGGCAAGGTCTCTCCAGTTAAAAATTGAAAAACATCCATACTCGAATCACTCACAATCCCTCGATGACTAGACTCGAATGTCACGTCATCAAGATCTAAGAAATTCTGATTACTTCGCTCTGGTACAGTTCCATCTCCTTCTCCCTTAATAAATGGATTAAATTTGTATGGTTTGCCATACTCCCACTCATCTTTTTTATTATTTGCTGGTTTTACATTTATATAGTCAATCATTTTTTCACCAGATCCCAAATAATTCCTAATAGTCACTCCGCTATCAGCTAAAGAATCCAAAACATCCTCTTGATTTAAATTTTCAAGAAATTCGTTCCTAGGATATTCCACGGGATATGCCCTCAAATTATCTTTATAAATTAAATAATCATAAATAGGCAATAATTCCTGAATAGAATAAATACTATTACCACGCACATAATTATAAATATTCTTATAGCCATTTTCCCTAGCCTCTTGTTTGAATATTTTTTTAATTGCCCAAGAACCGACACCACCACTAAATTCTCCACCCTCCCAAGTCAAATAAGCCTCAGGCGCACCCCGATGAGGAGTTGCCAAAAATACTAATTTACCTATATTAACTTCATTACCAGGAGCACTCAGATATTCTCGCATAACCAGTCCACCCATACTATGAGCTATCACATCCACCTTGTCTGCTCCCGTACTTTCTTTGATGCCAGTTATCTTACTTTCCAAATAGCTAGCTGTTAACACATTAGAATTCCTCCATTCATAAGTAAATGAAAAAAAGTTAACCCCTTTCTCATACTCCTCAGTACTATCAAAAGTCTCAACTAATTCATCATAAGTCCCAAGTATCGGATCCAAAACCAATTCACCACCTTCCCGCCAAGAACCCATAATGCCGGGGATTATGAGGAGGGGGCTTGTATCATTTTCAGGTTCTCCATCATCATAAGTATATGTAATCTCTAAATAAGGTGCAGTCGTTGTACCATGCTCTGTGGAATAAAAATGGATTCTTTCTGCCCCATCAACAGGAAAATCACTAGGATAAATATCATGAATATCGTGCCCCTCTCTTAATCCAAGTGATAATTTTTTGTTTATTGCATATTTATCAAATTCATCACTTATTAGAAAACTATTATACTCACCAACTTTAAAATCTGATATATTTTTTTTATCAGAAATTTCAACAATATCATTTAAATAAGAATAGCCCCAACCCATCAAATTACTTTCCCCTATACTTGAATAATCTTGTTCAATTAAATTTTCAAATGAATTCGCACCAACAACCGAAACATAACTATAATAATCATCTAACGAATTCCTTTTTTTCCGTCCATTTACAAATAATTCTATTTTTTTAATATTAGAAGTGTCTGGCACCTGAGATAAATCAAATATTAACCTTGCTCTATGGATATACAACCTTCTATCATCACACCATCCTGAGGCAACTTCTATAAAATCTCTATTTTCATTTTTAATATTAGACTCGGGTGCATCATGTGTTAAATTCCAAAGAGCCTGAGATGTGCCATGATCAGGTATCCAATTAGTAACATAACCGTCTGTTTCATCAGTATAAATTTTAATTGTAGAGGTTGCTGTTTTTGCATTTACCTGTTGCACGCCAAAAAACAGGAAAACAGCCAACAAAAAAAATATCTTTCGATATTTTCTAATAATAAAAAAATTTTTAATCATAAAAAATTGCAAAAAAGAAAAATTTTATGGAAATCCTACTTTCTTGTTTAAATAATTATAATACAATTTTAACATTTTTATTATCTAATTACAATCTTTTATTAAATTTTCCTATTCCTAGACGCAAGATGAATAGTAATATATAATAAATATATGTTCAAATATATAAAAAACAAGACATACAAACTTCTAAAAAAATCTGAAAAATGGACAAAAACAGATATGATATACCTTGCAAAGGGTAGTTTTTGGTTAACTTCAAATAAATTAGTTGGAACGATAACCGCATTCTTGTTAGCCGTAATATATGCTAATTTTCTACCAAAAGAAACCTATGCAACCTACAAATATGTACTATCTGTTTCTTCAATGTTAATTTTGTTTTCACTTACTGGGATTGACATCTCATTAACCAGGTCAGTCGCGCGCGGATATGAAGGGTCATTTTCTGAGGCAATAAAATTAAAACTAAAATGGTCACTTATAGGATCTCTTGTAGGAATATTCATCTCTTTTTATTACTTTTTCAACAAAAATATTGAATTAGGATATTGTTTTTTAATCGCGGCTGTCACAACACCTTTTATAAACAGTCTTGTTTATGGGTCATACTTACGAGGAAAAAAACTATTTAAAGTTACTTCAATATACAACTCCCTTAAAAACATAATTTCATCAATCGTTATCGCAACAATAGTTTTATCCTTCCCAAAATTAATCACAATTGTTGTGGGTTTCTATGCAATTAACATGATTCTACAATTTTCATTTTACAAATACACCTTTTGGAAATACACACCCAACAACAAAAAAGACGAAGGAACTATCTCTTATGGCAAACACCTAAGTCTCATGAACATTGTATCAGTGGTTGCGGAACAAATTGACAAAATATTGCTTTGGCACTTTCTGGGCCCACTTCAACTAGCTATATACTCTTTTGCAACACTTCCTGTTAGTCAAGCTCAATCTTTCTTAAAGTCAGTCACAACGCTAGCTCTTCCGAAAATGTCAAACACAGATATAACCTTGTTAAAGAAAACCTTTCCATTAAAAATACTAAAATTTACCATATTATTAATTCCTATGGTGATACTTTATATTATGGTAGCGCCTTTTGTTTATAAAATATTTTTTCCTCAGTACCAAGATTCTATACTTTTATCTCAATTATTTTCAGTAACTCTACTATTCTTTCCAATGAGACTCATATCTCAAATAATCATTGTTAAAGCAGACACTAAAACTTTATATTTCTTAAGAATATTTAACCCAAGTATAAAAATAATTCTATTTACAATACTTATATATTTTTACGGGATATACGGATTATTGTATGCTATAATTATTTCTAATATTATCGCAATAATAATAGAGTATTATTTTTCAATAATAAAAAAATGACAAAAAATATTTTAATAATTGGTGGTGGAGGAATTCTTGGCACCGCTTTCGCCGAAGAGCTCAAAAAAAGAAAAAAATATAATATTATCTCTCCCTCAAGAAAAGAATGTAATATATCAAAAATAAACGATTTAAAAAAACACATAAATAATGATATTAATTTAGTAATAAACTGTGCCGGTCTTATAAACGTTGATGAGGTAGAAAGAGACCCTAATGAAGCTTTGCATGTACATATACTTGGTGTATACTATTTAAATAAGATATGCAAAGAAAAAAACATCGATTTAATGCTTTTTGGCAGCACAGTTGATAATGAAATAACAAATGTTTATGCTTTAACAAAAAAAATATCTCTTCAAATACCTGATCTTGTTGAACACAAAAAGACTTATAGATACAGATTAGGGTGGCTTTTTGGCAATCCCGACAAAAAAAATAATTTTGTTGAATTTGTAATAAACAACCTAAAAGAAAACAACAAACTAGGTTTAACAGATAATTACTTAGGCTCCCCTGCGTATGTCAAAGATGTTGCAAAATATTGTATTGATAATTTTGAAAAGGAAAACTATGAAACAAAAGATCTAGCCAACAAGGGAACCGTATCCAAATATACTCTTGCTAAAAAAATCGCTAAAATACTTAACATAAAAGATAAATTCTATATTAATAATAATTTTAAAGAAGTGGCAAAACGGTGCAAAGACTCTTCAGTTAAAGGAGGTTTACGCCCCTATGAAAAAGCCCTAAAAGAATATTTATATGAAAAATGTAATTTTTAATCCGCAATTAAAATTTTTAAGAAACCATTGGCCAAAAATAAATGACTGGCTAAACAGTGGAGATACAAATCCTGTTCTAATAGAAATAAGTCCAACAAATTACTGTAATGCATCATGCCCATGGTGTTTTTACATATATGAACATTGTGACCACAAAAATAATTCAAAAAAAGTTCACATAGAAAATATTGTAATGAAAAAGAATCTTGCCGATATCGCTAAAATAGGAACAAAAGCAATTTCATGGACCGGAGGAGGAGAACCTACATTACATCCAAACTTCAATGAATTTGTAAAACTTGCTCATGAAAGTGGCTTATCACAAGGAGTTTTCACTAATGCGTTAGATTATGAATTAAATAAAATCGAAAATCCGGAACTACTTGATTGGATTAGAGTATCAATTACAAACAAAGGAGTTGAAGGAATAAGTAAAAAATTAATAGACTTCTACAAAAGCAAAGCGCCAAAAACCACAATAGGTGCCTGTTTAAGTATAACAAAAAACATGTATGATGACCTGGAAAGAATGGCAGAAGAAGTAAAAAGCTTAGGCTTTGATTACTTTCAAATAAGGCCCGCTCTACAAAGATCCTACAAAGATCAAGAAAAACTTGAAATTCCAACACACCTCAAGAAATACGAAACAGATGATTTTAATATATTCCTTTCGGAATACAAATTTGAAGAAAGCGTAAAGCCCATCGAATACAAAAAATGTCTTGGTCACTTTTTCTCACCAGCAATTAATTACAATGGAGATGTAATGACTTGTATGTATTGGCTACACAACCCGGATTATACATTCGGAAATATTAATGAAAATTTATTTTCTGATATCTGGCAATCAGAACAAAGAGGTCGGATTAAAAATAATGATTTTGTATGTGATTGTTGTCAAACATGTTGCAAAAATCATGAAATAAACAAAACATTGTACTACCTAAATAATCCAAAAAAAGATATTCACCCAAATTTCTTCTGATCACGCATGAACTTAAAAAACGCATATTTAGAAAGCAAAAATAGTGAAAAACACTTTGCTAATAAAAAAATTCTATTCATCGGTTCTGAGGGCTATGATGCTGCAACAGTTACAACAATCCAAGGACTTGATGAATTGGGATTTAAAATTTATACAATCAACAAAACTAATATAAATTCATGGTTTTGTAATATTGTAATTAATGATCCCAACAAATATAAATTTGATTTCATTCTCAGCAATCTTCACTGGGGCACAAGGTGGAGTTATTTTGAAAAATATAAACTAAATAACTACTTAAAAATTTTGATTGATGGAGATGATAACACCAAAAATTTCCCTAATTGGAAATACAAATATTGTAGATACAAAAACAGATACGTAAATAACCCCGATGAAAATATAAAAATGAAAAAGTTATCAGATTGTAGATGGATTGAAGATTTAAATAAATACAAACCAGACATTTTATTTACAACACAAAGGACAAATATTAAGGAACAGGGATATTACCTACCTTTCGGAATTGCAAAAGAGTATATAAATACAAAGATTAATTCTTTAGAAAAAAGACCATACGATTTTGTAAACATAGATGGCCCGGGGGAAAAAAGAAAAAGGATGAAAAAATTTCTTAATTTCAATTCTCTTCTTCATCTTATCCCTGGAAAAATATTTAACGGATACGTAAAAGGAGAAATAGAATACCCAGAGAAAATAAAAGAAATAGCAAAAAAAGACAAAAACATTCATGGATACAATAGATGGGGTATCTCAAAAAATTATTTCCAAATGTTAAATAATGCTAAGATTTTAATATACCCAGGAATTGTTGATGGTGGAATTTGGGAATCAAAAAGACCCTGGGAATCTTATGCTAATGGATGTTTAGTATTAATGTCTAAACCAAATATAAACTGCAGTGATTATCCAATTACAGAGTTGTGTTCTTTTGCTGTTTATAATTCATACTATGAATTAACAAGTAAGGCAAGATTTTTATATAAAAACAAAGAAACTCTAGACAAATATAGACTGCAAGCAACAGAAGATGCTCATAAATATTTCACTCCAAAACCTATAGGAAACTATTTCTTAAAAAAAATAAAAGACAGTATCTAAATACTGTCTTTTAAAAAAACTCTTATTTTAATATTAATTCTTTATAAAAATGACTCATTTCAAAACCTCGTTTTGATATATCAAATTCAGCTTCCATAAAAAGTCGTGCATTTTTAGAAAAAACATCAACTTCATTAGAATTATTAATAAAATATTTTATCTTTTCTGCGGCTTGTTTATAATCTCCTTCTTCTACTAAAAATCCTGTCTCCCCGTCTAAAACACCCTCTGGGATTCCTGCATGTTTAGTTGCAACTACTGGCAACCCCATTGACTGACCCTCTAAAATTACAAAAGGTAACCCCTCCGTGTCTTTATCTTTTCCGGTTTTACTTAATTGCACCATCAAATGAGCATCGTCCATATATTCACCAATTTTATCATGTGGCACCATCCCTGTAAATTTAACTTCATTATCCAGTCCCAAAGTTTTTTTCAACTCAAACAATTCCTTCTCGTATTTTCTCCAACTTTCATGGGCTCCTCCAATAATTCTAAGATGAATATTGGGATGCATTTTTTTAACAAGCGCTATTGCTTTTAATAAATCATCAAATCCTTTTTTTTCAACAATCCTGCCCATGCTAACCATTCTAAATATGCTGCCAGAATAAAAGTATCTATTTTTAAATTTATATTTTCCTAGATCTACCCCTGACCTCATCAACCTCACTCGCCCACTATCAAATCCCAATGTCACTAAACGCTTTTTCATAAAATTTGTCATAGCCAAAATATAGTCAGATCTTTCTATCATGTATTTATAATAATCCCTTCCTTTTAACAATGGGTATCTTTCTACGTCTTGTCCATAAAACGAAACCACTATCTTCGCACTAGATTTTATAGACCTCTCTACAGTTAATATCTTGTTGGCTATCATACCAAAATGACAATGCACAATATCTGAACTTCGGAGACAGTCATAGAAAAAATCAAAATAAAAAATTTGAGTAACTATCTTTTCCTTAATATTTAAATTCTTATCTCTAACAAATCTAAGCAACGCCATCCTGTCAATAAAAAAATACTTTACAAACAAAAAAATTGATAAAAAATATCTAATCGTAACGCTCTTGGGGACACTCAAAAATCTCAAATCTTTTACTTGTTCATCTATTTTCTCATTGCCAGTGCCAAATGAAAAAAAACTATATTTTATGTCCCCCTTAGATTCTTTAATTATCCAGGACAGTTTTTCTTGCAACCAGCTTTCAGAGGTTACCGGAAATTTTCCTAGTACATACGAAACTTTTAACATAAATTATTTAAAAAATTAACTAATTCTTCGTATCACCAAAAAGCAAGAAACTCTTCACTAATACATTAAAATAATGCGCTATATATAATAATTTAAAATTAATTTTTATTGCTTTAACAAAATATTTTTTTGCTTCTTTGAAATACTTAACATCTCTACACATTAAAGCAAGATCAAAATAATGTTTCGCTAAATATTTTGGATATTTATTAAAATCATCCTGATATTTCTCAAATATCATCTTTCTTCCATTAATTCTATTATCCCAATTACTATTTATATGTTCATGTTCTTTCATGTTAACAAAGCTAAGAGGTTTGTTTATACCCAAACCCTTATACTCCTTCGTTACCCTTATCATTAAATCTGGCTCTTGATTACTGGGGAATATCTCATCAAAGACACCAACTTCTTCAAAAACTTGTTTTTTGATCATCAATGTAACTGTCAAAAACCCAGAAAAACGCTTAAGAGCTCTTTCATGAAAATCTTGAACACCATCAGGAACATTTGTACAAAAACTACCTGTGTCAGTAATATTCTCAACAGCTGTAAAACTAAAACCAATACTATCATCTGTTTTTTCAAACTGCCTCACTTGTATCTCTAATTTATTTTGTGCCCATTCATCATCGTCATCCAAAAATGCCACGAATTCTCCCTTGGCATTTTTTATACCAGTATTTCGAGCAGCTCCCCCTCCTTTGCTTTTCTCATGTTGAATATATCTAATCCTATCATCATTGAATGACTTCACAACTTTTTCTGCTCGCTCTTCAATCCCATCATCAACAACAATCAATTCAAAATCACGATAAGTTTGACTTAAAACAGACTTAATAGACACCCCTACCAAATCTGATCGATTATATGTTGGCATTATTACACTAATCAATTTTTTCATTTTTTAATTACTTTAATAAAATACTCTCTAATAAATCTACTGATTTATCCCATGTAAATTTTTTTGCCGTCTCAACTCCTCTTTCGCTAAACTTTTTATATATCTCTGGAGAGTTTATTAACTTTTCAATAGCCATTGCCATCATTTCAGGATTTTTTGGTTCAACCACATAACAATTTTCGTTATTGTACGCATAATCTTCTGTGCCATATTTAGTAGTTACCACAGGGGTGCCACATGCCATAGCCTCTAACTGTGGCAAAGGAAAACTCTCATAATATGATGAAGATATTAAAATATCTGCTTCAGAATAAAATTTTGCCAACTCATCATTCTCTTTTCTTCCCTCATAACTATAAATAACATCTTTTAATTCATTACTTAATTTATCGCTAGGAAAGTCGCCACCAAATGTTTTAAATTCTATATTATAACCCCTATCTCTTAAAATTTTAATAGTTTTTAATGCCTCGGGTATACCTTTCCAAATTTTATGTTTAGACAGTGAAACAATTTTAACATTATTTTTATTAATTGGTTTAAATTCTTTCCTTTTATAAAAAACATTATGGTCTATAGCAGGACAAACAACCCCTACACACTCCTTATTATTTTCTTTTTTTATAGTATTTTTTACCCATGTACTATTTGCAATAATGTTAACTGGTAAATGATAGCATTCTTTCATTACTTTGTGAGTATAGCCCTCACCTCTTACATATGGCTCATAATGCATATGAAGTTGAAAAGGCAGAGATTTGTTTTGTCTTGCAACAGAAAATCCTGTATATGACATAGTCGCAATACTTACATCGGCTTCGGGCATATTTTTTATTAACATTCTGGTTTGCTCCTCTGGCCATGACTGAAAGCCAAAAGCCTTTCTGTATCCATATCCGACAATTTTCTGAAAAAAATTTCTCTTCACCTCTATAATATTTGCCTCAATATTTATCCAATTTAAATCATCTTTATTTCCCAATGTTACTATGTTTAGCTCGTGTCCTTTTCGCGCTAAACCATTTACAAGCTCCATGATAACTCTATTGCCTCCTGTTAAATGATTGCTAACAGTTATGAAGTTTATTTTCATATATTAATAATTATAAATACTTTCATCTTTATTTTTTAAAATTCTCTCAACTGACTCAACTCCCTGCATAAAAGAATGATCCATGTTGCCAACCTCATACTTCCATCCCCCAAACCTTCCTCTTGAATATATATCATTGTCCATTAAATATTTCTGAATTTTACCTAAAGCACCTTCACGCTTTAAAGTCGGCACTGGATATGCATATGGCAAATCATATATTTGTCTAGAGACAATCTTATCTTTATCACTCTCTCCTATTATCTTATTTCTTGCTAATGCCTCTATGCAATCGTCTATTACTTTGCTTTTATCAACCTGTTTATACTCAGAATACGACACTTCAAGCATTAATGAAGAGTACTGTTCAGTATCACCACCAGGGACATTGTTATTCGAGTAATTATGGAAAAAAGTTAATCTATAAAAAGGTGTGTCCTTTTCTGGAAAATAAACCCAGCATTTGCTTGTCTCGATCTTTTTTTTAATTCCAATACCTATAACATAAACTGAATTATGCACCAATTCCTCAGACTTCTCTAGTATCTTTTTAGGCACATCATCAATCATCTTTACTAAACTATCAAGTGGTATTGTTGAAATGAGCTTATTATAGTTGTCACTTGACCCATCACTAAAATAAACTAATTTTTTATTAACTTCAATTCTTTTTAGTGTTTTGTTTTTATGCTGATTTTTACCAATTCTTTTCATCCCCTTATTAAATATCTCACCCGTCCCTCCATATTTTGGAAATGAAAATTTATTATTAGGTCCCCATCCTAAATCGTCTGTTTCTAAAATAATATTTTTAATGGCTCTTTTTATATCTATTACGCTCACTCTTTCTTTTATCCAATTATCACTCATCAAATTCGCCGGAGTTGCCCAAACTTTAAAATTATAAGGTATCATAAATTTTTCAGCAATTCCTTCACCAAAAACACCATATATCCAATCCTCAAAGCTTTCACAATTACTTTTTTCTAGATCTAATAAACCATTTATACACTTCAATTGATCTTCTTTGTTTAAATATCTGAGATTATTTTGAAAAGGATATGGCACCCAGGCGTCAATATAACGCACCCAACTTTCTCTGTCATGCTTATATACATCATCTTTCAATACTTCCTCAACATACTTGTCGTAATAATCATAGTGAGAGAAAGAAACATGCCCACCAAAATCCCACAGAAAACCATACTCATCCTCTATGGTTGCAGACAATCCTCCATATTGATTCTCTTTTTCGTATAAACACCAGTTCTTATAGCCAATACTATTTAATCTGTAAGCTGCCCCTATTCCTGTAGGTCCTCCACCAATTATTACGATTTTTTTATCACTTTTCATTTATTTTAAACAAATCATTTTATTAAATGCTTTTACTTGTTATTTTAAATATTTTTCTACATCCTCAATTAACCTCAACCACAAACTGATACGAAAACAATCCAGGGAATTGCTTTCCTAGTTTTTTCGTGCCTCTTGTTGGTATATGATTATTTGTATTAATTATCTTTAAACCAGAACCTTCTATGGTTTTACAAAAACTTTTCCAAGAAAAAAAGTGTATATGACCTCTGTCCATCAATCCTTTATCTTCATAGTCAAAATTTCCAAAAAATATTCTCAATCTATTCTTCCAAAAAAGAATATTTGGGACAGTGATTATAATTTTTCCATCACTATTTAATAATTCTTTTGCTTTTCTCAACACTTCTTCAGGATGCAACATGTGTTCCAGAACTTCTGAAAGAATTATATAGTCGAATTTTTGCGCAACTATTTCTCCTGGCCATTTGGCCAGCTCCATATCAATGTCAACAACAAAAGTCTTGTCTATTTTTTTACTTGCTTGCTCAATAGACTCATGGGAAATATCTACACCCCATACTCTACACTCTTTTTCTACTTTAATTATCTCACCTAACTCCCCATCACTGCAGCCAATATCTAAAACCACTGTTCTATTCTTGGATATAAAACCTAATATCGCCTTCTTTCTAAACCCACCGACCTTATTATATGTTTTTTTATTATAAAAATCTATATATGACATAATTATAATTCTTTTACCAAATCATCAACAACAATTTTTGGCAATAGTTTATTTTTATATATTTCATCTGCACCTCTGGCTATTTTTTCTCTCAATGATTCATCATTTTTTAGTTCTAATATTTTCTTTGCCAGATCTTTCTCATCTGCAATGTCACACATTAAAATATTTTTCTTGTCTTCAAATAATTCATTCAGGGCCGGAGTATTTCCGCTGATTACTGGTTTAGCCATTGCGATAGCGTCGTAAACTTTATTTGGGATAACTCTTTTTGCTTTGGCGGTTTTACCAAATATTCCCAGACACACATCTGCTTCACTTGTATACTTTTCTAGTTCTTCAAATGAAACCCTGTCAATAAATTCTATACTTCTTACTTGCAAGTCTTTTGCCAGCTTTCTTGCATTGTTATAAGTTTGCCCTTTACCAACTAATCTAAAAACTATATCATCTCTTTCAACAATCTTTGCGGATTTGATTATATATTCTACACCTTGCAATGGAATATATTTTCCGTAGAAAAAAACTGAAAAATTATTTTCATTCTGCTTACTGTTTTCCAGTTTTCTTGCAAATGACCCAACATACACCTTGATAAATTTCTTGCGTTTAATTATGAATGTATTTACAAAAAATTTAATATGCTCTTCTGTATCAAGTATTATTCTAAATGAAAGCTGACAATTTAAAAACTCTATAAACCAATAATAAAAATACTTAATACTGAATCTACCCACCAATTCCCGATCATAGACCCAGCTATCAAAAATTGAGTAAAATGCGTCCCAATATATTTTTTTTACTCCAAATAATTTTAATAAGGGTACAATCAAGCGATTATCAGAATATCCTACGATGCAGACATCATATTTTTGTTTTATTTCTTTTGATAATTTAAACAACTCCTTTACAAAGTTTACACTGGATTTACTTTTGTTTATTTTGACTTCCTCCACACTAAAACCATTCTCCCTTAAGCCCTGAATAATTATCTTATTTCTGGAGTAATTTGAATCATAGTCACCAAAATAGCAAATTTTCATAAATACCTATTTAAATACCTATTTAAATAGGTATTTAGTTTTTTCTATAATTTTTTTCCCATTCCCAGGCTGATTTCAGCATTTCTCCCAGCCCCCTCTTTGCTTTCCATTTTAATTCCTTCTCAGCCAAACTTGGATCGGCATAGACTTCTTCTACATCACCTTCACGCCTTGGCCCTATCTTATAATTAAGTTTTTGCTCAGTCACTTTCTCAAACTCATCAACTACTTCTTGAACCGAATAGCCTCGGCCAGTACCTAGATTAAAATATCCAATTCTGTCTTTATTCCCACCATCATGCATATACTCTATAGCATTGATGTGTGCTTCAGCCAAATCTACAATATGCAAATAATCTCTAATACATGTTCCGTCTGGCGTGTCATAATCATCTCCATGAATTGTTAGTTGCTCACGAACACCAATGGCAGTTTGAGTAACATACGGAACCAAACAATTCGGTGTACCGATTGGTAGCTCCCCAATCAAGGCTGACTCATGAGCACCAATTGGATTGAAATATCTAAGCGAAATTGCTTTCATGCTTTCGCTGGCTCTAACAGTGTCTGCTATCATCTCTTCGCTAATTTGCTTTGTATTGCCATAGGGTGATTCTGCTTTCTGAACTGGAGCCTTCTCATCAACTGGCAACTTGTCAGGCTGACCATACACAGTACAGGAGGATGAAAACACAATCCTATCGACATTATAAGCTATCATTGCCTCCAAGATATTCATTAGTGGCAATAAATTGTTGCGATAATACTTGAGCGGAACTTGCATTGACTCACCCACTGCCTTGGAAGCTGCAAAATGAATCACAGAGTCAATTTGATTTTGGCTAAAGAACTTATCAACCCTGTCCTTGTCACACAAATCAAACTCAAAAAAAGCAGGACGCTTACCGCTAATCTTCTCAATTCTGTCTAATGTATCAATATGTGAGTTTGATAAATTATCAATCACAAAAACTTCATATCCTCTAGCAATAAGCTCAAGCACTGTGTGTGATCCAATATAGCCAAGTCCACCTGTAACTAATATGTTTTTCATGTAATTTTCTATCCTAAAACAAAGTATATATAAATGGAGCTACTACGCTTCCTTCTGAAACTACCAGTAATAAGCCAATCGTAGCAAAAACCAAAACAACTGGCAAAAGCCAATATTTTTTCCTAACTTTCAAAAACTCAAAAAATTGTACTAAAATTTTTAATTTTCCCATATTTTATAAATTTAATATAATTTTTCCAATGATTCTTTATTTATTCTATTAGCATCGAAATCCTTCCAATAACTTTTCAGTTCTTTGTTGTAGCCTTTTTCCAAAAAGTCACCTTTGCTAATTTTTTTTAAAACTCCGATTGGTATTATAAGTATGCAATAAAAGACAGAAAAAAGCAAAGTAAACATTATTTTACTTAACGAAAAGGAAATAAACATCCATAAATAAAAAAGATATTTTGTTAATACTGGTATAACTATACCAAGCGCAAAATAAATACCAAGAATCAATAGAATTCTTTCCGTTTTTAAACTAAAATCAAAAAAAAGAACTATTGATATAACAATTACTATAAACAAAACTGAAAAACTTACAAATTCTTTGCTCTTACAATCTAATGCTTTAATTTTTTTTATTATTTCACTCATTTTTTTATTCTTCTAATATTTTTTCTAAACTAGTTGTAGCTGTTTCCGTTTCAATATTTTTGGTTTGCTCAAAATTATATACACTTTGGGCAATTACTTCATACCCTGCAGAATTCGGATGACCATCTATCCCTTTGTTATACAAAACCCCTCCATCTTCAAGGGCTTTTACCATATCACTTAATACCAAATGATATTCTATGCCATCTTCATCAAAAAATCCTTCCACATTTCTAAGCAATTCCTCCTCTTTTAAGATATATGCATCTAACCCACTCAAGTCAGTGCCTTCAGTCTGCTTGGAATAATTATAATATATAATCTCTTTGGTTGGTATTATCACCACTTCAAATTCTATATTTTTTTCAGTTGCTAAATCATTCATTTCAGCAAAGGTCTTTTTGAACACTTCAAAACCTTCTGCTGTTTTTGGATCATCAAGACTGACTGCACCAAGTCTATACTCAGGACTCAAAATTGTAGAGCTGTCATTATATTTAAAAAGAATTGCTTCATCATTGTTTTCTGCCCAGTCATTGACTCTGTTAGCTACTTCTTCTTTTTTCTGAGCTAAACCAAGTTTCTCCCTCAGTGACCTTGAGGCATTACCAAGAAGTCCATACAGTCTGCTATGTTTTCTTATCAATTGTCTTAATTTTAAAATCTTCATTTGAATAGAATCATCATCATACCCATACAAAATCATCATTCTTACATTTTTTGATTCCTGGCTTACATTGTTTTCCAATTCACCTACTCCGCAATAGTTTTTCCAATAATCTTTATTACAAGCCATGTTGTAAGCATCATAAAAATCATTACCCAAATACATAGCAACTATTATTTTTTTAGGCTCAAGTTCTTGCGCTTTATCAAAAAGATATCGATATTGAATCGGTCCATATCCACCGTATGCCATTTGATACATCTTTTCCTCCACTAAACCAGCATAGACCTGTGGCCAGGCCTCTTCCAGACTGGCGTTGTTACCATATGTTTGCGAGTCACCTATCACTACGATACTTGCTTGTTCCAAGGCTTCATTGTTTCGAAAACCTCTTTCGTCAATATCTCCTCCGGGCGTTCCAATATATGCCAAAATATCATTTCCGACAGTTTTTTCAGGCTCCATCCACCTAATCACAAGCTCAGCTAAAACCAAAGAAAAAATAATACTTACCAAAACTAAAATTGAATTTTTTAAAAAATTTTTCATATTAATCAAGTACGTATTTACTTCGCCAGTCCTCATCATTTTCTAGTTTTGGCTGATCAATTTTATTTAAAACAAAATTTCCCATCACCAAATAATCCATATCAGTTCTCATAAAACAAAGATATGCATCCTCTGGACTACAAACAATCGGCTCACCACGCACATTAAAAGATGTATTTATTATAACAGGGCTGCCGGTTTTTTCAAAAAATTTACTTATCAAATCATGATATCGTTTATTGCCCCCATCACTTGAAACTGTTTGAAGTCTAGCTGAATAATCCACATGAGTAATCGCTGGTACACTTGATCTAACATGATTAAGCTTATCAAGTCCTTTTAGTTCTTGGTCAAGGGGTTTTTTTATCTCATCTCTAACCTCAGAGGTTAAAAGCATATAGGGCGAATCATGTTCAGTTTTAAATATCTTAGCGACCTGCTCTTCAAGAACTGACGGTGCAAAAGGTCTAAAACCTTCACGAAACTTTATTTTCAAATTCATCTGTTTCTGCATCTTTGCAGATCTAGCATCTCCAATGATTGACCTATTTCCAAGCGCCCTTGGCCCATATTCCATACGACCCTGGAACCAGCCAACAACTTTTTCACCTGCTAGAAAATCTGCAACTTGTGAATAAAGCTCGACATCACTCTCAATTTTTCTATATTTGGCCTTATTCTTATCAAGAACTTTTTTAATTTCCTTAGCACTAAACTCTGGGCCTAAATAAGAGCCCTTTTGTCTGTCCTTTTTATTTCTTAGTTCTGGTCTATCTCCCTCTGCATATAAATAGTGACCAACCAAAGCAGCTCCCAAGGCTCCTCCCGCATCACCGGATGCTGGCTGTATCCAAATATCTTCAAAAGGTCCTTCTTCCAAAAGTCGCCTATTAGATACACAATTCAATGCCACACCCCCAGCCAAACACAAATATTTCTCGCCAGTTACTTTATGAATATTTTTTACAAGCTCGAGCATTATTTCCTCTGTAACCTCTTGAATAGATTTTGCAATATCCATTTCCTTTTGCGTAATCTCTGATTCTGGTCTTCTTGGTTCACCGCCAAAAAGATCATGGAACTTTTTATTCGTCATTCTAAGTCCTGCCGGATATTAAAAATAATCCATATTCAATCTGAAAGATCCGTCGTCTTTCAAGTCTATCAAATTTTTATAAATCAAATCTTTATACTTAGCTTCACCGTATGGAGCCAATCCCATTAATTTATACTCTCCAGAATTAACCTTAAAACCTGTGTAATAAGTAAAAGCTGAATAAAGCAAGCCCAAAGAATGAGGAAACAATATTTCTTTCTTCATCTCTATTTTATTCCCATTTCCAATTCCATATGAAGTTGTTGCCCATTCACCTACACCGTCAACAGTCAAAAAAGCAGCCCTGTCAAATGGAGATGGAAAAAATGATGAAGCAGCATGAGAAAGATGATGTTCAGAATATATAATTTTTCCTTTATAGCCTGTTTCGCCCTCAATAATACTCGGTATCCATAGCTTTTGCTTCAACCAGGCTTCCATAGCCTTTAAATAAGACTTTAATCCTTTGGGCACATAAGCTAAATATGTTTCTAAAAGTCTTTCAAATTTCAAAAATGGCTTGTCATAAAACACAATCAAATCAAGCTCATTGATATCCAAGCTTTCTTCATCTAGGCAATACTCTATAGCCTTCTTTGGAAATTGTGAATCATGCTTTATCCGCGTAAAACGTTCCTCGTGTGCTGCAGCTCTAATCTCACCATCCACTATCAAGCAGGCAGCACTGTCGTGGTAAAAACATGACAAACCTAATATTTTCATATAATTTTATATAAAAAAATATTATTTTTATTATATATTTCTTCTACAAAATCGTATTTATCAATTTCCCAACCTGGATTTAAATCCTTGTCCCACAATATATAATCCAAACGATATTCGTTTAATATATCATAAAAATCTCTATTGTCATAATTTTGACATCCTCCAAAAACCGCATCTTTTATTTCAACTGGAACCTCTGTTCCTCTCCCTCTAAGATATTTAAAATACACCCAATCTTTCATTAATTTATCACTAGCACTATAATCCAGATTATCACAATTAATTTCACCTTTCTCTAAAATATAATTTACATAAAAAGCATTTACTCTTCTTTCAAAAGGAGTAGAACTATAGTGTTTTATATATTCAGAGAAATAAACATTATTATGAGTATATGCCGGCACAGAATTAGATATACTCCCATTAGTCATCACCACTGAGTCAAAGTCTTAGTTTTTATTCAACCATTCATAAAATTCAGCATATCTTTGTTTTTTAATAAACTCTTCTTTCACATTACCATAAGCTGAAAGCTGATAACCAAGACCAAAAAAGATAAAATAAATTAAAAATAAAGAAAAAACAAAAATATTTAGTGATTTTTTCTTAAAAAAAGAAGAAGTATAATAAATTAAATAAGCTAATACTATTGATGTAATTGGAGTATTTATATACCAATGAAAATGCCCTTCCTCAACCAACATTCCGGTTAATACTTGTTGATTTACAACAATGATTGAACCTGATATTAATAATAATAAAAAAATATCTGAAGTACTAACATCTTTTATTCTCACTTTTTTATAAATCAAATATACAAGAAATATCAAAAAAATAAAAAAAACATACTTTGACAATATTATTTCATGAGTGCTCTCAAATAATGACAAAGCGCCAGCGGTTGCGTCCTCAGCAAAACTAAAAAAAGCCAACTTGAACATCATATAGAAATAATACACCCCCAAAACAAACGACAAGAAAAGTCCACAAGCTAATTTTTTCACCTCATCAAACTTTTTATATATCACAAAATACAGAATTAACAAAAATGCAACAACCAGCAAATACACCCATGAATAAAAAAACAAATAATAATTTAGTCCGAGCAACACGCCAAACCATATTGAATATTTAAGTTGATTCTTTTTAAAAAACAGAAACAACAGTATTATAGAGATTATAAAAAACGGATGAACTACAAAAGGATTAACAATCCTACTAAAAACTAGAAAATTAGAAACATCTCCTTTCCAAAATAAAATATTTATTTGATCTGTTATATTAATATTTTCTTTTACTGTATATCCAATCGTTACAAAAAGTGCAGTAAGAATTGAAAATTTTTTATTATTCGACAACAAATAACTTAAAAAATACCACAAAAGATAATTCAAAAAAGCAAAAAATATCTTTGCAAACAAATAAAAAGAAACAACCGATATGCCCAATAGACCAACAATCAAACCATACAATACATCTGAATATTGATTTACAACCGTGCTACTATCTTTGTATTCATACAAATAAGTGCTTGCATAATTCCAATACCCCTCTGATATCTCATTAAGTCTTGCAAGGTAGTGCACTTCTGAATCAAGCGAAGTAAACAAAACACCTTTATACTCATTCTCAAATAAAGACAAAAAATATGGCGCAAAATAAATAAAAGCAACTACCATAGCTATAACAATCGCCAGCCAATACTCCTTGATTATAAATCTTTCTCTATCAATTATTTTCATCTATTTTTTAAAAATAAAATTTGGTGTCCATTTTGATCTTTTTACTACATCAAATGGTGACTCAGGAATACAATCAGCACAAACTTTATCTGGCAACTTCCCCTCTTTAAGTCTTCTTCTAAAATCTTGATATTCTTTTTTATTATATATCTCCATTATGTCATCCACCTCATAAATATTACCCAAACTAAATCTCTTTGCAGAAAATATACAACAATACCTCACGTCACCCTCTACAGAAACGTACAACGACACCCAAGGCATTATACATTTCTTCACAGAATTTTGAACTTTTTTGTTATAAATATTCTTTATTTCCTCAATTCTTGATTTTAAAAATTCTATATTAGTAGCTGGTGACTTATACTCTTTTTCTAAAACTGAAATTTCTAATAGCATCTCTTCTAATTTTTTCATATTAACCCCCTCAAACAACTCTCCCTTTTCTTGATCAAAAGTATTAAATATTTGAAACAATACTGCATCAGCTCCCAAAGACTTAGCCTGCTCATAAAAAGCAATCATCTCGGTGTAATTATTTTTTTCAATCACAAAACTAAGTCGTAGGTGTGGGGTTGATAGTCCTAGCTCTTTCTTCTTGGCTTGTAATTTTTTTATATTAGAAATTATTCTCTCAAACGCATCGCTTTTCCTTACTTTTATATATGTTTCTTTATTGGTAGAATCAAGAGAAACATTTATTAAATTTAAACCACTTTTAACTATACAATCAATATGCTCATCACTTATTGCTATAAAATTTGTAATTGTACTTATCTCTATATCGTGCTGTTTTGCATATTTTATCATTTTAATCGCATCTGGATTTAGATAAGTTTCACCCAAACCGTTCAAAGAAACATTTCTAGGCTTCACAGCTTTTATAATATGCTTAAATTGATTCAAGCTCATATGAGTGCTATTCTCAATATACTCATTTCTTGGGCAATGAGGACAATCCAGATTACAATATGTTGAAGGTTCAATTTGTATGTGAATAGGCCGAGTCTTCACTACATCGGGCTTAACAATTGAAGAGTAAAAGCTTTTTAAATACTGTATATATTTATTCATAACTATTTTTTATTATTAATATCTAATATTCCTCCCAGAATACCTGTAGAAAGGTATATCAAGGAATTTAGTAGTGACAAACCAAGCGCAGACGCATTTGCAACACCCAAAAGACTTAAAAAATAAACGAAACTTCCCTCTCTTAAGCCAAGCCCCAAGATTGTAATTGGAATAACTAAGATTATACTTACTAATGCATAGATCCAGGTTATGTCAAAAAAACTAATTTGAATTCCTATGCTCTTAGCAAGTAAAAAAACACTAAATGAATTCAAAAACTGAAATACCATTCCCACAAATATAACTGTTATAACTGTTTTATGTGCTCCCCTAAAAGAAGAAAACACTGGCAATACTTTTAAAAACACCTCAACTATTCTTCCTTTCTTTTCTTTGCTTGAGTTTTCCTTGTTTGTTTTTAAAATATTTTCAAAATCTATATTAAACAAAGCCAATACCACAACAGAACCGATTATAAAAACAAGATAAACATAAAAAATTTCTTGAAAACTACCAACATCTGGTCTAGAAATTATTAAACATATAAAACCCAACCAAACAAAAGCTATTAAGCCGATTATCTTGTCCATTATGACTGATATTATTAATCTTCCTTTATTTTCTTCTTGTCTAGAAATTTTATAGCACTTGATGGTTTCTCCGGTTACTTGTCCCCCTGGTAGCACAGAAGCATAAAATAAACTTATAAAATTTAATTTTAACAGTGACCACAATGACTCAGAAAATCCTAGAAACCTTAGCAGTAATTGCCATTTCTTTGAATTTACTATCCAGCTCAGCACAAAAATAAATAATGCTATCAATAAAACTAAAAGATTCGTCTTTTTTAGCAATTCAGAAACCTCGCTAAAATCAATTTTTGAAAAAATAACAAAAATTAACAATAAACTAATTAATAATTTAATAAAATATACAAAATATTTTTTCATTAATTTATTTCTTCCTTACTGTTAACACAAAAGGATTATAAGACTTTGTAAAAAGTAAAATCTTAGCAACAACAATATTTAATTTCATTTTTTTTAATAGCTCTACCCACTTCTTAACTGTTCCCAAGCCTCCCCAGCCAGAAAATTCCAAGCTCTTCATTCTTTCAATAAAAACATCTTCTCCATAGGTTATTATTTCAATAGAATTTTTTTTATCAAAATTTTTCAAATATTTTCTCAATTTAAAAAAAGTTATAAACTGCAATGTGTCTACATAATCTGGTTTTCGCCCCCGCAATCTAACATACCACTTTGCTAAACTAGGTGGCATAAACGGAATCCAAAATAAAGCATAATGTCCTTCCCAAAATGAACCATAATTTGGAATTACAAACTGTAAGATTCCACCTGGCTTCAGAACTCTAATTGATTCTTTGATAACTTTTTCTGGATTGCTAGTGTGTTCAAGTACATTCGAAGAATAAATTACATCAAAACTATTGTCAGGAAATGGCATCTTTTCACCAAAACCGTTTACAATAGTGCCTTTTTCCAAAGAAAAAAGTGATAATATTCTATCGGATACTTTTTGGGCTGCTGAATACTCATCCGTAGATGGCTCAAGACCAACAATATCGATTTGTTTAAACTTTTTTAAATATGCGGTAAACATACCAAAACCACTGCCTACTTCCAAGATCTTTTTCTCGTTCAATTTGCCTGTATACCTTTCAAGTAAATCTATTTGCTCCTCTATTCTACTACTACTAATATATTCATCTGCAATTCTTTCAACATTCATTCTGCTAGTATTCTTTGTGTGCTCTCTTAAGTCATCCTCAATAAGCAAGGCTATTTCTTTTAATTCTTTTTTGTATTTTTCAATCATTTTTTTGCTAATACAAATATTACATCTCCTTTTTTTTGAGAATTAAATAAAAAGATGAAATATAATATATTGGAAACTATTTTTTTAAACAAGCCATACTTCCCACCCGTTTGTTTTTCAACCCCTTTTCGATCCAATAAATCCCTAAAAATCGGAGAATAAAAAGGCCAACCCCAACTAACTTCTTGAACAACAATAAAGCCGGCGTTCTGCATGATTTTCTTCAGCTCTCCGTATTTATAATTTCTAATATGACCAATGCCTTTCTCGAACTCTCTCATTCGCCCTTGGACAGTAGCAATCAAGCAATATTTACCTGTCATATCATACATATTTTTAATAGCTTCTCTATCATTCTCTAAATGCTCTACAACATCAGAGCAAAAAACTAAATCAAACTGCTTTTCTATCTTCTCTTTCTGGCTATCCATTACATAATACTTAGCTTGAGGCACTATCTTCTTGGCTTGATCAATTGCATCACTAGATACATCTGAACCACTCAATTCTAAGCCATCCTTCAATGAATTTAGAAAAGCTAAATTTGAACCTTCACCACACCCAACATCCAATACACTCACGTAATCTAAACCAGACAACATTTTTTTTGCAATTCTTCTGTGGTGTCTATGTGTAGGGCCATACTTTTGCATATCTCCCCACTTGTCATCCCAAATTTTATTATAATTAACTTTCATATTATTATTAAAAAATTTTACCATTTAAAAATGTACAATCTTTACAAAAATGACTTCCCAATGATTTTTCGCCATCAAGCAAAGAACTTCTTAGTCCAGTAATTTCTTTTGAATTCCAAACATCCTTATCTTTAAATATATTACCAAAATTATTATTTGGATTAGGCACCATAACCGAACAAGGCCCAATATTACCATCAGCATCTATTGTTAAACTATCAAAAGGCTGTCTGCAACCCCGAATTGATTTATCTTTACTCAAGATTCTGGGGTAAGTAACATGAAAATCACTATTCTTCTCTTTGAGACTTGTGATAAAATCTTTTACCTCCTGATCTTCAATCATCAGAGTCTCCTTTTCTAGTTCACCGTTGTCAAAACCTACAATATTTTGAAAATTTAATGAATTCACTCCTAGGCTTTTAGCAAAATCGATCATCTTCTGCATATTTTTGTAATTTAATTTTCCGACAACTGTAGAAATAATTATTTCAAGATCTTTATTATTTTGTTCTTTTTTCTTAACAAGATTTTTGATGTTCTTAACAACTCTATCAAACAATTCTTTACCATTTTCCTTGTCTCGCATTTTCTTATATTCCTCTGCGCTATAAGCATCCAAACTAATATTTATATGAGTAAGAGGAGACTCGATTATTTTATCAACGTAATCAGCCATCAAAGTACCGTTTGTGGTTAAATGAATAACAGGAAACTTCTTTCCAGCATAATCTAAAATTTTGAAAAAATCTTTATTAAGAAGTGGTTCTCCTCCTGAAAAAATAGCAGCCAATGAATTCTTGAACACTTCATGATTGGAAATCTTTTTGAAATCATCAATTGTCATATTTCGACATCCACCAAGTAAGGCCTTGCCTCCGTATTGACTACCAAGATGGCTATCATCAGGTACCCCATAACAATAATACGGGCAATTCAAATTACATTTTGAATTAACAAAACACGCCATCACAAAAGGCTTAGAGATTAAGACTGTCTTTTTAGGAAGTGTTATAAATTTTAAGTATGAAAAAAGACCTACAATTTTTCCTCTATCAACAGCCTTTGCCACATACTTAATCATTTTTAATATACCGAAAGAACCTGGGCCCTGGATCTTGCCTGAATATACAAACCTCTCAATTTTTTCTCTTATTTTAATCATTTATTTTTATTATTTTTAAATACTTCTATATAATAATTAGCTACATTTTCCCAGCTATAATTAGAAATTATTTCTAAACTTTTTTTTGAAAAATTATTTCTAAGCGCATCATCTTCAATAAGTTTCTGAATCTTATCTGCCAGTTGTTCACTGTTTTTTGGTTCTATCAAATAACCATTTTCTCCATCTTTTACCAATTCCTCACTCCCCCTAACCCTAGTAGAAACTATGGGCAAACCACAAGCCATTGCTTCAGAAATTACATTTGGCATCCCTTCTTCGTGAGAAGATAATACAAACAAGTCAGCATTTTGATATTTTTTAAGTAGATCTTCTTTATTACACCAGGGAATTATTTTTACATAATCATGTAATTTATACTTATCAACCATTGATAGTATCATTGATTTTTATGGTCCATCGCCCACCAACTCAAGACAAAACTTTTTACTTAATTTACTTTCTTTTAAAATATTTATAGATTCCAATAAATAGTTCAATCCTTTTTGAGAGTAGAATCTACCAACAAAAAGTATCTTCACTATTTCATTTTTTTTATCTATTGGTTTAAAAAAATTCAAATCAATACCATTTGGATAAAAATTTGTTTTAATATTAATTTTATCACCCGTTTTCTGAGCTAATTGCATAAGACCTCTACTATTAGCCACTACTTTAATCGAATTCTTCCATATTTTTTTTGTTAAAGGCATTGATAAATACTGGAAAATTCTAAGGCTCTTAATATCTGGCAAAAATCCTGGAACATCACCTCCTTGTACTGAAATAATATAAGGAATATTTTGAGTCTTAAAATAATAATATGATGATAATCCAGACGGTAAAGCCATAAAACCAATTGAAAAATCAGGGTTAAATTGTTTTATAATATTTTTCAGTTTTTTTGTTTTTCCCACATAATCCAACATCTCCAACGGATTAGATCTATCCTTCCTCTTTCTTCTAGACTTTACTCTAAGCACCTTCATATTATTTGCCATATCTTCTTCTGGTAATCCCTCGAACCAAGTCGTAACCACCAAAACATCGTGCCCAAGTTTTGAATAAGCTTTTGCAATACTCATTGTTGAATTTCCTGCCCCTCCTCCCAAAGGTGGATATTCATAATTAAATAATAATAGTTTCATAATTATTTTTTCTTTCCCCCAAATTTCCAAGAATTACCATTTCTCATTATTATATATATTGAATCATTTTTTATTTCAGAATTATCATTAAGCCACTTCTGGATTGTAGTCTTCTTAATATAAGTTGTCTGAGGTGTTACCAATTGATCGAACGCAACATGTCTAAAAAACAAAAACTCTCTCTTTGCAATCCATTGACTATATTGATATAAAGGCAATTTTTTAAATAATGAAACTTGGTTAAACCTTTTAAGAAATTTTGCATAAAAATAATATGGGACAACCAAAGGGGTGGCAATAAAATATTTAGTAATCCACCAAGGGAGCTTGCAAGAAACTTTTCTAATAGGGTCTACAATATAGCGAATAATAGCATTCCCTTCATAAGCATAAACCCAACAATGAAACCCTCCCCCTGAATTTGTATTACTTACTACTGCATCAAATCCTTTTTTTGGATCCTTTAAATGATGTAGCACTCCTATACAATATACAAAATCGAAGCCATTAGAAGTATATTCTGTTAAATCTGATTGCTCTATTTTCCAATTCTTATAAGAAATCATTTTCATGTTCTTCTCTGCAGATTTCACAGAGTCTCCTAAATCAACTCCAACCAATAGCTCTGGGGACCAATTTGCTATCATCATCATCAAACTAGCGTTTCCACACCCCATTTCCAATACTCTTTTTCCTTCTATATCTTTTTTCGTCATTGGTTCAATCAAATCTTTGAATTGGTACTCATCATACACGGATCCTAACGGGAGATTGTTCCATGAATCAGCAAAAGCATCAGCAGTAGGCTTGTCGTTTATATTTTTTTGCATAAAATATTATTTATTTATCTATTTTATATACCACATACTCATTGTCTTTATTATACACTTCCTCTAAACTGTCTTTATTATTCTCAATAAAATAATTACCAACTAGCTCTTTAAATTTTTTATTTACATAAATATATTTAACACCCCTGGATCGTATATAATTCAAATCCTTTTCTTCTATTAGTTTCTTGAAATTATTATCAACTTCCCTATTAAACACAACATCAACCTCTGGGTTTCCCCAATATACCTGTCTCTCCCAATAAGGAATTATCATGTAAGGCGTGGCGGTGAGCACTGCCCCTTCTTCAATTAAATATTTTTTTATTTCCTTGGATACTAAATATTCATTTTCTCTATCAGGATAACTAATCTGAATATTTTTTGCTTGCAATTTAGCTGGTATTATTCGAAGGTTATACATTAGAGGAGAAATAGAAATAATTATAATAACAAAAGCTAATATTTTTTTTCTTTCTTTTAATAAATAAGGTAAATACATCCCTGCTAATATAGACATTATAAAAAATGCTAAATGATTTACTCGCACCAAGTCTCTGCTTGCCACTGGATAATCCAACCAAAAACCAATCGAAAGAGCGACAAAAACAATTGTTAAAAAATAATAAAGCAAAACATCTTTCTTTTTTATCGCATGCCTTATAACAAAAGGAAACAACATGAGTACAACACCCCACTCCAAAAACAAAACTACCCAAGACTTGAATTCTGTAAATGGATATATAATTCCATAAGATATAAGACCCGGCACTTTACGAACAACAAAAGTTCCCATGCTTTCATCAGTCGTCCCTTCATCTCCATGAAGTAAAATATCTGAAATCACACCGCCTTGAAATATTACTACAAAAGAAGTAATTAAAGTTACTGATACTATTGTGTACACAAGACTCTTTTTGTTTTTACTATTAAATAAAATCAATGTCTTCCACAAACCCCAAGAAAACGCAACTAACACAAACCATGTTTCTGCTGATAGAGCTAAAAACGCTAACAACAAAGCAAGTATTATTTGGTATAAGAACTTACCTCTTTTATGCTCAAGGTATATGAGCCAAAACACAAATATCATTACTAATGTCGCAAACAATGTAGGTCTATGATACATTAGCACACCCAAACTATCTACGCTGAACGAATGAAATAGCCCTGGACTCATAGGCTTTACTGAGAAAAAGGCTGTTAAAAATTGCCCAACATAATCCCAAAGATACTTTCCCTTTGACCATTCTATTTGCTCAAGTGCTGTTAAATATCTAAAACCACTTGCAAAAAATAATAACCAAGATGAAAGCCAGGCGGCTAAAGTATTATTAGTGATTTTTTTAACAACAACAAAAATTGACCAAAATATTTGCAAAAAAATCAATATCATTGCCAAGTCAGATGACAAAACCACAGAAATAGACAAAATTGATTTCAATGACGCAGCGAAAAGATCAAATGCGTAATGATACCGCATAAAAATATCTGGAATGTAGGTAGACATTACTGGAAAATTTCCATTTGAGATAGTAGCTATTATACCAACATGCCACTCTTCGTCATAGGCATAATTATTTAATATTATCAAAGCAAATACGCTGCCAAATAAAAAGCTAAAAACAGCTATATTTAAAAAAGTCTTCTTGTCTATACCCAATATTAAGTAGCTTCTCTTTTTGAATCGCAAAAAAATAGCCAATACTAACATTATAAATAAAACTAACCAAAAGCTTATTCGCACATCTATAAAATAAGAAATAACATTTACAAAAAAAGTGTAGAAGATAATGCCCAAACCGAATGAAAAAGGTAACAATAAAAATATCTCGTTTTGCTTCAAAACTACACGTAAAAATTGCCAAGCAAAAAAAACTATTATTAAAACGAAGAAAATTAATTTTAACAACAAAAAAAACATATAAAATACAGTTAAACTATATCAATTCAAAAAATAAAACATTCCATAGTTTCTCTATGGTTAAATAATGCCTTTATTTTATCTTCAAATTTTAGCAATAAATACATATTTTAACAAGTATGATTTTAATAATTTAAAAAAAATTCTAAATATAAATGTTACAATTTAAAATGCAATTTAAATTGTAACAAAAATTATTTCATCCATCTATCAAACCACAACTGAAACATCAACAAAGTCCAAATCGGTTTTCTTAGGTCTTGTTTCTTTTTTTTATGGTCTGTAATTAAATTATTCACAAAATTATAATCAAATATTCCCTGTTCTTCTATTCTTCTTTTGGACAATTTCTCTTTTACCAATTCCTCCAACGGTCCGTTCAACCACTCAGCCATTGGCACGCCAAAACCTTTTTTCTTGCGCCACACAATATCATTAGGCAACTTGTCTTGCATCAATTTTCTGAAAATATACTTTGTCTCGAATACATACGGCCAAGCAAAAGGCCTAAGCTTGTACTTGTGTGACAGACTCAGAGACAGATCAACAACCCTAGAATCAAGTAAAGGCGCTCTTACTTCAAGCGAATTAGCCATGCTGGCCCTATCTACCTTTACTAAAACTTGATCCATCATATACATTCGAAGATACAGATAAGTCAAAAAATTAAAATGTTTTTGAAAACCAACGCTCGAATTGATTTGCTCAAATTCTTCTCCATATTTATCAATTGGCAAAAATTCATTAAAGCCCTTTATTTCATCTTTTAGTCTACTTGCAAACATACTTCCCTCATTAACATCAAATGCCTTCATCCACCTGGCGTCTCTGTATTTTTTCTCACCCTCAAAGCCATCTAAAAATGTTTTTATTTTAAAATCTAGACTTAAATTGGAAAAAGAAGTTGGAAGCTTGGAGCTTATGTCCTTGAGCCACTCCCCTCTCATGAAACTTGGCATTTTCTCATAAAACTCGGCTAGTCTGTGTGCTACAAAAGTATCATAGCCTCCAAGAAGCTCGTCACCACCATCTCCGCCAAGCGCTACTGTTACGTTTTCTTTAGTAAATCTCGACAAAAGATAAGTAGGCAAAATAGACTGATCTGCCATTGGTTCATCTAATACATCTCCGATTTTTTCAATCAAGTCAATTGAATCATTGGCGCTCAAAATTGCTTCGTGATGATCTGTTCCAAGATGATTCGCAACCTCTCTAGCGTAGTTTGATTCGTCAAAACTTGATTCCTTGAACCCTATTGAAAAAGTCTTAACCTTACTGCTGCTATTTTTTTGCGCATAATAACATATAGCACTAGAATCTATGCCTCCACTTAGAAGAATCCCAAGAGGAACATCACTCACCAGTCTGTCTTTCACTGAATCGTTTATAGCTGTGTCTAGTTTTAGCAAAGCCTCTTTTTCGTTACCAACTTCTTGTCTGGAAAATGACATGTTCCAAAATCTTCGTTTGCTTTGTTTACCGTGTTTAAATTTTAAATAAGTTGCTGGTTCAAGTTTGTAAGTATTCTTGTATATTGAATTGGGGGTCGGTATATACTCATAAAACAAATACATTTTAAGCGATTCATGATTCAACTCTTTGACAAAATCTCTATGTTTAACCAATGCTTTTAGCTCTGAAGCGAAAATAATAGAATTACCATTCAGATGATAGTAAAGAGGTTTCTTACCCATTCTATCTCTTGCTAAGAACAATTCTTCCTTTTCTTTGTCATATATAGCAATTGCAAACATTCCCTCAAGCAAAGAAAAAACTTCTTCACCTATTTCCTCATATAAATGTAAAATAACCTCTGTGTCACTACTGCTTTTAAAACAATGCTTTTGTTTAAGTCTGTCTTTCAATGACAAAAAATTATATATCTCACCATTAAACACAATCCAAACAGACTCATCTTCATTACTCATTGGTTGATGCCCATTTCTGCTAGTATCAATAATAGACAGACGCCTCTGCCCAAGCCCGACCAAGCCATCACTAAAATGCCCTCTATCATCAGGGCCCCGATGCTCTAATGCATCAGTCATCTTAAGTAAATTGTCACTACTACCCTTCCCGTAGAAGCCGGCTATACCACACATACTATTCAAAATTAATTTTCTTATCTATTACATATGGACTCTTTTTTTGAGCTTCATAATATATTCGCATATTCATTTCAGCAATAACTCCCATAACAACAAGCTGAACTCCAACTATGATAAACAAAGCAGCCAAAACTGGTAGAGGGGTTTCAATCATGGTTTTATATTTAATAATCTTAAAAATGATTGATATTAAGCCTGCCAAAATACCTAAAAAAATTGATGCAAAGCCCAGGCCACCAAAAAAATGCATTGGCCTGTTCATATATTTTTACATAAATTTAAACACAATTAAGTCAAGTAAAACCTTAAATGTTCTTGAGATACCATAATTAGTATTTCCGTATTTTCTCTCGCGACTATTTACAATGATTTCAATCACCCTACCTCCTCTCCAAGAAGCATATGCAGCAACAAATCTGTGCATTTCTCCATATAGGTTAACACCTTGAATTATTTCTCTCTTATAAGCTTTCATTGTGCAACCATTATCATGAATTTTTATTCCTGTAATAAAAGCGATCAACCAATTAGCTATAACAGACGGGATTTTTCTTGAAAACATGTTTCCCTTCCATCTTTTCTGTCTCCAACCGGATACTACATCATAGCCTTCGTTTATTTTGTCTATAAATATTGGGATATCAGCCGGATCGTTTTGTAAGTCTGAATCCATAGGAATTATTACATCTCCACTTGCTAGCTTAATGCCAGCAGCTAAGGCAGAGGTCTGACCAAAATTATATTTAAAATTTATCAACTTATACTTTCTATCAGTTTCAGAAATATTTTTCATTTCTAACCAAGACTTATCTTTTGATCCATCATTAACTGCAATTATCTCATAGTCAAAGCCCGTTTTATTGAATACCTCTTTTAACTCTTGATAAAGAATAGGGATGTTTTTTTCTTCATTATAAATTGGTAATACTATAGAAATTTTCATAGTTTTTCTCTTATTTTATGTGATTTTATATAATTCAACACAATGCTAATAAAATACATCAAAGATAGCAAGAAAAAAGGATAAGCAATGATCTTGTATCTAGGCATAATAAATGGCGAAACCGTAAAAGCCAAATATAAAGTTAAAATATTAATTATTAATATATATACAAACTTTTCCCTGTCCTTAAACCAGGAATATATTAAAGTAAAAAACATTGAAAAAGATGCTAGACCCCAATACGCTATACCAAAGAAATAAATTGCAACAGGTGCATTAAACTTCTTTACAAAATCAAATACCACCTTTATCTCACCATTCATTATTGCAGAGCTAATATTTGGTTTTTTCTTTGAACCAAAATAACCTTCATACATCTGAAAATATCCTGATTGCAGATAATAGGGTATCATTTTATAAAAATGAATTTTTGAATAAGCAAACCAATTCTCCCAAATATATTTCTTCCCTTCTTTATTTACATAGTCAAGAAATAAGTTAAATTTCTCCTGCCCCATACTATTGCAATCGCCTATGTTAGTTATATTAAAATCAATTTCTCGACTAGCTATATCAGTAAGTCTTTTTCTTGCCTCACCATTACTGATGCCTTCTTGGAGAGATAATAACTCTGGTACATTAAAAAAATAAACATTAGTCATTAAGTCCGGGGCCAAGCGATAATCATTGTAGTCAATTTTATTTTTTATAACCGCTCCACCCACAAATAAAGCATAGCAAAAATTCATAAATAAAATTGATAACAGTAAAGTTTTAACCCCAAAAAAATTTTTTTCTTTTTCAAAAAACTTATAATAAAAAAATAATATTATAAAGATAACTGAAAAAACTTGTATCAATAATATGCCTGTAGCTCTTACTAAAACAGAAATAGAAATCAAAAGACTAAAATAAACAAGATTTTTTGTTTGTTTATTTCTAATAAACAACAAAAAATTATAAAGACCACTAGCAAAAAACAAACAAAAAAGGTTACCACTAGCAAACATAAAATTATACCAAGCATAAAAAGGGTCAATCACCAACAACAACAAAGTTGCCACAGCAACATTTTTTGAGAAATACAATCTAATTGATTTATAGCTAAAATAAAATGTAAAAAAAGTTGCAAATATTTGCGCTACATATACAGACCAATGACTATCATATATTGCTTGCACAAATGAAGTAAACACGAAATAAAATGGCAGGCCTCCACAAGTCGCCTTAAACAGGTGCTTCATTGTAACAACATTGTAAGAAAGGTCAGTATAAGCATATATGTTATTCCAGCCACCGATATCAAGATTTGCAAAATAATAAGCAACTGCAACAATTATTCTAACTAAAATAAAAACAAAAATTAGTAATATCCAATATTTATATTCCCTTATTTTCTTTGTAATATCCTGATAATTCATATCCTACTTCTCAAATACATATAATGCATTCATTCTAAATTGAAAATGCTTTGTACTTACTTTTTTAAAATTTCTTTTTATCAATAAGTTGCTTAATTCACCAAGAGAATAATAGTGTTTATGGTCTTTTATTTCGTCACTAGAAATAATTTTTAATTTAAATGCCATAAACTCTAGTACTGGTTTTGCTATTGGAGTTGGTGTGGTCAAAATAATCTTTCCACCAGGTTTAATTATTCTATATGCCTCAGATAATACTTTGTCCACTTTATTTAAATCAATATGCTCAATAAGAGCCAGCATTAACAATGTGTCGTATTCCTCATCCTCCAAACCTGTGTCACTAATATCTTTCTTAATAAATTTTATTTTCTTGTGTTCGCTTAAACTAGCAAAGGCGTCAACACCAATCGCCAATTTAAAGTCAAATTCTTCATGCAATTTTACCAACAAATCCCCATTACCACACCCAAAATCACATATACTTGAATTTTTCTTAATATATTTTTTTATTTTTATCAGTCTTAAATAACTTATAAATTTATCAAGTCTATTGAATTCTTTTCTTGCCATATTAAAGTCTATATCTTAATAATGTCCAAATTGCAACTAAACCATCCTTAGGTCTTATCTTCTTTCCCCCTGCTATACTTCTAGGATTATATGAAATAGGCACTTCATGTATTTTAATTTTCCTCTTAGCAATCTTCGCAGTCACTTCTGGACAATACTCAAAGCCTTGCGATTCAATCTCGAAGCTACTTATAAGTTCTCTGTCTACCAACTTATAGCAAGTAGGCTCATCGGTGATACGTGTGCCATAAAGAATGTTTGTAATCCAAGTAAGCATCACTCCTCCCAAATAATAAGACCAACCTGCTTTTACGTTTTTCTTCTTGGCTCTTCCAAGTCTTCTTGAACCAAATACTGCTTTTGCCTTATTATGCTTAGCGCTTTCAATCAAAGCTCGAAGATCTAGCGGGTCATATTCGGTGTCTGCATCCTGAGGAACTATAAAGTCTCCTGTTGCTGAATCTATGCCAGTTCGCATTGCTGCTCCCTTTCCCCTATTCTTGTCGTGGTAAATTATTCTGTACTTATATTCAAGTCCTTCAAGTATTTCTCTTGTGCCATCCACCGAACCATCATCAACAATGATAAGTTCCTTCTCAACTCCTAAATCAGCCTCTTCAATATTTCGAAGAATTTTTTCAATTGTTTCTCGTTCATTGAATACCGGAATAATAATAGATAACTTATCAAATTTCATATTAATTAACAAAATTTATAATTTTTTTTGCTCGCTCTTCCCAGGAGTATTTCCTTACATCAATTAGGGCTTGCTTACTCAATTCTTTGGCTTTTTCATTGTTTGAAAAAATAATGTTAATTTTGTCCAAAAAATCTTTCAAATTGTCGGCTTGAAAAAGAATAGCATTTTTTTTGTTCAAAACCTCTCTAATACTTGAAAGATTTGAGGCCAATACTACTACTCCACTAGCCATATATTCAAACATTTTAATCGGTGAAGTGTATTTTTCCGACTCTCTATTTATTGGTTTATTGGGAAGTAGTAAAACATCGGCTGTTTTTTGCAAAAAAGCGATTTCCGTTTTTTTTACATGTCCAAGGAATATCACATTCTCTAAATTATTTTCCTTGGAGATTGATTTGTAGTTTTCAATATCCTTCTTAGTACCTCCCACAAAAACAAATACCAAGTCTTTGTTCTCGACTTCTTTAGCTGCCTCCATAACAGTATCTACTCCTTTCCAATCATAGAGATGGCCTACATACATTAATATTTTCTTATCAAGTGGAAGCTTGTATTTATTTTTTATTTCTGTTTTATCAACATCTTTCTTATATTCTTTTAAATCAACTCCGTTCGGAGCAACAAGTATGTTTACAAAACCATTACCCTTAAAAGCTTGCGCTGTACCAATCGAGTTACAAATCACCCCATCAACATTCTTAAGCATGTGCTTGAATATTTGTCTCTTAGTTTCAGGCCAACGATGTGCGTCATAAAATACTTTTATTTTTTTCTTTTTCAAAACTCTAACTATTTCCGGATTACGAGTCATCACCACTCCATTACTTTCAACTTTCAACTTTCCAACTTTGAACTTAAATGCTAGGCTCTGTAAATAAAAAGCCAATTTAGAACCGATAAACTTTTCTAATTTAAAAAAATCAAAAGAATCCAAATGTTTTATTTCAAAATTCTTCTCAACATTATAATAATCAAAAATATCTTCTTTGATAAAATTATCCCGCCTTGGTATTATCAACTCAACTATCTCCCCTTGAAGCGCAAAACTCTCACACATTTTTGCAATCTGAAATCCGTGTGCCTTCTCAGTCGGCATCCTAACATTGTTTATTATATATAATTTCATATTATTTGCCTTTGTCACCCTGGGGCCTGAAGCGAAGCGGAAGGAACCCGGGATCAATCGTATTATTTGTCTGAATTCCTGCCTTCGCAGGAATGACAAAAAGAACAACTATTTACTTAACTGCAAACACCGTATAAGCACTCACCTGATTACTCTTGTTCTTCCCGCTTACTTTATCAACCCATTTAGCTACTTTATTAATAAAACCAAACTTTCCCAATGGACTAAGCTTTATCCAAGTCTCAAAAGCTCCCCTCACCCTTTCGATTTCAACACTTGAAAAATCCTTGAATAAAACCGGGATAATATCTTTGGTAAATCTCCAATAATCCTTATAATAACCCTCTTGAGCATGATAATAAAAAAGGAAAGGTACATAGGTCAAGCAGTATCCACCCGGCTTCAAGGTTCTGTACATCTCTTTCACAGCCAAAATTGGATTCTCCACATGCTCAAGTACTGCAATACATGTTATTGCATCAAGACTACTATCGTCCATCGGCATGTCATGAATATCTCCTACAATATCAGGATTGTAGTCAGGTACTGGATCCAAGATCCTATAATTCACCTTTTCAAGATAAGGCAAAACCCACTCTCTACTTGCCTCATATCTGTTGTTGCGTTTCTTATCAATTCTAAGACCTCCGCCAATATCTAGAATATCTTTCTTTTCTGTAAAAATTTTTTCTATTTTTTTATCAAAAAAATTATCTTTCATATTAATTAAAGTCCTGCCAATATTTAAAATCTCTATTAAAAAGTTTTTTCAAATTATCTACATCGTTCTTAAGCATTTCTCTCAATTGGAGTCTCTCTTCTGGACTTAAAATGTTCTTTGACTTTTTAGTAAGCCATTTTTTATAAACTACTCCAAAAACCCGATTCTTTTTCAAAAATTTTTTCAAAAAAACACTTTCATTAATAAATCCTCTTACTTTGTGTAAACATGAATATTTCAACAATCTATTTTCACTAACACTATTAGCTTCCAGATGTACTTGCTTAAGATTCCAAAAATCTAATATCTCATTTAGCCTCTCATCTTTATTTTTTACAAAATCACTGAATTCAATTATCCTGAATTGGCTCTTATCAAAATATTTAAGCCATGAACTTGTTAAAATTTCGTAGTACTTGGCCCTTTTTAAATAACCAGGATTTTTCTTTACATAGTCAAGCAAATTTTCAACTTCTGGCATTTCAGAAATCTGTATCTTTTGCATTTCGAAATGTGAATTCAAGTAATCAATTGGATTTCTAAGTATCAATAAAAACTTAGGGGCTTTTTCTAGAAATTCATCTGCATATTTTTTTATTCTCGGCGCTACAGTTCCGCCAAGCATAAAATATTTAGGCGTCATATCTATTGCCTCACCCTGAGGAAAAAGTTCTGAATAATAATCATAACCTTTTTCAAATTCTCTTGAAAAAAAATTAACTTCCGTCATTTCTGATAGACCCACATCTGGATGTTTCAATAATAAATTATATAAATATGTACTTCCCGCTTTCTGTGTGCCTATATGAAATCTGTATGGTAATTTCTTATTCCTCATATTAAATCAATTATTTTTTTACTGGTGTCTTCTATGCTATCACTAGAATCAATTATTAAATAATTTGAATATAAATCTTTTATGTTTTCTTTAAAAAATTGATAGCTCTTTTCTGCTCGCTCTGTCCACCTGTCGCTTTCCTTATCGCTATACACATTTTTAACTCCGTGTCCTCTTTCAATGATTCTTTCTTGCCTTTTCTTTTTGTCCAAATCAACAATTATCAAAAAATCTGGTTTTTTTATTTCTTTTAAATACTGACGCAACACGCTTTTATCTATCTCTCGTTTATAAACTGCTAAAACATTCTGAAAATATCCTTGGTCAATTATGGCATATTCTTCGCGACTTGCTTTTTCTAACTTTGCATTATAATCAAGAAAACTATTCATGAACTTATAGTAGAAATCAAAAAGCCCTGAGGAATTCTTAACTATTAATAAAAACAACCATATAAACTTATAAGGATTTTTTATAAAAAATAAAATATTAAACTTTATAAGCTCTGTCCTTGATCTTATTTTTATTAGTTTGAATTCACTATTTTCACTCACCTTTCTGGCAATGCTTGATTTGCCGCTCCCAGGCAAACCAAAAAACTCAATAATCATTTTTTTGAAAATTTAACAGCATAACTCTCAGAAAAAAATTGACTAACGCAATTTATTTCTTTGCCACCGAATATCTTAAACAATAATTGATTCATTTTTACAGATTTCCAAAACGGCCAAGAAAATGTTACCGGATGAATATATTCAATCTGTAGCCCCTTATCACCTAGCAATCGCTTTAATTCTTGAGGTGTCAATTGCCCCTTATGAAAATCGCTGATCTTTTTACCGAGAATTTTAATTCTTAAATAATGAGGGGTTTTGGTAATAACAAAACCGAGTCCACCTTCATCCATAAGCTCAGAAATCATTGCGGCCATACCTTCTCTATCGTTGATATACTCAATCGCTCTTGAAGAAAAAAATACTGAATACTTCTTGTCACTTTTATATTTCAAAAAATCACTTTCAAAAAATCTTAAACCTTGTTTGTCACCAAACCTTTCCTTTAAAATTTTCAGCATCTCACTAGAAATATCTACAAAGTCAATTCGAGCTTTCTCGTCCTGCTTAAGTATAAATTCTGTCCAGGTGCCATGACCTGGCCCCAGCTCAACACAATCAATTTTACTAAACCCGTCTAAAAATCTAGTAACAGCATCTTTTGTGGTTTCATAATTAAACTTTTGAATGTCATTGGAAAACCAACGACCTTCTTCGTATTTCTTGTTTTTATTAATTTTTTCGTTGTATTTATTTTTTACTTCAACATTTTCCATATTCTATATATTTATTCCTAGATTATTTAAACATCTGATAAAACGCTTTCTTTGACGATGATAAAGATAAATCATCCTTTCACCGATACCTAAACCCTCCTTATTAGCATCATAACTGTGATTTAGTAAGTTTTTATATAACAAGCCTTTCAGTGTTTTCTTTTCATTATCATTAAAAACTCTATCGAAATTTTTACTTTCATAAATGCCTGACTTTTTATCTCTATCAAAAGAGCTGTTTGAGGACAAGGTTTTAAGTTTTTGCAACATGTCATCAGGAAAAGATACGCCAACAAATTCAAAAATCTCTGTTAATGTCTCTTCAGTTTTATTAATAAGATTTTCAAATTTTAAATTTAATATTTGCTTTTGATGCTTTTTGTTTCGCTTGTAAAAAATATCAAAAACTTCAACTGGTTCATTCCACTTAAGGGCCAAATCAAATATATTTTTACCCCAGCCCCGACCTCTGGCTGATGCACAAACCTCTCTACCATCTCGCAAAACATTAATCACTAGAGCATCGGGAAACCATTCAAATATCTTGGCCAAATGATACACATCAGAAGGAGTTTTGAAAACAATTATCTCTTTTTCCGGATCTGTGTTTACAGTCTGACCAAGAACAAGCATCATCTCTTTGTAGCTATTAGATGCTAAAAGATCTTTTTTTAACTTATCCTCGTCATAGGAGATTTCTTTGTGCAATGGGTCAGTTGCCTTGGCTTGAATAATTCTAATCAAGCGAATAGCAATTTTTTCTTTGTTAGCCACGAAACTTCCATACTTTTTTCTTTGATTCCAAAACATGCTGAAAAACTTAAGTTCTGGCACTACTCCTGTTTCTGGATGCAATATAAAAATATTTCTAAGCAAAGTCGTTCCAGATCTTCCACTACCTACAATAAAAATTAATTTTTTATTTGAAATTTTCATTTATTTCATTTAACATTTTTTTTACAATATTTTCTGGTCTACATTTTTCCATGTATAAATCATAAGCATTATTAGCTACTTCTTTCCCAATATCTTTGTTGTTTTTTAAATATTTAATTTTCTCGGTCAAATCTTCAGAATCTGCTCTATTACATAAAAGAATGTTCTTGTTATCTGTAAACAGTTCTCTTATTGCCTCTGTCTTTCCACTTACTACCGGAACTTTGCTGGCTATTGAATGATAAATTTTGTTAGGTATCACTCTATTTGCTTTTTCGTTATCACCAAATATTCCCAAGCAAAGATCAGCGTTTCTTATTTCTTTTGCCACATCATTTTCTGACAATCTGCCAAGTAGTTTTAAATTAGATAATTTTAAATCCTCTATTCTTTTCTTTATATTATTGGCATAAGGCCTGTCTTTATAGCCAATTAGCTTAATATTTATATCCTCCTCATTCTCAAGCAACTTAGCTGCTTCTACGATATATTCTACTCCTTGAAGCGGAATCAGAGTTCCATAAAACACAACCTCGAATTTTCTGTTATCTTTATTCTCTGCGGGATAAAAAACATCTTCATCAGCTCCAACCAAAACTTTTAGTAACTTATTTTTATTTACATTGAAAGTTTTGATATAAAAATTAAGATGCTGATTTGTGTCCAATAAAATAATATCCGCTAGCCTGCAATCAAGCCAATCAACTAGATAATAAAATCCGGCTTTCAGTCTTCCTTTCTGTACTGTCTGTTTATCAAAAACCTTTGAATCATAAATTGAAAAAAATGCATCAAAAATTATTTTTTTTCTTGTTAAAATCCTGGCGAGTGGTAAAACATACCATCCACCAAAAGCAACCACCATCAAATCGTAGTCCTTACGAATTTTTAAATGCTTTTTAAAAAGATCAACATATCTCCCTATTCCGGTCTTATCGGTTCTGCACTCAATTACCTTTACACCGTTCTTCCTTAAGCCTTTGAGCAAGACCACATTCCTGTTGTAGACTGGGCTATATGTACCAAAAAAACAAATAGTCATATTAATTCCTTCTTGATGATGTGACTAATTTCTGATCAAAAAAATTAATCATATTATCACGACTAGTTTCGTCAACACTTATATCAATAAAATCTATTATTGAATCAACAACACCATCTTTATCTTTTTTATGATCATCAAAATTAATTTCAAGCATTGGACATTTATATTTCTTTTTTATTTTATTAATTTCGTTTTTATAAAAATCACAAATTTCTCTTGCTTGCTTTTGAGACATATTTTCCCGTCGAGACAATGACCTCGCTACATCATCTGAATCTCTGTTACAAATAACTATTTTAGTATTTACTAAAAACCGATAATACATATCCATTAACAAACTTGTTCTAGGATCTTTCCAGCCCCAACTTGCCTCTTGTTCAATGCGTACTAAATTCTTTGCCTTTTTACGATATTTCTTTTTTTCTTTTTCAAGTTTTTCGAAATCAGGTAGCCTAGACTCAGATGACCTTCTTGATCTGATCAAAACTTCAATGTTTAATTTTTGAAACAATATATTTTCGTAATATCCTTTTTTATTATACTTACTGGCTCGCTGTTTAAATTTTCCCATGCTCACTCCAGCAGCATCAAGAAGTCCTGCTACCACAGAGGTACCTGAACGGTGCATCCCCAAAACCACTATGGTTTCTCTACATCGTAAAGGAAAAATTAATTTCCAACAATTTTTTATATAATATAAATATAATTTTATTTTTCTTTTTGAAATTAATCTCATTTAAATTACTTTTTTATAATATTTGAAATTTTTTCAAGTAATCCTTCCATGTTATGGTCTCTTTTTATAATTTCGCGCAATTTACTTCCTACTTCATTCCTCTTCTCTGTTTTCATATTCAATACAGCTATTATTTTTTCTGCTAATTCGTTAATATCTCCACTTTTATAAATATACTCCTGACCAAACTCACTCAAGATATCTTTGCTAGCCGGATTGCTTGATATAGTAATTCTAGACATTGCCATTGCTTCTAGTAGCACCTTATCCAAGCTTCCTGTTTGACTTGTATGAACGAACAAATCACAATCTTGATAATATTTTTGGATTTCTTCAAATGACACACTTCCAACAAAATTAACACATTCATTTAAATCAAGTTCAGCAACTTTGTTTTTCAAACTATCAAGATACCTTTCGTCTTCTTCCTTAATAGCCTTTCCAATAATAGAAACTTGAAAATTATTTATAGATTTTTTTCTCAACAGCCCTGCTGCCAATATTATATCTTCGTATTTTTTAACTGGAGAAATTCTACCGATCAATATGATGTTTAAAATACCATTTTGCGGTTTTTCTTTAGGGATAAATTTTAAACAATCAATTCCATGACCAACAACAATAATCTTTTTACTCACCAGACGACAGCTTTCTTTAGTGGCTGTAAAAATATTTTTAACTAATTTTTCAGCTAAACGCAGATTAAAATCTACTGACCCATGAGTGTACCAAAGATCTATTCGTTTTCTCAAGATTCTCCAAACCGGCCAGCCGATATTTACATACATTGGGACCATGTGGACGAACACCTGATCATATTCTTTTCGATATTTCCAGATTAGTTTGTAGTAGCGAGATAGATATTTTAGACGTTGGATAATTTTGCTTGGGCTTTGAACCCCTCCTCCCTCCGGGGTACTCCCCTTGGAAAGGGGAGAATTATAGGAGGAATCTGGGGTGCTCCTCTCAAGGGGAGATTTATATGATTCTTTCCCCAGGCTCTTAACTACTACATTAGAAGGTAAATCGTAGTTCCCTTTTTCCAGACAAATAACAGTTACCTTCTCGCAATGCTTGGCAAACTCAGCTATCCAGTCATGAAAAAAACCTAAAACATCATCATCTATATCAACTTTTTGGGTTACTATTAATAATTTCATATATAAAATCCTAATACTACATATTATTTGTCATTCCCGGCCGGAGTGAAACGGAGGGGAAGGTAATCTCGTCAATCTTACTATTGGCAAGATCCCCTTCCCTTCCTCCCGAGGCGGACAGGCTACTTCGCTCGCTGGGGATGACAAAAAGGTAGTTTCATTTGAGATGAAACAAGTGTTATTTACTAAAATAATTTACTATTCTTTTCTTAATAAATAGCAAAGGCCAGTAGCTATTAACATTACATTTCCGACAATTCAGCTCCCTAAAATTACCTGTTTCATGAGCACTCAGATATTTCATTCTTGTCTCTCCGTTATAGATATCTTCCAATTTGGCCTGCTTGATATTACCAATCACGGCTTCTTTGGTCGGATCATTTGTACAAATAACCACATTGCCATTCCAGTCGATATTTATTCCTTTTATATAAACACAGGGTTTTTTTAATTCAAATTTTTTAAGTAATTTATCCAGCCAATTTATTTTTGCGCCAACATCAGCTCTAGTCCCTGCCCAATTATGCGGTTCATAATAAAAACTTGTAATATGTTCAAGGCCATTTAATTTCTCGCTCCAATATTTAACAAACCTCTTTTTATTTTTCTTACTGACATTCCCGGCATCAACAAAATGAACATTAAATACTGTTTTAGACTTTCTCTTCTTGGCTTCACTAAGTAAATATTCAATATTTTCTTTAACTCTCTCATGCTTATCAACTCGCTTCCCTTCTCTAAACTCATGACTCACGTATCCATCTAAACTCATTTCCATTGCTTCCAGATTCATGTCCAATAACTTATTGGCTTTTTCCTTGTCCATAATAATGGCGTTACTAGATACCCGCAAAGCCATGCCTTTTTCTCGAGCCAGCTCAAGCATCTCAAAAAACCTTGGATGAAGGAGTGGCTCTCCAAAAAGAGCAAATGAAATAGCTTTGACCTTGTTCTTTTCTGCCCAAGTCACAATCTCTTCATACATTTCAAAATCCATATACCCGCTCCCTGCTTCATGAATATGTTCTCTAGGGCAATAAAAACATTGCGCAGTACATCTATTGGTCGGCCCTATTCTAATGACATTGGGTAGCCTTTCTTGTCTGCATTTATATTTTCCGTCACCATCAAGCAGATAATTTAGTCTCCTGCTCTTCTTAATCATCAACCTCTCCAAAAAACTATAATGTTTCTTTTCTTTTTTTCTAGATTTGCAATGACCCTCAAGCTGATTCTCCAGACTTACTATTCCACCCTGCTCATCATATTGAATATTCGACATATTTATTCAATCTAAGCTAAATCTCGCAATTAATACGAGATAAATAAAAATTACGTAACTGATTACGTAATTTTTTTAATTACCACTATATTGTAACATATTTATTCTTTTTATTTCAAGTTTTTATTTGACGTTTTTTCGAATATATGTTAGTTTCTTTTTAACAATGTTTTTTATACAAATATCAATAATAAGGAGACAATTATGAGCAAAAATTTGGCTACTCTTTTGTGGTATCTATGTTTTCCAATGGTAATAACATTAATTTTTTTTCTCAATAATTTTTCAAAATTTATTCCAGAACTTCCAACAATAATAAATATTGTAATTGCAATCCTTATTCTTCTTCTTTACGTCTTTGGCTATGAGTTTTTCGATGAAGTTAAAAAGCAATCAAGGTAATATTACCAACAGGAAACAAAAGTTTCCTGTTTTCTTTATTTTAAAAACTCTCTTGTTATTAAGAGAGCATAGATATTGTTTATGCGGAAGGTGAGGGATTCGAACCCTCGTGAGCTTGCACTCACCTGCTTTCCAAGCAGGCGCCATAGGCCTCTAGGCGAACCTTCCATTATCCTTGTTTTTAAAATAATTTTTTAACAAATATTTAATTCTTTCTCTCCCTTTGCCAGTTTTTAGAAATCTTTCTTCTGCTAGTGCATCTTTTTTATTTACAAATATTTGCAAATGAACTAATTTCCAAGGTATTCCCCGACTTGTTGTTTTTGATCTTCTGCTATTATGTCTTTTAAATCTTTCTTTGATATCACTACAACTTCCCTTGTATAGGCAGTCTAATTTTTTACTATACAATATATATACGTAATACATAAATAAATGGCCTCCCCGCCCAAGGCGGGCCCGACTTGGTCGGGTAGGCGAACCTTCCATTATCCTTGTTTTTAAAATAATTTTTTAACAAATATTTAATTCTTTCTCTCCCTTTGCCAGTTTTTAGAAATCTTTCTTCTGCTAGTGCATCTTTTTTATTTACAAATATTTTAAAAATCTGTGTGCTAATAAAAAAGGTAATTAAGTAAAAAAATACTGATAAAAGTACTGTTCATGATGGCGGTCACTTGCAGTGACCTACCGTTACCCACGTTTAAGAGATTCTTCGCTAACGCTCAGAATGACAACTAATAAAGGGGTTTCTTTATTCTACGTTCTTCATTCTTAATTTTTCATTGATAATTGTATACAGGCCCTCTCTTTCAAGACAGGCCGTGTCTACAAAATCATCAAGCTGATATGCGCCTGGATAAGGAGTATTAGCGATAAAAGTGCTTGGGGTGCCAATAACTGCATTATCATCGGCTTGCTCTTCCCATTTTTCAAGTGCTGCTATGCTAGTTGAAGAAACCAGACAATTGTTATAACTCTCAAGATCATCTACCAACACAGATGTTTTTGACTTTATACTATCTATATTCACCTGTTTTTGTATATTCAAATCTAGGACTGCTTCATAAGCTTCAAAAAACTTTCCTTGTTCGCCAGCGCAAAGCACGGCCAAGCTAGCCTGTCTAGAATAATCATGACTAGCCAAAGGCAACAATCGCAGAGCTATTTTAGCTTCATCATATTCATTATCTATCATCTTTAAAGTCTGGTAATATTCTGGGGCAAAGGGACCGCTTGGATCATCAAAAACAATTATTTCCAAACCGTACTGCTTGTCACTCATCACAAAATCACTATTCCCAATATGAAAATCATATACCAACTCTTCATTTTGCACACCAAAATCATAAATTGCCTCCTTGTCTACATGTAACTGCGCCTCTGGAGAAATTTCTTTATCCCCAATAAAATAACAATAAAAAAAATAATTAATCAGCAACAAAAAAATCAAGCCAATAAACAAAACAATAATGGGCCCGATTTTTTTTATAGACATATTTTATAGTTTAGCTTTCTTTTTGTGATAATCTGTGGCTTGTTCAAAAATATAAGAAAAATTTAAAACAGTTTTCTCATCGAATCGTTTTCCAATAACTTGCATACCAACTGGCATATCATTTATAAATCCAGCTGGAATAGATACAGCTGGAAGGCCAGCCAGAGAAGGAGGTGAAACAAACATATCTTCAAGATACATTTTCAATGGATCGTCTGATTGTTCTCCTATCTTGAAAGCAGGTCCTGCTGCTGTTGGTGTAATCAAAACATCAACTTCCTCCAATGCCCTATCAAGTTCTTCCTTGATAACAGTACGAACTTTTTGTGCTTTGAGATAATAAGCATCATAATATCCAGCCGACAAAGCATAGGTTCCAAGCATAATTCTACGTTTAACTTCTGGGCCAAAGCCCTTGCCTCTTGTTTTTGAATAAAATTCGGTTAGATCCTCAGTCTCTTCACTACTCATTCCATACCGAATACCATCAAATCTGCCTAAGTTTGAACTAATCTCTGAAGGGGTGATAATGTAATAAACTGGTACACCATACTTGGCGTTAGGAAGAGATACTTCAACAATCTCTGCTCCCAATTCTTCAAACTTTTTCTTTGCTTCATCAAATATTTCTTTTGATTCGCCACTAAGTTGGCCTACAATTTCAGGTGAAATACCAATCTTTTTTCCCTTTATTTCATTCTTCAAATTATCTTTGTAGTCATCAACTTCTTTATCAATTGTAGTTGCATCATTCTTGTCTTGCCCAGCTATAGCTTCAAGGACAATTGCTGAATCTTCTACATTTTTACAAAGCGGGCCAGGAACATCGGTAGAACTAGTCATAGCAATAAGACCAAATCTACTTGACCTACCATAGCTTGGCTTGAGTCCTACTACATTACAAAGACTGGCAGGATGCCTAATAGAGCCGCCTGTGTCTGTGCCCAAGGCAAAAATACACATATCAGAAGCAACTGATGCAGCTGAGCCGCCAGATGAACCACCTGGCACACATTCCAAATCCCAAGGATTGTGAGTTGTACCAAAGGCGCTGTTTTCTGTACTTGCTCCATGAGCAAACTCGTCAAGATTTGCCTTGGCAAGCAAAACTGCTCCCTGCTCCTTCAATCTTTTGATAATAGTAGCATCAAAAGGGGCAGTATAATTTTCTAATATCTTTGATGCGGCAGTTGTTTTTGTTCCTCTGGCCAAAATATTATCCTTAGCAATATACGGAATGCCTAACAGCTCCCCCTTCTCACCCTTTTCTCTTCGCAGATCGGCTTCTCTTGCTTCAAGTAAAGCCATTTCCTCATATACATTAAGACAAGCATGAACCTTCTCATCCACCTCTTTGATACGCTCAAGACAAGCCTTGGTTAAATCCACTGAAGTAATCTCTCCTGCTACCAATTTAGCTTGCGCTTCTCTAATATTTAATTCATTAAGTTTCATAAAATTCGTAATTATAATTGATAGTTAATTAGAGCACTCTCTTAACTTTGTATTGATTGTCCTCAAAATTTGGCGCTTCCTTAAAAGCATCAGCTTGTTCTTTCTCATTCCAATCCATGACCTTGTCTTCACGCAAAATATTAAGAAGACCTGTTACTTGAGCAGTTGGCTCTACGTTATCAGTATTAACCTCACTAAGTTTATCAATAAATTCTAAAACGCCTGACAATTGCTCTCCATACAAATCATACTCCTTTTCAGTCAATTCAAGACGAGCTAATTTCGCAATATGTTGAATGTCTTTTTTTTGTAATTTCATATTATATTTAGCTTCTAGCTTTTAGTTTTTAGCTTTTAGAGCATATGCAAAAAACTACAAGTTACACGTTCAATTTTTTAATAAAAGTTTTAAGCATTTTTACTACTTCAGTTAACAACAATTTTATATCTTTATTATTCAAATCTATTTTGTAAATTCTTTTTGATAATTCTAACTGTGTCTCTAATTCGTTGCAAGATCCAAGAGCAATTCTTAAAAAATAGCAAAAATCTTTTCTTGTTCCCCGACCTCTTCCCTCAGCAATGTTTGAAGGTATTGAGACCACGCTTCTCCTCATCTGCACCTTTAAACCAAATTGTTCAATACTTGGAAGTTCTTCGGTGTATCCATAAACCATCTCTGCTAAATCCATAGACTTTTGCTACACTATTAAATCTTTGTAAGAATTTATTTCATTCATATTCCTAAAAGCTAATAGCTAGAAGCTAGAAGCTATTCAAAAAATCTTCCTCAGTAATGATTTCAATCCCCAATTCCTTGGCCTTATCATACTTTGATCCTGGATTTTCGCCTACTATCAGTAAATCTGTATTTTTAGTTACTGTTGAGCTGGCCTTTGCACCCATAGTCCTTATTTTATCCTTTGCTTCATTTCTTGTCAATTTTGTCAAGCTGCCAGTCAAAACAACGGTTTTCCCTTGTAACTTGGAATTTGTTATTAGTTCTTTTTTGGTAATTTTTACACCATTATTAGACAATTTCTCCAAAATATGAATATTTTGTTCATTTTGCCACCATTCCATGATTGCTTTAGAAACTTTTGGTCCAATATCATTTATTTCTTCCAAATCACTATTTTTAATGTTTTTAAAGAATTTAATAATACTATTAAAATTTGTCTTTTGCTCATGGGAAAAATAAAAATTAGCTAACACTATAGCTGTTTCCTCGCCAACGTGCATTATACCTAAAGAATATAAAAGTTTTTCCAAACTAATTTCCTTTTTTGCTTGAATAGAATTAATCAAGTTATCTGCTGACTTTTCAGCAAAGCGCTCAAGTAACATCAAATCACCCTTTTTTAAATTATAAAAATCTCCAATATCTACCACCAACTTCTCCTTATACAACTGCTCGACAATCTTTTCACCAAGACCTTCAATATCTAGAGCAGATTTAGAAGCAAAATGAATAAGACCACGTAACTTAGTGGCAAAACAATCTTTGTTGGTACACTTATAAGCTACTTGATCTTTTTGCTTCTTAACTTCAGAACTACATATTGGACATTTCTTGGGACTATCAATTTTCTTTTCTTCTCCGGTCCGCAAATTTTCCAGCACTTTCACAACCTTGGGGATCACATCTCCAGCGCGTTCAATAATAACAGTATCACCTATCCGCAAATTTAATCTATTGATTTCATCCATATTATGAAGGCTGGAATTGGAGATTACCGCTCCACCCACATTAACTGGTTTAAGATGTGCCACAGGAGTCAAAGCACCTGTTCTGCCAACCTGCCAAACAACATCCAAAACTCTGGTCGTAGCTTGTTCGGCCGGAAATTTATAGGCTATCATGTATCTTGGGCCCTTACCAACAATCCCAAGAACATCCCAAAGATTTAAATTATTCACCTTAACAACAACTCCATCAATGTAAAAATCAAGTTCCTCGCGTTTTTCAATCCACTCCTTTTGAAAGTCAATTACCTCATCGATATTTTGACAATATTTATTCTCAGACAAAATTTTCAAGCCAAGCATTTTTAGTACTATAAATTTTTGCTCTTGCGTTTCCAAGCCAAACTCCCCTACTAGATCATAGGCATAAAAATCAAGTTTACGCTCAGCTGCTAGCTTCGGATCTAACTGTCTAAGTGAGCCGGCTGCTCCATTACGTGGATTGGACAATTCTGCTCTGCCTTGTTTTTTGTACTGCTTATTCAAGTCCTCAAAAACTTTTTTAGTCATTATTGCTTCTCCTCTCACTTCAATCGTTCCAGTATTCAAAGCTTCATAAATCAATTCACATTGCTCATTACTAATCCCAGCTTTTTCAAACTCCTCACTTAATGGATAACGCAACTTCAAGGGTATGCTTTCAATAGTTTTTACATTTTGCGTTATCACCTCACCTGTTTGTCCATCGCCTCTGGTAATAGCTATATCAAAATCAGATCTTTCAAATCGAATGGCCACGGCTAGACCATCAAGTTTTAGTTCGCAGTAGTATTCAAAACCCCTTCCCTTCGCTTCGCTCAGGTACTCCCCTTGCAAAGGGGAGACTTCTTTCCTTTCTTTTTTCAAAAAGGGTTCGCCAGCAGACGGATAGGGGTGGTTACTATTCTTTACTAAATAATTTCTGTTTCTCTTTTCCCAGTCTTTCATATCCTCAGATGAAAAGGCGTCAAACAAACTTATCATCCTCTTGGAGTGACTAGCTTTGGAAAACTTATCCAAAGGTTTACCGGCAACTCTTTGGGTGGGTGAATCTGATGTAATGAACTCGGGATATTTCTCTTCGAGTTTTTGCAACTCATCTTTCAAACTATCAAGCACAGCCTCAGAGATCTCAGCCTTGTCTAGAACATGGTAAAGATAACGATGATGGTTGATCTCGTTTCGTAATTTCATTATTCTCATTTGTGCTTGTTTTTTATCCATTTCTTAATATTTCCCGACCTCCGAGGTCTGCAACTTGCAGACCTCGGAGGTCGGGAAATTTCTAAATTTTTAGCTAATATTATATGCTTTTATTATATCAAAAAAACTTGGTCTATGCCAAGTCTTTTTTATCTAAACAATATTTTCCAAGCTAATTATCCACATATGTAACCTCCACCACTCTCTGAGTAACATCATGATAATTTCCAACATTTTTAAATCTAACTCTACCGCCACTATAGCTATATTCTATTCTATATATCACCTCATTGTCTAATTCTTGCTTAATTATATCACTAGACACAGTATTACAGAGAGCTGTATGATCAGGGTGAATAACGCCGCTAGGATAAGCATCAAATTCTATACACTGACCACCGGAACCATCCCAAGCATTCTCTATAGGATCCTGACCATTCTTTCTTATTTCCCAAAGCACTTTCTCAGCCCCTGCTTCAGCACCATAATAAGCCTTGGTTGAGTTCAAATGTGCTTGACTCATCTTGAGACCATTCTGAATTATATTACTAGCAGTCAAGGCGACAAAAAGCATAGCTGATAAAACCAGCATGGTAAAAAGAATAGCAGTTGCGCCTTGATTGTTTTTAATTATTTTATTCATAATATCTGCTTGAAATACTTGTTTGCATAGACATATTATATTTATCTGTCGGATGGTTCATAACCGAATCAAACTTGATAGTAACTTTTGGCTGTATACTGTGAAAAGCCCCAATTACATCATCTACAATATCAACTTCAAGATTGCTTATTATAACTTCATCGGGAGTAATAGCCAAACTAGTACCGTTTCTTACTACCATCAACCTGCCTCCGTCAATACAATAATACACACACTCCCCAAATCTATTCTTAAATATCAATGAATCATTATAAGGAGCTCCGATATTTTCAAAATTATATACCTTATTTGTTACACCTCCGACACAATCATCATTACTTTTCTGCGCTGATCTAAGCTCTTTACTCATCATCTCCAAAGCAAAACGCATGCTCTCTTGTACACTTTGCGCTGCAATGGCATTGACTTGATTTTTATTTACCGACTGAAATATTGACGTAGCAGTAAGCATAAGCATTATAAAAACCGCAATAGAAACCATTAATTCTACCAAAGTGTAGGCCTTTTTGTTTGTAATTATTTTATCTCCAATCATACAATATTGTATCAGCTATATAATTATATGTTTTTCCATTTATTTCCCATTGCACATTGCTCTCAACCATTATTTGCTCAGGAGAAGTAATATCATCATATTCAATTTTTATAACTCGAGAAAATTGCGTGGCTGTGCCCGTAACATCATGAGTATAAAAACCATTCGCATTTTTATATAAACGTGTCTGAGGATCACTAATACCAGTAACTGGAGTTACTCCAGCTTCAGCTGAATCATTATAATCAATAATAGAAAACTCTACGGATGATCCACCTGTAATTCCGTACCAGGTATCATAAATATCATCATGCAACCAATTATAGTCTCTAATATTTCTAACTAGCTCCAGGCCTTCTTGAGCAAGCTGTGAGGCAATTAACTGGTCTTTGTTTATTTTTTGCACTTGAATATTCTGGATAATCAACGAAAAAATCCCCAAAACAGAAGATGTGATTATTATAAAAGAAACCAACAATTCAATTAGTGTAAAACCTTGATTATTTTTTAGTAATGATTTCTTCATTAGTTTTGAATATCAATTAAGCCGTATTTATTAATATCAATAATTTTTGGGTCATTGTCAAAATTTGCCAAAGTTATCTCTACTTTATTATAACCGCAAATCCCTGCATCATCACAAATATTTACCAAAGGCTCTGGTGGAATATATGCAACTAAGAATGAATTTACTGGTGCGTCATCTACCAGAATTTCTTTGATCTCTACGCCACCAGTCATTTCCACTGTTCGATATGTTTCTGTAGATTGATCATAAGTACTATTATCACCATTCATATAGTCAACATCGTCAAGGTCAGCAAACATAATATAATTGGTGCTAGTCGCCTTGTTAATAAAAACCCCCCATCCACCATCAGGAAAAGTACCATTAAAATCTCGCAAATTCAAAACATTGCTTTGCATGAGTCTAATATCACTAGCAAGTTGCTGAGTAGACATGGCCAGTTTTTGCACACCACCAACACTTCGCACACCCAAAAACATAGCAGCTGACATCGTAACAAGTATCGATATCACTACTAACATTTCCACAATAGAAGCTCCTGTTTTATTCTGTTTTATCCTCTTTGTAATCATTTATATAAGAAGAGGGCTCAGCTAGCTACAAGCTAAGCCCATTGATAAACTAATAAGTTTCCGTCCAAGAAGGCAGATCTTTGTTGACATCCGCGTCCAAATCTCCTGTTGAACATGTATAACCATCTGGGTCAGTTACGGTAAATCCATAACCTTCTGTATCTCCGTCGTTATTAAATATCATTCTAGGAATTTCCTCTGTTTCTGAAGAATCAACAAATGATCCATCGGTAACCGACCAGTTATAACTACAAATACCTGAACAATCTGTAGTATCAGAGCCAAACTTATTTGCCTCATAATAAACAGAAGGTGGTGTTAACTTAGTCTCCTCTCCAGCACTTGGCGGATCAGGCTGGAAACCAACACTAGTGCCATCAGGAATTGGTACTGGGAAATTGTGAGCATAAGTTGTGAAAGTGGTATTGTCTCCATTTACAGAATCTGCGTTTGCGCCTGAATCATTTGTCAAGGTATCACCTGCACTATGATCAAAATTTCTCCAATCAGACCAAGCATAACCATCATTTACCCGTACCTGCCAAGTATAACTCTCTCCCCAGCCAATATTAGGATACAGAGCGGAGCTTATTACTGATTCACAATTATTATTAGATGGATTTGTAGCACAATCATTTGTCAATTCATCGTCATCTAACTCGATCTGATAAGTATCACTGACTCTATCTACATATACTGATACTTTTTTGATTTCGCTTCCACTATCTCCATCAGATACAGTCCAATAAAGTCCAACTTGCAAATCTTTGTCATCTACATCATTTTTACAAGCTGCATCAGGACCAAAGTTTGGTGCACTCATCACAGTAACTTCAGGTCGAAGGTTAACAAGAAAAGATCCTTTATTGGAATCATCACCAGGATCACTAGTGCAGGTTCCATAATAATCACATACATATACATAGTAATCATTATCACCAGCATCAGATTCTAAAGCTGTATATTCGCATCCCAATGTACCAGAATTAGCTCCGCCTGTTGAAGATCCGTCTAATTCACACCAACTATCATCATCACAGGTCATAGTTGATTCAGTAAAATTATTTGATTTACATATTCGCAAATTCATAAATCCATTATTCAAAGTATCAGTCCAATCAACAGAGAAATGAATAATCTCATCATCCACTCCATCATCCAGATATGGAGCTGTTGCCCATTCATCTCCATCAGCATTCACACCGCTAAAACCGTCAATATCTGGCGCGTCATTGGTATTCAAATCATCTATTTGATATGGGCCAACGCATTCACCCCATTCATCACACAAAGTAACAAAAATATTCTTGGCACCGAAACTTCCAATATCAGCAGAGCTAAGAGTCTTGCTACACTCAGCCAGCGGAAAATCTGTACCATTGTACTGAACTGGAGCTGAGGCACACCAATGATCTTCATTCAAGTTACCATTGCCATCCCTATCATTACATCTCCAAGTATCATAAGTTCCGCTAGAATTATCAATATCATCATCATGTTTACAAAAATATGCTATTACATGATCTGTTAAGTTTATTTCACTCCACTCTGCTCTAAAGGAAACATTGTCACCCTCTGCAAAATATGTAACTGTAGGATCAAGCTCAACATCCGATGGAACAGGTTCATAAAGTCCTGCATCAATATACGTAGGAGGGAGGTTTAAGTTTGCAATCACATAGTAATCAGTTACTACATCCGTAGCGTTATCTCCGCCACAACCAACATCAATGAATCCATTATCGTCGGTGTCGCAATTATTAGCATTAAAAGAAATCCAGCCAATACCCACTCCAGCAGTATCATTTCCATTCCAAGCATAACCTTCAAGCTCTAAGTTAGTTTGATTCCAGGTAACACCATATGTAGCGCCATCCAAGCTTATCCAACCATCATCCCCAAGAGATACTACTTGAGCATAACCATCTATATAATTTGGGTAAAAATATGCATCAGCTGTATCATTACCACTTGCTGTAACTGCTGGTCCTGTACAAGAGGTACCAAAACAAATCCAGCCAACATTGGAACTCCAGGCATAACCTGTCATCTCTTTAGTTGTTCTGTCAATTGTTACTCCCCAAGTTGGATTTACCGGATCTCCCCCTGGCACTAACATTTGACAATTAGCATAATTACCCTTATCAGTTAAGCCGTTATCATCAGAATCACAATTAGCTGAATTGAAAGAAATCCAACCTATAGTATCAGCCCAAGCAAAACCTGATAGATTGTGGGTATTATCAGGATTACTAGGATCCCAAGTAGTAGCTGAAGCTTTTTTGGAATTTAATACAAAAAGACTGGCGCCAAAAATAAACAAAAACACCAGTGAAAAAAATAAAAATTTTTCAGTTTTTTTATAAAGCATAGAGAGTATATTTAGATTTAAGATTTATGATTTATGATTTAAGAAAAATTTTTCTTAATTCATAAATCTTACTTCCTAAATCATTATTTTAGGTAACTAAAATTAAATTCAAATACCAATCAGCCAATACTTGTCCCCAGAACATTGTCACAATCGTAGCTGTGGATAAAAAAATCCCAAAAGGAACTTGGCTTCCCCATTTCTTTTTGCCAATCATTATAAGAAATACAGAAATTATGGCACCAGAAATATAGGCTAACATTAAAGCGATAATAACACCAGGCCACAAAAGGACAAGGCCCATCAAAAAGCCTAGCCTGATATCACCGCCTCCAATCCACTTGCCTTTGGAAATTAAAAATTGGATTAAAAAGAAGCTCCCTCCTATTATACCACAAATCAAAGATTTCCACAAAATTTCCACCAGGTTTCCCGAGAGATATCCACTGGCTAAATTAAGCAAAAAAACAATAATAAATGATGGGATCATCACTCTGTCAAGTATTAAATACCACCTAAGATCATAAATAAAAACTATAATCATTACCGATATCACAAACCAGCTTTTTATAATTATGAAAAATGATGTAAGATTTAGGATTTCAAAATCAATTGGAAATTCTACCATAAATGCCAGCAAAAACAATACTCCTGTCACAAACTCAACTACTGGGTACTGCCAAGAAATCCCCTCCTTACAGTGTCGACATTTCCCTAGCAAAAAAAGATATGACAGTACTGGAATATTGTCATACCAAGAAATTTTATGCTTACATTTCGGGCACCGTGACCTATCCATCATCCCTTCCCCGGTATGCAAACGCCAAATCAGACAATTCAAAAAAGAGCCTATCATAAGACCCAGGGTGAAAATGAATGTAAACAGTAAATAAACCACTTAAAAATTTATAATTTATAATTTGTAATTTTTAAACAATTATTAATTTCCAAATTTATAAATTTATCTATTTTAATGAATTTGATATCTTATTAAATATCAAAGTTAATTCATGCGCTTCGCTCCAAATTATCCTCAACTTCTTTTTTTCTTCACAATTAATTTCTGCTAATATTTCTATCCAATATCTTGTTTCTTTTATTTCTTTCTTGCAAATATATATTTTATTTCTAAAATCCTTTTTGCTGCTAGCGCCATTTGCTTCACAATAATTTGCACCAACACTTGTTGCTGATCGAATCAATTGACTAATTATATTTCTATTATATTCATTTAGTCTTATGTTTTTAAGAAGTCTAATAACAGATTTACTAAACATTATCGTTCTTTCCTCCAAATCATATTTCATATAAGCTTAAAATTAAATCATTATAAATTGTTTAAAAATTACAAATTATAAATTAATAATTTTATTTAGCTGCTAACTTCCCTGGCATAGCCACGTGTCTGCCTGCCAAGACGCTTTCTGTATCTGATTCTAGTTCGTAATACAACTGATATTATAATGGCTGGCTAAGTCCGGCTTCACAATCGGTGCCTGCCTCATCCTTGCAAGGAAGATAAGAGTAGACTATAAAATTAGGATCAATCGGAACGGATTCCATATAAACATTCCCCTGACATTGATTGACTGACGAAATAGAACCTCCTGCTTCAACTGAACTAGGATAGTGGTTGCAGTCATAAAAATATAACTCAAGCGCATGCTGGATTGCCCGAATATCTGCTATTCGCTTTACATCCCTAGTCTCCTTGCGAGCATTCATAATCATAAAACTGGCAGCAATAGCAAAAAATGACGTAATAGCAAGCAAAACAATTGCTTGACGCCAATTTATCTTAGACTCTGTTTGATCGTAGTCATTCATATATTTAAAAATTATGGATTAAAGGTTCCACTAGTAGTTATTTTGTTAAGGCCTTTACTCAATGTTCCAGTGTCTTCCTCTAACCAAAAAAGAATAGTAGTACTACCAATATTGGCATTTGCATTGGCACCATCAAAAGCAAAAGAATAATCACATCTACTATTTGAAGTTACTGTACATGGATTTGGTGAGCCTGCTTTATAATTAGGGTCTTGAAATTTGGGAAATTCAGACGCCACAAAAACAGGTGCTGTTGCTAGATTGGTCAAAACCCCTGCCCCGCATGGATCCATACCACACATGACTTTATCACTTGAATTATTAGACGCATCAAAACTAAGCGCCTTGGCTAGATTGTTTACATCTGAGAGTCTTTCAGAGTCACGAGCTCTGGCACTTGCATTTACCAAGGAAATAAGAGCAAATGTTGAAAGTACGCCAATAATAGCAATCACAACTAGTAGCTCAATTAAAGTAAAGCCTTTATTATTTATTTCCATTTTGTACATATTTATATTATAACACATTTTTCACATATCATGAAACACATATCATAAATCACACAACACAACACAGCACATATCACATAACACTTTTTGATTTTATTATTTATAATTTTTAAACTAGTATATTATCAACTTATTTCAAGTACTACCGTCTTCTTTTGTGTTATTCTGAACGAAGTGAAGCCCGTCCGGTTAGGCGGGCTTCACTTTCGTTCAGGATAACACGTAGAGTAGCACAAAAAAAACAAAAAACTGCTCAAATTGGGCAGTTTTTTGTTTTTCTTATATCAAATCTGATTATGGATTAAAAATACCTTCTGAGTTAATTGTGTTTAAACCGGCAGACAAACCACCTGAATCATTTTCCAAATAAAATCTAATCTGAGTAGTTGTAGCACCCACTGTTGACGCTGAATTAACAATTGAATAACCACATGTAGTAACATCACCCACAGCTGGATCAGTACATTGTGTATCTGGAGTAGTTGGATCTTCAAACTTTGAAAATTCAGATGTTATTTGGCCAGGTCCTGTACAATCAGTTGTTAGATCATTAGCTGTGTCACAACCTTCTAAAGGAGCATTTGGATTATCAGCAGCTTCTAGTGAAAGCATAGTTGATAATTGTTTAACATCAGATAGACGTCTAGCGTCTCTAGCTTTAGCACGAGCTGAGTTTAGTGAGATCACAGCCATGGTTGAAAGTAAACCAATGATAGCGATAACAACTAGTAGCTCGATTAAGGTAAAACCTTTTTGATTAGTGTTTTTCATATTTCACCACCTTTCTAAAAAACACGCTTATTAGCTTAATTCTAGAAATTAAACCAACAAAAATGAGGATTAATTATTAAAAGATAACAGATAACAGACGACAGATAACAGAAAATCTAATAATAAATTTCCTGTTATCTGTTATCTGTGCTCTATAGTCTATTTATACTTATCCCCATTATAGCATATAATGGGAAAAAATTAAAATAAAATGAAAAGATAAATTTTCCTTTGTCTCCCTGGGGCTCTGAAGCGGAGCGGAAGAGAACCCGGGATTCATCGTGCTATCTATAATGGATCCCGAGTTCTAGAAGTTCCACATTCGCTCCACTTCTAGCCCCAGGATGACAAAAATATTCACCTAAAAACTACCAGCTAATTCCTATAAACTAAAAATTAAAAGCTGTCCGCCATCTGATACATTGGCAAAATAATAGCTGCTACCATGGTTCCCACACCAACCCCGATTATAATAATAACGATTGGTTCCATGAGGGTCATTAAATTAGCTATAATATTATTAATTTCTCTAGTATAAAAATCTGTAATCTTTGACAAAATCTGATCAAGCTTACCGGTTTTTTCACCAATCGTCATCATCTGAGGAACCATCATGGGAATGTGCGGACTATCATTGAATACGCTTGATATAGAATTACCATCCTCAACTTGTTGCTTGGTTTGCACTATCAAAGCCTTAAAAACCTCATTACTAACAACATCAGAGGTAATCTCCAGAGCTCGGGAAATACTAACCCCGCCAACAATTAAAGTATTCATACTACGCGTAAAACGTACTACGTATATAAGCTTGAAAAGATAGCCAAAAATTGGTAACTTCAGTTTAAAAGCATCAAACATCATCTTGCCAGTTGGCTTGGCAATAAAAGCGCCTAAACCAAAAGCTGTCCCAAGAAAACCCAAAATCATCAACCACCAGTACGATTGCATAAAACCTGAAACTGCAACCAATATCTTGGTAGGAAGTGGGAGCTCACCACCCGATGAAACAATCACCTCAGTTAACTGAGGTACAACAAAAGCCATCATAACTCCACCAACTATCACAAGTCCCGAAACTACAACTGCTGGATAAATCAATGCTCCCTTGATTTTGGAATTCATATCAAAATCTTTCTCAAGCTCATCCGCTAGATAATTCAATACTTCGTCTAATTTACCTGAGGTTTCACCTGACTTAATAACATTCACATAAAAACTAGAAAAGATCTTGGGATACTTTGAAAATGCATCTGACAATCTAGAACCACCATCAACATCTGAGGCAATTTCAGAAATTATTTGTTTAAATTTCGGATTTTTAACTTGACTGACCAATAACTTCAAAGCATGAACTAAGGCCACATTAGCAGAAACCAAAACAGAAAATTGTCGAGAAAACACCACAATCTCCTTGGCTCTAACTCCGCCAAAACTTAAATTATTCCAATCAATAGCTGATTTTTGTTTTAAAGCAACCAAAGACAAGCCCTTTTCACGGAGCACGTCAGCTGCACTGTTTTCATCATCAGCCTCAACTAAACCAGCAACAAGTTGTCTTTCAGCATTTAATGCTTTATATTTATATAACGACATTTTATATTATTTATAAATACTAAGTATCCAAAGCCATTTTAACTTTCTCGACCACTTCAGAAGGCAAAAAATGCGCTTTTATCAAATAATCAACCGCTCCCATTCTCATACCTCTTTCAACTTCATCACTCTGATTTAAGTTCGTCAATAAGATCACAGGAATATCCTTGGTCTTATCATCCTTTTTTATTCTTTCCAACACATCAAAACCATTCATTTTTGGCATCATTACATCAAGTAAGATCAAGTTTGGTATCTTTGATTGAATCAAAGCTAGTCCCTTTTCTCCATCAGAAGCAGTCACAACCTCGTAACCTTCAAGCTCGAACTTAGTTGCGTACATACTTGAAAGATACGGATCATCTTCGATTAAGGCAATTTTTATTTTTTCTTTGACTTTTGGCATATTTTTTAATCTCTCATTACTCTTAATACTTCCTCCATTGTAGTGTAGCCAAGCAACACTTTTATAAAACCATCTTGTTTAATAGTTGTATACTTTTGTTCTTTTTTAATATCCTCTTCAAAAATATTTTTTCCTTCAAGTAAAATTCTTTTTAAATTATCAGTAATTTCAATCACTTCTGAAACACATATTCGACCTCCGTAACCTGAGTTAGCACAATTAGAACAACCCTTTCCTTTATAAAATTTTACTTTTGACCAATCAAAATCTTCTTTCAATGATTTTAAATAATCATCACCTACCTCCTTAAGCTCTTCTTTGATTTCATCCAGAGCTTCTTGGGGTGGTTCATACTCTTCTTTACAATCAGAACAAATCCGCCTAACCAATCTCTGAGCAATAATCGTATTCAAAGATGAGCCAAGTAAAAACTCCTCTACATCCATATCCTTGAGCCTAGCAATTGCTCCCAAAGCACTAGTGGTGTGAACCGTAGACAAAACCAAATGTCCCGTCAAAGCTGCGTGAATTGACAACTCAGCAGTCTCTTCATCACGAATCTCTCCCACCATTATAATATCCGTGTCTTGTCTTAGAAAAGACCTAAGTCCGGTAGCAAAAGTATAACCAATTTCAGGCTTAATCTGTGACTGACTTATCCCTTTTATTTGATATTCCACCGGATCTTCCAGGGTAGAAATATTTACCGATTCTTTATTTAAAATTCCGATTAATGAAAATAAAGTTGTTGATTTACCAGAACCGGTCGGGACGGTTGCTAATATTATTCCTTCAGTTTGTTCTGTACAAGAATTAATAATTTTCAACTGCTCTCCCAAATAACCAAGTTCTTCAAGCTTTGGTGCACCTTTATCAGTATAAAGAATTCTCATCACCACTTTTTCAGTACCGACTAAGGGTAGGGTTGAAACACGAAAATCAACCGCCCTATCCCCAACCTTCATTTTAATCCTACCATCCTGAGGTATTCTGGTTTCATCAAGTTTCATATTAGACAAAACTTTCACACGGGCTACGATTGAATTATGCACATTCTTAGGTAAAACCAAAGATGTATGCAAGATTCCATCAATCCTATACCTAACCCTTGATTCCTTGTCAATTGGTTCTATATGAATATCACTGGCACCACCCTCAACTGCATGACGAAGTATAACTGACACAATCTTTACCACCGGAGCGCTTTTAGTTATATCATTAGCTTCTTGTACGGTTTCTTCATCGCTAGAATCATCAGTGGCACCCTCATCTCTTCTTTTCTCTAAAGCTGTATTAATTTCCTTGGAAAATGACTTATATTGTTTAAAAGCTTCTTTGAAGCTCTTTTTTGAAATCAAATAATACTGTACCTTGAGTCCATTCCCTTTGGCTAAAAAGTCAATTGCTTCAATAGCCTTAAAATTACCCGGATCCAAAATCCCGACTTTGATCTGTTTGTTCAAATTCTCAAAGCATACTATATTGTAATTTTGCGATACTTCACTTGTAAATGTATTCAACGACTCACCTGTTATCTTGACCTCTATTAAATTAACATAAGGCAAAGAATAGTGCTTTGCCTTAAGCTCTGTTAACGCTTCTTCATCTATAATCTTATCATTTACTACTATTTCCTCAATCGTTTTTTGTTCACTGTTTGATTTCTCAAACAAAATCTTGGCTTTAGTTTCATCAATTATTTTCTTATCAACAAGCAAAGCGAGCAAATCTTGATTGCTCATCATAATTCTTCTTTAAATGGATATGGATTATTTACCTCAACTTCCTCTGCCAAAAATTCATCCCAATAACCTTTTTTTAAAACTTTGAAATTATCACCATCGAATAATCCAAAGTCAAAATCCTTTAATTCTTTGTTTTTTTCATTAATAACAGTCTTTTTTTCCATGGTTAATTTAAAATTGGTTTTTGCCTCTAGATAAATAAAATTCTGAAAAAACCAAAAACTTGCGCCCAAAGAAATAGCGAGCATAATAAAAATTGACAAAAGTACTGAACTTGCAGATTTTTTTGGTTTAGCCATATTTATAATATACTATTAGTAAAGTAATAAGTTTTTAGAAAAAGTTTTACTGACTCCTTTGAAGTAGTGTAATCAACCTCTACTACATCAACTAGTCTTAATTTTTTCTCAAGTAGCACTAAAAGTCTTTTAAAATCATCGTAATTAAGCTCTTCTAATTCTATATTAATTGAAACCTCGGTTACACCAGCGGGTAGCTTGTCAGTTTCTTCGGTGTTATTTTTTGTTACAACTCTTTTTTGAGTAGTTTGCTGTACATTTTGTACTACAGGTTCAATATTGATATCAATCAAACTAAAACCCTCTGTTAAAATATAATCTGTTAAAGAAATATACAAATCGCTTTGATATATTGAAGGAAATTTCTGAGATTCACCAACCATTTCATTGACTCTGTCTTTATTTAATTCATCAATTGCCTCATATTCATTTCTATACTTTACTAATCTATCTTCATATTTTTTTATTGCTTTTTCTTCAGTTTCTATCTCTGTTTTATATTTATTAATATCTGTTGTGATTTCAATGTATTTTGGCCACAACAAGAAAAAATAAGAGATAATCAGCACAGAAAAAACTCCAATAAGTATTATAAAACCAAAATACTTATCCAAATATTTTCTCATCAAAAGAGATGCTTTTCCAATCTCTTTTTCTGTTGCTTCTTGTTTTTTTTCGTTTTTTACTTGATTCATATATTATTCGCTTTCGTTTGTAATAATATTGTAAAAAATTTCAGGATCTATTTCTATCTCAACTGTAAATTCAATACCAGATTCTTTTATCACCTCAGCTACAGTCTGGGTTTCCTCTCCGTCAGCTCCTCCGTTTGTTTGCTCTTCTTTTTCTTCATATTCATCAACTTCGGTTGTTCGAGCACTTAAAATTCTTTCGTCTTGGGAAAATACTATTAACTGATTTTTCATTGACTCATATGAATCAGTTCTTGCTTTCAAAGTATAAAGACCGTCTGTTGTACCAGAAAAACCTCCAGTATAATAAATATCTTTAATCGTAACCTCCTCAATTAACTGAAAGAAGCTTGACCAATAAACATGATTTGATAACAAGGACTTTGCTGTATCTAAATGCTTTTGAAATTGTTTGGCTTCTGAATACTCTGGCCTCTTCTCCATAGCTAAGACATCTCTCTCGTGTCGCTCAACAATTCCCTTTTTATTCTCCAAAACACTAAAATTGTAGTATTCGTAAACATACAACAAAAAATAAAGCGCTCCTACAAAAACAATAGTACCTAAAATACTAATCATAACCAATTTAAATTTTCTTTCAAAATCAAAAAAGCTGTATTCATTCTTGTCAATGAGATTTGTTTCTAGAACTCCTGAGTTTGTCCATGAATTACCAGAAAAAATTAGTGGCCCATTGTCTTGTATAGGTTTTCCAGAGTTCTTATAAGGAGAATCTATGCTAGCTTCAAGGTTTGCCTTGGGTGCCTCATTATCAAGATTTGTTGTTTGTTCTTTTGTGGTCTCCTTTTTTACAGGTGCAGGAACTGTTCCCTCTTTTACAGGTTCTTGTTTTTCATTTTTTCCACCAAAAAAACCACCAAGAAAAGACTTGTTGGTATTTTTAGCCTCTTTTGCTTTATCATTTTTGTCTTTTTTGTTTTTGTCTATCATCTCAAGCACTTCTTCCCTGCTTTTTTCTATTCTTTCCTTATCGTCAGTAATTGCTGGACCGCCTCCATTACTCTCTGGTTTGGGAGCTGGTGCAGCAGGAGTTTTGTCATCACTTGAATTGTTTGATAAAAAATTAAGTTCCCCCATTGTTTTTATCTAATATTTATAAAGTTATATTAATTTCCGAAACCATACATTGCCAAACCAACTGCCACTGACATTCTTGGTCCTATCTCATCAAGTAGCGGTTTTAGATCTTCTTGGCAAGATACATGTGACCAGGGATTACCAATAACTACCTTCTTATCAAGAACCCTGCTTAAATACTCCGGTAGATTTGGTAGTAATGCCGAACCTCCTGATAGAATTATTTTCTCAGTTTTTGAATTATATTTGTTACTATATAATTCCATGGCGTATTTAATTTCATTGATAATTGGCGCAAAAGTATCATTTACGATCTTTGGTGCTGTATTTCCAGCTGTTTCATCATCTGATATTCCCATATCAAATTTAAACTGTTCAGCTTGCTCCATTGTTACATTCAATCTAGTCCTAATTGCGTTGGTAATAGTATCTCCACCTATATCCACACTTCTATTAAGCATTGGTATTCCTTTGTCAACTATGGAAACGTCTGTGGTACTTGCTCCAATCTCAACAATCATAGTAGTGGTTTTGTCTCCACCAAGCAAAGACCTGATTAAAGAAAAAGTTTCAGTTTCGATACTACGCAACCTTAACTCTGTTGCCTTAAAAACATCTATATATTTTCCTACCAGTATTTTTGGTGCGCCGGTTAGCAAAACCCGATGGTTGCCCGGAGGAGAATCTGGTGCATTTTCCACTTTTTTCCAATCAAGGATCATTTGTTCAAGCGGCAAAGGAATAACTTTCTTAGCCTCCCAATGAATAGCTGATTCCAAATCCTTTTCACTAACATTACTCAGGTTTATTATTGAAGTAAAAACTGAAAATGTAGGTAATGAAGAATAAGCATCCTCGCACTGAATTCCTGTTTTTTTAATAATGTCTTTTATGATCTTAACTACTGGATCAACTTTTTCTAGATTCTCTAATTTAATAGCTTCAATGTGTTCAGAAAAACCATAGTTTGCTAACCTAAGTTGATTCTTTTCTTTTTTCAGCTCTACTATCTTGATACTTGTGCTTCCAATATCTATCCCAATATAATTATTTGAACTAGGAAATAAACTCATAAGTTACCGCAATAAATTTGCCATTTCTTTCTCTTTGACCAAAGCGGCAAAAAATTATATAATTATAATATTAATACTTTAAATAAACTTATTAACAATTATAATTTATTATAGCATAAATTTGACAAATAAACAAAATAAACACCATGATCTCTTTATCAAAATTTAAAACCCCTCTTTTAATAATCATTTTTTTGCTATTTTCAGCATTTTTAGGCTTCTTGCTATACAGGTTGTTCTTCGTTTCAAGTATTGACGTACCAACTCAAACTGATGGCAAAAATTATGAAGGTGGCTTACCTTCAGCAGTTGACGGCGAAGGCAATATTATTTCTGATGGTAAATCTGGTTCTTTATCACTTAGCCCTACAGAGATACAAAACATAACACCAAGCACTATTGCTAAGGGAGGAGTAACTGAGACTGTTCAACTTGTTAATGATCCTGTGCTTGGTTTTAGCGTTAGCAACTATTCAAACAATGCTCAATATTACAACCAAAGCGATGGCAAATTTTATCAGGTAGACGAAAATGGCAATACTACTCTTCTTTCAAATAAAGTATTTTATAATGTTGAAAATGTCACCTGGTCCAATACTGACAATAAAGCAATAATTGAATATCCTGATGGTGCTAATATTATATATAACTTTAACAAAGACGACCAAGTAACACTACCAAAACATTGGGAAGATTTTGAATTTGCTCCCAATGAAGACAAGATAGTTGCCAAAAGTATGGGTCTTGACCCAGACAATAGATGGTTAACTGTATCTAATGATGATGGTTCAAGTGCTAAATATATAGAACCTCTTGGGGAAAAGGACTCAACTGTTTATACTTCATGGTCGCCAAACAACCAAACCGTAGCCATGTTCACCGAAGGCACTAACTTAGATAGACAAGAAGTATATTTTGTCGGCTTAAATGGCGAGAACTTCAAATCAACCACTATTGAAGGCAGAGGATTTGAATCCATCTGGTCACCTGACGGAGCTCGAATTCTCTACAGCGTTTATTCAAGTGATAATGATATGAAGCCAAGCCTTTGGACAGTTAGTGCGCAAGGTGAAACTATTAATACTAATAGAAAAAGTCTGGGATTGGAAACATGGGCAAGTAAATGCACCTTCTCTGATAACACCAATGTCTATTGTGCTGTCCCTCGAGAACTTAAAGAAGGCTCTGGTCTTTTTAAAGAACTAGCAGAGTCTACTAGTGATGTAGTATACAAAATCAATGTTTTAACAGGTCTTAAAAAACTAATTGCTATTCCTGATAAAGACATGACCATAACCAATATCTACACCAACAAGAATGAAACAACCTTGTTTTATACTGATGCTAGTGATAATAGTGTATATAAAATCAATCTATAATAATGACTCTAAAAAATCACGTTTTAAATATACGTGATTTTTTATTGGATTTACTTTTTCCTGTCTTCTGTCAGAATTGTCACAAAGAAGGAGAATATCTTTGTGCCAAATGTCAGGAAAAAATCATTCTCAATAAAAAATCACATTGTCCTGAATGTAAAAAAGCTAATGAATTTGGGAACTACTGTCGCTCTTGTCAGGAAAATTTTTATCTCAAAGGGGTGTGGATAAGTGCTAGCTATCATGACAAACTTCTAAAAAAATTAATTAAAAAATACAAATATTCACTTATCAAAGAGCTCACTACTCCCCTTTCTCAAGTCATGATAGATTTTCTGTCTGACTTTCTTACGGATGAATCTAGTAAAAAACTAAAAATACTTGATTTCAGACACACTGTGATAATTCCCGTCCCCTTACATAAAAGACGTATTGCTTGGAGAGGTTTCAACCAATCAGAAGAACTTGCCTCACTGGTAGCTCAAAAATTTTCCATTGAACACAATAATCATCAATTAATCAGAAGCAAAAACACTTCTTCACAAACCCGTTTTGACAGACAAACCAGGATAAAAAATATAGGCAATGCTTTTGCTTGGAATGGGCCCAAGCTGGAAAAAAAATATGTAATTCTAATAGATGATGTCATCACGACTGGAACAACTCTAAATGAATGTGCCAAAATCCTCAGGCAAAACGGCGCCAAGGAAGTCTGGGGATTGGTACTAGGTCAAAATTAAAAATAGAATACTCTATGGTACGTACCATAGAGTATTCTATAGTGTCCTCTATTTTTTATACTCGCAGAAGCAATTTATCATTCCTGTAAAATAAGAAAAAGGGTAAATTACGTTATAGGTAAGATTAGCCTAGGGTATCCAGACAAAATTTAACAACTAATAATTTTGTAATCTAAAAAAACGAGCAAGCATAAACAAAAAAATCTTTATTTTTTTCTAGATTCCTGCTTCCGCAGGAATAACAAAAGTAAGTATAATATTCTTGATTGTCACATCACTAGACGGAGCCTCCGCTTCACTCCGAGAATCGAAAACAATCATTCTGCTATGAATACTTAAATCATTTTTACATTTCTATAGAATAAAGATCTTCTAAAAACAACATATAATCAGCATAGGTTATCATCTCTATCAAAATCACAATCATAAAACTCCCCTTGTTGGAGAGTTTTACGATTGTGCTCTCGACAGGAATCGAAGCCCTGAAAAGGGCACCCCCTCAAAATTTTGTTGGTTGTAGAGAGTGATTCTATTTTTTTGATTTAGTGTTGTTTGTTTATTTTTCATGCATCTCAGGATAGGTTCTCACCTATCAAAAACAAACATAATAAAACTCCCATTAAGGGAGTTTTATTATCTGTGCTCTCGACAGGAATCGAACCTATATCGCAAGTTCCGCAAACTTGTGTTCTATCCGTTGAACTACGAGAGCTGATATTTTTTTGTTTTTCTTGTTTTCACGAAAGATCCGTTGTCCTGCCACTCAACTGGATCTTCGAAACTACGAGAGTGAATTAATAATCCCCCTATTTAAGTATAGGGGGTTTTTATTAATAAATATAATAATATGAAATATAAAATAAGTAAAGAAACCTAATAAAAACTTGAGGGCTTTTAAAATTTCTTATTTATTTTATTATTCTTCTGCTAATTTTATCAGTACATAACCATTGGCATACAAACCATTCATGGGTCTAATATTAGTATTTTTCTCCGTTTCAATATTCTGCCAGTCAGGGTTTTCAATGTTTATTGAGTTTAATATTAAACGTAGAGAATATTTTTCACTTGTTAAATCAAACGTCATTTCAAGTTAAGACAATGGAACTCTGATTTGTCCATACATATCATCTTCTTGTTTTTCTTTTTTGGCAAGCAAAGGAGCAATTACTGATTCAGAAATATCAAATGTCTCAATCAAACCATCACCATAATACAGCTCTAGTTTTTCTCGAGCTACATCTATGATTGTACTATATCCAATTTTAAACTCCTTCTTTTCTGGATCTTCTTTTTCGTATCGTAAATCATTATCAGTTTTCAAAACTGTAATATAGTCGTAATCTCTCACTCTAAAACCATCTAATAAATCTTTGTCTTCAGTATAGAAATATATTTCTCTAGCAAAATCATTGCGAAGAGTTGGAGATGAATAAGCACGCACCTTGATTTTTTCAGTCAATCCTCTAATAATCGCCCAGGAACTCATTTCATTATATTCTCTTTCTTTTATTCTTTTCACCCATTCTTCATCTACATTTTTTCTATTCTCTGCCTCTTCAAGTTCAGCTTGCTTGTTTTTCTCCCAATCTTCTTTGTCTTTTCTTTTTAATTCTTCAATTTCTGAAGCAAAAAATTTATCAAGTATTTCACAACCATGAGCGTTGCACAAATATTCAATTCCACCATAGATCTCGCCACTCAATTCATCGTCAACATCATCATAATCATCAAGCGAAACAATGCTTTTGTCAACTTTCATAATACCTGCTTTAACTAAATTACTCTCAAGAGTTTTAAGCTGTCTGTGTTCGGGAAGTAAATAAACAGACCAGGGACCAATTGAAAATACAATCACCACCACAAATAGGCTTGAAAATATTATGCTTAGATCCTTTTTCTTGGATACAATATAATAAACTGATAAAACCAGTAACCACAAACCAAAAATAACAACCAAATATCTATTAATGGTCAAATCATACTGATTTATGCGCAAACCAATCGCATAAAAAAGCATAAAAGTTTGTAGCACGACTGAAGCAGGAAAAATCTTCCGGAAAAATTCAGCATGCTTATATTTCTTTTCAAAAACTGATGAAGCAAAATAAACTATATAACCAAAAAAGGAAAATAATATTACAAGCCAAGCAACTTCACCTTGAGGCCATTCCCTGAAATGAAGTAGTACCTTGATAGTATAGGCATAAAGAATAGTGAAATAAATATATATTGCTGGCAAAGCTACATAATTCACCAAAAAGCTATAAAATTTATCTTTGACAATGATCTCCAATTTATCAACTTTTATTTTTCTGGTTTTAGGAAATTCTGCTAGTAAATACATTGGAGCCATAAACAACGCTGAAAAACTCGCCCAGTACCCAAACATCTTGTCCTCCTTTAAAAAATCCAGATCAAAAAGAGCAAACAAGGCAGCTAACGCCGCAAAACCAAGTAACATTGTAGCCATACCAACGATCCATGCCATACCGAAACGTAAAACTAATTCAAAACTAGAAATATAAAAACTGGCGGGTTCTTTAATTTTTACAAAATATTTTTTTATAAATCGGGACACAAAAAGAAAACAAACTATTCCCACAACTGTCATGGCCAGATAAACAGCGGTTTCCTGTTCCAGATTAGTAGTTAAATTTTCTTCAAAAAAATAAAAGAATAAAGCACCATACAAAAGAGTGAATATCTGTACTTGCCACTTTTTCTTGTGATCATGCTTCTTACTTTCAGAAAAAACATACAAAGCAATAGAAAGAAAAAAGAGTATAATAAAGGTAATAAGAAGTTTTACCAAATTATTCTCTACATCCATACTCAAATTTTCTTCAGTAATCAAAGTTACCATAACTCCGAAAGCAGACAAAGACATCAAGGCGGATAATGGCATTCTTTTGATGATTTCGAGGATTATTTTTTTTAAGTTTTCAAAACTTAATTTTTTAAAAAAATTTAACATAAATTTAGTGTCAAAACTGGCTTGTTTATTATATATTTAATACTATTTTTAATAATTATTAATTTCAAACTCCTTTTTTCACTTATATTCTAGCAAAAAAAGTCTAAAAAATCCATTAAAAACCTTTTTTTATTATAGGCATTGTTATTAACAAAAAAGACGAGCGCAATACTCGTCTTGTGATAAAAAATTTTCTATTTTTTTCTTCGCCTTCTCCACTTGCTTGACTCTCTGTCTTCTGATGGCATGATAGCTACTAAATTCAATCTTCTTTTTCTTCTGACGGCTTTGTCTCTGCTCAATCTTTTTCTTCTAAACCTCCTTCTTTCTCCTTTGATGACAATAATAATTTCAAAATCAGAGTTTTCCGTTATGTTTGTTATATTAGTCACCATCCCAAAAAGCTCCTTTGTTTGAAGATTTCGAATTTCTAAATGACAATTCCTTCAAAACCTCTTCTACTATCTGCTTTTTAAGTTCAGCAAGAATTCTTTTATTGCTTTCGGTTTTTTTTGCCGGGTCCTTGAACACATTACTACAACCAGAACAATAATAATACAAAACAATCATTCTACCACCTGGACCCATTATGCCATTGTTATCTTTTACAGATTTATACTGTCTTGAACCGCACAAACAAAGAAAACCCTCCTTTGCTTCTTTTTTTTCATCCTGATCTTTTTCGTTAAAATCACTCACTTCACTATCTTCTGCAAAAGCTTCAACAATTTTTCTGACACCTAGCTTCTCTCCCATTTTTCCTTCCTCTCTAAATTTGCTAGTCCTCCCAAGGACCTCTTCTCAATGTTTGTTGAAAGATTGTGCCAACCAAACAAAGGCCTTTCAGGTGGACCAAGCAATGATTCAATATTTAAGTCCTCAAGCTTGATTCTTTTCCTTTTTCCCGACATAAGCAACCTCAATTCCAAGTGTTTGTCTCAAATTCGTGAGTTGAGAAGGTCATATCGCTCATCTCACTTTTTAAGTCTCCGTGTTCCATTTGAAAATTATCACAACCAACTGGATTATCTCGTAGGGTAAATATCCAACCTGGACATGGGCAACCGAACCATGCTCAAAGCAACCTTATGGTACACTTATATATCTTAATCTTCTTTTCTCCATGTGGATTTAAATGTTCATAACCTTCTAGAAAATATTCCATATTCTCTCCTTTTTTTTAATGAACTTAATTGGTTTTTTATTTAAACACAAAAATCTTATTTAGACAATTTTTTACAAGGCATAAAAATTCCTCAAAGTATCAAGGTATTTTATCTGCTTTTGCCTGGCTTCTTGCTCGCTTTCTTTATCTCCTTTCTTGCCTGACATTATTTCTATATTCCGATATTTTCTTCCGTTTAAGACCGAGTACATGGATAGCGACCCGTCGCTCTCAGAATTCTCAGGCACAAATTCATAAACCACATTCAAACCAAAATCTTTGTAGTATTCAAGTTCTCTTTCAACATCTCTGTTTGGTGCTTGAGTGTTACCAGCTATCCAAATCATACTTTTCTCGTTAGGGTCTAGACGTGATAATATATCAATATTATTCCAAGTTTCAATTTCGCCCAAATGAAAATCTCCTTTTGGTTTGTTGTTATGAAGGGTTATCACCAAATCTTCATTAACTTCAAAAAGTAAATCCTTGATCCGTTCAGCCAATGGCCAATAATGGTTTTCTTCAAAAAACATTCTATTTGGATCCTGCTTATTTGGTCCATACTGTTCACCAAAAGAAAAAAGATTTCTCTCACCGTTATTTTCCAAAGCTATCAAAACACCACCATGCTTTATAGCTCTAAGTCCCGCATCAAAGGCTGTGTCTTCATCGTCATGAGGCACAAAATATTTTTGAGTATTTCTCCCCTTCTTTTCCAAAATATTTATAAGAAACATCTCATCACCAATCCAAAATTCATCTTGAAAAACCTTGATATCATTTTCCTGAATAAAACCAAGATTTTCTCTGGTTACAGATACAATATCTTCATCAACTTGCTCCATATTAGCTGGATCAAGTTCAGTCAAAATCTCATCACCTATCCTAAAAACGGCTTTTTTATTTTGTAAATTTTTTTCCTCCATTATAATTATTTATTCTTGTATTCATTGTATACTTTTTAAAGCTATTATTCAAGAAAAATAAAAAGATATATCAACATATGTCAATAATTGACATTAGTAAATAAAATGTTATCGTTTAATCAGGATCTTTATAAAAAATTTTTAAAAGGTGGAATTAAAATGTTTAGTAGAGACGAAATTATTTTTGTAGAGTGCTTGTTTGCTTCAATCATTGAATCAGGAAAAAATGAAATTACTTTTACCTATGATTCTATGAAATCAGCTATCTTAAAACTGGATAAATATTTTCAGAATAGGAATCATAAATTTAAAACTATTTTTTTAAAAAACCAAACAACGGGTTTTCACGCCCGCTTCCATGGTGTAATACAATATTTAGTTTTTTCAGACAAATATCAGCTTATCACCAACAAAAATGACTCCAAAACTCTCCGCTTCCCTTTTTATCAAAAAGAAAAAATAAAAAAACACTGCCAAAAAATATCTTTGAGCGAGGAAGACTTCAAAGCAATTGGAAAATTTTTTTAAAAAAACAAAAACCGTCAATCACGACGGTTTTTTATTTGGCGGAGAGGGAGGGATTCGAAGAGGCGGAAGCCTCACACCCTCAAGAATTTTTTTGTTATTTATTTTAATTTTCTATTATCAATAAGAAATATTCTGTGTATCCATCTTTGCAACTCAAAGAGGATTCTCACCCTCTTCTCTCAACAAAAAATGGTTTGTCACATTAAGTGACAAACCATTTTCTGCGGAGAGGGAGGGATTCGAACCCTCGGACCGGTTTGACCCGGTCAACACATTAGCAGTGTGCCCCTTTCAACCGCTCAGGCACCTCTCCTTTAAAAAATTAATATTACTGCGGAGAGAGTGGGATTCGAACCCACGGTAGGCGTTAACCTACAACGGTTTTCAAGACCGCCGCCTTCAACCGCTCAGCCATCTCTCCGCATTAATATCAATTTTTTTATATTTTTAATAAAAAATAAAAAAACAAGTTAAATCTAGAAATATATATACTTTTCTAGATTGCTTGTTTTATGCTATAATAAAATATATAAAAAATCAATAACTTTGTCAATTATTATGGAAAATAACCAAGAAACATCAAATGAAAGACCATTGGATATTTTTGCTTCCTGGGAAGTACCAGAATATAATTCCCATGACCGGGATTTTCGTTGGTATCTGATTACTGGTATTTTTGCTTTATTTTTACTTATTTATTCCTTTATTTCAGGCAATTTCTTATTACCCATCATCCTCATTATTACTGCATTTATTTTTATCATGCAACATGGAAGTGAAGCAGATAAAGTCTCAATTGCCCTAGCTAGTGATTGTCTAGTTATCGGCAAAAGAGCATATGATTATGATGAATTCAGGAATTTCTCCATAGTCTACAAACCTAGTCAAGGTGACAAAAATCTATATTTCGAGTTCAAAAATCCAGTTAAACAACGCATTTCCATTCCTCTTGAAAATATAAATCCAGTTGATATCAGAAATTTCCTACTTGCTTTCCTGTCAGAAGATTTAGATCGTACCAATATCCCCCTTTCAGAATCTCTAGCAAAATTATTTAAACTATAAAATTTTACAAAAAAAGACTAGATAAGCTAGTCTTTTTTTATTGAATTATTTTAATTTTACTCTTTGGTTTATTTTTTGACTAAAAAAACTATCAACTCTATACTAAATATTGTACACCTTCCATTTTTTTGTCATTCCTGCGAAGGCAGGAATGACAATATATAAAAAAACTATGGCAAGTCTTAATTCAAGCATCAAATCTATTCCCCGGGTTGGCGAAACCACTGGGAAGAAACTTCTTAAACTGGACATTGAAACTGTGCAGGATCTTTTGATGCACTTGCCTTTTCGTTATGAAGACTATTCGCAAGTCACTAAGATAAATAACTTGGTGATTAATACCAATGCTAATGTAGTTGGGACAATCGAACTTATCCAAAATAAAAAATCTCCGCGTAAACGCATGAACATTACCGAAGCGCTAATCACAGATGATACGGAACAACTTCGGGTGATCTGGTTCAATCAGCCTTTTATCATTAAGAGCTTGAAACCTGGAGACAAGATCTCGCTGGCTGGCAAAGTTGAAAGTGACTATCTGGGGATAGTTATGAATTCTCCCATGTTTGAAAAAATCGGCTATCAGGGACCCATCCACACTCAGGGGCTTATTCCAAATTATCGCCTAACCTATGGTGTGACCCAGAAACAAATGAGATTTTTGATCAAACAGGTCATAGACAAGGCCAGGGAAATCATTGACTGGCTTCCTGGCGAGGTCAAAAGAGATTTGAGACTACTAGACATCAGTGATGCTATCCAAAAAATCCATTTTCCTAAAACTTTGAAAGATATAGAAGAAGCCAAGAAGCGTTTAGCTTTCAATGAATTATTTTTACTGCAAATGAGAGCACAAATTGCCCGTTTGCAAAAAGAATCAACCAAGGCCCAAGGGATTCCCTTCCTGGAGAAAGAAACCAAAAAATTCGTAGACTCTCTTCCCTTTACTCTTACTGATGATCAAAAAAAGTCCGCTTGGCAAATACTACTAGACTTGGAAAAATCTACTCCGATGACCAGACTCCTTGAGGGTGACGTAGGTAGTGGCAAAACAGTAGTCGCCGCCATTGCCATGCTCAACGTTGCTTTAAATGATAAATTAGAAGCGCAGTCAGCTCTCATGGCTCCAACCGAAATTCTAGCTAAACAACACTATGAAGGAATTAAAAAATTATACTCCGACACCAATATCAACCTAGGTCTTTTTACTCGCAGTGAACAATATATCTTTGACCCACGAACAAAGATAGAGGAAAAATTTACCAAGAAAAAAATAACCCAAGCCATAAAAAATCATGAAGTCAACGTGGTGATAGGAACACATTCCTTGGTCCAAGAATCTTTGGAATTTAAAAACCTAAGTCTTGTTATAATTGATGAACAACATCGTTTCGGCGTGGAACAAAGAAAAGAACTTATAAACAAATCCGGTAACCCTGATACCACTCCACACTTTCTTTCCATGACAGCTACACCCATCCCCCGCTCTCTTGCCATGGCTTTATTTTGCGATTTGGATATTTCTATCATTAAAGAATTACCCAAAAACCGAAAACCAATCACCACCAAACTGGTCTACGAGACCAATCGAAATGATACCTACGTATTTATTCGCAATCAAATAAAGTCAGGTCGACAAGCCTTTGTAGTTTGTCCACTCATAGACGAATCAGACAAACTCGGAGTAAAATCTGTCAAAGAAGTATACGAAAGGCTGAGCAAAAATATCTTCCCAAACTTGAATATTGAAATGCTACATGGACGACTAAAAGCCAAAGAAAAAGACGACATCATGAATCGTTTTATTAATAATGAAACTAACATTCTAGTCTCAACTTCCATAATCGAAGTTGGAGTTGATATTCCGAATGCTTCTATTATGATGATAGAGGACGCTGAACGTTTCGGTCTGGCTCAACTCCACCAATTTCGTGGTCGGGTCGGTCGAGGTGAGCATCAATCTTACTGCTTACTTTTCACAGAAAGCCAAAACAAAGACTCGCTCGAAAGACTAGGCGCCTTGGTCAAATCCAGTGACGGCTTCCAACTTGCCCAAATGGATCTAAAAATGCGTGGACCTGGTGAAGTGTTTGGTACTGCTCAAAAGGGTTTTCCTGATCTTAAGGTTGCTAATCTTTTTGATCACATTCTGATCAAAAACGCTCAAGACCAAGCAGAAAAAATCATCAAAGAAGATTCTGATCTAAAAATTTATCCAGCTTTGAGAGAAAAGATCAGTCGCATGGATACTGACAATTATTTAGCTGGCTAACTTAACAAACCGCTAATTTTATGTTAAATTATTTTTAACAATCATGCACTTTCTTAAATCCGCACATTAACAACAAGGAGAAAAGAGATGTTACAAACGAATACAATGGAAGTCTTATCAATTATTAACTCTCCACACACTACAGCAGTCCATCTTTTTGGAAAAAACAAAGGTATTTGTGTATTAGCATCTCCAAACGACCAGGTAAACAAAAGCGACATTATCAGGTTTATGTATCTTAAAAAAGATTTAGGATTATTTAGCCAAAAAATTTGAAATTTAAAAACCCCTTGAGTTTATACTCAAGGGGTTTTATTTTTTATTCTTCTACTCTTCCTATCACTCCACGATAGCTAAAATAAGTTGTCACCGGTTTGTTACTATTTGACAAAGAAGGAATGCGAGCTTCTTTCTCTGCTTTAGAATACTCTTCCGCGCTAACTTTTTTGAACTCTTTTTCTGATGCCTTCTTTAAAAAATATCTTCTTTTCATTTTTCACTCCCTTCAATATAAAGAACAATACAAACAAAATAACAATTATCCCAGAAAATGTCCAGGCTGATTCAATACTATAATGCTTGGCAATTTGTCCAGAAACCAGAAGCCCCCAAAACGCTCCAAAAGTTGTTAACATTGAATAGAAGGAAAGAATGGTAGCTCTAACACCACTTTCGATCCGCTTGTTTAAATAATCATCCAATAAAGGTTCATACATACCTCTGGCTATTTCATGGATATAAAACATGATTAAACCAAACGACAAAGTATTCGCCCAAGCTGACATAAGCATACCAAATGCTAGTAAACAAAAAGTAAAAAAGATCGATCTTTTATTGCTTTTGAATACTTGAAAAACATAAGCACTTAATACTGCCCCCAACATCACCATCAACACTATGCCAAAATACATCCAACCGAGCTGATACACTTCCAGTCCAAATACTTTGAAACGAGGTTGCCAATACATATTGAATGGCATAAGTGCAAAACCCCAGACAAAGCCAAGGCTCATTACAAATACAAGCGCCGGACTTGTCTTGCAAAGACTGATACCAAACTTCAAGGTCTTAAACATGAGCTTATAACTTCTCTCATTTTCTTCTTTCTTTTGCCAGGCAAGCTCTTTCATAATTAATATTGCCACTATGCCGGTCACAAAAAGAAGTACCGAGGAAGCTAGCCAGGGCAAAGCTATATTTGTCTGCCCAATATATCCGCCAACAACTCCGCCAATAAGAATCCCTGAACAATCACTGAATTTTCCTGCTCGATAGGCCCGTCTAATATCAAAACCTTCACTAGTAGCATTCACCTCATCAACCATCCAAGCTTTGAACGCCCCTGAACACAAAGAGTGACCAATCGCAGCAACCACCTCTGCCAGAGCAAAGAACCAAAATGAATCTGAAATAAAGTAGACAAACAACGCGAGGCTAGTTACAAAACAAGACAATACTAGTGATCTCTTCCTCCCATACACATCCGCTACTATTCCTGTTGGCACCTCCATTAAAAAGTTTGTGATCATGAATATCGCATTGATCAAATTTACCTCAAACAGATCGAGTCCAGCACCGGTTAAGAAAATTACATAAGTTGCAAAGAAAAACGCAATTGACAAACCATACATAAATCTAATCACACAATAAACTCTAACAATTCTTTTCGACATTTTGTCCTCCTTTTCTTTTTCTCCTCTCCATGTTTTAAGGAGAGGGTTGGGGTGAGGTTAAAATTAACCTTAATTCATTTTTTAAAGAACAAACAAAAAACTAGGCGCTTTGCCTAGTTAAGGAGGACTATTTGTCTTTGGAAAATCTTAATTCCGTATAAAACTACAATTCACAAATAAACCACCCAAACAAGGCAAAGTCTTGGTTGCACAAGCAACAAAAACAAGCCCAATATAATTTGGGGTTTTCATTTCTGAATTGTTATTTCTACGGATTTCCATAGATTTAAAATTAAATTTTAATTAAATTCTTATATAATATAACGTATTACTAGTAAAAACGTTACAGTTTTATTAATTTTATATATTAACATAATATTTAAATATTGTCAAATAAATAATTTGACCTTTTTCACAATCAATGTTAATCATTAAATATGCTCATTTTATAAACAAAAAAATAAAGAGGAAAAAATGCACAGATTGATTGCTATAAGAATAATTGAATACCTAAGATTTTGTTTTCATTTTTTCATATTAATATCTTTTCTTTTTGTTATTGCCACTGCCTTACATGCAACCAATATCATCAATGTGTCCATCCACGACTTTCTCTATATTGTCGGAGATCTTTTTGTCATCATAGTAATCCCCGTGTTAGCCCTAATGCTTGTCAAAACATTTATCATGTGTTTAGTAGACAATTACTTCTTCGATGCTCTCAGTAAAAAACTAAACATCAGCAAAGGAGATTCCGTTGATGGATTTCTGGATTGTGATTTCGAAGATATAGAAAATGTAAGCCGGGAGAAATTTCTAAAAGAATTAAGAATATCTAGACTAAAAAAGAACGGAACTAAATTTGATATTGTAAAATAATATTTTAAAAAAAAATAACGGCTAATTCGTTTACACGAATTAGCCGTTTTTTAAATTATTTATTCGGAAATATTCTTTCCAAATTTTCAATAATACCAGCTGTTCCTTTTACTCCACGCTCTATGGCATCATCACGATCCACTCGACTATTTTTGAGAGCTTTTTCTCCCCATACTTCCAAAGGGTCAACTGAATCATCAATCGATGCATCAGGCTCTTTTTGCTTTTCTAATTTTTCTTTTTCTTTCATAATATTCTCTAAACTAATTCTGTTGGTTCTTCGCTCAAAAAAATGACCGAACAAGCAACCCCGCAACCAAGCCAAGAATTATAAGAATGAGAACAAGCATCATTCCAATACCTTCGTGGAAGTCAATTGTTTTTTTAATCTTTGGAAAAAAATAAAACGCAGCAATAATGCCAAGAATAAGCGACAATGGGAAAGGTGCGAAATATCCTGTTACAGTACATGTTCCAAAAACACCAAGTATTATCAGAAGGTTCGCTACATTTATTGATCTAAGCATTTTTATCTCCTTATTGGTCAAAATTATATGCCAATTTTCATTGCAACACTTCGATGTTTCTCTAATAAATACTTTATTACGTTTTTCTTTTTAAAAAAGCTTTGTCCAATCAACCATTATAAATTGCTTACCCATATTAATTTTGAACCAACAAAGCACCACATATCATAGGCACCCAAATAATTAAAAGAATTGATTCTACATACTCTGACAGGATACAAACCGTAAAATTAGCCTCCCATAACCAAAAAAGTAAGTTTTATTCCCATTTTCTCTCCTTATATTTAAATGAACGATTCTATTGTTTTAATAGCTATTTTTAACATAAATAACAAAATAAGTCAAAACAAAAACCCCTGGTATAAATACCAAGGGCTTAAAAATTTAGAATACATCAAGGATATTATCAAGAGCTTCCTCTTCAATGCCATTTTCAATTGCTTCTTTTACCGCTAAAAGCAATTCAGAGATAGTTTGAAATTTATCCTCTGCTTCAGTTGCCAAATGTTCAATCCCTATTAATATCTCCTCCTTGTTCATAGCTATCTCCAATAAATAATTTTCTAGTTTTTAAAAATTCTTCTAAAAGCTGTTTTGCATTATTTTCTGCTTGATTGTCTCTACCAAAAAATGTAGGATGAAAACCTACGGCAACTTGATCTTCTCCAATCAAACGAACGCAAGGAGTGAAAAAATTTTCTAAACCTTCTTTGGATTTTGCAAACTCGATCAACCCATCCACTTCTTTTATAGAAATTTGAATGGCTATCTGGGTTACTCCTCGAAAACTTTCAAACCCAATATACTCAATCTGCATTCATCCCCCTCTAAACAAAAATTTTTGGCTTTGCCGTCTTTTTTTTAATGTCTCTAATAAAAAAATAAAATTTAAAGTGCTGGTTAATGAAGCCTTTTTCTTTGGGAAATCTTTTTTTGATTGCCTTCTTGATCCACGATTCCATTTCTTCACGACTTTCTTTTTGAATTACGTCTGAATAAGAATGATGAATGGTAGTAACTACTTTTACACCATCTATTTCTTGTTGTGAGACTATATCCGCTTCCATCAAATAAACATAAAGATTTTGTGCATAAGCTGTCTGACAAAAAAGAATAAAGCTCAAAAAAATAAAAACAAAAAATGATGTTTTATTCATAATATACCTCTGTTTTTATTGTGAAATAACGAAAAAGCTGTTTTTATATTTACTAATATTTAACATATTTTATCATTTCTGTCAATATCAACTTCTTTTATTCTCTTTTCTTTATAAGAAAAAGATAATTAATTTAAATTGACAAACTTCGTTTAATGTCTTAATATTCAATATTAATTTAATAAAAAAGTTCCTTAAAAAATATATTGCGGAGGTGCCTCCATGAAATATGTAAAATGGTCAATATTACTTATAATTACTATTGTCGAATTATCATTACTCCATGCAAATTTTATGTCATTTGGTGTATTTAGTTGGGGCTACGGATTAGAATGGTCAACAGACTACAAAAAAAAGTTGATAATTACTCTTCTGTCCGCTCCTGGCTTTTTTATTTTAATAGACTTAGGCATACTATTAGTCATAACAGCATCTTATCAATTTTATGTTTCTGATCAACGCTATAACGGAAAAAAAGGAGAAATAGAAAACAATATAGAAAAAGCGAGAATTTATTTCAAAAATTCTTATAATTTTACCGAGTATTTTGTTATCCGACACATATTTTTAATCGCAGTATTAGCTCCTTTGATTGTTTTATATAATACTCAAACTAGTTATTTTGACTTTAAAAGCATGGACCACTATAAGTATTATATTAAAACCATGCAAGGGTTCTACTTTTCCAATTCAAATTATGAAGGATATATGTACAACACTTCATTGAAACGAATAAATCAAAAAGTAAAAAAAGAAATTGATTATTGGAATAAACAAGGAGTTCATAAAAACATTCCCAAAATTGATTACAGAAATCCGATTGACAAAAAATCAGGTAACTCAAAATTTTGGTATGGCCTCCAAGGTAAAAAAATAGTTCTATTCCCTTTTCCAGGACGTAACCCAAAAACTGGTAACCATTTAAAGCCAGCAACTGAGGAAATTATCCTTAAATTCTTAGAACAAGAAACTAGTAAAAACGAAATAAACTGGGAATAACCCCATAGCACCTGAAAACCTTCAGGTGCTTTTAAATTCTACATTATCTATAAGTCAAAATGATAGACGAAATACATTATCAAATCCATTATCTTACCCGCATAGAGGGCAAAAATTACATCCTTGACTAAAATAAAAAAATAAATTATGATATAAACACTGCCAAAAAGCTTATAAATAAGCCATTCGGCGGTTTTTAATTTTGAATTACTTTTTAATTTTTCCAGCTTATTTATCATAATTTAAAGCAGGATCCGCCTTGGGCGTGATAATTAGTAATTCTTGATTGACAATTGAATGTATTCCCGGGTAGCGCAGCGGTAGCGCAGTTGGCTGTTAACCAATTGGTCGTCGGTTCGAATCCGACCCCGGGAGCATAAAAATATCAAAAAAACTTATCTAATTTTAGGTAATTTTTTTTGTTGAAATTTGTGACCCCTGACCGGATTTGAACATTGATTGACATTTATAGATATTTATGTTATATTTATATATCGTGTTTGATCATTTTATTTGTGTATAAATCACATCAAAAACATACGGAGGATACAAAGATGAAGGTTATTTTGAAAGGCGGAAGTAAAGAAAAGAATATTGAGATTGAAAAATTCTTTATGGATAAGATTTTTCCGATACTCACGTTCGGAATTGCCATTGAACATTCAGACGCAGTCATTGTCGTTCACGAAAAAATGAAAGACGGAACGGTCAAAAGATATATTGATCCGACTGCCGAAGTAATCGTGGAACTCACCGAAGAAGCAAGAAATATTGCCAAAGATGGCGTTGTATTAGATTATTCTATAAAGCAAAAGGCCGGTGATTTTTATGACGAAGCCCAAGCAATTCAAGAAATTGAAAAATTGCGCCCGTCTTTTTCAGTCGAATACTATTCTTGCCGCTACACACCGCCGCCCAAAGAAGCACCTGAAGCTGAATGCTAGGTTCACGGCTCAATTGAGCATATGCAGTCATCGAATGGCCTTTGCCCCGGCTGCGGAAAACGATAAGCAATATTAGGTAGTACAAAACCAATATAATCAGGAGGTATTACTAATGGCAATTGATTTGAAAGAGGAATTTGGACTGCTGAAGGGAGAAATGACAAATGCCGTGAATGCATTTATTTCCGGGTGTAAGGAATTCAACCCCAAGGGGAAAACCGGTGGCATTTTGGTATGTGCAGACATCGACGGCAATATCATTGCCTCTGCCCAGATCGGCGAAATTGAGGGCGATCCACAGAAATACTATGATACAGCCTACCGGAAAATCCAGCAGATGGTCGACAATCCGGGTCATCTTTCCAGTTACCCCTCAAGAGATCCGGAAAAAGGCAAATGGGGTGGTGGTATCCATCTTTTTGAAATCGGACTTTTCGCTTTCTCAGGCCTGCCTGAACTTGCCGACGAAGCCTGTCTTCTCAAAGCACTGGACAACCGAGGCCTTATTCTTGATCTTCAGTTTATGGTCGAGGTGCTTGCCTTGAGCGAAAACCGTATTTTTGAAAACCTGAACTGCTAAAAGTTCAAATATCGATGGCCAGTCTTGTGCAATTTGCAAGACTGGCTGTTTTTTTATTTAGTCATATTAACCATATCAGCATAAGCAACTTCTGGAAATTCAAAAGCAGTAGCCCAGTTTATGTCTTGTAGCCCGTCCAACAATGCGAGCTAAGAAAAATAACGCTTATTTTAGCGTTATTTTTTAATACCAAAGTCGAAAGGTCGAACCAGCATAAGTGTTTGACTATTTTATGTGTTTAATATAATCTTACATTAACAAATAAAAAGTAACTTGTTCTTAACACATAGGAGGAAAATATGAAGAATAATGGTATTTCGGTTATTTGTGTTGACCTAAATGAGACACTTGTCAAAGAACAAACCTGGCCAGAACTTAATTTTGCCATGGGGATGACACCCGAAGAAGATTCTTTTTTCTATAATCAACACAAAGAAGGAAAAATAACTTATTCGGAGTGGGTGAACCTTGCTTTAGATATTTATCGAGAAAGAGGTAATCCGACCAAGGAGGCAGTTGAAGATATAATAATGAACTATACTTACTATCCATTCGCAAAAGAATTGATAGAATATTTGCAGCAAAAGTATACTGTTATCCTTATCTCTGGTGCAATGGATTTATTGGTCCAAAAAATTGCTGCAGAATTGAAGATTGAATATTTTAAGTCTCTGACTAAATTTCATTTTGATCGCAGTGGCTATATCAGCAAAGTATCAGTAGATGATCGCACAGGAGATGAGGCGGAAAACAAGGTTCTTTATTTGCAAGATTTTTGCGGTATTCTTGGCTTTCAATTAGAAAATGTCTCCTCTATTGGTGATGGAGGTAACGACCATCAATTATTTAGAAAGACTAAAGGGATAACATTCAATCGTGCAAAAAAAGAGCACAAACAACTTGCCTGGAAGATAGTTCCTGGCTTAAAAGAGATAACGGAAATTCTGTAAGAACAAAAATATACTTCACCACCTGTCACACAAAGTGACGGGTGGTCTTTTTTTATAATTATTGCTCGAGTATTACCTTATCTTTAGTTAGTTCGGGCATATAAAAATACTCCTTGCTATCTAAGTAACTGGTTCGAAGTTCGTCCAAGAAAGAGAGCATAAAAATATCAAAAAAACTTATCTAATTTTAGGTAATTTTTTTTGTTGAAATTTGTGAACTATGGCCGATTTCGAACATTGCTTGACATTTATAATATATTATGTTATTATATTATGATTATGATCTTTGTATAATACAGAAACCTTTAAGTTAATTTAATTTTTCAAATAATAACCCACAAAAAGAGGAGAAAAATTATGCCTTACGAAATTGGTCAAGCCATCTGTCTGTGGCAAGAGAATGTGGATTTTGAGAACGGTGTTGTCACTGTTATGAAGGAAGTTCTCGTGAAGATCACGGAAACAAAAACTGGCGTTCCCGGTGAATTTTCCAATAAACCCGTTGATATGACGAGCCTCAAAGGTGTCGGCGATGACGGCAAGGAATACACCAAACACTGGGACTACTGGCCGGAAAGCCAAACCAACTCTTTTATTGATCAGTGGGATTGCCGGGATGACGGCGAGGGCGATGACAAATTCTGGTTTCCCAAGGAAGCCACACACGCCCATAACGATCTGTGCCGAACCAACAAGAAGCTTGAAAAAAAGATGGTTCGAGTTGATGTCAACTGTAAACCAATCGTCCCCAAGGGTGATGTGGATCACTGCGAACAACACGACTATTACAGCCACAAAGGCGGAAAATGCTTCGGTTGCCTTATGGAAAAAGTTAAGGCCGAAAAAGAAGCCGCTCAGGCATAACACAATACCTTGGACCGGGGTTTGAAAGCAGAGGGTATTCGCAAATGCGATACCCTCTTTTTATTTTTATATAATTACCATTTTATTTATTTCAGCATAAGCAACTTCCGGGAATTCAAAAGCAGTAGCCCAATTAATGTCTTGTAGCCCGTCCACCAGTGCGAGCAACGAAATTCGTCGCTATTTTTAGCGACGTTTTTTTATTTCATTTTTTGTCCCACAACATTTAATACCTAAAAAATGAGGTAAATGATATAATATTAATACTTATTATTAAAGAAATATAATGTTTAAAAATTTAAAACACAACATACTATATATTATAGTAATACAGGCATCATACTTGTTGATCAAATACTCATGGATGTTTATATCTTTACAAAACAAAAACATTAACTATTTCCTTAATTACTATATTATACCAATTGCCATATCAGGACTACTATTTGCAATTGCATATTTAATATATCGTGATAACAAATCATATAAATACTTTTATCTTTTAGCTATAATTATTTTCCCATTGAAATTTTTAATAGCGCAACTATTGTTTTCTAAAAGAATTTTTTGGGAAGGTGTTATGACTAGGCTTATAGATACATCTTCCTTATTTTTTTTATTTCTCAATATTATACTCTTTTCATTTATTTACAATTATTATAAAAAGAATGATTCACATGTGCCTAAAACCACTGAAACTAATACTACAACCGAACAAATAGAAGAAATGAAAACTTCGACAATCCCAAATACTAATGAAATCAAAATTGCCAAACTACTTGGGATATCACTTATCTTCTCAGTCTTGTCCATAATAATTATATTTTTAATCGCTAAAAACATGACCTGCCCTGGATGCTGGATAAACCCAGCACCTGTTATTACTGCCTATTTTGGTGGTCCTCTAATTATTTTGATACTTAGCTTAATTGGCGGTATTACAATATTTAAAGAAAAAAAAATAACCAGCATATCTATTCTATTTATATTTTCTTTTATCTTTTACTTTGTACTCGGATCAATGATTATCAATTATCAAAAGATACTTCCAGCAAGTATAGTTTGCAATTTTGCCGATGATGAACGAAGCAAAAACTTTTGTTTAATGGATAAAGCTAAGCAAACAAACAACAAAAACATATGTAATAAAATCAAAAATGATCAGTCACAATCAGTTTGCTTGTTAAATTTTATGAGAAAAACTAGTGACCCTAAGCTGTGTGAAGAGATGAAAGACTCTTATAAAAAATCCGATTGCTATTTTTATTATGCAGGAAAACAAAAGAACACAGATCTTTGTCTAAAAGTAACAGGAAGTGGCAGTCTAGCTAATTGTTACACATCTATCGCCAAACAAGGTGATCCAACAGTTTGTGGTCTCAGCCCTATTCCGAGTACTTGCTTTCGGGAATACTATCTAAACTTTAATGAACGCAAAATCCCCTCAATAGATAAATCCCAATGTGATGGGATTCAAGATACTACAGCTAAAAATACTTGCATCTCATATCTAAATCAATATATAGAAAAAAAAGAAAGTGGTATAGTTTGGATGATAGACAATAAACTAGAAGGGAAAATGACAGAAAATAATAAAAAAGAAGTCCAGAAATTTTATTTTCTAACATCTAGTGTATTTGAAGATATGTTGAACAATTTAGTTGATAATAAAAAAATTACAATAATCGATAATACCTACTATACAGTAAAAGAAGGAGCCCCTATCATAAGAAAAGATTCTGACAATGATGGACTATCCGATGAAGATGAATTGAAATATAAAACTGATATCAACAATCCAGATACAGATAATGACAGCTATTCAGATGGAGATGAAGTTAAAAATGGATTTGATCCTTTAAACTAATTTAATACAATTTTATACAACTCATTCTCAATACTCCCCCAATCAAAAGTTCTAAACACGTTCTTAATTGGGAGCTATTGGATTAGAGCTAAAAAATCTACTAATTATAGTAGATTTTTTTGCACCCTACTGAACAGAAATAAATTATGATATAATATATCTATAATTATTAAATTAGTATATGAAAAAAATATTTTATTTTTCATTTGTAGTTTTTACTATTTTATTAGCAGGATGCTCTACAAATGTTAGTCCTGCACAACAGAATATTTTAACTAATAAAACAGCTGATAACACTGAAATTTTAGACGTCTTACAAGTTGATGATGAAGGCAATACAAAAATAAACACCGAAATTTTATCAGGCATTCTTAATGAGGCAGCTGCATCTGAGTTAACAGAAGATGAGCAAGCTGGGATAAAGTTTATGCTTGAAGAAGAAAAATTGGCTCGTGATGTATATATTAAGTTATTTGAAAAATGGAACCAACAAAACTTTCAAAATATATCACAAAGCGAAGCAACTCACATAAATGCCGTAAAAAATTTAGCAGAGAAATATGGTATTGATATTGAATTTTATAATGATGAAGTTGGCAAATATAAGAATGAAGAGTTAGCCAAACTATTTAATGATTTAGTTGCAGAGGGTAACACATCTTTGATTAATGCATTAGAGGTAGGCGCTCTAATTGAAGAAATTGATATTATTGATTTAGATAAGTATTTAAATCAAACTTCAAATAGCGACATAGAATTAGTTTATGAAAATTTAAAAAGTGGCTCAAGAAATCATTTGCGTAGTTTCGTGCGAACTATGAATAGCCAGGGACAGAATTATGAACCACAGAAATTAGGCCAAACTGATTATGATGAAATTATTAATTCAGAAACAGAAAAAGGAGGATTTAGACAAGGGGAACAAGAAAATCAAAAAAGCGGACGTGGTGGTCAAAAATAGGACAAAAATGTAGAATAGTTTTAATTATTACCTAACAAATAAGTATTTAATTTAGCTAAATTTTCTTCGATAATATTTCAACCCAAAGTTCTAAACACGTTTTTAATTGGGGGCATATTAAAATAAAAAAAACATATATTCGAATATATGTTTTTTTTATTTCAATGTTTAGTAATTAGTTATTTTACTCCGCCAACTTCCCTCCTCCATTTGGATTATAACCGTTTTTAACCTCATCTCCATCACTATATCCATCACCATCCGTGTCCTTGACGTATATATCTGTGCCATAGGTAACTTCATCTATATCACTCAAGCCATCTCCATCAGTATCTGTTTGATTTGTTGCCCCAGCAAATATTCCCCCGGTAATTATTGTTTGGATTCCACCTGGCAGATTTCTACTTCCCTCGCCCTCCAGACAAAAAGTAATTTCATAATCTTGTTGCTCATTTAGACTTCTGTAACTATATACAAAATCATCAGGACAAATTGAATTTTCAGAATTTTCAGGATTGTCAAATTTTTCGAACTCCTCTAATTCACTTTCATCCAAGGGGTAAGCTCCATAATTCGCATAATGAAGTTCGGCCATAGTAGCTAATTGCTTAACGTCTGATAATCGCTTGGCATTTTTAGCTTCCATTCTTGATCCCTCTAGTTGTTTGTTTACTATATCAAATAAAGATTCTGCGTTTTCTGGAATATCAATTACTACTCCTTCATTAATACTCTTATAATTAAAGCTACCAGATATATTCATACCAATATCTTTTTTGACCATTTATGAAGCTGCGCTATCGCTTAGATCTATATTAATGGCAAAGCTTAAAAGTCTAAGAACGAGATCTTTTTTATCAATATACAAATCGATACTATTGTCACCGATTGCTTCTATTACAGAATCAAAAACAGCATCTTTTTTGTCATCCTCATATTCAAGCGGGAAAGCTTCAGCTAGTTCTTTGTTATAAATATCCAAAGCTTTAAAAATAAACTTTTCTAAATTACTTTTGTCAATCACATACAAATAGTGATAATTCTTTTGATCATCGATCAACTCATCTTTCTCTCTTCCCTCGAAACTAAGTACAGGATATTCTTTGTAGAGATTAGCCACTTCATCATTTATCTGCTTCATTTTCTCATCATCCAATTCATTGATGTTAACTGGTGTTTGGTTGCCTTCTTGAAATTCTTTTGCCTCATTCAAATCGATCTTGAACCATTTATTTTTTATCTCAATATTCATTTGTGCGATAAACATATTGATCATGTCTGGTATAATATTGAATTTGAGATACAATACCTCGTCTTGATAAATTGCATCAACATTCGCATTAAAACTCATTCCTTCCAAAGCATAACTTAAGTCTATATTATAATATGCTTTCTTCGTGTTCCCTTCTTCTAACTGTACTTTTGCATTAATTTTATAATCAACTACAATCTTTTCAGGGAAACCAGATAAAACCGGCTGTACATCTTGTTCAATGTCTGTTTCGGAATCAATGCCCATAACTTTTGGCGAATAACTATTTACAAATTTAACTATCTTTTTTCGAACATCTTCATTCAAAAAACTCATCTTGTCATCGCTAAAGTTTATTTCTATGCTGTATGTCGACTCCATCTCATAATCATTTATATTCTTCATGTTATCAATAGCTGTTTGCAAAACGACTTCAGGACTTTTTTCAATAAACGGAATCGTAATTTCTTTTTTTATCACTGGAAGATAACATCCACTCAATAAAAACATTAGCAAAAAAGTTATTGCAAAAATTCTTAACTTCATTGTTTTATTTGTAAATAATTAATATTCTATTAATATTATACCATTTTTCTTAAAGTTTAAGAAGAAAAAGGTTTTTACTTCATTGACTAAAAGCCCTATTTGATATAGGATTAACATACTTTTAAAGCCATAAAATAAATTATTTTATGCAGATAGAGCAAGAAAAAACAAAAAGTTTGTCTTCAAAAAAAAGCAAATGGCCAATATTTTTTTGGATTTTGGGATTTGTTGCTTTGTTTATCTTACTTTTACTAGCTAGCATCTACAATTATCTGCTCTTTCATATAAGCATAGAGTTTACAAGCGTAATAATTGCCGGAATGGTCTTTGTTGTATCCTGGAATTCTCGAAAAATTGTTGATAATAATTTCTTTAATATTATCGGAATTGCTTATTTGTTTATTGGGGTAGTAGATTTTTTACATACGCTTGCCTATCCTGGCATGAATATTCTCTGGATAAATGAAGATAATGTAAGTCCTCAACTCTGGATACTCGCAAGATATACAGAAAGCCTAACAATATTTATTGGGGCTTTTTTTGTTGCTAAGCCCTTAAAATATAACTCATGGTTTTGGGGGTATTTTATTTTTACTATCTCGGTAATTGTCTTAATCTTTTCTGGCTATTTCCCTAATGCTTACTTCCTAGATACAGGTTTGACTCCTTTTAAGATAGGTAGCGAGTACTTAATCGTATTGATACTTTTCATATCTAGTATACTTTTAGTAAAAAGAAAGAAGCACTTCAATCTGAATGTACTTATTTTGATTTTATGGTCTATAGCTCTGACTATTTTTTCCGAAATGGCTTTTACTTTATATACCGACCCTTATGGTATTTTTAGTTTATTGGGTCATTTATCAAAATTAAGTTCATTCATTTTGATATACCTATCCATTGTTGTCTCAGGAGTGAAAAATCCCCAAGAGACCATCTTCCACAATCTTAAAGAAAAAGAAGAAAGCCTTAGGCGAAGTGAGAAAAAAATGCGCGATCTGTTTTCAAACATGTCATCAGGTTTTGCACTACATGAAATTATCACGGATAGCAAAGGGAAACCGATAGATTTTATCTTCAAGGAAGTTAATACAGCTTTTGAAAAAATGACTGGCCTTAAGGCCATTGATATTATTGGAAAAACAGCAAGAGAAGTTAACCCAGATATTATAAACGATGAAATTGATTGGTTGAAAATCTATGGTAATGTAGCGATTAACGAAACATCCGAAAAAATTGAAGGTTTTTCCAGAGCTTTAAATCGCTGGTATATGGTATCTGCTTATTGTCCAGCCAAAATGCAATTCGCAGTAATCATGGAAGATATTAGCGAACGGAAAAAAATTGAAAAAGATTTAGAAGCGGCTGAAAAGCGCTATCGAAATACTCTTGATAATATGATGGAAGGAGCTCAGTTAATTGATTACAACTGGCGCTATTTATATGTAAACAATATTGCTGCCAGACACGGACGCAAACGAAAAGAGGATCTGCTGGGAAAAACCATGATGGAAGTATATCCGGGAATCGAAAAAACAGAAATGTTTGAAAAATTAAAAATCTGCATGAACGGAGGAGAAAGACAAAGATTTGATAATGAATTCCAATATGAAGACGGTAGTCGCCATTGGTTTAGCTTGGGAATCGACTCAGTTCCTGAAGGAATTTTTATTCTCTCAACTGATATCACAGAAAGAAAATTGGTTGAGGAAAAAATTCGACTAAGCGAGGAAAAGTACAAGATAATGGCTGAGGCCTCTCCTTACAACATAAAAATGCTGGATACAAATTTCAAAATCAAATATATGAATATGCCAGCCTTAAAAAAATATGGTTTTAGTAGTTATGATTTAGTGAAAGAGAGATATTATTTAAATTTAATAAACAAAGAAAATAAGGATTTAATAAAAAATGCCTTGGAAAAAGCCAAAATAGGTGTTGAATCTACTATAGAATATAAACGCAAGCAAAACGATGAGCAAATAAATATTTATCAAGAATTATTTATCCCTATTGTTTCAAAAGAAAAAACAATCAACAACATAATTTGCGTTTCACGAAATATAACAGAAGAAACAAGAATCAGTGATGCTAAAACTGAATTTATTTCTTTGGCCTCACATCAACTACGCAATCCCCTAACCAGTGCTGGTTTCGGTCTTGAATTACTAATAAAAGGATTGGACAAAAAGGATGAAAAACAGCTTGCCGAGGATGTACTTACTGATATTAATTTCATGACTAGTATAATTAACAAACTATTGAATATTTCTCGAATCGAAATGGGTACTTTTAGTGACAGCCCTAAAAAAATTAATCTAAAAAAATTATTAAACTCTTTGTATAGCGGATCACTACTACTTTTTAAGAAAAAACAAATTCATTATATTGAAAACTTTTCAAACAAATTACCTGAAACGATTGAAGTTGACATAGATATCTTGAAAAATATAATCCAAAATCTATTCATGAATGCTATAAGACATACGCCAGAAAAAGGCACAATTGTTCTGTCAGCCGAAAAATTTCATGACTATTTACTTTTATCAGTTAAAGATACTGGTCCTGGTATTCCAGAAAGCATTAAACCAAAGATTTTTACCAAAATGTACAAAGCTTATGAAATGCTCGAAACCGAATCAGACATCTCAGGGCTTGGATTATATATAGCCAAATTATTCACAGAAAGCTTGGGAGGAAAAATATGGTTTGAAACGGAGATAAAGAAAGGCACGACCTTTTTTATTAAACTGCCCTTTAAAGCAATCAAAGGCGAAACTTAAACGGCTAGCTTTACATAAACAAGTACAGGCGATTATATTATTTGTTACTTTTATAATCTTCTCTCGTTTGATATGATGTAATTAATTAATATAACACAAAAAACCATGAAAAAAATTTTGTTTTCCCTCGTAGTTATGATCGTTTTTGTACCAAGTTTTGCGTCGGCAATATATGATCCAAACGCTACTACAAACCCAAACGGAGAAGGAGTTGCACCAATGCTTTTAACAGCAACTGAAGTTACACCCACTCTTATCAGTACTCCCCCAATTAACTTTGCTCTGTATACAGACCCAAATACAGAAGAAGATTATCAAATAAATAGCCCCTATGATGCTTTAATGGCAATGCAAAAATACGGACTAGGAATTACAGATAAAGACTACCAAAACTTCACAAAAAATATACCAAAAAAATTAGATGGTCGAATCCTTCTAAATGTCGATGATTCAGGTAAAGCATATTTAGTTGACTCAGATAATAACAAATTAATATACTTAGCCAAGCCCGAACAAGCATTTAATGAACTCCAAAAATATTATTCCAACAAATTAAGTAAAGCAGGGGTAGAAATCTATGACATCTCTTCAGAACTAGCAGACTGCACCGGAGTCGCTCCAATGAAATGTATGATTGTTAATGGTAAATACTTCTATGACCAAATCAAGGGCTTTGACTTTGTGGCTGGCTATACTTACAAGCTAGAAGTAAAAAAGTCTGAACGCACAGAAGTTATTCCGGCTGATGCTTCAAGTTATAGCTACGAATTAATTAAAATTATTTCACAGAATCCTGATATTCCAGAAAATTGCAGCTCCTGGTTTGATGGTTGTAACACCTGTATGACAAACGAAGGAGAATTAGGCGGATGTACCAAAAAAATGTGTTTTACTTATGAAACCCCAAAATGTCTAGCATTCACTAAATAAAAAAATCAAGCAACAAAAAAGAATAATACTTTAGCATTATTCTTTTTTTATTTTATTTTGTATTTTTTTTACAATATTCTCTTATTGCGCTTCTCATAAATCTAGCTAAGCCTGGTTTGAATTTGTCGTAATAAGACCTGAATCTTGGATCTTGGACGTACATTTCACCAAGTTGACCATACATTTCAATAGAACAGTCATAAAAACGATTTATACTTTTGTGGTGTTTAATAATTAGAGCCTGAACATCTTTACTTAAAGCACCTTTAGTGATATTATCAGCTATTTTTTGAGTTAAAGTCTCTCCATCAATTTTTAACTTTTTAATTTCCTCTTCGCTCATCTTGGCTATTCTTTCCTCGCTTTGTTTATATGCATCTGTTTTCCCCCAACGATCCTTGGCTTCTTTTTTATACTCATCCTCGAGAAATGTTTCACTTATTAATTCAAATATCTTACCAAATCTACTAATATCTTTTTCTTTAACGGTCTCAAGCAACTCTGCTAATTTAATCTCAAGTGAAAAATTAGCCTCTGCCAACACCCGATCTCCTGCTGTGGTAAGTTTGGCAAATCTGGCACGGGCATCACTCTCGTCTTTGACTCGTTCGATTATCCCCTGCTTCTCGAGAGGTATCAGCATCCTAGTAACTCCAGAAGCTGTGAGACCAAGCTTATGAGCCAGATCAATACGTCTAAGTTTTTTGCCTTCTGCCTTCGCCAGACAATGAATAATCATATAGTCGCTGAAGTCCAGACCATTTGGGCATATGTTTCTTGAAATAATTGAGTTGGTCCGACTAAGCGAAAATAAAAAATTCAATAAATTTTCCATATTATTAATAATATTAAATTAGTTGATATATCAAGTATATAATATATTAATTGACATGTCAAGTATAATCTACTTTTCTTTTATGTTTTTCTAGTTTAGCAACTCAAATCGTTGACAGGAGCATGTATTTATATTACGGTGGTATTGACTTGTGTTATTTTAAAACTTTATCTCAAATAAAATGATTCACCAAAAAAAGGAGAGAAAAATGGACTCATCAATAATTAACCAAGAAAAAGTTGAAGAAGCTTTCAAAAGACTCCCCCACAGATATCCATTTGTGCTAGTTGATGGTGTAATAGATTATAATTTTGAGCAAGGCTGGATAAAGGCTTTCAAAAATGTAAGTCGAAACGAGCCTTTCTTTCAAGGACATTTCCCCGACAACCCCATTATGCCTGGTGTATTAATAGTTGAAGGGATGACACAAACTGCTGCCATACTTCACTATTTAAATGAAGATAGCAAGGGAGACCAAGTTTTTTTTGCAGGAATGGATAAAGTAAGATTTAAAAGTATTGTAAGACCTGGGGACAGAATAATATTCGAGGTAAAAAAAGTCAACAAAATCCGGTCAATAATTTTTGCTGAAACAAAGGCTATAGTAGACAAAAAAATCGCTGCCAAGGCCACGCTTCTAATCAACGTCTCAAAAGAGAGCTAAAAAACCCAGAACTATTCTAAAAAAGAATAGTTCTTTTTTTGTTTTACAGATATTTACTTCTTGATACCGAAAGAGTAAAATTATAGTTATAAAATATATGAAAAAAATAATTATTCTTTTTACCTGTCTTTTTTTCTTTGGTTTGGGTTGGCTTAGTTCCGACCTACAAAAAACAAAAGCAAATGAAATAAGCAAGAAAGAGATTCGCCAAGAAGCAAGCTATCAATACATCAATCCTCTTCTTGAGTGTGAAGAAAACGAACAAAGCAATATTATTCCAATCAAAAAAGCCAGACAAAAAATAAGCGCTTTGATAGAAAAAAAGATCAATCAAGGAAATATAATAAATGCTTCTGTTTATTATCGTGATTTAAATAACGGTCCTTGGTTTGGTATAAATGAAAAAGAAAAATACTCCCCTGCCAGTCTTCTGAAGCTACCACTAGCTGTAGCTTATTATAAAGCCAGAGAGGTTTATCCTGAAATATTCAACCAAGAGATAACATATAATGGAGAATATGACGCCGAACTTAATTTGGACGATCCAGACAAATCTCTTCAAAACGGCAAAACCTATTCCATTTCAGACCTGATTTTCAGAACCCTTGCCTATTCTGACAATGTATCATTTAACCTAGTTCATCGATATTTTGTCGAAAATATAGACATTGATACCATGAAAAAAATAAATTCAGAAATGGGAGTAGTAATTAATTTTGAAGAAACATCAAATTCAGGAATATCTCCCAAGGACTACTCAGCTGTTTTTAGACTGCTATATAATTCTTCTTTCTTAAATAGAAATGACTCAGAGGAAATTTTAAAGATACTCTCAAATAGCGATTACCAAGAAGGTATTGCTAAGGGTATAAATGATAAAACTGTTATTGCCAATAAATACGGAGTTTATTTTGAAAATGAAGATGATGAATTCTTGCAAATTCATGATTGCGGTATTATTTACACAGAACCTGATCCATATCTTCTTTGCATAATGACTAATGGTAATAAAGATAAACAAAACGAACTAATCCAAAGTATTCAAGAGATTTCTAAAATAGTAAAAGAAAACATCCAAAGCTCTTCTTAGGGTATTAATACGGTATTAATACCATATTAATACCCTTAACAAAAAAACGAGGCTAAGTTATGCCTCGTTTCAAAATTGTTATTTTACAAAGACTTCGTATCTTTTAAAATTTTTTCCTTTTACTCCAGCCTCTACTTCAGCAGAATCACGATTACCGCCACCCATGAAAGTAATCCCCTCTCCTAAACGAATTTCAAAAGTTACAATATTGTTATTGCTACATCCTCGACTCTTTCCAGCAGAATTTATCCCTACAACATGAACTATGTGTTTACCCCAGGCCAATTTAGATACATTGTAATGTCTTTTGTGACCAGGAGGTGTGTCCCCATAGCTTTGTTCATCTACAAACAATCTCATGGTATCATCGTCACACTTATTGTCATCCAATATTATTTCACGAGTAAATCTGCACCCTTCATCAATTTGATTATTATTGTTATTGTCTATCCCATCTCCGCAAATTTCTTTGCCACCATATGGATTAGGATTAAAATTTTGACTTCCCCCTGCATCAGCATAGAATTTGTAAGCTACTTTGGTGTTAGCGTATAGCCTACTACCTGGATAAAACTGCTGTTTGGCTACACGCCCGCTAAGATTTGGATTGTTATTTGCTACTCTGGTGTTAAAATCTGGCCAGGGTACAAGGTTTCTTTTTTTTAATTCTCTCTCAGCCTGCTTGGCTGTCATTTTATGCAAATCAGGCAATTTTGCCATAACATCCAGCTGAATAACCTGTCCATAGGTATTTGCCAGTCTAGTTAAGATCTCATCAATAACATAATCTTCACCCTTTGACCAAACAGCATTAAAAATTGCCATCTGAGGAGATACATACCTCAAAGAATTTAAAAACTGAAAAAAGGCAACATAATCACTTCTATACATCTGAATCACTTGCCTCAAACTATAGTTCCCTATCATAGGATAAGGAAAAATCGCAATCTTTAAATTATACCTCCCCGGCTTAAACCCCTTCATAACATGAACAACAATCTTTCTTGGATTACTATGGATTTTTTGATACACATCTTTAGTCTCATGAAGAGCAATATACGGATTATCACTTTGCAAACTTGCCATATAATGCAATCTCATATTAACTAAGTTATAAAAACTGGCCACTCCTCTGCCATCATCACGACTCGGTCGCCAAACAATGGCTTTATAGGTATAAAAAATCTCACCATTTTTTTCTATTTCTCTGGTTTGGATTATTTTATCCACTTTGATCGGACTACCAAATAAAAAGAAACTTTGACCAGTTCGCAAAACTTTCCAAAACGGAACTGGCTTAGAAGCAATTACATTAGTCGAAAACAAACAACAAATAATCATAAGTGTAAACAGTAAAATTCTCCTATTCATTTCTTCCTCCTTTTTTTTAAAAGAACATTCAAAAGTATTAATTCGTTTAGATTATTTCATAATTTTACCATCTTTGCAAATAAAAGACTAAATGTAAATTTTAAACAAAAATTAAATAATAAAAAAGCTCTTGTTAAAATTTTTATTTATGTTATAGTCTCTATATAAATATAATACAATAATATGGCAAAAAGAAATCATGCAGTTGGCAGACCGCAAAAATCTAAATCTCACAAAACAGCAAAAAGACTAGAGATAAAAAGACAAATGCTAGAAGCTAAAGCAAAAAAGAAAAAATAACTTTTTAAAATAATAAAAACCTTAGATCATAATCTAAGGTTTTTGTTTAAACTCAAAAAAAGAAGCCGTAGAATTTTAACTCTACGGCTTGTTAATTTTTTTGGCTACTCTACTAGGCAGCCATTCGTCTCCTGGCCATTCTGGTAGCCTGACGCCTCTGAAAGGCGCACTGTACAGGTCCCAGTTCGTTGAAAACAACCAACCGAGACGATTCCAGATTTGCCGGTCGACCACCAACGTGTCGACACGTCAATCCGGCTTCCGGAAAAAACTCATCGTCATCCGCCGCCTCTACCGGTGCATCAAAGAGATTGATAGCATCTTCGGCATCATGCCCGGAGCAGATGTTGCCGAAAATATCGCAACAAACAGCCTCCTCGATCGGGACGAACCGATCGTAATCATCAGCCATCTGCATGGCTTCAAGATCATCATTCACGATTTCCTCCCAGCTTGAGGCCATGCCGATCGTGGACTGCCCTGCATGAATATGGGCATTCCTGAACTCGTCATCCATTTCACTGTAAACTCTTTCTATTCCTGGCATTTCGATCATGGTCTCCCTCCTTTTTGAATTTTTAGTTTTAAAACAACATTATATCATAACATATTTAATATTTTTTGTCAACCATAATATAACTATTTAACTAATACTAGCTATTTTACATACTTGACTAGTATTATTTTTTTACTTAATATCTATTTAGAACCTTAAAAACCAATGGAGGCTAAAAAGTGAAAAAAATTGCTATTTTAATTACCCTATTGTTGTGTTGTTCATGTACAGTGCAAAATCATAATCCAATAAATAATTCTGAGCCAGACAACAAAAACTTTCGTAAACTACAAAAGGAACATTTCTGGCAAAGCATTTGCTTTAAACACAAATACAATACTGACGCTCTTCCAGCCTGGCACATGGATGTACTGCTAATGCAAGAGATTGTCGGACCTGTTCTTGAAAAGAATAAAAAAGATATTGAACTCTGGCGTATTCATCGTCGAGCCAATAACGACAAAGCAGGTCATCAATTCACTTTCTGGATCTATACCAAGAAGAAGCTAGCTGACAAAATATATACTGATATTAAAACCAACTCCTTGCTTGAGCAATTACAAACCGAAGGTTATATTGAAAAAGTTTTTTATTCAAACAATCTAGACAAACCCTTTATCTCCGATACCAGCGATAAAAGATGGAGTATGAACGTACAAATCTCTTGGACTAAGTTCATTCAAGGTGTTTGTGAAATGTGGTACGACCAAGGCAAAATTTTATCCAACGCCAATCGACCAGATAATGATCTAAATAAATTAATTGCCTACTACAAGGAAGTGAATGAACTAATAAATTTAGAATGGCACTATGGGGCATCTCATGCGTATTTTCATCACCTGAATGCAATATATGGCTACGTTCCAGTAAACATTGCTGGCACTCCGGTAAGATTCTAAAAACAAAAAAGGATATTCAAAACTTATGAATATCCTTTTATTTTTCATTATTGAATAAGAGATTTTTTTTCATACTCGTTATCCATGTTTGAAAAAACATTTTCATGGCTAACATCAAATTCATCCAAACATATTTGCCATTTTTGCCTAAGATGATTGTAAAGTTCAATTTTAGTTCCGTCAGAACGTCGAAGCGCTTTGGTAAATAAACGTTGTCTTTTACCTAAGGCTTTTAATACTCTCTCATCATTTGCTTGTATTGCTATCCAAAGAACTCTATGTTTGACAAAAGGCAAAATCAGTACAACCCCTCCATCCTTTGATTCAAGTATTGCTATGGCTAAATCCTTTAATTCCCTGACTGCTTGATTATTTTCCATATCAGAAGGTTTAAAATGGACAGCAATCTTGGCATTCGCTTTTTGAAGATCTTGAAGTGCCCTTTCTCTATTTTTCGTTGACAAATCAATCCCACTGACAAAAGAAGGAATTATATCTTTAAACCTTAAAAAAGAAAGGTATTGATCCGGCCATTCATCTTGAAAAAAATAAGAATGCCATGGATCATCTTTTACTGAAAAACAAAAAAGTTTTGATACAAGCTCCTCGCTCATCATTTCAGAATAATACCTTACGTCGATGTAGCTTAACAGCCTCAATATCTCAAAATTATTTGTAACAATGCTCCTCCTGATAGTGTAATGAATATCCCGCATACATTCTCTATTTACGACATTCTCAATTTTAAGATTACTAAACTCATCACTACTTATTATTCCAATTTCTTTTGACATTTTCTCCTCCACTATTTTAAAGAACTTTTTAATTATAAAAACATACAAATAATCAAAAGTCAATTAATTTGACAAACATGCTAAATGGTTCTAATATTACAAAAAACAAAATAGGAGGTGTTCATTGAAAAAAATTATATATTTTCTAATAGCAATTCTTTTGCTAAACTGGCAGAATTCTTTGGCTGATGGGACAAAAAAAATATCAAAAGTGTAAATGACAAAATTTTTGAAATTGAAAAAAGTATTTTAGAATACGGCAATTTTAAAATCGAAAAAAGCCTTCAACCAGATGCTGAAAAAGCCATTATTCACATCCGAACCATTCTTAATGAAAAAGAATACAAACCTAGAAAAATATTTAAGAATATAAAATTTAGAAATAAATCTGACGAAAGTATCTACATAATCCTCGCAATCCTAGACAAAATAGGTTACAATAAAATTCGTCATCAATTTGTTTTTGAGAAATTATCTTCAAAATCTTTGGAGGAGTTTTACGAACGCTCTCATGATCCAAGTCCTCTTTATGCCTTAAATGAATCTTTCAAACTTCTCCCCGGAACAAGCGAACAAATACTCAAACTTTCAGAAGATATATACTACTCATATCTAGATATGGATCTTATCCGCAACGGCCCGACAAATATCGAAACTACTGAAGAAAAAGCACTTGATATAATGCTAGAAAGTAAAAATGATATTGAAATAATTCTCTGGGAAGGATCGTCAAGCTTTGGTGGTAAAATATCATGTCCAGATTTTACTGAAAAAAAACGGGTATCATATTACGACAATATCCAAGCCAGAAGAAAAAAGGGTCAAAAAATATCCCTAGTAGAAATCACTCCTAAAAACTACAAGACCTCTAATGAAATTCAAGAAATTTATTATCTAATATTTCAGATTGTAGACCCGTTCAGCTATCTCTTGATGGAAGACCTTTTATTAGATTCACACTTACGGAAAAAGGGTGATATTGATAATAAAACCATTGATTATGCGCTTAACATAATAAACATATTATTCAAAAAATACCAGCACTGATTATTATCAGTGCTTTTTTATTTGAAAAAAAGAGCTCAAAATGCTAATATACAAATAAATATTTAATAATTAACCATCAATAATATGCATAAAAGAAAAGTGCTCATCGGTGAAGATGAAAAAAATATTTCAGAAATGTATAAAATTGCCTTTGAAAAATTCGGTTACAACGCCGTAACAGCTTCTAACGGAAAAGAGGTAATAGATGTGGCCCAAAAGGAATTACCTGATATTGTACTACTAGATATAAACATGCCGATAAAAGATGGTTTTCAGGTTCTAAAAGACATTAGCGAACAAGAAGATATTTATCAAATATTTCGATCAATCCCTGTAGTTATTTTGTCAAATTACAACAATCCTCAAGACATTGATTATTGTATGAGAATGGGTGCTCAAGATTATATTATAAAAAGCGAATGGACACCAGCTGATATTGTTAAAAAAATTGATGATTTACTAAACGACCTTTAATAAGATTATGCCAAAAATTTCCTCAAAAACAAATCCCAAAATAAAGCTTCTAAAGAAACTTGGACAAAAAAAATACCGCACTGAACATGGTCTTTTTATAATAGAAAATTTTGTTAGTATTTATGATGCTTTTTTAGCTGGACATTATCCAATTGAAATCTATATAGATAAAAATTTTTATCAAAAAAATATAAGTCAGGTTGATTAAATAATAAAAAAATCTCAAGCTGAATTATTTTTAATTAATGAAACCGTTAATAAACATTTTTCCAATCTAGATACCCCGAGTGGTATTACTGCGCTTTACAGAATCAAAACAAAAGATCTTAACAATACTAAACCAATAATATATTTAAACTCCATTAACGACCCTGGCAATCTCGGCACCATCATTCGTAGCATGTTAGCTTTTGGTTTTGATAATCTGGTCATGGATGAACACTGTGCTGATCCTTATAATCCCAAAACCATAAGCAGTGCAAAAAACTCTATTTTCGAGATAAATACTTTTAAAGATAAAAACTTTGAATTTTTACAGTCTACTAAACTACCAATCTATGTTAGTCTTCCCGGTAAAGGCGAAGACATTAAAAGTTTTCAACCAGAAAGTAACTACATCCTGATAATTGGTTCAGAAAGTCATGGAGCAGACAAAGACATAATAGAACTGGCAAAAAAGAAAATTAATATAAAAATAAATAAACAAATAGAATCCCTAAATGCCAGTGTCGCCACCTCAATAATGCTTTATGAATTAAGTAATAAACAATAATAAATTTTTGCTATTATTAAATAAAAAATACAGATAAAAACAAATTTACTTGACACTATTTCTCTTTTATGATATAATATATTTATAATTAAATAAGATTTAAAAATAAATATAAAAAGGGAGAAAAAAATGAAAACCACAATAATGATTTTCATTCTCGGCGCTTTTGTAGTTATAGGAACACAGATATTCACCGACAAGGCGTATTCGCCCAAAGGCGAAATAGCTTATACAAGCTCCATTAAAATCAATTCCCTCAAAGCCCAATAGGGCTCCCTCCACCCAGCCCCGATTGACCAATAGTCAAATCGGGGCTTCTTTTTTTATATCCTTTACAAAACAAGGAATTTATGATAGATTTAAATATCAAAAAACAAACTATGTCCTTTAAAATATGGAGAAAGAAAATGTATATCAACTACCAGGGCAAAAAAGTTCCGTGTGTTTCACCAAGAAATGTATTTGGAAATGAAAGAATTAGAATTTTAGAGTTACTTAAGTTAAAAATATTTTTAACCAAAAATGGAATTATTTTTCTTGAGAGTAGAGATCAAGATAAAAAACAGACAACAATAAAACGCTTCAGCGATATTAATTCCTGTATTCGTTCTCAAGATCATACTTTAAAATACTACCAGGGAAACCACAGTGATATTCATGGTGAAATATTTGTTATGCAAGATATTGATCTCAATATCTCTTTGATTATTTCTGCATATGAAAATTGGTCCACACTACATGAAAGTAAGAAAAAAAATACTTTAGCAAAAATAGAAAAAAGTCAGACATCTCTAGAAAAAAGTCGACTAAAAATTAAAAAAGAAATATCCAGTCAGCTTGAGTTACTCAGCTCATTTGAAGATAGCAAAGATAGAGAAAACATTGGGGCAAAAAAAGCCAGTCAAGTCGCTGCAAAAATCAGGACCGAAAAAAGAATCGAAAAGAGCTTTACAAGAATGGACCTAGCAAAAAAAAGAAAAGCTGCTCTTTTGATAGAAAAAGGTTATCAGCAAAGACTCTTAACTGAAGCTACTATCAAGTTTGGAGTTATGCATTTTGGAGAAAAACAACTAAACAAAAAAGATAGTAAAATAGAAAAAAATAAAATTTTTCACCTTCTGCAAAGTATCTGGTCAAAACCATTTTTTGACGAGGCAACAAGACTACAAAAACTTGTTAGATCTTTTTGAAATAACAAAAACCCGATTCGTTCTGGAATCGGGTTTTTTAAATATTTAAAAATAATCCTAGTAATCTCTAAGCTTCTGAATACCTTCGTGTTTTTGAATCTTCTCCAGAGCTTTGGCTTCAATCTGTCTAATACGCTCACGAGTAACATCAAACTCTCGACCAACTTCTTCAAGCGTATGGGCTACACCATCTTCAAGCCCGAAACGCATTTCTAATATTTTTTGCTCTCTTGGTGAAAGCTGAATAATAACTTCTTTTACATAATCTTTGAGGAGTTGAAGGGCAGCTGACCTATCTGGAGTAACATTCTTCACATCCTCAATAAAATCTTCCAACGTGGAGTCTTCTTCGTCTTCACCAACTGAAGTTTCGAGCGAAATAGTATCCTGAGAAATTTTTATAATATGTCTAACTTTATCAATATCCTCCCCCATTTCAGCTGATATTTCTTCTGGTAATGGTTCCCTACCTAGATCCTGGATAAGTTGACGATTAATTTGTTGAAATTTATTGATAGTTTCAACCATATGAACTGGAATACGAATAGTTCTAGATTGATCAGCCAGCGCTCTGGTAATTGCCTGGCGAATCCACCAAGTCGCATAAGTTGAGAATTTATAACCTTTTCTATATTCAAATTTTTCTACTGCTCTGAAAAGTACAATATTACCTTCTTGAATCAAATCAAGTAATGACAAGCCCTTAGCGCCAGTAAATTTTTTGGCAATCGAAACAACCAAACGAAGATTGGCTTCAATCAATTTCATTTCTGCGTCTCTGTCTCCCTTCTCTTTTCTTTTGGCAAGTTCAACCTCCTCTTCATATGAGAGCAAAGGAACCTTTCCAATCTCTTTTAAGTACATCTGAATAGAATCAGCGCTCAATTTAGACAGATCAGTAAACTCTTTTTGTCCGATAATACTATTTACACCACTTTTTTCCATTGAACTTTCATTTACATCAAGAATTCTTCCTGTATCTTCAACGATTTGTACGCCACTATTTTGCAACTCTTCCAAAAAAAGCTCATAATCAAAAGTGTACTCTTCGACTTCAGGAAAAATATAAAGGAGTTCTGTTTCAGTTACAAAATTTCTTGATAAACCTTTTTCTAGAAGGTTTTTTGTTTGAGCCTCAGTCGGAATAATAACCTCATGTTTAACTTTCTTTTTGGCCGTAACTTTTTTCGCGGTGCTTTTCTTAGTTGTTGCTTTTTTTACCGTGGTTTTTGTGGTCTTCTTTGCAGATGCTTTCTTGGTGGTAGTTTTTTTGGTAGTCACTTTTTTTGCTGCTGTTTTTTTTGCCGGCTTCTTTTTAGTTGTAGTTGCTTTTTTTCTTGGCATTTAAAAAATTTAAAAATTTACTTGTTTAAAATATTATACTCGTCAGTTAATTGCTTGAGTTTTTGAAAATAAAGATCTAAGTCGTCTTCGTTATTATTTTTTTCAGCTTGAGAAATTAAATTCTCTAGCTCCTTTTTTCGAATTTGAATTGATTCTTTTTTCAAACTAAGAATTAACTTATTAATTTCTGATTGCAAATCATCTATCTCCTGGCCTTCATATTCCTTATCAGCCAAAAGAACCAGCCTATTCAAATGGTTTAGCTGGTCTTCCAATTGTTGTTTGATAATAACAGTGCTTTGCTCATTATTATTTGGCTTATTTAAAAGATATTCTTCAAGCCAGCTAATAAAAGTATTAAAATCAAGAGCTAAAATAGCCTTTTTTTGTTCACTGCTTAATTTAGGGTTATTATAATAAAATAATAAATTTTTGTAAAGGGCTTTATTCTTTGCTCCAAAAATATGTTCAACTGATACATTTGCCTGCATTGAATCAATAAAATGAAAATTTTTAACCAGCAAAGACAAAAACAACTCTGAAATTCTCTCTGCTTGACTTAATTCTTCTTGTTTTACTTGGATGGTCCTATTAGAAACAGCATTATTTACAGTTTCTGGTACTTTAGCTGGCATCGCTTCTTTTAATACGCTTTCATCAACTAAAATCTTTTCAGACAAAACCTTGAGCCAATGAGCAGACTCTATGGGGTTTTTAATTGCTTGAATTATAGAAAGAATCTTACCAGCTGCTTTTCTTTTGTCATCAATATTATTAACATTCAAACCTTTAAAAACTATTTCAAAATAATACTCCATGATATGTTTGGCATTATTTACCGCTCCCTCCCAAGCTTTTGGATTTTATCTGATACAATCGTCTGGATCCTTGCCTTCAGGAACCAAAATAACTTTAATGTTCATATCCAATTTCATAGCCTCTCTAATTCCTCGATCAGCTGCCATATGCCCGGCTTCATCAGTATCAAAAGCTAACGCAATGTTATTTGAATATCTTTTCAAGATTGTTAATTGATCAATAGTTAAAGCTGTACCACTTGAGGCAATCACATTCTTATAACCATTAACATGGGCACTCACTGCATCCATTTGACCTTCTACAATAATAGCCTGATCCTTGAGTTTAATTTCTCTTTTGGCTTTATCAAGTGCAAATAAAATATTTGATTTGTTATACAAAACAGTTTGTGGCGAATTGATATACTTACCCATTTGTTCGGTTGCTTCTTTTTCTGGTGAAACGCGAGCAGAAAAAGCCACCACATTCCCATTTATGTCATTTATTGGAAACATGATCCTAGCTCGAAAACGATCATAATAACTTCTTCTTTGTTGATTGGAAATTATCATGCCAGTTTTTTCAATCTCTGTTTCATTATAACCCTGCTTCTTTAACACTTTCAAAAGTCCATCCCAAGAATCAAGACTATAACCAATCTGCCACTCCATAAGATCAGATTCCGTCAATCCACGTTTAGTTAAATACTCCCTAGCTTGCTTGGCACTAGAGCTTTCCATCAATACTTTGTGAAAATACCTACGGCTAATATCCATAATATCAAGTAATCTAGCTCTTTCACTAGCAACCTTTGGATTCTGTCTTCTTAGTTGAACGCCAGCTTTGGGAGCAAGCACCCTTAGAGCTTCAACAAAATCAATTCCCTCCATTTCCATTAAAAATTTAAAAATATCGCCACCTTTTCCGCAACCAAAACAATGCCAGATTTGTTTATCTGGACTTACCATAAAAGACTGAGTCTTTTCATTATGAAACGGACATCTAGCACGGAAGTTCATCCCAGCTGGAGTCAACTGGATGTACTCCCGCAGGAAATCTACGATGTCTATTTTTTGTTTTATTTCTTCAGATGGTTGCATACATACTAATTGTCATTCCCGGCTGTAGCCCGCCGAAGACAAGGGCGGAAGAGAAGGGAATATACGCGTAACTATTCTTTAATACGTAGATTCCCTTCTCTTCCGTTGCTCACTTCTTCCTGCTGGCGAAAATTGCAACTCCAGCCGGGAATGACAAACTATTTTTGTCTTTTATATATCTCATTTAACAATCCCTTGAGTCTCGCTACCTCCTGCTCCACCTGCTCTCCTTCATACTCAGCATTGTGAGCATGGTTTCCTTCATAGCTTGTTTGCTTTTGATCTAAATGAAGATCAATTTCAATCATCTCATCATTGCTCTTTACATAAACATGAAATCTTGGATAATGATCTCTGGTCATACGCCGGACAAAGGAATATTTATTTGTATGATGAGAATGAATATGCGCATAGCCTGCTTCTCTTTGCATGAATTGCTCAGGATTTATATTTAAATATTTTTTTTCAAATTTTATTTTCATTCATTTAAGGCTTTTTTCCATGATTTTTTATACAAATCAAGAGTCTCTTGTTTGTTGGGTAGCTTCTTAAGTTCTTCGCTGGCACAATCTACCAATTTTCTTCGCAAACTACTATCTTTTATCAACCAAAGCATTGCTCTTACTAACTCATCTTTATCTTGAACAGGTACAACTAATCCACTTTTTTCATTCTTTATTAATTCGTTAGCACAACCTACATCTGTCATAACAACTGGTAATCTAGCAATAACCGCTTCCACTACTACCCTTCCCCAACCTTCATAATTTGATGACAAAACATAAGCATCAGCTTGTGCATATTCCTGCCAAATATCGTCTGTCCAATCTTTTATAGTAACATTTTCTAAAATTCCCAGATCAATAATCTTATTTTGAATTACTTCTTCTAATTCTCCTTTGCCGATCAATACCAATTTCACATTTTCAACCTGCTTTTTTAATTCGCGAAAAGCTTCAAGTAATAAAAAGATATTTTTCTGTGCTACAAAACGTCCCATGTTTAAAAAAACAAATTCGCTTTTTACTCCCAGCTCATGAGCAAAATTTATATCTGGAATTTCTGTATAAACAGGTACATTAATAATCTTTTCACTATTAATACGCAAATTATTCACTAAATATTCTTTGTTTCTTTTACTAACTACTCTTATGCTATCAGCTCTTTTAATTAAAAATTTTCCCAAATAGTACCTAAATGCGTTCAAGCCTTTCTCTTCTTTCCAATATTTTTGAGAAAAAAAATCACCATGTTCCTGGCAATGCCACTTAAGGTCGTAAAACAATTTCATAAAATAAGCAATCAAACCAAATTCAAAAGGGTCTTGTGTAGATATCAGTTCACATTTTTTTCTTTGGCAAACCTTTATTGTCAAAGCCCAAATCTTAAAATACAAAAACAGTTTATTTGAAGAAGTTACTCCATACACAGTTAATTTTTCGCTAATTACTTTTTTTGTATTAATCTTATATGGCGCTATAATATAATAAGCATCAACCATGTTTGCGTATTCAATTGTTTTTTTCTCTAACAAAGAAGCATCATCAAAAATGCTCCCGTCTAAGCTCAAACTTAATAATTTCATATTTTATTTAAATTTAAAACTGTTTTCTTAAGCATTTCTTCTTGAGTAAATTTGGCCACACTATCTTTAGCTCTTTTGCTAAGTTCATCTCCTAATGAAGAATTATTTAGTAAACTTAAAATTGCAGTTTTTAATTATTCTTTACTATTATATTCTACTAACAAACCATTTTCATTATTTTTTATAAGTTCAGGATTACCTCCTACTCTTGTAGTGATGATTGGCACAGAAATTGCCATTGCCTCAATTATTAGATGAGATAAGCCTTCGTATCCTGTATTTAAAACAAATCCATCACTGGCGCGCAAGTATTTCCACAGTTCTTTCTGCTCGAGAACACCGAGAAATCTTACATGATTGGCAATGTTTTTCTCGATTACCATTTTTTGCAATTTGTCTCTTTCAGGTCCGTCTCCAGCAATAAATAGATGCAGATCATTTATTTCTTTATTTATCTCAGCAATTACTTCAATTAAAATATCAAAGCCTTTCCAGGGAACAAGCCTGCTTGCTGATATAATAACATTACCATGCAAAGACAGCTCTCTTCTGGCTTCGTCTTTGCTTAAAGATATCTTAACTTGCTTACTTGAATTGTATATAACTTCTATTTTTTCTTTATTGTTTCCCCATTTGCTCACTATACTTTTTAGGTAAATGCTAGGAGTGATGATTTTTTCGGCACCGTTAGTAATGACCATTTGCAAAAATCTCCACAACTCAATTCTTAAGCTGTAGGTTTTATTTTGAAACTCGTCCAATAGATCTTCAACACCGCATCTTTGCCTTCCCTGCTCCCAAGCATAATCGCCCACCACTTTTATCACGTATTTCTTTCCCTGCAATCTTGAGGCAAAATAAGTCGGGATACCTTCACTCACCGGACCTTGAGCATAGATCAAGTCTGCCCACTTTGCCAATTTATACACCTTAAAAAAATATTTTAAATATCTGAGTAACACATTTTGCTTTCGACTAATTCGAAAAATATTATTTTCCTTGTCTTCTTTTGTTTCTTCTCCATAACTAAGCAATTTCGTTTCTATCCCAAATTTAGGCAGTTCATGTAATAACGTGCTTGTATAAGTAGCTGGTCCACCATGATCCGGGGGGAATATTCCTGTGGTAATTAGAATTTTTTTGACTTCTCTTTTTTCTGTCACTTCAAAATCACCTACAACACGAAAGATTAATAGTTTATAAATAAAAAAATTTATCACAGCTAAAACCACATTAATAATGACTTGCGATAAAATATAAAATACATGAAAAATATTAACCAAAACATATATGCTCGTAGCTGTAATACCTAAACCACAAAGTCCAACTACCATATACCAAAACATTTGCTGAAACATTCTTTCCTTATTGTCGTTTTTAAAAGTCCAAAATTTCTGTAAAGTAAAACTCACTATAAATGCCAAAATAAAAGCTAAGCAAGCAGAAACTACCACATTAATTCGCGCTAAACCATGAAAAACATATAAAGAAAAGATATTCACCAAGGCTGCTGAAGTACCTGAAAACAAAAACTTTACTATTCTATTTTTTTTAATTATTAATACAAAAAGTTCTCTAGCGTACATTTTATTTTACAATTTTGTTAAATATATTATTCATGTCCCGCGCGACAATATTCCAATCAAATTTATTTTTTACCATTTCCAATGCATTCTTTTTTACCGCTTCCACCTTGACTGGTTCATCCATAATCTGTCTAACTTTTCTAGCAATGCTTTGAGGGTCTTTAACTTGACAGATAAAACCTGTTTGTTTTTCGGTTTTATCAAACTCGCTATCAAAAAGAAAATCCTTGATGCCACCGACTTGAGTGGCCACAACAGGCAAACCCGCTACCATTGCCTCAAGAAAAGAATTGCCAAGTCCTTCAGATAAAGACGGTCTAATAAAAATATCAGCTACCTGAAGGTATTTTACCATCTGATCATGATTAACGGTTCCGATTTTTATTATCCTATTTTCCAATCCTTTTTCTTCGGCTAAATCACTCAATTTTTTATCATCAGGACCTGAGCCTATCATTAGAAATTTTATATTATCTGGTAAAAGTTTAAGTGCTCTAATAACATCATCCAAGTTGTTTTTCTTTACAGATCTGCCAGTATGTACAAGCACGATATCATTATCGTTTATTCTTAAATCTTTTTTGATTTTATTTTTTTCATCGTCACTTATTTTCTTTGAAAATTTTTCAATATCTACTCCATTGGGTACAACCTCAATCGGACAAACTGTGTTTTTTTTTCTGGCTCTATTTTTTAAATCTGTGCTAATTGTTTGTATTAAATCTGCTCGACAAAAAACCAAATCATGGAAAGGTTTTATCAAAATATCATACAAAAAGTCAATTCCCAAAACATATCTTTTTAAATGTAGCTCTTCATCCCCTTCTTGCAAAGTTAACAGTAGCTTCTTATCTTGTTCTTTTTTTTTAAACCTTGCCGCTGCAACACTTGCCTGACTTGCCATCATTGACCAAATTATATTTATTTTATTTCTTTTATCTATCTCCCTAGCTTTCTTCAAACCTAAAAATGGTAAAAGAAATTTATCAATTTTAGAACCAATCCCCACTCGATAAACTTCCACATTACCAATCTTCTCAAAAGAAGCCAAGCTTGGATCTATTTTTGCTGTAATTAAAAAAAAGGAATAATCACCAATCCTGTCAGTAATTTCCTTAATAGCAATTTCCGCTCCTCCGATCAAAGGCAAGTATGCTGTAGAAAAAATTAGGATATTTTTTTTCATAATGTTAGCCAAAAAATATTGTTTTTTTGTAGCGACTTTCACACTAATTATATCTAATATTAGAAAAAAAATCAAATATAAAACAAAAGGCTCAAATTCCCTATTTTGAGCCATTTTAAATTATTTATATTTTTAAATTTATAATCTAGAGCTTTGAATTTCTAAGGTCTGAAAATCTTCTTTGGTCTTTTTGGCAACATATCCCCAGCCCTTATCCAAATCAATAGCCTGAATATTTTTCTTGTCTCTTAACCAAGCTAATTGCTTCTGTTCAAGAGGTGCTACTATTTGAATTTTGAAAGCTGATAAAAATATAAGTTTATATAAAGGAGAAAAAATCTTGCGACGTATAAGTTTGTTGTTTATCTCTTTGCCTTCATATAAACTCACCATAAAGGACATTCGTTTTAAAGTCGCAAAAATAATAGCTGAAATTGCTCCATAACTTGCCATAATTCCCCAGGCGAGTTGATAATCTTTCTTCTTATGGAGCTTGCTTGCTTTCAAAAAACCAAGGACAGGTAATAAATATTTATCAAATTTATTACCAAACCCCACCCGATAAACATTTATCTTGTCAATCTGCTCCTCAGAAGACAGCCCTTTTTGCATTTTTGCAGTAATAACATCCAAGCCATATACAGTCAAATGATTTGAAATCTCTTTCACAGCTTTTTCAGCTGGCCCAGCCAATGGAAAAAAAGTAGGAGCAAACACCACCACGTTCGTAGTTTCATCTATGCGCACCTTAAAGTCATCATAGGTCTTTTTAAGACCCTCCCTGAAAGAAACTTTTGGTTTCCAACCAATTAATTTGTTTATTCTAGAAATATCTGCGCATCGTTGTTGTGGATCCCCCAGTCTTTCAGGAATGCTTTCATAATCCATAAAAACAATCTTTGATTCACTGCCTGTATAGTCTTTGATGTTGTAGGCAAGCTCTTTTATAGTTCTTTCCTCTGGATTACCAATATTATAAGGGCCTAAACCTGCTGTTTCTTGGGGCACATCCATAAAAGCAAGCCAAGCATCTATTAAATCATCAATATACATAAACGACCGTGATTGCTCACCTTTGCCATGTACAGTTATGTCATCATTAGTTAAAGCTTGTAGCATGAAGTTTGAAATCACTCGCCCATCATTGAACATCATTTTGGGACCATAAACATTAAAAAGTCTAATAATTCGTACATCCAGACCATACTGTTCAAAATAATCCTTGCATAATGATTCACCTGCTCGCTTACCTTCATCATAACAAGAACGTTTGCCAATAGGATCACAGTTGCCAAAATATTCTTCTTTTTGCGGATGCTCTAAAGGATAACCATAAACTTCTGAGGTAGAAGCATGAAGCATACGAGCTCCATATTTTCTGGCTAACTCAAGTATATTTTGTGTACCATTAAAAGCAATATTAATTGTTAAAACCGGATCAAACTGATACTGTACAGGACTTGCAGGACAAGCAAGATTATAAATCTCATCAATCTTGTCAAAATTATAATTCAAAGGTTTAACGATGTCATGTTTAATCAATGTATAATTACGATTTTTTAAAAAATCTTTTATATTTGATTTTTTGCCCGAATAAAAAGAATCAACACAGATCACTTCGTGCCCTATATCCAATAGTCTTTTAGTTAAATTGGAACCAATAAAACCAGCTCCCCCTGTTATCAAAATTGTCTTCTTGTTAGCCATTTATTTATTTAAAAAATAAAAAATGCTTGAAAATTAAGCACCTATAAGGTATTATTAAGTATATATAAACATAAGTCAAATCCTATGGATAATACCAAAAAAGCAAAAATATTGTATTTAATCACCCAGGGAGAATTTGGTGGAGCACAACACTACATATATGATCTTTGCCGAAAATTAAAGGACATCTACGAAATTGAGGTAGCTTTTAAAAAAGACGATAAAAGCAAAAATTTTAAATCACTACTTGATAATTTAGGGATAAAATATCATGAATTAAACGAACTAAGAAGGGAGGTTAACCTCAAGCAGGATTTTAAAGCTATAAAAGAAATTCGAGAATTAATCAAAAAAATAAAACCCCAAATCGTACATCTCAACAGCTCCAAAATGTCGGTAGTAGGAAGTCTGGCTCAAATTGGCTTAAAAACTAAACTTGTGTACACAGCTCATGGTTGGGTCTTCAACGAAGACTCTAGTTCTAGAGAAAAAAGCAAATATATTATGGCAGAACGTTTTACTGCGATGTTTAAAGATAAAATTATCTGTGTTTCAGAATTTGACAGACAAAGTGCTATTACCAAACATATTTGTAATAAAAACAAACTAAGCACTATCCATAATGGAATTGATGATTTTGAACTATTAGATAAAGAAACGGCCCAAAGCGAAATTTCTAAACACATAGACGATTTCAGTAAGTTCCTTAGTGCAGATTTTGTAATCGGAAGCATTGGATATCTATATAAAAACAAAGGTTTTGACTATTTGATTAATTAAGTTAAATTATTGACTGAAAAAAATCTAAATCCCCTACTTATTATAATCGGCAACGGACCAGAAGAAAATGAATTAAGAAACTGGATAGACCAGTTAAAACTTCATAACAACGTTGTTCTACTCGGAGAAATTAAAAACGCCTCCCGCTTACTCAAGGCTTTTGACATTTATGCTTGCTCTTCAACCAAAGAAGGCTTGTCATATACATTAATTGAAGCGATGACCGCTAGTTTACCCATTGTAACCACTAATGTCGGTGGAAATCCAGAATTGATCACTCACCAAAAAGAAGGTCTTGTAATCGAAGCAGCCAATGCCGAAGAGTTAGCTATTAATATTTTAAAACTAAAAAATGATTCGGATCTAGCAAAAAAATACGCCGAAACTGCTCACAAAAAAGCAATTAATGATTTCGCAATCGAACAAATGATTCAAAAAACAAAATATATTTATGAATCACTTCTTAATTGAAGATACAATAATCAAAAAATATTTAAATTAAAATAACCAAACATTAAATTATTTATGTTTGGTTATTTATTTTTTGATTATTTTAATTTATTTGTTTCTTGTGTCCTTGTATCTTGATTTTCTATAAATTAGCCAGAACTCGCAAAGCTTCTCCTGGTCTCCCCAAGAAATATCTTTTACCTTCGTCAACATACCAGGCCTCACCATTACCTTCAACTTGGAGAAGTATCCTGCCCTTCAAAGCATTGATCAACTTCTCATCATAAGGAAGCGCTCCTTCTCCGCTTGGATTAAAATGATTTAGAATCTCGCTTTTATCTTCAAAACCATCATCATCAGAATCTTTTTTATCTTTAATCGTTCCTATAGCTTCTTCAAAAACATCTGAAAGACCATCACCATCCTGATCAACTCCTTCCATATTGGCTTCAGCTACAGGAATTTTACTTAAATTTTCGTTGGATATTCCCATGCTTAAAGACACAATCATTTTATACACCATAGCATCGGTTTGCGCCAAATTATCTTCACATTCACCTACATTTTTTTCCATCTGCTCAGTAACATTTTTCTCATTATTATATTTTTCCTCAAGTTTTCCTTTTTCAAAAAGTACTTCTTTGTAACTTTCGGTTTTGGCAGATATTTCCTTTTCTGAATCTCCCAAAAGTTGTTCAAGTTCAGCATTTTTCTTTTCTGCTTCTGTCAAAATTGTTTTTGTTGATTCCAGTTCAGAAGCTTTTTCTTTGTACATACTGTCAGCAGCAATATACTGTGTGCTTAATTTTGTATTTACGTCATAAATCTTGGCAATTGTTGCTATCATACCAAGAAAAAGAATAACGATAAAACCATAAAAAAACCATCTCTGGTATCTTCTCATGGCAATTTCCTTAGGAACTTGTTCTTTATGGTTTATTCCATGGGCACAAAAAGGACATTGCGCTGAAGTATCTGGAATTTGTTTTTTACATTGAGGACAAATCATATTATTTTGTAGTTAATAATTTTATATATTATAACATATTTTTCCATTTTCTCAAAATAAAAATAGCTAAACGAAATGTTAGCTATTTTTTTTATTATCTAAGTAAAAAATTATTCCAAACTATCAATAAATTCATTAACATAAGACTCTACAGTTGGGTCAATCTCTGAAATTTCAATTGCTGTCTCAATCGCTTCCTCTTTTTGTCCATTAGCTGCATATAGTTTTGCCAAATCTATTCTTACACTTGTATCCTTTGGATTCAATTTAACTAATCTATCAAAAAGCTTAATTACTCTTTCGGTATCTCCTTCTTCATTAAAATGGCTAGCATAGCTTTTTACAAGACCTGAAGGCGATAAAAGACTAGCTCCGCCCATATCAATGCATTTACCAATATATTCATAACCTTCTTCGGTTTGCCCCAAATATATCAATGTTCTTCCTAAATGGCATGAGCTATCATAATATTCCTCATTAAGAGCTACTGCTTCTTTTAAAGTTTCAACAGCCTTTTCTGAGTTGCCAGCACTTAAATAAATCTGTGCTTTTTGAAAATAAACAGGGGCCCTGCCTGGGCTTGCTCCAATAGAGGCATTTATCGCGTCCATAGCCCTATCATTATAATAATTAAATTTATCACCACCAACTTCAACTAGCTTTGAGGCTGTATCACAAACCTGGGCTAACATCATCTGATTCAACGAATCGCCTGGATTGTAATCTACATTCTTCTGCGCTAAATCAATAATATAATTAGCAACTTCAAGTCTATCACTAGCGGGAAATTTGTTGTATGCGTTAGGATTAGAAGCAAATATTCTAATCAAACTGGTCCGACTATCTCGATCAAGGACAGTGTTATAAGACAGGGCGTCCTTATATATTTCAACTGTATCCTCTGCTCTTCCTTGAGCCCAAGCTTTTTGACCCTCAATGGTTCCCACTAACATCTTAAGCGGTAAAATATTATAATTCCACATTATAATAAACACAATTACTCCAACTCCAAGTAAAGTATAAGTTTCCTTGTTATCAACTCCAGAAGAAGTCATTCGTTTGGCTTTGTTTGCAACAATCTCTTTTGCGTCATCAACAATTGAATCCTCCCCCTCTTGATAAAACCAATAAACTAGAGCCAAGGTCATCATAATGCCCATATATGTAACCAAAGAGTCAAACACTGCCAAATTCTGCACAAAATAAGCAATGATTAATGAACTTATTAAAACAAACTCATGTACATTAAAATATTTTTTTATATATCCTCGAATCAGATAATATGCAGTAGCAAAGAAAATAGATAAATAAGTAATGAGCCCTAAAGCACCAGAAGTGGAAGCAATATCGATTACATTATTGTGAGCTCTGTCAAAATAAGTCTCGCTTCTAGTAAAATTATAAAAATCAGCAGTAAAATATTTATCAAAAGTTATTGCATAATTTCCATGACCCGTTCCTAATATAGGGTGATTCTTGAAATCCTTTATAGCAGCTTTCCAAGAAATAAGACGAGTTTGAAAAGTATTTTTACCCACATCAATACCTGCAATTGGAGCCAGAAGAGAATTTTTTCGAATAAAATCACTATCTTTATATGTTAAAGCAAGTCCAGAAAAGACTGCCAAAAAGACAAACAATGAAAGAGTAGCAAGCTTGATCTTTTTATTCTCTGCCAATATTCCATACAAAAAGAACAAAACAATCAAACTAAAACCTAAACCAACCAAAGCACCAGTGGTGTTAGCCTTGTTAAACTCAAGAAAATAAATCGGTAAAGGCAATAAATACAACCATTTAAGAGAACTTGCTTTCTCTTTAAAAAAGAGAAGTAAACAAAAATAAAAATTAAATATTAAATATCCACTCACATAAGCTGTATTACCAATTGTTGAGTAGGTTTTTGTATCTTCTCCTAGACCTTTCAAGGAAACAATAATAGCAAACAATGTAGAAACGATAAAAAACCATTTCCAATCATCCCACTTCCGCATTACGGTAATAATAATAAAATAAAAAACTAAAAAGTGAAGTAAGTGAAAAACTCCAAGCATTCTCTCTATATCACCCCAAAAACTAAGATTAAAGTCAACCCCTGTAAAACTTGATAAAGTTAAAGCTAAGAAAAAAGCAACCAAACCAAAAGAAATATAAGACCATTTTGGTCGATAATTTGGATATTTAACTAAAAATGTTGCCCATATTACGAATAATATTTCAATTAAAATATTAAAGGAAATTTGTTTAGAGGTAATAAACGGAAATAAAAGATTGGTAAAAACCAAAAAAACAGACAATAATGATGCGTAAATACCTGTTTTTAAAATTAAAAGATAAATTTTATCACTCATATTTTATAATTAAAAAAAGCCTATCCAAGGCAATGTTTATTAATTTCTTTAATTTTAGCAATATGAAGAGTTAGTGTCAATTTTAAGAAATGCTTGAATTATTTTAAGAGAAGTATCACGAGATCCCCTTCCCTCGCTTCGCTCGCCGGGGATGACAAAGAAGAGAGAGCTTCGGTCGGCGGGGATGACAAAGAAGAGATAGCTTCGGTCGGCGGGAATGACAAGAAGAGAGAGTTTCAGTTTCCGGGGATGAGAAAAAAACCGCTGTCATTCCCGGCCGAAGCGGAGCGTTCCCCCCCCTGTCATTCCCGGCCGAAGCGGAGCGTTCCCCCCTGTCATTCCCGGCCGAAGCGGAGCGTTCCCCCCTGTCATTCTCGGCCGGAGCGGAGCGTAGGGGAAGGGAATCTCATGAAAAATAATTAATCAATAATCATATCATCAAATAAATCTTTCCAATCAGGATTATTTTTTTCAATCAACTTTATCTTCCAAGACCTATTCCATTTTTTTATCTTCTTCTCTCTTATAATCGCAGTATTAATATCACTTGAATAGTCAAAATAGACTAATTTATCAATATTGTATTTATAGGTAAAACTATTTGTATTAGTTTTTAGCTTATGTTGAAAACCTCTCAAAAACAAATTATTAGTTACTCCAGTGTATAAAACACCATTCTTTTTGTTGCTTAGGATGTAAACATAATAATTATGCTCCTTATTCATTTATTTCATCATTAAATAGTAACTAAAAAAATAATTTATCGTTCCCGGCCGAAGCGGAGCGCCCCCCCCTGTCATTCCCGGCCGAAGCGGAGCGTAGGGGAAGGGAATCTTGCGAAAAATAATTTTAACGAGATCCCCTTCCCTCGCTTCGGTCGGCGGGGATGACAAGAAGAAATAGAAATAGCAAAAAATATTAAAGTGACTAAAAAATTTTATTTTAAGCTCTCAAAATTATTTTCACTCACCCCGAGACCAAGTTCTCGCATTACCGAAAAGGCGTCAGCTGGTCGGCCAAGAAAATATCGCATCTTGTCATTTGGACTCACATACCAAGCTTCACCATTCCTTTCAACTGCTAAAAATATTTTTCCTTGATTTTTTTCAGAAAACTCTTCATTGATTGGTAGTCTTGTTCCACCGCTAACAACGGGATTGTAACCACTATCAAGTTCGCTTCTATCGTCAAAATCGTCTCCATCCGAATCTTTTAAGTTTTTATTCGTGCCAATTGCATCTTCCATTTCATCATCCAGTCCATCATTATCCGTATCTGTTTTTTCATTCTCTATCAATAAAGAAACTTTTATTTTCTCTAAATTTGTATTGCTAACACCTATTCCTTTTTTGCGCATAACATTAAATGCATCATCTGGTCGACCTAGGAAGTACATTTTCTTTTCACTAGGATCAATATAATAAGCTTCACCATTATTTTCAACCCGCAATATAATTTTTCCTTTCAAGTTATTATATAACGAGTCATTGCTTATATTTATCTCTTGAAGCGTCTCATTCTGAGATTCACTCACCTGTTCATCATTGGTATTTTCTATAGCCTCCTCAACTATTTCCTTAACATCCGCTTGATTAGATGGAGTACCAACTGCTATAGTATTAACTTTTGTTTCGTATTCTGTTCCCGCTTTACTTTCAAGATAAAGATAATATTCATAATTTGCGCTTTCAAGTGTTTGGGTTTCCAGACTATGGTTTATTCCGTAATCACTTTCCGCTATACTTGAAAAATTACTCTCTCCTTTCACGCGGTAATACAAACGAGCTTTTGTATAAATATTTGATGTAAAATTAGCTAATATTTTAGAGTTAACAACCCTTGCCCCTTCATCACTTATAGATATTTCATTACTTGATAATGTTTTAAATGAATCCAAGCTAGTTTCTTTTTCACTTTCCCCTAGGCTTGCTTGAATCTTATAATAATACAAAGCGCCTGGCTCTAAGTCGCTAAGAGTAATAGAGTGTTCGGTTTTACTGGAACTAGTTATTACTTCAAAGGTTGAAAAAATGGACTGTCTGTACAAAAAAGTGCAAGTAATTTTCTCATCAGTCTCCCAGAGAAATTTAACAGAACTTGAACTAATATTCTCATAACGAACATTTAAAAATTCAAAAGCGTCACGATCACTTATAGAATTGTAAATTTTTATACTAGTAGAAGCGATGTTATTTTCATAATCACTCTCCTCTAGTCTATCATTTACATTTATCAAATAAGCTAACTCCTTCTCCCCGGCTTTTGTAAACATGCCTGTGAAATAAATTTTAGTTACTTCTCCTGGGTCCAGGGGGTTATCAAAACTGATCTCATTTTCAAAACTAATGTCACTTACTTTAAAATCGGGTAAAATATAATATATATCTCTTTCAACACTTGGAGTTGTTACAGAATTATAAAACATAAATCCTCTATCATCCACAAAGCTTATCTTGCCACTATTTTTAACATTCACTTCTATCTCAAGTTCTTCGTTAATCAATGGCTTTTCAATACTAACATCAAGCTTGCTTATGCTTATATCTGCCTCACTCCATTCATATACAGTGACTGAACTTGACCTCGAGTTGTTGTCTTCGTTTGTTTCGTCAATCGTATCACCTCCATCTACTACAAAAGAAAGTGACTTTTCTCCGCTACTAGGAAAATAACCTGAAAAAACATATTCAGCATAATCACCCTTTTCAATTGGATTAGCTACATTTATAGTAGGATATACACTAGATTCAATCACAAAATCATCCAAATTCTTACTTAAAGAATTAAAAATTTCACCTGTATTCACATCCTTAGAACCACCATTTTTAATTTTGATAGTGATTACAACTTCTTGTTAAACTCCTGGATGACTTGGCGACACAATAATCGAACTAGCCTGATAGTCATAGTTTGAATCCTCATCTTCCTCAGCTAATACTGGAAGACATATAAAAAATAAAAAAATTAATAAAGGTAGAAAAATTTTTTTCATATTTATTTTTAAATTATAATAAATATATTTTACCATCTTTTATTATTATTGTCATTTTTATTATTTATTATTCCCGCGATAGCAGAACTCTTGTGAAGTATGCAAAAAAATAAAAATTTTTCCTACTTGAATTAATCCATAAACAAAAACCCTCTCCCGATCCGCCAGATGGCGAGGGAGAGGGTTTTCTGACTATCTAAACTTATTAAAGTTTTAAGTCGTGTTTACTAGCTAAGAATGACCTTAGTTAGAAAGGCTTCCACCACTAACAGATGTTAGACCTGTAATCAAGGTGTATACGTTTGGAACGTCAGATCCTGCAACTCCATTAACACCATAGCGATGTCTGTAGTCGAAGTTTGAAGACATATTTTCAATAGACACCTTCAATGAATCACTTGTACCTACACCGATAACATAAGCTTTAATGATAAACTCAGCAGTTACACCTGGTTTAACTATTAAATCAGCGTCTGTTCCGTAAGTAGTGTCAAATTCAGCTGCAACTGATGT
>PKTK01000008.1 GCA_002869165.1 Candidatus Parcubacteria bacterium | reverse complement strand
TTAAACAAATTTATTGCTTATTATATACAATATTGACGGTGTGAGGCTTCCGCCTCTTCAAGTCCATCTGGGAGCACGTATAATAAGACAACCCGATTTAGGGTTGTTTTATTATACGTGATTGCAGCTGAGACTTGAACCATCCTTGAGTAGTGTGGGTTATAGAAAAATAATAAGCAAATTGTAAAATAAGTTCATTTTATATTATATACAATATTGACGGTGTGAGACTTGAACTATAGTAAAAGTGTAAATATAAAAGTGCAAGCTAAAAAGCACAAAATAAATAGTTTGCCATAAATTGATAAGTAATTTATAATTAAAACAAGTAAATAACCCCGCAATAAAGCGGTTTTTTTATACAAAAAAATGAAAAATTGTGAAACTTGTCAAAAAATACTAGGCTGGAAAATAAAAGAGACCTTTGATATTCAAATACCAAAATCAAGCGTTTTGGTACTCGAACATATTCGTACTAAAGCTCGTTTTGTACATATTGCTAATGACTCAAAAGAAAATACTTTTGTAACACTTCTAAAAACTGTTCCAGAAAATTCAACAGGTGTAGCTCATATACTTGAGCATACTGCACTGGCTGGATCCAAAAAGTACCCTGTTAGAGATCCTTTTTTTTCAATGACAAAGAGTAGTCTCGCTACCTTCCTGAACGCCTTCACTTCAAATGACTGGACAGCTTATCCTTTTTCATCACCAAACGAAAAAGATTTTTATAATTTAATGAGTGTGTATCTTGATGCTGTTTTTTATCCCAGACTTGATAAGTTAAGTTTTATGCAAGAGGGGTGGCGCTATAATATTGAGAACGGAAAGTTAAAATTTGATGGAGTGGTTTACAATGAAATGAAGGGGGTAGTTTCCAATCCAGACAGTTTGCTCGAATATGCCGTAATGGCAGAGTTGTATGAGAAGGCTCCCTATCATTATAATTCTGGAGGAGAACCTGGAGATATTCCAAGTCTAAGCCACGAAGATTTAATTGCTTTTCATAAAAAACACTATCATCCAAGTAATGCCGTATTTTACAGCTTTGGGAATTTTGAATTAAAAAAACAACTAGAGTTTGTAAATAAAAATATTTTAGACAACTTTAAAGACGAAGTTAAAACCATAATAATAAAAAAAGAAAATAGAAGAGATAGGATTAAAAGTGCAAAATATTATTATCCAATTAACGATTCTCGTGATGAAGATAAACATCATGTAAGTATTTCATGGTTAACTGCAAACGTGTTTGATACACAGGAAATTTTAGGTTTAGAGATTTTAGAGGATATATTAATAGGTAATATTTCCTCTCCACTTAGAAAGTCATTACTTGAATCTGGTTTTGGTACTGAACTTTGTGATGTAAGCGGTTTTGATAATGAAAATCTTGATACAAAATTTGTAATCGGGCTTAAAGATGTTAAAAAGGAAAATATTTCCAAGGTTCAGGATTTGATAATCGTTACTTTGGAGGATTTGGTAAAAAATAAAATTGATAGAAAAATAATTGAAGCCACAATCAATAAAAAAGAAATCAAGAAAAAGAATATAACCAATATTCCCTATCCTTATGGTATTAAATTGTTTTTAGAGCTTGCTTCTCCTTTGGTGCATGATTGTAGTCTAAGAGAAAGAATGGCAATTGATAATAACTTAAAAAGTATCAGAGAAAAAGTAGATGATAATTATTTTGAAAATTTAATTAAGAAATATTTACTTGAAAATAAGCATCGAGCATACATAAGACTTTCTCCTGATATGGAGATGACCGCTAAGAATTTACAAAAAGAAAATGAGCAATTATTAAAAATAGAAAAAACTTTAAACCAAGAGGATAAAGAAAGAATAATAAGAGAAAATAATAAATTAAGAGAAATGCAAGAAGCTGAAGATGATTCAGATATTTTACCAAAGCTTGATTTGGAAGATATTGAAAAGGGAGTGGAAAAAAGTTTAAAAGCAAGCGATGTAAATGGACTAAAAGTTTATAAGCAAAACACTAGAGGTATAAGTTATTTATTGGCTAGTTATGACTTAGATTCAATAAATAAAGAACAGGAAGAGATTGTTCCAATATTTTCTTATTTAACAACTAGGCTAGGAACAAAAAAGTATAATCCAGACAAGCTGGCTAACATGATAGATATGTATACGGGTGATATTAATTTGTCTGCAAATGTAGTTAAAAATTTTTCTGCCAAAAATTTTGTTAATCGATTTTTGGTTTTGAGTTCTTATTACTTAGATCGAAATGCCAAAGAGGCTAATTCTTTGATAAGTGAAATTGTCCATAATACAAACTTTGAAGATTTGAAGAGAATAAAAATGTTGTTACAGTCTTTGAATGCTCAGTTCAAATCATCTGTGTTGGATAATGGCCATGTTTATGCATCAATAAGGGCATTGTCTCCATTATCTGAAATAACCAGAAATGCGGATCTTTGGCATGGGCTTAGTCAGATAAAAATACAGAATCAAATATTGACAGAGACCGATGATAATAAATTTTTAGATAATTTATTTGGGCTTAAGAAAACAGTCATTGAGTCATTGGTTTCTATGGCAGTTATAGGCAATAGCGCAGACAAGATAAAATTTGCGTTTGCAAAAAAAACAGAAAGAGAAAATAATTTCTCAGCCAAGCAAAATTTAAGACAAGCTGTTTCAGTCGCAACAGATGTCTCATTTGTAGCAGCTGCAAAATTAATGCCAGATATTAGTAATGAAGATTCTGCAAGTTTAAAAATTGCCAGCAAACTTCTTTCTCGTGGATTTTTGTTTAAAGAAATAAGAGAAAAAAGAGGGGCTTATGGTGGTTTTTGTAAATATGATTATTTAGAGGGAAATTTATGGATGGGCTCTTATAGAGATCCAAATATTAAAAGTACTTTGGAAGTTATTGGGGAAGCAAAGAAATATTTGTTAAATACAGATTTTAAAGAATCAGAAATAAAAGAAACTATTATTAGCACAAGTTCAGAAATTGAAAAACCAGTTACTCAAGTCGAACAAGCAAAAAGATCTTATATTAGAGAAATTTCAGGTTTGGATGATGAAAAAAGGAGGAATTTCAAAGAAAAACTATTGAAAGTTAGCCAAAAAGATATAAAAAATGTGGCTGAAAAATATTTTTTTGATAAATGGTTTGATTACTCAGTTGCTGTAATTTCAAATAAAGAAAAAATAGAGGAAACAAATAGGGAATTGGGAGAAAATTCGCTAATTTTAGAGAGTATATAATATTTAATGAATTTATTAACAAGTAGAATAGTCTGTAAAGTCATTTAATATTAGTTAAAAATAATAACTTATCCCCAAGAAAATTTTAGTTAAAACATATTACTATATTAAGCATGGTACTATAGTATTATGGCAATATATTATTATACTGATATACTTGGCTAGAATTAAAAGAAATAAAAGATATTATGTGTATTGGATTGACCATTTGACTATTTTCATGTATAATTAAGATATAGAACTATGGTACTATAGTACTATAAAAACAAAAAATTTTTACCCAAAATAGGTGAAAATAAAACAAAAATGAAAAAAACAAATAAAAAACAATATAATATATATATAATGTGTAAGCTTTTTTGCTAAATGCAAGAGGCTTTTTTTATTGATATTTAAAAGAAGAATAAATTAAATATTAAAAAGGTCGACTTCTCATGTTTGGTTCTAAAGAAACCAAAATAAAAATAAAAACAAAATTATGCAAGAAAAAAAATATCGCTTAAAGGATATTCAGGACAAGATTGATAGAGACAAGACCACTCTTATAAGATGGGAAAAGGAAGGGTTAATACCAAAGGCAAAGCGTGATTCACGAGGTTGGAGGTATTACACGCAAGAAGAAGTGGGAAGAATTGTAAATAATATCCTTACTACTGACTATTTCCGGAAAGCCAGTAGTAATCAAACAGCGTAATTAAAAAACTAAAAAATATGAAAACAAAAAGAAACAAAAAAATTATTGCATTAGGTCTTTTGATCGCAATGTTTACCTTGTACGGAGTGTTGCCTTTGCCAGAAAAGGCGTCTGCTGTGAACTCCTTCACTAGCGCATCTGCAACGCTTAGTGATTCAGATTTCAATGAAGTGGCAACCACTACTATTTCTGTAACAACTGCTTCAAGCATTCCAGCTGGAGGAACTGTTACAGCAGATTTTCACACTGACTTTGATATGACATCTGCAGATGCTACCTGTTCAGGTGGTTGTGTAGCTGGTGTAGCTGGTCAAGTTGTTACTTGTACTTATGCCGGCTTAGTTGCTACTAGTACAACTATTACAATTACTGTTTTTGACGCAGTTAATCCTGTTGATGATGGTGATAGAACTATCACTGTTCAATCTCAAGGAGGCGGTGAAATTAAAGATAGAATTGTGTTGATGGTATATATTATTCACGATGTATTGATGACAGCTACTGTTCAGCCTATTCTAGAATTTACTATCACTGGTATGGCATCTGGTTCTAATGTTAATGGTATTAATTGTGATGAGACGACTACATCTACAACAACTCCTTTTGGAACATTGGATCTTAATGCTACTTCAACTGTGTGTCAACAACTAAATGTAACAACAAATGCTTATGAGGGTTATACAGTTACTGTTGAGCAAGATCAAGAATTGACTTCTGACTCTGGTTCTAACATTAACTCATTCAACAACTCTCCAAACGGTACAGGTTCTACTACTGCTCAAACATGGACATCTCCTACAAATACTTTGGACGCATACCACACATATGGTCACATGGGTCTAACCTCTGATGATCAAGATTTAAATTCACTTGGTGGTTATAATGATTTTTATAACAGTGGCACTCCTTTGTATGCTGGTCTAAGTGGAACAAGTCCTATGCCTATCATGCATCACAACGGTCCGTCTGATGGGTCAACTCAGAATATTGGCTTAGCTCATGTTGCTTATTCAGTGGAAATCGCTTCACTACAGGAAGCTGGTGATTATGAAAATACACTTACTTATATTGCTACTCCTACTTTCTAAAATATAAGTTAAACTCTTTAAAAGCCTCTGTAAATAACAGAGGCTTTTTTATTTTGTGAAAAATATAAAAATATGTTATAATAATTAATACACAAATTATCCTCTTGTCTATAAACAGGCATTGGGGAAAAGGTCGAATTTTGTGATTGGATGGGCACGATGTGTCCATGTGTAATAAACACAATAAAAATAAGCTTATTTTTATCCTTTTTTAAGGATTTTTCTTAAAAAAAATAAAAGAATTTAGCGTGCAATTTTATCCACATGGTGTGGATGTTGTAAACTAAGTTTTATCCCCATGCTAAAAACAAAACAAAAGCGTTTTGCTATTGTTGCTGTATTATTGTTTTCTATGATTACAATGTACGGTGGTATTCCAGCAGTAAATGCTGGATCTCATGATAGCACAAAACTTACCCTAAGTGATTCAGATTTAGGCGCTGTAGCTACTTCTACTATTGAAGTAGATTTAGCAACAATGCTTACGGCAAGTGAATATGTTCAAGTAACTTTCCCAGCTGGATTTACGGGCGTAAGTTCCCTAAACGTTGATTGTCCTACTAACTCTACTGCAGGAGGATCAGGGCAAAGCATTACTTGTACTGTTGATGCCGGTGAATCAATGCCAGCTACCTCAACTCAGACTATCACCATCTCTGATATAACAAACCCTGGCACTGCCGGTGACTATACTATCACTGTTAATTCTTATACAAGTGGTTCTAGTCTAATCGATCAAGCTGAGGTAAAGGTATATATCATTGATGATGTATTGGTAACTGCTAGAGTTGCTGCTAGTTTGTCATTTGCAGTTCAAGGGGTGGCTACAACCACTACAGTTAATGGTGATGCTACCACTGGCTCAACTTCTCCAACAAGAATTGACTTTGGTACATTGGATACATTAAGTCAGTATATAATGGGACAAGGTCTTGCAGTTTCAACCAATGCTTCAGGAGGATTTTCTGTGACTGTACAACAGGATCAGAACATGACTTCAGCTGGTAGTGCTGATATTGATGCATTCAATACAGCCACTGCAACAGATTGGGTAAGTCCTACAGCTGTACTTGGTGATGAAAACACTTATGGTTATATGGGTGTTGCCACAGATGATGGCGACCTATTGTGGGGCGAAGGAAGATATCAAGGCCTTGATGGAACTACTCCACTTGAAATCTTTAGCCACACAGGTCCAGCTGATGGATCCGTTCAAGGTATTGGTACAACCACTGTAGCTTATAGTATTGAGATTACTGACTTGCAAGAAGCTGGTGATTATCAAAACACGCTTACATACGTTTGTACTCCAACCTTCTAAAACTTTTATAGTTTAGATAAAAAATCCTCCACCAATAGGTGGGGGATTTTTTGTTTTTTTTAAACAATAAGCACATATATCATTAAAAATATTAGATTTTTTTAATTGAATAAGTTCACTTACATTTTGGACAGCGAAGCTGGACAAAATGCATGAAAATAGGATTTAAATATAGTAATTGCCAAGGTTTTGGTAGGATGTATAATTATGGATTAAAACATTTTAATCCATATACTATGATCACAGACAGCGCTCAAGAGGGGCTAAAAATATTAAATTATTGGAAAAAATACGGTTTTGAAGCTACTCGTGATGCCTTCGGAGTTAAACGCTCAACTCTATACTATTGGCAGAAGTTATATAAAGATTCAGAGTATAAAGTTGAAGGACTGAACCCGGGAAAAACCATTAGAAAAACAAGAATAAAAGAGGCATTCATCCATTGCTACTAAAAGAAATTAAACGTCTAAGAATGGAAGTGTGTCCCAATATGGGCAAGGGTAAGATAGTAAAGTATTTAAAGATATATTCAGAATTAAAGATAGGTAGAATAATTAAGGAAAAGAAAATATATCACCACAGACAGAAGGTCTCGCATTACGGCAAGGTAAAGCAGAGAAAAAAGACCAAAAAAGAACGATTACCAAAGGATTTTACGGTCAAAGCCCCAGGAGATCTAGTAGAAATTGACACAGTGGTCAAATTCGCCTGGAATATTAAACGGTATATCAACACTGCGGTAGATGTTCATTCTCGATATGTATTCGCATACTGCTACAAGAAACACGATATTGCCAGTGCTAAAGATTTCATAAAGAAAATGCAGGCTGTATTCCCATATCAGATAAAAGCTACCCAGACTGACAATAGATCAGAATTTCACAAGTACTTCAGAGATTATTTAATAGAACATAAGATCAAGCATTACTGGAATTACCCAGGTAAACCATTCAGGCAAGGACATATCGAGAAATTTAACCGAACAATCCAAGAAGAATTCATTGACTGGAACGAAGTATTGTTAGATGATACTAGTATGTTTAACCAAAAGCTGACTAATTGGCTTATTTGGTACAACACAAAACGTTTCCATTGGAGCCTTAATTTAGAGACTCCTGTGGATTATTTATTAAATAATAGCTACGTGTCCAAAATGTGCTGTACTAATACAAAATTTGTAATAAGGAGCTAAAAATGTTAAAATAAAAATTAGAAAAGGACAAAAAATGGTCCAATTTTTTGGATTTTACAAATAGTTTTTTATTATTATTACATAAACAAATAAATGAATAATAAAGTATCCCCATTGCTAATTGCAATAATAATTGCGTTAAGTTTTTTTGTAGTAAATTTTAGCTACGCTCAATCAGTAGGCATTAAAATCAGTCCGGTTATAGTAGATGAGCTGGTAGAACCAGGTCAAATTCTGACACAACAATTAAAAGTTACCAATGTGTCAGATGAAGGTAAACAGTTTTATGTGTACTTGCGTGATTTTAGTGCAGATGGTGAAGATGGAGCCGCCAGGCTTATGCCTCCTGGAACAGATACGGGCTACACCATGGCTTCATGGATTGATATAACTAGTCAGGCAATTCCTTTGGGACCAAATGAGGAAAAGGTGGTTAATTATGTAGTTCGCGTTCCGAGTGAAATCGGTCCAGGTGGATATAGGGGAGCTATTCTTTTTGGTACTGAGCCTCCAAAAATTAATATAAACTCAGAAGACAAGGGCGCTGGTATGTCTATTTCTCAGCAAGCCGCTTGTCTTTTATTGTTTCAAGTAAAAGGTGATGTTGATGAAGAAGCAGAGATAAGAGAGTTTAATACTGACAAGGATTATTATAGTACTCCTTTTGATGTCAATTTTTCTATTAGAATTGAAAACAAGGGAAATGTTCACCTGAAACCCTATGGAACCGTAAAGATTGAGAATATGTTTGGTAGAGAAGTTGAGATGATAAGGGTTAATGAAAAAAAAGGAGCAGTACTTCCTGAAACATTTAGAAAATTTTCTGGAATAAATTGGTCAGGCAATAATGCTTTTGGTAAGTATACAGCCACTTTGGGTTTAACTTACGGAACAGATGTTAGCGATGGTGGGCAGGGCAAAGGATCTCTCGTGTCTAAGAAGTCTTTTTGGATTATTCCGTGGCGAATCATAGTCCCAGTTTCTTTGGTCTTATTATTCTTTACTGTTTTAATAATCATAATGCTTAGACTTTATAAGAATCGTGCAGTTAGAAAGGCTATGGCAAGTGTGGGCTTAAGTCAAGTTAAGTATGTTAAAAAATATCAAGGGCCTTCACCAACTTTGCATTTGGCGATGATTCTTTTTGCTACTTTCTTGGTGTTACTTTTATTCTTCTTTATATTTTATATCTTTTTCTTAGCTTAGAATTATGAAGAAATTATTATTTACATTAGTTTTTTTACTGTTTCCATTATTTGTTCATGCTCAAGAATCTATTATCCAGGTTTCTCCAGCCATAATTGATGAACAAGCAAAGGCAGGTGATATTTTTAAGTACAAAATTAATATCAAAAATCTTTCTGATTCAAGAAAGGCTAATATTTATGCAGCCGTAAATGACATCACCTTGGAAGAAGGGGGGCAAGTTTTTGCTAATCCCGGAGATCTGGATAATCAAACTTCTATGGCTAAGTGGATAAAATTTAAACGAGGAGTGATAGAATTGATGCCAGGTGAAAGTACGCAAGTTGATTTGGAAATTAATGTTAGTTCCACTGCCTTGCCAGGTAAGAGGTATGCTAGAATTGCTTTGCCGATTGGTTCAAACAAGGGAATTGCTCATGGAAGTATGAGAGAGACAAGCTATACTGAAATAATGTTAAGCTTTAATATTGTGGAAAATGTATTTGAAAAAGCACAGTTAGTTGGCTTTAATTCTCTTTCGAATGCCTATATGGATGGGCCAGCTCGATTTTCTTATACCGTTCACAATGCAGGTAATAGAGACATTAGTCCAAAGGGGGCAATCTATATTTACAATCGAAGAGGAGAGGAAGTCGCTAGTGTGCCCATAAACGAGGAAACAAGCTTTGTTTCCAGTGGAGAAGATTGGGAGGAAATAGTGGAGTGGGCAGGAGCAACTAAACTTGGTAAATATAAGGCAAGACTTGAGATTGAATATGGTGCTAGCGGTTTGAGGGACTTACAAGACACAGTTTATTTTTGGGTGATGCCATGGAAAATATTGCTTGGACTTTTTGGTTTTATGTTTTTGATTTTATCATTTTTAATAATATTGATATTTAGAAAAACTTATAGTTATCATCATCATGAAGCTGAAGGAGGACATCATGTAGTGCGCGCTAAGAACGAAGCAGAAAATAATGGCGTGTTGAACTTAAAAGAATAGTTATGTATAAAAAAATTGTACAATCATTCCTTCTTGTTATGGTATTCATTTTTGCTTTGCCTTGTTTGGCCCAGGAAAAAATGACCATGACTATTACTCCTCCGATAATTAGAAATAATGTGGTGCCGGGTCAAATCTGGAAGAGTTATGTAAAAGTGGTCAATAATAACCCTCACGAAATTACAGTCTATGCTAGTCTTATGAATTTCGAGTCAAAGAATGATACGTGTACAGTTAATTTTACGCCTTTAAGTAATGAAGAAATTGCAGGTAACCCCTTTTTAATAAACAACTGGGTGATTATTGAGGATGGACCCATAGCTATTCCCGCTAATCAAAGCAAGCAAATTCCTTTTATTGTGGATGTACCCGATGAAATTAATCCTGGAGGCCACAGGATTGCTATTTTGATAGGCACAAAACCAAACGATGAAGAAGAGGAGGAGGGGTCAGTTATAAAAATATCAAGCATGCTTAGTTCTTTGTTATTTTTAAATATCAATGGGGACGATGTAAACGAGAGTGGTATAATCAGAGAATTCAGTAGTGATAAAGATATTTATTCAGAAGGGGAGGCAAACTTTGTTTTTAAATTTCAAAATACTGGCGACTCTATTCTGCAACCCCAAGGAGTGATAAAAATTTATAACTATAAAGATGAAGAGCAAGGTGAGTACAAAATAAATCATCAAACAATTTCAGGCAATGTTCTGCCAGGAGATACTAGAAAGTGGGAGTATGACTGGCAGATTCCTGATGAACTTTTAGAGATGGGCAAATACCGAGCGGAATTAATTGTAGCTTTTGGTACAGATGAGCACAGGGAAACCATTGAAAGAAATTTGTATTTTTGGGTTTTACAATGGAAGCCAATAACAATTCTTTTAGGCTCATTTTTCTTGATTATTTTTATAATGGTTTGGTTGGTCAGGCGCTCCATTAGAAAAGCCGTTATTAATGCTCAAAAACAATACGGTATACCCGTAACTCCAACAAAAACTAAGAAGGTTAGTGTTCATGAAGAAAAGGACGAAGTTTTGGACTTGAAAGTTAACGCGAACAAAGTAGAGTCAAAATCAACGAGAACCAGAGCAAGGTTTCCATTGCTTAAAATAACTTTTATATTTATTTTTATTGTTTTGCTTGGTTCTGTTGCTCTTATGTATTATTTGAACAAAGGCCATGAAATGGAGATAATTGAATCAACAAGTGAGGAGCAAGGTTTAAACGAAAAAGTGCCAGTTGACAATTTTGTTGACGACACGGAAGAGAGTCTGACGCCCGAAGATGATACCCAGGAGGAAATTACTAAAGAAGAAAAAGTCATGAAAGATGTTGTGGAATATAACTTTGATGCAGCTATTGAAATTTTAAATGGAGGAGGTCTTAGCGGGGCTGCAACCAAGGCAAAAGAAGTAATTGAAGAACAAGGTTATAAGGTTATAAAAACAGGTAATGCAAATAGCTTTGATTATGAGTATACAGTTATTAATTATAAAACAGACCTTAAGAATGATGCTAAAAGAATAGCAGAAGATTTGGGCGTGGTCCCTGATTTGAAAGAGTTAAGTGATGAAGACTTTGATATTCAAATAATAATTGGTAGTGATTTTAAAATAGATGGCGACTAAGCAAATAAATTTAAAAAAGAAAAAGTCTATTATTGGTAAAAAGGAGATTGTGGTAGTGATCTTTGCAGTAGTTTTTACAACTATTGGTATAAAAGCTTCAGATAATATTGCCAAAAACAAACTTATGGATGAGGTGGTTGAAGGAAGGTGTCCCAAGGGAATGACTTTGATTCCATACAGTGGTGGAGATTTTTGTATTGATATTTATGAAGTATCAACTTCGGATGACTGTTCTTATAACGATCCGCAAAATCAAACTGAAAGCTTGGTAAATCTTGATGACCCAAGTTGTATGCCAGAAACAAAAGTGAGCGCCTTGCCGTGGAGAAATATTTCCCAGGATCAAGCTAAGCGAGCTTGTGCGAAAGCAGGTAAGCGTTTGCCAACAAATTCAGAATGGATGCAGGCTTCTCTGGGTACTCCAGATATTTCATCAGCCTGGACAGAAGATGATTGTCAGGTAAGCAGTAATTGGGCTAGTCAACCCGGCTTGAGCGGCAGTGCTAGTAAATGTATTTCTTCATATGGTGTTTTTGATATGATTGGAAATGTTTGGGAGTGGGTTGATGGAGTTGTTGAAGATGGAATGTATGACGGAAAGGCGCTTCCCCAGGCAGGTTATATTGATTCGACTGACGGACAGGGCTTACCCGGCGAAACAAATACTAGTGAGCCAAATGTGAATTATAGCGAAGATTATTTTTGGCTAAAATCAAAGGGCACGAGAGGAATGGTAAGAGGGGGGTATTGGAATAATGAAAGTGATGCAGGAGTTTATTCCCTGTATGCTGTTACACCACCATCTTCAGTTGAGCCAGGTATTGGTTTTCGATGTGTAAAATAAATTTATGATAAAAAAAACAGTCAAACATATACATAAATGGAGATTGGGTTTTTTGCTATTGTTTTCTGTAGTTTTTTTGTCGTATCTTGGTCTTAATCCAATTGATTTAAGTAAATATTTTGGTGCTAGTTTTTCTTCAGCAATTGGTATGTCAGTTGGTGTACCTGATAATCCATATAATAAATTAGCGTCTCAATTAAAAGAAAAGGAAGAGATGTTAAATGCGAGAGAGAATGCCTTGAATGAAAGAGAAGCCTCAATAGGAGGCACTTTGAGTGATGAAACTTTAATAATGATAATGGGAAGTGGAATAATTTTATTATTTTTATTGATAATTATCAACTATTATTTAGATTTTCGCAGAAATAAAAAACAAAGACGATGAATAAAATAGTAAAAATTGTAAGTGTTTTTTTATTGGGCATGTTTTTGTTTTCTAATTATTATTTTGTTTCTGATACTAATGCTTTAATAAAAATAAGTGATACACTGGGTCTTAGCTGGCCAGGTACACCAAGTGATCATACAATAAAATTTCAAGTTTTAGAACCAATTCCCGCAGGAGGTAGAATTTCAGTTGTTCCAGAAGACGGGTATTTTTTAATTGATGGAGAATTTGATGTTTATGATGTAGATTTGTCAGTTTCCAATGCTTTGAATGGAGTTTATGTTGATAGGGAGCTATCTTCTACTAGTTCAGTTACAGAAGATTTGGTTACCGTAACAGCCAGTACGACTAGTGGTAGTATTGATATTGAATTAAGTTCGCTTAGCGGGATAAACGCTGGTCAGTTTGTAAAGATTGAATTAGGCGATGTTGCTGAATGGGGAGATAAGATTGTCTCCAGTACTAGTTCAAGCACTTTGCCTCATAAAATAAACAACCCCAGTACAACAGGTGCTCGAGCAATTAATATCAGCACTTATAATGACAGTGGCAATATTTTGGAAAGTAGTCAGGCCTATATTTATATAATAGAGCCAGTTTCAATGGGAATTACTATTGAGAAATTCAGGTCAAATGGAACGCCATCTGGTATCTTGGGTTATGGAACAACGCAAATTATCCTTTCTTTGAATACCAACTATTTTGCTTATTGTCGTTGGACTAATACTGCCAGTACAACCTATGTTGCTATGACAGAGAATTTTTCTTACACAGGTGGCTATTATCATTCTAGCATTTTGTCCGGGCTAGGAGCAGGCGATTATAATTATTATGTAAGGTGTCGGGATGATGAAGGTGTTGATGATACGACTGACTATTTAATTAATTTTTCTATTTCAGGCTATAGCGGAGAAGATGGTGATGAGGATGTTGAGGGTGAACCTGGTTCTGGTGGAGGAGCTGGTGGAGGAGCTGGTGGAGGAGCTGGAGGTGGCGGAGGTTCAACCTCTGGAGTAAATAATGATGACTATTATCCATTTCCTGAGCTTCCTGGAGATCCAGTGGTAGTTTTTCAGGGTTGGGCCTATCCAAATTCAAAAGTGTATTTATTAAAAGATGGAGTTGAGGAAGATGATGTTATAGCCAGAAGCAACGGTTCATTTCAGATAGATGTATACGATTTGCCCCAAGGTGTTTATACATTCAGTGTTTGGGCAGAAGATCCTAATGAAAGGAAATCATTGACTCAGTCTTTTACTTTTTATATAGATGAAGGAACTAAGACGGAATTGCAAAATGTATATATTCCGCCAACTATTGAAATTACTAACCAATCTCTTGATGCGGGAGATGTTTTAGAAATTCAAGGTTATTCATCAGCAGATTCTGTAATGGATCTTTGGTTGTATCCTGATGTGGTTGGGGGAGTTTTGCCTGATCAGATTATGAAATACGCTGCTACTTCAAGCGAAAGTGGTAAATGGTTATATACCATCAATACAGACTGTTTTGAAAATAATAATTATTTAGCAAAAGTTTCTGGAAGTGTAGTAGCGGGTAATGTTAGTGATTTTTCCAAGGCTGAGAAGTTCGTTGTGGGTGGTGTTTTTGAAGAACAGGTATGTGCTGGAGCAGACTTAAATGGTGATGGCAAAGTAAATATTACGGATTTTTCTATTCTTCTTTATTGGTGGGATACAGATAATGAATGTGCAGATCAAAACAACGATGGAAATGTAGATTTGATTGATTTTAGTATTATGTTGTACAACTGGACAGGTTGATTATAAATTATAAATATTTTGATATTTTAATCGAATATGTTATAATATGTGTATATTTATAACAGTTAAATAAATTAATTTTTTATGAGTTTTTTAGATAAACTTAAGGTTAAGGTTGAAGAAGGAACAGTTCCAACAGAAGAACCAAAAAAAGAAAAATCATCAGCTTTTTTGCAACTTGATGTTGATATTTATCAAACAGCTGAGGATATTGTAGTGATTGCTCCTATTCCTGGAGTAGAGATTTCTGAACTAGATATTAGTATTGAAAATGAAAATGATGTTGTTACTATTAAGGGCAGACGAGAAGTGCCTCAAGTTTTGGAGAATCAGGAAGATCCAGCTGACAATAAATATCTTAGACAGGAATGTCAATGGGGCCAGTTTTACAGACAGATTATTTTACCACAAGAGGTAAACGTATCTGAAGTACAAGCAAAATTTAAAAAAGGAATTTTAATATTAAAATTACCGCTTCTTAGGTTACAAAATAGCGGTAAAAAGAAAATCGAAGTAAATGTAGCCTAGTTATTTTTTATGAGGAGGATTTCGTTATTTCTAATATTTGTATTTACTTTTGCAGTATTTACTCCAAATATAGCACAGGGAGCTAGCGCTTCTCTTTTGTTGTCTCCAAGTTCAAGTAAGATTGAAGTGGGTAAGAGTTTTACTATGAATGTTGTAGTAAATTCAGGTGGGGGAGTAGGAATAAACGCAGCTGATGGTTTAATAAAATTTGACCCAGCGTATATTACTGTTTCTAAAGTATCTGATGCCAGCTCTATTTTTAAACTTTGGACCACCGATCCAACTTTTTCTAACTCAGCAGGTACTATTACTTTTGGTGGTGGTTCTCCAGGATCATATACAGGCTCAGCTGGAACTATTTTTTCTGTTACTTTTGTATCTAAACAGGTAGGAACTACCGAAGTTACATATAGGTCTGGAAATGTATTAGCAGCTGATGGGCTGGGTACTAACATTGTTGATGGACTTGGTAAGGCAACTTATGAAATATTTGAACCCGTGGTAGAGGAAGAACCTGAAGAAGAAGTGGTTGAAGAAGAGCCTGAAGAAGAGGAGGTTGAAGAAAAGCCAAAAGGGCTTCTTCCTCCAATTCCAGAAATTGACTCGGATACTCATCCAGATGAAAATACTTGGTATAGCAATAATAGACCAGAGTTTAATTGGAAGGTTTTAGCTGACTTAACTGGTGTAGCCTTTAAGATTACTGACAACCCAAAAGATGACCCAGGTGTGGTAAATGAGGGCATTATTGAGACAGAGACTTTTACGGAGCAAAAAGATGGTGAGCAGTATTTCCATATCAAATATCAAAATCAATATGGTTGGGGACAAGTATCGCATCGCAAAGTTATGATCGACGCTACTCCCCCTGAAGATTTTAAATTAGCAATTGATGATAAAGGGGACAGTACCAATCCAACACCAAATCTAGTTTTTTCAACTACTGATGAAACATCAGGCATAGAAAAGTATAATATTATTATTGGTACAGAGAGTTTTGATGTGACACCTGATAATGTAAGTACAGGTTCATATAAATCTCCTGTATTAGCTCCAGGTGAATATTCAGCAACTGTTGTAGCAGTTGATAAAGCTGGTAATACTGCTTCTAGCTCAGTAATGTTTGTAATTGATCCATTGAAAGCCCCAATAATTACTAGTGTTCCGGATGTTATAAGCAAAAAGGATGATCTTGTGGTACAGGGAACATCATTTTATTCAAACGTACGAGTCAAGGTTTATATTGAAAGAACAGGTAAGGATACAATTGAAGGTGAAGTAGAGACTGATGAGTCAGGTAATTGGGCCTTTGTATACAAGGATGGTTTAGATAAGGGCACTTACAATGTTTCGGCCATTATCATAGATAGTCGTGGTGCTCAGTCGCTTAGCTCAACTAAGCATTTGCTTAATGTAGTTAGCCCATCAATCATCTGTAGCTATGGACTTTGGATAATATTAGTGTTATTATTAGCTATAGCATTACTAGTTGGTTACATTTTCTATCAGAGAAAGTTCTTTATTGCCGAGAAGTTACGAATCAAACGTGAAGCAGACGAGCTTAAGGTAAAGATGAGTAAGATTTTCTATGCTTTACACGAAGAGGTTGATGAGTTGATCGAGCTGGCTGACAAAAAGGCAGGACTTTCTGAATCTGAACGAAGGGTAAAAGAAAAATTACAAGAGTCTTTAGATATTTCTGAAGAATTTATTGGCAAGGAGATTGAAGATATTGAAAAAGAGATAAAATTAACCAAGAAGAAAGAATAAACAATTTTCTTGAATATGAAAAAATTGAATTTGGAAAAAAATAAGCAAGCTCTTGTAGTTGTTGCTCACCCTGATGATGAAGTGATATGGATGGGAGGAACAATTTTGAATAACCCCGAGGTAAATTGGACAGTTTATTCTATGTGTAGGGAGAGCGATGCTGACAGAGAACCAAAATTTAGAAGAGTTTGTAAATATTTGGGAGTTAGAGGGATTATTAGTGATTTGGATGACGGAAACGAATTAAACGAGGAGATTTTACATGAAGAGGCTAAAAATTTACTAGATAAAAATATTACTGAAGATTTTGATTATATATTTTGCCATGGAGAAAATGGTGAATATGGTCATAGTAGACACAAAATAGTTAATCGAGCAGTTAAACAATTCATTACAAATAAAAATAAAAAACCGGAGGCGGTTTTTTATTTTTCTTATAAAAAAGTTGATGATCAGGATGCTCGGCCCTTGGCAGTTGCAAGTGATGAAGCAGAATTTATGGTTGATTTAGACAAGGAAACTTATGAGAAGAAGAAAAGAATTGTTGGGGAAATGTATGGCTATCCAATGGATGGAATTGATGTGGGATACTGTACGAACCCCGAAGCTTTTAGTCAAATTAAAAATTAATAATGTTTTATTATTGTCATTCCCGGCCGGAATTGCAAGCATTAGCGAGCAATGGAGGGGAAGGGAATCTACATAAAAAAGATTAGTAACACGTAGATTCCCTTCCCCTACGAAATTCGCTATCGCTCATTTCTCCAGCCGGGAATGACAATAAGTAGGAAAAATATGAAAATAGCAGTTTTACATGCTTATCCGCCAGAACCGGATGGACTAAGTATACAAGGAAATTTACTTTATCATGGTTTAAAGGAAATGGGAGTGGATGTGATGCCGTCTCATTATTCTCCCAGCTTCCAGAAGCAATGGGTTTATGATGCTTTTAAGCCAGATGTAGCTATTGGAGTTGGTTGTTGGACCTATGCTAATGATATAATTATTTCACCCCAAAATCATGGAATTACCCCTGTGCCTTGGTTTGTAGCTAATGGTTGGGTGGCAAATTATCATGATATGATTTCAGACCTCCCACTAGTTTTTACAACTTCAGATTGGGTAACAGAAACCTACAAAAGAGACGGTGTGGATACAAAGAATTTTATAACACTGCCAATCGGTTTTGATGCTAAGGAAATGTTCCCAGTGAAAAAGGATCATCCAATGCGAACTAAACTTCGTGAAATGTTAGGTATTCAACCGCATGAGAAAATGATTTTGACTGTGGGAGGAGATGTGACTTCCAAAGGAGCTCAGGAAATGCTTCAGGCTTTGGCTCGAGTTGATAAGGAATTCAAAGATTGGAAATATGTGCTTAAACATTGGGATTGTGAATCAGCTGAGGTGCATGGTGTAGAAGAAGATGCTTTAATTGATAGACTTGGTCTTGATAGAGGCAAGATTCAATATTTAAGCGGAGCTTTTTCACATGATTTTATGAATTGGTTGATTGCTGCTTGTGATATATATGCAGCTCCTTCGAGACTAGAAGGATTTGGCATGATTCAGATGGAAGCAGAGGCTTGCGGCAAACCGGTAATTTCAATAAATGTTGGTGGACCAGCCGATACTATAGTACATGAAAAAACTGGCTTTTTAGCCAAAGTTGAATCAACTGTTGAGCTAACTGAAGAATGGGCATATGAGGGAATGGGTTTTGAAGCCGATCACAAGATTAAATTTGACGAACCAAAAGTATTTGCTTATCGAGCATCAATTGATGACTTAGCTAAATACACTTTACGCCTTTTAACTGATGATAAATTATGCGAAGAAATGGGTAAAAATGCTCATGAGCATGCTATGAATAACTATCAATACAGAACTGTAGCAGAGAAATGTTATAAGATATTGCAAGAGAAATTAGGGAAAGAGTAGAGCTAATTACGAATTTACAATTACAAATTATAAAAAAGAAGAGTGCAACATTCTTCTTTTTTTGTATTTTAGAGGACTCTATAGGGGATTCTATAGAATCCCCTAATATGTTATAATTAATAATATGAAAAAATATATTCAAAAACTTACAAAAAAATCATGCTATTCTTATACGGTAACTATTCCTAAGGAAATAGTTGAAAAGTATGGCTGGAAGGCTAAACAAAAGCTTGTAGTTAAAGACAGGGGAAGAGGACTGATTGAGATTCGTGATTGGCGTTCTTGAACTCCCCTAGCTAAGTATATTTCAAAGCAAATTTTGTTAGTTTGATTTACGTGAATTTTAGATTTCACACCATCAACCCCTCTTTAAAAAGAGGGGAATTTAATATATCTCTTGTTTAAGAAAAATATTATAAAATAAATTTTTTAATACCCCCTATTTTTAATAACAAGCTTCCAAGCAAGGTACAATTAATAATTCTTTTCTTTTTCAAGGGGGCGCCTAAATGAAGTTAAATTTTTACATTCTCCCTTTTTTTAAAGAAAAGCATCGCGAAACACAATCAATAATTCTCCCTTTTTTTAAAGAAAAGCACCGCGAAACACAATCAATAATTCTCCCTTTTTTTAAAGAAAAGCACCACGAAACACAATCAATAATTCTCCCTTTTTTAAAGGGGAGTACCGCGAAGCGGGGAGGGGTTTATAATAATAATTATGAAAAATTTAAAATATTTAGCTAGAAATCTAAGAAATAATTCAACTTTGTCAGAAGTTTTATTGTGGAATAATTTGAAAGCCAGAAAATTAGGTCCAAGATTTTTGCGCCAGAAGCAAATATTTAATTATATTGTAGATTTTTATTGTGCAGAATATAAATTAATTATTGAAATTGATGGCGCGAGTCATGGTGAGAAAGAAGAAAAAGATAAAATCAGACAAGATCAACTCGAAAAAGCAGGTTATAGAATCTTGAGATTCAATGACTCGCAAGTTAAGAAAGATATAGATGGGGTACTTAGAGCTATTCAAATTTTTATTGAAGAGGAGAGAGGTAAAAGGTAGGTGTTTTGATTTACGTTTTTAACTCCCCTAGCTAAGCATATTCCAAAGCAAATTTTGTTAGTTTGATTTACGTGGATTTTAAATTTCACACCATCAACCCCTCTTTAAAAAGAGGGGAATTTATTAAGCGGATAATGTTTATGTTATTTCTCTTTTTTTTCAGTTAGAGCACCAAGCGAATCAAAATCAATAATTCTCCCCTTTAAAAAAGTGAGAATTAACTATTTATACTTCGCTCGGGTACTGCTCTTTTAAAAAAAGAGTTAATTATTTGTACTTTTTATTTAGGGGCTCTTCTTTTATGGAAAAATAGTTTGAATAAAAATAAAAACAACCAAACAATATTAATGTTTGGTTATTTTTTTTTGATTTGCTTGTATCTTGTATCTTGTGTTTTTTGTAATTTCTATTCAAAATAAATCGCTCGTTTTTGTTTTACACATTCATAAGCATAGATATACATACCAGCACTCCAAGCTTGGTAGGCTTCTCCTTCAGGACTGCCAGTTTTTCCATGTAGCCATTCATTGAAATTATACTTGCCTTTTAATTCTCTCATTTCAGTTGCTTTCAAATTTCCTTTAGCTAGAATTTCAAGTTCTTCTTTAGCCTGTTTAAGCTTATTCATTTTAACTAGACTAGCTACATAAAATCCTCCGATGAATGGCCAGATACCACCATTTAGGTAGCTAAGTGGTTCACGAGCATCACATTTTGAAAAATAAGATTTCCACTCTTTATCACCTTCTTTGATAGGAGGCCAGATAGCTTTTAGTGGGTGAGGGCGATTGATCTTATTTTTTTCAATGTGTTTAAGAATAGATAAGGCCTGTGGTCTTTTGGCTAAACCTGATAGAATGGCTAGGCAGTTTCCTAGTGAATCAAACCATTCTTCCTGTTCACGATCTCCATCATGATTTTTCCAATTCCAGGGTAAATAGTATCCAAGTTTTTTGTCGTAGAGTTTTAAATAAGCATCAACATCACCGTTAACCACTTTTCGAAAATGAATAGCTTTCTTTTTATCCCCTATAAGTTTAAGTACGGTGAAATACATGGCTTGCGTATTTATCACATTACCATATTTATGAGGAAAAGCATCCATCCAGTCCATGGTTGGTTGTTGAGAGAGAAGTCCATCTTCGTTTGGATCCTGCATGCGAAGCCAAAGTAAAGCTTTGGCTATGTGTTTTTTATGTTTATTTAGTAAACCGTGAGTATTGTAAGCTCTGGCATAAGCGTAATGGCCGATTATAAACCAGAGGCTTGAGTCAATGGAATTGAAAGTTGCATTGCTTCTTCTGTCAGTATTGTAAGAACCTACGCAATTAGGAATTTGTCCATTGCTACTTTGATTACTAGCGAGTAATTCTAGTGATTTCGCAAAAGGATGTTTGTATTTATTTTCAACCAGACTAGCGCCAAGGGAGGTAATCATAGAATCCCTAGCCCAAGTTGCTTCATAACCTCCTTTAAGTCCAGAAGCATAGAAACCAGTTTTTTTTGCTGAAGCATCTAGAGTTTTTAGGGCTTCAGTATAGGCTTTTTTAATATAATCCATGTTTTTGTTATTCCTGCTTGTCACGTCTTTTTGCGGGACGGAGGCAGGAATATTAACTATTTCTACAATCATGAGATTCTCGCCTCCGCAGGAATGAAAAGAGAATAGTTATTTTATGTAAAAGTTATAAGTATGATTGCCATTACTGCAAACATATTCATTTGTTTTTAGTGGTTTGAATTTGTAAGCCCTGAGTTTTTTAAGTCCAGTAATTTTTTCTAGTGGCACAATGTCGTCATTGTAACCGAGTACAAATATCCCTCCTGGTTTAAGTATTTCAAATATATCATTAAAAGTTTTTTGAATATCTTTTTCATCATTAAGTCCCCAACCAAAAACACCGTTCATAAGAATAAAATCAAATTGATTTTTTTTGAAATGTTTACTTAGATTAACTACAGAATCTACAATATGTTTGTCAGGCGAACCGAATTCTTCATGTTTGGGTTCATAATCAAGTGTCCATAAGTCGCGTCCAGTAAAGAAGTCATTATAAAATTCCTGGTAACCTTCTCGACCGATATCAAGAATACTTTGTGGATCGAACTCAGCCAAAATAAAAGGAAATATAACTGATTCCAATATATTTCGATCATCACATTTATCACGTTTATAGTCAATGTGATATTTAATTATTTTATTACAAAAAAATTTATAGTAAAGGTGTTTAAATATTTTCATGGTGTATCCCGCCTCCTTTTTAGTTACTTATTTTTTCAATAGCTAATCTAGCCAGAAAATATGATAGAGTTGATTCAGCTCCTTGATTGAAATTGAGAGAGTATTTACCAAGACCGTCATAGCATCCTCCGGTAGCCTCGTCATAAACCATTTGCTTGAGATGGTTTTTACCAAGGAACCATTGGAAAGCTAACTCAGCTTTATTTTTATAGGTTTTCTTTTTGGTTGCTCGATAGGCGATTGTCAACGCTTCGACTGCAGAAGCAGCGTCTTCTGGTTGCTGGTCAAAGTATGCTCTTTTGCCATCTCGGAAATACCAGCCATCTTGGCCTATTGGAGAAAAATGTTCTTTTTTTTCAAAAGTTATACCCATTAAAAATTTCAGAGCTTTTTCAGCTACTTGTTTATATTCTTTGTTTCCAGTTGTTTCGTATGCCCTTAATAAACTTTCTGGTAGTTTATAATTCGAGTAAGTAAGAGAATTTTCAAACCAGTCCCAAGAATTTTTTTGTTCACTAGTTGTAATATTAAATTTAAATACTAGTTTGTCAGATAGGATTTTGATATCGTTTTCTATATTTGTTATCGGGTTGTATGGAGAATCATACAAGTGAGATAAACCAATGATTGCAAAGGCAATAGCACGTAAAGATTCAAGTTTATGGACGTTGTGATAGGCTGAATTAAATATTTTCAAAGCCAATTTTCTTTGTTCTTCGTTAAGATAATTACTGCTAATGGTTTTTCCTAAGGCCCAAATAGCTCTACCAAAGGAATCATCAGATTCTTGAATGTCATTCCAAGTTTTTTGATAACTGACAAAATTATGAAAACGACCATTGGATTTTTGAGTAAAGTCCAAAAAATGTAGATAGTTATTCATCATTTTGGCAATTTTTGCAGAGCGCTTTTGTTGAAACATATCAACGCAACCAATCAAAGCACGAGCATTGTCATCAACACAATAGCCAGAATGAATATCAGGTTTGGTATGGTTGGCAAATTGTATGATGCCAAAATCATCTGTTAATGAGTTAATATAATCTAGCTTTATTGGCGGATAGGTATTTTTGTCTTTTGGTCTTATTTTGGCTATATGATTAAAAAGATTGAAGTTAGAATACGCTACGTTTTGCCAAGTCATATGTCGAGTATAGAAATATGTATTTTTGGTCATTTCTTTGCGTAGTTGTTTGTCTTCTATTAAATCAAACAGAGCATCACGGATTTGTTTTGAATTGCGAAAATTTACCAGAAAGCCTCGTTCTCGGTTGATTACGCTTTGGGCATACTGACTCTTGGTAGCAATAACAGGACAAGCACAACTCATGGCGTCTGATAGAGAACCTGAACTAGCTTGTTCTTTGGAAAGCATAGGATAAATATAGACATCTGTAGCCCGTAGGAAATCTGGAATTTCTCTTTCTTCAATATATTTATTGTAAAATTTTACGTTGTTTTGTAGTTTGTGTTTAACAATTAGTTTTTTTAGCATGTTGCGGTATTTTTCTCCTTCGTTTTTGAGAACCTGCGGATGGGTGGCCCCGATAACCAGATAAAGTATATTGGGATATTTAGCAACAATATCAGGGAGTGCTTCAATGGCATACTCAATTCCTTTGTCACAACTAATCATACCAAAGGTGGATAGTACAAAACGACCGTTCAAATTTAATTTTTTCTTGGCATTATATTTTGAAGGAAAAGGAACATGAAAAACTCCATGTGGAATAACATGAATCTTATTTTTCTTGATTTTGTAAACTTTGTGAAGCAGTTCTTTGGCGGTTTTGTTCATAACGGTAACACCAGCAGCTTTTTCTGAAATGATATTGCCAACTTTGCGCATCTTTTCATCAGGATGAGGCAAGACTGTATGCATAGTAATAACAAAAGGTTTTTTGAGTAGCTCCAAAAAAGCCATTAGGTATTCACCTTGCTCACCGCCAAACAAGCCATATTCATGTTGAATGCTGACTATTTTTATGTCTGGTCTTTTGTTGATCTCGTAAGCCCTTTTTATATAGTCCTCCATCTCAGTTTCATTGATTTGCATTATAACTTTGCGGGGATAATTGTAGATAGAGGTTCCATTGGAATTGATAGCACAGATTTTACTTTTTACATCTGGTGCTATCTCTTTGTCGATTGCGTCTGTAAGTCTTCTTGTGAAGGTAGCAATGCCACATTCTCTTGGAGGAAAACTAGAGACATACAAAACACAAGGATTTTTTGGTTTAGACATATTTTTTGGCAACAAGAATGTCTAGCTTATAAGGAAAAAAGAATAAGCCAAAAATTACACTTTATTTTTTAGTAGTTCTTCTCTTAGCTCATCAATATCTACTGAAGTCACAGCTACGTAGCTATCTGATGTGCCGTAATATATATATGCTTGATTGTTAAAAATTGAAATACCAGTTGGGAATACCACATTGTTCACATGTCCTTCCAGTTCGTAGTCTTCTTCAGGGGAAAATAGAGGATAGGGGAGTCTGGCAATAACTTTTTGAGGGTTATTCAAATCTAAAAGAGCGGCAGTAGCGCGATAAATTCTACCACTGTTTTTTTTCTGTACCGCATGATTGATAAGAATCCATCCGTCTTTGGTTTTGATTGGCGGGGCGCCTGCTCCAATATGTCTGTTTTGAAAATTAAAATCACCTTCTAAAACTACATGATCAGCTAAGTGTCTAATATGTTCTTCCCAGTATTTTGTATTTTTTAATTGTTTGAAATCATCAAATTTGATGAGCTGTACATCTGGTAGGATGCGGTGAAGTAGAGCATAGCGCTTGTTGATCATTTCAGGAAATAGTACGCCGTCTTTTTCCCATACATAGATATTTTTGTCACCGTATTTTTCATAATAAGCACCAAACATATAGTAGTCGTCTTTTAGCTGGGTTTCATCAAATAGTTTTGCAGCCTTGTGATATGAAATAAGAGGGCTAATAATCCCTCCTCTTTTTAAATTTAAAATATCATCACCATACATATATGCAATTAAAGCGTTAACCCCATCGTGAGCAACATATGTCATATAGATGGTATCGTCAATTTTTACAATGCAAGGATCTTCCATGCCGTGTGATTCGTATTTGAATTTTGGTGTATAGAGAGGCTTGGAAAATCTTTCAACCAGCTTGGTTGGTCCTTCAAATCTGGCATAACCAAGAGTTGAAACGTAATTATCATCAAGCGCTCGATAAATCATGTGGACTGTATTGCCGTCTTGATAAATACCTGGATTAAAAACACACTTGCTTTCAAAAGCAAGCCTTGTTGGTCTTAAAATAACGCCAAGTTTTTTTATTCTTAACATAAGCTTATTATAACAAAATTATTTAGAGGAAACAAGGGATTTGGTGTTTATTATACGTATTTTTTACAATTCTATCCGAAATTGACCCGATTTTAAAAAGATAGTATAATAAAAACATTGCTAATTAATTAAAAATAATAATTTATGAGAGTACTTGTTGTTGAAGATGAAAAAGAAATTCGAAATTATTTGAAGAAAAGCTTAGAGGCTGAGTGTTTTGTAGTTGATGAAGCGCAAGATGGAGACGAAGCAGTTAAGATGGTTTTGAGTAATCACTATGATCTTATAACTATGGATTTTTCAATGCCAAAAATGAATGGTTTAGATGCATTGAAGCAAATTAGAAAAAAGAAAAAGCATATTCCAGTTCTCATGCTTTCGGTGAAGTCTGAGACAACCACAAAAGTAGATTTACTTAATGCTGGGGCTGATGATTATCTTACTAAACCTTTTTCTTTAGATGAGTTAATGGCAAGAAGTAGGGCTTTGATGAGAAGACCAAAAGATATAAAAGGAGAGATATTAAAAGTGGCAGATTTGAAGATGGATATAAATAAGCATATAGTAAGTCGAGGTGATGAGGAAATTAAATTAACAAGAAAAGAATTTACTTTGCTTGAATATATGATGAGAAATAAGGGTATTGCTTTGAGTAGAGCTATGATTATGGAGCATGTTTGGGATATGAGTGCAGATCCTTTTTCTAATACTATAGAGTCTCATATAATGAGTTTAAGAAAAAAAGTAGACTTGGATGGCAAAAAAAAGCTACTTTATACATTACCGGGAAAAGGTTACAAGATTGACACAAAAGAATAATAGGGCAGAAAATTAATAAAAAGACTAACATTAGTCTTTTTTTGTTAAAATTTTTTTATCTTTTCTTTAGAATTTTTTTATAAAAAATTCATGACATTTTTTGTATAATTTATTATAGGCAGATCTTTACATTATAGTTATTTTATTTAAAGGAGAATGATATGATTTTTTTAACAGGAGTGACTGGGTTTGTTGGTTCAAATATTGCTGCTTATTTACTGTCTGAGGGACATGATTTGTGTGTGATATCACGTGATAGCAAGGAACTTGACTATCAAAGTCGTGTTTTTAGGGCTATCAAATTAACAGGTTATAAGATAAATGAGCAATCAATAAATCTACATATTTTAAAAGGTGATATGACTTTGCCATTACTTGGTTTGAGTCAAGAGGAATTATCTTGGATAAAGATGAGAGGGATTACTGAGTTGTGGCATAGTGCTGGTTCAATTAATTTTGTTGATGAAGAAATTAACAAGGCAGTTAACGTAGGTGGTATGAAAAATTTGCTTTCCTTTATGAATGAAATTGAAATTGAAAAAGTTTTTTATTTAGGGACAGCTTATGCTGATGCTAACAAAGTTGCAGAAACTTATTTCCAGATTGATTTACCCCGTTTCAATAATCCTTACGAAGAAACTAAGACGCTTTCAGAAGAAATGCTGCTTGCTTGGGGTTTGGAAAATCCGCAAACACAGATAACTGTGTTTAAGCCGAGTATAGTGGTTGGTGATACTGAACTTGGAAAAGCCTTTAATTTTTCTGGCTATTATCGCTTCATGCAGTCTTTTCATTTTTTTAGGAATAATGTACTTAAAGAAGCAAATGGCAAAGATATAAATATGCCGATTAATGTTTTGGGTCACGAAAAAGCCGAAGTAAATGTAATTGCTGTTGATTATGCCATTGATCTCATGATGAAGATACGTGCTAATGAGAAGACGGGCGTTTTCCCAATCGTAAATAATCGAGCGCCTGAGTATAAAAATATTTTACAACTTGGACTCAATTATTTAAAGATTTTTGGTGTTGAGTATCTTGATGGCAATGAAAGGCAAAAAAATTCTGATAAAAAAATGGACAGAATTGAAAGAATGCTTCATAAGGCCATGAGGGATTATGTGCCATATGTTTCCTGGACTTACAAATGGGATCTTCGTCCTACGATTGATGCTTGTGGAGGCACTTTTGTAAGCCATCCAGAAGTGAACCAACCTTTTATAGATAAAATGCTTGGGTTCGCTGTGGAGAATGAATTTGAACTTTCGGTATAACATTGTTTAAGAGGAAGAGGATATGGAAAATAAGAAGGAGGATTTGATTTTTGAAAAAAATCAATTAAGAAATAAATTTCTCCCAGAATATTTATTTGTTGATGAATTTTCTCAAATAAATATTTTTAAGCGGATGTTATTTTGGGTGTTAAAAAAAATTATTCAAGCATTTATTTGGATTGTTTTGAATCCCCGTAAAGACAAAGTTTGTGAGTTGGACGAAAAAGAAGTTGAAAGAGTTTATAATCGGGAAGCAAGATTTTATGATTGGAAGCACCACATGACCACCCGCGGTCAGGATTTAAAATGGAGAAGAAGTGCAGCACAATTTGTTTTAAATTGTTTTAATAATAGTCAAAACTCAATCGTTTGCCTTGATCTTTGTACAGGCACAGGTCTTACAGCTAAAGAGATTGATAATATTTTTCATTTAAATAAGGTTGAAGGATTGGCTGTAAATTTGATTGGGCTTTATTACAATGAAGCAATGCTCTCAAGAGCACGGAAAAAACATTCTAAATTTTATTCTCAAGCAGTGCAAACGAAGTTTGTAAGAGGTGACGCTACTGCTCTAACCCAAAAAAAAGAAGGTTTTGTTACTATTGATGAGTCATCAGTAGATGTTGTTACAAATGTGTTTGGGATTGGTGGAATTAAGGAATCAATAAATAATCTTGAAGAAGTTTTGAAGGTATTAAAAATAGGGGGCTTATATTATATTTATGATATGCACAAACCCATAAAGGAGCTTGCAGGTGAAATTTGTATTTTTGGTTTTTGGTTTTCAATGCCTTATTTTGAGAAAAGGGTGTATGAAGAAATAACTATGCCTCTAGTTTTGGGAAGGCTATGGGGCTGGAGAGACACTACAATGCTTTTTTATCTGATAAATTTTGTTACTTATCATGATAAACAAAAAGATATGTATTACGGATTTAAAAAAATCCAATTTAATTTTACAGCTGAACGATGGTGGGCTTCTTTGCCTATTATGCCGGTAGCTAGTATAATTATTAAAAAGGAGGAGTTAAGTAAAATTGAGGCTCAGAAAAGAGCTGAAGTTTTACAAGATTTTTTATAGTATAACAAGCTCTGTTCTTTTATTAAGAATAGAGCTTTTTTAAAAATATGAATATTTTTTCGTTAACAGGTTTAATTATTGTAGTAAGCAATTCCCTTCTTAGCTTATTTTTATTTGTAAAAGGGAAGAGAAGAATGCACAATATTTGGGTAGTTTTTTGTTTGACTGTAGCGATATGGGGAATTGGAGTATATAAAATTGGCATGGAAACAGACTATGCCAAGGCTATCTTTTGGTGGCGTCTGGGGTATTTTGGAGTAATTTTTATTACGGTATTGTATACCCATTTTATTTTTGAATTTTTGAATATCAAGAAAAAAAGATTGTTGATTTTTTTGTATAGTGTTACTATTTTTTTTCAAATACTTAATTTAACAGATTATTTTATTAAAGATTTGGAACTTGTTTTTTCTGGATTTTATTATATTTCAAATCCAACTATTTTTTATAATTTATTTGTTATTATTTTCTTTTCTACAGTTCTTTATGCAATTTATAAAATGATACAAATCATGAAAGAGAGTGACGGTTATTATAAAAAACAGCTTCGTTCTTTTTTGTGGGCAACTTATACTGGCTATATTGGTGGCCTGTTTGCTTTTATGCCAGTATACGATATTTTTATTTATCCATATTTGAATATATTAGTTGGTCTTTTCCCGATAATTATTGCATACGCTAGTTTGCGTCATCGTATGTTTGATGTAGCTATGGTTTTTCAGAGAGGTGTTATTTTTTCTGTGTTGTTTGGCATTATATCAGCTTTTTATATTATTGTTTTGGTATCAGTTGAATCTGTTTTGCCCTTTGAGAAAGTATCATCATTTGTTTCAGGGCTTATTACAATTATAGCTGGCATATATGGTGTGCCAGTTATTGAAAAATATTTCAGAAAGTTAACTGATAGAATTTTTTTTAAAGATAAATATAATTATTCAGACACCTTGTTTTCTCTTAGTCAAACATTGAATCGAAATATTGATATTAAATATATGTTCAATGAGATAATGCAAAAGCTAAAAATAATATTTAAGATTGATAAAGTAAAATTTATATATATAGATAATCGAGATATAAAAATAAATCACCAAACTTATTTTGAAACCATAAGTCTCTCAGAAGAACTTTTGGGAAGTATAAAAGATGAGTACATTCCAATTATGAACAAGACGGAAGCACTGGAGAGACTTGAGGAACTAAAAATGGAAGATAAAAAAAGATATAAGAAAAACAAAAAAATCTTTGAGAATTTTTTTCAAGATAAAAGCGCTTACTTGTATGTACCTATTTATTTAGAAAATAAACTAATAGCCTTTATTCTTTTGGGAGCTAAAAAATCTGGCGATTCTTATAATAGCGAAGATTATAAATTGTTAAGAACATTTTCTTTTCAGGCTGGAGTTGCTATAGAGAAGGCCCGTTTGTTTAGAGAAGTTAGGGATTATTCAGAAGATTTGGAACAAAAGGTAGAGGAAAGAACGGCTAGAATAAAAAATTTGCAGGAAGAGCAAAGATTGATGATGCATGAAATTGCCCATGGGTTACAGACTCCATTGACTATTTTAAAAACAGAATTATCTGATCTTTCTGAGAATAAGGAAGCAAAAGAAAAGGTGGTTTCAATCGAAAAGTCAATTGATAGAGTTTCAAAGCTTATTTATGAAATGTTGAGATTGGCTAAATTGGAAGCAAACAATAATGAGGTGAAGGATTTTTAAAAATTTAACTTTAGTGAGTTAATGACAGAATTGGTTGAGAACTATGAAATCATTACAGCTGGAGAAAACATAAAAATTAAAAGTAAAATAGAAGACAATATATTTTTATTTGGAAATTCTAGCGAAATAGAAGAATTAATAACCAATTTAGTTAGTAATAGTGTTAAATATAAAAAACCAAACCAAGATAATATAATAAGTTTAATTTTAAGTAAAAATAAAAATAAAGTTGAAGTTTTGGTTAGTGATACTGGTTTGGGAATTTCCGAAGATGATCAGAAACATTTGTTTGAAAGATTTTTTAGAGGTGAAAAAGATAAGAGCGTTAATGTTCAGGGCACTGGCTTGGGATTGGTTATTGTGAAAAAGATTGTTGAGGCACACAATGGGTCAATAGAGGTACATAGTAAAAAAGGTAAAGGAACAGAATTTAAAATAACTTTTTAAATATTTGAAAAAAAATTCAAAATATTGTATAATTATTGTTATAAAATATAATAATACAATTGTATCCTCATGCAATTTTTAAGAAAAAAACAGAATAAACAAAACCTGTGTGGTTTTGTTTTTTTTTGTTATAAAAGAAAAGAATGGATAAATTAGAATTTAAATACAAAGAATTATTTTCAAAAATGTTTAATGGTTTTGCACTTCACAAGGTTATTGTTGATGAAAATAATAAACCAATTGATTATTCGTTTGTTGATGTAAATCCTGCTTACGAAAAATTAACCGGATTAAAAAAAACAGAAATTATTAATAAAACAGTTAGAGAGGTGATTCCTGGTATTGAGAAAGAAGAGGCAGATTGGATAGGAAGGTTTGGTAAAATTGCTCTGTTTGGAGGAGAGGATAGATTTGAAGATTATGTCAAAGCCCTTGGAGGGTGGTATAGAATATATGTTTTTTCACCAGAAAAAAATTATTTTGCAGTTATTATAGATGATATTTCAGATATTAAAAAATCACAGAAAGTGATTAAAGAAAAAGATGGTGAGTATAAACAACTTCTTGATAGAACAGATGATTTGATAGCAATTATTGAAGCAAAACAAAAACCAAATTTTCTTTATGTAAATCAAGCTCATAATAGAACTCTAGGCTACACCCCAGAAGATTTGAAAGGTAAAAATATCTTGGAATTTATTCATCCTGAAGATCAGGCAAAAATATTTTCTTTGTTATCTGTTACCTTAAAAGATGTAGAGAAAAAAAATAAAACTAGCAATGATATCTTACCCTCAATAAAAATAGACTATCGTTTTAAAAGAAATGATGGTTCCTATGCTTATATTGACTCTACGGCAGATGTAGTAGGAGAGAGGATTTTTGTAGTAAGTCGAGATATTTCTAAAACTAAAGAAGATTTTGAAAAATTAAAAATAGAAAAAGAGAAATCTGAAATGTATTTAAATATTGCTGGGTCGATTATCATGACTTTGGATAAGAAGGGTATTGTGACTTTAATCAATGAACAGGGGTGTGAGATATTAGGTGATAAGAGAGATAATATCATTGGAAAAAAGTGGTTAGAAAATTTTATTCCAGCTGAAGAAAGGGCATTGATTAAAGAAGTTCATCAAGGATTAACGAAACAGCAAAATGATTATAGTGTCTTTGAGAATGGTATTATTAATAAAAAGGGAGAAAAAAGATTTGTGAGCTGGCGCAATACTTTACTATATGACAAAGAGGGAAAAGTTATTGGAAGTTTGAGTTCTGGTATTGATATAACTGAATTAAAAAACAAAGAAAAAGAGATGAAAGAGCTTGTAAGTGAATGGTCTGAAACTTTTGATTCAATGTCTGATAGTATAACAATTCATGATAAAAACTTTGTTATTCTTAATGTAAACAAAGCAGCGTGTGAATTGTTGCGTATGAAAAAAGAGGAAATGATTGGTAAAAAATGTTTTTCAGTTTTTCATAAAGAAGATAAGCCTGTAAAGTATTGTCCGCTGGCAGTTTCTAAGGAAACAAGGAAGAGAGAGCAAATGGAATATTATGAAGAAGGCTTGGGTAAATGGTTATCAATTGTTATTTCCCCGGTGTTTGACAATGGGAATGTCGTTAAATATATTCATATTGCTAGAGATATTACTGAAAATAAAGAAGCAGAAAAAGAAATTATAGAAAGAAATAATGAATTAGAAAAAATTAATAAATTATCAGTTGGAAGGGAATTAAAGATGATTGAACTAAAAAGAGAGAATAAAGACTTGAAAGAAAAAATAGCAGAAAAAAAATGATAAATAAAAAAGGAGGAATTTAAAGTTTTTTAAGCATCTTATTGGTTCTTGTTTTCATGCTTACTTCTATTTCTTTATTGGCCGATAAAATAGAAAGACAAACAGAAAAAAAGTATTTAAATATGTGGCAAAAATTAATTTTCCTAATTTTTAAATATAGGCCAATGAGGGAGGAGTGATTGGTTTTTCAGCAGAATTGTTACGTGAATCCATGGAAAAGGCTGAATATAAAGTTATTTTGTCTCAAGAAAAAATTGAAGAACTTGAAAAATTTTAAAAATTAACATTTAATCGAGGGCAGAAGATAATAGATTTAAAAGAAAAATTAAAAAAATAAATTCAGATATATGATTAATTACTTAAAAATTATTAGAAATAATTATTTAGCTGTTTTGCTTGTTATATTGATTGGTATTTGTTCTTATTTTCTTAGTTTTTTTGTTGTGGTTGGCATAGCAGATCCTTTAATAATATCTTTGGTGATAGGATTAGTATTAAATATTATTATTCCAAATAAGAGGTTTTTAAAACAAGGCATTGAAAAGCTACCTTTTTTGTTTATTTCTATTGGTATTATGTTTTATGGACTTAGGAATTTAAATTTTTTAACTGTAAGAGAAATTAATCCATATTATGTGGTGTTATTAATCGCTGTAATGTTAACTTATTATTTTAGTTCAATTTTTTTAGGAAGAATCTTAGGATTAAAAAAAGAAATTACTTATTTGACAGCAACTGGTGGCGCTATTTGTGGAGCATCGGCGATCACAGTTACAGCTCCAGCGGTTGAGGCTGATTCGGATGATATTTCTATTTCATTAATATCAGTTTTTTTGGCTGCTGTGTTTGGACTTTTTATTTTATTGCCTCTTTTGGCCGTGTCAGCAAATTTTAGTAATGAAGCGTATGCGCTGTTATCAGGCACGGTTATGCAATTCACAGGCTTTGTAAAAGCTTCAATAAATATAATGCCCCCTCTGGAAAGTGTTTTGCCCGCAGATGAAATTATGAAATTCGCTTTATCTATTAAAGCTTTTAGGTATTTGGGCCTTTTGATTGCTATACCGCTTTTTGCTAGCTTGATTAAGGGAAAAGTATTTTTACCTTGGTATTTGGGGGCCTTTTTAGGGGCTGGGATATTGGGAACTATGTCTGTTTATTATCAAAATCAATTTTACATTGACAACATTAGCTATTTGATAAAGCCTACTTATAATATTTTATGGTAGATTGCCTTGGCAACAATTGGTTTAAATGCGAACACCAAAAAGCTTTTTAGTAATTCTGGGATTAAGGCAATCGTTGTGGCATATCTTAGTTTTTTATGCGCTGTTGGGGCATTTTTTATAGGTTTTAAATTATTTTTAACATGAAGAAAGAAGTAGATAAAGCAGAAGAAAGTTCTAGTATTTTAAACAAGATACTTATTAGTTTTTTCTTATTTATTTTATTCATGGGAATTAGTATAAACTACTATTTTCAGGTTTTTTTAACAGATGTTTTAATTGAATATAATATTGATGAGAACTTGGCAAGCAATATAATAAATAGTTTTATAAAGACTGGCACACTGGCAACAATTGTTTTTTCTTTGGTTTCTTTGCTAGTATCATATTTTGTTGCAAAAGGGTTGATTAATCCTATTAAAAAATTAAAGGAAGCTTCTTTGCGAGTTGCTAATGGAGAATTTGATAGAAAAATTGAAATTGATAGTGATGACGAGATTGGCTCATTGGCAAATGCTTTCAACAAAACACTTGATTTTTTGTTTAGCTATAAGCAAAAGCTTGAAATTCAGTCAAAAGAAATGGAGAATCTTGTAGAAAATAAAACACTTGAACTCAAAAAATTAGTGGATAAAATGCATATTGACAAAAAAGAACTTGAGAAGCAAAGAGCGGCGATATTGAATATTTTGGAAGACGTGCAAGATTCACAAGAAGAACTTGAAGCTTCAAAAATTGATTTAGAGAATAGACATTTTCAATTAGAAATTTTAAAATCATTAGGAGATAAATTAACAAATGTAATTGATGTTAGAGAGGCTGTTAATTTTGTTTATGAGCATTTAAAACAAGCTTCTAAGTCAAGTGTTATTACATTGCTTGTATCTAATCCGTTTGAAGAAGGGGATTTATATTTTAAATCTTATTTGAATGAAAATGTAAGTGAAAATTATATAGATTCTATTAAAGACGAAATTATTGAGTATATTAAAAAAAATAAAAAAACTTTTAATAATGTAAATAATAAAATTTTAGAAAAGATATGTCCAAGCTTGGGAGGTGAGAAACTTGATAATTCTATTGATGCAATACCCAAAAAGTCATTATTGATTCCTTTGTCTACAGGAGAAAATTTTTTTGGAATTATACATTTGTCTTATTGTGAACATGTTGAGTATTCTGATATTGAAGACAATTTATCTCGGGCAATTGGTGCAACTTTGTCTGTAACTATTGCACATTTGCATGCATTGGATAAGTCTCAGCATTCCAAAACTGAGTCTTTGGTAAAAAGTTTGAGTGACGGAGTTATCATGTTTACAGTTGAGAAAAATGTTGTTTTAACTAACTCAAAAGCTACTTTTTATACGGGTTTACTTTATTCTTCAGCAAATTTGTATGATTTTATAAGATTATTTCCAGGGATTGAACTTGAGAAGATGATTGATGGCGCTTTGGAAAGAGGGGTGGTGTCACATATAAACGAAGTGTTATTTGTTAACAAATTTTATGAAATTACAATTTCACCTGTAAAAGATAATGATGGAGGAATTGTGGGCGGGGCAATTATTATTCATGATATAACTTATATAAAAGAAATAGACCGAATGAAGACTGAGTTTGTTTCTGTTGCGAGTCATCAACTAAGAACACCATTGACTGCAGTAAAACTTTTTTCTGAGGCTTTGATTGAAGAGGACATTGGAAAAATAAACGAAGAACAAAAGGAGCATTTGGAGAATATTCATAAATCAACAACTAGGATGATTAGATTAGTTAATGATTTGTTAAATGTAACTAGAATTGAGTCGGGGCGCCTTAGGGTTACTCCTAGAGAAACTGATATTAATGAATATATTAAGAACCTGATTACAGAGGCAAAACCTTCAGCCAGAATTAGTAATGTGAAAATTGAATATAAAGAAGTGAAATTGCCCAAGGTAATGATTGATCAAAATTTATTTAGACAAGTTATTCAAAATTTAATTTCTAATGCAATTAGATACTCAAAACAAAAAAACGGTAAAGTGGGGGTTAAAGTTGAAAAAGACAATGTATACTATATAATTAGTGTAAGTGATAATGGTATAGGAATACCGAAGGGGATGCAGGAAAGGATATTTGAAAAATTTTATCGAGCTGATAATGCTATTCAGGCTGTTACTGAAGGAACGGGCCTTGGTTTGTATGCTTCAAAAATGATAGTGGATAGTTCTGGAGGAAAGATTTGGTTTGATTCGAATGAGGGCAAGGGAACAGTTTTTTATGTAAAAATGCCACTTACTGGAATGTTAAAGAGAGAGGGGGAAAGAGGATTAGCAATTTCATAATTTAAATAATTATATAAAAAAGTATTATGACTGATAAAAAAATAAAAGTAATTTTAGCTGAAGATGATAAATTTATATCTAAAGCTTATTTAGGTGGATTACAAAGAGCTGGTTTTGAGGTTTTTCATGCATCTGATGGAAATCATGTCATGGAAATTCTTAAAGAAAACAAGCCAGACATAATTTTGATGGATGTAATTATGACAGATAAAAATGGTTTTGAGACAATAGAAGAAATTAAATTAAATGAAGAATACAAAGATATTCCAATTATAGTTTTATCGAATTTAGGACAGGAAACAGATATAGAAAAAGGGAAGCAATTGGGAGCAGTTGATTATTTGATAAAGGCAAATTTTTCTGTTGCTGAAGTGGTTAAGAAAATTAATGAACATTTAGACTAAATATGAATTTAACCGAAAAAGAAATAATAGAGTTGGTTCTTGAGCCAGGGTATTTGACAAAGCAAGAATATGACCAGGCCAAGTTTTTTGCTACGGAAAAAAATATAACTATATATGATGCAATTATTGAAAAGGGCTATTTGGCAGATAATGAATTTGGACAATTAATTGCTCAAAAAATAAAAAAACCTTTTATTGATTTGCAGCACGAAAAGATCGGTGAAGATTTATTGGGTCTTTTGCCTGAGGGTATGGCTAGGGCAAAGAAAATAATCGTTTTTTCGCATCAGAACAATGTATATAATATTGCTATGGCTGATCCAGGTGACTTAGAATTGATAGATTTTTTAGAAAAATATTTTGATGCAGAAATAAAAATTTTTTTTGCAACAGAGACAGATCTAGAAAGAACTTTTTGGCAGTACCAGGCAGGTTTATATGAGGATTTAAAAAAAAGAGAGGAGGAATATTTAAAAGCTAGTCCTGGCCAAGAAAAAGATGAATTAATGGTAAAGATACTCGATACTATTCTTATTCATTCTTACAATCTAAAAGCCTCTGATGTACATATTGAGCCTTATGAAAATTTTATTGGTGTCAGATTTAGAGTTGATGGTGTGATGAGTAGGGTGGCAGAGTTACAAAAAGAAGTGTATGAAAAATTGATTACCAGAATTAAAATTATATCAAAAATTAGAATTGACGAGCATCGCAGTGCACAAGATGGAAAGTTTGTTTTTAATGCTAGTGGAGAAAATGTTGATGTTAGAGTTTCAATACTACCCGTTAAGGGTGGCGAAAATATAGTTTTTAGACTGTTAACAAAGAGAAACAAGCATTTAAGCCTTAGTAGTATTGGTTTTAGTGAAGAGGATTTAAAACAAATCAAGAAGCTTATATTAAATCATCATGGCATGATTTTAGTTACTGGTCCTACTGGTTCAGGAAAAACTACAACCATGTATGAACTACTCAAGAAAATAAACACCGAAAAAGTGCATGTAGCCAGCATTGAAGATCCAGTTGAATATAATATTGAAGGAGTTAGTCAGATTCAAGTAGATAATAAATCCGGACTTAGTTTTGCAAACGGTTTAAGGGCTATTGTTAGACAAGATCCTGATGTTATTATGGTGGGGGAAATTCGAGATTCGGAGACTGCTGAAATCGCTGTCAATGCTGGCATGACAGGCCATTTAGTTTTATCTACTTTGCATACAACTGATTCAGCAACTGCACTACCACGTTTATTAGAGATGAAGATAGAGCCGTTTTTAATTGCTTCTACTGTGAATGTGGTGATAGCTCAAAGACTTCTCAGGACGATTTGTACTAAATGTCGTTACACATATCGATTAACAGAAGTGGATTTAGGTTTTATTGCAATTACAGAGGGTTTGCAAAATAGGATTGAAAAACGTTTTAATAAAAATATAAAGGATATTACATGGTACAAGGGTGATGGCTGTAAAGCATGTTCAGGTACTGGCTATAGTGGAAGGACTGGTATATATGAAATCTTGAAAGTTAGTCCAAAAATAAAAAAATTAATTACTAAAGAAGCCACGAATTTAGAAATAAAAGATCAGGCTATAGACGAAGGAATGAAAACCATGCTTGAAGATGGAATAGAAAAGGCAGCCAATGGTATAACCACTTTAGAGGAAGTAATAAGAGTAACAATGGGATAATATGTTTAATAAATCAAAAAAAAGTATCGGAATAGAGGTTAATGATCATAGTATCAGGGTAGTTGAATTAGAAAAACAAGAAAAAAAAATAGCTGTTTCAGCAAAAAGCGAGTTGGTTTTAGAAAAAGGGATAATTGAAAGAGGGGTGATAAAAAATTCTAACCTGCTTGTTAAATCAATAAACAAAGCATTTGCTCAAGCAGAACCTCAGTCTATAAAGGGAACTAGACTGCATTTTTCGATTCCTGATGAAAGGGTCTATACTCATATATTTGAGTTGGACAGCGGTTTAGGAGGATTAAAAAATAGAGCACTAAAAGAATATAGAGATAATATTCCAATATCAGAAGAAGATGGTATTTTTGTATATAAAGCAATAGAAAAAGACTCTAAAAATTCCAGCAACAGTTTTAATGTCGTGGTAGTAGCTACCAGAAAAAAGACGATACTGAATTGGCAAAATATTTTTGAACAAATCAACAAAGAAATTGAATTATTTGATACAGAGGGCTTATCTTTGTATCGAACACTACATAGTGAATATCAGGGGAAGAATATTTTATTAGTAGATTTTTCTAGAGAAATAATTCAAATATCCTTTTTTACAAAAAACAGTATTAGATATAATTATTCAATTATGTCAGGGTTTAATAAATTACTGGAAGAAGTAATGAAAATGAAGAATATTGGGGAAACAGAAGCGATGACTTATATTTTTCATGACGATCAAAGTAATGATGAGAAAGGAGGAAACTTGATTAATAATTATTTTGAAGAAGTGGGCCTGGAGATAAAGGAGCATATAGAATATTACAACTCTAGAATAGTTAATAATTCCAAAGATCAATTTACAGATGAATCATTGTTAGTTCTATATGGTGAATATTTTCAGGAAAAAATTATTAATATTTTAAAGAGCAGTTTAAGGAATTCTAATGTGGTTAGTTTTAAGTCATCTGAAGATTTTAATGATTTGGAGCAAAAATATTACCGGTGTGTTGGCTTAGCAATGAGAGAATTTTATCACAAATGGGACAAAACAGATCCAATGTTTATTTCAGGAGTGGTAGGTAATGAATATTTAAAAATTAAAGAAGTAAGCAGTCGTTTTTTTGATTATAAAAATCTATTCAAAGTAGTTTTGCTCGCTTCGTTTATATTGACAGCTAGTTTAGTGGTGTGGTTTAAAACATCATTAATAAGAAATAGTCAAGTGTCTGAGAGTGAGATTGAGAATGCCGTAGAAGAAATTAATGTAGTAGAAGAAGCGCCGCCGATTTATACTGACAAGATGTTTATTGTAGTAGACGAGATAGGAATGAAGTTGAATGTACGAGCAAGTAATTCTACATCCAGCGAGATAATAGGTCAGATTGAACCAGGGTCTGAATACGAACTTTTAGAAGAGAAGGATTTATGGTTTAAGATACTTTTAAATGAAGAATTTGAGGGGTGGGTTAGCGCTAATTATGCTACTAAAACAACTAAAAACATTTTACTAAATGACTAAAAAATGCTATACTATGTGTATAACTCAGTAGAGATTGTTTTATTGCATTTTGATTATTTTTGTTTAATATTAGGAAAAATATAAATATATGATTAAAAACTTGTTTTTAAAAACTGAAAAGAGGGGTTTTACTTTAGTTGAATTATTGATTGTAATCGGTGTAATTGCTGTTTTAGCGTCACTGGCCTTTGTTGCCCTTGATCCATTAGCACGTTTTCAAGATTCTAGAAATGCTCAAAGATGGACGGACGTGAATGCTGTTTTGTCAGCGGTAAAACTTGATCAAGTAGACAATGGAGGACTTTATATGGATGCTATCAATGATTTAACAAATGATTATTATTATATGATTGGAACTGAAGGGGATTGTAATAAAACTTGCTCTAATCCAACTGTTGTTTTGCAAGCTGATTGTGTTGACCTAGAAGGATTACTTGATGATGGATATTTACAAGAAATTCCATTTGATCCGTCACAAACTGGAGCTGGATCAAACTACTCTTATTATTATTTAGTTAAACATACAAGTGGCGCTATTACTGTTGGATCCTGTTCTGAGGAAGCTGGCTCACAAACCACACCACCCAGTATTTCATCAACCAGATAATTTTATAATATAAATATATGAAAAACAATTTTCTAAAGAATTTTAGCATTAAGTGGCAATTAGTGATTATCACGAGTTTGTTGGTCGCTGTGCCCTTGTCTATTGTGGGTATCTACGGAATAAACATAATGACAGAAGAAAACTATATGCAAGTTGAAGAACAGCTAACTACTGAGACTGAATTAGTTAGAAATAGTATCCAATCAATTTATCGGATGGCAGAAAAAGAAGTAATAGGGGATTCAGAAAATGGTTATAACTTGTTCATCTCTTATGGTTCAGCGGTTTTGAGTACTAGTAGTTCTTTGACATTCGACGCAGTTAATCAAATAACAAAAGACTCTTCAAAAGTTACAATTCCTGAGATGTTGATTGGAGGTAGGAAAATAACTGATCATAGGATTGTTGATGAAATTCGTGATATTATTGGTGGAACTGTTACTTTATTTCAGGTAATTCCTAATGGACTACTGAGGGTAACAACAAATGTAATGACTTTGGAAAATGAAAGAGCAACAGGTACATATATTCCTAGTGATTCCCCTGTTTATAAAACAATAATGAGTGGTGAGACATTCAAAGGCAGGGCTTATGTAGTAAATGGCTGGTACATGACAGTGTATCAACCAATATTTGATAATTCTGGAAACGTTATTGGTGTGTTTTATAACGGTATTCCTGAAGTTGATTTTCAAAAAGAATTGCTAGACTCTGTTTCAGAAACGGTTATTGGTAAAAGTGGTTATGTTTGGATTATAGACGGTGAAGGTAATTATGTACTGTCAAAGAATAGATCCAGGGATGGAGAAAATATTTGGGGAGCAAAAGATGCTGACGGAAGATTGTTTATTCAGGAAATGATTAATGGAGCCAAGGCTTTGAATGGGGAAGATCTATTTATTTATAATTATCCATGGAAAAACGAAGGAGAGGTAAAAGCTAGAAATAAAATTGCTTCAGTGCTTTATTATCCTGAATGGGATTGGTCAATTGCTGCTAGTTCTTACAGCGAAGATTTTGAAACAACTTTATTTGCAGCCCAAAGGCAGATTTGGACTTTGCTTATTGTATCAATTTTAATTTGTCTAGTGATTTCTTATTTGTTTGCTTCTTATATTGCTAATCCAGTAAAGGGTTTGAGTCAATTAACTGAAGAAGCATCCGAAGGTAATCTTGAAATATTAGTTGATGAAAAAAAAGGCGCAGGTGAGATAAACAAATTATCCCATTCATTTTCGGTAATGATTAATAAAATTAAGAAATTAATTTCTAATATAAAAAGTTCCGTTGTTTCAACTGCTGTCTCAGCAGATCAATTATCTACTTCAGCTGAAGAGGTTAATGCAGCTATGCAACAGATATCATCGACTATTCAGCAGATTGCAGCTGGAGCTCAGGATGTATCAAGGTCAGTGGCAGATTCAAGAAAAGCTGCATCAGAAACTGAAAAAAGTTCTCAACTAGGAGCAGATTCAGCCCATGATTTGATGCAGAAAATGGAAAAACTTAGAGACTCAACCAGAGACACTTCTCAAAAGTTAAAGATATTAGCAGAAGAACCAAAGAAAATTGGTACAATTATTGACACTATTAATTCAATTTCTTCACAAACCAACCTACTTGCTTTGAATGCAGCTATTGAAGCAGCTCGAGCTGGAGATGCTGGAAGGGGATTTGCGGTGGTAGCAGAGGAAGTTAGGAAATTAGCTGAAGAATCTCAAAAAGCAACTTCTGATATCGATACCTTAATTAAAGGCATACAAAGAACAATCGAAACATTTGTTGTTGATTTTGAAAACAGTATAAAAAATGTGGGTCAAGGTATGGCTGCGGCTACCAAAACCCAACAAGCCTTTGCCGAAATTCCTAAGTCAATTAATAATATTAATAAAACATTGGTAAATGTATCAGCTGTAACTGAACAAAATGCAGCTGGATCTGGTGAAGTATCATCAGCAGTCCAACAAGTATCATCATCAATGCAACAGGTATCAAGTACAGCACAACAGTTAAATGTTCAAGCTGAGGAATTAAAAAGCTTGATAGCAGCTTTTAAGATTAGTGACTCTTCAAATTTTGATCTAGGAAAAACTCAAGAAGAAAATAATAATGACAAAAAAGTTGATGACGACAAAGTAGAAGACTAAAAGCTTTAATAATAAAAAAAGACCATTAGATATGCAATGGTCTTTTTTTATTTAAAAATTGGTTATTTCTTTTTATTATGAATCATCAAAGATCTAATTTCTATTAAAGAGGGAACTTATTTGTTTTAATTTATATTTTATCATTCCTGCGAAGGAAGTAATCCACGTTGGTATTGCACAACCTTGATTACAGGCTTAAAAATAAATATTAATAAACTTTATTTGAGTTAGTTTAAGTATATAAATTAATTAACAGTATGTGTTTTTTCTGGATTTCTGTCTTCGCGGGAAAGAAAAAAGGGTGAGTAGTAATGTTAAAAAAAAGTAGGTATTACAAAAAGGGAGTAGAAATGTCAAAAAATGTCATCGAATTAGTTAATATTTACAAAAATGAAGTGAGTCTTTTTTATTTCGTTTAATATTATAAATTATAGGATTTTTGATAACATGTCTAAATTAACTAAAAGTGTGTAGATTTGTTTGCTATTTGCTGGTATATAATTTTACCTTATTCACTAACTCGTCTAACTCAATTTGTGATTTGACGAGATGTTCTTTTGCTCCAAGCTCCATAACCATTTCAATATCATTTTCATGACCAAGGTTAGAAAGAATTATCACAGGGATGTTTTTGGTTTTGTTGTTCTTTTTTAGTTGTTCTAGAGTGTCAAAACCGTTTTGTTTGGGCATCATTAAGTCCAATAGAATAAGATCCGGTTTAAAATTTATTGATTTATTATAACCTTCGATGCCATTATTTGCACATTCTACTTCAAAATCAGCCATTTCAATTTTTAGTTGATAAAGTTTTTGTAGATTTTCTTCATCTTCAATTATAAGTACTTTTTTCATAATTATTTTGTTATTTGTATTTGAGGTGTAATGTTGTTTATATCTGCTTCTTCAGAACAGTTACCAATTGTTAAAAGTCCCTCAGTGCTTAAGCTTAAAAAGTATCGAGTTTCTAAAGCAGATGCTCCGTTATTTCCAGGATCAATTGGGATGTCGGTGGTGTAGCCATTGTTACTCAGAAAACTAAGGTCAAGGCAGGTATTTTCTAAGTTAATAATAGGATTTTCGCATAAATCATCGCAGTCTGAGCCAGTGCCAATTTGATAATATAAATCACGCGTAAGTGAAGTGATACTTTGGGGTAATTGATTGTTGTTGTCTGATTTATACAATGTAATAGCCTGTAGTAATTCATGAATATCTGCATCTCTTTGAGAGTTGCGTGATTCTCTGAATCTTCCTTCAGGGTTTATATTGATATAAACAATAGAAGAAAGAATAGCTATTAAAGAAACAGCTATAAGTATTTCTAAAAAAGTAAAACCATTTATTTTATTTTTTTGTTTTTTCAACATAATCATCATTTACCCAGGCTTCTTCTAAGCCATTAATATTTATTTTTGACCAGCTATTTTCTTCATCTATAAGTTCATAAACTTCCCCAGGATAAACTTGCTCTATTAAGTCATAGTCTTTTCCTGGACCGGTTCGGACGTTTAAATAACCTACTCCAGTATCAAGTATGGTAATGTAGTTATCGAATTTATTTTGGTTGGCTTGTTCAAGTAATTGTTTCAAAAAATCTGCATTGAAATTTTCGTCTATATTCTCATTAGCTTCTTCTTTGTTCATATCTGTAGATGTTTCTTTTTCTTCATTTGTTTCAGTATTCTCTTCTGGATTGTTTTGGTCTTGAGTATCCTCAAGATTTTCACTCACTTTTTTATCTTCTATTCCTGGGTTGACCAGATAATTTATTTCTATTTCTAGAAAATAGTCTGTAGACTTTTTATCTAGAGAAATTATTTCCAAGCCAGATAATATAAATTCATTTGTGCCGTATCTTTCTTTGCCTTCATTCATTGCTAATGCACTAACATCATTTTCATTGTAACTTATAAATTCAAAGTTTAAAGGAAATATAACATTATCTTCCTCAATATCGTTGATTATTTCAGGCCAAATCTTTTCATTTTTGTTGACTAGGGAATTTGCTTTTTCTATTGCTAAATCTAAAGCTTCGTCATATTTTACAGACTCTTCAATTGTTACTTCAACAACCCTAGACATTAATACTCCTGGTTGATATTCTGTTTCGTTAAAAATTAGCTGGGGTTTTATGGTGATTTTTTTTTCTACACTATATTCTGCATTTTGATATAATTCACCTTGTTTTTTTTGATTATTTTTTCTGTACCAAATTGCTAGCGGCAATAACATTACACCTAGCAATATTACGATAATAAGCTGTACTAATTTCTTGTTTTCTTTTACCCATGATCCCTTTTTTTCTTTTTCTTCTTTTTCTTCCTTGTTTATTCTTTGCTTAATATCAGCTTGTTCTTTTTTGAGGATATTCTTTATTTTATTTTTTGAAAATATTAATGGACCGGTGTTAATGTAGGCATTACATATTCCTACGGCCTGAAGAAACAATAGATCTAGGTTTTTTTGTTGGAGAATGCTTGAGGTCGAATGTCGAACATAAACTTTGTCAACCTGAGTTTTTTCAAGAATTTGTTTCTTCTTTTCTTTTTCACTTACTTTTTCAATCACAGTTTTATTTTTTATACACTCTATCTTAATGTTTGAAGAATCAAAATATTTTTGGAAAAGCGCAGTTATGCTATTTATTTTAGCCCCACCGCCAATTATATAAATATTATTTACACAAATATTTTTGTTTTTTGCGCAAAGCTCTATAGTTGATTGAATGTTTTGACAAATTTCTTTGATGTATTTTCCTACAACATTATTTACCCCTTTCTCGTCATTTATATTTGGATTAAAAGCTTTTTTTAATTTTTCTGCTTCTGGCCAGGGTATTGTTTTAGCATCGGCGCTTATTTTAATTTTTGATATATCTTCTGTGATTAGAAAACCAGCATTATTTGAGCTATATGAATACACTACATCATTTTCAGAAATGATATTAATATTTGTATATTTTTCACCTATGTCAACAATACAAGCACTTTGTTTTTTACTAATTTCATCTATTGCATAATTTGCAGCACTAGTATTTGATATTATTTGAACTAAATTCAAATTATTTTTTTTAAAAAAATTACCCCATTTCATTATCAAGCTTTTGTATGTTGCCTCTACTGTATACTTGTAGTATTTTTTCTTAGATTTATTACCAAAAAAAGTTTCATTTTTATTTGTATAAAAAACGTCGTTTGATTCTATGGGGATATTATTAAAAACTATTTCATCAAGTTGTCCGGAATCATCTTTTGCTTCAACTTTTGGTTCAAACAAATTGAATATTAGATAATCAGGTATACCTAAGCAAACATCTGTTGATTTCATTGGTCCTGGAGTAGCCTTCTCTAATAAATCGTGAATGATTAAGGAAAGTGATTTTTCATCTTTGATTTCACCATTTTGGATTATATCTTTTTTTAGTTTGGTGTAATTATAATTCAAAACAAGCACTTCATTTTTTTTAGTGCGTGCTTCCACTATTTTTATTGATTTGTCAGAAATATCAATTCCGATTATTTTTGCCATTTTTTTAGTTGTATTCCCATTTAGAAATTGTTAGACCATTTTGTATATTAGCAGTTGTTTTTAGGTCTATATTAAAATTTTCACATGCGCCACTAGAATTTATTATTCTATCAAAGGTGTCTGAAATTACACTATAAGTACATTCACAATCGTTTATATTTATTGACTGAGAGCTAGTTGAAAAATTATTATCAGCCTGCAATCTTAGTAGAGCATCATTTATACAAGCCTCTGCAACATACTTAGCCTTGCTCCCTTGGTCTGAATCTAAGCTCATATCGAGTCCTCGCAAGCTAAACCATGCCGCCCCCTTTGTCATTATAAGTGCTGAGGCACCAATTATTATAACTAATACTAAAACTGAAAAACCGTTTTTATTCATTGTTTTAATTTCTTAGACTTACGCTTGTTTCTAAATTTTGTTCATATTGAAAATCAATACTTGAATTATATCTATAATTAGCGTTTAGGCTTACTTTTATTATATCATTTGAAAAATCTCCTCCATAATTAGAAAAATTTAAAGTGTTTACACTTACATAATTACTTACAAGCGCTTGAGGGGTTTCTGATCCTTCTTTTAAATATATTGTTCCGTCGTTTAACTCGAATCTAATATCGTCAATAGATTCAGGCATGTCCAGGAGAAGAAAAGTAGAAGTTTCTCCTTTGGCTGGGCTTATAACTGATTCAGCTTGCTTAATATAGTCACTAATAACACCCATTGCAATTCTTGAGTTTGTGATCGTTTCTTGAGAGGAAAAATTTTTATTTCTAAGTGATGATATTGAAAGACTGAAAGAAGTAAAACTCATTATTACACCACCGATAATTGATATATATATTAATGTTTCGATTAAGGTAAAACCATTATTATTTCTCATTGTTTGTAATTTATCGTTATTGATTCAAGAATGGGGGTATCAATGCTATCTCCAAGTAGTGTTATTCTGTATTTTATCCATCTATCTTCATTGTGATCAGTGTGAATGAGTTCTTTGGTACTTGAAGATGAATAATAATCAAGACTATCTCCATTTTCTCCGTTTGGTCCACACCAGGTACTTGACCAAGTACCAGGGGAGCCAGCATTGTCAGGTGCAGTTTTTATTCTGATTTGAATTTCGCAAACACTACAAGCGTTTGGAATACTACCTGTCCAATAGATACTATTGGCTTGTGAGTATTCACCCATATCAAATGCTGATGAATCAAGATAGGCAATGTTTGCTAAAGTTGAACTACCAATATCAACCAAAGTTAATTGACCAGTTACTCCGGTTTCCATATTTGAGTCTTGACTATCATATCTATCTGTGATTGACCAGATGCTTTGGCCGTTTCCACCAGACCAGTCATTTTGAGTCCAATCTAATGAATCCCAGTTACTAACAATACTCTGATAGCTGATATAGTTTTGTGCATTTCTAGCACTGGTCCAAGTAACCTTTGCTTTCACCTTTTTACTGAAGGTATCTAGAATTATTTGCGGACTGGTGGACGGAACAATATTATAGTTTTCATCTCTAAAGACATCACTTAAAAAAATCGTACGACTATATTCTCCAATTTGTTCGCTTGTTCCTTCGCCAGCAAAATACCATTCATTGTCTATAATTTGTAAACCACTTTGATTAATATTTAGTTCATTCCAAGCTCGAGACTTGATTACATTAACAATTTCCATTCCTTCTTGAGCTAGGAATTCTGCTTTACTGTGTTTGGAAGTAGAAGTAGCTAGAGCCAAGCTTCCTAGAGCCAAGCTGGTAAGTTAAGAAGCAAACCAATTAAAGATTGCTAAAGCTATAATTACTTCAATTAAAGAGTTACCATTTTCTTTCTTCATTTTATTCGCTTATTATTCCTATGGAATTAATAGATAGATTGATATTTTTAGATAATGAGCTAGCAGAAATATTAATAATTCCGTTTTGGTCTGGTAGGCAAGAATTTTGATAAAAAATAATTTGGTTGTCAGTAAAGGTGTTGCTTAGACTAATGGTTTTTTCAAAGGATATTTCAATATCTTTGTTTGTGTCTCTGGATAAATAAGTTTTACCAGTAAAAATTACTATTTTGTCTTTTGCCTCAGAGCTATGTTGAAAATATAAACCATGATCATTGTTGTCTTTACCTGAACATGAGGAATTTTTTGCTTGTCTAGCTGCTTGTAGACATTGGTCACTGGCATCTTTTAATAGGGTTGAATTTTGAATATTCGAGAAAACCGGAAAAGCAAAAGATGCCACAATCATAATTATGGCAATAACAATAAGTAATTCAATTAATGTAAAGCCTTTTTCTTTTTGTAATATTTTAACTAACATTACCTGTTATTTGATAAATTGGGGTAATAATAGACATTGCCATGGTTGCTACAACAATACCAATACCAATAAGCATAATTGGCTCGATGGCTGTTGATAGTGATTTAGTGGCAAAATCAACTTCTTTTTTATAAAAATCAGAAAGATAAAACATAGTTTCTTCAAGATTTCCAGATCTTTCTCCAACCTTCACCATGCTAATCATTAACTTAGGGAAATAAGCATCAAATTCTTGGAGGTTATCAGACAGTTTTGAGCCATGCGCGGTCCTTTCGGCTACTGTGATTAAATTTTTTCTATAATAATAGTTGGATACAGTCTTAGCAGCAATCTGTAAAGCCTTATCAATGCTAATGCCACTTTTAAGCATGGTTCCAAAAGTAAGACAGAAACTTGCCATGTTGTAATTTTTGGTAATTTTTTTTACCAAGGGAATATGAAGTGTCAGATAATGGATAACAGGCCTTGAAAAATCTCTTCTTGCTAACCAAATCAGAAATGAAAAGCTGAAAATTATAGATAGGAACAAGCTAACGCCATGTGCTTCTACTAAATTTGACATAGCAATGAGAGCTCTGGTGGTTACCGGCAGATCCATATTCATGCCCTCAAATAAAGGGGTTATTTTTGGCAAAACTAAAAATGCCATGGCCATTCCCAAAAAGAATGTAGCAACTAGGATGATTATAGGATAAACCATCGCACTTGTAATTTTACTTCGAAGTTCTTTTTGTTCTTCAAGTTGTTCAGCAATGCTTTTTAAGTTTTCCTCTAAGGTTCCTGAAACCTCTCCAGCGTAAGTTGAATTAATCATCAGATTAGAAAAGATGTTGGGAAATTGTTTTATTGATTCGGAAAGAGAGTTACCTGATTGAACGGATTTGGATATTTTATTTACAATTGTTTTAAATTTACCACTAGCTTGGTCATAAATAATTTCTAGCGCTTCAGTGATAGTAAGGCCGGATTTAAGCATGATTGATAAATATCTAGCAAAAATGAGTTTTTGGGTAAAAGAAACCCCACCCAAGTAAATATCTTTGTCTAAAGTTTTTTTGTTTTCATCATTCATATTTATTCTCTTGTAACTCTAAATACTTCCATTAGAGTTGTTGTACCTTTAAAGGCTTTAATAATTCCATCATGAAGCATAGAGGTCATACCTGCTTTGATCGCAGCTTCTTGCAGATCGTCACTAGATGCACGATTGACAATCAGTCTTCTAATTTCTTCGTCTAGAACCAATAACTCAAAAATTCCAATTCGTCCTTTGAAACCAGTATGAGAGCAAGCATCACAACCAACACCTTTATACAATCTTATTTTTTCTAATTCTTCGCTGAAGCCTTCTTCTTGAATAATCTTCATGATATTTGGTTCACTTTTTATAATATTTATTTCTTCTTCAGTCAGTCTGTATGAAGTTCGGCATTTTACACAGTTAGCCCTTACTAATCTTTGAGCAATGGCAACGTTAACAGTTGAGGCGACTAGAAATGGCTCAATGTTCATATCAAGTAAACGGGGTAGGGTAGTGGCAGCATTGTTTGTGTGTAGAGTAGATAACACCAAGTGACCAGTTAGAGCAGAATTTACTGCAATGTCAGCAGTTTCTTCATCACGAATTTCACCAATCATTATAATGTCTGGATCTTGACGAAGAATCGATCTAAGACCAGAAGCAAAAGTAAGGCCAGCTTTTTCATTCACTTGTATTTGGTTAACACCATCTATATTGTACTCTACAGGATCTTCAATACTTGCTACATTTACTTCACGTTTGTTCAATAATTTCATAACACCATAAATTGAAGTAGTTTTACCAGACCCAGTTGGCCCAGTAACCAATATCATGCCATGAGGATTGGTTATTAATTTTAAAAGTATTTTTAAATTTTCTTCCGACAAACCAAGATCAGCTAAACCAAATTTGGTTCTTTGTGAACTCAGAATACGCATAACAACTTTTTCTCCATTGGTGATAGGTAGTACAGATACACGAATATCAATATCTTCAATATCAGTTTCAAATTTTAATTTGCCGTCTTGAGCCTTCAGGTGATCATCGGTTCTTATTCTGGATAGAATTTTAATTCTGGCAAGCATTAGTTCATAAGTACTTTTTTCCATTTTTAGAATATCTTTTAATACACCATCAATGCGAAAACGAACAAAAACTTCATCTTCGTGTGGCTCAAGGTGAATATCAGATACTTTTTGTTGGTAACTAAGATAGAGTAAAGAATCTACTAGTTTAATTACAATTCTGTCTTTTTCTTCTATGTTATTTTCAACATCGTGAATTTTTTTCAAAAGTTGTTTGAATTCTTTTTCAATACTGCCTTTATGTTTTGAAAGAGTTTGTTCAAGGTCTTGCCTGGTAATGTAGAAGGGGATTACTTTTTTTTGGGTCTTTTTTTCAACTAATTGTATCGCCTCAATGTCATCCGGATCAGTCATACCAAGTTTGATTCCTCTATCTGTATAACCAAAAGCAAGTATGCCTTTGTGTTTGGCAACTTTTTCAGGAATTAATGATAGGGCCTCCTTGTTTATTTCCTCTTTTGAGAGATTGATGTAGTTATATTTGAGTTCAGAAGCGACTATTCTTCCAAGTCTGTCAGAAGAAATAAATCCTAAGATGGGAAGAGTTTCTAGCAAGGAAATATTTTTTTCCTTTGCTTCGTGTTCAGCAATATTCAATTTGTCATAGGTAATTAAACTGGAGCCCAAGAGAAGCATTTTTAATTGGCTGTCAGATAGTTTCATCTTACATTAGGGATATTAGTATGTCTAAAACTTCTTTGGTGACTTGTTTTAGAGAGTAAGTTTGTTTTGAAAAATATTTTAAAGCTCCAAGTTTCATGGATTCGTCTATATCATCCTGTTGATTAAGTGATGAACAGACTACAATGGGGATATTTTTCAGTTTTTTATCGTTTTTTATTTTTTTTATTAGATCAAAACCATTTATTTTGAATAGTATAAGTTCCATTATGATTAAATCTGGTTTTTCTGCTTTTACTTTTTCCCAGCCATCATCGCCATCAAAAGCAGCCACTACTTCTATATTTTGTTGGTGGAATTCTGATTCATAAATATTTATAACGAATTTGTCTTCGTCAATGACTAATACTTTCATATTAATTTAGATTCTTGAATTGACGCTCATTACTGCATTTGTAGTATTAAAGCTAACTGATCGGCCATGGTTGCCACCAGTATTTTCAGATTTAATGGTTAGCTTCAAATCATTGAGCATTTTTTTTGTTAAAGTGACGTTGTTTGTTCCTACTGATGAGTTGTCTGGTGAAAAAGACTTGAACATGGTAGCCCCTCCCACAATTTTTGCTTTTAATTTGTCTTTTCTTCCTCCTAGTTTTAATACCAGGTCTAGCATTTTTGGAATGGTTGATTCAACATATTTTGCATCATATATCTGAACATTATCAACAAAACGACCCTGTCCTTTACTTTTGTCTCCTTCTAAAGGGCTTGGGAGCATTGAGTGGCACATAGCTGCGATATTTTCTTCTTTGTCAAAAATAACAACTACAACGCAAGAACCAATTCCAATTGACTTGATAAGGTATTTTCCTTTTACAGCAACCATCTCCCCGACTTTTAATGTTATGTCTTTTGTCATTTATTTTTTTAAAGTAGTAATTAAATTTAAGCGCCAAGCTTCTTTTTGATCATTTCAAGTATTTTTCCAGTTGCCTTAGGGTCGATAAAATAATATAATTCAGGATTCTTCACATCTTCACCTTCAATTTCAAAAGTGACTCTACAAATTATAGCAGTTGATGATCTTTGACCAATTTCTCCCATGATTGTATTTACAATTGAACCAAGCATGTCAGTGATAGATTCTGATACTGATTGAATTATCGATGCGCCTAGAAATACTGACAAAGCATTTAGTGAAGCACCAGCAAGAATATTTCCAGTTTCTTTTAGGATAGATAAATCAAATTCATCTAAGTATTGTGCTTTTGATTCTTCTTTGTTGGAAATTAGTTTAATAAAGTTTCTGGTAGCATCATCATGAGTAAACATGAAAACAATATTTCCTGGGGCATCACCTAAGACGTTAAGTAGAATGGCAGTAACTACTTTTTCGTTATCACCAATGATATTAGAGATATTTTCAACTTTATCAATGGTTATTTCGGGGACAGAGATAATCACTTTTTTATTTACAAGTTGAGATAGCGCAGTTGATGAATGACTGGCTCCAATATTAATGACCTCTTTGATTTGGTCTAATTCATATTCGTTGAACATAACTTCATTATTTTCCATATTTTTTTATTAATTATAATTTATTTAATGTTTTAATGATATTTAGAACATCAAGAATTAAAACCACTCGACCGTCTCCTAAGATAGTGGAACCAGAAAATTCTTTTATATTTTGTAGCATTGACGTAAATGGTTTAACTATAACTTCTTGTTCGGTGATTAGGGAATCAACCACAATGCCAGCCATACCCTCTTCTTTTTTAACCAAAACTACTAACTTATGGTCTTTTTTGATTGCTTTTTCTTGGTTTTCTGTTGTTTTTAGCTCTTCGGGGTTTGTTAATTCGCTATTACTAATTTTTTTCCCTTCTGAATTTTTAACATGGACAACTTTTTTGATGGCATCAACGTATTTAAATGATTCGCTAAGGTCAATTAGCGGAATATTTGTGCCGTCAATAACTCCCATATCCCTGTCAGCCATTCTTTTGATATCGGTGTTATACACCTTAACTGATCTTTCAATATCAGTAAAAGGGATAGCAAATATTGATTTATTTACCTCAACCAATAAGGTTTCTATTATTGCTAAAGTCTGCGGAAGTTCTAAAATAAACCTAGCTCCTTTATCAGTATTTTCAGCAAGAATTCTGCCATTGAAAGAATCGGCGAACTTTTTTACTACATTTAATCCTACTCCACGTCCAGATATTTCTGTTACATGATCTTTGGTTGAAAAGTTTGGGTGAAAGATGAAGTCAATTATAGCGCTTTCTTTCATCTCTGAAATGGTTTGCGTGGTTACTAAGCCCTTGCTTAAGGCTACTTTTTTGATTTTTTCAATATTTATTTTTTCACCGATGTTTTCAACAACAAATTGGACTCTCTCACTTTTTCTTATAGCTGATAGATTTATTTTACCTTCTTCAGTTATGCCATGATCAACAGCATTTCTTAGAAGATGGATTAGCGGTTCGCCAAGTTTATCGACAACCGATCTATCCAGTTCAATTTCACCACCGCTGACTTCAAAGTTAATTTTTTTATTTTCTTTTTGAGATAAGTCACGTATCATTCTTGGGAATCTAGCAAAGGCTTGTTCTACCGGAACTAGTCTTGACTGAGTAACTTCGAATTGAATTCCTGAGATTAACATATCCATGTGTGAAAAAACATTTTTTAGTTCTGGATTTCTTTGACTGATCTCCTCAATATGCATTCTGTTTATTAGAAGTTCTTCAACTAGATCAAGTAGAGAGTCCAGTCTTTTTACAGGTACTTTAATATAATCAATTTTTGTGATAGCCGATTCTTCGATTTTTTCAAGATTAGATTCTGTTTGCTGCTCTTTATCTAGCTCAGATTCTTGGTTTATGTCAGAAGTAGTTGGTTGCTCTTGCATAGTTAATTCAACAGGACCGCCATCTTCATTCCTTTTTTATTTTCCAATTCCTTCTGTTTGTACACCAGTTTCCTTTTTTAATTTTTTAGAAAAATTATCAAAATCTAGTTCTTCATCATTTTCTTTGATGTTGTTTAGTGAATTTTCAATGTTGTCAATTGACTTAAAGACCAGATTAACCATTTTTTCGTTTAGCTTCAATCTATTATTTCTGGCAGCATCAAAAACATCCTCAAGGATGTGAGTTAAAAAAGCCATTTTTACAAAACCCATTGATGCGCTTGAACCTTTGATGGTATGACTAGCTCTCATCATTTCATTATATGTATCTTTAACAGTCTTTGTGTCAATTTCGCCTTTATTATTTAATTTTTCTAGTAAAAGAACACCAGTGTTAAGTTTCTGTAACTGGTCTTCTACTTCTGAGATAAATATTGCTTTGAATTTTGATAGATCCATTTAATTGTTTAAGGAATTTATCCTGTTGCTTATTTCACGAGGAGAAAGCACCTCATCAGCAACTCCGGCATTGATTATAGATGATGGCATAGATTCAATAACTGCTGTTTGAAGAGATTGAGCAATGATATAAGCTCCGTTGTCATGCATATTAATTGAACCTTTTAAACCATCGCTTCCCATACCAGTTAGGATTATTCCCAATGATTCCTCTTTGTAAATTTTACTTACAGAGTTCATCAATACATCAATTGACGGTCTGTAGCCAGAAACTTTTGGTTCTCTAGTAAGATGAATTATTTTTTTTATTTCCCCTGTATCATCTTCTTGTTTTTCAATTTTCATGTGCTGACCACTTGGTGCTATGTAGCAGGTACCAGGCTTTAATTCCTCGCTTTCTTCAGCTTGTTTAACTTCTATTTCTGATTCCTTATTAGTTAATTCAGCAAAAATACTGGTGAATTTTTCCGGCATATGTTGGACTACAAGCAAAACTCCTTTAAAATTACTGTTTATTCCTTTGATTATTCTTTCAACAACTGGGGGTCCTCCAGTGGAAGCTCCAATAACCACGACTTGAATATTGTTTTTTATTTTTGTCTCGTTTGGAAGTAAAGGGTCGCTTGTTAGATCTTTTGTTTTAGCATGAATAAAAGCATTAGCTGCGACTTTGATTTTTAGGATTAGTTTTGCTTTGATTGTTCTAAGTTCAGATTCTTTTGAGCCATCTGGTTTGGCAATGAAATCAATAGCTCCAACCCTTAAACTATGAAAACCTTCTTTTATGCCGTCTTCGGTATACGCGGAAAAAATTACAATGCCAGGGGAGTAGTCTTTGGTTTTCATTATTTCTTCAGTAGCTTCCAGTCCATTCTTTATTGGCATTTTATAATCCATTATGATTACAGCTGGCTTTAATTCTTTTGCTTTTTTTATAGCCTCTTCACCGTTTTTGGCTTCATCAACAATGTCAATGTATTTTTCATCAGCTAATAGTTCTCTAACAAGATTGCGCATGAAAGCGCTATCATCTACGATTAAAAGTTTTATTTTTTCATTTGCCATAGATTAGACATGTTTGCCTACTTCTTCAAGTACCTGCTCTTTTTTAAATGGTTTTACAATAAATCCAAGAGCTCCATTATCTTGAGCCTCTTTAATAACACCTTCTTGTCCAATAGCTGAGATAATAATGATTTTAACTTTTTTACCTGCTTGCTTGGTTACCTCAACGCCATCAACCTCTGGCATGATAATATCCAAAAGAACCAAATCTGGATTTTCAGATTCAATTTTTTCAAGAGCTATTTTGCCGTTTTCGGCTTCAATGATCTCGGTGTAACCTCCTTCGTTTAGAATTTCGATTAGCATTTTTCTCATAAATGCACTGTAATCTGCGATTAAAATTTTTTTTGCCATAGTTTTTATTAAATTTATAAATTATATTTTAATTATCGTTTTCTGTATTTTGAGCAACGTCTTTTACTGAACTAGAAAATGATAAAAGTTCTTTTTCTTGAAGCATTTTAGGTAAATCTAGAAGAATAATTAGTCTAGAGTCCATATTCTCTTCATTGTTTGTTTTGTTTTCAGCATTTGTTGTTTGATTTTTTTCATTTGCCATTACTACAACTCCTTTTAAATAACTTGCATGAATTTTTGTGGAAACAAGAGAGGGGGTTGATTGAATGGTGGATTTAGGAATATTGATTATTTCTTTAACTCGATCAACTAGAATCCCGAAACTGTTTTGACTTACCTCAGTTATAATAATATTTTCTGATCCAGTGTGTTCATGGTCACGAACTAGATTGAATCTCTTTTCAAGATTAACAACAATAATAATCTTACCTCTTAAGTTAAAAATGCCACTAATAAAGTTAGGAGCATTTGGGATAGGAGTAACTTCAGGTACTTCTTTTATTTCCTGAAGATCAGTGATTTCCACTGCATATTCCTCCTTATCTAATTCAAATACAACTAACTGAATTTTTTGATCTTTTATTTCAGCGTTTTTGTCGCTGTCGCTGCTTTGGCTGGCAACATTTTGGATTATTTTTTCAGTTTCGTTTTGCATATATTTTCTTAATTAAAATATGTGTATAATGTATTAATTATAACATATTTTATGACTCTATAGCAATAAAAAATTGGGTATTTTTGAAGATGTAATTAGAAAATTTTTTTAATTATTTTTTTCTTTTTCTTTTTCTTTATGTTAAGCAATTTTTGTCATATGTTTATCTTGTTGCGTTTATTGCCTCGTATATGGTATAATAAGTTAATAAAAAATATTTTCCACACTAGCTTTTAGTTAGTGTGATTTTGTAGTTTATTTACTAAAAATAAAATAAAATTGCACCCCATGCTGATAAAAAAAGTATTTAGAAAAATACTTTCAAATTTTTATGTAAAATTTTTGTTTTTACTAATTTTTGTAATGACCGTTTTTTCATTTGGAAGCGGTCATTTTGATTTTGTAAAAGCTTATTCTGATACAGTCAAAGTTATTCCAGGTTCGTTTTATTTTGATGAAGATGAATTTGTTATGTGGCAAGCAGTTGATAATATTTTTTATCAAGATTTATCAGCTCAGGCAAATTTTGATGATTTTAATCCAGTTAATTCTGCTTATTTTTCTTTAGAAGAGATTGAATATCTAAAACCATCTTTGGAAATTAAGAATGACATTTGGACTCCTCGGGTTGAATTAGATGCTTTGGATACTGGACAAGAACAAAACAAGGCTTCAGAGATTATTATTGATTTAAATACTTCCGATGGATCTGTCGAGACAGTTTCAGGTAATGATGAAGTAAATCAAGTCTTAGAAAATGAACTGAACGATGTTGATTTAGAAAGCACGGAGACAAAAAACAACCAAGAAGAAATTTTCCAGAAAGTAGAAGCTGACCTTAGAGAGGATGAATCGAGTGGGCAGGAGACTGAAAATCAGTCTAGTGAATATAATGAATCCCAGGAATCAGGGCAGAGCGTGGAAGATAATTCTTCTTGGGAGGACAGCGTCAATGAATCATTAGATAATAATTCAGATAACCAGTCAAGCGAAGATTTGGAATCTTCTGCTGATGTAGGATTTAATGAGTCTGATGAAGACTCAAAAAAAGAAGTTTCTTGGCTCAATAAAATAAATCATTTCTTTAATATTAGTAAATATTTTGCTGGTAAAACAGTTTTTGCTACAGGTTCCGAGAATATGATTGAGGAGGACCTTGATTCAGGATCAAAAAGCAAGGAAAAGAACGTTTATTTTAATAATTTCAGCGTTCCTTTGTCTGAAGATAAGCCTGAGGATTATTCTTTAAAACTTTTTATATCAATGGCAGCCAAGGGAGCAAGTGGCGGAGAAGTAATTGATATTTCTTTTAGGGATAATTCTGAAGAAGTGATTGATTGGAGAGTCTTGGACTCTTTTTATCTTGATGAAATAATATCTAATTATGAAAATAATGATTATTTTATTTTAGATATTCCTGAATCTGTTTCTTGGGAGCAAATTGATAATTTAGAAATAAAACTTTCTGTTCGTGATGAGAATGGTTTTGATATAGGGAAGTTGCCAATTATATTCCTTGATTCGTTGTGGCTTGAAGTTAATTATGGTAGTAGAGAGCCAACAGATGATTACGAAGAAATTCAAGAGAAAGTAGTAACGGAAAAGAAAGGCGAGGATTTTGTACTAGATTTGATATCTGCTAAAACAGAATTTAAAACTAGTGAGAAACCGGAGTTTAATTTTAAATTTAAAAAGAATAAAAAGTTAGTAAAGAAAATTATTGACGGTATAGTTAATCTTTTCAGTGACGAATATAAGGATATAGCGGTTGCAGTAGATGTACAAGGATTGAATATTGATGAGGAAGAATCTCCGAAATTTGATTATAGGTATGTAGGTGATGGTGAGTTTGAGATATTTTTATTAAAAGATCCAAGACGTTTTAAGCCAGGCAAATATACCATGTATATAAGTATTAGTGATAATGGCGAGATATATGAGTCTTCTCAGGATTTTAATTGGGGAGTTTTGGGTATGAACTTTAACAAATCTGTTTATAAAAAAGGAGAAAGTGCCTATATACAAATGGCTGTTTTGGATGAGAATGGTGACACGGTGTGTGACCCAGAATACTTATTACTTGAAGTGAGACAGCCCGACGGAACTTATAAATATTTAAGTACTTTCAATACAGATATAATAATCAATTCTCTTTGCGGACCCAATAACGTGATAAATGAGCCTGATTTTTATGCCTATTTCAAATTCAAAGAAGAGGGTTATTATGATTTTAAACTCACTGCCCAAGGAGAAAACGGTGAGTTTAAGATTAATGAAACAATTGAAGTTAAAAAAGACATTCAAATGGAAATTGAGAGGATTGGTCCAACCCGTGTTTATCCAAAAGCTCTTTATAAAATGAATTTTGTTGTTACTTCAGATGAGGATTATCAGGGTGTCTTTGTGGAAAAAGTTCCCAAAGGCTTTGAATTTGCTGACAAAAATAAATATCAAATTGAAGAAAAGGAAAATTATTATGAACTTATTTGGGAGGTTGATTTGCAAGCTGGTAAAACCTATGAATTTTTCTACACTTTTGATGCTCCAGATATTTCACCTGAATTTTATTTATTGGGACCAGCTGAGACGGAAAAATTTACAGAAGCAAGGTACTGGCAGATTGCGAATGACGCACCAGTAGGTGAGAATCCTCACGCTTTTGTTTCTTATGATACTATAATTACTACAAGTGTTGGAACAGCTGGAGCATGGACAGAAATATCTAATTACACGATTGATTCAAGTAATTTCACTGCCGGAGATCAGTATTTAGTCATGGTAAATTTCTCTCTTAATTCTGATTCTACTAGTGAAAGTGCCATGGCTCAGGTAAGACATGGTTCAACTGTATTTAGCGATTCAGGTTTTAGATGGGAAACCAGAAGATCAGGTTCTGCTTATACTGGTCATGGTTATCAATGGTTTACAGTTTGGACAGCAGTTGATGGAGAAAGTGTTTATGTAGATATTTCTGACTCGGGAACAGGTAATGTTTATTCTGAAGGTTACCAAGCTTTTGTTTTGAATTTGGATGAATATTTAGTTGAGAGCACAGACTGGTATTATGACACAGCAACTCATTCAGGAAATCTTAGTTCAGCTTGGTCAACCGATGGCGCTAGTATAGATATTAGTGGTGGCAACAATGAATGGATGGTTATGGCTATGGGGCAATTTTTATCAGATTCAACCTCAGCAGATATGCAGATGCGTATTAATAATACCACCGATTCTAATATTTTTTCCAGTTTAACTTATGAAGGCGAGGATGTAGATGATTATCGACCGCTTGTTGCTATGACAGGAGATATAATAAGCGTAACAGAAACTTGGCGAGTTTACGCAGCTGACGCTGCCGCTACTCAAGATTGGACAGATTCAAAGATTTTCGCTTTGAACATAAATGCTTTTAGAGATCATCAGATCGCTACAGGAACAGGCTTGGTGGCTATTGCGCCACAAAGCACTTGGGTGCAGGCTCATTCTATGGCTTCTTATAATGTTGAATCGACTGCTGATACTTTTGTTTGGTCAAATGAAGTTGTGAATATGGGGGAAAATAGAAAGGTTTTGTATACACGTGTTCAGGTAGATAATACAACCACGCCAACGGGTTTTGATGATTTTGCTAGAGAACTTCCAGCTGGATCAACTGATTATAATGCTATACATAATTTCTTTGTTTCTTCTATGAGTACAGGTAGTCATACGATTGATGCTGATCTCCAGGAAACTGTTGATGCTGTACCAAATCCAATTGCCCAAGATCATAATATGGTGGCTTTTTCTCTTGAATTGAAACCAATCACTGTTTTAAATGTTTTGGGTCAAGAACAATATGAGGCAGATGCCACAACCACAATAGCAAACGGTGGATGGACGGATGATGAAGTGGTTTTATATGCTCAAGCTTCTGATCTTGATGGTGGCTCCTCTTATGTTGATTTGTATTTTGAGCTTATTGCTAGCTCAAGCTCATTTACTACTTCAACATCAACTCCAAGTGGAGCATGTAGTAGTGGTACGACTTATAGTAGTTGTGCTTCTAATATTTGGACGGTTCAAGCTAGCGCTTCTGGTTCAATAGCTACCGGAACGGTAAGTATCACAAGTATTCCTGAAGAATTAAGCGGATATAAATGGCAGGTATTTGCCATAGAAGAAGTTGGTAATTCATCGTCTTGGGGTGTCTACAATGAAAGTGTACCAAATTTTTATGTTGACACGGCCTCGCCAACCCCACCTGGTGCTCTGACAGAAAATTCAACTTTGGGAACCTCTATTGCTTTGAATTTTGGCGCCAGTACCACCGAGACTTTTTTTAGTCATTATAAGATCTTTTATAAAGAAGGTAGTTCAGGAGTTACTGAGTCTGATACTGAACATTTAGATTCCAATTTAAATTATCAAGACTATAATAGTGCTCAAACCACTACTATCAATGGTCTTAGTCCCGGACTTACTTATGTTTTTAACATATGGGCATATGATTTATCAGGCAAAAAAGCTAGTTCAACTGAAATTAGTCTCACAACAGCCACAGCTCTTTCAGTCACTGCCTATAAACAGTATAAAAGCAACGGCTTAACAGAAATTGCTAATAATGCTTATACAAATGAATCTGAAGTTGTGCTATCAGCTTTGGCTAGTGATGTTAATGCAACAACAACTGAGGTTGACTTTTATTTTCAAGTTGCCAAGGATGATGGTTCTTTTATAGCCGATACTAATCCTCCAGGAAGTTCCTGTGTTTCTGGAACAGCTTTTGGTTCATGCTCAAGTAAGATTTGGACTGTTTTTGCTTCATCATCAGCTTGGTATGACGATAATTGGATCTACCGCAAAAAACTTACAATTAACTCAACTTATGTCGAGTCAACTGAGTTAGGTTTTCCTGTTTTAGCAACGACAACCGATCCAAATCTGGCTCATATTTCTAATGGAGGAAACGTAGCTTCAAGTACGGGCGCTGATATTGTTGTAACTGATTCGGATGCTCAGACTTTGCTCAATTTTGAAAGAGAGTATTATGACCCAAGTACAGGGGAATTGGTTATTTGGGTTAAAACAGACATTTCTTCTACAACAAATAAAGACATTTATATTTATTATGGAAATTCTAGTGTAAATCAAGATTATTCCACGACTACCGGTGTTTGGGATTCTAATTACGTAATGGTTCAACATCTCGAAGAAAGTTCAGGAGTACATTATGATTCAACTTTTAATAGCAATGATTCGGCTACTGTAAGTGTGACGAATCAAGATGCTAGTGGACAGATCGATGGAGCTGATGAATTTGGAGGAGCTGCTGCGGGGAATCAGATTGATTTGAATACTTCTGCTAGTTTTAATGCTTTGGATAATATGACCGCTGAGGCTTGGATAAACACAGACAACAATGCAGTGGCAAATCAATCGATTATTAGTTTTTATAGTCGAGGTAATGACAGAACCTGGATGTATTTAGCTGATAATACCAATGGTATCAGGATCTATAATGATTTAAATAATTCAAATGCTGACTTTGCTACTACTGGTATAGCCCCTGATTCAAGTACTTGGCATCATGTTGCTTGGGTAATTGATGGTGCTTATTGGCGAATTTTTATTGATGGTGAAGAGCAAGGCTTGAGCGCTTCTGCTCTTACTATGAGCAGTTTGGATGACGGTTTTAGCGTAAGTATTGGTAGAAGAGCAGGGGATGAGGATTATGAATGGGATGGTAAGCTTGATGAAATCAGGGTTTCAAATACTGCTAGAAGTTCTAATTGGTTAAGAACTCAATACAATAACCAGAAAGATGTAAATACATTTATATCGATAGGGAGTCAAGAGACTGAACCTAATGCAAATGGTATTGTAAATATTACATCTTTGCCGGATAGAGGCACTAGCACAGATTCAGATGTTGGTTACAAATGGCAAGTGATGAGCTGTAATGCTAGTAACGCTTGTTCAAGTTGGGATGACTTTAATCCAAGTATTCCAAATTTCAAGATCGATACTACCGCTCCTAATGCGCCAGGTGATTTAAGTCTTGCAACTACAACTCCAACCAGTATTGAACTTAATTTTGGTTCAGAGGCAAGTGATAATAATTTCAGTCATTATAAGATTTTTTACAAAAAAGGAATTTTAGGAGTAAGTCCCGCGGATACTGAACACAGCGATTCTAATCTATCATATATTGATTATAATGGTGCGGCTACCACAACGATTACTGGTTTAGAGGCTTACACTCAGTATGTGATAAATATCTATGCTTATGATGGGGCAGGTAATTATACCAGTGCCACTGAGTTGAGTGTTACGACATCACAAGCTCCACATGCTAGAGCTAGAAGTGTAATGTTTCTTGGGGGGACTTATTCGGCAAACGGAAATAGTGGAAAACTTAGTGACACCAATCATACTTTTTCTAGTTTTAATTTTAACCTAGCAGAAACAGAGGTGGAGATCAGAAATGCTTATGTTTTGTTTGAATCTCAGTTTGAAGCTTATCATAGCAATGCGTCAAATTACACTGGTTTTAATCTAGCTTTTGATGTTTGTCAGGAGTCTTGCACCGCTGATGCTTTTTCGGGGACTGGTAATGTTTTGCTTGATGATAACACAACTTTGGTTTATGGAGAAAGCGGAAGTAATCAAGTTAGACTACTTATGGATGTGACAGACGAGGTTCAGTTAGCTACTTATGTTGGTGATGCTACGAACATGGAAGCGCAAATTGGTTATCGTTTGGAAACTGGTTCAGCCACAAGCTCTATTGCTAGCGCCAAAGCCAAGTTGATTATAACATACGCCTTTAATAACGATGACTCAGATAATTATACCAATACAGTTATTTATCCGCTTGAGTCAAGTAATAGTGGTGATAGTGGTAGTCGTATGACCTCTCAAGCTGATGATTGTTCAAAAAATTCGGATTGTCCTCTTTTTACTTACAATGTTACAGTTCCTGAGATGTCGAGTGCTTTGTCTCAATGGTTTGAAATGTATTCAGTTAATGATGGCAATGGTTCAAGTGATGTAAATGTTGACATTAATATTCAAGGGTCTGATGTTGATTCAGATATTTTTATCCATGAAGCTGTTAATGGCTCTGATCAGTCAAACCTTCCCTTGATGATCTTTGATGCAATGCCTGGTTTTTCTGAGAATACGGCCCAGATTTTAGAGATGCATGCCGAAAGTCCGGGGGTAGCAACTTATTATTTGGATGGAGGCGAGGTTTTTGAAACTTATAGTGCTTCTTTATCTGCTCCAATTAAAACTAGAACAGTTTCTTTTCCTTTGGGAGTTTTAACTAATGGTCAGTCACTTTCTACTGCCAGCGCAACAGCAAGCGTTTATTTTCCTGAGAATGGTTCAGGTTATGGAATTGTTGATATTAAAAAGGCTTGGTTTAGAGTTGTGAGTAATTCATATGATGGTGCAGCTAGAACAATTACAGTTTCCAGTAAGGTTGGAGATAATTCCAAATCAAGTAACTACGTTTATAGTTTGGATACTGGAACTTCTGTTGTTAAGCCGAGTTTTAATATTATTCATGTTATTCCTAGCTCCAATTATTCAGAATTAGAACTTGCTAATGCAAATTCAGCTAAGAATGTTTCAGTTTATGCTACTAACGATTCAAATAATATTGGTGGTGTTTCAGCAGAGCTGATGATCACCTATACTTATACAGGTGAAACTAGTGGTTATTTATCATCCATAAACCTTTTTGGTGGGCAATCAAATGTTAGCGCTAATTCTCATAATTTTAGCTCTGAGTCTTTAAGAGCAGTATTTCCAGAATTAAGAGGTGATAAGACTTTGCGTTCAGCTAGTCTACTTAGTTCTTATTTAATAAATGATAGTGACAATGATGTTACAAGTGCTTGGTTCTCATTGGGCTCGAATATTTCAGCTAGTAGTCCTAGTTGTAGCAATTCCTTTTATAGTCATACGGATAGTGTAAATAGTTTTACCGAGTATTATTTTAATATCAGAGGAGCTATGACCTCGATTGACAATCAGGTTTATCAGACATGTATTTCAAATTATAATCCAACCGATGATTCAGCTGGAGCCAAAATGAACTCTATTTGGTTATATACATATCAATGGGATGCTCCACCATCTGATTTTACTCAATATAGTTATCGTTGGTATGAAAATAATGACGCTATCAGTCCTGTGACTGCTATGGCTAATGAAGGCGAGAGTATTAGTAATGTTAATCTGGCTGATGTCTTGAGATTAAGAATGAATATCGCTATTAGTGGCTCGCTTCTTGCTACCAACACTCAAACTTTCAAATTACAATATGGAACTAGTACAGATTGTACGACAATTTCTGATTGGTATGATGTGGGGGGGTTAGCTGCTGACAGTGACTGGAGAGCTTATAACAATCCTTCACCAATTGATGGCACTACTTTAGATTCGTATTTATTGGCTACATCAACTGTGTCTGAGTCATACGAAGAGGTTAATCCAAGTGTCAGTAATCCAAAAAGTATTGCGATTGGTGGATATGGTGAGTGGGATTGGGTTATTGTTAATAATTCAGCTTCTTCAGATGTTGGTTATTGTTTTAGAATGGTTGAGGGGGATAGCTCTAGTCTTGATACTTATTTGAATTCTTCGTATGCTAAATTGACCACTGCACCATCTAATACCTTACCGAATAATCCAGTAAGCTTGGGTCAATTTTCTGGTGACGGTACAAGTAGAATTATCAATTCAAGCTGGCATGCCAGTGATACCATTCAACTTACAGCAATCGTAATTGATCCAAATATAAATGAGACTCTTTCTCTATATTTTGAATTTATTGATAATAATTCAACCCCTAGTTCTGGGGCTAGCGAACCAGTTGGAGCATGTTCCTCAGGAACTGCTTACGAGTCTTGTGCTTCAAAGATTTGGTATGTCAGTTCGGGTCTGGGAACTTTTATTGATACACCATTTATTGCCACTACTACAATAACCGGTATAATAAGTTCATCAACTGGTTATAAGTGGCAAGTTATGGCATGTGATGACGACTCTGAATGTACATCTTGGGTGACCTATGGTAGTCAGCCGAATTTATATATTGATACAGTTGCACCAACTCCTCCAGGTAGTTTGGTGTTTGCTTCTTCCAGTCCAACAGCCATTTCTTTGACTTTTGGCTCCGAAACCGTTGAGGATAATTTTGATACTTATCGAATTTTTTATAAAGTTGGCACTTCTGGAGTTGATGAGACTGATGATGAACACACAGATTTAAATTTAGGTTATATTGATTATAATGGATATGGCACTACTACTTTAACGAATTTGTCTGCTAATACAACCTATGTATTTAATATCTGGGCTTATGATGAAGCAGGTAATAAGGCAAGTGCTACTGTTGAAACTTTGGGAACGACTGCTAGCTCGTATAACCAGCCAACTGGATTCTTGGTGGCAACCAACCAAAAAGATGATGGTACAGGGGCTATAGATATTGCTATCTTAGTAGATGACCCTTACAATGACAACACCTTGAGAGCTAGAATTTTGTTTGATGAAGGAATTGATTGTGACTTTAGTACACCAGCCAAGGACACTCTTGATGAAACTGATGAAAATATATCAGCTACTTATGGTGATCCTGATATTGATAATAACTCTTTTTATCAAGTTGGCACAAGCACAAGTTGGATTATTTCCTCACTTGGGCAAAACTATGTATTTTTTGATTGGCTTTCTAAATATAATGCGCCTAATGCAAATACCACATACTGTTTAGGGTTGGTTGTAAATGATGGTTTATTCGATCAAGTAGCAACTCATACAAAACTAGTATTGATAGATAATTTAGCTCCAAGCACACCAGGCGCTTTAACAATTAATAAAAAGAATTTTGATAGTGTGGTTTTAAATTTTGGAGCAGAATCTTTTGATTCTCGCTTTGATCAATACAAGATTTATTATCATACTGGAACGACAACTGTAAGTGAAGACGATACAGTGTTTGATCTAAGTGATGACCCTAATCTAGATAATGTTGATTATGGTGAAGCAGCTACCACCACTATTAGCGGCTTGGAACCCAATACTTGGTATTCAATAAATATTTGGGCTTATGATAATCTTGGTAATAAAGCAAGCTCTACACAGCTTAATTTTAAAACTAACGCTAGTCCTACAAATATTTCTGCTGATAATCAGTATCGTGATGACGGGATAACCTTGATTCCAAATAATACTTGGATAAACGAAAATAATGTTATTTTAAGATCTTCTGTTCATGATCAGGATTCAGGGGACCTAGTAACCTTCTATTATGAATTAATTCCAGTTGAATCTAATTTTAGTTCAAGTAATCAAGTTCCAGTAAATGTTTGTAGTTCGGGTACTTCCTATGGTGTTTGTAGTTCTCACATATGGGAGGTTTCTACTACTACTTATTCTTTACCAGCTGATTGGTACGATGCTGATTGGTTGTATCGAAAAATTTTAACAATTGATTCAGGTTTGGTCCTGGCTGATCAAAATGATTATCCATTACTAGCCACTACAACTGATAGTGATTTAGCAGCGTACGCTAGAAGCGATGGTTTGGATATATTATTTACGGATTCTAGCGGAACCACAACTTTAATGTTCGAGCTTGAGAATTTTGATAGCTCAAGTGGGGAACTAGTAGCTTGGATCAAGACAAATATTTCTTCTTTGTCTGATACGGTTGTTTACATGTATTATGGCAATTCTTCTTGGTCAACTGATCTTTCTACAAGCACAGGTGTTTGTATGAATAATTTTAGTGGCGTGTGGCATTTGGATGAAAATGTGATTGACGACAGTTCTCAAGTAGATATCCATTTTGATTACAGTGGCAATTCAAATTATGGTTCTCAGTACGGAAATAATGAATTGGGCGCTTGGATATATAATGGTCAGTCATTTTATGGTATTGATGATTATATTAGTGTTGCTGATAGCGCAAGTTTAGATTTTACAAGTTCTATGAGTATGAGTTTTTGGATGAATGCTTCTGTGGCTGAGAATTCTTCGACTACTATTTTTTCTGTGGTTGGTAGTGATAATTTTGTAGTTCCTGATGGAGTTACACAAATCACTGTAAAGTCATGGGGAGCCGGTGGCGGTGGTGGTTCAGGAGGATCGAACGGAGCTAGTCAAGGTGGTATCGGCGGCGGTGGTGCTTACGGGGAAGCAATTTTTAATGTTAGTCCAGGCGAGACTTTAAACGTACATGTTGGTGGCGCTGGTGGCGGCGGAACTTATGATGGTTCAACCGCTGGTGGCGGTGGCGGTGGCGGTGGCCGTACAGAAGTTGTCAGAGCATCGGATTCTAATACTTTAATCGTGGTAGCAGCCGGTGGCGGTGGCGGTGGCGGTTATGATACAGCTTCAGATGGTGGCGCTGGTGGCGCTGGTGGCGCTATCAGTGGTAGTGATGGTAGTGATTCTGGTTCAGCCGGTGGCGGTGGTGGAGCTACTTTGTCAGCTGGTGGTACCGGTGGTACAGGTGGAAACAATACTGGTTCGGATGGAGCTAGTATTACTGGTGGTGCTGGTGCCGATGGCAGAAATGGTGAAGGTGCAGATGGATCAGAAAATAACGGAGGTGTTACTAATGGTGGAGATGGTGGCGGAGCTACTGTTCAGGGACCAGGAAATGCTGGCGGTGGCGGTGGCGGTAGCGGATACTACGGTGGTGGAGGCGGTTCGTCAGCTGGAGCTACTGGAGCAGGTGCCGGTGGTGGAGGCGGATCCACCTATGTGTCTTTGCTGGCAATTTCAAGCTCGACTGAATCAGGTTCTGGAAATATTGCGGCTAATACAGATGATTCAGACTATGTAAGTGGTATTGGCTCAGGTGGAACGGGTGGAAATTCTACTTTAGCAGGTAGTAGTGGCGGAGATGGTTATTTGCTTATAAAATATAATGTCCCAGTTGATATCATTAAAAAGGGAAGCGATGCTTATCGAATAAAATTAGATAGCGATAAAAATTTAAGTGCATACATAAATAATCAAGTAGCTACAGCTACCATAGATAATGGCTGGAATTATATAGTATTGACTTATGACCAAGCTGCTGGCGGAACAGAAGAAATGAAGATATTTATCAATGGAACTAAGGTGGGCACAGCCGATTATTCAACCCTTATTACTGCAAACAACGACCCATTAATTATTGGTGAAAATTTAAACGGTTTGATCGACCAATTTGAGATTTCTAGTACCGCCAGAACAGAGAACTGGGTAAAGACAAGATATAACAACCTAAGTGCAGCGAATGATTTTGTAAATATTACCAGCTCTGATGCGGTTACATCTTATTATGAATCAAGTTTGATAGTTTCAATTCCTGATAATCCTAGCAACGGACAAGGCTACAAGTGGCAGGTTATGGCCTGTGATGATGATTCTGATTGTTCCGCTTGGGATGCTTTTAATATCGTTACGCCTAACTTTAAAATTGACACAACCGCTCCAAGCCCTCCTGGTCAATTGCTTGAGTATTCTCAAACATCCAATACAATCACCTTGCAATATGGTTTAGCTTCTACGGAAGATAATTTTAAGGAATATAAGATTTTTTATAATACAAGCGGGGCTTCAGTAAGTGAATCTGATATTGAAATAAGCTCAAGTACAGATAATAATCTTTATTATCAGGATTATAATAGCGCTAATACAATTACTGTTTATGGGCTTGATCCGGTAACCACTTATTATTTTAATATTTGGGCTTATGATGTTGTAGATAATAAGGCTAGTTCAACCCAGTCTACGGCCTCTACTAATGCAGCAGTTTCAACACCTGGAGCTATGTTCTATACCAAAAATGACAGTGCGATCTATTATCGAGTTTGGACAGGAAGTAGCTGGGGAACTGAACAATCAAGTGGTAATATAACAGCAGCTGGTGATAATATTAGACATATTAAAGCCTTGCGTAGTAATGATGGTGGAAAAGTAGGTATTGTTTTTAAGACCTGGGATGGCACCAATCAAGAATGGTGGGGAACTGTTTATCGTTTTGCAGCTAATGATTTTGTTGACTCAACTCAGCTAGATACTTCTTATGCATCAACTGATAACAATCAATTGCTAACTGCTTGTATTGCCTATTTGTCTGACGGAGAGTTTGTAGTGATTAAAAACAATAATGGTACAAGCGGGACTAGAGTGCATTCCTGGAATCCGATTGATGCTTGGACAAGCGAGGGAGCTGGCCCAGACCCAGGTGCAGTAATGAATGGATGTGAATTAGAGCATCGACCAGGTACTGACAATTATTTACTGCTTACTTTTGATGAGGATTCTGATGTAGGTAGCTCTTATTATATTGGTGGTTCATCTTATGTAGATAATTGGACAAACTGGACTCAACACTCTTCTCAGGAAGAAGACTTAGATAATTATGTTGGTCAAGCCTTCTTTGATACTAGCAATAATACTAGGGGAGCTATTAGTTTTTCTAATAGCAACAGCAATAGTTATACTTATGCAAAATATTTTATTTGTGATTCTAGTTCAATAAATTATGGTGGACAGGTAAGCTCTCCATCCACAGCGCCAAATGATTGGGGTAGTAATTTTGTTCATGGTGTATTTGCAGCTGATCCTGGGCAAGTGGGAATTGCTTATTTTGCGGGTAGAGATACGGGTGGGGAGTTGAATGTTTATAAAGTTGATGTAACCAATCCGACTATAAGTTGGTCAACACTAACAAATGGAGATAATATATCAAAGTCACTTTTGTATAGCGAAACCAACGATTCTCAAAAACCATTTTCCATTGAATTTTATGAAAGTAGCAAAGTAGTAGTTACCTGGGCTGATACAAACAATACTCAACCAGTATATTTAAAACTTACAGCTAGTACAGATACTTTAGATGCCTCAACCTCTACTGTACCAGGTTCAGATGCGAACAATTGGACCAGGACCAAGTTTTATAAAGATCCTAACATTGATGAGATGTTAACTCTTTACCAAAACGATGATGTTGATTTTTCAGCAGTATTTTGGGATGGTGGCAATGATCAGTTTTATAGTTCAGGTAATCAAGCTTGGTTGGAACTAGCTTCCAACAATACAGTTCAAGATGCAGATGACAGGAACGCTAGTTATGCCTTTGCTAAATATAATTCATCTCCAAATCCTCCTTACAGTTTAGAGCAGTATAAAACAGATGCGTCTACAACAATTAGTAATGGTGAGTGGACGAATGAAGACACAGTTAATTTAGTGGCTTCAACAATTGATTATGATAATAGTGAAGAGGTCTCTCTATATGTGCAATTAATTGCTAATATTGATACTTTTGCCACCACTACTGATGGTTTAAGTTCAAGTTGTGATATTACTGAAGATTTTTCTGCTTGTAGTTCCAAGATCTGGTTTATAGCCTCAAGTTCTGGTGATTTTAGCTACGAATCTTTTACCGCTACCGCTACAATTAGTGGTATTTCAAATTCTTCAATTGGTTATAAATGGCAAACGATTGCTTGTGATGATGAGTCAGCCTGTTCTGTCTGGGTGAAGTATAACATAAGCGGACCAAATTTTAAGGTTGATACTACTCCGCCAACTCCTCCTGGCAACCTAAGTGTTAGTAATGTAAGTTCTGAATCATTGTATCTAGTTTTTGGAGGGCAGAGTACGGAAGATAATTTTGATACATACAAGATTTTTTACAAAGAAGGTACTTCAGGAGTTACTGAATTTGATACCGAGCATATAGATGTTAATTTAGGTTCTCAAAATTATGCTACAGCCATTGATACGCAGGTATCTGGACTTTCTTCCTCCACTCAATATGTGTTCAATATTTGGGCTTATGATTTGGCAGGCAATAAAGCTAGTGCAACTGTTGAAATTGCTACTACAACACACAATCCAGCTTACCTTGATCAAGTATCATTTTTACTTGAAAACGATGATGGAGCAACAGTGAATGATAATTCTACCGAAGCTTCTCCTGATACAGCTTTGAGTGATGTCTATATTGGCGAGAGAATTAATGCTAGAATTCAATTAGAAAATACTGGCGGAGACTCCGCTATAGATAAAGTTTATAAATTGCAATTTGAAAACCAAACCGACAGTCCTGGCGTTTGGACTGATGTAGGAGCAGCCACTGAAATAAGCTATTCTGGGGCATTGTCAGGAGATAGTGGAGATACAATTACTGGCTTTAAAGCATCTGCAAATACGCATACTTGGCAGGATGGAGCTTTTTATCAAGGTGTTTATCAAACAACAACCTATTCTTTACCAAAAAATTATTACACTGAATTTGTCTTTGCTATAGAGACAAGTAATTCATTAACAGGGAAGACTTATAGATTGAGATTATATAATGAGACAGATAATAGATTTTTTGATGAATATACAATTTATCCTAGTATTTCCACTATTTCAAGTGATATTATAAGGTATTCCAAAGAATCTACATTAAGCTTAGCAAGTTCAGAAGATGATCTAAGTTATTACTTTGATCCAGAAGGATATGCTGATATAAATAGTGATGATGATACAAATCGAGATGAGCTTATTGTTGATTCAGGGTATGGAGCATATGTGTTTGCTACTAAACATGTAAACAATACTGATGCTGCTAGTACAACCTGGAATGGACAGTCATCAACTTCAACTGTTTCCAAAAATATATTTTTGCAAGTTTATCGGTTTGGTTCAACTAATGATTGGGTGACTCTTGATACAGAATTTTCTGTTTTAGCTAACACGGATTTTGATCTTTATGGAGAAGTTAATTCTAATTTAAGTGAGTACTATGATGCTAGTAATTGGATTTATTGGCGAGTATATCAAGATACAGGCTCTTATACATTGCGTAGCGATTATATTGATATTAATTTCTCTGCTCCTATTCCTTATACTGAGCAAATTCACTTTAGATGGCGAGAAGATGATGGAACAGAAACTACTGCTACATGGAGAGAGTTAGAAGATATTGGTAATCCTACTGCTGGCAACGCTCTGGGAAGAGGAAGTTCAACTAGGATGCGTATAGAGATTGCCAATACTGGTGGTGGAGATGCAACAAATTATAATTATAGATTAGAGTATGCTACCAGTTCTGATGCTTGTGTGGCTGACTTTGGTGCTTGGACTGCTTTGCCCAATACAGCCACTACGGAACATTTTGAAATGGCAACAAGTTCATATTTTGCCGATTGGGATCCTACCACTGCCCAGTTGAATAATTCAGAGACTTACAGTTTTACAGCTGGTGATATGGTAGAGGAGACTTCAAATAGTAGTGATGATATTACCTTATCAGAAGGATTCTATACGGAAATCGAGTATATGTTTTATGTGACAAACAGCGCAATTGCCGCTGAAACATATTGTTTTAGAGTAACTGATTCAGGAACTTTGCTAAATGAATATAGTTTGTATCCGGCTTTAACTATCACAGGAAGTAATAATTCAGCTCCGTATTTCAATGTATATCCTTCAGATGGTGGATCAGCTTCAACTTCGCCAACCAATGAGGATTCTCAGATTACTTTTACCGCTACAGCTCAAGATGATGATGGAAATGATTATTATTTGGCAGTCTGTCAGACAAATAGTATTAGTCCAGGTAATAACACAGCTCCAACCTGCAATGGAGGCTCTTGGTGTATATCTGATTCTACCACACCATCAACCGAAGCAAGCTGTTCATATACTGCTAACGCGGCAACTGAAGAAAATCCTTGGTATGCTTTTGCCTGTGATAAGTTACCAGGTTTTGGTGTTTCTCAATGTTCGCCAATGTCTCAAGGAGAGGGAAATATTTATAATGATTCTCCATTTGTGATAAATCATCGACCAAGTTTTACTAGTGTTTCCACTTTGATTAACAATCAAGACCCTGGAAGTAGATTTACTATTTCAACCGTATCCTCTGATACAGATACTTTTTATGCTACTAACACCCTTTATCTTTATGTTTGTTATACGGATAGCGCTAATTTTGCTGGTTGTACTGGTGGTGTTGATGATACGGTTTGTTCAGCAATCGCTACCAGTTCCCCAAATGCTAAATGTGATTATGATGACGTAGCCCCGACACCTGCAGGAGCAAATACTTATTATGCTTATTTATTTGATAATCATGGCTTAGCAGCTAGTAACAATTCCTTGTCCAGTTCTTACAGTATAAATAATGTAAGTCCTGTATTTGGTAGCTTGGTCTTGAATGGAGGAACCAACATTCAGCCCAATATTAGAGGAATGTCTGATAAGGTGGTGAGTGTTAGCAATGGATCTGTCCAGGATTTTAATGGATGTACAGATATTACGAGCGCTGTATCTTCAGTGTATATATCCAATGCAGTCGGTTCTCATTCCTGCAGTCCAGATGATAATACCTGTTATCAAATAACTACTGATAATTGTAGTATAAATGATTGTATTGATGCATCTGATTCAACTGCTTCTGTAATCTGTACAACAACCGTTAGATATTTTATTAATCCGACCGATTCTTTTTCAAATAATCCTTCATTATATTGGGAGGGCTATATGCAATTGAGTTATGGAACTAATTTTCCAGCCACAACATCTAATCAGGTAGATGTGGAAACAAATATTGCCTTGGATGTTTTTGAAGACTTAATAGATTTTGGCAGTGAGATGTTTGCTGGGGAAAATACAGAGAATTATAATGCAACCACAACAATAGTTAATGCAGGAAATTCACCAATTGATACCAATCTTTCAGGTACGGATATGGATAGTCCAGGCTATACCATTACTGTTAATAATATTGAGTGGAACACCTCGGTCTTTACCTATAATTCTGGTACGGATTTGACGATAGGTGGGGTAAATGTGGATATCATTGCCCCTAAACCAACTAGTATAGCCACAACTTCAGATGAGATATATTGGGGAATGGAAATACCTTTTGGTGCCGATGCTACAACATACAATGGATATAATACTTTTACAGTTATTTTAGATGGTGATGGTTGGTAGTAGCCAAAAGAAAGTATTTTGTGTTATAATAATAAACAAATAATAAAATCTCAAATAGTAAATCCTCATGCGACTAGGTTTCGAATTTTACCTTAATATGGTAATTTTTACATTTGTATTGCTAACCGTCTTTTTTGTCGGGCTTTTTGTGATTGGTTATGAACCTATTACCGCTTTGAATGCTCAAGAAGAAGAGGATGATGTTACACCTCCTCAGCTTTACAATATTAAAATTGGAGAAGTGTCTGCTACCTCTACATATATTACCTGGGAGACAGATGAGTTAGCTGATTCATTGATAAACTATGGTCTTGATAAAAATTATGGCATTTTAAGAGAACCTAGATTTGATAAACTTGAGCATATGATTTTACTTGAGGATCTGTTACCTGGTATGGATTATTATTTTCGGGTGACCTCATCTGATGAAGAGGGTAATCAGGGCATTTCCAATGACTATAGTTTTCGTACTCCTGAAGAGGAAGATTTTGATGGCAAAAAACAGGATGTTCTCGATGAAGGAAAAGATGGCTTAAGTGAAGACGTGGCTGAAGAGGGAGAGTCAGGGGATAAAGATGCTGTGGTTGAACAAACTATGTCACTTGATCAAGTAATGGAGTTTATTGAACAGATAACGCAACAAGGTTCAGCTGAGCAGGTTGAAGAAGTGTTGGAGGAAATAGTAGAAGAAGTCCAACAAAAAGCAGAAGAAGTAGTTGCTCCACCTACTATTATTCTTGACTATGCTGATGTAGAAGTTGGTACAGATTATGCAATTATCACTTGGATGACTGACAAAGAGTCAAATTCTATGGTGTCACTTGTTTCTGATGATGATTTTGATGCAAATAGTGATGATCCTTATGTTTGGAACGAAGGTGAACCGGATGAATATGTACTTGAGCACATTGTAGAAATAAATGGACTAGACCCGTCAACTGTTTACCATTTTCAAGTATCTTCTGAGTCAGAAATTGGACTCAAGGGATATTCTGAAGACAAGACTTTTAAAACTAAGTCAGTTAAACCAGAAATTTATAATCTGCAAATTTCTAAAGTAGAAGAGGAGTCAGCAACCATTAGGTGGTCTACTAATGTGCCCTGTTCGTCAATTATTGAGTATACCAATTTAAACAACAATGATACGAAATTGGAAGGTAATTCCAGTTTTATCACAGTTCATTCTATGAAGTTAGATAACCTTATTTTTGATACTTATTATTCTGCTATGATTTCAGTGGAATCAGAGGATGGAGAAAAGGCCGAGTCTGATCCAATCACTTTTATCACTACCAGGGATGAATATGCGCCGGTGATTTCCAAGGTAAGCACTGAGTCAACGATTTATCCTGGTTCGGATAATAAAATCCAAACTATTGCCTCCTGGTCAACCGATGAGCCAGCCTTGTGCCAGTTTTTTTATCAGCAGGGCTTATTTTCAAATGACGAACCTTTAAGTTTAACAAAAGAAGAAGACATGGCCACTAAGCACGTTCAAGTAGTTACTAACTTTATTCCATCAACCGTATATAAGTTTTGGATTGTATGTGAAGATGAAGCAGAAAATCAGGCTAAATCAGAAGATTTCACCATGCTTACCCCAACTCAAGAAGAATCAATTATTGATATAATTTTAAAGAATTTTGAATCAAGCTTCGGCTGGGTTAAGAAGATGGGAATATAGTCAGAAATCAAATATAAAAAATTAAAATGCAAAATGACAAGGAAAAATTAAAAAAAGAATTTATTGCACGTTTGATTAGTTTTAGTATATAAAATATAAGATTGGCAGATAAATTAAGAGATGAAAAAGTATTTTATAGCGTCATTGATCAATTGATAAGATCGTCCACTTCAATTGGCGCAAATGTTGTGGAGGCAAAATCAAGTCATTCAAAAAGAGATTATATAAAATATTTTGAAATAGCCTTGAAAAGCGCAAATGAAACAAAGTACTGGTTAGCGTTAGTAAAAGAAATAAATCAAAATAATAAAATATTAATTGATAATAATTTAAAAGAAATAATTGAAATTGCAAATATCATAGCAAGTAGCATTTTGACACTTAAAAATAAAAAATAATTTTACATTTTTATATGTCATTTTGATTTTTGCATTTTTATTTTTAAATTTTAAACAGTGCCAGAACCAATAATACAACTTAAAGATTTGGAAATTACCTATAATCTAGGAAAGGTAAATGAGTTTAAAGCTACCAGGGGGGTCTCAATGGAGATATTTCCTGGTGAGTTTGTGGCCTTTTTTGGTCCTTCTGGATGTGGTAAATCAACCATGTTTTACTCTATTCTAGGGATTTTACCTCCTTCGGGGTGTGAACTTTATGTGAAAGGCGAGAATCCTTATTCTTTTTCTCCAGAAGAAATGGTGAATTTTCAAACCAACACGATCGGTATTATCTATCAGGCTTTTTTTCTTATTAATTCAATTTCTGTGATTGATAATGTGGTTTTGACTCAAACTTTTCACGGTGTACCACCAGGAAAACGTAAACCATGGGGCAAGCAAATTTTAAAAAGATTTGAAATGGATATTCATTCTGAAAAATATCCAGACAATCTTTCTGGTGGACAGTATCAGCGTGTGTCTGTATCTCGGGCAATGGTAAATAATCCAGATATTCTATTGGCTGATGAGCCAACTGGTAACCTTGACTCAGTTTCAACCAAGCAAGTTATGGATGCTCTCGAAGAGATCAATATGGTTGACAAGAAAACAGTTATTATCATTACTCACAACGCAGCTCAATTAAGCTATGCTCATCGGGTATTTTATATGGGGGATGGTAAATTGCAAAGAACCGTACCAAACCCTGATAAGAAACAAATTGCCAAAATTGATAAACAAAAAATCTTGGTAACTGAAATGGATCAATTATCCAAACTTTGGCCATATGATAACCCGGTTACTTTGAAAGTAAAAAGTTTGGTCAATTATTTAACTCAGGATATGAGTTTTGACCAATTGGTTCGCTTAGAAGATTTTTTAAGACTGATAATTGAAAGGAAAATGAGTAGAGAAGAATTTGCCAAGAGTCTTTCTCGAGAATATAGACAAGGTGGAGTTGGCTTGAGTTCAAATTTGGCAGCTGTAATGAGCGAAAAAGTAGAAAAGATTCTTCACCAAGCTGAAGACACTAGAAGATTTAGAAGAAGATTTACAGCTAATAACTTTTTTTCCAAAGAGAAGCGTCTTATTGATAGATTAACAAAATATTTAATAGAGGAGCATAGGGGAGAACTTAATTTAACGCAAAAAAGAAGACTTAAGGAATTAGTGTATAATAGAATGGCCGGACTTATTAGAAAAGAAGAATTTGAAGATAGTTTAGGTACACCAATTGAGGAAGGTGGAGTTGGTTTTAGTCCAAAACCAGCCAGACAAATGACTTTTTATTTTGAGAATATTATTATTCAAGGCAATGAAACAAAATTACACGGACACTAAGGTCGCTATTGCTTCAATTTTCAATTTATAATTTTTAATAATAATGCTCCATTTTTGTCATCCCCGGCGAGCGTAAGCGAGGGAAGGGGATCTTGTGAATATTATGCTTGACGAGATTCCCTTCCACTACGCTTCGCTTCGTCCGGGAATGACAAAAGAGAAGTTAACAGTTTTTTAGAAATTGAAAATTAGAAATTGGAAATTGAAGAAAGCGTATATATTATAATGTACATTTTAATGTACACTAAATATTGAATAACAAAAAATGAAAACAAGAGGAAATTTATGGCAATGATGCGTATACAAGATAATATGAAGTTGGCCACGAGGATGTTTAGGACCCGGCCTGCTCGTACCTGGTTAACAATACTAGGTATCGGTGTTGGTATTGCGGCAGTGGTGGTTTTGGTGGGCTTGGGTTACGGTCTTCAAGGGGTTTTGCTTGAGCAAATCGTGTTTGGTGATGCTATGCTTTCTCTAAATGTTTTAACTCCTCCTTCCAGGGTGATTGTAATAGATGAGCAAGCAATTAATAATTTTAATAATATTGAAAATGTTGAGGATGTTTCCGCTATGGCTAGTTTTCCTTCGTTAGTTAGTTATGGAGATTTGACCAGTAGCATCACTTTGAATGGGGCTGAGTCCAAATATTTTAATTACGCTGGTATTATTGTAAAAGAAGGGGATTTGTTTAGGGAAAATGATAGAGATTCTGTGGTTTTATCCTCGGCAGTTTTGAAGTTATTTAATCTAATATCAGAGGATGGGTCTTATACTGATGTTTTAGGACAAAAAGTTAGTTTCAAGGTGTTTATTCCGATTGACGGTGATAGTGAAGATGTACAAGAGCTTCCTATGAATAAGGATTATAAAATTATTGGCGTTATTGAGGATGAAACTTCTTTGTTTGCCTACATGAATATCCAAGAATTTGAAAGCAAGTTTGCTATACCTTATTATGAAAAAGCCAGAGTTAAGGTGGTTAACAAGGATTTTTTGGATTCAGCTGAGGAAGAAATAATCAATCAAGGATTTTTAGTCACTGCTTTGTCAAAAACAGTGGATCAGGCTAATAAAATTTTTACAGGTATCCAGGTTACTTTGGCGATTTTTGGTGGAATTGCTTTAGTCGTATCTGCCATTGGCATGTTTAATACCATGACAGTTACTTTGCTTGAGCGCACTAAAGAAATTGGTATTATGAGAACTATTGGTGGATCTCCTGCGAAAATTAAAGTTATGTTTTTAACTGAATCAGTTATTATGGGTTCTTTGGGTGGTTTGGTGGGAATAGTGATTGGAGTTGGGGGTGGATTGTCGGTAAATTTTTTACTTGGTCTTTTAGCAACTAAAATGGGCGGAGCAGCTATGAGTCTTTTTCGTTTTCCAATTGGTTTTTTGTTATTTATTGCTTTCTTTTCTATGGTCATGGGATACTTAACAGGCCTTTTTCCTTCAAGTCGTGCAGGTTCTTTAAATCCGTTGGATGCTATTAGAGGTTAATAAGGAAATATGAATTACAAATTACAAATTACGTCTTATAAATTTCTGTTAATAATATTAGCTATAGTTGTAATAATTATTTTATTTTTCCTTTTTTTGAACAATAATGACTCTGAAGTTGTTGTTTTGGAAGAACCGACAATTGATGAAGGTATGGAGTATTCAAGAATTAGTTTTTTCAATTCAAGCTCTAAGCGGGCCAGTATGGCAATTCCTGTTTTTTGGGAAGGAAATTATCGTTTAAAAGAAGAAGGGGATGTTGCAGTTTTTTATTTTTTAGATAGCGAGGCTCAGGCCAATGAAATATTTAAAGTCTTGAAAAAAAACGACAAAAGTGGTCTAAAGGATTGTTCAGATAATACTTCAATTGAACTTATTAGAAGTGAGTATAGCTACAAAGAAGAGTTAAAAAAATACTTGATATATTTTGATAAGATTGTGGATAGCTTGGAGTGTAGTTAGTTTAAGTATTTAATTATAAAAAGATACTTGCTAAAAATCAAAAAAAATTGTTTAATAATAGCCAAAAAATATTTATTAAAAAATGATTAAGCGACTTAGGCAAATTTTAAATTTTATGTTATAATATTAATAAGACTATGGATATTTTATTATCCACATAATTTAATTAATCCGTATCCCCATGAGTAAAAAAATAAAAAAACAAATAAAGAGGTCTATGCCTGTTTTTGTTATCACCTGTTTACTGGTGAGCACTTTGACAGCTGGCCTTGTTTTTAATTTGGACTTTAATCTTGTTAAAAATACTGACAATGAAATATCCTTGGAAATGAATCTTCACGAGGCTAAAGCTGATGTTGCTACAACTACAGTGACAGTAAAAAATGCTCCGCCAAATATTGATGTTGATGTAGCTGAAGATCCAGCTTCTGCATCTACTACTCCTATAAATGTCTGTAATAAAGCCGAGTGGACAGTTACTGCATCTGATCCCGAGCTTAATAATTATTATTTGATAATTTGTGCTACTGATTCAGCAACCCCAAATAACGGTGGTGCGCCAACATGTGGCGGTGGAGCAGGTAATACTTTTTGTGTTTCTGGTGCTACGGTAAGTGGCAGTCAAGCTACTTGTGTAGATGCAGCAATGGCTGATCCAGGAGCCGAATTTGATGATTGGTACGGTTTTGTTTGTGATAATCATGCTACTGAAGCAGCTTGTCAGGATTCAAGTCAGGGTTCAGGAGATCCAGGAAGCCCTATATATATAAACCACGCTCCAGATTATACAGCTGTAATTACTAGTGATGACAATAAAGATCCAGGAGGAACTTTTACGGTCACTGCTTCTGTAACAGATGGTGATGTTCAGGGAGGTGCTGATGTATTGATTCTAGACGTATGTGCTACTAATAGCTGGGCAACGTCAACTGGCTGTGAAGGTGGTTCATGGTGTACTGGCACTTCAACATCAGCTGATGTTAGTTGTTCCTTTGCTACCTCTACCCCAGCTGTTGATGATACTTACTCTTACTATGCTTTTATTAAGGATTGGCATGAAATGCCAGCTCCGGTAAATGGACGAACAGCTAACTATACTGTAAATAATGTGGCACCGATTGTATCTAATGTAGTTATTAATGGAGGAGCACCAATAGAAATTGAGATGAAAGGAGTAGCTTCAACCACGGCTTCAAGTTCAGCAGATATTTATGATGCAAATTCATGTTTGGATATAGTAGATGCTACGAGTTCGATTTATATATCGGATGCACTCTTAGCACCTGGTGGACTTAATTGTAGTGCGGATAATAACTATTGTTACCAAATGGAAACTACAGATTGTGTTGTAAGCGGTTGTAGTGGTTCTAGTTTTACAACTGCTCAGGTTCTTTGTACAGTTGAAATTTCTTATTACGCTACACCGACTGATAACTTTGGAACTAATCCACAAGATGGAGATAATTGGTTAGCTGGGGTTACAGGCATAGATGATGATGGTCTCAAAGGGGCCAGCACATCTGTTTCCGGAGTTGAATTAATTTCGCTTGAGGCTTTGGATATTCAGGAAGATGAAATACCATATGGTTCTATTCGTGGTGGTCAAAATTCAGGTGATGCTAACGCAACAACAACTGTGGAAAATTATGGAAATGTTCCAATAAATACTCAGGTAGAGGGTTTACCTATGTGGGATAACACAGATACTTATTGGATAACTGATGCAAATCAAGAATTTGATTTAAATAACTTTACTTATGGATTAGGTTCTTATACATTGTCATCAACAACCCCCGACACACTTAATACAGTTACTCCAAAACCAACTAGTTTTACTGGTGTAAGTGACGAGATTTTCTGGGGCATCAACATTCCTGGTGGAACGCCATCTGGAGATTACGATGGTTTAAACACTTTCACTGCAGTTCTTGATGATTTGGATTGGTAATAAACTAATTTAACTTTATATTTAAAAAAAGACGCCTGCTGCTAAGACGTCTTTTTTTGTTACGTGAGATAAATACAAACAAGTATTGTAGTTTTAATGAATGTAATAGAACTGAATCTTGCACATAGAAATGAAAATATAAGATATTAAATTGTTATTTGCGAATTGGTAATTTTGATTATTTGCACTTGTATTTTTATTTAAAATATTGTATATTATAAATATATAATTAAATTTTTAAGGCATAAAGTTTATTAATAAATTTATGCATTTTTTTAGTTAAAGTGATAATTTAGTTTTATTTTTTTATTGGATTTATTGGAAATTAATGTTTAAATCAAAATATTTTTTTATTTTTGAGTTAAAAGTTATTAAATGCTGAAAAAGCTAGTTATTATTTTATTGCTCGCAAGTATTTTTGTATGGACAAGCCCTGTTCATGCTGGTTTTGGTATTAGTCCACCTTATGTTAAACCAGACAAGGCTATAATGGCTGGATCAAGATATGAACAGCAGATTACCTTGCTTAGATCATCTGCTGATGCTGACATGGTTGCTGAGGTTAAAGTTAATGCTCCAGAAATATCCGATTGGATTTCTATTGATAAAGGCCTTGAGTTTGATTTACCTAAAGACGCTCAGAGTGTAAATATGGTTGTAGTGGTTGATGTGCCGACTGATGCGGAAATAGGAAATTATAAAGGGTATTTAAACGTTCGAATTGCACCCAAAGAAGATTCAAACAGTGGAGGAGTAGCTATTGCCTTAGGAGCTAGAGTAGATATTGACATTACAATTACCAATGAAACTTTTGTAGACTTTATAGTAAGGAGGGTTGATATACCTACAATCGAAGTACTAAAAGCACCATGGAAATGGCCTATGTTTTCGTGGTTTTTTTATCGCGTAAAAGTTGACATGTTGATTGAAAACACTGGTAACACTCGCATTGCTCCATCCAAGGTAAAAATTGATATTTATGATATTGCCAAAAAGAATCTTTTAGAATCTCATATTGATAAACGCATAGACAAAATTGAACCTTTTGTTACAGGGGATGTTTCAGCTACCTTCCCAACTAAACTCGGACCAGGTGAATATTGGGGCAAGATAAGTATTTATAAAGACAATGATATTATTCAGAAGAACGAAATAATTTTTAAAATTAATCCTGAGGGCAAAACACCTGAGGGAGTGAATTTAGGTAAATGGCCATATATTTTGTTTTCTGCTTATGTATTATTGATTTTAATATTTTTGTATATATTAATCAGGGTGAAAATTTGGAAACAGCTATATTTAATATTTTTGATATTGACTTGGCCAATTAGATTTATTTTTAAGAAGCTAATTCAGTTAAAAAATGTTTTACAGAAAAAGTTTTGGTCATATATGCACAAAAAAGCTGCTAAATACAGTAACGAAGATATTGAAGAAAAAGAAAAGGAATAATCCCCAAAAAAATATTTCCCATGCAAAAATATTACACAATTTTATTTATTTTGTTATTTGGATTTGTATTTTCTGGTATTTTTAATTTTGGCAAAGATATTCAAGCAGTTGAGTTTTTGCCAACCTATGTTGAAGTTCAAGTTGCCTGTGGCGATGGTTGGTGGGAGATAAGTACCGAGGCTTGTGATCCTGGTATTCCTGCCGAGAATATACCACCAGCAATAGGAACAAGCACTTGCTTGGATTTTTTAGATTTGTTTGGTAATTATTTTAATGGCGGAACTTTGGGGTGCCAGGATGATTGTTCTGATTTTGCAACCAGTAGTTGTTATATGTGTGGCAATAACTATAAAGAACAAGTGGAAGAGTGTGATGGGGCAGATTTTGGAGGAGCTACTTGTATTACCTGGGGTTTTTCTGGCGGGTCTTTGGCTTGCACATCTGATTGTCGTATTTCTACAGCTAATTGTGAAATTAAAGAATCTGAAGGAGGCGTGTCTGGTTCGGGTAGATCTGGTGGGGGAGCTGGTAGTATTAGTCCAGGTTATGTTCCAGGAGCAGAAGAAGATTTGGTTACTACGGTAGTTATGAGGGGAAAATCATATCCTAATGCTGATGTTCATGTTTTAGTCGATGGGAAGGTTGTGGGAATTATTAAAACTGATAATCGAGCAGATTTTTATTTTGAAACTGATGAGATTACTCCTGGTGTGGCTAGTTTTGGTTTTTGGTAAGAGGATACGGATGGTCTTAAATCAACTACTTTAAGTCTGACGCTTAGAGTTATATCTGGAGCCGTAACTACTATTTCAGGGGTTAATATTGCTCCAAGTATTGATGTTGATAGAAATTCTGTTAGACAAGGCGAGGTGGTTAATATTTATGGGCAATCAGTACCAGAAACTAAGATAAATATTCACATACATTCAGATGAGGAGTTTGTTGAAGAAGCCAATAGTGATGAAAATGGAAAATGGACAATCGCTTTTGATACCACTCCACTCGAGATTGATTTTCATACTGCCAAGGCTTTATTTTTAGTTGAACAGGATGAAAATGTTATAAAAAGTGGTTTTTCCAAGGCCGTATCATTTCATGTAGGGAAAGTCGGTGGTGAAGCAGCTTGTCCTGAAGCTGATTTAAATCATGATGGCAGAGTTAATTTAACTGATTTCTCAATTCTTTTATTCTATTGGAACACAGATAATGAATGTGCTGATCAAAATCAAAATGGCAATGTTGATTTAGTAGATTTTTCAATCATGATGTATTATTGGACAGGATAAGCGCTGCGCTTTAATTATTAAATTTAGTAATTTTAAATTTTGAAAACAATTTCCAAAATTGAAAATTTCAAAATTTTAAAATTTATGTTAAACACTAAATCTCTATTATCAATCATTGTATATATTTTGTTGTTTTTATTTGTGCCAAACATGTCTTTGGCTGCTGATCTGTATTTTGATCCTGAAGTGGGAACGATTGGCCCAGGGAATAAAATTGCTATAGATGTAAAGATTGATGTTGAGGCTTGTATTAATGCTTTGGAGGCTGATTTGAGCTTCCCAAATGATTATTTGCAGGTGGTTGATTTTATAGTAGGTGATTCTGTTTTGGCTCTTTGGGTTGACCAACCGGATAGTGAGGCTATTAAAGAGGCAAATGAAAACGGAGTTTTGCATTTTTCTGGTGGAACTCCAGGTGGTTATTGTGGTCGTATTCCAGGAGATCCTGGAAAAAGCAATACCATAGCTCGAGTTATTTTTTCATTGCCAAGCTTGATTGTGTCTGAGGTAGAACGATCAAAATTAAATTTATCTTTTTTGCCAAGTACTAGAGTACTTCTTAATGATGGGTTTGGCACAGAAGATGAATTGATTACTAAAATTGCCAGCTATACTTATTCTAATACACCGATAGAGATTGAGGATAATTGGTCGGAACAGATAATAAGTGATAATATTGCCCCAGAGCCATTTGTAATTGAGCTTAGGAGAGATAAGAGCATGTTTAATAATCAGTCTTATGTAATTTTTAATACAATTGATAAACAGTCAGGGATGGATCATTATGAGATTTTAGAAATCGGCCATGAATATCAAGAGGGAGTAGCTAGAGAATTAAAATGGTGGGAAAAACTTTTAAATAAAGATGTTATTAAACCAGAATGGAAGGTGGTTAAGAGTCCATACTTGCTAGAGGATCAGAGTCTAGAAAGTATTATTAGAGTAAAAGCGATTGATAAGGCAGGAAATGAAAGATTTGTTGAATATATTCCTCCTGAATCAAAACGTCCTGCTGAAACTAGCGCAGTTAATTATTTTTATTTAGTAATTATTATTGTTTTCTTTTTGGTACTTTTGTTTTTGCTACTTATAATTATCAAAATAATATTTAAAAAATATGACAAGGAGAAGAATAATTAATTTTGTACTTGTTGCTTTGCTATTGTTTTCTTTTTTTGGAAGAGCAATACCAGTTCAAGCTGCAAGCGCTTCTTTGTACTTAAGTCCTTCTACTGGAACTTATGTAATTGGTGGTACTTTTAGAGTTTCAGCTTTTGTTAATTCAGATGGAGCTGATATAAATGCTGCTGAAGGTTCAGTTACTTATGATGCTGACTTGCTTGATGCTGTGTCTGTTTCCAAGGGAAATATCTTTATGTTTTGGACTACTGAGCCAGTAATTGGAGGTGGAAAAGTTAGTTTTGGTGGAGGAAATCCTTCTCCTTACAATGGCACAAGCGGTCATATTGTTACTATTACTTTTAGGGCTAAGAAAGCAGGAAATGCCCAAGTTAGATTTAATTCTGGTGCGGTATTAGCTAATGATGGCTTGGGTACAAATATTTTGGCCAGCATGGGCAGTGCCAGTTTTACTATTTCTCCAAAAGGAGAAGCTCCAAGCACGAATGATAATACTAACACCAACACCAATACTTCGAATAATAATCAAAATACTTATGAGCCGGCCTACAATAAACCAGTTATTAAATCTTCCACTCATCCAGATCCTAATACTTGGTATATAAATAATGATGTTGAATTTTCTTGGGATTTACCCAGTGGAGTTACCGGAGTAAGTATTGCTTTTGATGAGAATCCAGTAGTTGATCCGGGCCCATTGTCAGACGGTTTGTTATCAGAAAAGAAATATGAAGATGTTGAGGGCGGTATCTGGTATCTGCATCTAAAGTTCAAAGATTCCTCAAGGTGGGGAACAGCTTCTCACCAAAGAATAATGATAGATTTAAATCCTCCTTCACCTTTTACGATTGAAGTTGAAAATATTGAAGCAGGAGAATGGCCAACACTTAAATTTGAAACTAGTGATGAGGAATCTGGCCTAGCTAAGTACGAGGTTTATGTGGGTAGCCTAGAACAGCAAGCACATATAGTTGAAGCTGATAAGAAAAGTATTGAATTGACTGATTTAGAGGCAGGCCATCATACTGTATTGGTAAAAGCATTGGATAAAGCAGGAAATCAAAGAGTTGAAACGGTTGAGTTTACTATAAATCCGGTTCCAACTCCTGAAATATTGAATTATCCAAGAGAAGTAAATCCTGATGACAATTTCTATGTAAGTGGTACAGCACAAGCAAATAATTTGATTACTTTGGTAATTGAAAAGAATTCAGCTGTAGTAGCTACTAGTAGCACCAGATCAGATTCAAATGGCAACTGGTTCTATATTCATGAAGATAAATTAGACAATGGCCGTTATACACTTCAGGCAAGAGCCGAGAATAATAAGGGTATAAATTCTGAACTTAGCTCTCGAATTAGCTTTTTGGTTTCTCCTCCTGTATTTGCCGTAGTCGGTGCCTTTATTATTGATTACTTTACAGTTTTTGTAAGTTTACTGTTTATGGTGGTGTTGATAATTGTATTGATTATTATGATAGTGATGTTTGTGAGAAAGAAATTGAGAAAAGAAACAATTGAGGTAGAGGAAGTTTTGAAACGTAATCTGGATGCCTTTAGGAAAGATATTGATAGTGAATATGATGAGATAAGCACAGGCGACACCAAACCAAAGAAAAAAGTAAAAGATGATAGCAAAGAGCGCTTGAAGGCTAAATTGAACGAAGCTGAAAAGAGGATTATGAAAGAAGTTAAAGACGTTGAAGATATTTTGAAATAAAAAACAAAAAACCATCGATTTGTCTAGTCGATGGTTTTTTATTTGATTAGTATTTTGAAAATTTCGGTTTCAGTAAATATGTTTTGGGGACTGGCCTCATTTGACATTATCACTGATCGATTTAATCTTATTTCTCCTAGACCTGTTTGTTTTTTGTTTATTTTGATTCGAGCGATCTGTTCTTCTTGCTCATTTGTAGAACTTGAAAAGCAGAGAATGTCTGCTTTGCCTTTGGATTGGAAATTGGTGCCAAATAGATCACAGGCATCATCGTTGAGTTTAATTTCTTTAATTTCCAAGACATCATCACTATAATCCAAGCTTATTTGGCTGGCCTTATAGGAGTTAATTTCAGATTCTATAGAAACGTATAAATAAAAATAATCAGAGTCTATAAAGGATTCTTTATCTAATAATAGCTTAATTTCTGCTTGATCTGTAGCTGAAAATGCGTTAACTGCTCCATATATAAATAAAATAATAGATAGAGCCGTAATTGATATTGTTTTTATAATAGATTTTTTCATAAATTTAGAATATCTTACAATAATTTTAAATTTTTGTCAAGTATTTTTTATGAATTTATTTTTTGTTTTATTAGTTTCATACTTAAATTATTAGCACATCTTATGTCATTCCTGTAGGTGTTACATAATTCACTAACAAATAATTAGGCATAAAAATTTAATTTAGACCTTACCCCACCTCTTTCTTAATGCATAAAATAACGTAAACAGCCAAACACACCCCGGCCTCCGGCCACCCCTCTTCCTATGTACATTCGTCAAGCGTTGTCACCACTATTAGCATAAAACTGGGCTAGTCGTTGAAAAGGAGTTAAATTGTTAATACCTTGATGTTTACGATCGTGATTATAAAAATCAACATATTCATAAAGCGATTGTTTCATTTCAAGCATAGACTGGAACCTATCTTTGTTGGGTCTATACCATTCATTTAGAATAGTTTGAATAACTCTTTCTGCTTTACCGTTAGTCCAAGGATGTTTTGGTTTAGTAAATCGCTGTTCTATTCCAAATTTTAGACAGGTAGCTACAAATGCATGTGAAGAATTGCCTTTGTATTCACCACCGTTATCGGAATAATGACATTCCGTTTTAAATGGAGCACGAAGCGCAGAAACCTCTAAAAACATAGATGAACTCCACATAGTCCTGTCGGGTAATAAATCAGCTTGTAGCCATCTAGAATGATCATCAATTGAAACAAATAACACCGGTGCTTTAGCTATTACTTTTCGGAATTTACCTATTTCATACAGAGGGCTTAAACGTTTAGTGTCACCATGAACCATTTCTCCAGGAATAGCTTTTTCATATCGTCGTTTTCGCTTATTTCTTTTTTCTAATTTGATTGATAATTTGTTTTCAACATAAGATAAACGTTTTAAACCAAATTCTAGTGATCTAAATCTGTGATTCTTTGAATCATGTACCGAGAAATCACCCAGTCTACCCCTTAGTATTACTTTAGATATCACATTCTTGTCTACATGATAATTAATAGCCAGTTTTCTGAATGAATATTGCCCTTTTTCCCATTGTTGATACACCTCTCTTCTCAAAGTGGGGGTTAATTTGGTATTCTTATGCATAGAGTTAGTTTCTTAATTAATTAAATAGTGTTGTAACTATATTTTAACTAATTTCGTAAACTAGCTCTACTTATATATTATTTTTTTATATATTTAGTGGTGATAACGCTATTGTAATGTACA
>PKTK01000010.1 GCA_002869165.1 Candidatus Parcubacteria bacterium | reverse complement strand
GACAACTTCTGTTTAAAGAAAAACACTGCTACCGACAGTAAAAAACACGGAACCAGTGTAAGCCACATCCCTTTAAAAGGTACATGAAGCTGATGAAAATAATTTCCAACAAGCACTTCAGAAAGTGCCCACAAACCACTAAACACTGCTATCCTTGAATATTCAACGACTTTATCTCTGTTCATTTAAAATCCTCCACATTTATAGTCTTATCCGCTATCATCCTTGAAATAAGAGTATCCTGAGTAATCACAATAATGCTCTTTCCAGATCTTTTAAGCTCATTAAAAAGTAACATAAGATTATAGATATTTTCCATATCCTGACCAGAAAATATCTCATCAAAGATATAGACATCATAATCGATACTCGCATACATATAGATCAAAAACCTCATCTTCTGACCAAAAGAAAGTTGAGTATGATATTTATCTTCTATCTGAAAATCAAGATTATTTAAAAAAGTCTCTTTTTTTTCTTTATCCATAAAACTTATCTCTTCAAAGAGGTTTCCATAAAGAAAATGATAATCAGGAAAGGATCCGGTAAATATGACTTTTGCACCATTATTTATGAGCTTTCCAGTTTTAGGTTTTATTTCTCCGGCAACTATCTTACCTAAAGTGGTCTTTCCACAACCGTTAATTCCTGAAAAAGCTATTATCTCACCTTTTTTTATTTCAAGGTCAAGATCATTAAAAAGATTTTTATCTTCAAAAAAATAAGCAAGACCTTTCGCTTCAATAAGAGTTGTTTCATCAGAAAAAGTTTCCTTTAATTCTCGAGATCTTGATCTAAGATCAAAAAAACTTTTCGAGATATCTTTTTTACTTATCTTTGATATTTTAGAATCATTTAACTCGAATAATCTGTCAAAATCAAGATGGAAAAGCTCGATTCCATGACCTGCAACAATCACAGTCTTTCCTTTTTCAACCATGTTATCGATAAATCTTGATACTTTTTCTCTTTCGTATTTATCGAGTCTGGCAAACGGTTCATCAAGAAGAATAAGATCTTTTTGAGATAAAAAAGCTGTAAAAAACAATAGTTCCTGTAATTCACCATGCGAAAGAGTAGATATCTTCTTATCCTTAAAATAAGGTTTATTATCTGCAATGAACTTAGAAGCTTTCATAGCACAGACATTATAATCCTCACCCTGACAGAAAGTTATCAGCTCATCTTCACAAAAGACACCTGTTACAAAATTCTATGCATCCTGACCTATATAAAATGAATCAAAATTATTATCACAATATGTCTGATAATCTTTCTTTTCGTCTTTTAAAAAGACCAGACCTTCTTTTTCAAGCTCCGGAAAAAAATCAAGAAATCCACCAAGATACCTTAAAAAAAGTGTCTTTCCTTGTCCAGAACTTCCAGTAAGAAAGATCTTTTCTCCTTTTTTTATCTCAAATTTTTCTGCAAAAAGAAGAAGATTTTCTTTATATTTAATTTTTATTTCTTCAAATTTTATCATCTGCCAGTATCTATTAATTTTTTATCACCATAGTTTTTAAGAATAGGTGTTCCGCCACCTAATCTGAGGTATTTAAACATATTTTCAGTATCAACAACTGAAGTCCCCGCAAGATAATTTATTCCAAAATCCTTAAAGATCTCAGGTATCATGATCGTGCTTGGACCCATCAAAATAGTCTTAGTCCCTTTTTTAATATGAGATGAAAGTTCAGGGAAAGTACCGTTTAGAAGCGATGTTGAAGTTAATATAGCAATATCCGGTTCACTTTCAAGACCGTTATTAAAAGAACCTTTTTCTCCAATTTCTCTATCGTTATCAATAATATCTATTTCCTTTACACCTTTTTTTTCAAGCATCTTTATTATAGGACCAAAATAACCAACCATAGATACAGTTGTGTTTTCATTAACCCCAAGTTTATCAAAAAGGGTATTATCATCATTTGACATTTTTTTAGTATTATCATGATTAAGAGCGTTTACACAAGCCGCTGCAATAGATCTCATTACACTATTTTCATTTTTTATGTGTTTAAGAAGTTCAACAGCAGGTTTTCCTTCCATATCCATTATACCATCAACGAGTGAACAACCAGGTTTTCCAGTAAAAAAAGTGTAAGCTATTCCCGCACTACCATCTTCAAGTATTACACCCGAGTAACCTATTCCAACACAGATATATTTTATGTTCATCTTTTTAGCTTTTTCTTCAAATTTTTCATAGATCTTTTCGTAAAGAGACATGTTACCTCCAAAGACTTTTTTTTATTTTACCATAAAAATAACCGTTATGTTTCATAAAACATATTTAAAAATAATTTGCTAGATTTATTTTCCAGATAACTCACTTTGTTCGTGATGGGCAAACTTTTTGCCGATCAGTCTTTCATACTGTGCTTTTCTATGAAAAGGGTTTAACTCTTTCTGAAAAGAAAGTACACGAGCTTCAGCTCGTCATCTTTTTGCCAAAGCAAAAACACTTTGGCTGTTGCCAAACATCAGAAGTCGAATTTATTTGACTTCTAAGTTATAATAAAAACATGAAAAACAAAGCACTAGAGTGGGCAAAAAATATAGTCTGGTATCAGATATTTCCTGATAGATTTCGAAGAGGGAATAAAGATAATTCAATAGATAGTTCATATTTTTCAAAAAAAAGTATAAAAAAATGGCGTCCCTCAAAATTTGGAAAGAGTTGGGAAAAACGAGAACATTGGGAAAAAAATATAAGCGATGATTTTTATGATACTCTTCATCTAAGAAGATATTTAGGTGATATAAAAGGAATAAAGGAATCGATACCATATCTTAAAAGACTTGGTATTACAGGAGTTTATTTAACTCCTGTCTTTATGGCTCCATCATCTCATAAATACGATCATGCCTGCCTACATCATATTGACCCTTATCTTGGAAGTGACCCGCTTGGAGATATTCAAATACTAAGTAGTGAAAAAACACCAGAAGATCCCAAAAGTTGGAAAAATACTACAGCTGATCTGGAATTTTTCGATCTCATAAAAAAACTACACAAAAATGATATAAAAATATTGATAGATGGAGTTTTCAACCATAGCGGAAGAGACTTCTTTGCTTTTCAGGATATTTTGAATAAAGGCCAAGCTTCAAACTATATTAACTGGTATAATATAAGATCTTTTAAAGGGGATAAATCTCATAAAGCCACTGTAGGTGATTTTTCTGAATTTTCTTACGATTGCTGGTTAGGACATACAAGTCTTCCTGAATTTTCAAGAAATGATGATAATCTATCTGAAGAAGTGAAAACATACATTTTCAACTCTGTTAAAAAATGGCTTTTCCCATCTGACAAATCAGCTGGTCCGGATGGAATTAGATTAGATGCGGCAGATATTCTTCCACATGGATTTTTGAAAGACCTTTTTTCTTTTGTAAAAAACATCTCGAATGAAAAACTTATAGTTGGAGAATTATGGCATATTAGTTCTGAGTATATAAAAAACAAAGAGATGGATATTGTTATGAACTATCCATTTTCCTATAACGCTTATGAGTTTTTCATAGACAAAATAAAACCATCCGAATTCATACAAAAAACAAAAGATCTATTTAATTCTTATCCACAAAAAAACCTGCTTTGCATGCAAAATCTTTTTGGAAGTCATGATAGTTCAAGGCTCGCTACAGCAATAAAAAATCCAGGAATAAAATGGAGAGAACCCGAACATTTCCAGATGACTCAACTTAGAAACAACCCACATTACAAAGTTGGAGAACTTTCTGTGAAAGAAAAAAAAATAAGAAGAAATATGCTTGTTATGCAATTTAGCTTTCCTGGAGCTCCAATGTTTTTTTATGGAGATGAGATCGGCTTAGATGGTGCAAATGACCCTGACTGTAGAAAACCTATGCTTTGGAAAGATATAAAAAATGATTCAAAAATGGATAACAGATTAAAAGGTTTCTATAAAAGACTCATTAAAATAAGAAAAAATAATAAAGTGCTAAGAGAAGGTAAACTTGATTTCGATTTCTATGACGATAAGAAGAACGTTTTAATATACTCAAGAAATCTTGGAGATCAAAAAGTCATAATAGCTTTTAATAACTCAAGTGTTAAAAGAAATATAAAACTTTCTGAAAAGAAAATAAATTATAAAGATGTTTTAAAAAACAAACAATTTGAAGACAATCATATATTATTACAACCATACTCATCAGCAGTAATTGAGGCTCAAAAAAATGAATCTTTATAATAAATCTGAAACTCCCAACTCCACACTCTCCATTCCCAACTATTTATTTTCTTTTCTCATTGAAAGGAAAATTAATATATGATAGGTACAATAATTAATACAATCGCAGTAATAATTGGTAGCCTTACCGGAATATTTGCAGGAAAAGCTATATCAAAAGATTTAAGAGAATCGGTCATAAGAATAATAGGCATTATAACTCTTGTTATTGGTATGAAATCCGCTCTTAAAGGTGAAGATATTATCTTAATAATATTATCGTTGGTTTTAGGTTTTATAATCGGATATTTAATAGATATTGATAAAAGAATAAATGAGATCTCAGACTGGTTTAAAAAGATAGTCAAATCAAAAAACACTCATTTTTCAGAAGGACTTATTACGGCTTTTCTTATATTTTGCATTGGTTCTATGACTTTTGTGGGCTCTCTTCAGGAAGGTACAACAGGAGATAGTTCAATGCTTATCTCAAAATCTGTTTTAGATGGCATCACTTCAATAGTTCTCTCTTCCTCTTTCGGATGGGGAGTATTCTTCTCTTTTATTCCTCTTTTTATTTTTCAGGCCTCACTTACATTACTAGCAATATATTTAAAGAACTTCTTATCAACAGCTATGATTAGCGGAATAGCCGCAACAGGTGGTGTGATAATAATTTCTCTTGGCTTAAATATACTAGGACTTTCAAAGACTAAGACTTCTAATCTACTTCCAGCACTTCTTATCTATCCACTATTAAGTTATCTTTTACAATTTATCCGTTAATAATACGTTCTCATATTAATTGTCGCAATTATATTTTTGCTCTATTTTTTCAGTATCTCACCGTGACAATAACTTCCAAGTATTTTAATAAACTCGGTGAAATCGGCAAGTACCAGCATAGCTTTTTTAAGTTTTTTATCATTTTCACCCATTGCTATATCGATATAAAAAACATATTCCCAAAGTTTATTAGGATCGGGTCTGGATTCTACTCTCGTAAGGTTTATCTCATATTTCGAAAAGATATCAAGCGTATTTACCAAAGCTCCATAGGATGTAGATCTTTTAGGTTTAAAGACTATACTAGTCTTATCAGTTTCGTTAAGATACACTTTTTCTTTTCCTATAACAAAAAATCTGGTGAAATTATTAAGGTTAGTGGAAATATTCTCCTCCAGTATGTCAAGATCATATATCCTTTTACAAAGAGGAGAAGCGATAGCACAAACATCAGACTCCTCAGATTCACTTATCATCAAAGCCGAACCCGCAGTATCATATTCCCTGACAGGTATAAGTTTGTTTCTTTCAATAAAATCTCTACACTGCTCTAAAGCCACAGGATGCGATAACACTTTTTTCATTTTTTCTAAGGTATTCCCTTTTTTGGCAAGGACACAATGGTTGATCTTAAGAAATGTCTCTGAATATATATGAAAATCTTTTTTCAAAAGAAGATCAAATACAGGTGCCACAGACCCTGCGATAGAATTTTCAGCAGGAAGAAAAGCTTTATCAATATCGCCTTTTTCAAGAGCTAAAAAAACATCTTCAAACGATCTGAACCCTATTGAATCAACTTTCTTTCCAAGATGTTCTAATAAAGCCTGCTGACTGTATGAACCTTCTATTCCCTGAAAGCCTATTTTCATATATAGATCCCTTTTAAAAAATTAATTTAGATCATCCAGAAGATGATGTCTTTCTATAAACTTTTTGTTATGAACAGTACAAAGAGGTTTAAACCCTTGGTAAAGCAGGTATCGACCACCCGATGGACATTCAAACATCATATCATGAACTTTTGGATCATAATCTTTAAGGATCTTTTTTACTTCATCACCAATCCATACGGGTTTCTGATCTGCGGTATATATCCAACCATTAAAGAAATCATAGTCAGCAATTATCTTATTTATAAGAAGTCTTTGATCAGTACAAACATCCATATCTGAATCCTCTAATGTATGAATCTTTTCTTCAAGAGGAACTTCTGGCTTTTCTTCTTTATTAGATTTTTTTAAAACCGCACTTACAAAAAGTCCTAAAATAACAATTATTGTTATTATTATTGCATATTTAGCATTATTACCCACATAGACCTCCTGTTTTTTTTTATAAAATATCATGTTTATTTCATCTAAATATACTTCATCGTGAAATATTATTAAAGAAATTCTTAATAAAAACATATTATTTTGAGATATTAAGAGTATTTTAGACTTAATCTATATAAAATAAATGAATATTCTATATATTTTAATATAGAAGTATTATTTTTGCTTTTTTTGATTAATAAACACCTCGTATTCGAACTTTGGAATATGGGAAAAATATGATAGAATATTTCTATATTCAAAAAAGTTAAAAACAAAAAGACCTGTAAAGGTCTATTTTTTTATGTCCCAAAAGTATATTTTTCTGCTTCGGAAAACTTTGTTTTCCAGTAATAAAGAATCTAACAAAATCTTTCTATCCTTTGATAACTGAAAAAGCTGATCTTGACTCATCGTTAAAGATCAGCTTTGTATTCAAACAGAACAGGTCAATATTTTGGAAACACAAAAAAACACTAGCTTAGAGCTCTATATCACAACTTTTACATTCAGACTTATCAACCTTTATCCCGCAAAGTAGATTATCAAGTCCTGACGGTACCTCTTTACGCATTATTCTTCCTACCTCTCCAGGAAACATCTCACCCATAAAGGCTGTGTTTTTCCTGATTATCTCAACTCTACCATCGCCATATCCTATCACAGCGACAGATGCAGGCATAAACACTGATACAGAGGCATCTTGAGAGTTTACCCGATAGGAATGTTCAGGATTTCCAAGCTTGAACTCGTGAAGATACACAGGAAGATTCTTCTTTCCTTTTTCCTGATACGCTTCATTAAAATCCTTATCCTGAAGCATAGTCCATTGATTTTGAGATTCTATCGCTTGTCTTATCATCTTCACAGTCTCTTTAAAAGAATAATGACTTTCGTTCTTTATAAAAAATAAATTTCCTAANNNNATCATTCCGACTACAGTCAACGCACCAGCCAGATAAGCATTTATTGGATCCATTCAACCTCCTTAAAAATAAAATCTTGATGATAATGAAAATCTTATATCCTCAACATCAGAAGCATTCTTGTAACCCGTCTTATAATAGGATATTTCAGGGATTACAAAGAAATCAGGTTTTATTTTTATCTGTCTGGAAACAAAGACCATTGAGTTTGACTCACGGTCACCAACTGCAAGATTTTCGTCATCGTTTATCTGCGCTCCAATACCAATAGAAAGATCACCTTTTTTATAGTTAAGCCAACCACCACTACATTCTTCAGCCTCTACTCCTTTTATATCATAACCAATAGAACCAAAATAACCAGCAAGAGCCTCACCTGAATAGATCTCAGCACTGATGTTTTTCGATGAATACTCAGCAGAGATTCCATACATATCAGTTCTAACACCTGGTATCTCTCTCTTTCCAAAAACACCTGAAAATGATAATTTTTTGTTTAATTCATATTTAAATTGAAAATCCGGACTTTCAGCAAGCGAGGTCAAAGCTTCAGATACGGCATCTAAAGAATAAGCTCTAGCCATAGCAAGAGAAAGAGAATTCTTTTGATAAATAAACATCGGTCTTCTAAACCCTACGTTTATGAACAGTCTTCCTGAAGCATCTACACTATTTGGATAAAGCCCTGAAAAAAGATCGTTATGTTGACCCATTATGAAAGTCTCTGAACCATTTTTATACTGGATAAAAGCGTGTCTCATTCTCATATGTTCAGAAATATTCGAATCGTTCTTTCCAAAAAAATCAACTGCAAACATAGTATTTAATGTAGAGTTATCCTCATACACAGTGTTTGTCTTAAATCCAAACCTTGTCTGTCTTGCTGTGAAAGTAAACTCATCGTTATCAGTACCACCTGTTGGTTTTACAAAATAAACAGCATCTCCCATGTGCGTTTGAGATGAATCATAGATCATATCCATCTGATAAAAACCAAAAAAATCAAGATCTGCTGAATAACTCAACAACACTCCAAAACAAATAAATAAAGCAAAAAGCAACCTCTTCATATCTTCCTCCATTAATATTTTTATTTCATTATATTATAATATTGCATTTTGTCAATATATCAATTTGACAAAATCTATTTTCCCCTACAGAATAATATATATAGGGAGTGAATATGAAGCTAACAATCGTCTACGACAATACGACTACAGATTCAAACCTAATAGCTCATTGGGGTTTTTCCTGCTTTATCGAATACAATGGGAAAAATATTCTCTTTGATACCGGCGGAAATGGTCGTTTTTTAATCCATAACCTAAAACATTTAAATATATCACCAGAATCTATGGATCATATTGTCGTTTCTCATCCTCATTTTGATCATATAGGAGGATTATCTGAGATACTTAACGCCAACAGAGGAAAAGCCTCATTACATCTTCCGAAAAACTTCAGGGGAGTAAAATTCGATAACAAGATTTTTTATTATGACGCTCCTGCAGAAATAGATAAAGGGATATATGTAAGTGGAGAGATAGATAATATCGAACAGGCATTGGCAATAAAAGAAAACGGAAATTTGGTTTTGGTTGTCGGATGCAGCCATCCCGGTATTAGAAGTTTTTTCAAAGTCTTTAAAAAATATGGGCAGATCAACTCTATTATCGGAGGACTTCATGATTTCAAAGAAATTGAGCTGTTAAAAGATCTTGAGACTATCTGTCCTACTCATTGCACAAAATTCAAGAACGAGATCAGCAGATTATATCCTGAAAAATATATCGAAGGTGGCGCTGGTACAATAATCAAATTGTAAAAATGTAGAGAGCAACTTTAAAAAATAAACTTTTAAAATATTACACCAAAGTTATTCAAATAAAAACGTCAGTTTTTGATTCAAATTAAATAAAAAAAGTTAAAAACATAATATCAATTCTTCTTCAGTCCAATTTCTCTTCATATTTATATTATAACACCTAAATAAAATTTGATGTATAATATTCTTTGTGAATATTATAAAAACAACTACCAAATCTGCTTTGCACTGGCATAAGAGAAAGATGCCGGCAAACTGGGATCTTAACATCTACAGAGGTTGCTCTCATAGATGCGCTTATTGTTTTGCAAGGTATTCTCATTCCTATCTTGAAGATGAA
>PKTK01000012.1 GCA_002869165.1 Candidatus Parcubacteria bacterium | reverse complement strand
TTTAATCATAGATATAAAAATAAAGCAAATTTATAGCCTTGGAATATAAAAATTATGCTTATTTTCCTTAACAAAAGTTCGAGCCTCGTCACTCCCGCAACAAAAAATTGCCTTAGATTAAGGCAATTTTTTTATGGGGACGAGACGCACATTAACTTTATTTAATAAAAAAACAAATCATCCAACTTCATTTTAAAGACTTTAGCAATATCCATAGCAAGTTTTAAGGACGGAATATATTTTTCTTTTTCTAAAAAAACAATTGTTTCTCTTCTGACATTAACCTTATCAGCCAATTCTTCTTGGGTTAGACCGAAATTATTTCTTATTTCTTTTATTTTATTTTTCATTTTGTCTTTTGATTAAGTATCTAAATAAGAAAACGTTTAAAAGCATTATAAAACAGACACTAAAAGCCAAATATTGGCTAATCGCATATAGAACACCTTCTTTTTGGGAAATCCCCATTAAAACAAACGTGCCAATTGCTCCCAAAAATCCATAAATTATGATTGTATATCGTGCGGCATTGCCAGCAACTTGATAATCTCTTTCGTCAACTAAGGCTTTCTTTGGATTATGGGCTTTGTGGCAAAAATACATCCCCGCTAAACTGCTAAGTAAAAAAATGATGGGTAGGTAATAATTTCCAATGTTAATGGAAGTGATGATGGAAATTGTTAAAATAATCATTATCGCTAAGCGACAAATTTTGTATTGTTTTGTAGTCATATAATTATTTATTATGTTATAACATTATAACATTACTTTTATGTTATATCATTCTAACATTTTTGTCAATACTTTAAACATTTTTACAATTTAGGAATATAAAAATATTCCTTATTTCGGCGGAAAAAAGTTAGAATGGCGACTATTTGCTTCCGCACAAAAATTGCCTTATATTGAGGCGATTTTTTTATGGGAAAGAGACTTGTTACAACTTTTATGATAGAATTACATTATGTCATTAGAAGCAACCCATATTCGCTTTGCTCTTGATTTGAAAGAAAAATATCAAGTGCAAGATATAGAAAAATATGTATCAGGAACAATTTATCCTGATAGTCGTTATGTTACAAAAATTGACCGTGAACTTACTCATAATGAAGATATTTTAAAACCAGAATTTGCTAAAGATGATTTTAAAAAGGGCTGGCAAGTACATCAAATCTGTGACCTCATGCAAAATAAGATGAAAAAAAGAGCTTTGCCAGAACCATTCTCTTAAAAATATAATGGATATGATGAACAAAGGTGGGTTGTTTCAACTGCCATGAAAATAATTCAGGACATGAATGACATGCAACAGTTTCCAATTCAAGACTATTTAAAATATCTTGAATATGCACAAAATCCAAATGGAGAAGAAATTGGAGAGGTTAAAAAATACAATCAAATAATGGTTGATTTATATAGGGGTAAAAAAACAACAACACTAGAAGATAATTATCGTATGTGGTTAGCTCTTGGTGTAGACGAAGAGTTGGGATTAAAAATTAAAAGTAAAACGGAAGAACTTTTGAAAGATATTAAATTGGTTAAAAAAATTGAGGATGTTTATTTTGATATGATTGAAAATTATCAAGATGTTTTATAGCTTTGGAATAAAATAATGCTCCTTATTTTGACGAAAGAAGGTTAGACTTACGACTATTTACTCCAGCAACAAAAAATTACTTTATATTGAGATATTTTTTATAGGGATGGACCTTATTCTAACTTTAATGATTTAATGTATACTAAACATGTATTTAATATAATAAAATTATAATATAATCAATAATATAATCAATATGAAAATACTATTAATATCATCAATTTTACTTATTTTTCTAAGCGGTTGTACAGGAAATAATCTAGAGATTGGAAATGAGGTAAAAAATAATGAAACGTCTGATGAGAATTCTGGTGTGACTCAGACAAAGCAAACCATAACCAGTGATAGTCTAGATTTAAGTAACCAGCGTCTGGATAAAATACCCGCTTATGTATTTGAGCAAAAAAAATTAGAAGAACTTAATATTTCAGGAAATCAAATAACTGGTGCAATTCAGGCTGAGATTCGTCATCTGCAAAATTTAAAAGTTTTAAATGCAGGTAATAATAATATGACTGGAGTTCCTGCAGAAATTGGTCAGTTACAAAATTTAGAAGTTCTTGATCTGTCTAATAACGAACTAACTGGATTGCCGTATGAGCTTGGGAATTTGAAAAATTTAAAAATATTAAACATTGCAGGAAATGATTATTCGGAAATTGATTTAAACATCATTGAAGAACAACTTCCACAGAGTGCTGTTATTGTTAAATAGATTTTTAGTGGAAAAAGATATATAAAAATATTTTTAGCTAATTTTATTTTAGCTAATTTTTTTGTTGAAAACAAAGGTTTAAGTCATTTAGTATATATGATAAAATAAGTGTGTAATAATATTTAAATAAATGGCTTTAGAAAATAGAAAAGACAAAATATATTTAGTGGGCGGAGGGATTGCATCACTTTCGGCTACCTTTTTTTTATTAGAAGATGCCATGGTTCCTGGTGAAAATATTACCATTATTGATAGCGGTAAATTGATGGGAGGAAGTTTGGACGGTGAGATGCAGAATGAGAGTGGGGCATATATTATGAGAGGCCATAGAATTCTTGATTCAAGAACCTTTGAATGCACCTTTGCTATGCTTGATCGAATAGAATCGAAAATAGAAAAAGGTAAAAGTATCAAAAAAGAGATAATGGATTTTAATGAAAAGGTGAAGACGCATACTTTGGCTAGATTAGTAGAACGTGGCAAAGTAGTTGATTCTCATTCGCTTGGTTTAAATAAAAAGCAAAGAAAGTTGCTAGCTAAACTATTTTTATATCAAGAAAAAAATATTACTGATTTACGGATTAATGATTATTTTGATGATGGATTTTTCAAAACTAATTTTTGGTTAGAGTTTGCTACCACCTTTGCTTTTCAGCCTTGGCATTCTTTGATCGAATTTAAAAGATATATATTACGTTCATTTCATGCTTTAAAATATTACGATACTATGGATTGTATAATAGTTCCTCCTTATTGTTATCATGATTCTATAGTAATGCCATTAATACATTATTTGCGTGAAAGAAAAGTTAATTTCATGAACAAGACCAGAGTTATTGATTTAGAGTTAAATGAAACTGATGATAAAGTGTTAAAAATTATATTGGATTCTGGATTAATTGACTTAAACGAAGATGATAAAGTAATAGCTACTATTGGATCAATGACCGCACATTCTAGTTTTGGTAGTAATAAAAATTCTATTAACAACCATAATTATACCAAGGACAACGCCTGGGAGTTTTGGGAGAGACTTGCTAGTAAAAATTTTGATTTTGGAAACCCTCGGGTTTTTGATGATCATGAATACAGATCAAATTGGATGTCTTTTTCTATAACTTTCAAGAATTCTCTTTTTTTTGACAAGATGGAAAAGCTGACTGGTAATAAAACCGGTACCAGTGGAGGGACAACACTTAAGAGATCAAATTGGTTTATGTCTATCGGTCTTCCTCATCAACCACATTTTTTAAATCAAGACAAAAGTATACAGGTTGCTTGGGGTTATGCTTTGTCACCAAAAAATAAAGGGGATTTTGTTGCTAAAAGTATGTTGGAATGCAGTGGTGAAGAAATATTAACTGAGCTTTGTTATCATTTAGGCTTTGAGGATGATTTAGAAAAAATTTTAGCTTCAGCTATTACTATTCCTGTGTATATGCCCATGATAACAAGTCAGTTTTCTTTACGAAAAATAGAAGATAGACCTCAGGTTATACCAGGGAGTATTAATAATTTGGCCTTTATTGGGCAGTATGTGGAGATTCCAGGAGATATAAGCTTTACGGTTGAATATTCTGTGCGTTCAGCTCAAATGGCTGTTTATGGATTGTTTGGTATAAAAAAGAAAATACCTAAAATATACAAAGGATATAGAAATATTTTTAATATTCTAAGTGTAACAAAAACAATCTTTAGATAATTTTAAAAAAATTTAATAATTGATTGTTAAATTAAAATTATGAAAGCAATAGATAGAATTATACTGTTCTTTTTTTCTTTGCAAATATTATTTTGGGCATTTTTGGGTGTTTTTTCTTTGGTGTATAAATATAGTACTTTCGTTGCTAGTTTAATGTTTTTTAATGCAATGATATTTTTAGTTTTTGCATGGTTTTTTTGGAAAAATGAAAAACGCGCGTTTTGGTTTATTTTTTACTATGTGTTGATAAATTTTATTTTGACATTTACAGATCAGTTTGGAGTTATTGATTTGATGATTCTGGTTTTAAATTTTCTAATGTTGCTTGGTTTGTTTTTAAAAAAAATATATGTTAAAATAGCTTTTGTTAATAATTAAAGAAAATAATATGGAAGTTAAAAAAATTGGATTTATTGGTGTAGGGACTTTGGGTCTTGGTATGATAAATAATCTAAAAAAAGAAAACAAGGTAGTTGTTTATAATCGTACTAGGGAAAAGGCTGAGGAAATTGGGGGGATAGAGGTGGCTGACACTCCAAAAGATTTAGCTGAAAAAACTGAATTAATATTTGTTTGTATTTCCAACGATCAAGCACTAGAAACTGTTTTGTTCTCTGACGAAGGTTTATTCTCGGCTGATATGAAAGGAAAAATATTGGTTGATGATAGCACTACCTCAATTGAATTTACGGAAAAAATAAGCAAAAAAGCCGAAGAGATGGGTTTTGATTTTCTGGATGCGCCAGTTACAGGTAGTAAGCTAGTTGCACGAGACGGAGGCTTACTTTTTATGGTAGGGGGTAAAAAGGAGGTATTTGATAATGTCGTACCTTATTTTAAATATATGGGGCAACGTTTTGTTTATTGCGGTAAGCAAACCAATGGCCAACGAGCAAAACATGCTCTAAATATGACAATGTCACTAGTATTACAAAGCTATTTAGAAGGAATGAGTTTTGGTATTAAGGCTGGAGTTCCTAGAGAAGCTATGCAAGAGATACTTGATAATTCAGCGACTCAAAATGGAGTAGGAAAGTTTAAAATGGAATATATCTTGAAAAGAGATTTTGATCCTCATTTCTTGCTCAGTCTAATGCACAAGGATTTAAAGTTGGCTGATAAAGATAGAAAAGAATTGGGCATGTATTCGCCTTTAGCTGATAAGATAACAGAAATATTCGACGAAGCAATGGATCGAAAAGATGAAGATGTCTGCACGATTGTTAAAACATTGGAAGAAAAAAACAATATCAAATTTGAATAATAAATTTAAAAAAAATTAAAGAACCGAGTTAAAAAATATCACGGTTCTTTTTTCTTTATCAAATATTTACTTTTTTTAGCTATTCTTAATTTTATTTTAATTAAAATATTGGATAATAATAAATATTTATAAATAAATAAGTAAAATGAAAAAAAATATAATTATTGTTTTAGTTTTAATCGTTGTAGTAATTGGAGTTTATGTTTTTGTGTTAAGTAATAATGTTTCTCAAGCAAAAATTAATGAATTTGCTACTTGTATAAATGAGAGCGGTGCAAAATTTTATGGGGCTTTTTGGTGTTCTCATTGTCAGGCACAGAAAAGACTTTTTAATAATTCAAGTAGCCTGCCTTATGTAGAATGTTCAACTGAAGACGGACAAGGACAGACAGGAGATTGTGTTTTAGCAAAGATTGAAGCATATCCCACTTGGAAATTTTCAAGTGGACAAGTCAAGACTGGAGAATTGTCCTTTAATGAATTAGCAGAATTAACAGGTTGCGAAACCTTAAATTAGTATGAATAATATAAATGAAATATTGGTTTTTTTAACCTTTCTATCGCAAATCGTATTTGTTGCAGGGTTGATTTCTTTCTTTAATTACAAAGCTAGAGAACAAATTATTTTGTATATAAAAAAATATGGACTTATTTGGGCATTCGTGATTGCATTGGTAGCGACTTCGGGAAGTTTGTTTTATTCTGAGATAATGAAGTTTGATCCTTGTAAGCTTTGTTGGTATCAAAGAATATTTGTTTACCCACAAGTATTTTTACTTGGTTTAGCAATTTACAAAAAAGAAAAAGCAATAGTTGATTATTCATTATTGCTTTTATTATTTGGCGGTCTAATTTCTTTATATCACAATTATATTTATTACCGGATAATTGATACAGCTTTTTGTGAAACGGGCCAATTAGCTACTTGTACCACAAAATATATTTTTGAGATGGGCTATATAACGATTCCGTTGATGGCTATGACATCAATAATTTTAATGGCAAGTTTGCTTTGGGGATACAAAAATTCAGAATAGTAACTTATTGTCTAAGTAAAACCCTGACTAGCCTTAGTTCGTCCCAATCATATTTTCCATCTAAATATTCGTAAACAGGCTTAAGTCTTTCGTCGCCACATTCATTGAAGGCTTTTTTTATTTCTTTGTATCTATCAAGCGGAAGTTTAAGATATTCTGTATTTAATTTAATTCCAGCATCAAGAAGTTTTTCAATATGATTTATGATAGTAGATTCTTTTAAGTTTTGAGCTTTAGCAATTCGTTTGATTGGTGTTTTTTTCTGAAGAAGTTCTCTGGTTTTTGTGTAGTACTCTTTTGTTCTGATGGTGATTTGTTTTGGTTCTTTAATTTCTTTAGAGGGAATTTTTATTGAATTGATATTATGTTTTGTTGTATAGTCAGAAATTAAAGAAATAAAACTAGAAGAATATTTTTTGAGCTTGGCTTCGCCTACTCCAGAGATTTTTAAAAATTCATTTTCAGAAACTGGAAAATAGTGGGCCATTTCCTGTAAACTTTTGTCTCCAAAAACAACAAAAGGGGGGATATTCTCTTTTTGGGCGATTTTTTTGCGAAGTTCTTTAAGGACTAGAAAAAAATTTTCATCAAAGTCTAGAACTGTTTTTTTAGCTGATCTTATTTTAATATCAGTTTTTGGTTTATTTAGTTTTAGAGATTCGTTATTTTTTAAAAACAAAACACCTTTTTTAGATAAGGCAAGAACAGGAAATTTGCCTAAACTTTTTATAAGTAGACCATTGTCAATAAGCTGTTTAATGATGTTAATTAGTTCGTCTTCTTGATAATCATCTACAATCCCATAAACACTTAAGTTGTGGTGATTATTGATTTTAATTTTTTGTGTATTTTTACCAAGTAGTACATCGATGATATGGTTTCTGCCAAAAGAGGAGTTGGTTTTTAAAATAGCGGAAAGAATTTTTTGACTTATGATAGTAGCATCAAACTGTTCAAATCCGGAATTACATATATCACATGAACCACAGTTTTTTTCCAATTCTTCATTAAAATAGGACAAAATGTACTTTTTTCTACAAGTACTAAGTTCAGCAAAATGCATGACTTGCGCAAGTTTGTTTTGCATGATATTGGCTTGATTTTCATCAGTCATTTCGCGCAGAAAATATTCGTGTTTCCTGAGGTCTGCATAAGTATAAAAAAGCACACAGTCGCTTTGAAGTCCATCGCGACCAGCTCTGCCAATTTCCTGATAATATCCTTCAATGGTTTTGGGAAAAGTATAATGAACCACCAATCTAACGTCTGGTTTATCAATTCCCATACCAAAAGCAATGGTAGCGACAATGATATTTGTTTGGTCATTAATAAAGTTATTCTGAACTGCTTTTCTTTCTTCTTGTTCAATTCCAGCATGGTAGGCTTGGGCGTTAAAATTATTCAGGTTTAAATTGTGAGCAATTTCTTCAGTTTCTTTTCGTGAAAAACAATAAATGATTACTGATTTGTCTTGGTAATTTTTCAGTAAAGAAACTAGCTTGGGAAAAGCTTTTTTCTTTTCCACCACTTTAATATTAAGATTTTCTCGGTTAAAACTAGAAACAAATATTTTGGCTTGCGGTGTTTTTAGATGTCTTAAGATGTCTTCTTGAACTTTTTTGGTGGCTGTAGCTGTGAGGGCTACAATTGGAGTTTCAGGAAAATATTCTTTTAATTTACTAAGTTTGCGATACTCTGGTCGAAAATCATGCCCCCATTCAGAAATACAATGAGCTTCATCAATAGCTATTAGACTTAAGTTTATTGAGTTGAGCAATTTTAAAAATTCTTGTGAGGCAAATCTTTCGGGCGCTACATAAAGGAGCTTTGTTTTTTTATCTTTAACATTTTTAATAACTTGGGTAATTTGATTTTTGTCTAATGATGAATTTAAAAATTCTGCCTCTACACCATTAGCACGCAAAGAATCAACTTGATCTTTCATAAGCGCTATTAGTGGAGATACAACAAGAGTAAGACCAGGGAATTGTAAAGCAGGTAATTGAAAACAAAGAGATTTACCACCACCAGTTGGCATGAGTACAAATGTGTCTTTTTTGGCTAGGATATTATTAATAATATCTTTTTGAAGTGGTCGAAAATTTTCGTATCCGAAGTGTTTTTTTAGTAGTTTTTTCATTTTTTAATTATAACACATTTTTATTTAAATTGATTTTTTGTTGTTGACAAATTTTTATATTATTAGTAATTTTTAGAAAAGTTCATTAAATAAAGGAGGAAAAAATGAAAGAGTATGTATGGAAAATATTGTTAAATATAGTTGTTTTTGTTTTTTTAAGCTTACCAACAATCTTATCTTTTTATGAGAAAGGTGGATTAATAGACGTTAACCTGTACAAAAATATTCAAAACGCTCTATTCTTATCTATTTTGTTGTCTCAGGTACTATTGTGGCTTCTTGGTTTTTATTTTGTCTACAAAACATGGAACGTAAATTTTTTCTAAAAAAATAACCCCGATTAATACCGGGGTTTTTGTTTTAGGAAATAGGGATATCAATAATTCTGTCTTCAATTTGTTTCTTTAATTTTTCTTTTTGAATGGCTTCTAATTTTTTTCCTAGGACAACCATTTTCATGGCAGTCATTTGTTTACCTTTCTTTTTAATTGGGAAAAACCCATGATATTAGGCAATATGCCTACCTACACATTTTTCATGGTTGCATCCAAAAATATAAACTGGATCGGTAAAGTATAGTTTAATATTTTTGGGGACCAGACAAATATCCATCGCCTGATAAACAATTGTTTTATCTTCAAAAAGAATTTGCCTATCACACCAAGCACACTCAATTGCTAAAAGCGACAAGCATTCATGACAAAAATGAGTTGTACCATTATTTAGAGGAATCTCAAAGGCAAATGATTTGCCATGAGCATTTATTTTGTCAATCAGATAGGTTTCGTGTCCACAAATTATACAAGGAATTTTTTTTCCAAATTTTTTTATGTACCATTTAGTATTTGTAATAGTTTTCCTTGTAATAACTAAAAAGTTATATAACAAAAGACCAATTATCAAGATAAATAGAACTATTGATATTTTTGTTTGATTATCCATTTTTCTTACCCCAAGTTTTTATAAAAAGAACAAACATAAGTTTTTTTGAGCTTAGCAAATATAGTATTTTTTAGCAAATAAAAAAGCAAGTTTATAAAAACTTGCTTTTTTATATAAGAATTTTGCCTTATTCAATATAGAATGAACTTGCTGAACTAGTAGCAACGTTACCCGCTTCATCGCTTGATTCTACATAAAAATAGTATGTAGTTGAAGTGCTTAGGTTTGTTAGTTCTAAGTTGCGAGTTAGAACTAGATCAGTTTCTTCGTATTCATCTATGGTACTAGCTGTTTCTAATTCTTCAGTGGCGTAATAAATCTTTGAAGTGGCTGCTTCGTCTGTTTTCCAGCTGATCGTAGCTGCTTCAGTTGAGGTAGCAACTTCAAGTTCAGAAATAACAGGGGCTGTTTCATCATCTTCTTAAACTACTTCCTTTTCTTGAAGAGTTGTGAAATAAAGTTCTGAAGTAGTAGCAACATTTCCGCTTTCATCTTTGCACTCAATTATGAAATAATAAGTTGTGCTAGCCGTTAGTCCTTCTAATAGCATAGAGTGAGAAGTGGATGTAGCAGATTCTGTTTCTTCGTTTGGTGAACTAGTGTCAGCTAGGTGACTTGTAGAATATTTGATGTTTTCATCAGTAGCTTCACTAGTTGTCCAGGTGATAGTGGTGGTGCTTACATTTTCATTAATTTCAATATTTGAGATTACTGGAGGAGTTGTATCATTCCCGTCTGTGTTGTCACCTGTGTTTGAATCGCTATCACCTTCACACTCTCCTAGATAGTCACCGTGTTTTAGATGAGCTGGCAAAGCATTTGCAGAAACAGTAATAGTAACAGGTTCAAGATTTTCATCAAGAGGTTGGTGGCAAACTGTAACTTTCTTAAATTTAATCCAACCGTATTTATTACCATTTCCATTACCAACTGTTGTGTCATCACTTGAGTCATCACCTTCACTGGCAGTGCATTCAGCCAAATAATCATCTCCGATACTTGGAATTTCTACACCCCAACGATCAGCTCTTTCTTGTAGTCTATTAAAAGCATTTTTTAAATATTCGCATCTTCTTTCTTCTAAGTTAGATATTCTGTTTTTAATAGTTTGTTTTAGTCTTAAGAATTTGTTATGAGATATAGTTGGGTATTCTTCCTCCAATTCATCAGGATTATAGGTGCTATCTTCGTCAATCTCTCCGTCTTCTGTGTAGCCAGTCATGAATCCGTCTGGCACATCATCAACTAGCAGATTCCAATTGTCACCATAGTATTTTTTAGCCATGGTCTCTGTTTTAATCCATTTAATCTTGCCATTTTCAGCAACAGCATATACTTTTGAACTACTAGGTGTTTTGATTAAAACTGATCCCGGCTTGTAGTGTACATTTCCTCCTAGAGTATATTCTGACATTTGTTCATTGGTAACTGTTGTTACTCCTGTAAAGTCAGAATACCAGGAAAAATAAGTCTTTGAGTTTGGGAAAACATAGATTTTCCCATCTTCTCCAACGTAGTATATTGTAGAAGAGTCAGCAGTTTTAATGAGTGATCCAGCTTCGATATCAGTTTCGGCTTTTACACAGATGACACTGAAAAAACTCAACATGAAAACTGTTAAAACAAAGACAGAAAAAAGTCTTTTTTTCATAGTTTTATTTATTATTTATTATTTAAAATCAGTTTATATTATATATGGTTTTGGAAAAAAAGTAAAATAAAAAAACAACCCACTAATCGAGTTGTTTTTTTGTGTTTATTTTATTCTATTTTTCCTTTTAATGCGTCTTTAAGAGTCTTTCCTGTTTTAAATTTTGCTACCTTTACTTCAGGAATTGTTATTCTTTCGCTAGGTTTTTGCGGATTGACCCCGCCTCTAGCGTGTCTAGTTCTAGACAAGAAAGTACCAAAACCAGTAATAGTAACTTCTCTGTCAGCTTTAAGCTCAGAGATAATAATTTTGACTAGAGATTCTAGCATCCTTTCGGCTTCTTTTCTGGAAACACCAGCCTCGGTTGCTAGACGCTCGATTAGAGCTGCTTTATTCATAGGGATACATATAGCTACGGGGGTTGAGTAATGTAGCTTGTTAATTAATGATAATTTTATTTGAAATTCTTTTTATTTTTTTACATTTCGCATCTTTTTCATTAAGTTCTATTATAACTGCATTAAATATTGCTTCTCCTTTTTCGGGAATTATATGATTTGTTTTTACTTGACTAAGAAAATTTTTAATAGCTGTATTTTTGTCAATGCCGATTGAGGAGTCACTAGCTCCAGTCATGCCTACATCAGTAATATATGCAGTTCCATTCTTGTTTATAAATTCGTCAGCAGTTTGAACGTGGGTATGTGTTCCAAGAATTGCATTTACACGGTTATCTAAATAATGGAACAGAGAAATTTTCTCGGATGTAGCTTCTGCGTGTATATCAACAATTATAGCAAAAATATCAGAAGCTAGCAAACTATTATTTGCTAATATTTCATCTATTTTACGAAAGGGACAATCATAGTCATATTTCATGAATACTCGGCCAATTAAGCTAATAACCAAGATTTTTTTGCTTTTGATTTCAATTATTGAAAAACCACTGCCAGGATTACTTGGAGGGAAGTTGGCTGGCCTTATTATATTGGGTAATTTATATAATTCTGCCTCATTTTTTCGTCTTAAAGCATGATCTCCCATAGTAAAAAAATCAATTCCAGCTTTTTCTAATTCAATAATTATCCTTTCAGTAATACCAGAGCCATGAGCGGAATTTTCTGCGTTGGCAATTACTAAGTCAATCTTTTTTTCTTTTTTTAATTTGGGTAATATTTTTGTAACAGTGTCTCTACCGATTTTCCCAACAATATAACCAATAAATAATACTTTTATCATAATATTCTTATTTATTTTATATTAGCAAAAAATTAAACATGAGACAACACGTATTTAATAAAACGCATATCACATAACTTTTTAGGTAGAGAATTATAAATAGGCAATCAAAAAACAGGTCTAAGCCTGTTTTTTGATATGTATTGTGTGATATGTGGTTTTATCTAGCGTATTCAATAACTCTCATTTCTCTGATTACATTAATCTTAATTTCACCTGGATATTTCAGTTCTTCTTCGATTTTTTTGGCAACATTTTTGGCAACTTCGTGAGCCTTGGCATCACTTATCTCATCAGCTGAAACAAATACTCTTACTTCTCTGCCGGCTTGGATAGCATATGACTTTTCAATTCCTTCAAATGAGTTAGCAATTTTTTCTAATTCTTCTAGCCTTTGTAAATATCTGTCGTATGTATCTTGTCTAGCTCCTGGTCTGGCAGAGGAAATAGCATCAGCAACTTTAACTATTACAGAAATAATTCCTCTTGGCTTATCATCGTGGTGAGTTTCAATTGGAGCAATTATATCTTCAGAAAGACCAAATTTTTTGGCAATGTCACGACCAATCTCTGGATGAGTTCCTTTTACTTCATGATCAACAGCCTTTCCTATGTCGTGTAATAGCCCTGCCTTTTTGGCAATAGTAACATCGAGTCCAAGTTGTTCAGCAAGTAAAGCTGAAAGATGAGCAACTTCCAAAGAATGTCTAAGAGCGTTTTGACCATAACTGGTTCTGTATTTTAGCCTACCAATGATTTGGACAAGCTTTGGATCAAAACCAGTTACGCCGATCTCATATAGAGCCTCTTCACCAGCTTTATTGATATCAAGGGCAAGAGATTTTTTGGCGTCTTCAATAGCTTCTTCAATTTTTGTTGGGTGGATTCTGCCATCAAGAATTAATTTTTCCAAGGTTCTCTTGGCAATGTGTCTTCTGATAGGGGAAAATCCAGAAACCGTAATAGCGTTTGGTGTGTCGTCCACGATAATTTCTGTTCCGGTTAGCTGTTCGATAGTTTTAATATTTCTTCCTTCACGACCGATTATTCTACCTTTCATTTCATCACTAGGTAGATCAACTTTAGTAGTAGTAATTTCGGTGGTGTATTTAGAAACAAGTCTTTGCATAGTGCTAGCCATTAGATTTTTGGCTTTTTCTTCTAGTACTTCAGTTGATTCAGCATCCATTTTTCTAATACGTGAATTTAGCGATTCTTCCATGTCAGTTTCTAAATTTTTAAGAAGAGTTTCTTTAGCTTCTTCTTTGTTCATGCCAGCAATTTTTTCAAGTTTATCAAGCTGGTCTTGTTTGATTTGATAAATCTTCTTTTTTACATCCTCTACTTTATTGATTTTGTCGTAGAGTTTTTGTTGTTTGTCTTGAAGTTCAAGCAATTTTTGCGAAAAGGCATTTTCTCTTTTTTCCAAACGATTCCTTAGATTATTGGTTTCCTGTCTTTGTTTTCTTTCTTCCTGTTTAGCTTCTTCAACGATTTTGATGGCTTTTTCTTGAGCTTTTACTAGTAATTCAGTTTGTTTGGTTTTAACTTCTGCTAATTTCTTTTCTGCTTTTTCTTCGGCAGATTTTATTTTGGTACTGATTCTTTGGCTTCTAATTTGATAACCAATTAAAAAACCGCCAATTGCCAGAACTACCCAAATTAGGTATTCCATATTTTTCTTATATGCTAAGAAATGGCCTTGAGGCGGAAATATAACAAAAAATGTCAAAAGTTAGTTAATAACTTTTGCTAAATTTATATAAAATAATCTTTTGTTATGATTAGTAAATTTCACTATGTTTAAAAAATTTAACTATTCCTCTTTTGCCAATCTTAGCAATCTTTTCTTATTAAAATAATCTATTGATTACATAGATTATCCTAACATAGCCTAGGTCTTTTGGCAAGCTTGAATAATAATTTTGAATAAGGATTAAAAAAATTAAAAAAGAAAGAAATATGTTATAATTAACATAATAATAATAAAAGTATATTTATGTTAAATTTTAAGCAAATATCGATAGTTTTATTAATTGAAGCTATAGTTATGTTGGGGCTTTTTTTCTTTGTATTAGAGCCTAGTAGAGTATTTTATTTTAATTTTTATAGATATTTTTGTTTAATTTTTTCTGTTTTACTGATTCCTGTTTCTCTGGGAGTATATAAAAAACAAAAATGGGCTTATTATCTATTTTTCGTTTTAGTATTAGCATTGTTTTTGGAAATTTTTGTTTTTTTTGCATATGCTTCGTTAAAAAGTTTTCGTTATGCATTTTATTTTTTATTTGAAAAAAGAGAATTATTTTTACTTGTTTTAAATGGTTTTATATTTTTTAGTCTAAGAAGAAATTTAATATATAACAAAGAAAATGGAGATTTTCAAAATCAAGACATTGTTGAAGCAAAAGACGGAACAGGTAAAAGCTTAGTTTTTTATTCTATGGTTTTTATTGTTGGATATTTCGTGATTGCTTTTTTGGTTTCATATATTTTTGAGATATTTGATAGCGGGAGCGGAACAGGTATCTTCTTTTATTCTATTGGCGATTTTGTATTTTCATTTTCACTGCTTATATTGCCACTTGCATTTTTAATTTTTAGTATAATAATTGTTATTCGGAATAAAAGAAAAAAACTAAAAAATTTTTTCCTTCTGAACTTATTATCAATAGTCGCGTTGTTATTATTGTTTCCGACCTTTGTCTTTGCCTGGAGTGGCTCTATTTATTTTTCTTTAATAAAAAAAACTCCTGATTTTATAAGATGTAGCGCAATAAATGTTAAAGATTTTAAAGTTGATAAATATGAGAAGAATAAATGTTTTTTACGAAGTGCTGTTTTAAAACAAAATGAAAAAAAATGTAATGGCATAGAAGATATTTGGTATGATGTTAGAAGTGCACAGTACTTTTCAGACCTTTCATATGACAGCATGAAAAGAAACTGTTTTGGTGAGATAGCGTATGCAAAAAATGATGCTAATATTTGTAATAATTATGAAGAGCCTACAAAATGTGTTGATTATGTTAATTACAAAAGGGGAGTTGAACTTAATGAGCAAGCCTGTAACCAAATTATAGATGAAGAGTTAAAAAGTTTTTGCAAAAGCACAGCATTAATAGATCTATGTAAAGAAATTGAATATACTGACAAAAAAGCTAGAAAAGAATGTTGGCTTGAAATAATAGAAGAGGCAAAAGATATAAAAATTTGCAACAGTGATTTAAGTTATCGCTCAAATATATCTAGCTATTGGAATGATTATTCCTATGAGTGTTTTTTAAAGCTAAATAATTCAGTAAGTAATATTGATGAGTTTTGCAACAAGAGTATGGAAAATGACAGTTTGGTAGATGATTGTTTTTTTGGTTTTGCTCAGGTTAATCAAAATGATAATTTATGTGAAAAAATAACAAGCTCACATGATAAAGAAATGTGCTATTATTATCTGGCAATAAAAACCAGGAATAGTGATTTGTGTACTAAATATGAAATGACCAGAACATGGAAAACAAGATGTTTGAACGAAACAATTGATTCGGATAACGATGGTTTGTCTGATAAAGAAGAAATTGAGCTCAACACAAATCCTAATAATCCAGATACTGACGGGGATGGATTTTTGGACGGAGAAGAAGTTAAAAATGGCCACAATCCAGTTATTGACTTTGAAACAGAAGAGTTATTAATTCAAAAATAGTCTTTGTAAAATATTATTTAATTGAACAAAAAAAGACCATTTTAAATTTGTCTTTTTTGTATTAACTTTATTTACTAATAATTTTATCAATTATTCCATATTTTTTAGCTTCATCAGCTGTTAGGAAATTATCTCGATCTGTATCTTTTTCAATTTGAGTAACTTTTTGTCCAGTATGCTTAGCTAGGATTTTATTTAAGCGATTTTTAGTTTTTAGGATATGTTCAGCTCTGATTTTGATGTCGCTAGCTTGCCCCTCTGTTCCACCCATTACTTGGTGTATCATTACCTCGGAATTTGGTAGGGCAAAGCGTTTTCCTTTAGCTCCAGCAGCAAGTAGAGTTGCTCCCATTGAAGCAGCCATGCCAACACATATAGTAGAAACATCGCATCTTACATATTGCATGGTGTCATAGATTGCCATGCCAGATGTGACTGATCCACCCGGGGTATTGATATAGAATTTAATATCTTTTTCTTTGTTTTCAGCGTCCAAAAATAAGAATTTAGCAATTATAATATTAGCCACATGATCACTTACTGGTTCCCCTAAGAAAATAATCCTGTCTTTTAAAAGTCTTGAATATATGTCATAGGCCCTTTCAATGTGGCCGGTTTTTTCAATTACTGTTGGTATTAAAGGCATATTGTTTTAGATTATTGAATTAAGTTTTACGATTTAAGATTAACTTAAAAAGGGTCAAATGTCAATTTAAATCACATATCATGAAACACATATCATGTATCAAAAAAGAAGCACTCACTTTTTTTGTCATTCCTGTAGATGTTATATAAATCGTTAACACAACAACACTCTCTGTCATTCCCGGCCGGAGTCTTATGAGCGGAGCGAATAAGCGCAGGGGAAGGGAATCTAGGGGTAAGACTACAATTATCAACAAATAAAACAAATATAATTAACTTTTTTTGCTGTTTTTATTTTGAATTGATATTATTACGGATCTTCCCCTGGATTCCCTTCCCTCGCTATCGCTCGCCGGGAATGACAAAAGAGAATGCTGTCAGTGAATTAGTTAACATCCACAATTCCGAAGCGTTGTCGAAGAAGAAGGTGAATTGCCGAAGGCAAGAGAGACTGCCCTGGGGAATCTCTTAAATGTGGGAATCTTTAGGTCACTGCAAGTGACCGCCATTATAAATAATTCTTTTATATATATTATTCCTGCTAAATAAAAAAAGAGAGAGGGTAACGTTACCCTAACGTTGGGGTATTAATACTTAAACTATACTTGACGAAAAAATGTATTTTTGCAAGAATAGATATTGACTGTGATGAAAGTCAATGTAATCCAGTAGTAATAGAACAGCTCTATTCTAATAGAGGGTTCTCACGGATGCTATTTGGCGAGAGGGACAACCCCAGATCGATAGCTAAGGCTAAACAAATACCACTGCCTCATCTTTTAGGAGATGCGATTAAAAACCAAGTGTTTTTAGTGCAAGTATGCCGAAGCTTCGGACTTTTCGATGGGCAATAAAGCCAAAGAAGAAAAGTGGTAACACGGTCACTCTAGGGCCTTGCTAAGTGCAAGGCCTTTTTTTGTACAGAAAAACAGCAAAATTGCGGCTTGCTTTATAACGATAGCTTTATTTTATTAACCAGCGATTATTTTCTTTTTCAATATTTACATCTATGAAAAAACCAGAAGCTTTTTTGTGACCACCACCACCCAGTTTATTAGCAAGTCGAGATACATCGATTTCATCCAGAGAGGTACGCATGCTTCCTTTATAGCCTCCGTTTTTTGTTTCTCGTAAAAATAGTAAAGCATTTATATTGTCCATATTTCCCATAAAACCGGCAATACCTTCCAATTCTTCTTCATCGCAATCGCAAGTAGAAATATCCTCGTCTTTTAAGATTGTATAAGCAATCTTGTATTTTGGATTAATTTGAAGATTTTCAATCGCTTTCCCCCATAGTTTCATGGCTCCTATGCTTTTATTGCGATAAGCTTCTTCGGTGATCTGAGGAAATTTGGCTCCGTAAATAAGCATGTCCGAAGCTATTTGGATAGTATTTTCACTAGTAGAGGGGTAGAGAAAGTTGGCAGTATCAGTTAATATGCCAGTTAAGATGCAGTTGGCAATATTTTTATTAAATCTTAGATTAACAGTTTTGATAAAGTGATACAGAACTTCAGTGGTGGAAGCAGCTACTGGATCTCTAACTTCAATTTCAGAAAAATTATCGATTTTTATATGATGATCAAATTCAATTACTTTTTGGTAAGCTTTTTTAGTTTTGATTTCTTCTATTAAAGTTGTTCTACTCAAACTACCGCAATCAAGTGAGATAATGGTATCAAAATCACTGAATTTAATATCTTTTTTATTGGTAATAATTTTTTCGCTTCTAGGTAAAAAAAGAAACTGCTTGGGAGCAGGATCTTTACAATAAGCAGTATAGTTTTTGCCTATTTGTTCCAAAATTAACATCATAGCGCATATAGAAGACACAGCGTCACCATCTGGTTTGGCATGAGTTACTAGAAGTATGTTATTTGCCTTTTTTATTTGTTCAAATGCTAGACGAAAATTTTTAGCCATTTTTTTTATCTTGGCTTGGATTTTCCTCATTATCCCGGCCATCTTCTTTTTCTATTTTTCTCAGTACATCATCAATCTCATTCATGTACTTTATTTTTTCATCCATGTGAAAACTTAAGCGGGGGATATATTTCATATGAACTTTTTGTCTAAGTTCGCTAGTTAGTAATTTAATATTTTTTCTAAGCACCTTAAGAGCTGAGCCAGTATGATTTTCCGGTATCACAGATATATATATCTTGGCGTTTTTTAAATCAGGACTGGTTTTGACATTTGTTATGGTGATTAGGCCATCTTTAAATGGCGCTACTTCAGATATTAGCATTGCCAGGTCATTGCGGAGCTGTTCATTGATTTGTTTGATTCTAAATGACATAGTTATCCTTCACTTTCTTCTACATAAAATTGAAGAATATCACCAACTTGAACGATTGGGTCTCCTTCATAAGTAACGCCACACTCTTGACCGTCGCTTACTTGACTAACTTCTTCTTTGCCACATCTGATAGCAGAAATTTTCCCAAAGCTAATTACTTTATCATTTCTGATTACATCAACTAGGGAATTGTTTTTTATTTGTTCTCCTTTGATCTTTCCTCCAACAATCTGATTTTTAGCATCGGTTTTAAATATTGCTAAAACGTTCATAGTTCCTAGATCTTTTCTGACTATTTCAGTTCCTGCCAATTCTTTCATTTCAGCTTTTAGGTCATTTATTAAGTCATAAATAATATTATAAAGCTTGAAACTTACTCCTCTTTCTCTGGCTAAGTCCTCAATAGCGTGACTTGATTTTATATTGAAGCCAATTATTTTTGCTCCACTTGCCTCGGCTTGTTTAACATCTCCATCGGTAATGTTGCCAAGACCTTTTTTAACTATTCTTACTTTTACTTTTTCAGTATTGATTTTTTCGAGAGACTCTTCGATTGCTTCAGCTGAACCAAGTACATCACTTTTTATGATTACATTGATAAGTTTAGCATTTCCAAGTTCGGCGTCTGAGTGAGCTGAGCGGATTTGAGTATCAGCCCCTGTTACTGATCTTATTTTTTTGTGGCGAATTTTTTGTCCTGTTCCAACCTGAACAATGTCTCCAACTGCTGGAAGTTTTTTCAAGCCAATGATTTGTGCTGGAGTATATGGTCCAGCTAGTTCTGCTTTTTCTCCGTTATAGTCATTTAGACAACGAACCTTTCCAATATTTATATTATCAAACATTAATTGGTCCCCAGCTTTTAGAGTTCCATTTTGAACCAGGATGGTAGCAACAGGACCAGCACCCTTGTCAACGTGTGATTCAATAATAGTTCCCACAGCAGGTGCTTCGGGATTAGCTTTGATGTTATCAGCTTCAGTCTCAGCTAGTAGTAGCACCACATCAAGCAGTTCATTGATTCCTTCGCCTTTGAGTGCTGAGATTGAAGAGCAAATAGTTTTACCTCCCCAGTCTTCTGGAATTAGATTTAATTGATTTGATAGTTCTTGTTTTACATTGTCAATATTTGCCTCTGGTTTATCAATCTTGTTGATTGCAACTACGAAAGGTACGCCAGATGCCTCAATGATCCTAAAAGCTTCCACTGTTTGAGGTTTTACACCATCATCAGCAGCAACAACTAGTATAGCTACATCAGCAATTTTAGCCCCACGGCTTCTCATAGCTGTAAATGCTTCGTGTCCCGGGGTATCAATGAAAGTTATGGTTTGTCCCTTACGTTCAACTTGGTAGGCGCCAATGTGTTGAGTTATTCCGCCTGCTTCACCTTCTACTACTTGAGATTTTCTGATTGAATCTAGTAATTTTGTTTTTCCATGATCAACATGACCCATAACTACAATCACAGGAGGTCTTTCTAGAAGTTTGTGCTTTTCTTCTTTATCAAGTATTTCCTGTAAAGTATTATCCTTTTCTTCGTTTTTGTCGATATTTTTTTCTTCACTAACCTCTATTCCAAGCTCTGAACCAACCAACCAAGCAGTGTCATAGTCTATTTTTTCATTTAGACTAGCAAAAATCCCATTTTTCATGAGAGATGTTAGGACAGAATTAATTTGCAACCCCGCTTTAGTGGCGAAGTCTCGAACAGTGATATGACTAGGTACGGTTATTTTTTTGCTAACCTCTTGCTTGGCTTCTTTTTTTCTTGCTTGTCTCATTTCCAATTCTCGTTCAATCTGCATTTTTCTTCTCAGGGTTGGCCATTCTTTAATAATTTTACTAGCTACTGATTTATTAATCTTGATGGCTTTGGCCCCAATATCAAAACCGAGCTTAGGTAATATTTCCTTAAGCTCCCCGGGGGTTATTTTTAGTATTCTAGCTAGTTCTGTAATATTCATGATTTTACAAATTACATAAAAAATACCTGATTAAATATATATTTTAATATATATTAAAATATATATTTAATTACGTAGTTAATTATATAATTAATTATGTAATTAAAATAAAGGACAGTATTCAAACTGCCTCATTTATTGCTTCAACTTTACAATAATAAAGCCCAAAAGTCAAATGAATCACGTATCACGTAGCATACAGCACGTATCATACATCAAATACTACAAAGCAACTTTCTATTTTTGTCATTCCGATCCGCCGGCTGGCGGAGAGGAATCCCTTAGACGTGGGAATAAGTAGGTCACTGCAAGTGACAGTCACCATGAACAATGTTTCTGCTTTTGTTATCTTTGTTTTCATGGGAATTCTTTATAAGCGTTATTTTTACGTCTAAGGGATCTCTTCAGTCGCTTCGCTCCTTACGAGATGACAAAAGAGGGTTGGGGTGAGGACTTTTTGAATTAAAATTATTTATTTGACTTATTCCCCCAGTTCTGATAATTTTTAGCAAAACAGTTCTTTGACTTGTAAATATCAATACAACAAAAAAGGAGAGAGCAAATGATGAGTATTTATGACGCAGTTGTTGAAACTGCTGCAAATCAGCTAGGAATTCCAGAAGGAAAAGTTACGCTTGAAACAAAAATTCCAGATATACATCATTTGGGATTAATGGTTGCAGTAAAAACAGGCAAGGTAATAATAATTAATAATTTACAAAAAAAACATACAGTTGAAGAAGCTATTGAATTGTTTGAAAAAAAATAAATATTTACGGAGCGATTAACCTTGCTCCGTTTTTTAATATTTTGTTATTCCTGCTAATGCAGGAATCCAGAAATTAAGTTAAATTTGTAAACCTTCTTTTATAATTAAAAGAAGCAAAAGTTTTGGGGGTCTCCGATTCGCTAGCGCAAGGATTATTACTCGTAATGTAAGCAATGACGCGAACTCCGTCCCCCAAACCCCCATGGTGACTTAGAAATAATTAATAATAAAAAATTATGATGTTGCGTGATACGTGATACGTGATATTATTTATACATGAACAAAGAAAATAATAAATCAGGAAATATTCTGATAGACAAACCAGCTGGTATCACTTCTTTTTCAGTTATTGCCAAACTCAGAAAAATTACTGGGATCAAGAAGATCGGTCATGCTGGGACTTTGGATCCTTTTGCGACCGGTCTTTTGATAGTGGCTATTGGCCGAGAAGCCACCAGAGAGATTGACAAGTTTGTTAAACAAAACAAAGTCTATGAAGCCGAGCTTAAACTTGGTGAAGTGTCTAGCACCATGGATCCAGAAGGGGAGATAAAAAAGGTCAACGACAACATCCCAAGTGAAGACGAGGTTGAAACTATAGTCAAAACATTTAAAGGAAAACAAGAACAGATTCCTCCCATGCACTCAGCTATCAAGATTAATGGTCAGAAATTGTACAATCTTGCTCGCAAAGGGATTGAGATTGAGCGCAAGCCACGAGAGATTGAGATATTTGATATTGAGATATTAGATTATAACTATCCTAGTCTGAAAATAAGAACACATGTATCAAGTGGAACGTATATCCGTTCATTAGTAAATGATATTGGCGAGAAACTAGAGACAGGAGCGTATTGCCAGAATTTAAGAAGAACGAGGATCGGGGATTTTGATATTAAAGATGCTGTAAATTTAGATGATTTAAGTGGAGATTCTTGGCTACAATTTGTCATTCCCGGTTGAAGCTCGCCGAAGGCAAGGGCAGAAGGGAAGAGAATCTACACGCAACTATACTTTAATGCGTAGATTTACCTATCCGATGTAATTTACTAAAGCGCATTACTACAAATGGGAATAATAAAAAAACCAAACATAAATAAGTTTGGTTTTTTGACTTTTAGTCTTCTTTTACAGAAATGCGACGATTGGTTACAGAGACGGGTACTTTTGTTCCGTCTGGCCTTATTCTTTTTTCACAATTTGCATCTTTGCAATTATCACATTTACATGCACTGCAAACAGTTTGAATATTCTCAGAAATTTTAATTCCTTTGCTTTTGCGAGGTGCATTTAACCTAAAACAACCAATAGCCATATTCTCCTACTTTTTGATAAAGAACTTTATTTTTGTTATTTGAAAAATAATAATTATAATTTATTTCTTGTATTCTTGTATATTCCTCGTGTATCTCTTAGCAATATTTCTAATAATTCTTTTAGGGTTATAAAATACCCAAGCACTCCAACCCGACTTACTGGTCCACAAGTCCATTCAATTGGAATAATGTCTATTTTGTAATTATGCCTTTTGGCAAGTAGTAGTATTTCAACATCAATCGCCCAGCGATTGATTTTTGTTTTAGGGATTACTGAGTCAACAAATCTTCTAGTAAACATTTTAAAACAACATTGAGTGTCATTGATGTTTTGTCTGATAATTATCTTAATTAATTTATTTCCACCAGTACCTAGGACTCTTTTAATTCTATTTTGTGGTTTGATTTGTCTAGCTCCAAAAACATCCGCTTCATTTCTACTGCCAATAACCACATCATATGCATTTTGCAAGCTAATCAAAGATCTTTGGATGTTTTTAATCGGACTGGCATTGTCAGCATCAACAAAGCCTAGATATTCACCCTTTCCAGCCAGTAATCCTTGGCGGATGGCATGACCTTTGCCTTTGTTTTGTTTATATGAGATTAGTTTGATAGATTGGTGTTTTTTGCTAAGCCTTTTGGCAATTTTAAGTGTATCATCAGTGGAGCCGTCATTAACTAAAATTATTTCAAAAGGAAACTTCCGTGTTTTTAAGTATGACAAAATTTGAAAAATATTGTTTTCCAGATTTTCTTCTTCGTTATAAATTGGAATTATTAGAGATAGATACATTATTTATAGATTTATAACATTATTCGAGCTATTTAGACCTCCGACGTCCCCGGGACGTCTGAGGTCTTTCGATCGTAGAAGAGAAGGCGGATAAAAAAGTTATTTTGTAATTTAAAAAAATATTATAAATTGTTTACAAATTTTAAATTAATAATTATAAATTTTTAAGATATACTAGACTAATACTGTCTTCGTAAACCTTGCTCCACAGAGAGCTAGTATTAAGAAATGTCACAATGTTTTCTTCCTCATAGTTGTAGTCATCTGGATTTAAGTCTAGAAAACTTTGTTCTAGTTTGCTTAGCTTTAGTTTAGCTTCTTTTTTTAGGATTATCAAATCTATATCGTATTCATCCAATTTTTCTTGGTTTGTTGTGGTATCAAAAAAGCTTAAATATTCCTCAAGAATGCTTGAGCCTTTCATGCTAAGTTGAGGCATACGCCCATCTATAAAAACGCCTTTATTTGAATCTTTCCAGAGCATATATCCTCCCCAGGAATATTCATTCAATATGTTTAATTCCTGATAATCAGGTAGTGCTTGAACGAAGGAAAAAACCTTACAGGGCTGGAAGGCGCAATATTTATTATCAAAAGGATCAGTAAAAAAATTAATGTTAATAAAATAATATATTGATAAAATAAAAAAGATTATTGTAGATAATATTTTTAAATATTTGTTTGTAATTTCAAAAGCGCGAGTTTTGGTAATATCTGAAAATTCAAAATAAATAAATTGAAGCAATAAGGGCAAACTAGTAACGAAAAACAAAGGGAAATGTCTTTTTGATTTGAGCGACATTAAGAAAAAGAATATTCCAAGAAAAAAATACCAAGCATTTATTTTTTTTATATATATCAGAAACCCACTATTTTTATTTTTTAGAAAAATATTTAGCCCAATGATACTTAGAGCATAAGCAAAAATAGCAGTATATAAAAATTCATTATATAAAATTGGTAATTCATAAAAACTTCGCCATTCAACTATCTTTTTCATATAGAGAGTGTTGGAATAATCTTTTAAAAAAGAAAAAAGTTTAATCCAGTATGGGTTTATCAGAGTTGAAAAAGAAGCGACTAAAACAAAGACAAATATTCTAATTTTGTTTTGAAGTAATTCAAAATAAAAGTATTTAGCAAAAAAGCTGTTGCGGAAAAATTTTGAGACCAAAACATAAAACAACAAGATCCACATCACAGCTATACCTATCAAAAAACTTCCATGAAGATTTACCCAAGCAATAAATAAGGGAGACAGCCACCAAAGATATAAATAAGTTTTGTGGCTAGCTTGAGCAAGTATTAATAAGAGCAGAACAAATAGAATATTACCAAATATTTGGAAGCGAATCCCGATGAAAGGAGACATGGCTATCACAGCAAAAAAAGAAAGGGAACTAAATATAAAAAATGCTCTATTATAAAGAGAGATATCTTTGCTTTTTTTGTTGCTTAGTTTCGGTTCTAGGTAAAATCTGTAAAAAAGTACTTGAACCAGATATACAAACAAGCAAAGAAGAAGAGCATAGATAATATTTAGCGCTAAATAGCCAAAATTATTGAAAATATAATAATTACCTAGATTTAGAAGCCACTCGTGATCAACCCACTCGATTGGTCCTATAATATTTAAATCAGTATTTATATGGGGAACTGATTTGTTTTCTAAGATAGTTTTTCCAACCTGTAAGTGCCAACCAAGATCATAATCAAGATAAGAATATGAAATATTTAAAGCCAAAAAAAAGACAGCTAAGTAAAAACTAAACCAAGGAAGAATTTTTTTTAGTTTGTTTGTGAAAAAATTCATTTTTGGGTTTGATTTATTTATGAGATTTGAATTTGTGTTTGTTGATTTGGTATATGCGCTTATAATTGTAATTCATTACAATTATATCAAAAAATATGTTATAATAAAAAAGATTAAAATCTATCTAAACATATAACCAGGCTTGTCTTGATTGTATGTTTATCTGAAACTTTATGCAAGAAGAAAAACAAGTAAAAAAAGAGGAAGAAAAAAAAGAAGAAAACAAAAAAGTGGAGAATGAAAAAGTCTGCGCTATTTTGGCATATTTGCTAATTGGCGTTATTTGGTTTTTTCTAGATGAGAAAATGAAAAAAAGCGAGTTTGCCAAATTTCATGTTAAACAAGCCCTTGGTTTGATAATTGCAGATATTGCGGTAAGTATCCTGGTTGCTTTGACTTTGATTGGCATGCTTTTGTATCCGCTTTTGTATGCTGCATATTTAGTTCTTGCAGTTATGGGCATTATCAATGCTAATAACGGAGACAAGAAAGAGCTTCCTTATATTGGTTCTTATGCAAGTAAATATCTAAAATTTTAAATACTCTAATAATTTAATAACAACAAGGAGTAAAGGAACGACTTTACTGATTGTAAAAATTTTTATATGGCAAAAAAACAATTCGTTAAATTTTTTGATGAGTTAGGCATCAAGGATGTGCCAAGTGTTGGTGGTAAAAACGCCAGTCTTGGTGAAATGTATCGAAACCTAACAAAAGAAGGTGTTAAGGTACCAAATGGTTTTGCAACCACAGCTTATGCCTATGATTATTTCATGGAAAAGGCCGGACTTAAAAAAGAGATCAAGAGAATCTTAAAGGGACTCGATACAGGTGATGTTCGTGATCTTATGAAAAGAGGGGCTGAAGTTAGAAAAACAATTTTAAAAGCTAAAGTACCTAAAGAACTTGAAGACGAAGTAGCTAAAGCTTACAAAAAACTTTCCAAGACTTACAAGAAAGCTAATGTCGATGTAGCGATTCGTTCTTCAGCTACAGCTGAGGATTTGCCCGATGCTTCATTTGCAGGTCAGCAAGAAACCTTCTTGAATGTGAAGGGAGAAAAATATGTACTTGAAGCCGTGAAGAAATGTATTGCTTCATTGTTTACTAATAGGGCAATTTCATATCGTGTTGATAAGGGTTTTGATCATTTTAAAATTGCTTTGTCAGCTGGAGTTCAAAAAATGGCTCGTTCAGATAAGGCAGCTTCAGGTGTTATGTTTTCAATTGATACTGAAAGTGGTTTTGAAAACGCGGTTTTAATCAATTCAATTTATGGACTAGGAGAAAATATCGTACAAGGCAAGGTTAATCCAGATGAATTTTTTGTCTTTAAACCGACTGGAGCTATTATTTCAAAAAAACTGGGTAAAAAAGGATTGAGAATGGTTTACTCAAATGATCCAGCAAACCCAGTTAAGGATATAAAAGTTCCTGTAAAAGATCAGAAGAAATATTCTATCACAGATGCACAGGCAAAGAAGTTGGCAAAATGGGCAATGATAATTGAGAAGCACTATAAGCGTCCTATGGATATGGAGTGGGCATTGGATGGTGTTGATAAGCAACTCTATATCGTGCAAGCTAGACCTGAAACAGTTCAATCACAAAAGGACGTGAATGTTATAGAGAAATATAAAATAGAAAAAGGCTCTGCCAAACCAATACTCGAAGGTCAATCAGTTGGTTCAAAAATTGGCGCCGGTAAAGCGAATCGTATAATGGATATTAAAGATATTCATAAATTTAAAGCAGGTGAAGTATTAGTAACTGACATGACAGATCCTGACTGGGAGCCAATTATGAAGATTGCGGGAGCTATTGTAACTGATAAAGGTGGTAGAACTTGTCACGCTGCTATTATTTCTCGGGAGATGGGAATTCCTTGTGTGGTAGGAACAGAGGTTGCTTCTCAAAAAATAAAAACAGGAGCCAACATAACAGTAAGTTGTGCTGAAGGGGAAGACGGCTTTGTATATTCTGGAATTTTACCTTACAAAGTTGGTAAAACTAATATCAAGGATTTAAAGAGGCCAAAGACCAAGATTATGATGAATGTCGGAGAACCTGATGCTGCATTTGCTGATTCATTTATTCCAAATGATGGAGTTGGTTTGGCTCGCCTTGAGTTTATTATCAACAATTTTATCAAAGTTCACCCTTTGGCTTTAATGAATTTTGCCAAACTAAAGGACAAAAAAGTAAAAGCAGAAATTGCTGAGATTACCAAGGACTACAATAACAAAAAACAGTTTTTTGTGGACAAAATGGCTGAAGGAATTGCTACAATTGGAGCAGCTTTTTATCCAAAGGATGTGATTGTTAGACTTTCTGATTTTAAATCTAACGAATATGCTAATTTGATAGGTGGGCGAGAATATGAGCCAGTTGAATCAAATCCAATGATTGGTTGGCGTGGTGCTAGCAGGTATTATTCAGATTTATTTTTACCTGCTTTTGAACTCGAATGTGAAGCCTTACGAAAAGTCCGAGATGATATGGGGCTAACAAATATTAAAATTATGATTCCCTTTTGTAGAACCGTTGAAGAAGGTAAAAAGGTAAAAGGAATTATGGCTAAACACGGGCTCAAGAGAGGCAAGAACGGACTTGAAATTTATGTGATGGCAGAGATTCCTGCAAATATTATTTTAGCTCATGAGTTTGCCAAAGAGTTCGATGGTTTTTCAATCGGATCTAATGATCTGACTCAATTAACTCTAGGAATTGATCGTGATGCAGGTGGAACTTTGGAAGTAGCTGGTGTTTCTAACGAAAAGAACGAAGCTGTAAAGACGCTGGTAAAATACTTAATTGAAGTTGCCAAGGAAACAAAGACCAAAGTTGGAATCTGTGGTCAAGCTCCATCTGATTTTCCAGACTTTGCAACATTCCTAGTTGAATGTGGTATCGATTCCATTTCTTTGATCCCAGACACAGTTGTAAAAACAACAATTGCAGTTAACAAGAAAGAAGAAAGTCTTAAGGGAAAGAAAAAGAAAAAATAAAATCTTGAAATAATCTAAATAAAAAATGTACGTACATATGTATGTACATTTTTTATTTAATTGTTTTGCCGTTTTAGTTTTATTTTTTTGTCATTCCCACGAAGGCGGGAATTCAGGTTTGTAGCATTGTTGTGGATTCCCGCCTTCGTGGGAATGACAAAGTGTGTGATAATTATTAGATATTAATAAACCGGTATGGGAGTTTGACATTTACATTTTTATATGTTAGTATAATTCATATTAAGACTAGTTATCAATATCGATAAACTAGTATTTTTTTTAAATTTTTTAATTATTAATAACTCCAATTAAATAGGAGGATAGAAATAAATATATGAAAGAAATTACAAATGCTATTAAGCAAATTTGTGATGAAAAACAGCTGGAATATGATGCTGTTATTGAAACTATTGAATCAGCTCTAGCAGCTGCTTATAGAAAAGATTTTGGTAAAAAGAACCAAAATATTAAAGTAGAGTTTGCTGAAGAAATTACTAAGTCTAAAATCTATGATGTAAAAACAGTGGTAGACGATTTACCTGAAGAAGAACTTCAAGAGCTTGAAGAGGGAGAAGCGGAAGAAAAAGAAGATAATAAAAAAGAAAAAAAGGAAGACAAAAAGATTGAAACAGTAAAAGTTGAAGAGGACGGCGAGGAAGAAGAAAGAAAATTTAATCACAAAACTGATATTCAAATATCAGATGCTAAGATGATCAAAAAAACAGTCAAAGTTGGCGACGAATTAAAAATAAAACTAGAGACTCCTCCTGCTTATGGTAGAATGGCAGCTCAAACTGCCAAACAGGTTATTATCCAAAAACTTAGAGAAGCTGAAAGAGAAATGGTATTTTCTGAATTTAAGGACAAAGAAGGCGAAGTAGTTAGCGGTTCTGTGCAAAGAAGAGAAGGTTCAGTTATTTTGGTAGACTTGGGTAAATCCGTTGGAGTTCTTCCAATGGATGAACAAATCAGAGGCGAGAAATACTTACCAGGCGAGAGAATTAAAGTTTATGTAAAACAAGTGTCTCTTAAACCTCGAGGACCAGAAATTTTACTCTCAAGAACGTCAGAAGAGATCTTGAAGAAAATATTCTATTTAGAAATTCCAGAGATTTCAAACGGTTTAATTGATCTAAAAGGAGTAGCCCGGGAAGCAGGCGCTAGATCAAAAGTAGCAGTTTTTACTGACTCAGAAAATGTTGACCCAATCGGATCTTGTGTGGGTCAACGTGGTGCTCGTATCCAAACAATTATAACCGAGCTTGGTGGTGAAAAGGTTGATATTATTGAATACGATGATGATCCTGTGGCATATATTTCCAATGCTTTATCTCCAGCTAAGATTATTAAAGTAGAGACTGATGAGGAAAGTAAAAAAGCTAAGGTTTTTGTTAGTTCTGATCAGTTGTCGCTTGCAATTGGAAAATCAGGTCAAAATGCAAGACTAGCTGCCAAATTAACTGGTTGGAATATTGATGTCCTTCAACTTGAAGGAGAAGAAGATAATGATGATACACTTGAAGAAAAGGAGCTTGAAGAAAAAGCAGAAATTGAAACAGAAGCACCAACCGAAGAAAAATAGTTTTTAGAAATTATTATTTTTGTTATTTTAAACGTAGCGAAATGAAGAGATAAATTGATAATACAAAATTATTTTTGATTATAAACACAGATCTCTCACTTCGTTTGAAATGACAAGCAAAACAATATGTCTAATATTTATGTAATCGGTCATAAGTCACCAGACTTAGATTCAGTGGTGGCAGCAATTTCATACGCTAATCTAAAGAATAAGATTGAGAATACCGATATCTACAAACCTGTAATAGCGGGTGAAGCCAACAAAGAAACTAAATATATTTTGGAAAAATATAATGTAGCATTACCAGAAAAACTTGACTCATTAGCAGGGAAAAAAGTAATCTTGGTAGATCATAATGAATTTGCCCAAGCCCAAGAAGGAATTGAAGATGCTGAAATTGTTGAGATCCTTGATCATCATAAGCTTGATTTTAAATATAGCAATCCAATTGAAGTTATTATTAAGCCATGGGGGGCAAGTTGTTCTATTATTACATCTCTTTATATGCAGAATTTAGTAGAAATTGAGAAGAGTATGGCTACTTGTATGCTTGCTGCTATGTTAGTTGATACTGTTATTACCAAATCACCAACTTGTACTGATATTGACATAGAACTTATTAAACATTTGTCAGGAGTAGCAGAAGTTTCTTCATTCGAGGACTTTGGCATGGAAATATTTAAAGTTCGCAGTGATATTTCCGATTTAAGCGATGAAGAAATAATTAAAAGCGATTTTAAAGATTTTAATTTTAAAGATGGTAAGTTTGGCATCGGACAAGTAGAAACAGCTGATTTAAGTGTTTTTGAACCAAGAGAAGGTGCACTACTTGAAAAAATGGAAGAAATGATAGAGCAAGAAGCATATCATAGTGTAGTACTGTTTTTAACGGATATAATCAAAGGAGGCTCAAGATTTTTAGTAACTAGTACTGATGAAGCTAGAGTAGAGAAGGCCTTAGGCTCTAGTTTGGAGAATAAAAGACTGTATATTGATGGAATAATGTCACGAAAAAAACAGGTAGCTCCAAAATTTTCAGAAGAATTCGACAAATAGGAGAGAAAAAATGAAATGTGAAGAATGTGCTTGTGAAAGATTTAATATTACTGAAGGCGGAAGAATTGATTGTGTTGATTGCGGAAAAATATTTACTGGTGATATAAGTAAAGAGACTGAAAGATGTGTGGTTTGTGGAAAGGATACAGGCATTCTAGTTACAACACCGGTGTATTTACGTAAAAACTACATTCCAGGAGGTGGGCAAACTTGCGGTTGCGTATAAAAAAAGGCAGGACCCTAAAAAGTCCTGCCAAAATTTAAAAAATCAAGAACTTAAATAATAAATTAATAAAATATATTATGAATGTAAAAAAAGGAGAGATTGTAAAATCTCAAATAGAACTTACAGTTGAACTTTCAGTTGATGAGTTCAAGCCATACATCGATCAGGGTGTATCCAAGATCTCTAAGGAAGTAAAAATTGACGGCTTCAGATCAGGAAAAATTCCTTATGATGTTTTGAAAGGGAAAATTGGTGAAATGGCAATATTAGAGGAAGCTGCACGAATAGCTATTAATAAAACAATTGAAAAAGCTCTCGCTGAACTTGGAGACGGCAAACTAATAGGTCAACCAAAAGTTGATATTGTAAAGTTAGCTCCAAATAACCCTGTAGAATATAAAATATCTGTAGCTATTATTCCAGAAGTTGCCATTGAAAGTTACAAAGATTTAAAAATTAAACCAAAAGAAATTAAAGTTGAAGAAGATGAAATAACTAAAACCCTTGATGAACTAAAAGAATCAAGAGTGGTTGAAACCCTAGCTGATAGAGAAGTAAAAGAAGGTGATAAAGTGCTTGTAGATATTCAGATGTTTCACGATAATGTTCCAATTGAAGGAGGACAGGCTCAAGGCACAGCTGTATTGATGGGCAAGGATTTTTTAGTGCCAGGTTTTGATAAACAGCTTAATGGTGCTAAAAAGGGTGATCATAAGGAATTTAGCTTGCCATATCCAGAAGATAATTATATGAAAAATATTGCTGGTAAAATGGTTGATTTTAAAGTTGATATTAAAGAAGTTTATGACAGAAAGCTTCCTGAGCTAAACGATGAATTTGCTATCGCTTTTGGACTTAAAAGTCTCAAAGAACTGAAAGAAAATATCGAAAAAAGTATTAAAGGACAAAAAGAGCAAGAACAAGGAAGAGAGACAGAGAAGGAGTTGCTTGATAAAATTGTTAAAAATACAAAATTTGGTGATATCCCTCCAATGTTGATTGAACAGGAGGGTCAAACTATGTTATCTGAGTTGGAAAATGGTCTCGCGCAACAAGGTGCTAAGTTTGATGATTACCTGAAAAGTATTGGTAAATCCAGAGAGCAATTGCAGATTGATATGTTGCCTGATGCTACTAATAGAGTAAAAGTTTCTTTATTAATCAGGGAAATTGCAGAAAAAGAAAATATTAAAGTGGAAGACAAGGAAATCGATGAACATATTGAGCATATGAAAATGCACTATAAGGAAAATGCAGATGTGATTAAGAGGTTGGGTACTCCTGAATATCGAAATTATTTTGTAAATGTACAGACTTCTAGAAAAACAATAGATAAGTTGCTTGAATGGAATGTTGCTAAATAGTAGAAAATAAAATACAGGCTACGAAAATACAAATCGGTACGAATTTACGAATTGGTTCATCACGAACGTGTTAAAATTATTTGTAAATTCGTACCGATTTGTATTTTCGTAGCCTTTAAGTAAATGAACTATTTAATTGATGCCAATAATTTAGCAGGTAAAATTGGAATCTTGGATGAAGAAGATTTTGATATGCTTTTAGTTGAGAAAATCAGCAAGTGGTTAGGAGACAAGCAGAAGAAAATTATTTTGGTGTTCGATAGTTTAGAAAAGATGGGAGATAAGCGGATTGATGGAGAAATAATTTCAATTTATACTCCAAGAGATGAATATTATAACAATGCTGATGACAAAATTATAGAAATTACAAGAGAGTGGGAGGACTTTATAAAAGATCAAGACATCAAAATAAACAAATCACTGTTTGAATTATTAGACAAAGAAGGTTTAACATTTGTAAGTGATGACATTGATTTAACGAATAAGATAGAGAAAGTGAGAGAGGAAGGGGTTAGGGTCAAAATAATAAAGAATGATATATTTCTAGATATTTTGGATAGAAAAACAAACAAAGAAAGTGAAGACGGGGATAGAGACTTGGAAAGTGATGAAATAAAAAAGATAAATGATGAGCTACTTGAAAAATGGACCTAAGTTGATTTTTTATTAATTTGTTTTAAGATAAATAAAAAAAGGAGGATAAAATGCCAAAACAGTATTTTTTTATTGACTCAGGTGTAAGCGATCTTTATAATCATAGAGAAAAGATGAGAAGGCAGGGTAGGTCAAGTATTGAAGAATTTCATTCTCAAGTAAAAAGGCATGATCCAAATCTTGAGCGCATTTCTAGAATGAACCGATCTTTTTTCAATAAATTAAACAAAAAAACCGCTGATTAAAATCAGCGGTTTTATAATTTAGGTAAGGATAATTGCCAAAGAACAAATAAAAAGAGCCAGATCTATAGAGTGTTTTGATTGTCTATAGTGAACATTTTTGGTAGCTAGATAAATAACATAAATAAAAACTGGCACACTGTAAGCTAAGGCAATTTTTCCGATAAAAAAAAGCAATATCATTGACCAAACCAAAATATAAGCAGCAGAAATTGAAGTAGTCTTGGTTCCAAATCTAAGAGCCATTGATCTTTTGTAGCCCTTGTCTATTCCCATATCAATTAAGTCTTTAATTATTTCCCGAGCGTAAGCAGTTAAAAAAATAAATACCATCCAAACAATCCCTTCAAGTGTATAACTATTTGTAATAGCAAACAAACAAGTTAAGGCAAATGATAAGGAAACAATTAGGTTTGAAAGTAAGTCAAAGTTTCTTACATAGTTGTATAAGACTCCTAGTATCATCATGCATAAACCGATGATGCCATAAAAATTGTTTATCTTGAACAGATAGACACAATAAGCAATTTGTGCAAGGTAGAAAATAACAACATAACAGAAAAAATATTTTTCTTTTTCTGATGTGAAATATTTGCCTTTTCTTTTGTCATGATCTCGGTCAATCCAGTCATTATAAAGCATGGATGATGAACAAGATAGAAATACAAAAAATGAACATAGCCACACACTCTCATCCCAGCCGTTTAACTTGAAACTTGCTATAGTTATTAGCAAACAAACAAATGAAACATGTGTCCTCAAAGCTAAAACCCATCCCATTATTCCTCTCCTTTTTATAAGAACATTTATGTAAAAACCCTTCAAAAGAAGGTATTTATGTGCCCAGGGCTAGAATCGAAGCCCTGAAAAGGGCACCCCCTCAAGAATTTTTTTTGTTTTCAATTTTAATATTATTTTTTTATGAGCCTTTTTTTAATGGAAGTCTTTGCACTTCATATGCGAGTTCGCTTCCACCCTGGCTTCACAAAAAAAGAAAACTTTTCAGTTTTCTCCTTTTTGTGCCCAGGGCGAGAATCGAACTCGCACAGCCTTGCGGCCAAGGGATTTTAAGTCCCTCGTGTCTACCAATTCCACCACCTGGGCTAGATTTGAAAAAAATAAATACCTGTCTAAAGAGGTATTACTTTGAATATTATATGTTATTTATTTTATTTTGTCAAAGCAATGAATTTAAATTTTTTGTATTTTTATAAATAGGGTGTAATTGATATATTTTACATAGTAGTATTGTCTATTCAAAAGGAAATTCGTCTATTAAAGCTCCAGAATAGTAAAATTCAAAGGCCAGTGATCCGAAAAAATATTTATCTCCTTCTATTTGAAGAGTTGAGCCCCCGACTTGTGGATTGTCTTTTGGTTTGGATTTTGAAAATCCTATGTTAAATAAGGTGGCAATAATCTCAGGTCTATACTTGATAGAATATCCAGCTTTTTCCCATTGATTCTCAAGTTGGGCAATAATCAAAGAGCCATAAAGATAAGACCAATAATGCGAACTATTATCAGTCAAGCGATTATAACGGATTCTTCCTTTATCATCTCCCTCCTTATAGTCAAGTAATGCTTCGGTTGAAGAACCTAAATAAAAATCAGAATTAATATCATGAAGATGGTCTTCGGTTTCAATAGCCATTCGTTCTTTGATAGCCATTATCCCCCAGGCCATTTTATTGGCATTAGCCAATATTTCTAAAGGCTTAAAGACTTTTTCAAAAAGTTCTCGTTGAGTGTAGTACAATCTAAGTTGTTCAACAATAGCAACAGAAACTAAAAGTCTTGGCTGAACTCCGCTCAGTTCAGAAGTTTTGTAAATAAGATCTTTGTCCTTCTTTATTGCCTTGGAAATTATCTGCCATGGTTCGCCATTTTGCCATGAATATAGATTTTTATCATTTATTTCAAAAAATAATTCTTCCAAATCCTCAGGAACAAAACTTTCGGTGGTATTTTGACAGGTAAGCAAATCATTGGAAAATTCATCTTTGTTTGGATGTCGCAATTCCAAAGCAAGCAACATATTGTTTAGAAGTATTTCTGATTTTGAATCTCGATAGGCTTTGAAGATTGAATTGGTTGTAAAGTCATTATACTGGCTAGCAACTTTTATTTTACACCAGTTTTCATCTGCTCTTGGCCCATAAATAGAAATATTTTTTGGTAAAGCAAACTTGTTTTTCGTTGTTGTTTAAAAAGTGTTTAAATTTCTTGAATTTTTAATCAATTTGTAGTTATCTTCAATTAATTTGGCATTTTCTTTTGCAATCTTATTGTATTCTGCAGAGTTGTCATCAATTTCACCCAAAACTTTTGTTAGCTCATATTTTACTCCAAAAAAAGCAAGTGTTTGAAGAATAAAAAAACAAAGCACTAGAAATGCCCCGACTCGAATTGAAAATATTAGAAATTTATTCATATATAAATTATATTATATTCTAGTTAATACAACAAATCAAGTTAAATAGTCTAATAAATATTTAATTATTTTGTGATAATGTTAGTTTAAATACAAAAAAATGAAAAGACAAATACTAATATAAATAAACTGGAGGTAGAATATGTATAAAAATAGAAATAAAAGATTTGAAACTTTGTGTTTTCAAAAAAAAGACAAGCATTTGTATTTAGTTCTTTCAAGTTTTTCTAACAATTTGTTTTTAGCCAAAGAAGAGGCAAAAAAGGAAGCAGATGATCCTTGGCTTGAAACTGTAAATGACAGTATGCTTATACTGGATAGAGAGAGAAATTTGGTTGAACTTGTAAAAGGAGATATCCGGCCATTGTTTGGAGAGTATTTAAATAAAACAATACCAGGTTGGAGTATTGGAGAATTATGAAAAAAATGAAAAAAAGGAGATTTTCAAAAATCTCCTTTTATAGTTACATTTGTTCAATTTTGAATATGAGGTTTATTTGTGTACCAACGTCTTTTATAGAGTCTAATGTAATTTTTCCATCCATCATCTCTACTAGCTCTTTAGTGATCCACAGTCCAAGTCCTGTGCCAGTTATTTTTTCAGTGTCTTCATTTTTTACTCGATAGAATTTTTGAAAAAGCTTCTCCTTTTCTTTGCTGGTCATGCCTATACCTGTATCTTTGATTATAATTTCTAAAAATTTGTTTTCTTTTTCTTGAGTTTTTATTTCAATGCCGCCCTTGTTAGTGTATTTAATGGAATTTCCAATCAAATTAATTAAAATTTGTTTTAGTTTTTCTGGATCAATGTTTAATAAAGGTAATTTTTTGTTGTGGGGTAAAAATTTGAGTGATAAATTTTTATTTTTGGCTTGTACTTTGAGTTCTGTTATAGCTTCTTCAATAATTTTTTTTGGAGAAATTACTTGAAGGTTTATTTGTATTCGATTTTGCTCTATACGACTCACATTTAATAAATCCTCAACCAGGGTGCCAAGTCTTACTGAAGAGTCTTTTATAACTTTTGCTGCGTTTTTAACATCGTCATTTATCTTTCCCATAGTACCATCTAATACCATTGAACTGTAACCTTTTATACTAGTAATTGGAGTTCGAAGTTCGTGTGAAGCAATCGAAATGAATTCATTTTTCATTTTATCTAATTCTTTGATTTTTTTGTAAAGCAGAACATAATCCCAAAGCCTAACAGCAATTACTAAAAACAGGATAGTTATTATTATCGTAGCAAACAAAATAAGCAAGGAGGAGTTGCGGTTGCTCTCAGTGAGCTGATCAACAATTTCAGAAGAAATATTAAGTGATAGTAGGGCAATTTTTTTACCATCTTCATTGGTAAGAGTTTTTGTAACCAACCAAAATCTTTCGTTGTTTTCAGTTTGAAAACTTGTGCTTTTATCAAGTCTTGATAATTTAATCGAGTCAGTAACTAAGGCATCGGAGTTTTTTTGCGCCCAAGCTACATTATAGTAATAATAATTAATATTTTCTCCAACAATATTTTGATTATCAGCAGCAATTATTATAAAATCATCACCTTGGGGAATTAAAACCGAAATTTCAATAATATCTGAATCTCTTTCTTTGATATTTTCAATTTTATCTTGTAGTTTGTCATGATCATTCAGCTCGTCACTTATTAAAGCATTGATAGTGTTAACCAGACTCAAGGCTTGTCGTTGCAAGGTTACATCAATACTTTGATTGTACTTAGAGATTATTGAAATTGTATTATAACTAATCAAAAGAGGTATGAGAATAATTAAAACCACCCCATAAATAATTTGAGCTATTTCTCTGTGTTGATCTATGTAGTTTTTAAACCTCATTGTTTGTGTTATTAGTATTTTTGAGGAATTTGAAGTAAGCAATAAATATAAGAATAGCGCCAAAGGTTGCAAATAGAGCAGTTAGTATATAGATCATTATCATTGAATCAGATTCGTCTTTGTCATCAAGTAAAGCAGTATTTACAAAGTCTTCAGCTGAAACAGCTTTGGCTTCTTTGATGAATAGTTCTAGTATTGAACTTTTTTCTAGTATCTTTCCAGTGTTATCGTTGACTGTTAAATAAATTTCATGTCTACCATCGACAATTTATTCTTTGAAGTTGTACTTCCAGTTACCGTATTCATCAGTTTCAACAGTTGTTAAAATAGGTAGATCTGAATAAATATAGAGTAGGTAGTCTTGATTAGGATTAGCTTTACCTGAAAGAACAATTCCTTCTTGATCTGAATTTTTAGGATTATTAAAGATAATATTTGAACTTATATCTCCATTTGTTTTTGGATGTTCGATTTTTTTATCAGCCAGCACTGTCATTATATTTACTTTACTTGAGTCATTCATTTTTCCAGCCCCGAGTGGATTATAACCGCTTTTGTATTCAGTAAAGTCATCATAACCGTCTTGGTCAGTGTCTTTTAAGTTTATATTTGTACCAATTATTTTTTCTAAGTCATCATTTAAACCATCTTGATCTGAGTCTATAATGATAATTACCGGTGATGTTTTTTCAATATCATCTTCAATCTTAAACTCCGGTTTAGCCTGAATAAAACTTATTTCAATTTCATTACTTGTTAGAGAGACGACGTCTTTATTTTCTTCTAAAGCATTTTTCAGGCTTAGCGTATCAGTGTGGTTATTTTCGCTCATGGAAATATCTAGCAATTTTTTGTATGTATATTCTTTTTTAGCTATTTGACCGATGTTATTTTGAATCATTAAAAGACAATTCCAGTTGTCAGTATCACAGGTAGCTTGGTTTATAAACTTATTTTTTATATATGATTCACAAGCGGGAGAAGAGGATAGAACATTTATCTCTGAGCAAATTTCTTTTTTATATTTTGTTAACAAAAATGCATCACATTCATTTAGATCTATGATGCCATTTTCTATACATATTGGATCAAGTTTTATTCCAAGAATAAAAGCCTGACAATCTTTTTCATCAAGGATGTTGTTCTTTATGCATTTTTCGTCAAGTTCTTCGATTTTGCTCTGCTCGTTGAGTAAAGATTCGCAGTCACCTATATTATAAATATTTTTTTCTACACATTCACTTGGCAAACTTTTTGCAATCTGATAATTAAAACATTCTTCTTGAGATTCTATATTTGCTTCTTTACATATTGTTGGTAAAGATAATTTTTCCATTAAACTTGAGCATTCGTTTCTATCTAAAATACCGGCATCAATACATGTTTGAGGAAGATACTCAAGCATTTCACATTCTGATACAGATGTAATTCCCTTTTCCTGACAAACTGCTGGCATATTCATCAAACGGTCACATTTATATTTATTAGTTATATCGAATTTGACACACAGTTCTCTTTTTTCAACATAGCTTACATCTTTGGCTGTGGTTTGTGGAGTTGTTTGGGGAGTGATGGTTTCATTTTTTTCTTCAATAGGTGTTTGAATTTCTTTGGGTGTATTCTCTGTTTCAGGAACATAGCTGTTAGTGATTTTTGTATTTGTTTCTGGTTCGGGGTCCGGTGTTGTTATGGGCGTGACATCAACTGGCTCTTCTACTATAGGGGCTTCAATTACCGGTAGAGCGTATTCAAAGTTAAAATCTTTTTGTAAAGCAATGGTACTATCGACTGGTGTTACCAAAGCATAAATAGTATATTGACCTTCAGGGAATGAGTCAGCAACAAAACTGTATTTACCAGAATAAGTTGAAACAATCGTGCCATTGCCCTGAGTAGTTTCTTGTGTTTGTCTGTTTTTCAGGACAAATTTTAATTCTTGTATTTGAAAATCTGTTTCTATAAAAAAATCTGCGTTTCCTTCAATATAGTTTGAACTATTAATAAAAGTTAAATTTCTTTGAATGATTTGTGGTTCTTCTTCGGCGGTTGTTTGTGTGATTTCACTATCATTTGTTGTGTTTGTATTGCTAATAGTTTCTTCTGTATTGGTACTACTTGTTTCCTCACTATTGTTTACATCTGTAACTTCAGTTGAAGTATTGGATAATTGAAAGATAAGGATATTGCTATTAATTGATTCATTATCAAATTCAGCATAAGCTTGAATGGTGTAAGCTCCATTGTCTAAGTGGTTTATGTTATAATTTTCTAATATAAAATTACCATCACTAGGATTTAGAATAGTTGAATCAGAGATATTTTTATCATAAACAATTGTATCTTTTGTGATTCCATTATTATCTAAAAATTTTACATCAATATGATTTGGATTTAGAGTAGGTGCTATGTTTAAGTTAACTGTAATATTTGAAGATTCAACAACACCACCAATAATATCTTCTGAGGTAATTGTTAGATTATGGCTAGTAATTTCAGAATTATTTATATTTACAAGGATGGTATTTTCGTGGTATTTATCAAAAGTACTGTAACCGGATATTTTAAAATAAAATGACCCATTGTCGTAATATTCTGTTAATATCGTGTAAGAATTTGTGTTACTATCTGAGTTAAAAAATAAATCCATAGTATATACAACATTTTCATATAAATCCATTATTTCAAGCGTTACAATTTGGTTTAAACCAATACTGGTCGACTCGAGTAAAAAATGTCCTTTAATTGTGTTGTAGTTGGACAAATTGATAAAATTAAGCTCAGTGTTATCAAAGGCAATATTTTGAACATCTGATTTATAGTCAATATCCCCTATTTTAGCAATTGCATATATTTTGTAGTAATTATCTTCAAAGATGGTAGTATCTAAGCTAACAACGTATTTCAAAGGATTATCGCTTTTATTCATGTTATATGTTACATAGACACCATTTTCTGGAACAACATAAAGAATTACTTCATTAATATCAGTGTTTGCAATTAAACTTTCGTCTATTAATGCATAAACATCACTTGTAGCAGATAATAAATTGGAATTTGTAGCTGATTCTTGATTAAAACCTAAACTTATTTTGGTAGTACTTGTGTCTACCGCCAGTATTTGTCTAACACTTATAGACAACAAAAAAACCACAATAGTTATACCTAGTATTGTGGTCAAGCTATGAAGATAATTTTTTAACATATTTTTATTTTTCTTTGCTAATTTTGGCAAAGTATTTTATTTTTGTTTTTTTATATCAAAAAAGAGTATTTTTTGATCTTTATGTTACTATTATAGCATATTTTTACCATTCAAGTCAATGTTGATAACTTTGAAAAAATAAAAAAACGGACTTTGTGGGTCCGTTTTTTGATGTTTAGATCAAATCTGCAAATTTATCTATAAGAGCCTTCTTAATCTCAGCTCTAATTTTACCAACATTAAACACTTTACAGTCAACATTTTTATTACTTAGAGCCTTTTTTGTTCCTTTAATAGCTAGATGCTCAAGTGTCCTATAGTTTAAATTAATGTCAATTAAATTTGGTGTTGAATAGTCCAGGCCTACTACTTCACAGTCAAAATCAATAATGGGCTCATAAAGATGAAAGTCTTCATCACAAACTTTTTCAGCTACGGCCGTTATTAGAAGCAACCATATTTTGTCACTCTTTTTTAATTTTAGAAAGTAGGTATTTTCATTTATATCATCTTTAACATTTATTATTAAAGTTAGATGGGGCTTATGAATAAAACAAGCTAAAAATACTTTTCCATCATCAAGTTTATAGAAGGGTTTTAAATCTTCAATATCAATTGTATTATGCATGAGTTCTCCTTTTTTAATAAAAAATGTTTTCGATTTGATTATTCAATTTGTTTAGATTTTTGTTAGAAATTGATACTATTTCAAGACACATCGCCACTATTTTATCAGCAATATCTTTTTTGTCTTCTAGGTCTTTTCTAGACACGATTTCCCAGTTATGATTTGCTAGTAATTGTTCTTTGATTAATTCTGCTTTACCTCTTTTATTTACATAACATATTTTGTAAATATCTATATGCGTTTCATGCTCTTTGATAATATATAAACATTTTTGAGTATTGTTTATCAGTAGAATAAATTCATTTATTTCACGAAATACTAGGTTTATATTATCGGAGTTTTTTGCAAACATTATTCACCTCATTTTAAAAGATCAATTTTAATAAAAATATTATACTTTAGTAAAAATGTCAACATAAATTTGACATTTTGAGATAAAAATATTAATATAATGTACTTGATATTTTTTTAAACGTTACTTTAAAAAAGGAGAATTAAATGGGACAAGTTAAATCGCTAGTTGCCAAAGAGGCTATGCAAATACTTAATTTGGCATACAATGAGACCACGGAGAGAATGTTAAATGCATCAATCAAAATTGTTAATGTGAGTGGCGTAGAGATTGCCAGAAGCATAATGGAAAACATGAGCCCAGGTTTATCCAACGAGGCTTTTTTGAAAGCCAGACAATCATTGTGGACTGGTGAAAGTACTAAGTACTGTCAACGTGCACTTGATGAAAGAGGAACAACACCTGAGATTATGGGAATTCAGACAGAGAGATTTATCTGTGAAGGTGGCGGAGTACCGATATATAATGGTCAGTCATTGATAGGTGCAATCGGTATTTCTCTGGATGATGAAAACAATGAAGGAGCTCATGATATTGCTTTTCGGTCAGTTGTGCAAGCAGGTTTCAGTACTCAGAAAAATTAATTCAAAAATTCAAACGCCCTAATATAATTTGGGCGTTTTTTATTTATAATACATATTATATTAATTGTTTAAGTCTTTACTAATTGGTAGTCACTGCTTTATGGATAATTGTTCGACTTCTTAAATGTCTTTTTTATATTTTCTAATTGCTAATTTAATGGTATAATTTGAAATAATAATAAAAAATGGATCAAGATCGTAAATTGAACAAAAGAGATCTTATAATAGCTTTGATTGGTTTAATTCTTATAATACCAATATTTATCTTCCTAGATAAAGATTTTGATTTTTCTGATTTGTTAAGTATATTTATAAATAACCCAGCTTGGCTGTATTTTATTTTTGGTCCAATGATTTTTGTAGGTATTGGCTATTCATTATATGTGGGGCTTCTTTCCATGGAACAACGAATTAAAATAATTAACATTTTGAAAAAACTTGGTTTAGCGTATAGATCAGTATATAGAAAAGTCCGTTTTATTGTTTTTATTGCATTTATTTTTTGGTTTATTTTTTCTATTATTTTTAATTTTATAAAAGCATTAAATTATTAAATAATTTATAGTAACTTTATTTTCAATAGTCTTATAAAATAAAACAACCACTTTGTGTGGTTGTTTTATGTTGGTGGAGATGGTGAGAGTAGAGAGGCAGAAGCCTCACCCCCTCAAAATATTTTTAATTTTTCTGTTTTGTACCGTCTACCTGCTATTTGTTTTTTTTGTGATAATAATGCGTATAATCATAGCAATTTAAACATACCCACCATTTACACCATAATAAAACAGCCATTTCAAATGACTGTTTTATTATGGTGGAGATGGCGAGAGTTGAACTGTAAAAGAGGCAAATTGAGTATTTCTGCAAGGTTAAACAAAATTCAATAATTTGCTTTAACTTAAAGAAAAAACCGATTTGCAGAAGTCGTCACTACTATTCACATTTAATCATTAATTACCACTTCGTGGACAGTATTTGGGCAGTGAAATGCTCAATGCAACATAGAGGAAGTGACATTAGGGATTAAATTTCAGAGTCAGCTAAAATAGTTGACTTTTTGTAGTTTTCGTGATATACTGTAATATTAATTTTTGTTCATTTTACAATTATATAAAGCGAAAAAGGAGAGTTAAATGATAGAAAAAATAAAGATACAAGCAATGAAAGATATGGGCATCTTATTAAAGACTGCAAGAATAAACAACGGCATATCTCAAAAAACACTGGCTGATAAAATGGAGCTAACCTCAAATTATATTGCACTTGTTGAAGGTGGTAAAAAAAATTTATCTTTTGAAACCTTGATTAAAATGTTAAAAACATTAGAATTTGAAATGGTAATCACCTTGTCAAATCCAAAAATTGAAATAAAAAAATCTATTTTGTAATTATTATTTATTATTTATCATTATTTAAACACAGACTTATTAGGAGAAAGAAAATGCCAAACATTATGATTTTTGGAATGGATGAAAATAAGGCAAGCAACCTTACTTCAATTATCGGACTGGTAATGCACGATATGGGGTTGCAGAAAGACGCAATTGTTACATTTGTCCCATCTACTGTGTGGACTTTTGATAGCAGTGTCAAATCAGCACCTTACATCCGCATCTGTTCCACCGAAGAAAAAACACGCAATGAAATCAAGGAAAAGCTCAAAGAAGCCAATATTGATATTGACACTGAAACAATGGCGGTTGAGGGGTTTTTCTCGGCTGGTGAAATGAAAACCGAAAAATCTAAATAACAGGAGGGAAGCGTGAACGAATTTACAGCAAAAGTTGTTGAAAAGGTAATTGAAAAAACCGGGGAGATTGTTAACATTCTTGTTAAAAATTACCCAGAACTTGCAACAAGTAAAGGCATCCTCAAAAAAGGAGGCTATGTCAGTATTTACAGCCTTGGCGCTAAAAGACTTGAGTTTGTAAGTATTGTCGGCAAACCTGTTCCGCAAGAAAAATGGTCAGCTTACTCCTACAACTCCGAAGAGAAAGGAGCAAGGCTTATTTCTACACACTTTGAGCTTGGTCATATGACCAGCTATGAAAGCCGTGACCCTGATAACGGGAAATGGGGCGGAGCTATCGTTGCCGACAACTACATCCTTTCCTTTTCTGGACTGCCTGAACAAGCCGATGAAGCCGTGATGATGGCTGTCGCCATTGAACTGGATTTGTTGTCCCTTATAAACGCAGAAGACATCGCCAAAAGAAACAACAACGAGATATTCGCCGTGTTGGCTAATTATCTTTACGATGAATAAAGGAGGGCTTCAATGGCTGTAATAGCAGTAGACGCAAATTTTGACGAACTACGGATAATGTCTGTAAAAGACGGCGGAATGCTAATGATTGATTTTGACGCTATGGAAGTGAGTGACACCGGTCGTAGCATAGAAAGAGATGGAAAAACTTTCAATCTTTTCGCCCTTCATTCATTTGCAGATGTCCGTGAGCAAATTGGAAAAGGGTTAGCCAAAAACAACAAAACCTTTTGGTGGCTTTAACCAATAAACCCACAAACAACACAACCTGCGAAGAGCAAAACAACGCTTTAGCAGGTTTTTCTTTTATTCTTGATTTTTTATATAAAATATGATAAACATATATAATCATATTTGAACCTTGATAATAATTTGTAATACAAAATATTCAAACTGGAGGAGGAAATTATGCTTACAATAGGCGGTGGAGTTGGAGCAATCAAATGGCACGAAATACCATATATTATTGGATTGAACAAAAAGATGATTATGGAAGCATCTGTTTTTAATAACGGAGGTGATGGTGTTGAAGCTCTTGCTGTGTATTTAGATAAAGAGCATTATCCAGGCATTTTGAGTGATTTAGCGAAAAAGGCAATAGTTGAAGTTAAGGGCTATCTTGAGGAAGTGATTGATTTCAACAAAGAAACTGAAATGCTTTTTTTGTTGCCTTATGCCCATTTCACAGAAGCTGGCGATGACAAAGAAGTGGCTAACGCAATAGCAGAACATTTTATTGACTGTATTAATGCAGAGTCTCCAGAATTTCTCAAAAGAGCAATGATTGCATATATTGAATTTTGTCTATGCAACCACCATTCCTCTCTTGTTAGTATTCTTTTTTCAAAATGCGAAAGAAAAATTGATAACTTTGGCAAGAGACTTTATTCCAATGACAAGGAAGCAACCGATGCAATGGTTGAAGTCGCAGACTGGTATGCTGAAATTTTACTTGAACTTATTCTTAAACATAGAACAAAAGGAGAAAAAAATGAGAGTTAAAGTATGCGGTATAAAAAGCACAGAGGATGCATTGATGGCAGTATTCTATGGTGCTGATGCAATCGGTTTGCTGGTTGGGCAAAAACATTCATCAACTGATTTTATTGATAAAGAATTTGCTAAAAAAATAGTGAGTCATTTGCCTCCATTTTGTTCATCCGTATTTGTAACCCATCTTGTTGATAATGAAGAAATTGTTTCGCTTGCTCAATTCATCGGAGTAACAACTATTCAGTTGCACGGTGACAGCACGCCAGATGACGCCCAAATTATCAGGGAGAAAATACCATATATAAAACTGATTAAATCCCTGCACGTGGTAAATGAAAAATCTATTGCTAATGGTTATGGATATTTAAATGCCGTAGATGCAATATTGTTGGATACCGTGAACCTTGAAACTGACCAAGTTGGAGGAACCGGAATAACACACGATTGGGATTTAAGTCGTGAGATAGTAGAAAAATACAGAAAGCCTGTCTTTTTAGCAGGAGGACTTAATCCTGAAAATGTTAATGAGGCAATCCAGGCAGTAAAACCTTTCGGTGTTGATGCCAACTCTGGCACGAAAGGAGAAAGCGGATTTAAAAGCAATGAAAAATTAAAAGCATTTATACATAATGCAAAAAATATCATAAGTTAAAAACTTGAAACTTTATACAACACAACCTGCGATAGCAAAACAACGCTTTCGCAGGTTTTTTCTTGTTTAATTATATAAAAAATAATATAGTAACTACATATAATAATCTAAAATTATGAAAAAAGTCTATCACCATTACATTAGTGTAACTTACCAGAAAAATTTTGCCGATAAAGATGGTAAAATTTGGGTTTTAGAAGAGGACGACAGGATTTATAAAACTAACCCGCTAAATAAATTTAAAGAAGGTCATTATAATACTGTTAATGGCTCTCTTGATATTGAGGAGAGTTTGTCGGAATTAGAAAGTGAATATTCAAAAATTATTAAAAATAAAATAAATAATAAAGAACCAATTAACACCACCGATAAATTATGGCTATCCATTTATACATCAACAATTTTTAACAGAATTAGATTAAATAGAGAGCAGTTTAGGGGATTTTTGAATGATATTGCAGAAAGCTCAAAAAATTTTTCTGTAAATAACAGTGATAGTTATTTGCCTCCAGCCTCTTCTGGTAAGGGTGTTAGCATAGACGAAATTAAAGAAGGTTTAGAAAATTTTAATTCGCACTTCGCAAATAGTTCAATGAACACTTCTTTGTATGTTGCAAATTATTTATATAATATGCACTGGAAGCTATTAACAGCACCAAAGGATAAAAATTTTATATCCTCTGATAATCCAGCACATATATGTAGCCCTGAAAGAGAAAAAAAATTTGGACCTAACGCAATTGGTGCAAGAGCTGGGTTTGGACATAAAGACATAGAGTTTACTTTGCCTTTAACTTCTAATATTGTTTTGTATGCAAACTGGGACCTACTTACCAATAACGATATAAAATATATTGATATAACCGAAAGGCAGTTTGATAATATAATCAAAAGAACAGTTAGAAGTGCAAAAACAGTTTTTGGCAATAACAAAGAGTATTTAGAATTTATTATTAAAAATACAATTAAAAATAATTGACTATAATAATATAATTGATATATTAATAATAGTGAAACTGGACACTTCATTTAAACATTAACAAAGCAGAAAGGAAATAAATTATGGCTCTGTCCTTGTAGCCGAGATTTAATTTAGAGATTACTCTTCTTGTCCAGAGGAGTTAAACCTTTCTGCGTCTCTGAATAGCTTCTCGGCTATAATGACATAGTTTTTTAATTTTTAAAATGGCTAAAAAGTATACAACAAAAAGGGCAAGAGATGTTATTAATGAAAATTTGGGTTATGTTGAACATAAATGTATTGCTATAATACCGAGATGGCAAGCAAGCGAATTAAAATTAGAAGATTTAGATATAGAAAAGGAAGATAATTCCTTGGTAGAATTATACCTTAAAAATGAGGGCGAGCTTGAAAGGATAGTAAATGAAGTTTGTGATATTACTGTTTCTTGTGATATTTTTAATTACGAACTATCACCTCCTTATGACAAGCAATTTTCCTTGGTTTTTTTAGTTTCTGTGGAATATCACAATGCTGGAAATCAAGTATACTTAAAAGGGTCTTTAATGCCCAAGGGTAGCGACTCTATTAAACAATATTTTAGCAATATGAAAGATGATATTACATACAAGACAATGCCTGCTATAAATGTGGAGTATGTAGATTATGGTGGCTTGCTGGAATGGAGAATGTATAGCTTTACTGATGTTTTTGAAAAAAAAGATAATTTAGATATTTTTGGAATTACACAAGATGAGGCAAATAAAATATACAAAATAATAAAAAAATATGAAGAAAAAATATATTTAAACCAAATAACAGAAGAGGATGTTGAATTTTTAAGACAAGATTTAAAGTATAAGAAAATTTTTAATTGCAACAAGGCAATATGGGAATTAGTAGAGATGTGTGATGGAGTTCTGAATAATAATGCACTAAAAACTAAAAAAATAAATAAAAAAAACATTGAAAACTTTACTAAAAGATGCACCTTTGACGAAAGAGAGGATTGTGTAATAGTATTTAATGACTATAAATCGCTTTTATATTATGAATTACTTTATCTTTCTGAAAATGAAGTCCGAAGATGTGCAGAATGTAATAGAATTTTACCTTTATTTAATCCAGATGGAAGAAGGTATTCAGGTGAAGTTTGTTCGGAAAAAATTAGACCAGAATGCAAAAGGAAAAGAAATGCAAGAAAGGTTAATAAGCACAGAAAAAAGAATGTAACCTAAAATGTAACCCGTTAGATTATTTATTATAGTGGAATTTATTAATAATTTACAAAATTGATTAAAAAAATAAATAATGTAACCTATTATTTTTAGCCAATATTTATAGCCTATACTAATAATATAATTAGTATAGGTTTTTTAATTATTAATATATTTTTATGAAAATTAGCATTGAGGATGTAAATTTTAAATTTACTTATCGTGATGATGAAAAATTGCCAGCAATCGGAACAATGTTAGTTGCTCAATTTGAAATCAACGGATTTACAATTCGTAAATCAAAATTTGAAACTAATACCCAACAATTTGTTCTTTACCCTCCGTCCGTGCCTTATGGGGACAAAAAATGGAAGAAAATATTTTTTACAGAAGATAAAATATTTTGGGACGAATTGACAAAAAAAGCATTAAATCAGTTTAGCGAAGAGTATGATAACTATTTAATAGGCAAAAGTATTCGTGATAATGACACGGAAATTGAAGTGGATAAAATTAATTTTTAATTATAGAACAGTAGTATATTACTATAATACTAAATATAGGAACTATATAGTTATCTCCTTTAAGGTTAAATAAACAAACAATAGAGTAACAATATAGCCCCCCCATAAGTTAACTTATATGCAATGTGAACACAAAAAAGAAAAAGGAGGTCAATGTTTATCACGGGCATTGAAAGGAGAACAGCACTGTTTTTGGCACAGTGAAAAAATATCTGAAAAAGAAAAAATGCAAGCTCGCAGAAATGGTGGTATTGCAAATAAAAATTTAATTAAACACAACTTACATCCCATAGAGATTAAACAAGCAGAGGATATAATTTCTCTACTAAACGAAGTAATAAATGAGGTTAGAGGAGGAAGAATGGATAACAAAACTGCCAACTGCATCGGAGTTCTTTCTGGGCAACTACTAAAAGCTTATGAGCAAATATCTATCAAGTCAAAAATTGAAACCATTGAAGCAATAGTGGTTAAAAAGAAAATAAAATTAAACTAAACATATGAAGAGCAAAATTGATTTTAAAAATTTATCAAAAAATTTACCCTTTAAAGAGAAAGTGGAGTTATTGTTTGCCAATAATAATTCAGTTACTGATGGTGGAGAGCGAATAATAAGCGTTTTAGAGCAAGAGAGGCTGGAGAATGGTATTTGCACCACCCCAAGAGAAGTTGAAGAATATAATAAGCTAATTGCTTTTTATAATAGTTTTACTTATATAATCCTGGATTTACAAACCGCATATTTAAATTATAAATCAGCTTTAAATAGTTTAAACACTTTTATAATTGGGCTTGATGTAAAACTTATTTTATTAAGAAAAGAAGAAAATAATTTAGAGAAAATTTATAATTTATTGAATGAAAGTTTAGACCAAGAGGATGCTGACAGGGTGTTCAAAAAAATAGAAGAAATTTTTGATGATAAAAATTATTTAGGTTTTGATGTAATCAAGCTTATTGATTATTTTTCGCCTCAAGGTGTTGAGCCAGAAGAGCTTGAGCCAAACAACCAGCCAAATATTATTTTTCAAAGAAAATTAGTAAACACAGTAAAAGCAATTAAACACATTCAAAAGCATTTATACTTAATTGATTTAATACATTCAAATTATGATATAAATTTTATTAAAAAATCCGACTGGGAGCTGGTTGATGACTATAAAAATGAAATTAAAAAATTTCTGGAAAATGAAAGTATAATTACCATTATTGATTTTTACAATAAACTTAATAAAAGAGGTAGTATAATGAATGAAAATTTGGCTGAAAATGATTTTTTGGATGTAATTGCAGATATAAATAAATCAGTAGAGATTACAGAGGAAGAAAAAAGAGAAATGGAGAAAATTTTAGAAAAATATTTAAATAGAAATTAGATATTTGAATTTAATAAAAATTGTGATAAGGTTGCGACATAGTCCACCCGACATCACCCGTCGGCTCTATGTTGCTCCTTAAAAATTGTAATGAATACTGAATATAATAAAACTAAAGATTTTTTAAAGGGTGAAGAACTTGCTGATGAGTTGCAAGTTTCTGTTACAACTGTTTATCGTCTTGTAACAGAACGCAAAATTCCTTTTTTTAAAGTCGGCAGACAAATCCGTTTTAATCTTGATAAGGTCAAAAATAGTTTTAATATTGACAGTATTGAAGATGTATATGGCAGTAATAAAAAATAAACACACCACCAATAATAAGTGGTTCATTGATATTCGTTACCAAGGTAAAAGATACAGAAAGAAGTCTCCTGAAAATAGTAGAAACGGAGCTTTAGCTTTTGAAAGATTGATAATGCAAAAATTGGTAAAGGGTGAAAATCCTTTTGTTAAGAAAGTGCAAAAGGAAGTTGAAGTATTTGAAAAATTTGCCTGGAAATGGCACGAAGTTTATGTGAAGAATAATTGTAAAATTTCAGGAGTGCGTGGTAGGGCAAGCATTCTCAATAAGCACCTCATCCCCTTTTTTGGAAAGAAAAAACTGGATTTAATTACAAGTTTAAATATAGAAGAGTTTAAGGCATTAAACAAAAATAAGGGATTAGCCAACAAGACTATCAATGAACACATCACTGTTCTAAACACGATACTTAAATTTGCGGTTGAGTGGAGCGAACTTGAAAAGAAACCTAAAATAAAACTTTTAAAAGTCCCTCCACAAGATTATGATTTTCTTTCATTTGAAGAAAGTGATTTATTATTAAGTTCAACTGATGGGATGTTAAAAGATATGATATTGCTTGTTTTGCGAACAGGACTTCGTTATGGCGAAATTCGTGCATTAAGTTGGTCAGATATAAATTTTGAGACGAATGTTATTTCAGTCAGAAAGTCTTTCTACCGAAATATATTAGGAGTGCCAAAAAACAGCAAGGAAAGACATATTCCTTTTGATTATGAGGTTCGTGAAATATTTGAAAGAAGGAAAAAATCAAAAGGTTTTGTTTTTACAGACAAAAATGGAAACTTTCTTGAGGAAAACCTCGCTCGTAGGGCATTAAAAAAAGCTATAAGCAATTTAGACCTAAAAAATAAGGAAGACAGAAAGATTATGTGGCACGCCCTTCGTCACAGTTTTGCCAGTCATCTGGCGATGAAAGGCTGTCCAATAGTCGTTATTCAAAAGTTAATGGGACACAGCAGTGTCTCCACTACGATGCGATACGCCCATCTTTCACCTTCAACTTTAGAGGACTCAATCAAGCTTTTGTCTAAAAAAGGACAGTATATGGACAGTGAGCAAATAAACAAGGCTCAATTTGTAGATATTATGAAGTCATTAGGAGTCCAGTTTAATGCTAACAATAAACCAAAAACAGAACCTTTCGGTTCTGCTTCTGATTGTGGAGATGGCGAGAGTTGAACTCGCGTCTAGAAAGTTACATTTTACAATTTTACGAAGACTAGATTAGTTTGTGATTTAACTGTTTATCTAAAAACCAAACAAAAAAATAAACAGCGAGCAGTTTGATAAATCTCGACCAAAGTTAACCGCACACTCGGGTCCAGTCTAGTGATATGACACCCGGGTCTTCCCTACTAGACATCAAGAAGTCGGATGGTTGTGGCAATTTTAAGCGACAACAGGTGCAAAAGCTGGCATGCTGAAAGCAGCTTTAGCTTTTGCTAGTACATTTTTTGCACTTATTTAGGTGTGAAAGTTTTTATGAGACTCCCACGAACTCATCTCGAATGCAAAATGATAGTCTCTCTATCGAAACCCAGCATCCCCAAAATTAAAAATTTTAAATTATGTTATTTTAAATTTTTAAACAATTTATATATTTAATTTTTAATGTTCAAAATTTTGTCATTTCCGGTAGGGAATGACAAAATATTACCTTCTTTCTTTCATTACTCGTCTGATCTGTCTGTCTGTATCTCTCTTTTTTATATCTTCACGCTTATCATGTTTCTTTTTTCCTCTACCCACTCCGAACTCAAGTTTAATCAGATTGCCTTTGGTATATATTTTTATCGGCACCAGGGTCAGTCCTTGTTCTTGTTTTTTGCCAATTAATTTATCAATCTCTTTTCTATGCATTAGAAGTTTTCTTGGTCTTTCGGGATTGTAGTTTTCTACAGTAGTAGTCTTATCATAAAGAGAGATATGGCAATTGGTCAAAAATAATTCAGCATTTTTACCACTAGACTTAATAGTAACAAAAGAGCCTTTCATGCTTGGCTTTCTAGTTTTAATAGATTTAACTTCATGCCCAAACAAAACAACCCCAGCCTCATGAGATGAGATGATTTCATAATCAAATTTCGCTCTTTTGTTTATTGCTAGTACTGGCATATTTTTTATACATTTATGTCATAATTGACATATCTGTCTGATTATATCCTAATTTTAAAACAAAATCAAGCCCTTGCCAAATATTAAAATATTATCTATAATACATTTAGTTAAGGCCAAAAGCCTTTTCTTTTCTTTTCAAAAAGAACTTATTTGTTTTGAAATTGAAAATTATAAACTTGCGGGTATGGTATAGTGGCTATTACATCACCTTGCCAAGGTGGATAGACGGGTTCGATTCCCGTTACCCGCTCCAGAAATAACAAGACAGCTCGAACAGAGCTGTTTTGTTATTTCTGAGTGAGTTTCGGTAATGAATCTGATTGAGAAGCGTATTTAAATAATAGAATATAAAAATAAAAGATTATTGAATTTAAGATAAAAAAACATAAATAAGTGATGGTGTGTGGCTTCCGCCACTTCGATTCCCGTTACCCGCTCAGAATATAAAAACAAGCTCGAAAGAGCTTGTTTTTTTGTATTAGGCATTCAATATCATATCTGTAATAGTGTCATCTATAGTGTACACTATAGATGACACTATTACAGAGCCCTATGATTAAAGATCTGATATTGATATTTTATTTTTGAAAACTTGGTTTATGTCAGTTGCCGGATAGACCTCTTTCAATTAGTAAATTATATGGATTTGATTTTTACAAATGGCTTTGACCGATACATCAAATTTCTCAAATAATCATCTTGGTCAATAGATTTTACATATTCGTTAATTGCCAGAAAAAAGGGAAAATCTATTTTGCTTTTTGAGGTTGAAAAAATTGCTTTATATCTTTGTTCTAGTTTTTCTTGTTTATATTTTTTGCTCATATATTTAGTATATCATTTTATTTATTGTCTAAAAACAATATAATTGAAAAGAAAAAAGCCCTCGATCAAAACTGAGGGCTTTTGTTGAAGAAAAATGGAATAAATACTATTTGTCAGCAGACATTTTTACCATTAATCCTTCATGGTCCAAAAGAGCCTTTTCAAGTTCGGCTTTTCGGTCATAAGGATTTTTGATACCGTAAATATTCCAGTCTTCTTCCTTAGAATCCGCATTGGTGAAGGTAATCATTTTGACTTTCAGGATTCCCGTATTCAAAATTCGACAAATACTTCCTTGGTCAACATCAATGTGGATGATTCTGTCAAAGACAACTTGCTTGTTTGATTTTGAAAACGGGAATCCGTAGCTGTTACTGGAAAGTTTATTCCAATATCCTTTATCATTCAGATAAAAGGTGTCTACTGTCCTGGTTTTATATATGGCCGAATGGATGTTGTACAGGGCGATAGCTGCTATTGCGATGTAAGTCAAAACCCCAAAAATAAATACAAGAAACTGAAACGGGGCATATGAGTCCATCATGGTTTCATAAAAACTACAACACCATGATGCAAAAATCCATAATCCCACAGACCAGATGATTGCCCAGAAGTAATCTGATATGTAACCTTTCTGTGTACTCGACAAAACGATTGTTTTTTCCATTTAATTTCTCCTTGTAATGAGCGTTTATTTGTTTGTTTATATAAAAAAATTAACAATGTTTATATATTAATATACCACATAATAAATATTTTGTCAAGCATAACGTAATTTTTATTCAAATTACATATTTACCTAATTTTGGCTATTTTATTTATTGTAACAACTTAGCATTCTTTATATTATTTTTACTTCCAGCAATAATTGATATAAACAGGTTTGACTACCATCGCGTTTGGAGCTCATAATACAGAAGTAACCTCGAAAAAGGTTTTTTTTGTATTATGAGCTGTGTATCGAATCAACCCCTTTGTGGTAGAAGTGAAAAATATTTAATCAAGAGTAGCTTGGCAGTACAAATAATAAATAATAAAAAATATGTGTTCGAGTTTGAAAACATGCGAGAGCCCATTTAACTCCCGCTGTGTCCCTTCGAAGTGAAACGAAGGGGAATTACCCGTTTATAACAAGAAGAGCATTTCCGAAAGCGGCTGTTTTTTGTGAAAAGTTTCAGGTAAAATTTTGATTGACAAAAAAATAGAAAAATGATAATAATTATTATTATAAAATAATAAAACAGCTCATTTTAAAATTTAAAAAGGAGAAAAGATATATTTGGAATCTATAATTTTCTATTAAAGAAAAAGGGGTGTGAAAGTTTAGAAAAAAGATTTGTGAATCATATTTTTTGAAACAGGAGGAGAGAAAATGACAGCTTTGCAAACTATTTTGGTAGGAATTGTTCTTTTGGGAAGCTTTGCTATTATTTCGATGTATTTGCGAAGAGCCGACATCGAAAGGAATGCAACAAAAGATCAGAGACAACAGTGGAAAGAATTGGCCAATGATATTATTTTCTCAAGTAAAAGAGGAAAACTGTCAAAAGATAAAAAAAGTGAGTTACTTGCTACTGAAAATTTAAAATGGAGTAATTATTGTCGATCTGGAAGAATCGCTGAAGAAGACAATAAACTTCATAGGCAAGTGCAAAGTCTGTAAGAAATAAAAAACATTTAAGAGAGCTATTTTTTAGCTCTCTTTTTTAATGTATATACATATCTCTATACATATGTATAGAGATATGTATATACATTAAAGATAAAAAATGCTAGACTGTAAATATAATATTATAATAATATGAGAAAAATTGAAGAACAAAACATTAGAAAATTATTTAAAAGTAACAGCTCGTATGCTATTACTTTGCCCATTTCAGAAATTAGAAAACTTGGTTGGCAGGATAATCAAAAATTAATAGTTACTAGAAAGGGTAATGAATTAGTTATAAAAGATTGGAATAAATAAAAAAGGAGACTCAGGAGTCTCCTTTTTGGTTTAAGTGATTGTAAAACACTTGTCCCAGTTAAAGAAATTCAATATACCAGTTTTGAAGCCAGTTTTTAGTTCTTTTGCGGCTTTTCCTTGGGCTTTGACAGTGAGATTAATATCTTTTTCGTTGTCAGTATGTTCCAATTCAATATTATCTATAATCTCAAAGTCACTGATAAGTTTCATGAAATCAAGATATTCTGCAAGACTTAAGGTAGCGCTTGCTTTGAAAGATTCTTTCATTAGTCTTCCCATTTTTCAAAGTTAATTGACAAGCTTGCTGTTATCTTTTCATAACCTTTTATCATTGATTTTTCAGTATCAAAATCAGTGACTTTTGTTAGCATTGGTATGAGCATGACTTCATTATCTCGACTTTCAATTTGTATAAACCCTTGAGCAAATTGTTTGTCAGCTTTTAAAGAAATTCTCGCCTTGTCCACTAGATCCAAATAAAATTTATCAATCAAAGAAAGATTGAGAAGTTTATATTTACCAAAAAATACCGTAGCTCCATTTTTGTCGCTAAAACTCATATTGTAGCCATTTTGATTTTTAAAACTGATTGCCAAGCCAAATTGAATGGGAATTGGGAGGCCTTGTAGATTTTCGATTAAGCAGATAATAGCTAAAGAATTTCCTAGAAGAAAATAATTGATATAGAAATTGAGTTCAACTCCGTATCGACAATAATAGTACTTGTAGATACATGAATTTTCAGCCTTATTTTCTAGCGTCCATGACGAATGTCTAAGATCTCCAAAATCTGGCACTCGAGAAAACACACCCTTTGATTGATGATCAAATTGCTTTTGCTTTTCTGTTTTGTTGGAAATAGCTACAAGTTGTCTTTTGTCTGTAGACAAAGATGAAAGTGTGGATTTTTTGGCAAGGGCTTGTTCAAATATTCTATCTAAGATCAGGCTTGTTTTTGGATGATTTTCTAGTTTGAAATTCGGTACTTTTATTACTGGTGACAGGATTTGCAAGCTGTTTATAATTTTGTTGTGTTTGGGTATTTGTGAACCATCTTTTCTTGATTCAACAAAAGAAAGATGCTTGATTCCTCCGCCAGTATTTCGAGTACTGATTTCTAAAAAATCATTTTCCAGTGAAGTTACTGTATTTTTTATCATTTTTTACCTCATAAATATAGGTTTTTAAAAGGGCATATTATTTTATTTTTTTAGCATTATTTTTATAAAAAGTCAAAAGTAATTATATTAATAATTGCTAATAATAGAAAAAATTAACCTAAATAGCATTGACAAATTTATATAAATATGATATAATTATTATATAAAATCGTGCCTTAAAATAATTTATTTCTTTTGGAGGAAAAAATGCAAAATATAGAAAATATAGAGGTGTGGCAGAATAGAAATAATTCTAATGAATTTTTCGTAAAAATCACTGGCAAAGATTATCCCAAATCTCCTGTTAAGTGGATTTGGAAAAACAATCGTTTTTCGCCTGTAGGAAAGAGAGTTTCTCTGGGCGTTTTCAAAAAGGTCCAGGAAATGATTTTTGCTTGCGAGAGAATTGGACAGAAACAGGTGTGGTCCAAAGAAAGTTATTCTTTCAAGCACCTGGTTGAAGAGTCCAGAGCTCATGAAGAATTTCATCGTATGAGAGGGGCTTTCAAATGATTTATAATTTCTTGATCCCTGAAACTTAAAAATAAGTTTCAGGGATTTTTATTTTAGAAAATCAAAAAATTTGTTTTGTGTTATATGATACGTGATATGTGCCTAATGTGCTATAATTAAATTATCATTTATCCTTAATTTATTTTTTATGTCTTCAAAAGTTCTTTCCGCAGCTGTAGTCGGACTTGATGCTGAGATTGTTGAAGTAGAAGCTGATATTGGTCATGGTGAGATGGGAAATATAGCCATAGTCGGTCTTCCTGACATGGCAGTTTCTGAATCTAAGGAGCGGGTCCGTTCAGCTATTAAAAATTCTAACTTACCTATTAGCAAGAGACGTTTAGTTGTTAATTTAGCCCCAGCTGATTTGCGTAAACATGGGCCAAGTTATGATCTACCCATCGCTGTAGCTGTTCTTTTAGCCTCAGGTAAATTGACCGTTAATGGTGATTTTACGAAGATGTTGTTTGTTGGTGAGCTAGCTTTAAACGGTGATTTACGAAGAGTGAATGGGGTATTACCGATTACTTTGAAGGCTAAGCGCGAAGGAATCAAACAAATATTTTTACCCAAAGAAAATGCAGTTGAGGCAAGTTTAGTGAAAGATATTGAAGTAATTGGTGTTAGTAATTTACTTGAGCTGGCCAAGCATCTTTCTGGTCAGATTTTTTTATCTCCAGAAAAAAAGAAAGAATTTAATTTTCAAAATAAAAAAATACTTTTTGATATGGCGCATATCAAAGGACAAGAACATGTGAAGCGGGCCATGGAGATAAGCGCAGCAGGGGCTCATAATATGATGATGTCTGGTCCTCCTGGCTCTGGAAAAACTTTGATAGCCAGAACCATGCCGTCAATTTTGCCTAATTTAACTTTGGAAGAAGCTTTGGAGATAACCAAAATATATTCTGTAGCTGGAGAATTACCCGAAAAACAAGCCCTAGTTGACAATAGGCCATTTAGATCACCTCATCACACATCTTCTGGAGTAGCCTTGGTGGGAGGGGGAACTTGGCCAAGGCCAGGAGAAATATCGTTGGCTCATCGAGGGGTATTGTTTTTGGATGAGTTTGCTGAATTTTCTCGGTCAATTCTTGAAAATTTGCGTCAGCCCCTTGAAGATGGAGTGATTCATATTTCCCGGGCAGCCGGAAATTTGAGTTTTCCTGCTAAATTTATTTTAGTATCAGCCATGAATCCTTGTCCATGTGGTTATTCAAGCGACCCTGATAGGACTTGTACTTGTTCACCAAATCAGGTTATTAATTATCGCAAGAAAATATCTGGGCCAATCATGGATAGAATAGATTTGCATATTGAGGTCCCGAGAATTGATTTTGAAAAATTATCAGAAGTGGGTGAAGGAGAAAGTTCTGAATTTATTAAAAAACGAGTAGAAGTTGCTAGAAAGATCCAAGCAAAAAGATTTGCCAAATTGCCAATAGTAACAAATACAGAAATGAATTCAGAAATGGTTAAACAATTTTGCGTACTTGATAATGAGTCAAAACAAATTTTAAAAAGTGCAGTAGAAAAACTTCATTTATCAGCTAGATCCTATTATCGATTATTAAAACTTGCTAGAACTATAGCAGACTTGGAAGGCCAAGAAGCAATATATGCTAAACATGTCGCTGAAAGTTTGCAGTATAGACCAGTTAATCAGGAGGCGGTTTAATAATGAAAAATTATAATATTAATAATTTAAAGTAGTTTAAAAGATTGAAAATTAAAAATTTCAAATTTTTTCTGTTTGTGTTATAATATTGGTAGTTTATAAAATATTTTTTATTATAAATATGAGAAAAAATCTAAATTTATTTGTATTGGTTATTATTTTTATATTATTATCTGGTTTTGGGTGTAAATGTGTTTCTAGTAATACAGCTTCATTGGGCCAGGACGTTACTTTGGAATATTGGCGAGTATGGGATGAGTCAGAAACATTCCAAACTATTATCAATGAATATAACGCTCTACATCCATTTGTGAATGTAAATTATAAATTAATTCGTTATGAAGAGTACGAGCAGAAATTACTGGAAGCATTTGCCTCTGATCAGGTGCCTGATATATTTTCTATTCATAATACTTGGACCCGAAAATATCAAAGTAGAGATTGGATAGCTCCAATGCCTGATACTACTACTATGCTTTTTACAGAAACTAGGGGAACTATCAAAAAAGAATTGGTCCCAGTTGTAAAAACTCAAGCCAGCCCAACTCTTAATGATATTAAAAGTGAGTTTGTTGATGTAGTTTATGATGATGTGGTTATTAGCGTGAAAGATGGTCAAACCAAGCAAGTGAAAAATTATGTTTATGGTCTTCCGGTAGCGGTTGATACTCTGCTTATGTTTGTAAACAGAGATTTGCTTAATAATGCTGGCATCACTGATATTCCAAGCTATTGGGATACAGATTTTCAGCAAACTGTTAGAAAATTAACTAAGCAAAACAATAAAGGCGAGATCATTCAATCAGGTGTAGCGCTTGGAGGAAGTGAAAATATTGAAAGGTCTAGTGATATTCTTTCAGCTCTAATGATGCAAAACGGAACAGAGATGATGGATTTGACCTTTACCAATGTAACAATATCTAAAACACCTGATGATTATGAGAATATTTCAGAATCACCAGGAGAAGATGCTTTACGTTTTTATACAGATTTTGCCAATCCTGCTAAAGAAGTGTATTGTTGGAATGGTAGTATGGATAATTCGCTTGATCTGTTTATTCGTGGTAAATTAGCAATAATGTTTGGTTATTCTTATATGATTCCTCAAATTGAAGCAGGAAATCCAAAAATGAATTTAGTGGTTACTAGATTTCCGCAAATTCAAGGAAATACACCTGTTAATTTTGCTAATTATTGGGTAGAGTCAGTTGCTAGTAAAAGTAGACATCAAAATGAGGCTTGGGATTTTATTCTCTTTGCTACTCAAGCGCAAAATGCTATAAATTATCTTGATGCAACCAGAAAGACCACTGCATTGCGTAGTTTAGTGAATGTACAAAAAGAAGAACTTGATTTAGAAGCTTATGTAGATCAGGTTCTTACAGCCAAGTCATGGTACAAAGGCAATGATGCCAATAGCGCCGAACAAGCCATGAAAGATATGATTACCAATGTATTGTCAGGAGAAGTTGAGATGAGAAAAGCAATTAAAAATACCGAAAAGAAAGTTCAGCAGACTATAAATGCAAGTCTTTTGAATGATTAGCTATAGTTTTATTTATTATTTTTTATGAAATCAAAAAAAGTATTAATAATTTTATTTACCGTTTTTTTGCTGGGAATTTTTTTGAGTGGAGCTATTGATTCAGTTCAGGCTGGTAATTTGGCTAATGAACATATTGTTCCTGAAAGCGGAAAGGAGACTGGCGACTATACAGCAAATGATTTAATATTGGTATTAGTGACTATTTCTAAATGGGTTTTGTATTTATCAGGTTCACTATCTTTGCTGGCTTTTATAGTGGGTGGACTTATGTTTATATTGGCAGCTGGAAACAAGGACATGATAAGCAAAGGAAAAAGTGCAATAATTGCAGCAGTAGTGGGGCTTATAATTGTTTTGTTTGCCTATACAGCTGTAGACTACTTTATGAAAGGGATAAAGGGAACAGAAAATAGTAATTCTAACTGGAATGTAACCCCTTAAAAAAATGAAAGAGTTTCATACTTATAAAATTTTGGAAAATAATGAAATTATTGCCAAAGAATTAAGAAGAGCCAGACAGGAAAAGAAAATCAGTTTGAAAGATGCCTCTAGAGATTTAAAAATGAACCAGAAATATTTGGAAGCCTTAGAAAGAGGGAATTTTGAAGAATTGCCAACTGGAGTATATAGAGTTAATTTTTTAAGAGAATATGCAATATATTTAGGGCTATCAGCCAAAGAGCTGACAGCTCTTTTTGGTGAAACTGAAAAAGAAAAAAAAGAAGTAAATATAAATAATTATTTTGTAAAAAAAGCTACCAATGTACATTATTTTGTTACTATTCCAAAACTAATCAAAAATTTACTCATTGTAGTTGCTGTTAGTTTTTGTTTAGTTTATTTGGCTTTTTATTTGAACAATATTATAGCTCCACCTGAACTGCAGATTATTTATCCGCCAGAAGATTTTGTCACCATAGAAAAGGAGGTTTTAGTTCAAGGTCAAAGTGATGTAGAAGCAGAAGTTTATATAAATAATGTTTTAGTCCTTACCAATCAAACAGGGAGCTTTGAGAAATCCATAAAGTTAAAATCTGGCCTTAATACGATTGTGGTGGTAGCGAGTAAAAAGTACAGTCGAGAAAATAAACAAGAAAGAAAAATATTGGTTAATAACCCATAATTTTTGGATGTGGATAAAAAAGATTGTTTAAAAGTAAAAAATTTGCTATAATGTTGATAAGGAGATAAAAACTCCTTTTTTAAAGGCTAAAAAATACGAACAAAAAACGAAAATAGATTTTTTTAGAAAAATATTACGTTTTTTTCTCTTAAACATATGGCAAAAAAAGAAGAAGAAAAACAATCAAAAAACCAGGAAAAAGACAAAAGAGCTGATGCAGCAATAGCTGCAATGGACCAGATAAAAACAAAATTTGGCGATGGGGCTATTATGAAATTTGGTGAAGCCAAAAAGGTTGATGTAGATGTTGTGCCAACTGGATGCTTATCGCTTGATTTAGCTCTAGGGATAGGTGGTGTCCCTCGAGGGAGGATTATAGAGATTTTTGGTCCTGAGTCTTCAGGAAAGACAACCTTGGCCCAACATATAGTTTCTGAGGTGCAAAAACTCGGCGGGATAGCTGCTTTTATAGATGCTGAGCACGCACTTGACCCTGACTACGCTGCCAAAATTGGTGTGAATGTAAAAGACATGCTTATTTCTCAGCCTGACACCGGTGAGCAAGCTCTAGAGATCCTGGAGACGTTAGTTAGATCAAATGCAATTGATGTGGTGGTAGTTGATTCAGTGGCTGCTTTGGTTCCCCAAAAGGAAATTGAAGGAGAGATGGGAGATCAACACATGGGTTTACAGGCTAGACTTATGTCCCAGGCTCTGCGTAAGCTTACCGGAGTTGTTTCCAAATCTAAAACAGTGGTTATTTTCATAAATCAGATTAGGCATAAGATTGGAGTATTTTTTGGCAATCCAGAAACAACTACTGGCGGTAATGCTCTCAAGTTTTATTCATCTGTGAGAATTGAAGTCAGACGTAGTGCTCAAATCAAACAAGCTGATAAGATTATTGGCAATCGTGTAAAAACCAAGATTGTAAAGAATAAAGTAGCAGCGCCATTTAAGACTTGTGAGTTTGATATTATGTATAACGAGGGTATTTCAATTGCAGGAGATTTGCTTGATTTGGGAGTTGCTTATAACGTAGTTAAGAAATCAGGTAATTCATATGCTTTCAATGAAATAAAACTTGGATTGGGTAGAGAGAATGCTAAAAGAACGCTAAGAGGAGATAAAAAAATGATAAAAGATATTCGCAAAGAAATAATTAAAGAAATCAAAGCTATGGAAAAAGAAAACGATGAATAAATCAGTTAGCAAATAATAATTTAGAATAATTTATCCCTAGGTGTCATCCTGATAGTAGCGAAGAAGCTCGGAATTCTTCACTACTACCAGGATGACACTTTTTTGTTTTGATTAGTTTTCAACCAGTTTGCGGATGACGAAGAGCAATTACTTAGTCTTGGTATTGAATAATTCACTTTAGGTGTCTGCTAGCATGAACAGTCTATAAGATAATGTTAATTATAAATATTTTCATAAACAAAAAAGAAGAGCTAAGCTCTTCTTTTTATCGTAAATCGTAATTGTTTCTACACTCTTTCTACATATTCACCAGTATCAGTATTTACTCTAATTAGATCACCTTCGTTTATAAACAAAGGAGCTTGTAGAGTGGCGCCAGTTTCGATTTCAATTTGTTTTTGTACATTACCAGCTGAGTTGCCTTTTACTCCTGGAGGTGCCATGGTAACCTTGAATTCCATTTTGATAGGAAGATCAAGAGAAACCGCCTGGCCATTGAAGTAGAGCACATCAACATCAATCCCGTCTTTTAGAAATTTCTGTTTTTCGCCTATTGATTCAAGTTCGAGACTAAATTGTTCATAGGATTCATTGTCCATCAAATAAGCTTGAGAGTCATCTTTGTACATAAAATTTGCCTTTTTTCTTTCAGTGTTAGCAGGTTCAGCTTTATCATTGCCTTGAAATGTCTTTTCTAGAATGTTGCCGTTAATGAGATTTTTAAGCTTAGTTTTGAGAACTGCTCCGCCTCTGCCCATTTTGTGATGATCTGCTTTTACAACAATATATGGTTCATTTTTTTCTAGGATTATCTTTCCTAGTTTAATATCACTTATGCTTAACATAAACTAAGATAACAGACGACAGATAACAGACGACAGTATACTGTTATCTGTCGTCTGTTATCAGTTTATCTATTTTTATTGATTAGTAAATGGTAAAAGGGCCATGATTCTAGCTCTTTTAATTGCAGTTGCAAGTTGTCTTTGGTGTTTTGAACATGTACCAGTTCTTCTTTTTGGTAATATTTTTTTATACATATTAACAAATCTAGAGATGGTATGAATATCTTTGTAATCGATATTATCAATGTTATTTACACAAAAGTAACAAGCCTTTTCATTTTGAAGTTGTTCTTTCATTTATTTAGCTTTTAGCTTGTAGTTTGTAGCTTTTAGGTCACAAACACAAACTATAGATTATTTATTTTAGAAGCTAATAGCTAAAAGCTATAAGCTAGAAAGGTATATTTTCAACCTTTATTTCGTCTTCAGGGGAGTTATCGGTTGGTTCGTCAATATTGATTACTGGAGTGTCGTTTTGAGGAGTGCTTGGTGCTGGTGCATCACTTGGGAATGGTGCTGAGTTATTAAATGGTGCTCCGCTACCGCCACGAGAATCCAACATAATCATGTTTTCTGCGATGATCTCAGTTCGGTATCTTTTTACATTATCTTGGCCTGTCCAATCTCTTGTTTGTAGTCTGCCTTCAAAATAAACTTTGGCACCTTTTTTAAGATATTGGCCAATAATTTCAGCTAATTTTCTCCAAGCTACTACATTGTGGTATTCTACTCTCTCTTGTTTTTGTCCTTGTGCGTCTGTCCAAACGAAGTTAGTAGCTACACCAATTTGAGCAACAGATTGACCATTGGGAGTAGTTCTAATTTCTGGGTCACGAGTTAGACGACCGATAATTTGTACTTTATTAAGATCCATATTATTTTTATCTTGATGTGACTAACCATTAGAGGAGAGCCTAATACAAGATGTTATTTTTTATAATCCGAGAAATATAATTATTATATTATTAATGTTGGTTTAATATTATAATATTAGATAGATATATTTGGATGTACCCATTTATATTTGGGTAGAGAGTAGCGAGCTACAATAGATCATCTGTTTCCAAGATTTTGTTTAGCTTGTCATCAAGCTCCTTGGTGTCTACCTTTTCGGATGTTGTTGTTTTTGTTTCTTTTTTGCTTTCAGTTTTTTTAGGCTCTTCTTTTTTGCTTTCAGATTTCTTGATGCGTTTTTCAAGTAATCTTTTTTCAGCAGCAATTTGCTCATCAGTCTTTGGTGCACGATTTACAATCATGTGACGTAAAACTTCGGCTGACATTCTGAGTTCTTGATTTAGTTTGTTGATTTTTTCTGCTTCTAAATCGAATTCTACTAGTGAATAATAACCATGCATTTCATGATTAATCGGATAGCAGAATTTTTTCTTACCCCAGAATTCATCTAAGGTCTTTTTACCACCCATGTCCTCAATTATCTTGTGAACATGATTTATAACATCTTTTGTTTCATCTTCTGTATATTTATTTGGGATGATGAAAAGAAGTTCATAATGTGGCATTTTTGAATCTTTGTTCTTTGCCATAAATTTCCTTTTTGTATTTATCTTTAATTCGTAAATTTTGTAATCTGCAAATTAAGACATGTTTCTTATGATTTTATTAATTGTTAAATTGTTATATGGCAAAATTGTTATTTGAAATTTTTAACAATTTAACCATATAGTTATTTAGCAATTAATTTAATAAAAAAACCATAAGATATCCCTTATGATTTTGCAAAATTCATAAATTTTCGGATACCTTTAGTTATTTTCCATAACTTATTTAGCTAATTTAAGCAAATATTTGGGAAAGGTAATTAATTGTATGGTTATATTAGCAGGATTTTTTGTTTTTGGCAAGAATAACAATGAAATTAATAAAAACTTAATAATTATCCCTTATAATTAAAACGTAGTTGCCTCAAAAGAACTATTCTCCGCAACGCGTAGTAGCGTTGGCAAGCCCCTATCAGGGTAAGTTATATAACTTTAATGTTATAGTGGGGATTCGCTCATTTTCAAAAAAGCTTATAGCCCTTGATACTTCGCTTTTTTGAAAAAAACGGAAGAACTCGTTTGTTAGACAAGGGATGACAAGAAAAATAAACCCACCAGTTTGTTTTTTGGAGAAAATCCAAATAAAGCAGAAATGCTTTTGAGCAAAATTGAGACAACTGCTAGGAAAGCTGACAAAAATCAGCTGTCCGGAGGGGCTCCCTAAAAAAGAGCCCCTTTTACCATTGCTTGAAAAAAATAAAAAAGCTGTTATAGTTTAGGTATGAAATACTTTTTTGTTTTGGGAAAAAACAAGGCAATAAGCATTGCTGAAATATTATCAGTAGTCGTCAATATTGATTCATGGGAATTAATTAATGACGATGTTTTTTTAATTGAAACAAAAAAGAAAATTCCTTCAGATATTATCAAGCGAATGGGTGGGGTGATAAAATTTGGTAAAGTAAGTTTTGAAACCAAGCAGATTGATGGGGATGAAATTTATAAAAAAGTTATGACAGACTTATTAGTAAGCGAGGGTAAAATAAAATTTGGTATTTCTGATTATTCGCTAAAAGCAAATTTTAAAAAGGAACAGAAATTGGCTATGGTTATCAAAAGGAATCTAAAAGATGCTTCAAGATCTTGTCGTTGGGTTACTTCCAAGGAAAAAACCTTGTCCAGTGTGGTAGTAGAACAAAATCTAATGAAAGACAATGGGGTGGAGATAGTTTTGCTTGGTAGTGGTGATAGAAGACTGGTAGCGCAGACTAAATCAGTCCAGGCTTTCAAAGAACTCTCAAGAAGAGATTATGGCCGGCCAAGTCGTGATGATAAGTCAGGCATGCTTCCGCCAAAGCTGGCTCAAATATTTCTTAATTTATCAGGAGTAAAAGAAGATGATGTATTGCTTGATCCTTTTTGTGGCTCGGGAACTGTTTTGGGAGAAGCATTGCTCATGGGGGTTGAAAATTTAATTGGCACAGATGTTTCCGCAAAAGCTGTCAAAGATACACAAAATAATTTAACTTGGTTTGAAAAAACATTTATCACTCAAAAAAGTAAAAAAGAAATTTTTCAATGTGATGTAATAAAATTAAGCAAGGAAATAGATGAAAGATCAGTTGATAAAATAGTTACCGAACCATATCTAGGTCCACAAAGAGGACAAGTTGATCAAAGAAAGATTAAGATAGAGCTTGATGAACTGTATTCGGTAGCTTTAAAAAATTTCCATAAAATCTTAAAAGACAAGGGTCGAGTGGTAATGGTATGGCCGGTTAGAATCTTGGGAGAAAAGAAATTGTATTTAGATCCAGACATAAAAGGATTTAAGAATATAAATGTTTTACCAAAAGAACTGAATAGTAAGCTGAAAAGAAATTTAAGTTTTAGAAATAATTTACTTTATGGTCGAGATGGCCAGAAAGTTTGGCGAGAGATCGTTGTATTGGAGAAAAAATAAGTAATGTATTTAAGAATTAAGAATATCCTTCCTTAAGTGTTATTCTGAGCATAAGCGAAGAATTCCGTAAACAGCAGAAAAGACGGGACAGGCATAATGACACAGGGAGTGGCTCGAGAATGACAAAAAACAGGACACAAGGACACAAAAAACAAACAAATTAGAATAAAAATAACCAAACATCATTACGCTGTTTGGTTATTTTTTATTTGTGCATTTTAATTTGTTTGTGTTTTGTATCCTTGTATCTTTTCATTATATATTCTAGTTACTATAACCCACTTTTATTTATTGATTAGGAAATAACAAACATCACCATCTTTTACAATATAATCTTTTCCTTCGGTGGCGCATTTGCCTGCTTCTTTGGCTCCGGTCCAGCCACCAAGATCTATGAAGGTGTCAACGTTTACCACCTCAGCTCTTATAAAAGCTTTTTCGAAATCAGTGTGGATTACTGCAGCTGCTTGAGGTGCCTTTGATCCTTCCCTGACAGTCCAGGCTCTTGTTTCTGGTTCACCAGATGTAAAGTAAGTAATCAGACCAAGTAGTTCATATGATGCTTTGATGAGTTTATCAAGTCCGCTTGATTCAAGTCCTAGTTCTTCGATATATTCCTTTTGCTCTTCTTCTGATAGTGATGATATTTCTTCTTCTTGTTTTATATTAAGTTTCAGAACTTTGGCGTTTTGAAAATCGATCTGAGCATCATTATTATCATGAGTGTTTATAACATAAAGAATCGGCTTGATAGTTAACAAGTGAAGGTCTCTTATAAGAGATTTTTCATCATCGTCAAGCAGAGAAAAACTCCTGGCTGGCTGGTTGTCTGTCAAATGCTTTTCTAGTCTAGTTAGCATTTCTTTGTTTTTTATAGCTAGTTTATCATTTGATCTTGCTTCTTTGGTGGCTTTCTCAAGTCGTTTTTCAACAGTTTTTAGGTCAGCTAATATTAGTTCAATTTCAATTGTTTCTTTGTCTTCTTTAGGATCAATTTTTCCATTTACATGATTGATATTAGCATCTTCAAAATTTCTGATAACCATACAAATAGCATCACATTCTCTTATATTAGCTAAAAATTTATTTCCTAAGCCTTCACCCTCACTAGCACCACTAACCAGCCCGGCAATATCTACAAATTCGATAGTTGTGGGGATTGTTTTTTTAGATTTTGAAATATTAGCCAATTTTTCCAGTCTAGCATCAGGAACTTTTACAATTCCTACGTTAGGATCAATTGTACAAAAAGGATAATTTGAGGCCTCTGCTTTTTTGTTAGTCAGAGCGTTGAATAGTGTAGATTTGCCAACATTAGGTAATCCGACAATACCAATTGATAATGACATTTATTTAGTTTTTAGTTCTTAGCTTTTAGCTTCTAGGGCAACTAAAAGATAAAAGTTACAAACTACAAGTTACTCAAAAATAATACAATGATTTTTAGAAAATATCAAGAAAAATAGAAAAATTTGAAAAAAAACCAAAAAAATGTTGTAGAAAGTTTAGAAAAATGGTAAAATTAAGAAAATGTTAATAACTAAAATATATTTCGGAATGAAATAATTTTTTGTTTTGAAATAAAATAGAATAGGGGGTGACTTATGACAAAATTTTTGAAAAAAATAAGCACTGCTATTGTTATTTTTGTATTCGCTTTCTCTATGCTTAGCGCTACAGTAGCAATGGCAGGTAATGACAATGATGTCGGAGGTGGAACAGGGTGGAATACTCAAGTTGGAGGTGCCAACAATACTCTATGGGACACTAGAAACAATGACATTCAAGCAAGAACTTCTCTTGGAAATGATGATCCAAGAAACATTGCAGCTAATATCATTAACCTAATGCTAGGTTTCCTTGGTATTTTAGCTGTTGTTTTGATCTTGTTCGGTGGATTTAAATGGATGACTGCAGCAGGTAACGAGGACAAGGTAACTGAAGCTAAGAGACTTTTGGTTTCAGGTGTGATTGGTTTAGTTATCATTCTAGCTGCTTACGCTTTGGCCGCATTTGTATTAGATGCTATTTTCCGTGTAACAACAAGTGGCTCAAACGTAGGATTTTAAAATTTTCTAAAACCGGTTTTAGAAATTTTGTGTTGCTCAAATATTTGGGCAGCACCTTTTCCCAAGTAAATTATTATTTGGGAAAAGGTGCTAATAATTAAATAAATAAGATGCAAATAGCAAAAAAAATATTTAGTTTTGTTTTACTCTTTTCTTTGTTTTTAGGTTTAGCCACAGCAGTTGATGCTAATTCTGGAAGTGCAAATAATGTTGTTTGGGGAGGACAAGCTGAAAATATTCAGTCACGAACTGCACTGGGAAATGATGATCCTAGACTGATCGCTGCAAATATCATAAATTTAATATTAGGATTCTTAGGAATACTTTCAGTGTGCATTATTCTATATGCTGGCTTTAGATGGATGACTGCTGCGGGCAATACCGATCAAGTTGATTCAGCCAAAAAGACTTTGTCAGCAGGTGTTATAGGTTTGGTAATAATTTTAGCGTCTTATGCTCTAGCATCATTTGTTTTGGATGCGATTTTTAGAGTAACAACTAATGATTTATAATTAAATAAAAAAAATGAAATTTTTAAAAAATACACTTGCTTTTGTCTTCTTTTTGTCATTAGCTTTTTCTTTTATGTCTACTCCTCTTAGCGTTTCAGCTGACAATACGAAAGTTGACATATTTCCAAACAAAGAAGAAGTTGGAAACAAAATGGGAGGCTTCACTGAAAAGGATCCAAGATTAATAGTAGCTGATATTATAAATGTTGTTTTGGGTTTTTTGGGAATCGTTGCTATTTGCCTAATATTATTTGCAGGTTTTAAGTGGATGACAGCTGGAGGAAATGAAGATAAAGTTACAGAAGCCAAAAAATTACTAGCTAATGCTACCATTGGCTTAGTTATAATATTAGCAGCATTTGCTTTAGCTACTTTTGTGTTAAATGCAATACAAACTTCAATTGGTTAAAATAATGAAAATATTTTTTAGAAAATATATTTTTAGTTTTTTATTCGCTGTGTTATTAATGACACCGTTGTTTGCTATGGCTAACAATGCTTTTGAAGGTCTTAATGAGGCAGCTAATACAGGATATTTGGGAAATGAAGTTGGTACTGGGGGCTTGAATGGAAATAGTGTTATGACGGATATTCCTCAAGCTATCGGTAGGATTGTTGGAATAGTTTTGTCTCTTGTTGGAGTTTTCTTTTTTCTTTTGATGATCTATGGTGGTTTTACTTGGATGTTTGCGAGAGGAAATGAACAGAATGTGGAAAAAGCAAAATCTATAATCCAGTCTGCGATAATTGGTATGATAATAGTTCTAGCTGCCTATGCTATTACTGTATTTATTGGTAGTGCCTTAACCTCTAGTGATGCGGGAGTATATTCTAGATAGTAATTATGATAAAGTTTTATAAAAAAGTTTATATTTTTATATTGTTGCTAATGATGTTTTTTTCTTTTCAAGGACTGGCACAAGCATATGATTTTGAAACTGATAGTGGTGCTTTTGTGACTGGCACAAACGCTTATGGATCAGATAATGCAGTTGTTATTAATAGGCCATTGTCTGAAATAATCGCTGACATTATTAGATTTGTTTTAACTTTTATTGGGGTATTCTTTTTGATTTTAGCATTGTATGCTGGTTTTAAATGGATGACCTCAGCCGGCAACGATGATAAAATAGGAGATGCAAAAAAGACTTTGCAAAATGCAATAATTGGTATAATTGTGGTCTTAGCGGCTTATGCTATAACCGTAACTATAGCAAGTATTTTTAGTTAAAATTATGAAATATTTTATTTGGATATTAGTATTAATGGTTATGATTTTTTCTTTTGTGCCTGATTTTGCATTGGCACAAAATTTAGGTGACTGGAAAAACATGTTAGATGATACAGCTGGTTCTAATGGAGCAGGCTATGACACTGAGGTTGATTCTGTTGAACCAATGATTGCTACTATTATTAGATTTGCCTTATCTTTCTTGGGTGTGATATTTTTGGTTTTAGCAATTTATGGTGGTTTTCTTTGGATGACTGCTAGGGGAAATGAATCTCAGATTGAAAAAGCCAAGAGTTTATTAACTGCTGCCATAGTGGGTATGATAATAGTGGTAGCTTCGTATGCTTTGAGCGCCTTTGTAATAGAAAATCTAACAAAATCTACATTAGACTTTTAAAAAAATACTTGCCTTTTTATTCAAATTAAATATAAAAGGTGATAAAAAACAAAAATATATGCTAAAATTTATTAAATCAACCTTAATCGTTCTAGCTCTTGTTACTGTGATGCTTATGCCTTATTTTGTTTTTGCTGATAGTCCGATGGATAGACTGCAGAATGTTGGTGGAGAAGGTGGATTTGAGACCAGTAAGAGTAGCACAGATTTGCCTACTATTGTAGGAGATATCATTAGTGTGTTCTTGGGTCTACTTGGCATTATCTTTTTGGTTTTGATAGTATATGCTGGCTTTAGATGGATGATTGCAGCTGGTCGTGATCAAATGATAGATGAGGCTAAGACTACTTTGATCAGAGCAACTGTTGGTTTGATTATAGTGGTAGCAGCTTATGCTATAAGTCAGTTTGTTGTTTATTCAATAGTCGGATAAATATGAAAAAAATATACAAGAAAATAATTAATATTTCATTTTCACTTTTTGGATTAATAGTAGCTTTTTAAGTAAATGCTCAGCTACTAAATAATGAGGGGCAAAATAGTGTTACTAATAACCTCAAAGACAGCGGAAGAGGAGGTAATTATAATGTTCAAGGAGGAGAAGGTGATTTTTTGATTGGAGATGTAATGGGAACAATAATACAAGCTTTTTTGGGGCTTTTGGGAATTATATTTTTAGTTATGATTATTATAGGTGGTTTTAATTGGATGACAGCAGCGGGTAATGATGATAAGGCTGCTAAGGCCAAAGCTACATTAAACAGAGGAGTAATTGGTTTGATTATAATACTAGCCGCTTACATAATTTCAGCTTTTGTTTTCAGGGCACTTGGTGGAATAATTGGAGCATAAAAATTTTTCAAATAAAAGAGGCGCTTATTCGTAGAAAGAATAAGCGCCTTTTATTTAATAGTCAAAATCGTACAGCTGGAGACTGCCTCGTCCTCGGTAGCGAAACACGCTTTCATTCCGAGGTGGACGAATCACCATAGACATAGTCCGGTTGGTGATGATGAAGTCTTGGCAGAATGTCACAACCCTATCGTTGAGTAGAGCTTGTGACCAGCAAACTCTGTGAGCTCCCCAGGGGATTTCAACAAAAGTCATTTGGTGGTGGGCTAGGATAAGCCCATTTAGTACTCCTCTATTGAAAACAACATCACCGGCAGTGTTGACAACTTTAATTACAGAATAACCTTCGCCCTGACTTGGTTGAGGGCGTAATTCTTGGTTTGGCGCCCTGTCATATTGAACACATGAACAAAGACTGAAAATAACCAAAAAAAACACAATAATCCTGGATTTCATACTATTTTCCTCCTTTTTCTATTGTCAAATAGCGTTATATACGTTATACTTTTTAGGTATAAACTAAAAAATAACTAGTAACTATATATTATAATTATATCATTTTTTTATAAAAATGTCAAGTAATTATAAATAAAGTAGATAAAAAAATGGGAAATTTACTAAAGAATTTTTTAATAATATTAGCCGCTTTTTTGTTAATTGCGGTGGTTTTTTCATCTTTTTCAGGTTTTAGCACAGAACCAGAAAGAGTAGGAATTCAGGAATTTATTACACAGGTCAATAATGAACAGGTCAAAGAAGTGGTAGTAGAAGGTTCAAAAATGGTTGTAACTCTACATGATGATACTAAGGAGGTTGTGAAAAAAGAAACTGGTGAGTCTTTGTCAGAGCTATTTAAGAATTACGGTGTTGAGCCAGAAAAATCAACCAAAATAAATATTGATATAAGGGAAAATGAAGGAGCATCTTATGTTTTGGGAAGTATTTTACCATTCCTTTTGCCTTTTTTGCTGATTGGTGTATTTATTTATTTCATGATGCGTAGTATTCAAGGAGCTAATTCTAGAGCGCTTATGTTTGGTCAATCAGGTGCCAAGGAGTTCAATAAAGACGAAAAGAATAAAGTGACCTTCAAAGATGTAGCTGGAGTAAAAGAAGCAAAAGAAGAGCTTAGCGAGGTAGTTGAATTTCTACGCAATCCAAAAAAGTTTTTAGACCTCGGAGCTCGTATTCCTCGTGGTGTATTGCTTCTTGGTAGCCCAGGAACAGGAAAAACTCTAATGGCTCGAGCAGTGGCCGGAGAGGCTGGTGTACCTTTCTTTCATATTTCGGGTTCTGAGTTTGTTGAGATGTTTGTTGGTGTCGGTGCGAGTAGAGTTAGAGATTTATTCAAGAAGGCCAAAAAGAATTCCCCTTGTATTGTATTTGTTGATGAGATTGATGCTGTTGGTAGACGTAGAGGTGCTGGTCTAGGGGGATCACATGATGAACGTGAACAAACCTTGAATCAAATATTGGTTGAAATGGATGGTTTTGATCCTCATACCAATGTGATAGTAATGGCAGCAACTAACAGACCAGACGTTTTGGATCCAGCTCTTCTTAGACCTGGTCGTTTTGACAGACAAGTAATACTTGATAATCCTGATATTGCTGACAGAGAAGCAATACTTAAAATTCACGCCAAGAAAAAACCATTATCAAAAGATGTCGAGCTTAGAAGAATCGCTGAAAGAACTCCCGGGTTTTCTGGTGCTGATTTAGCTAATCTTTTAAATGAAGCCGCTATTTTAACAGCCAGGAAGAATCGCAAAACCATTGAAATGGAAGAACTTTTTGAAGCTATTGAAAAAACTATGTTAGGTCCAGAACGAAAGTCAAGAGTGATTACCAAAAAAGAAAGAGAGATAACAGCTTATCACGAAGCAGGACATGCTTTGGTGGCACATTTTTTGCCAAACACTGATCCAGTTCACAAGATATCAATTATTGCTCGTGGTCGGGCTGGTGGTTATACTCTCAAACTTCCTAGTCAAGACAAGCATATGCACACCAAGTCAGAATACTTAGAAGAGATGTCAGTTTTATTGGCTGGATTTTTAACAGAGAAGTATATTTACAATGAAGTAACTACTGGGGCTACTTCTGATTTACGTCGAGCTACTCAAACAGCTAGAAAATTAATAACTGACTTTGGTATGTCAGATGAGCTTGGACCAAGAACATTTGGGCAAAAGGAAGAAATGATATTTTTGGGTCGTGAGATTCACGAACAAAAAGATTATTCTGAAAAAATAGCTGAACAGATTGACGCTGAAATTTCTAAATTTATTGATCGAGCAGTTAAAAAAGCCGATGAAATCATTAGAGATAAAAAAGAAGAATTACAAAAAATAGTTGATTTACTGCTAAAGCAAGAGACAATTGAAAAAGAAGAGTTTGAAAAACTTCTTGGTGAAAAACCGGAAATCACATAACACGTATCATAAATCACATAACAAAAAAAGAGAGAGCTTTAAGCTCTCTCTTTTAAAAAAAATAAAAAGTGATATGTGTTATGTGGTTTGTGATTTGTGAGATTTTCTCCACTTCTCAATTTTCTTGTGATGTCCTGACAAAAGTACATCTGGCACCTTGTGTTCCCTTCCTTTTTTGTCAATAAAAATTTCAGGGCGAGTGTATTGCGGGTACTCAAGAATTCCAGGTTCGGAGTGAGATTCACTCACAGACGAGTTATCATTTCCAAGTACTCCAGGGATTAGTCTAGTGATAGAGTCAACTATGGTCATGGCACCGATCTCTCCTCCAGTTAAAACAAAATCTCCAATTGATATTTCTTCATCCACCCAATTCAAAATTCTCTCATCAACCCCTTCATAGCGACCACAGATTATTATAATATTATCAAGCTGGGTATTTTTTTGTGCTTGTTGCTGATTCCATTTTTTCCCTTTAGCAGAAGTTAAAAATACTTTGTTTTTTGTGTTTGGTGGTTGTAATTTTGAATTTTTTTGGAAATTGGAAATTGGAAATTGGAAACTCAAAGACTCTAAGGCTTTGTATAGTGGCTCTACTTTTATTAACATTCCAGCTCCACCACCAAAAGGAGTATCATCAACAGTTTTGTGCTTGTCTTCGGTGTAGTCACGCAAATTAACTATGTTGATTTTTATTTTCTTTTCTTTTAGCGCACGTCCAAGAATACTCTCATTAAAATAAGAGTTAAAAATTTCAGGGAAAATTGTAATAATGTGAAAAGTCATGTGAAAATTTGTCATCCCCGGCGACCGAAAGGAGGCCTGCCTGCCGGCAGATAGGGAAGGGGATATCGTGAAGATTAGAATTGACGAGATTCCTTTCCCCTCGCTTCGCTCAGCCAGGAATGACAGTAAGTGAACAAAAAACCACAAACTTGGCGCGTGTGGTTTTTTGATATTTGATTTTGTTGTCTTTTTATTGATTCGTATGTGCGACATTCGTAGCGTCGCGTTTCAAATCTAGATTTTCAAATCGTCAACAGAAGAAGTATCGATATCAGCATCCATTCTTGGAGCATTTCTTTGAGATCCTTCTGGTTCGTTGATTTTCAAATTAACACGAGCATTGTGTTTAGCACCTACGATTTTTAGTAGAGTTCTAATAGCTTGTGCTGTTTGTCCTCTTCTTCCAATAACATAGCCCATGTCTGATGGATCAATGTTAAGTGTTAGAAGAACACCTCTTTCGTCTACAGTTCTGTCTGTAGTAACCTTGTCAGGAGTTCCTACAATAGACTTAACTACAAATTCTAGGAATTCTTGGTCTTGGAAATTTTCTGCCATACGTTTTTTCTTTCTATCAACTCTTAAAAAGAATTGTTTCGAAAGGTTTTTAATAATAATTTAGCCTAAATTGGCTAATTGATATTTAAATAATATCATATTTTACAGTTTTTGTCAAATAACTTAGCTTATTCAGCTTTAGCTTCTTCTTTTGGAGCTTCTTCTGTTTTAGTATCTTCTGCAGGTTTTTCAGCTGTTTTTCCGCTAGATTTAGCTTCTTCTTCTGTATTTTTCTTTTTTCCGCTCTTCGAAGCTCTTATTTTTTCACCTTTAATTATATCTTTTTCAATTAAAAGATTATTTATGGTTTTAGACATTCCAGCACCATTTCCTATATAATATTCAATTCTATCTTTTTTTACTTGTAATTCCTTTGTAAAAGGATTATATGAACCTAAAATTTCCAGAGCTCTTCCATAAGGATCTCTAGTTTTTTCAGATACAATAAGTCGATACATTGGTTTTTTCTTTTTACCAATTCTTGATAATCTGATTGTTAACATTTTTGCGAGTATTAAAGCAATTTTGAGCATGAACGACGGTTCAGATTGCTTTAGTTTTTTTAAATAAAAAAGCTTTTCTTTTACTAAAAGCTAAGATTAGTGTAACAGAACAGCTCAAAAAAGTCAATATTTTAAAACCTCCCTAAATTTTAGTTTTTTCTTGCGTATCATTTGAGCGCTTTCTTTGTCATTCCCGGCGAGCGAAGCGAGGGAAGGGAATCCAGTGAACATCCCATCTTTTTTGTTATTCCCGCGAAGTCGGGAATTTAGAATGGCGCACTAAATATTAATAGCTTGTGTAAACTTACTTTTGTAAGGGAAAAAGTAATAAAAAATTTTGGGGATTCCGATTCGCTAGTACAAATTTTTATCTTCCTGCCACTAGCAACAACGCGAACTCCATCCCCTATCGGTAAATTTAAAAACGAAACTAGTATTAAATAATTAAAAATCAAGTGTTTAATTTTGAAACCTTTTTAATTCTAAATTTGTTTTGATTGAGTTGATTACAAAAATAATAAATTGAAGTAGCAATAATAAAATAAATAATAGTTTAGAAATTTTATTAATCAAATACCAATTAGTATTGCTAGAGTCGAGAATTTCTGCCTTTTGTACATAAATAGTTTCACAAGCACCATTACCCGAATCATCACGACTAAGACTAGTGCCACGATAATTCGTCTGTCCATTTTTAGCGTACTCTGACAGAGTGCCTTGCAGATAAATTTGATCGCCAATTCTCATGTCCTTGATCACGTCTCTTACGTTTTCATCATCACTAAACAAGTGATTGTTAGAGAGTTGATGCATGTCGAATTTGCCACTTGCACTTGCTCCCCAGCTAGCATAGCAGGTCCATTCACCACTTTTATAATTAACTTCTTTGTAAATATCGTTACGCAAATTATCTCCCCAGATTACACAGATGTCTTTTAGGTTAACTGAGGTTTTGTCATGATACATATTATACCAGGCTTTGATGTTGTTAACAGAGACCACTAGCCCCCAGAGATCATAGTCAGCTATTGGTTTTACATTGTAATTAGTGTCAAGATAATCAAAGCTAAAATTATTCAAAGAGGTGGAGCTAGCTTGAATTGGCTCCTGGTATAAGCTGTTTAAAATTTTAGATTTATCTGGAAGGTCTTTTAGTTTAAAAAAAGACACAGCAAAAACTGTGATTAGTAATATGTATATAAGATTTTTAATTTTTCTATTCATATTTTAATTATAGCAAAAAATAATAATTAAAAGAAAAAAATAGCCCTGTTTGATTTATATCAAACAGGGCTTAGTGTTTGGAGAATCTCGGAATGTTTATTGCATTCAAATTTTGTCTGGCTTTCTTGAATGGAATTGTCTGCCATTTTATGCATTTCTCCTAGGTTTAATTGTTCTTATTATGATCAATTGTTGCCGTATATAAATCCCTATTTAGGGAATTTGTAGTCTCCTTTTAAAATTGCTTCGAGAATTAAACCAATACAAGTCTCATTAGAGTCTTCATGACCAGGACAGTTTTCGTGTCCACAATCATTTAAAATTACATATTCCTCTTCAACGCAATACATTGATAAACACATACGATTGGGATTGGCATGTCCTGGGCAATTATTTGCCGGACATTTGTAGGGCAGAGGATTACATTTTTCCCAGGGATTTATATGACCTTTGCATCCCACTGTCTCACAAAATGTTATTATTGGTGGGCATTTATCTTTGGGTGAAAAGTGCACACCCTTACAACCAGGCTCACTACAGAAGAATCCGATTTTTGGACACTTGCTACCGTTAGTGTGTCCAGGACATCCAGGTTCACCACAATAAAATACATTTTTTTGATTAAACGGTGATTTAGGATTATCAATTTCTTTAATGTAGGGATCAGGCTTTTTCCCAAGAGTGGGATCAAAACGTGGGTTAAATGGATCATTAAAGAGGTTTTTATAACTCATGCTTATCTCCTTTTAATATATTTGTTTAAACTTTACCAGGATTCTTCACCATATCTTGGGTCATCTGGCGGATAGGCGCCAATTTGATTTGTAGCTCCAAGATATTCTGCTTTGTGAAGATTGTGCTGATCAACCCAGTGCCTTATTGCCTTATTAGCATTTATTTTCCTTCCAAAAAATCTACTAAAAGTTTTACCTTCAGAGTCTTTGCATTTTATTTCATGCATTCCGTTTTCTGCCATAATTAATCTCCTTTTGTTAAATAACGTATTGTGTTTAGAAATTTATAATAATTAAATCAAAACGTCAAAGAAAAAATATTAAATAATAATAAAATTAACTAATATTAAATAAATTTTTTTATATTTTGTCAAAAGAATTGACATTTTTGTTTTAATTAGTTATTATAAATTATTAATTATTTAATTAAAAACATGGATGAGCAAATACTAAAACTTCTCAATGATTCTGGTTTGAATGAAAAAGAAGCCTTGGTTTATTTGGCTTTACTTGAGAATGGTGAATGTAAAATATCAGAGATCTCTGATATTACCAAACTAAAAAGAACAGGTCTTTATGTTATTATTGAAGACTTGATCAAAAAGGGTTTGGTTGCTAAAGCGCCAAATTCTAAGGTACATACTTTTTCAGCTAGTGATCCTAGTATGATTCTTAATCATCTAAATGTTACTACCAAGTATTTTGGTGAGATGTTACCTCTTCTTAAAAGAATGGGACAGAAAAAGAATAATGAATCATCCATGATAAAATATTATGATTCAACAGAAGGGATACTCAGAGTTTTTAATGAAATGGCCAAAGCTAAAAAAGTAAGCTATCTGGCATCGTACTCAGCTATCGAAAAAAAGTTTCCAGGAATATTTGATAAATGGCACAAGGAGTACAAAATGCTTCGCAACCCGCAAAATTCTCGCTATCTTATTCCCTGTAATGAAGCAGAAAGACCAGAGATAAAAGGAGTGATTGAAACTGATAAGCCAGTTAGGTGCATGGACGGACTAAACGGCTTAGAAATAAATTTTGTTTTGTATGACAATAAGTTTGGTCTAACTTCACTTGGAGAAGATATGTATAGTGTAGTTTTTGAGTCAGAAGCTATTGTTTCAGCTATTAATTTAATCTATGAACTTCTCTGGAAACAAGCCAAAGTATTGAATTAATTTTCTAATAAAAAACACCTTTTTTGTTAAAAAGGTGTTTTTTATTTATTTTATTTTTTACTTTTGAAAACTGAGATAAACATAATTAAAATGAGGATTACTGTAATACCGATCCCGAGATAGGGCAGCCAAGAGTATTTTTCCGTAAGTCTACTTTCCTCACCGTCACAAGAATCTCCTATACCATCACCATCCTGATCCAATTGGTTTCTATTTGGTTGGTCAGGGCAATTATCTTGATAATTTAGAATACCATCTCTATCAAAATCTTCACATATATCACCTCTACCATTTTTATCAATGTCTTCCTGGTCTGCGTTTGGAGCTTGAACGCAGTTATCAAGTAAATCTGTGATCCCATCATTGTCGATATCAGATTCTCTGTAGGCTGGGTTAAGTTCTCCTACATAGGTTCTAGTTATTTTAATCCCTGTGTTGTTACTAATGTTTGCGCTTTCTCCAGTACTAATATTAATGTCAGCCAATCTGTCTGGCTTATAGTATATATGATAGTTACTAGTTGGGCGAGCCAAGAAGCGGAGACCATGAGTATTGGCATTGTTTAATCTTTTTTGTACTAGATCAAATTCAGAAATTCTCAGGAGTTGAGAGTAGTAGAGTTTTATTTCCCATTTTTTTGCCTTGGTTTCAGGAAATTTTATTATGTTACTAGTCATTTTACTCAAAGCATAAACAATAGTGTCATCAGCTTTGATTTCAATTTTTATAGGTAAGGCCACATATTGATCAAGCTGGATGTTTAGTTGAGAAGAAGTGATTTCTTTTGTACCAGTTTCTGTGATGGTGACTGATCCTATTCCAGTTTCAGGTATATTATACTGACAATAAGTGCTATAATCATCATCATTTAAATTTTGGCAATTATCTGAATTAGACTTTACAGTTGATGGGATAATATAATTAAGATTTTTTCGTATAAGCAGGCTTGGTTGAAATGAATTTGAACTTGATTCAAAAACAGCAAATTCATATCTTTCAATACTTTCGTCATTAATTGGCACTTCAACAACAGTGGGGACTTGGAGTTCTAGGTCGTTAATTTCAATCACTGACTTGAAAGCCTCAGTTTTATTTTTTTCTATATCAGAAAAGGTGATTGCTTGAACTTGCCAGGCAAACAACAAAAAAAATGTAAAAATTAAAAGTTTTTTCATATTATTGTTCTTTAGATTTATTACCAATGAAAGCTGTGCCAATTAGAATAATAGCAATCACAAAAAATGTTATTATACGTAAACTTAGAGTCATATTCCATGCTTCAACTGAGAGTAAGCGAATTACTACTAGACCTAGAATAGAACCGCCGATAATTTTAATTTGAGTTTTTCTATGATTATTTACTCCGATGATATACATAGAAAGTCCAAAAATAGTGTAAAAGATGAGGGCAAACATATGAGCCGCCATGTCAGAATAAATAATTGTTTCTAAGCTATACCAGACATTAATAAATAAATAAACTATTGAAGCCACACCTACTAATTGAGGTAGAGGAGAAATGTGAATATTTCTTTTGTATTGTACGAAATAATATTGTAAAAAGAGAATAAATAAGGCAAGACTGGTGATGAGTAAGAAGATAAAATCATTCAAGCTGAAGTATCTTGGTAGGAAGTCATCAATTATCATGGTTGTTGAAATAAAAGGCACGATTAGAGTAAAAGCTGGAACAATGATATCGTTTCTGGTTTTACCAAACATTGAAGCCAAAAATGACACAGTAGTAGCTTCAATAACAAAGGCAATCGCTAAAGCATATCCGTCTAGTTCAAAGATGGTGGCTGCTCCGATAAATATAAGAGCTATTCCCAGATAAGTGTAAAAAGGTTCTTTGATACGGGAAAATTGAAAGACTATAAAGGCACCAAAGACAAAAACTAGAGCAGTGGCAAGACTTATTAAGCCCTGGAAATTTTCAATTACAGCTATTGATATCCAAATAATTAAAAGTAATGCATTTAAAGCGCTTAGAGCTAGATCAGAGTTAGTTGCTTTTTTGTGAATAACAATATTTATAACACTGGTTAAATAAAAAAGAAGAGCAAAAGCAAAAGCAAATAAAATTGCATTTAATTTTTCTGTTGAGCTTAGATGGTAAGAAAATATATAGGGTAAGTTATAGAGAAAAACAATTGAAAATGAAACAGGAGCTAGTATTCGCCATCCCATTGCCGAAACTATCATTAAAACAGAAGCAGATAGGATGAATAAATAAGAAAAAAGCCCGACCATGCTTGGTTCGGGTGTGTTAGTTAGAAGTGGTGCTATGCCACCAGCAAAAATTGCTAGAACCGATAGAGCGAGACTTTTGTATTTCAAACTTACATAAGCCATAAAAGAAGCAATTAAAAATATGCTTCCCAGCGCTATTAGTGGCGTTAGAAGGGAGTATAATTCTCGAGCTACAAAAATACTGATAATTGCAATAACCCCCCCAAGAGTTATAAATACTGCACCTTGGTCAAGGAATTTTTCAGCTCTTTTAAGTCCAAAGAGCATAAGTAAAGATCCAGAAACAATCCCAAGAGTTATTCTACCAATTGGACCAATCCAGTTATTCATGAAAGCATAGCTTATAAACCAAGCAACAGCTAGTATCATCAAGAAGGCCCCGATTTTAAGAAGAGGATCTTTCATCATCCAAGCGATGAATTGGTAAAATATATCCTTATGTTCTTCCACTTTTTCTGTGTTATTAGTTTCTGTTTTATTTTCTTGCAAGAAAGAAAAATCGTCTTGACTGAATTGTTCGGTTTTTATGTTTTCAGGACTTTTTGATTCAGGGCTAGGAGGTTGGGGGATATTGATTGGCGAACTTTCATTTAATGTTTGTTTTAGCCTATTAAGCTCTTTTTGAATATTGTTTTGTCTACTAAGTAGAATAAAAAACAATATCAATGTTAGAATTATTTCCATATGTTTTTTTATTAATATTTAATTACATTATAACATATTTATTAAAGTATAAAAAAACGGGTATCTAGTTTACACTAGATACCCATATTTTGTTTTTTAAAGACTGGTTGAGGACCAGTCTACCTTTCCCCTTTTTGGATTTTTGGCAGATCTCCTTTCTTCAGGAGTTGCCTGACGGGCTTCACCGAGTTTGGCGATTTTTCGACCGTCATGATAGAATACAGGCTCCCGGTTTTCTTTGCTGGGAGCAGTATTCATCAAGTACCGAGGAGTTGTTAGTTTGTTTATAACCTCAGAGTTGTCCCAGAGATCACTAGGGACGATAATGGCCCTGGTTACATTTCCATTTACCTTTACCCACATTGCTGTAAAGTTTTGCGGAATAATGGTGTTGTCAACGATCTCAGGTTTGTCTTTTTTCGTCTGAAGTTTGGAAACATTTTCGGCCAGGTTCTTGTTGGTTCGACCGCTTTTGGTTTTGGAGATCCAGAAGTATTCACCGTCCATCTTGACCAGCACTGGCTTGTCGGGAATGATACCTGAAAGCTGACAGAATTCCTCGGTACCGATAAGGTCAAGTTCTTGATTCGACTCAATAATGATAACCGGGATCTTGATGCCTTTGAGGCTGACCATTTCTTTGGGTCGACTCAATAAGGCTTCGACGCTTTCTTTTCTCCGGCTTTTTCTCCGGCTTTTCTTTTCTTGCTTTTTGGCAAGTTCAGCCTGAGTTTTTTGGATTGCCTCTCTGGCCTTTTTCCTGGCATTTTCCCGCTTGGTTTCGAGCCTCTCCTTGTCCTGGGCGATCTTTGCTTCAACTGTGGAGCAGAGAGTAAAAAAATACCGGGGTAGCATCCACATGTTGGCTATATCCTTGGCAGCGTCGGGAATGCTCATGGCCAGATGATTGTAGTGAAACTTTTCTTCAACCATTTTCTCAAGAGAGATCTTGGCTGCCTGGGAGATACCGGCGTAGATGACATTGTGCGAAGACTTGATCATCTGTAGCCATTTTTCTGTAAGCTCTTTTGGTTCGGTGGTCAGGAGTTCCCTGAGACCAATCTCAGTATCAGCAGAATTGAGAATTGGTGTGAGGATCTCAGTATTGAACCATGTCTGTTTTTCCCGTTCTTTTGCCTGGATTTTCTCATAATTGCTTCGAGCTTTTTTGATACCTGAGTTGATCAGATGATCAGAGTAGCCTGAAACTTTTTCCGAAATACTTGTAAAGAGGTCATCATCAGAAGCACCCTTTTTCATCCCTTCCATGATTGCTCCTACAAATTTGCAAAAGCTTTCCGGTTCCAAATGAGTGACTTTTTCCATGATGTCCTCCTGTGATATAATTTTTAATATACAAATAGTTGGATTATTCCAACATTTTATCATAGCATATTTTAGAAATTTTGTCAATTATTATATTATTATTTTAGCTAATATTAAATATTATATATTGATTTATACTTAAATATATGTCAAAAATTGTAAAAGGGCGCATGATTTTGGCAGGGTCAAAGAAATGTAAATTAGTACCTAAACAATTCTTTTTTAAAAAAGAGAAAGAAGACAAAAAAGAGTCTAGTGTTTGGAAATGGCAGTTTTGGATATAGGCTGGAAATTCCAGAGGCATTTGATTATTTTGAAATGCCAGAAACTAGCAAAAAAATTAATATTTAAATCCGCTTTTAATTTATGTAATTAAGTTATTTAAAAAGGCATTCAACGGATTGTTGAATGCCTTAGATTAATAGAGAGTTTTTAGACTGGTAAATCTAAATTTACTTCTGAGGCTGAGGGTGTTCGCTTTGAAAACGATTTAGATTTTTGTATTTCTTGTTTTGGTTTCCACTCCGCCCAATCAAAGGTTACTGGGCAAAATTTGCAAGCATTGCTAATAATTTTGACAATTTTACAGCAATTACATTTTGAATACATTTTTCCCTCCCTATTGTTTTAAAAAAAACAAAAAATCGCCTTTGTCTCAGGCGACTATCTTTGATTGAATTTACAAACCAAAACTATAGTCGCCCGTAGCTATTATTGTTATTATTGTTTTGTTGGTTTATTTTTTTCATTCTTTTATATTATATCAATTTCTTAAATTGGTCAAATAGTTGAGATTCTAAAATATTAACGGTGGTGCAAAAGTCTATTTTCCCCAATAAAAGGTTATCAGAAGTTATTTTTTTCAAATAATCAGATATTTTGTACCCCAGGGGATCTCCCCTCACCTGCCCGAAAGTAATTTCATACAGGTGGGCTTCGTGATTCACCTTGTTTTACTTCGCAATTTATCATGCCCTGTGGGTACAACTTGTCATTTTGTAAGGAGCGAAGCGACTGGAGGTGAAGTGCCCCCTTGGGTGAATCCCTTCCACGTCTTGATAAAACCCAATAATAACAAAAACATAACACGTTTAAGGGATTTCTTCACTACGTTACGAAATGACAAAAGTGATCACCGTTTTTGATATAGGGTCATAGTTGATAATTGTAAATTTTTGTGTTAAAGTTTTGAAAATGTTATTTCGAAAATAAACTTAAAAAACAATAGGAGTGTGAATATGAAGAGTCTATGGTTCTTATGTTTTGGTTTTTTCTTGTTTTGCTCTTGTGTTGTTATTGGTCATCCAGGCATTCACTATCAGGATGGACATAGATATTATCATCCATATAGAGAAAGAGTATTTTTGCCAAAAAAACATTATAAAATTCCTTACAATTCCAGAAAACAGTACATTCCAAGACCTTATAATAACAATTTCTACTATCATCCAGGATATGACAAGAAAAGGTATTATAAAAATAATTTTTATAATAGTAGAGAGAGACCAATAAATAAGAGGTATGAGAAGCCTAGAAAAAGATGGTGAATTTGAAATAACAAAAACGGGTATTAATAATTAATACCCGTTTTTCATTATCTGAAAACTATTCACATTTACGTCCATGTAGGAAACCTAGCTATTCATTAATTTATATAAAAAAACAAAAACAGTCCTCTCGGACTGTCTTTGTTTATGTGAGCGGGTAGGGGGAATCTCACCAACAAAGGTGCCATTGGTAGCATTATTAAGTAATATTTTTGTTTTGTTATTTTGGATAGTGTGTTAGTAGGGCTTCTCATCCTCCAACTCTCTCAAATAAACAAAAACAGTCCTCTCGGACTGTCTTTGTTTATATGAGCGGGTAGGGGGAATCGAACCCCCATCTTCGGCTTGGAAGGCCGACATAATAAGCCGTTATACTATACCCGCGTGTGTTTAATTTTTAATTTTGAAAACAATTTTAAATGTTTAAACTTTTTAAACATTGGGATTTGTTGAGCCTTGCTCTAGCATTTTATCAAGTATTTCTATTTCGTCAATATCTATATCTGTTAGTGCTATTGTTATTCTTGTTTTACTATATTCAATTGGTTTTTTTTGTAGTTTCGCTAGAGTGATTGCTACTGCTCGGTGATGCCCTTCAATTAATATTATTTTTTCAGAATCTTTTCTTTTGATTCCAATCATTTCAGTATTAAATGGAAGTCCATTTAAAATATTTATTACTCCTTCATGATGAGAGAGCTCATTAAATTGTTCAGGAATATCTAATAATTCTTTAAAAGTAGTGTTGTTTTTGTTTTTAACTTTTGATTGCCAGCCTGTGTATGGTCCAATTAGCATATTTAGAATTTCTTCTTTAGGATTTTCAAATTTATAAAGTGACCATTTTCTATTCTTTGCATTAAATAGATTTGCAGTATATCCTCTCCAAGATTCCCAGTTAGGCCAGCCTTTTATTTCAGTTGCACAGCGTATCCAAGCTGGGTTGTTTGATTCTCTTTTTGCCCAGTTTTGAAATATTTCGTTCCAAGATGTTTCTTTAATATATTTCATATATTTTACAGCTGGGTCGGAATGTTGGGACTCGCCAGGTTATACGACCTGGCGCCCTATCGGATGATAGTGCGAACCCAGTACGTATTGGTCCGCTAAAATTTTACAGCTTAGTCGGAGTGCTGGGACTCGAACCCAGGATCTCATGCTCCCAAAGCATGCGCCTTAGCCAACTAGGCCACACTCCGACTCAGATGTAAAAAATTTAAACTTTGTAATGTTTTTTTAGTCCTTCAATCCAGCCAATAATTCTAAAAAACTGTTTAACATCATATATTCTAATGTGTAAAGTGCCATTTGGCAGGCTTTTTTTATTTCGGATACCTTTACTGCTGTTAGGCGTTTTTGAAAAAGATTTAATAAATTTGTCTTTTTTGATGTCTGTAATATCTGACCAAATTGATAAAGATTTTTTTAAGTCACAATTTGGATGAATGATGATTTGTGCCTTGTATTTTTCTTCGGGCACTTTTAAGTACTTTCTGAAAAAAAGCATCATCAACTTGATCATATGTTTGTCTGAATTTGCAAAATCAATCACTTTCCACTTACTTTTGTCAGCCCCTTTCTTATATCCTTCTGCCCAATAGAGAGAAATGCCTGATATAAAAAATGGATCATTTTTGTATTTATCGAATTCTTTTATTGCTTTAGAAATAATTTTATTATAATTATCTCTTGCAATTTTAGATTGATTTTTGTTTCTTTTTATAAGTTTTAAGGTGTTTTTTTGATATTTATTGTTAGCAATTTTGTTTTTTGCGCTATCACTAAGCTCAATATCTTTAAGCCAATAACTGAGTGTACTTTTGGCGGTGCCAAGTATTTTTTGGATTTCATTATAACTCAATCCTTGTTTTCTTAGTTTAATGGCTTTGTCTTTAGTCATAAAATTGAACCTATGTATATGGATAATATAACATAGGTTCAATAGAATGACAATCGGTGCCGCGGGACAGATTTGAACTGTCGACACAAGGATTTTCCTTGACTGTTTGCTCATTTTTCAATGAGTGTCGGACTATATCATCTCCGGTAAATCAAATACTACGGAGTTGGGCGCTTATACAAGATTATTGTTGGGACTCACTTGTTAGTCTCTACACCTTTCCTAGAACTAAGACCCTCTAGGACTTGGCTCGGGATTGCCTTATTATTAACTTAGGTTTCCCCGAATTCACCCAATTTTGCACCTGGTATTTCTACAAGGGGGACCGAAAATCAGTCCTTTGCTCTACCCCTGAGCTACCGCGGCTTCGAATTTAAACTTCATTTCACAAATAAAATATCAATAAAAATATTTATGAAATAAATTATAAATACGAATAGACTTTTATTTTTTTAGTGATACGGTGCGCTGCTTAGCTTAAAAAGTTGTACCATATAAAATAACCCATCAAAATAAATAAAGTAATTATTACTATTGTAATTCGGAAATTTTTTAATTCAGGATTATTGACAATATCTTTCAGATTATCTTTTTTAATTAATATAATATATAAGAATATTAAAATGGGAAAAAATAAAATATGTGAATAATCGAAATTGTTAAGAACTTTAAGATTGAATATAAATGTAATTGGTAAAGAAGCAACAATGTATTTTATTTTATTAGCAGTTCCTGTGGTGGATATAGAAGCGGTAAAAATTGTAACTATTACCCAAGCAAGCAGTAGAGGTATTAGGATAATAATTGCTCTAGGATCAAAATAACAAAATTGACATACAGAGTCACTTGGGATAAGCGCTGCGCCTATCAGTGTGACAATTCCAAGTGCAATATAATTGATACAAAAATTTGCAATAATTGATCGTAGAAATTTCATATTTTTATTTATTCTCTAAATAAGTAATCCAATAATTTCTTTTATAGTTTTGATTTCCAAATTTTGCATATCCGGTGTGATCTTCAATCTTTAGTATTTTGAAATACTTTGAGTATGTCTTTTCTAATTCATCGCGCGAAAAAACTTTTTCAGTTAGTCCTAGATCTTTTATAAAATAAGTACCCGTTTCTTTGCCTGTACTTGTTTTTAAAAGATTCTTGGCGTTTTTATCACCTTCAAGTTTTAGTGTACGTACAAAAAAATTCCCACTCGTTTTTAAAACCCTTTTGACTTCTTTTAGATAGATTTCTCTTTCAGGGCCTGAAAGGGAATTACTGGTCATGATATCGAGTATCAGATTAAAACTTTCATCAGTAAATGGAAGTTTTGAGCCGATATTTGATTCTCTAAAATCAATATTAAGGTTGTTTTCTTTGGCCCTTTCTTTTGCTGTTCTAATAGCAGTAGGTGAAATGTCTAGACCCGTAACATTAGCACCTAGTTCGGCTAAATAAATAGAGTTTTTTCCAACTCCTGAGCCAAGGTCCAAAACATTTAAACCTTCAATTTTCAAGTTACGCTATTTTTTAAGAAATTTCAAGTACTTGAGAAATGCCTTTTGAGGCTTGTCACTACCAGTAATCAGCCTTTGATTCTTGTATTCATTTTCCCAAGTATTTTTTTGAGCCATTTTTTTCAATTAAGAATTTATTCTTAATTTTTCATTCTTAATTTTTAATTGTAATGTGTTGCGGGAGTTGGATTCCCCGCCCTAGGCGGGTCAGCCTTGGGCTGAGAAGCCCCAGGGTAGTACACCCTCAAGATTTCCTGTCAATATTATCTTGTTTTAATAAGATGAGGAGTTGCATAAAAAAGTTTGTTTTTACACCTCAAGCGTTAGTTCTCACCAACACCCGCAATAAAGTCTTCACTTCGTTACGTCTTTGTTGCGGGAGTTGGATTCGAACCAACGACCTCCAGGTTATGGGCCTGGCGAGCTGCCAACTGCTCTATCCCGCTTCGTCACGCAGTAGTTTTAGCGAAGGCGGACTTCGTTAATTTAAGTGTGCGTGTTTTTATGTGGATAGCCTTCGCTCTTTCGAGCTTCGGCGTACCGATGTGGGCGTACATAGATTTGAACTATGGACCTCTTCCTTATCAGAGAAGCGCTCTAACCAACTGAGCTATACGCCCTTTCTAAGTTAACAATTAATATTATACTAATTTACGAATATAATTGTATCATAGAATTATAATTATACCAATTTGTAAATTTGTAATTAATTCTTTGTTAGTTTAGTGCAATCAAAAAAAGATTGGATTAACGAATGTTAGGACCAATCTTATTTTGTCTCGTGATTAAAGAACGGCCCCATAAATCCGTTTACGGATTTGGAGCTAACAGGCGCCAATTTTATCTGAAGAAAATAAATTCTTACAAACACCTTCACACTCATCGATAGTGAAGGATTTTTTAGATCCTGAACCAGAAAAAATTCTGATCCGGTTACTCCGTCTTAGTTAGGGCTACTAACCAAGCTTGATCACGTAAAACGTGACACGTAGGAGTTTCGACAATTGGCCTACTAGTAAAGAGCGTGAGCAATTTAATCTAGCATAACCAATAATCTCCCTAGAAAGGAGGTGATCCATCCACAGCTTCCGCTACGGATGCCTTGTTACGACTTTATCCTTGTTACCAACCCTACCTTCGTCCGCGCTAGGCGCGACCTTCGGGTATTGCCGGCTCCCTTGACATGACGGGCGGTGAGTACAAGACCCGAGAACGTATTCAACGCATCATGGCTGATGTGCGTTTACTAGCGATTCCGACTTCATGAGGTCGAGTTTCAGACCTCAATTCGAACTGAGAGAGCTTTTGGGGGATTTGCTCCACCTTGCGGCTTGGCGTCCCGTTGTAACTCCCATTGTAGCACGTGTGTCGCCCCAGACGTAAGGACCATGCTGATTTGACGTCATCCCCACCTTCCTCCCACTTAAAGCGGGCAGTTTCCTATGACATGTAAAACATAGGATAGGGGTTGCGCTCGTTTTCCGACTTAACGGTACATCTCACGACACGAGCTGACGACAACCATGCAGCACCTGTCTAGCACCCTCGAAGGCTGCCTAGTTTCCTAGGCTCTGCAGCTAGATGTCAAGTCTGGGTGAGGTTCCTCGCTTATCATCGAATTAAACCACATGCTCCACCGCTTGTGCGGGTCCCCGTCTATTCCTTTGAGTTTTAGTCTTGCGACCGTACTTCCCAGGCGGGATGCTTAAGGCGTTAGCTTAGGTAGACAGCACTGGAAGGGTCGATACTTCCAATGCTTAGCATCCATCGTTTACGGCGTGGACTACGGGGGTATCTAATCCCCTTCGCTCCCCACGCTTTCGTCCATGAGTGTCAGGCTCGTTCTAGTAAGCTGCCTTCGCATTTGGTGTTCCTGTCGATATTAACGGATTTAACCCCTACACCGACAATTCCGCTTACCTCTCCCGGCCTCTAGTCTAACCATCTCTCCCGCAGTCTACCGGTTGAGCCGATAGATTTGACAGGAGATGCGTTAAACCACCTGCGGACGCTTTACGCCCAATAAATCCGGATAACGCTTGGGGCTCTCGTATTACCGCTGCTGCTGGCACGAGATTAGCAGCCCCTTATTCATTAGGTACCGTCATTGATTCGTCCCTAATAAAAGAATTTTACACCCCGAGGGGCGTCTTCATTCACGCGGCGTCGCTCCTTCAGACTTTCGTCCATTGAGGAAGATTCTCGACTGCAGCCTCCCGTAGGAGTCTGGGCAGTGTCTCAGTCCCAGTGAGACGGGCCATGCTCTCACACCCGCTATCCGTCGTAGCCTTGGTGAGCTTTTACCTCACCAACTAGCTGATAGACCATAGGCTTCTCCCTAAGCGCCGGAGCTTTAAGTGGGAATGTCATGTGACCCCCCACTACCATCGAGTATTATCCCGGATTTCTCCGGGTTATCCTCGACTTAAGGGTAAATTACCAATGTGTTACTCTCCCGTTTGCCATGCGTTCCCGAGGGAAAACATTCGACTTGCATGCCTTAGACACGCCGCCAGCGTTCATCCTGAGCCAGGATCAAACTCTCGAAAAGTTTTTTACTTGGTTTACTTGCCAAGTGTATATCACCTATAAAGAGGTTATATACAAATTAATCCTGTTAATCTATTTGGAATAGATTGTTTGGTTGTTATTTGAAGATAATTATAGTTGTCTTCTGAAATTGGCGCCTGTTAGCACCAAATTTGTTTGTTAATGTTCTTTAATGACTTGCTCGTAAAATAAAGAAAAAACAGACCTTACAATAGTCTGTGACTTTGCAAGCTGTATTTTTTAGATTTTACTAAGCTTTTTTCATTTGTTTAGCATTATGACTAATGCTCTATAATATTAGAGTATTTTTTATTTATTGTCAAGACATCTCGAGTTGAAAGTGTAAAGTAAAAAGTATAAAGAAAAATTTGCTAATATTAAGTCATCTGTTGCAGTATCTTTGCTAATAATAGTTACAGCTTAAAAAATAAAATAATAAATTTTATTTTTTGATAAATTATTAGTTAGTTTTTGCACAATTTTTGCACAAACATTTTTTAAAATAAAAAACCCCCCTGTAATCCATAATTGAATTTTAGGGGGGGGGATTGGAATCTAGATTATTTTAGCAAATAAATTAATTATTTGCAGATATTTTATAATTTTTTGTTTCCTCTCTCTTTCTTCGAAGAAAGAATTACCGGTTTTTCTGCTAATCTCTTCACCTATAATATGTGTTGTTGCTGAGCTACCTTGAAAGAAGGTTGTGTTGCTGGTTAATGAAGAGGAGGCATAATTCATGTTATGTTGTTCTATATTTTGCTGGTGATAGGTTGAGTTTATATTGCTATAAGTACTGGCATATGCTGACGATTGATTAGGATTTTGACATACATTAGTACATGCACAAGCTTGCCCCGGATTACAATTACAGTTGGCCTGAACATTTAGAACTAAGAAGTAAAACAAAAACGATATAATTGAGCTCATAACAATAACTTTTTTCATTTTTTCCTCCAATATAAGAGATTTATTG